>NZ_JAHPRP010000001.1:0-1267757 GCF_025513915.1 Acinetobacter sp. WU_MDCI_Abxb74
TGGGGTGCAGTTCAGGACGGGAGAGGGACACCCTCGGGTGTGCTGGTTAAATCTTTCACCAGTCTGCTAACCCTCTTCCGTTCTGCCACCATAATTTAAAATGTCTGGCAGAACTCCCAATAGAAGGAGTTGGCTTTGCACATCCATTATTTCTTGGCTCTCGATGCCAAAAGCTATAACGACACAGCTTAAAAATTTAAAGCAGTTTGATCGCCGTAAGGTTTTCAGGCTTTAAGTCATTACGGCTCAAAAAAACTTGCATCAACAATAAAACTTGAGATGTGCCACGCACAGTCTTTACGGCTTTGCTGTGCCTTTTTTTCTCCCAAAAAAGTATCTCATTTAGAAACAACAAGAATTTTTATAACGGTAAAGCTATGCCAAAGTTAGTTCTTTCCTCACGGGCCATACAAGTCATCAATAAGTCGATTGATTTATTTCACCATCGCGGATTTCATGTTGTTGGAGTCGACCGAATCGTGAAAGAGTGTGAAATTCCCAAAGCAACTTTTTATAACTATTTTCACTCTAAGGAACGGTTTGTTGAAATCTGTTTGATTGTGCAAAAAGAACGTTTAAAAGAAAAAGTGGTTTCAATTGCTGAGTATGACTGCAACACCAATGTGGTTGATAAGATTAAGAAACTCTATTTTTTACATACAGATTTAGAAGGACTGTACTATTTATTATTTAAAGCCATTTTTGAAACAAAACTGACCTATCCAAAAGCCTATCAAGTTGCAATTAAATACCGAACGTGGCTAATCAATGAAATTTATAGCCAGCTTAGAACACTTAAAACTGATGCGACTTTTCAGGATGCAAAACTATTTTTATATATGATTGAAGGTGCAATTATTCAGCTTTTAAGTTCAGATGGGGCGGACCAGAGGGAAAGGGTGTTGGATTGTTCTTTGGTAGGTTTTGTTTAATGAAAATTACATGGTTCTTGAGATAAATGATCACTTCAAAAAAACCATGCAATTTTATAAATAAGGGCTTTTAACGGGCATGAAGCTTATTTAATTCGATACCACGTTTGGTTTCGACCAATTGCAGAGATACCGATGTATCCACGAGCGATAAGTTTTGCGCCATCTGGAGATATTGTTGCGCTAAAGCGATATGTCTTGCCTGACTGTGGGTCTAAAATAGATCCATTGGCATATTTATTTTGACCTGAACTTTTTAAGTTTTTGACGATGGTCAAACCAATTAAAGATTTGTTTTTAAAGAGGCCCTCACACATCGTACATTTATTGGCTTCACTCGGAACGAGTATTTTTTCGATATTAGCAGAGAGATTACCATTTTTATCTTCGCTAAATCTTACTAGTGCTCTGGGTTCATTGGTTGCATCATCAATTGTTTTCCAAACACTGCCATGTAATTTGTCTGAAGCAAAAGAATGAATTGAATAAAAGCTAAGTAAAAGTAAGAATAAATATTTTTTCATATCAATGGTTTCTCGAATTAAAAATAGATAGTTTTAATGGCCAAAATTATTCATTTTAAATTTAACTTCACAATTTTCTTAATATTGAATCTATAAGCTAAACAATATGTGAAGTTATATTCTATTGACAGCAATATTATTTTGATCGATTTATTTATGCAATTGCGATAATAGACAGAATTATCAAATCTTATCCTCAAGAGTTGATGATTAAATTATAAATTATGAAGAGTTTTAAAAGTACGCAGTGAGTAAGCAGTCTTATGCTGTAATAAATGATGTCAAAATGTGTACTGAAAGGAAATAAAACATCAACTAATTTTTAAATTACTAAGATTGCGCGTAATGCATCACAAATTAAGAAAATAACATGCAAATCATGCGTTTAGTATTTATTGACAGTGTGCAATATTAAGTTTTATAACTAAAAGATCCTGAAGCTGTTTCTTTAACCAGAACAGAGAAATAACAATATAAAGATCAATAGATATTAGAACGAAAATATAAGGAGAAGAAATGAAAGTCATTACATACGCCTTATTTTCTCTTATGGGAATGCTGCTAATAAATAGTGCAGATGCTGGAAATATATCTACATCATTGAAGGTCAGTTTAACTATTGTAGAAACGTGTGAAGTTTCCACACAAGGAAATTTAGATTTTGGTTCAGTTGTTCGCTCTCAGCCAGTTGCTGGTGCAAGAACGGATGTATCTGTCCAATGTAGCCAAAATACGCCGTATCAATTGGCGGTAACTTCAGACAATAACTTTGAACTTAAATCTGCTGCCAGCACAGCATCTGTTGCATATGTACTGTATCAAGATGCTGGCCATACTCAAATTTGGGGAGGGTCAGCAGATAAAATACATTCAAGAATCGCAACAGGAATGAAAGAAAATATTCCTATTCATGGGGCAATTACATCAAGTACCAATGTTCAGGCAACCAAATATGAAGATTGGGTCCGTGTGAATGTCATATATTAACAATAGAAAATAAAATAATGATTTATATTAATTACTTAATTTAAAAATAAAGTAAAAATTATTTTAGGAATAAATAGGATATTTTTTTAAAAGCTACACCAAATTATGGTGTAGCCAGCTGTTTTGATATCGTTTAGTTTAAACTGCTCTTCTTATAAAAAAGCGATTTAACTTGATAGAACTAAGCACTACGCATTAATACTGCTACTGCTTTTTCTAAAAATTGTAGGGTAACTGGTTTGAGCCAAGTGCCCTCAGCAAGACTTGGTTCATTTCGCATTGCTGTACGGATTTTTTCTTGGGTAGCCACTTCTTTACCAGCATAGCCTTGTAGCATAGTGAGCCATTGTTGTGCCAAACGCTTTGCTCCATCACTATCTGGTGTGACCTCTGCATCTATCAATTTTTCAACATCGACCAATAATTGAGGCCATTTTTTCATCTCACGAATGTAATTTTCTTTTAGAAAATCAAATTCATCGTCAGATAAATAACGGGCAAAAATACTCAGTTTACTCTCAGAAAAAGCTTTAAGTAAAAACTCAACAACTTCTGGCGTTACTCCTAATTTTTCCTGAAATTCGGGCTCGGCTGAATTGATGGTATTTAATTTAACAAGCCATTCAGGGTTAGCTCGTGTATTGTGCTCAAGAGTTTTCATCCACTTTCGGGCTAAGTCTTGAGCTACTTCAGAGTTAAATGGTTCGCCAGCATTAAATAGTGCATTTGCTGCTTGAGTTAACTCTTGCCATTCTTGGTGACTTTTACTGCCTGCTTGTAAGAAAGTGAGTTTTTCAATCTCTTCTTTTGTAAAGTATTTCTCATACATTGCTATAAGCTCCAGTGTTTTTAACCAATCTTCCAAATCAAGCTCTTCACCATTCATGATCTGAGATTTAAGTTTGCTGAGCTGATTTCGCAATTTCTTTTGCTCAGTCAGTCTTTGATCAATTGCTTGAATCTGCTGATCAATAATGGGTAAAAGAGCAAGATTGGGGTCTTCAAGAACCGTATAGATTTCAGCTAACGACATTCCCAGTCCTCGTAATGCTTGAATCTGATGCAAACGAGTAATGTCTTTACGGGTGTATAGTCGATAACCAGCATCGGAACGGACCGAAGGCTGAAGTAAACCGATATCGTCATAGTGATGAAGAGCACGGACAGTAAGTCCTGTCTGCTTAGCCAATTCACCAACTTTTAACAGCATCTTTTTAGCTCCTTCTTCCTTAGGTGTGTTTTATGCTAGGGGCTTACGTTACGTGAGGGTCAACTACTTTAAATCATATTTTTTTCTTATTTTCGCTTTGCTGAGTATACAAATTTATCTTGTATATTTTATTGAGTGCGTTAGTGCAATTACAAAGTCTTAAAAATAATCTTTTAAAGTGAGTTAGTTTGATTATTGCTAATAAGCTCGGCTATCCAGTCAGAAAATACCCTTACTGCTGGTGAAAGAAAACGCTGATGCGGATAAAGTAAAGTTACGGCAACAGGTGGTGGGCACCAGTCTTGTAACACCGCGATGAGTCTTTTTTCTTTGAGGTGCTTTGACACAAGTCTTTCAGCAAGTTGAGCAAGTCCGTAACCTTCAAGGCACATTTTTATATAAAGCTCAGTTTCATTAACGGCGACAGTACCATTCATTTGTACAGTTTTTTTCTCTCCATTTCGTACAAAGCGCATTTCACCCGCATGTCTGTTGTTCCCTGAAAAATAATGAATAGCTCGGTGATGTGCTAAATCATCGGGAGTTTGTGGAATTCCGTTTTCTTTTAAATATGCTGACGATGCGCATGTGACCCAACGGAACTCACCAAGAGGGCGGGCAACAAGGGTGGAGTTTTCTAGATTCCCCATCCGAATCACACAGTCTACGCCTTCCTTAATAAGATCTACTTGTCTATCGCTGACACCTATCATGAGGTAAATATCTGGATAACGTTGTTGAAACTCTTGCAGGTTCGGCATGATCACCGAATGAGCGATGCCCGCAGGCATATCAACTCGTAATCGACCATGTGGCTGTTTGATGGCATTGGTCAGGTTAGATTCTGTATGTTCAATCAGGTCGAGTATTTCTCGGCACTGGGTCAGATATTCTGCTCCCTCTGGCGTCAGGCTAACCCGTCTTGTTGTTCTGTTTAACAGACGCACTTGTAAATACTTTTCAAGATTTTTAATTGTACTAGTGACTGTTGAGGCAGGTAGGGAAAGTGCCTCTGCCGCATGAATAAAGCTTTCAGCTTCTGCTACCCGAACAAAAATCTGCATTGCCTGAATACGATCCAATCTCATACCTTTGTCCCCATACTATATTCATACTCTTAGATTATTCGCTTTCGCTGAATAATAAAAACAGTTTAACCAGCTTTTTCAGCATTATCACTTCAGATAGATTTTCAGCATACATTTGAGAAGTTGGAATAATGATGACTGATTACAACAGAAACATAGTGCAGCTGACTGAGTCTTCACCAAATAGAACGCTGATTCGCAGGGCGACGATCCTAAGCATGGATAGCGTGATTGGGAATATGGTTCGCGGAGATATTCTGATTGAGGGCGGCAAGATTACCGCCATGGGTGAAAATTTAGAAGCCGAAGGTGCAGCTATTATTGATGCATCCAATATGATCGCGATGCCGGGTATGGTCGATACTCATCGACATTCATGGGAAGGGCAACTGCGACGGATTAATCCGAATGCTGAAACGTTAGAAGACTATTGCAACGCGACGCACTATTCTTTTGCCAAGTACTATCGCCCAGCAGATATGTACATCGGTAATTTGCTTACAGCTCTAGGCTGTATAGATGCGGGTATCACAACAGTGATTGATAACTCGCACAATAGTCGTAGTGCCGCTCACTCTGATGCGGCTGTTGAAGCTTTGCTAGATGCTGGTATTCGAGCTGTACACGCTTCTGGTGCGCCGGTATCAGGAGACTGGGATAGAGCGAACTGGCCTAGCAATCTCGAACGCCTACAAAAAAAATATTTTAAAAACAGCGAAAACAGTTTGGTATCACTGGCTGCCATGGCTCAGCTAGAACCTGAACTATGGGCTGAGGCACGCAGATTGGAGCTGCCAATCATTACTGAATTTTTTGGTGGTGAAATGGCTGCTGCACTAGAGGGACTGCATCAACTAGGACTGCTAGGACCAGATAATATCTTTAACCACTGTACCTCGCTGCCAGACGCTGGATGGGAAATTTTGCGTGAGGCTGGAGTACGAGTAAACGTATGCCCACGATCAGATGCCCACTACGGCATCGAAGACGGTATGTTTGCCCTGCAGTCGGCTCTACGTCACGGCATTAGACCCGGTTTGAGTGTAGATAATGAAACCTCTTACAGTGGTGATATGTTCATGGAAATGCGCGTAGCGTTTTACTTACAACGTGTCATGGGAATGCATCAGAACAAATGTTGTGGTTCAGCACATTCGCCAGTGACTCTTCAGGCTCAAAATCTTCTAAAAGCTGCGACGCTTGATGGTGCAACTTGTGCAGGTTTACAAGAAAAAATTGGCAGTCTAACCCTTGGAAAACAGGCGGACCTGATATTGATTCGAACAGATGACCTTAACCTTTATCCGTCTGGCAACGCGTTTGGCACGGTGGTTCATGCAGCCGAGCGTAGCAATATTGATACAGTGATGATTGGCGGACGAATCGTTAAATGTGATGGTAAAGTGTTGGGTGTGGACAGTGAGCGACTTCGTGCAGCGATTGATGAATCTCGCCAGCATCTTTTTGCTGCGGCTGGTTATGTTCCAGACATTTTCGCCGAAACGTTTTTGCCCCTTGAATAAACCAGATGAAAGGGGGGCACACGATGAATGTTATCTATTACCTTATGGCCTTTGCCGCGGGATTAGGGATTACTCTACAGACTACGTTGAATGGCCAACTGGCTAAAGGCATAGGCGGGGATTCTGTTGTTGCGGCGTTATTTTCGTTTACAGCTGGTGCGGTATGTCTTGGGATTTACTCTCTGGTGCGAGGTGGAATCGCTCCTTCGCTGATCGCTATTCCTGCTCAGCCATGGTGGAGTCTTTTAGGCGGAGTTCTAGGTTCTTGCGCACTACTTAGTTATGTCGTCCTTGCGCCTAGAATTGGGTTGTCTGCATTGCTGGGGCTGGCAATTGCTGGGCAAATTATCTCGTCATTATTAATTGATCATTTGGGGTTGATGGGAGCGACTGAACGCCCAGTTTCCATGATTAAACTGGTCGGAACAGTGGTCATGCTGGTAGGTCTAGGGATTGCTCTTTTTGGTGATAGGTGATGAATCTTTAAACCAGTATTGTTGATATAAAGTGACTTCAAGCCATTCCATTCATGGGAGTGGCAACACATTACTCCATAAAAACTAATTAACCACCGAAACATTTAACAAATCAGTAGCAACCGATACTCGCCATCTTTTTCAACAGGCGCTCTATGAACACACGGCAAAACCTGTTGTGTAGGATGATCTACTGCCAAGCGCCACAAATGTCCTGTGCCTAAATTTACAGGTTGGGCGTTAGATTTAGGCTGGTAATGCAAATCAAAAAAATACTCTGCCAAAAAGGCTTCAAATTCAGCATCTGGGCCTTCATGTAATGCTTTGAGCTTTTCTCTAATTTCTGGGATTAAAACTTTTTGTTCAACCTGATCATTGGGCACAATATCGCTCGCGGCGCCGTGATAGGTACATAAGAATGTATCGGTTTCAATAGGGGAGCGATCGACATGAAATGAATATACGTCTGTTGAAATGAAATCTAGCTCGTCATCGCGTTCATAATATTTAAGTAAATTCAGTACGGGTGATGCACCGAAATCAGTTAATTGCTGTATGTCTTCTAAAATAGTTTCCCTTGCCAAATTGCCTTGTTCTGAAAGCTGTAGCACTAAAAGGTCTTCAATAGAAACTTCTGTAATATTTTCTTTTAAATGAAGTTTATTTACAATTTCTTTAAAGTCACCAACCAGATTTCTGTGCCAACACATCGCATTTGCCTCTCCTTGAAACTTTGTACTTATAAGTTCAGGGAAACTAGACACTTGTCTAATTTGATTGCTGTCAGAAAACGCATTCTTCATATGAGAATTAAATAAAATAATAGAGCATATCTAATATTATAGCCTGAGCTTAGGCGAAAATATTCTATTCCAATGTATTAAGCCAGTTTAACCTTACTCCAGAAGAACATTATTTGCCTCTGAAGTAAGATCTTTAAAAGTCGAGTAATTTATTTACCACTCATATTTCACACCCACTCGAAAATTGGTCGGAGCGCCGTAATAGCTATTTGTAGTGGCTAAATGGTATTTCTCATTGAATAAGTTATTAACATTAAAATTGAGCATAAGATTATTGTTCACCTTATAACGGGCCATTAAGTCGACCAAAGCGTAACTTTCTTGAGTAAATCTACCCGTTGCAGAGACTGCATTTTTTTCATAAATTTCGCTTTGCCAACGAACACCGCCTCCAATAGTAAGGGCTTCATCAAGATAAGGCAGGGTATAGGTGGTAAACAGTTTGGCTGTGTTATTTGGCACACCGGTATTTAATCGGTTGTCTTGGCTATCTTTTGATAAGTTACGGCTAAAGCTTGTGGAAACTTGCCATAAATCAGTCAACTTACCTGTCGCCTCGATTTCAAAGCCGCGGCTTTCAGTGCCCGACTCTGTTCGATATGCTTGAGAACCATCTCGGGCAAATACATCGGTCAATGCAATCGCTGTATTGTCTTCTTTAGTTTGATAAATAGCAGCTCCAACATTTAACTGATTATCAAAAAACTCACCCTTAATACCCAGCTCGGTACTATTACCTATTAACGGTTCTATATATTCGCCTGTAGGGGCCTTCTTATCTTGTGGTGAAAAAATGTTGGTGTAGCTTGCATACGCAGTCCAGTTGTCTGTGAAATCATAGGTAACACCGACATATGGAATCACCTTGCCACTTTCTTCTTGTGTTGTGTAGGTGGTCTTATTGTTAGCATCTGAATGGTTGGCTGTTACACGTTCCCAGTCTTCAATACGCGTACCTAAAATGACTGCAAGATTGTCGGTTGCTTTAAGACGAACAGCACCAAAAATAGATTGGCTACGATCATCGCCGCTGTACCAGCCGTCTATTTTTGTTTCGGGGCGGTTGGGTGTACTACCATCCCATGCAAAAATATTTTTTAGAGTGCCATCCCATGTCATTTTATCGTCAACTGTGTTATTCCAGCCCGAATAGGTAGGACGTTTATTTTTACTTTTTGTGTAGGTTGTGCCGAGTACTACATCATGAGTTTGATTAAATAAATCAAATGATCCGTTTAAGGTTAAATTAAATAAATCTTGAGTAGGACGATAATCCCAACGGGTTGCATACAACATCGCCCCGCTACCAGTGGCTTTATCAATTCCTTCACTTGAGTAGGTATAGCCTACAATTTCGTCAGAATCGGTAATGGTTCTAGACACCACACCTTTTAATTTCCAGCGGTCATTCAACTGGTGTTCAATATCTGCAAAGTAAGATGTAGTAGAACGGTCAGAACCCGTCCAACTCGCTGCCGCTGAATCTGAACGTGACCAGTCGATTAAACTCCCGTCGGTATAAAAGCTAGGTAAGCCACCTCTAGCAACGCCAGTCATGTCAATTTGTTGATAGCTAGCACCTAAACTTGCTTTGGTTTGGTCACTTAAATCGGCTTCTACGACTGCATAAGCCACTTTACGTTCTTCATTGTAACGGTCGATATAGGAGTCTGATTTTTGGTAGGCAAACAGGGTACGACCACGAATACTTCCTGATTCATTAAGTGGTGTGGAAACATCAATATCGGTACGGTAAGAATCCCAAGAACCAACGTCAGCACTTACCGAAGCTTTAAAGTTCTGTAATGGTTTTTTTCGGACCAGATTAATACTTGCGCTTGCACTTCCGGCACCTGTCATTAAGCCATTTGCACCTCGCACAACCTCTACACGGTCAAATAAAGCCATGTCCTGACTTTGGAAAATACTTGAATATGAACTCATGAGCTTCACGCCATCGAGTAAATAACTATCCACTTCTTTACCGCGAGCGTAAATAGGGGAATTATCACTACCAATATTTCCGCCTTGTTTAATAGAAAGGCCTGCCGCCTGACTTACAACATCAGTTAATTGGGTCAGGTTCTGATCTTTCATTTGTTGATTGGTGATTACACTGACCAGTTGAGGCGTTTCTTTTAAACTTAAAGCTACGCCTGTAGAAGCAGTAGTGGCCTTGGCCGTATATAAACCAGATCCTTCGGTTGTTAGGTTTTCACCATGATCGGCATTGATATGAATCGTTGCTAAATGAGCTGTGCCCGTTTCACCACCCGCTGTATCAAATTCATTATTGTTATTTGCTTTGGTTTTAATGGTTTCCAACTGAAAGACTTTGGGTTCAATCGGAGCGGGAGAAGACTTCACTCGAATGCTATAGCCGCCATTGTTGACTTTAACAGCTTCAAATGGCTGATTTTGTAATAGCAGACTTAAAGCATTGTCAACAGCGTAATTCCCTTTAAGCGCTTTGCTTTTTGTTTTTGAAAGGCTCGCATTATCGTAGCTAATGGTTGTACCCGTTTGAATCGCTAGTTGCTTAATGGCCTGATCAAGTGTGCTTTGATTAATTGAAATACGATAAGTTTGCGCAGCGTAAGCAGAAGTTGTGGTAAGCGCCGTGACCACCAAGGGCGTACTCCACAGCACTGCACGTATAGCCAAAGCCAGTTTACTTTTTGCTTGATAATCCTTCATGTGGTCTTCTCGACAGTGGAGTGTATTTCTCTATAAGTCGAACCAGATCAAAAAAAGGGTCATGTTTTTTTATCTTTTTTTAATATTTAACAGATAAGGACTGTAATAGGTCAGTTCAAGTTGATGGCTATAGGCCAAAGTTTCTAAGCTTTGCTCAGGATTTTTGAGCGAAAATACGCCCGAAATTTTTATATTTTTCAATTCCGGATCGATGCTATAGGTTCCCTTTTTATAGCGGAATAGTTCATCCAACACTTTTTGGAGTGGCCATTGATCTACGACCAAAAGTTGTTGGGTCCAGTAAGGTTGATCATTATCGAGTGGAAGCGATTTTGAAATATATTTTTCATCAAAAAAAGCACGCTGGCCTTGTTTTAGAATCTGCCGTTTAGAGGAGTTCTCTGGCTCAATGGCTACTGCATGCTTATAAACCTTAACTTTTGTTTGTTCGCTATTTTCTTGTCTCACTGAAAATTGAGTTCCTAAGGCTTCTACTGAACCATTTTTTGTTTCGACAATAAACGGCCGATGTTGAGTATCCTTGGCAGTCTCAATATAGATTTCCCCATCAATTAGTTTTATCTGACGTGTCTCTTGCGTGAAATTTATATCGACATAGCAATTACTTGCCATAATGAGTTGTGAACCATCTTTTAACGATACTTTTTTAATTTCGCCCACTTTGGTGTGATAGTCAGATTGCCATTTTTCCCAAGGGATGCAATAGGCAGACAAGCCAACGATGACTAAGCCTGAAAGGCTTAACAGCAGATTGCGTTTTGCAGCGAGATTAAATTTTTGATTAGACTGGACTAAAGCTTCGGAAGGGAAGTTACCTGCAAGGTTTGTTAAACCGTGGCTAAACTTTTCCATTTGCTGGAGTGCTAATTGATGTTCTTTTTTTTCAGCTTTCCATTGCTCAAACTGTTGCTGCTGTAACGCTGTCATTTCCCCTGAATGCAAAAGGACCAACCAATCTGCGGCTGCATCTAAAACATGATGAGGGATTTTCGTAATATCTGACATAGGGTAGAAATTTTAAGCGCGTTTAACGGGTTTAATGATAGAGGTCTATGCAAGCCAAAAAAGCTTGTTTCATATCTCTTTTTACAGTGGCCTCAGAAATATTCATTTTTTCACTAATTTCTCGATAAGTCATGCCGTCTAGCTGAGACATCAAAAACACTTGAGCCGTTCGGGTGGGGAGTTTTTCTAATATTAAATGAACCTGATACAAGGTTTCTTGAATATAAACTTCATGCTCAGCAGAGGGATAATATTCTTGTGGAAGGTTTTGTAGGGCATCGAGATAGAGATTTTCAATATGTTGACGACGCCAATAATCAATAATCACATGCTTGGCGATTCCCATCAGCCATGCTTGAGGCTCTTTAATTTGTTTAAAACTATATTCACTTTTTAAAGCACGATAAAACACTTCCTGACTCAGGTCTTCAGATTGATGATGATGCTGAAGTTTATGTTTAAACCATGACAAGAGCGTGCTTTGCTGAGAACGGTAAATTTGGCTAAACCATACTTGTTTATCTACATTCAGGTTCATAGCAGCGAAGTCCACAAATTGGTAATGAGTAGCACAATTAAACAAACATTTAAGATATTCTTAAATAGTAATGATAATTATTATTAATATCAATAATGAAAACTATATATTGTAAGAAGTTGGTTGAACTAATGGATGAATCGTATTGCTTGAAACAGGTTTCTTTATAGGACTAAAAAAGATAAGTCAGCCATTTTGATGACGTGAAAAAAAGAGTTGAAGGGGAGCTGGCTTTTGGCATCCAAGCCTTGTATCAGCCTAGTAGAGACGTGTATTGTTGTATGGCTATACTTTAAATTATAGAGGCCATTGAAAAGTGATGTTTTTTAACCACATTTATTAAACAAACGGATTTTGCTAGCAATAGTGAAAAAACACCTAATCTAAAAATAATAATATAAATAACAAAGGTGTAAGACATTAAATTTTATTGATTGAATCCTGGATTGGATAATGAATAATCAATATGGGGGAACCATCAAGAAATATTTTACGGTTGATTTTATGATTGCTTTGTCTTACTTAAAAAAACACAAGAAAAACTACCGTGCTATAAAGGACCAACAACTTACAATTGCTGCTAAAGCAAATATTTTTATTTGCATTATTTTTTGCTTGTTTTGGACCATATATTTCGCATTTGCACAAATGTGGCTGATTGTTTATATGGATGTGTTTTTTACACTAGTATCTATATTTAGTCTTTTTTTAATTTATATACGTCGAATTTCAGCTGGTATTCTTCTATCACAAATTGTTCTTTTGGCTTTTCCTGTGGTTTTTTGCCTAATTTTTGATGTCGCTACCCTAGATCGGCCGCGTGTGGCACACCTGTTTTTACCCGCTGGAGCTATATTAGGATATTTAAATTACCGTAGAGATCCGAGCTTTTTACAAATCGTTTTAATTATCTTATCGATCGCGTGCTTTATATTTTTTAGTGGAAGTTCTTTTACGCTCGATAGTGCAATACCTTTATCAGAAAATATTCGTGATCATGGCGGGTGGATCGCGACATGTGTTGCTACCCTCATGATTTGTATTTCAATTTATACCATGCAATTAGAGATACAAACAGAAAATACCATGGTGCAAGACTTACGCTTAGCACTGGCCAAAGAACAATTTGAACTTTTTTATCAACCGCAAATGAATTCTTCTGAAAAAATTATCGGGGCAGAAGTCTTGTTGCGATGGAATCATCCAGTGTTGGGATACATTCCTACAAAAGATTTTATTCCAGCTGCGGAAACTTTTGATTTAATGCCTGAAATTGGGGAGTGGGTATTGGTTCAGGGGTTTAAAGTATTACAAGATTGGAGTGAAAAAGAAGCGACGAAAGATCTCACACTTTCTATTAATATTAGTGCTGATCATTTCATGCAACCAAACTTTGAGCAGACTGTGATTGCCATGGTTCAAAAATATGAAGTTAATCCAGCTCAACTCATATTAGAAATAACCGAAAGTATTGCTTTAAATAATTGTGTGAGCGTCATCGAAAAAATGCATTTCTTGTCTAAACATGGAATTCAGCTTTCTCTTGATGATTTTGGTACGGGGTATTCATCTTTAAGCTATTTACAAAAAATGCCCATTAGACAAATCAAGATTGATCGTAGCTTTGTGCAAGCAGCTTTGGATGATAAACGTAGTAATAAATTAGTCACGGGTATTATTAAAATTGGACTAGATTTGAACCTTCAAGTGTTAGTAGAAGGGATTGAAACTGCTGAACAGTTTAGCGCTTTTAAAAACAATGGTTGCACGGAGTTTCAAGGCTATTTATGGGGTTGTCCAATGCCATTAAATGATTTTCTGAAGCAATTGTCACATTTCAATCAATAGGCAAAAAGACTGCTTAACATGTTTAGAGATAAAAAATTATTTAGAATAAATTTAAATTAATGGGTGATAAGTAATAACAGCTAAACATTAATGATGAAAGATACGGATATTTATTAAACGGGTCACATCATGTCTAGCTTTAAAATAAATACACTTTTACTTTCTCTTATCTCTTGTTCAGTCTTTTTTACAGGGTGTAATGACAGTAATTCTTCTGAAGATAATTCGACAGAAAATCAGGAAATACCCGCAGCTCCGAAAGGGTTAGGATATGAAGATACGGCTCCCGTACCATCAAATATCATCACCATTGTAGATTCATGGATAACCAATCAACGTGGCGATGCACGATATGCTACGGTTGAAACAAATGCTGGTGTACGTGTGTTGAGCGGCTTTTTAGATGTATGGACGCCATCAAGTTTATTTGTAGATGCAGGTCAATCTGCGGAGGCAAAAGACGGTTTTCCTGCCGTAGTTGAATCAAACTGGACTGGTTTACCGGGCGACAGTACAGATGGTACAGAAAAGAATGCAGATGTATTGAACTACAACATTAATTATTCAATTCAGACCACTCATAAACGTACAGAAGAAGACGCTATTCGTGCCTATTTAGATGATAGACGTGGAAAAAGTTATAGTGTCACGACAGGGATGGGAGCATTAACCGATCCATGGAGAAAACTCACTGGGCAGACTACAACAATTAATTCAGTACCAGCCGATGCCGCACAAGTAAAATATGATGACAAAGGAAATAACAGTGGGCTGACCACGGCTGATGGGAATGCCAATTTTGGTAAAGTCGTTGAATTTGTTCAGTCAATGGGAAATAACTCTTCAACGGAGTCTGCAAAACGTTTTTATAAATACGCACGCCCGTGGCGTTGGAGTTCAGAAGTTATTGTCGTGCCGAGTTTAGAGTCTGCAAAAAGTAGTACGCCTACAACGGACGGCGGTTTCCCAAGTGGTCACACTGCCGAAGCAGGCCGAAATGCAATTGTAATGGCTTATTTAGTGCCTCAGCGTTACCAAGAACTGATTGCTCGTGGTTTAGATTTAGGTGATTCTCGTATTATCGCAGGAATGCATTCAGCAATGGATGTGATTGGTGGAAGACTTCAGTCCATTGCAGCAGATGTTGCAAACTTAAATGCCATGACTGTAGAGCAACGTAAAGAAGCCTATCTACAAGCTCAAACACAGCTCATGAAAGAGACCAATAGTTCAACATTTGAATCGTTTTATAGTTTGGCCAAAACACCTTATGACGCTAATGACCGTTTTACCGATCTTGAGAAATTAAAACAGCAGGTGAATCACTGGATGACTTATGGCTTTAATCAAATTGGCGATAAAACAAAAATAGCAACGGTCCCTAAAGGAGCAGAGGTTTTATTGGAAACCAGACTTCCTTATTTAACATCCGATCAGCGCCGTGTAGTTCTAAAATCGACTGCGCTTGCTTCGGGTTATCCGGTCATGGATGACGTGGAAGGATATGGTCGCTTAAACCTGTTTAGAGCTGGTGCAGGTTATGGCAGTTTTGATGGTGATGTAAATCTGATCATGGATGCCAGTTTAGGTGGCTTTAACCAATATGACCAATGGAGTAATGACATTACTGGTGCTGGCAAGCTCACTAAATTTGGTACAGGAACTTTAGCACTAACAGGAAATAACTCGTTTACGGGTGGTATTGATTTAAAGCAAGGTGGTTTAGAAATATTGTCTGAGCATGGTGCTGGTCAAGGCGATATTTATATGCATGAAAATAGCTTATTAAAAACCAACTCCGCTAAAACAGTTAATATTGCGGGTAATTTAACTCAGCTTGCGGGAACGACATTCAACATCACTTTAAAATCGAATGTACTTCCAGCAGTTCAGGTAGCAAATACAGCTACTCTAAATGGAACATTGCAGCTCGTTTCAAAAGACAATTTAGCAGCAGGCACTTATACGGTGTTATCAGCTAAAAAAGTCCAAGGCACCTATAAAAAAGTGACATTGAATGGCAAAGATATTACGCCAATCTATCAAAATAATAGCGTTAAGTTTACGGTGTCATAAGGTAAATTCACGCAAGTGTTTACTAGATTTATAGTGAAAAATAGGGAAGGTGGAAAAGATATATTTCCACCTTTTTTATAATTTTTGAAATCATATTTTCTAAAAATACTGTTTGTTTGAAAAATATAGAACGTGATTGAATGCTAGCTATGAGTAGAATGATCTCAAGTATTGTATCTACTTTAGTTATCTAAAAAATATTCAGATTCATAGAAATGATGTTAGAGGGGTAACCATTAAAACTCTAAAAAATGACAAATAATAATTATATTTGCTTTACGAGTTAGATCATTATTAATATTTAGGTTTGCTAATAAAGATTAATGATTTTGTCAAATATATTAGAAACTCAAAAAGAGGATTAATATGAGATAGGAATTAAAAAACTAAATAATCAATTAAGAAAGATATATTTCGAATGTTAGAACGCCAATTCGATACCGAAGCTGGTTTTTTTGCTGTTGAGACATACAAAACCATGAAAAAACTTGGTTTGGATGTGGCATATATTTTTTCTAAATTAGGTAAATTTGTTCCAGTGACATCGCCAGAATTTCGAAATAATGGGGAAATACATAAATTTTTGTGGGACATTGCTGAAGAAAGTAGTGGCGATAAGCTTATTGGGCTTCATATCGGTGAAAATATGC
Source organism: Acinetobacter sp. WU_MDCI_Abxb74 (assembly GCF_025513915.1). Taxonomy (NCBI): domain Bacteria; kingdom Pseudomonadati; phylum Pseudomonadota; class Gammaproteobacteria; order Moraxellales; family Moraxellaceae; genus Acinetobacter; species Acinetobacter sp. WU_MDCI_Abxb74. Next base: position 16,379 of record NZ_JAHPRP010000001.1, read on the forward strand.
CTGTGCTACGTGGGCATATTGTTGAATATATCTTTATTAGCAGTTCAAGCTTTAGGGAAGCTTTGCAGAAAGTTATTGGTTATTTTCCATTAATTAGTGATTTAATCACTGCGGAACTTCAAGTAAAAGAACGTGCTGAAATCATAGTTCAATTTAAACTTCCTATTAGGCATTTCTCAGAGTTCTCACTGTCACAAGTTGTTGCTTTTCTTAAGTATATAACTAATGGGAAATTTAGGTTAAATGAGCTCCGTTTACCTTATGCATTAAATGCAGATGAAGCAGAGTATCTAAGAGTTTTTGATTGCCCAGTTATATTTGATAGCACTGATATGGCAATGGTATTCGATCCTGATATCTTAATTTGGAAATCTCCTTCTGCAGAGCCACACCTACTCGCTGCACATGAAATATTGGCGGAGCGATTTTTAGCAGATCTCGCAAAACACGATTTAATTTTTCGTATTCAAAATGAGTTGGGTAAACATTTGCCATTAGAAATACCAGATAAAAATAATATTTGCGAACGATTAAATAAAGATCCACAAAAATTAAAAGTAGAGCTAGCAAGTATTGGAACAAATTTTTCGGAAATTATAGACAACTATCAAAAAAATTTAGCATGTGGATTATTACGCCAGCGTGATATGTCTATTGAGCAAATTGCTTATATGACTGGATTTTCAGAGCCCTCCGCCTTTCATCGCGCTTTTAAACGCTGGACGGGATTAACTCCTCGACAATATAGTCAAAAATGGAGTTGATTTTCTGACAGTACGGCATTTTAAAGTCATACCCAGAAGTCATTTTTTGCTTATTTACAAAGTGTTCTAATTCCACAACATAAGAATGATGATGTGGATATTTTATGCAAAGTAATAATAAAACTCTGGAATATATTGGTGCATGGAGTGGTCTAGCCTACTTAATGCTATTTGGGCTGGGGTGGTTGATTCTAGCTCAGTTTTTCCCTCCTATTAGTCCTGCAGCGGGTCCAGAACAGGTGGCCCAAATATTTGTAGAACGCCGAATTCCCTTGATGTTGGCCTGTGTGGCTATGATGTTGTCGACTATTTTTCTGTTCCCATGTCTGGCTTTAATGATTTTGATTGCCCAAAAAATTGAACAGAAAGTGGGTATGTTAACAGTAATGATGGCTTTAACCTCAGTTACCTACCTTGTAATGAACTTCTACGTACCCTTGTTTTGGTCGGCAGCAGCTTTCCGTGCCGATCGTGCACCTGAAATTATTCAACTCATGAGTGATCTAGGCTACCTGCAATTTATGGGTGGCATACCAATGTTTGTTATGATTTGGGTATTTTGTGCATATGGGGCTCTAGTGCTCTGTCCACGTGAAAATCCTATTATTCCTCGTTGGTTTGGCTATTTGAGTTTATGGACAGCTATTTTATATATACCTGAACTACTTATTTATTTCTTTAAGGTTGGTCCATTTGCATGGGATGGCATTATCGGATTTTGGATACCTGCAATTTTGTTTATTGTATTTTTCTTGGCGACACCTTTTGTGCTTGTACCAGCAGTCAAGCGCCACTTTTAAGGTGATGCTATGAATCACCTAAAAGCAAAATCACGTCATGTACCTGGAGAGAATGAATTATGGATATTCATTCTCGGCGATATGTTTGTATTCTTTTTCTTTTTTTGTGTTTGGAGCATACAACACGCTTTACAACCAGCCCTGTTTCAACTGGGAAAAACTCAGATGAATTTAGGTTTTGGCCTAATCAATACTATTGCGCTATTAACTGCATCACTATTTGTAGCGCTTGGACTACAAAGTGCTAGACGTGCCAGATATTTGTTAGCACGTAAGTTTTATATAGCAGCCTTGGCTATGGGCTTACTCTTTGTTGTAATTAAATTTTTTGAATATCGAGAAAAAGTTTTAGCTGGGTTCAACCCGATAAGTAATGATTTCTTTATGTACTATTTTATATTTACAGGTATTCATCTTATTCATGTTTTTGTCGGACTAATTGCGCTGTTAATGATGATTGCGCGTTGTGGTCGCCCTCAAGCGAGTTCAGAGGATATACCTTTTTTGGAAGGAGCTGGGGTGTATTGGCATATGGTTGATGTGCTGTGGATTGTACTTTTTCTATTAATTTACCTGCTATAGGAGATATACATGACAACAGGTGATATAGATAAACAATCTTATTGGCAGTTAAAAGCAGTAGCTGTATGGATAATACTTTTGGTATCAACTGTTACTGCTTGGCACGAAAGTTCTAACTATCAAATGATTGCCCTCATAATTACGATTATCTTAGCTTTGATTAAGGTAATACTTGTGATTTATAGCTATATGGAAGTTGCGGGTGCAGCACGTTGGCTACAAATACTTTGTGGTCTTTGGATATTGGTTGTGTTTGGAGTAATTTTCTTTTGTTATACACAGACCGAGTATTTACTCAGTTTGATCAATCGAGCAGCATCTTTGTAAATCAATTTTTAACAATAAATTTTAATTATTTATCCTTACTTTTTAATGATCTATTTTAATACGATTGTCATTTCGTGTGCTTGACTGAAAGAGGGTTGAATACTATTCTTTGCCTGCTGGCCTACATTGCCAGTCGGTTGTCGCAGACCGATTCACACCCGTATCAGGATTATTTCTCTGAGGAATAATTTTGTGCGGCCATCTCGTTCCCTCCCGTTGCGGTAGGACGGGAGTGGGACACCCTCGGGTGTGCTGGTTGTGTGACCAGTCTGCGAACCCACTTCCGTTCTGCCACCATAATTTATAATGTCTGGCAGAACTCCCAATAAAAAGGAGTTGGCTTTGCACATCCATTATTTCTTGGCAGTCTTTGCCAAAAGCTATAACGACACAACTTAAACTTTTAAAGCAGTTTGATCGCCGTAAGGTTTTCAGGCTTTAAATTATTTCGTCTAAAAACTTAATCAACAATAAAACTTGAGATGTGCCAAGCACAGTCTTTATGGGCTTTGCTATGCTTTTTTTCTCCCAAAAAACGGCAGCGGTTTTTATATCTCATTTATATACAACAATAATTTTTTATAACGGTAAAACTATGCCACATTCAGATCTTCCATTTCGTGCTTTAAGCGTACTTCACTCAGCAAGATATCTTTTTAATCAATACGGTTTTCACAATGTCGGTGTAGACCGAATTATTGAGTCGGCAAATACTACCAAAGCCACGTTTTATAATTACTTTCACTCAAAAGAACGCCTTATTGAAATGAGCTTAACCTTTCAAAAAGATGGCCTTAAACAAGAGGTCATTTCGATTATCTATATTCAAAAAGAATTAACTCTAGTCGAAAAACTGCGCAAAATTTACTTTTTACATGCCGACTTAGATGGGCTTTATCATTTGCCATTTAAGGCTATTTTTGAAATTGCGAAAACACATCCAAAGGCCTATCAGACAGTAGTTGAATATCGGAACTGGCTGATTAATGAAATTTATAAGTTGCTTTTAACCACCAATGCAAATGCTTTAAAACCCGATGCCCACATGTTTTTGTTTGTGATTGATGGGGCAATGGTTCAGCTTTTAGACCCAAACAAACCAGATGAAAGAGAGCGGCTGCTTGAGTATTTTTTGATAGGATTGCAGTGATGAGAGTGATAGGGAAATTAATACAACAAGTATTCAATGGACAATTATATACTTGTATAAGTAGAGATTTTTTAAATAATTATATTTGCTTTATTAGATAGATGATTATTAATATTTAGCCTTGTTAATATAGATCCATGAATTATGAAATACTCTACACAAGATGCATTAGATTGGTTAAGTCAAGGTATTGACGGTATTAGAAATTCATCTAAAGAAGATAAAGTTAGTAATTACGCTTTGGGTTATGATATTGGCTTTCTTTATGGCACATTACGCACGTTATTAGTGACTGGCCATATCACACGTGAAGAATATAATAAACTCCATGCAGAATTAACGGAAACTCGTCAGGCTAGACTAGATGGATCTGAATGATAAGTAAAAAAGGAGTAATGATGAAATCAATAATGATTAAAGTCATTGATATAAAAAGTAAAGATACCTGCGACCTGCTTGCGGAGTTAGACCATGATAATAATGTAGTAAAAATATATAACTCTTATGGAAACAGACTAGAGATTGGAGCTCAAAATAGAGTCCGTTATAACAAAAAATGGTGGTCTTTTGAGAAAAGACAAGAAGGATGATTGCTTGTTTTACCCATATGCATTTCGGTCATTTATTTCCAATCAAATACTCGTTTTATAAATTAAATTTTAACGATAAAAGAGCCTTACTATTTGCAGTCAAGAGACGATCCAAGGTTTAGCTTGTCACGAAATTTTAACTTGATATTTAACTAAGGTAATTTTAGAATCCGCCCAACTAATTTTTAGGAGCTTCAATGTGAGTACTTGTTCGAGTGACGATAGTCGATCGGTAATAGTCTAAGTATCCACTGAAGTCCTTACAGACCTCTTTTTGTGGATGCAAGAAGAGGTTTTTTATTTTCATCTTTTCATTTCTATTATTAGCCCATGATTTAATCATGACGGGTTGTAGTACTCGCATATGCTCCATAACTTATGGGAGTGATGCCAGTGGTATTTACTTTAAAGAAACGCTCACTTATTTCAGGTTTCTGTTTATTGGCTTTATCTAACGCTAGCCATTGTGGACGACCTATGGTTGTTGACGACGCAGCTCTTGTTTCACCAAAAACATGCCAACTCGAAACATGGATGCAGCATAATCCTGACAACAAAGAATATTGGGCAATGCCTGCCTGTAATTTTGGTGGTAATTTTGAATTTGCTGTAGGGCTGGGAAGAGTAAACGATGATACTGAGCACGTCAGCTATGCAACCTTACAAGGTAAAACCTTATTAAAGCCTTTAGAAACCAATGATTGGGGAGTTGGTTTTTCTTTTGGAACTCAAATGAATACTAAAGATTCTTCAAACAAAGATTGGACTGTTAACGTTCCATTAAGTGTTTCTACTTTCGATGATAAATTTTTAATCCATGCCAACCTCGGTTGGTTACGTGAAAATACCACGCATAAAAACCAGACCACGTGGGGCATTGGAACCGAAACACAACTTATTCATCCATTAACGCTCACTGCCGAAGTATATGGTAATGATCGAAATGACGCCTTTTACCAGACAGGTTTTAAATACATGGTCTACAAGGACTTTGTTCAGTTAGATGCAAGTTATGGCAATCAAATTTCTCATCAGGATAATGCTTTTTTCTCTGTCGGATTTGTATTCCTAACAAATGAATTTTTACCTTGATGATTTAGGAATATCTTTATCTATCAATAACTGTGACAGATTCTAACTTTTTATAACATGTAAATACGACTATTCTAATTGGACTTGAGCACAATCTTTTGAAGTGTTCCTCTTTTAGTTAGATTTTTAGGTATTTAAAAAATGAATAAAATGCACGTAACTTTAGCGGTAATTATTGGCTTAATTGTTGGTGGAGTAATAGGCTCTCTAGGTTACTCGAAAACTGCCGCGCGTTATGACGCCATGACCACAGCATGTGTAATGGTAAACCAAGCGGTTGAACATAACATCTTGAAGCCTGAACAAGTGAAAGAGCTAGGTGAGTTAACAGGCCAAAGCCTTAAAAAAGATTATGAATCGGTTGCATCTAAATTCAAATTCTCCGAAAAGCAATTAGGTAACGCATCTGAAGGTTCTAATTGTAGTCAGTTTATTGTTGGGGTAAATGCCGCACAATAACCATTCAGAAGCCCCCAGTAAGTGGGCTTTTTTTATAATGTTTAGTTAGGGCAGCTACAATATTAACTGAACATATCATTTATAGACTGCTATAATAATGATCAATTCAAAATCTGAAATATAAGCTTGCCTAAAGGCAGGCTTTTTGTATATGTAAACAAGTCTGCTAGGAAATATGAAACGTTATCTAAAACAAATTCAATCAACAACATCTAATTGGACAACAGAACAAGACTGTTTCTTGATAGAAAATAATTCTCTTCCAATTCACGAACTCATAGAACATTTGCCTTTTTCTGAGGAAGAAATAAGAGTACGGAGATCTGTTTTGGGTTTGATTCGACGGGATAAGCAGATGAAAGCATATTAATTTTACCAAGTGGTAAAAAATAATATGAAAGTAAATGTTTCTAATTATCTCTATTCAACCATTCATTTTGCGGATGAGTTATCAAAACCATAATTTTTTTAAGAGTTTTTTTGGTGCACATTACACAAACACTTAAATACTTACAGACAACACTAATAAGATTACCTTTACTTACGCTTCTTTAAGCATAATCAAAGTCATAAAAGATTTTTAGATCAGCACTTTATAACAATAGTACGGAGAGAGAGGTTAATGCCAAAGTATCTAGCTGTAGCCGAAAAGGTTTATAAAAATATTAAAAAAGATAGCTTATTCACTGATGACATTACTCAGAATCTTAACTGTTTAATTAGTCAGATTCGAAAAGCGATCAAGGGAACTGAGTTTAAGCTCAAGTTCAACTATATAGATTTTGAAGAGAACTTAACCAAACCTTTAAGTGAATGCAAAGTTCAAATTGACTTGAGTGTCATGCCGAAATTTACCAATGAGGGCGAATACCTTCTTTGGCTAGCGGGTTTTATAGAGCGCATCACAGAAGGTGGAAAACCTAAATTGCCTCCAATTTCACAATTTCTTCCACCAGGTTTTAAGATGTCGAAAGATGCATTTCCTGTATCTGTAGCTCCTCAAAAAGAAGAGCATGCGGACATGATTATCAATTATTTTAAATCTGAGGATTTTATTAAAACCAATAAAACTCCTTCATAAAAGAATATAGAAGTGACGGTCCACCACACTTCTATATACTGCTGGTTTAACTTCAGCGACCGCCTTCTGGGGCGGTTTTTTTTTCTCTAAAAATATTCAGATCTGCTTTTTTTAGCTGCCTAACTTTAAATCTAGAAAACATTAAATGTGTACAAATATTAAAGTAACTTTTATTCTCATATATAACAAAAGGTTAAGTATATCTATTGGTAAATAAAAAATACATTTTTCACATAAGGCACGTTTTAAGTAACGCAATTAAACATTTAGCTGTTCATAATCTTTAAAAAAAGAGAATGTGAATGATATGAATGAAAATGCCGAGCTAATAAAATACATAGACGTTGCTGAAAACGTATATGAACGTATCTATGAAAATAACCAAGTTTCAAATAACTTGATTGTTAACCTTAATCGAATTATGGCGGAAATCAAAAAGCAAGCTGAGGAAAAAGATCTAAAATTAAAGTATCACTCTATCGACTTTGAATATTGCCTGAGTTTGCCTTTGGCAGATAGAGATGTAAAAATTGATCTAAGTTTGATTCCTCATTTTGAACATCGGGATGAATGCATTTTATGGCTGACAAATTTTATTGGAAAAATTAGTGTGCAAAAAAAGATGATAAGGCAGAAACTAAATTTTCATTAAAATTAATTAGATTTTAATTGTATGAACGAGCCATCTTTAGACGGTTTTTTTGTGGTTCAAATATATAATATGATTTACCTTAGATTGACATTCCATAATTAGAAAATGACATAGAGCACTTTAAAATGAAAAAGCTTGTAATCACCTTTGCTGCATTGATTCAACTATCGACCTATAGCCTAGCCAATGACTCTACGGGCTATGTCGGTACGGGTGGGATTCAATATCTCCAAAATTCGCAGATTGCTATGCAAAGCGAAAATCTATTTATGAGTAAAAAACTAATTAAGGTCGATTACCTCTATAAAAACCTAAGCAATAAAGATGTTACTGAAACCATTTTATTTCCACTACCACGTATTGATAATTTGTTTGAATCTGATTTTGCCCATACAGAAGAACTTTTAAAAAGTTTTAAGATTGTAGTTGATGGTAAAAATATAAAACCAGACATGCATGTCAGAACATTTATTCAAAAAGATGAAAAATCGCCACTCATTGATGTAACAGACGAGTTTAAGCAGTGTGGTTTTAGTGAAAAAGAGATGTTAAACCCATGGCTGCGTAATAACTATGATTATGGATATTATGTAGATAAGCTAAAGCAATGTAAGACTTCGAATATACAGAAAATTTTAGTCAATTTTAAAAAAGATGATGTGATTCCTTGGTCATCTCAAGTGATTTATAGTTGGAAGCAGACCTTTAAGGCCAATAGTTTGACTAAAATTCACCATGAATATAAACCATTGGTGGGTGGTTCTGTTGCTCTCTATCCAGATGAATATAATCAGCAATTTTGTATGGATAAGCAATTTAAGCAGGGCTTAAAAAAAGCCAGTGCAGAAAATTCGCCGTTTAGTGCTTTGGGTTATATTTTGACAACTGGTGCAAATTGGGCAAAGCCTATTGAAAACTTTAAGCTAACCATTGAACGTGATAAAGATGAGCTGGTTTCATTTTGTTGGGAGGGGCAAGTTAAAAAAATAAGTCCGACTCAGTTTCAAATGACCAAAACCAAGTTTGTACCTAAAAAAGACCTAGATATTATTTTTGTGAGAGTTAGATAATTTCATACAAGCTTCGAATTCTCCCCAATTGCCTCACTATTGATTGTGTGTCATGAGCTAAACATGGCACACAATAAGAAAAAGATACTCAATGTTGCCGCCATGAGGGTTCTTAACGTAATGATTAATTAGACAGTTTCTTTTTAATCCAATAATCTAAACTAAAATAACGGCCGCCTCCAAGAACAAGCAGTGCGAGAAGCATGACTAAATACGTAGTGGCAAACTCAATTCCATTATTTAATATTACAAACGAACCATTGGAAGTGAGCCAGTCATAATTGCCGTAGGTTTGTAATATTTGGCGAGCCTTCTCTAACTTTTCAGCTGAAGCCAACACCTGCATGTTTGCAAAGGGTGCATTTGGATCAGCAATCGCTTGCCATCCATTTGGTAGATGTACCGTAAATATAGCAACCAACATCGTAATAATGAGGGGAATACTAATTAAGCGAGTAAAGAGGCCAAATGTTAATAGTATTGCGCCCGCGAGTTCAGTTGTTGTTGCAAGCAGGGCCATTAGATATGGAAAGGGAAGTCCTAAACCTCCATCTGAGTTGCCAAACCATTCTACAATATCATTGAAGTGCATTAATTTATTTGTGCCTGCCATCCAAAATATAGGCACTAGATACAATCGAAGAGCCAGAGCTGCGATGCCATCTGCATGTTGTAGAGTTTTACCCAGTTTTTGATAATATTGAGATAAACCATAAGTAAAATTCTTCATGATAATTTCACATCCGATGCGATTGAATATTAATTAGTCGGATAAAGACTGTATTTCTTACATAAAATTTTTTTTATTTACGGTGTAATAAAAAAGGATTTGGTCCGTCTAACTATATGTACAAATGTACAAACCGAGAATTTATCTTTAAAGGAATACTAAAATGAATAAACTCAACTCAATGACTTCAGTGGCGGCATTATTAGCACTAACAGTTGCTGGCGCTACACAAGTGGCGGTAGCAGCAACCCATACAACAACCGAAGCATATGCAACCAAAGCAGCAGATGGAAAATGCGGTGAAGCAAAATGCGGTGCTAGCAAAATGAAAAACCACGAAAAGTCTGCCGAAGCAAAATGTGGTGCAGATAAAAAAGCAGCTGATGGAAAATGTGGAGCAACCAAAAAAGCAGCGGACGGCAAGTGCGGTGCAGATAAAAAAGTCGCTGACGGTAAGTGCGGCGCTAAGTAAACAATCTGATCATGGATGATGTCGGCCTTCTGGTAAGTGTCGGCATCGTTTCCAAAAGGAGAAATCACCATGATGGATTTGTCAGGCGTAGGGCTTGGTTTAAGGCGTGATTTTATAGATTCGTTTTTAGATGCAAAAACATGTCCGGACTTTATCGAAGTTGCTCCTGAAAACTGGCTAGGTTTTGGTGGACGACATGCAAAATTACTCGCACAGTGTGCTGAAAAAGCGCCATTAATTTGTCACGGCTTGTCATTGTCTATTGGCGGTCCTCATCCACTGAATCTTGAATTTATCGGCAAAATAAAAAGCTTTTTAGAACAATATGATGTCTCTATTTATTCTGAACATTTAAGTTATACAAATGATGGCGGCTATTTATATGATTTGTTGCCAATCCCCATGACCGAAGCGGCTGTTAAATATGTGGCTGAACGTATTTTACGTGTGCAAGATATTTTAGGAAGAAGATTAGTCATAGAGAATGTTTCTACTTATTTAATGCCCCATGCTGAAATGAGTGAAGCGGAATTTATCCGTGAAGTTCTTCAATGTGCAGACTGTGATTTGCTTCTGGATGTAAATAATGTCTATGTCAACAGTATTAATCATGGCAGTGATGCATTTGGATTTATTCGGGAGATGCCAAAAGAGAGAATCCGTTATTTACATATTGCTGGGCATGAACAAGTTCAGAAAAATTTATTAATTGATACGCATGGCGCAGAAGTTTGTGATCGCGTATGGGAACTATTGAGATATACCTATCAAGTATGTGGTGTGAAAGCAACTTTACTTGAGCGCGACTTTAATATTCCATCATGGCGAGAGCTAGAAGAGGAACTAGCCAGAATTAAAATAATTCAACAACAGGAGAGTGGCTATGAAGGAAAATCAAATATCCTTCCAAACCATGCAACAACAGTTTTGTGACTGGATTAGAGATCCTGATTTGGAATTACCTCAAGCTCTTCCTGCCGAGCGAATGCAAATTTATCGGGACTTGCTTTTTAATAATGTCAGCTCATTTATTGAGTTAGTTTATCCCGTAGCTCGTGCGATGTTGCCAGAATTAAAGTGGCAACAATTACTCTCGGAATTTTTTCAAAAAGCCCAGTGTCGCTCACCTTTGTATAATGATATTTCTCTGGAGTTTAGAGAGTATTTGACAGATCAGCAGCACCCAATATTGCAAGAATATCCTTGGTTGGCTGAGTTGTTGCAGTTTGAATGGCTTGAGTTGTATTTAGATACTGTTGAAATTGAAAAAGTAGTCTTGCAGGAAAACTGCGATTGGCAGTTAACCACCAAGATATGGGTATTGGTTTATCAATATCCCGTTTATACGTGGACAACTTTAATGACTCCAGAACATGCTGAGCCTATACTGGGAGCGATTATGGTCTGGCGAGATGAACAAGACAATGTATGTATTGAACAGCTTTCGCCTTTGTTTGCTATTGTGATTGAACAGTTGACTCAAAATGTAAAGCTAACTGATCAAGATATTCATACATTCATTCAATCTGTACTCACTGACTTGTCTGAATATCACATTTATCTGCAAATTCAAGAATTAAAAGCACTGTTAATTCGACTGCGATTAATTCACGTTCCCCATGATTTTAAAGAGGTATAAGGATGACTTCAGCCGTAGCATCAGATCATGAAGAAATAGGGGATCAGCTGCATAATCCAGCCTTTTTACAAGACTTAAGACAGCAAATGATAAAATTTGCTTTTTTACAGCTTTCCTCGCTTCCTCAGGCTGAAGATGTGGTGCAAGAGGCATTAACAAGTGCTTTCCAACATTTAGATTCATTTAAAGGACGTGCTGCGTTTAAAACATGGGTGTTTGCCATTTTAAAAAATAAAATTATTGATGTGATTCGGCAAAAGTCACGTTTGGTCGCAATGAGTGAATTATTTAAGGATGAGGAAAGTGAACTGAGTATTGATGCACTGTTTGATGCTTCTGGACATTGGCATAAATATGAAGCACCTCAAGCATGGCAAAACCCTGAAGAAATGATGGAGCAGACAGATTTCTGGATAATTTTTGAAGCTTGTTTAAATCATTTACCTGCCAAATATGCTCAAGTTTTTATGTTGAGAGAAGTGATAGAGCTGAGCTCCAACGAAATTTGTAGCAAGTTGGAATTGTCTATCTCAAACTTTAATGTGTTGATGTATCGAAGTCGTACCCGACTAAGGGAATGTTTAGAAAATAAATGGTTATTGAAGGAGGATTGTTCATGCTGACATGTCGACAAGCCACTCAACTGTTGTCTGAAAAGCAAGATAAACCATTGTTATTACGTGAGCAAAGTGGTTTACAGCTGCATTTATTGACCTGCCGGTCATGCCGCCGTTATTCAAAACAGATCAAAACAATTAGTCAGCTTTCTAAAGCATTTAAAAGTTTTGATGGCTAACTTTAGTTAAAAATTTATTTATTGCTAGCCTAATCACGCTAAGAACTCCCATACTATAAAAGTAAAGGAGTTTTTTAAGACAGGATGAAACGTGAATTTAAAGAATCTTGAAGCATTTTATTGGGTTGTGACTTTAAATAGCTTTAATAAGGCTGCAATTAAATTGCAAACAACCCAGCCTGCGGTATCTCAAAAAATCACATCTCTTGAAAATGAATTAGGTTTTAAAGTTTTAGACCGAAGTTTGCGAAAATTTAAACTGACCCATAAAGGCATTACATTATTTAAATATGCTGAAAAGTTTATGCGTTTGGAGACTGACCTTGTCGCAGAGCTTACAGAAAACCAGCACCTGACCGGAACAATACGTTTAGGTGTTTCCGAAACAATTGTTTATACGTGGTTGGTTGAATACATCGAAAAAGTTCAACAAGAGTTCCCAAAAGTTTCGGTGGAAATTGTGGTTGATCTAACACCCAATTTACAAGAAGGTGTTCGGACAGGGGACTTGGACATGGCCTTTTTGCTTGGACCAACTTTGGCTTTTGAATGTATTGAACAGGCATTGTGTGATTTTGAACTGAGTTTCTTAGCTTCACCGTCATTTAAAGGCTGCGTAGCTCAAATGTCTTTTAAAGCTCTCATGTCTCATACCATTTTAACTTACCCCAAAATTACCTATCCATATAAAGAATTGAAAGCCAGAATGAAAGAACTAGGCGTTGATGAACCACTTTCAATTACCAGTTATTCATTAGCAACTTTATTGCGTTTAGCCGAACAGGGCCTAGGCATTGCAGTCGTACCAACCTTAACGGCGTTGAAAGAAATTATTGATGGTCGACTAGAAATATTAAATACGCCCATTCAATTAAAGACATTTCATTTTACCTCTATCTATATTCACGGGAATGACGTTGCCTTGAAAGAGAAATTGACAGAGGTTGCCGTTAAAGTATCGGCAAGTGCCATGAAAAGTCTCAATGAAAAAATTAAAAACTAGGCTGTTTTCGAGTATCGCTTTTCCCTATTTTCTTGTTATAAAAAAGCTGCTTGCCTGTAAAGCCATAAAAGCAGCTTATGAAGTTCGATAAGTAAAATTTATCCTTGTTTATAAATATTTTAAAAATAAATAAAAATTAATAACTTATGATTTTTTATTTATATGAAAAGTCTTATTGTCCGTAGGGATTAGCTATGTTTTTATTCTAGATACAAGATTTGATCACCGATTGTGTTAATTGGGGAACAGGGAATCTTTGTCATTTAAAAGGATTAAAGAATATTGTTTGGGAAAAATAATGTTCTTGGTTCAACTTGCAAATAGCGTTGTTAAGCTCAAATGGATGAGGAACGCATTAATATGTCTTTACTGAAATCTTCTTTTTTATCAGATCGCCAATGGGCCATTGTTGCCTCAATCTTTATGATGGCGACCTCTGCAATGGGGCCCGGATTTTTAACCCAAACTGCTGTATTTACAGTGAAGTTAGGCGCGGCATTTGGCTTTGCCATTTTAGTTTCCATTCTGATTGATTATGTGGTTCAACAAAATATTTGGCGAGTGGTGACACTTACCCAAATGCGAGCATCGGATATTGCCAATAAAGCAATTCCCGGCAGTGGTTACTTACTGGCTTTTCTGGTCATTCTAGGTGGCTTTTTCTTTAGTATTGGTAACATTGCAGGTGCTGCATTAGGTCTCAATGCGCTTTTTGGCCTAGACACAAAATGGGGCGGTATTTTAAGTGGTGCCTTAGCCATTTTGATTTTTGCTTCAAGAAAAGCAACGCTTGCCATGGATAAAAGCATGATCGTGTTGGGATTGCTTAAAATTATCCTGATTATTATTGTTGCCGTGATTGTGATGCCTCCTGTGGGTCAAGCTGTACATCAAACTTTTGTTCCAGATCAGATCGACTTTGCCATTATTACCACTATTGTGGGTGGTACAGTCGGTGGTTATATCTGCTATGCGGGTGCACATCGGTTACTCGATAAAGGTGCGGTTGGCCCTGAAAATATTGATGAAGTCGCTAAAGCTGCAACCAAGGGCATTATTGTTGTCGGCATCATGCGTTACGTGCTGTTTCTAGCATTTTTAGGTGTGGTGGTGAGCGGCGCAAATATTGATTTAACCAGCCATGATGCCAATCCGGCAGCTCAAGCATTCCAATATGCAGCGGGTACATTTGGTTTTAAATTATTTGGTTTAATTTTCTGGGCAGCCGGCATTAGCAGCACCATTGGCGCAGCATATACTTCAGTGTCGTTCTTTAACGTGTTTAAAAAGAACTTAACACCAAAACAAAACAACTATACGACCATTACTTTTATCGCATTGGCTTTATTGCTCTATGTGTTATTGGGCGCAACTCCAGCAGGTCTACTCATTTTTGTGGGTGGTTTTAACGGTTTAGTGTTGCCAATTGGTCTTACAATTTTTGTGTATGTTGCTGCGTGCCGTAAAGATTTAATGGGTAATTATAACTATCCAAAATGGTTACTTATTTTGGGTGGATTAACATGTCTGTTGACGTGGTGGATGGGCTATATGTCGTTTACGACAGTGTTTAACTATTTGACGAAGCTTTAAGCCAGACTTTGTTAAGTGATAAAGGAATGATGCCATGTTTGTAGATTTAAATAGTGATCTGGGTGAGAGCTTTGGCTCATGGAAAATGGGCAATGATGACCAGATTTTACCTGTCGTGACCAGTGCCAATATTGCATGTGGATTTCATGCAGGTGACCCGCTCGGCATTTTAAAAACAGTTCGTAAAGCAGTTGAGCTTGGTGTAACGGTCGGTGCTCATGTTTCTTATCCAGACCTTGTCGGCTTTGGCCGCCGTAATATGGATTTGTCACGTGATGAACTGATTGCCGATGTGCTTTATCAAATTTCTGCACTCGATGGTTTGGCCAAAGTAGCAGGCTCAAAAGTGCAATACGTTAAACCACACGGTGCGCTCTACAACACCATTGCACATGACCAAGTTCAGGCAGCAGCAGTAATTGACGCGATTAAAATGTATAACCCTGAACTGGTTTTAGTGGCTTTGGCTGGATCAAACTTGGTGGAACAGGCGCGTGCGGCTAGTTTAAAAGTCGTGTCTGAAGCATTTGCTGACCGTGCTTATAACAGCGATGGTTCACTGGTTTCTCGCCGTTTAGAAGGTGCGGTTTTACATGACTCGGCATTTGTTGCCAGTCGGGTGGTGTCTATGCTTAAAAATGGTGGGGTTGAGTCAATTGATGGTGTATTTACCCCAATTCAGGCCGACACGATTTGCTTACATGGCGACACCGACGGTGCGCTAGAAATGTCGGCAGCCATTAAAGCCGAGCTTGTAAAAAACAATATTGAAATCCGCCCGTTTGTAAACAAAGCATAAGGATGAGCACAATGTATAAGGATATTAAAGTCGACCCAGCTCAGCTTGAAGCCGCTTTAGATGCGCGTTTAAAAATTCGTGCAGGTTTCGATAAACCAACAGCAGGCATGGCGGCGGGCATGACTCAAGTAAACATGATTTCGGTGCCAAAAGAGTGGGCTTACGATTTTCTTCTTTACGCACATCGTAACCCACAAAGTTGTCCAGTGCTGGATGTGCTCGAAGAAGGCATCTATGCAACCAAGCTTGCCGCAGACTCAGACATTCGAACGGATTTCCCACGTTATCGCATTTGGAAAGATGGCGAAATGGTCGATGAAGTGACCGATGCAAGCGAGATTTATAACGCTCATCCTGATTTGGTGACTTTTTTAATTGGTTGTAGTTTTTCGTTTGAAACAGCTTTGCAAGAAGCGGGTATTGAAGTTCGCCATATTCATGACGACACCAACGTGCCGATGTATTTGAGCAATATTCAGTGCCAAACAGCAGGCCGTATTTCAGGAAACATGGTGGTTTCAATGCGACCAATTCCATCTCATCAAATTAGTGAAGCGGTAAAAATTACAGCGCGTATGCCAAGTGTGCATGGCGCACCTGTACATATCGGGCACCCTGAAAGCTTAGGAATTTTGGATGTAAATAAGCCCGATTTTGGTGATGCTTCTCGCATAGAAGCAGGTGAAATTCCAGTGTTTTGGGCTTGTGGCGTAACACCACAAGCAGCGGTCATGAACTCGAAAATTCCTTTTGCGATTAGTCATGCACCGGGCTACATGTTTATTACCGACATTCCTGACCGTGCTTGGATTGGCTAATTTAGTCTAAAGAAGAATTAAAAAGGATAAGCAAATGCGTTTTTTATCGGTAAACGCCGATTGTTTTCTAATCGAGCTTGCAAGCCTCGAAGAAACATTGGCGTTGTACAATAAATTGCAAAATACGCAATTGAATGGAATTAAAGACTTAGTCCCCGCTGCAAAAACAATTTTGGTTTTTTTTAACGAGATCGAAACCAATTTTAAAACGCTGGTTGCTTCAATTCAGAGCCTCAAAATTGATTCAGCGTTTGAGCGTAGCGGCCAGGAAGTAATTGTACCGATCCGTTACGATGGTGAAGACCTTGCTCAAGTTGCAGAGTTACAAGGTTTGTCTGTGGCAGATGTGATTAGAAAACATCACCAAAGCGTTTGGAATGTCGCTTTTATTGGTTTTGCGCCGGGCTTTGCTTATATGAGCAGTCCCGATCGGCCTTTTACCGATATTCCGCGCTTAACAGTTCCGCGTAAGAAAATACCGTCAGGTTCTTTGGGTTTGGCTGGAAAATACTCTGGTATTTACCCAAAAGACAGTCCGGGTGGCTGGCAGCTTATTGGTACAACATCGGAAAAAATGTGGGATTTAGAGCGTACAAATCCAGCACTACTTTTACCGGGCATGACCGTACATTTTGAAGATGTTTCGCATAGTCCAATAACCGTAAATGTACAGCAGCAAATTACTCGTACGGTTGAGCCGAAACAATCTACGCCACTGTTTACGATCACTGCGCCGAGTCTACAGATGCTCATTCAAGATGAAGGACGCGTAAACCAGACCAATATTGGCGTTGGGGTTGCAGGTGCAATGGATCTGTCGGCCATGCATAGTGCTAACCGAATTGTGGGTAATCCAACCGACACACCCGTAATTGAAGTTTTAAACGGTGGCTTAAAAGCCAAAATGCAGCATGCAGCCGTGATTGCGGTTGCAGGTGCCATTTCAAACATTCGCGTGAAATTTTCCGATGGTCAAACAGCCGTCTTTGCAAGTTATCAGCCGATTGATTTGGATGAGGGCGATGAATTTCAAATTCAGCCACCAACAGCAGGTTTAAGAAACTATCTGGCTATTCGTGGTGGCATAGATGTTGAACCTGTACTCAATAGCGCCTCATTTGACAGCTTGGCGGTGTTAGGGCCAGAGCCTTTAAAGCTTGGAGATACGATTTATCAAGGACAGGTGAAGGCAGCCAACATTAGCGTAAATGAAGTGGGCAAAAGCGATTTACCAAAAGCTGGCGAAGTGGTTGAGCTAGATATTGTGATGGGGCCACGCACAGACTGGTTCGAACAAGACAGTATTGAACTACTGTGTCAGCAAGAATGGCTTGTAACGAACGAGAGCAACCGAGTCGGGCTAAGACTTTCAGGTGTAGAACCTTTAACTCGCAAAATTACCCATGAACTGGAAAGTGAAGGCACATGCATTGGTGCTTTGCAGATTCCACCGAGTGGTCAGCCGGTTTTGTTTATGAATGATCACCCTTTAACGGGCGGCTATCCAGTCATTGGCGCTGTTGCTAAACACCATTGGGATTTGGTGGCGCAGATACCAGCAGGTTGCCACATCAAATTTAAAAAAATTGCCGAATTTACAGATTTTGAGAATGAATGATGAATACAGAAAAATTATTGATTGCTAACCGTGGTGAAATTGCCGTTCGTATTATCCATGCTTGCCGTGACATGGGAATTGCATCGGTCGCGTTATATGCAGATGATGACATTGGCAGCATGCATGTCGAACTTGCAGACGAAGCATGGGGCTTGGCTGGTGCTACCGCCAGTGAAACCTATTTAAATATTCCAGCCATTATCGAAGTTGCAAAAAAATCGAAAGCGACGATGGTGCATCCGGGTTATGGCTTTTTGTCTGAACGTGCCGAATTTGCCCAAGCCGTGATTGATGCAGGTTTAAAATGGGTAGGGCCATCACCAAGTGCAATTGAAAAACTGGGCGATAAAATTGAAGCACGTAAAATTGCCGCTTCAGTGGGCGCACCGTTAGTTCAAGGTACGCAAGACCCACTCAACAATGGCGATGAAGCTTTAGAGTTTGCTAAACAATTTGGTTTGCCCATTGCCATTAAAGCCGCATTTGGTGGCGGTGGTCGTGGCTTAAAAGTTGCGTGGAAACTTGAAGAGGTGAAAGAGCTTTATGAGTCGGCAGTCCGAGAGGCAAAAGCTGCCTTTGGTCGTGGTGAATGTTTTGTCGAGCAATATTTAGATAAACCGCGCCATGTAGAAGCTCAAGTGATTGCCGACCAACATGGTAATATTGTCGTGCTTGGTACACGTGATTGCTCGTTGCAACGCCGTAACCAAAAGTTAGTCGAAGAAGCACCAGCACCATTTATTAGCGAAGAGATTTACCAACAAATATTAACTTCGGCAAAAGACATTTGTCAGGCTGCAAATTACGTGGGTGCGGGTACAGTTGAATACTTACTTAGCCGTGATGGAACACTTTCATTTTTAGAAGTAAACACCCGTTTGCAAGTTGAGCACCCAGTTACCGAAGAAACGGCAAAAGTCGATTTGGTGGTTGAGCAAATTCGTGTCGCGCAGGGCCAAGCGCTTTCTATTAAAGAAACACCAAAAGCCCAAGGCCATGCCATTGAGTTTCGAATTAATGCCGAAGACCCAGCACGCGGTTTTATTCCGGCGTTTGGTGTGTTGAGCTTGTTTGATGCACCGTTTGGAAACGGTGTACGAGTCGATACAGGCGTTCGCACTGGTTCATTAGTATCGAGTCATTTTGATTCGCTCATGGCAAAACTGATTGTTACCGGTCCAACCCGTGAAGTTGCAATTGCCCGTGCTAAACGCGCTTTAAAGCAATTTAAAATTGAAGGCGTGGCATCAGTATTAGACTTTCACCGTGCGGTATTAAACGAACCTGACTTTACAGATGAGTTTAATGTACATACGCGTTGGATTGAAAATGACTTTAAACAAGAGTTAAAGCCAACCAAACGTGGTATTCCAAACCACCAACAACCGATGTTACTTAGTTACATTGAAATTGATGGCAAGTTACACCGCTTAGGTTTACCAGCGGGCATGTTTGCACAAGGCCCTGCAACAACAGCTCAAGCACAAACTAATGAGCCAGAAGTGAGTGCCGAGCATTTACTTGCCCCAATTAATGGTGTGATTAGCGCTTGGAAAGTCGAAAATGGTAAACAAGTGACAGAAGGCCAAGTGGTTGCGATTATGGAAGCCATGAAAATGGAAGTTCAGGTGCTTGCACATCGCAGCGGCGTTATTCAGATTAGCGCAGAGAAGGGCGCGACCTGTCATGCAGAAACCGTCATTGGAAGCATTAATTAAGTTTAAATAAATGATTTCACCTGACTAGATTTTAATTTAGTCAGGTCAGTCGGAATATATTTTTATCTATCAAGTAAATTAGCTATTTTCACAGTACTCGTTAACCATTTTCAACTTGAAAGCTTGTGCTGGTTATGAGATATTTATCACAGTTTAGTGATGTCAAAATTAATCACTGTATAAAAGCTCGCTTATGCGGGCTTTAATTTTTAGCCCAGTTTAAGCATTTCTCACTTAATGAGCTGGCAGAATAAAAAAATTGAGAATTTATCATCCACTCAAAGGCGAATTGAAGAACGCGAATGAAAATTCTACCTTCATCTGAATATGATCAAATTCTAAAATACAGTGTCTATTGGCTCGTCATATCGATTGTGATTGGAGTCGTCGCTGGGCTAGCATCGACTTTAATTTTTGTGGCTTTTGATATTTCTAATAAAGTAAGAAGCCTGCATCACTGGCTCATTTATTTCTTACCCTTTATAGGGTTTGGGATTGGTTATCTCATTAAAAAATATGGATCACCCATTGAACGGGGAACCCATTTACTGATTGATGAAATTCATCAACCTAAATCGTTCATTCCGAAACGAATGAGCCCCATCATTTTTATCACTTCAATTTTAACGCAGTTATTTGGTGGTTCGGCAGGGCGTGAGGCGCCAGCCGTTCAACTTTCAGGTGCCTTAATTGACCACTTGAGCCATATATTAAAAGTCTCGGAAGATAACCGAAAAATTTGTTTAATCGCCAGTATTGGTGCGGGCTTTGCAGGGGTGTTTGGCTTGCCTCTGGCGGGTGCAATCTATGGTTTAGAAATTACCGCTTTAGGTAATTTAAGATATTCAGCTATTTTCCCATGTTTTGTATCGGCCTTAATTGCTTCGACCATCCCTGAGCTATTCGATATTGTTCATCCGCATATTTTTTATGTGATTAGTGAGTTTCCTGCCATTCATTTTGGTACGCTCATGAACTTAATTGTGGCAGGTCTGATCTTTGGTCTGGTTGCACGTTTCTTTATTGCTGCAATTCATTTTGCCAGTGATATCTTTTATAAATACATTCGTTATTTGCCCTTAAGAACGATGGTGGGTGGTATTGTCATTATGCTACTTACTTTGTTCACCGCGCATCAGCAATACAATGGTTTGGGTACAGATAAAATCATTTCATCTTTTTATGTGCCCATTGAGTTTTACGACTTTTTTAACAAGACTGTTTTTACCGCTATTACTTTAGGCTCAGGTTTTAAAGGTGGTGAAATTACCCCACTGTTTTATGTGGGGGCGACATTAGGTAATGCTTTAGGGGTAGTTTTAAACTTGCCAATTTCATTGCTTGCAGGCTTAGGTTTGGTGAGTCTTTTTTCGGGGGCAAGTAAGGCGCCGTTAACTTCTATTATTTTAGCCATTGAGCTATTTGGAATGAATGTTGCCACGTATGCCATCATTACTTGTTTATTAGCCGCACTATTTTCTGGGGATTGTGGGTTATATCGCCGTAAGAAGTTGATGGATTAATAAAGTCTTTCTAAGGAGTTGAGTGGTTTTAGATTGCTTAACTCCTATTAAATATTCTATCTGTATCTAGCGATTGAAATGAAAAAAATATTAAAAATACTTAAATGGCTTATTGTCCTATTTCTAATGTTTGTTATCTTGTTAGGTATGATCGAATTGATTGCAAATAAATTCTTTGACAATGCAGCTACGAAAGATGCATGTGCTGACTCTGGAGGAGCATGGGACCATCAAAAAGATACCTGCCAATTTGGTCCTAATGACCCTAGAAGTAAAAAATAATTGGGAATATAAATGGAAAAACAATTTGCCGATGAGAAAATGCAGAAATACTTGCGATTAATGCGTTTACGTAGAAATTTTGTATTCTCAGTATTAATAATTCCATCAGTTGTTATTGTTGTATTGATGCTAGCAAGAGTAGATGAAAAGTATTTATCTATTTATTTACCGATAGTAATGATTCCTATCATATTATTTTCTATGTTTAGGTTGCTAGCTAACGATATATGCCCTTGGTGTAAATGTGGTTTTTTTATAGATGATTTAGGTTCTTATGGTAATGGGTTAATTTTAATCTTTAGAAAACAATGTTCTCATTGCGGGCGACCGCACAAATTATCAAAGAGTAAGGATGTACATGACTCTTAAAACTATAAAATCACTATAAATTGTGGATTGTATCGTCGTAAAAAAAAAGCTAATTATAGTTATCTTGATGAGTTGAATTTATATAATATTCATTGGCATCTAGCTGAGAAATTGTAGATTAAGAGTTAATTCTAATATGAGAAAATTAACAGAACAAGAAATTTATATTATTAACAAATTAATAGGTCAATCTAATTTACCTGTTAGTCTGCTAAAGCCCTTAACTGATCTTTATTGTGAAGCGATAGATGAAGGGGGCATGGGCTCAATAAAAATATTATATGAGGATTCAAAAAGGGAGGTATTACTGAAAGCAGGTGATATACAGATCAACTATCAAGATATTGATAATATCCCTGTTAATATTACTTTTCTGATTGATGAAAATTTTAATTTTAGAGAGTTAGATGTTTTTAAAGCTGACTTTTCACCACTTTGTCAGCCATGGAATATAAATAATATTTTATCTACATTGGTTGTTAAATAATTTTTAGTATGAATATTTTCCGTGGGAATAGATTTTACAACATCTACTCCCGCTTTAGTTTTTAATTATGTCCCATTTTATTGATTACTCGAATCGGTACAGTCACATTTGATTGGGTATTTGGACGAGCTTCTAAAAATTGTGTAATTGGACGCATTTTGTCGGGATTGGCATATTCACCAACTTCAATTGTAGGTATTAATTCTCCAATGGCTTTTTTTGCATCTAGATCGTAGATCCACATATAACAATTGTATTGTTTATTGACATTCATAGCGAAACCAACTTGATAATGCTTACCAGCTTCAAGTTTTACTCGTGCTAAGTTTGTATATTTAAAACCGCCTTGTTGACACCATAGCTGTAGATCATGCTCACCAGCTTCTACTGCTAGCTGAGAATTCATTTGTCCTCGGCCATTTTCGACTTTCTTAAAATCAACTGCAAATACATATGCAATTTTATCAGCTTTAATTGATTGGCTAATTTCAGTGCTACCGATAATTGTCGCTGTATTTGTTGAAGTAGCAGGAGAGGAGTAATAAGTGATTGGTTCTACAGGTCCAGCATTTCTAGTTGTTATACATCCAGATAATAGTGATCCCAAAAAAGTTAGGCTAGTCAATAAAATAGTTTTTTTCACAATAATATCTCTTCTTTATTTTGAAATGATCACAGGCATAAAATTTACGGATGAAGGAACTGTAATACCTAATAATTCTTGCTTAGACGTTACAACCTCACCTGTATCAATATCTTCCACCCAGAATAGTAAAGGTTCTTTATTAAACTTTATATCAGCCTGATTATTCTTAACTTGATAATGTTGTCCGGCTTTTGCAGTAAATTTTAAACGACCACTTGTAAAATAGTTTGGTGTATCTGATACAAGTCGGATGTCTGTCGAACCTGGAGAAATCTCATAAACTTTATTCCAGTCATATGAGCGATTTAAAGTAGCTTTATCATTGATATAAGTAAGATATATACGGGCTTTAATAAGCTGGAGAGCATTTAATTTTTGAAAACCTACTATAGTAGCTAGTTGAGTTGATTGTACATTTTTGGGAAGCTGATAAAGAAGTTCATCAGGTATTTTTGCGTAAAGTGTATTTATTCCAGAGAAATAGAGAACCAAAGAAGCAGTAAAGCCGATAAATGATTTAGAAGTATTCGCCATTTTTCGTTAATAATTGATTTAAGTAAATATATTATAACCAAATCTCTAGAAAATTTTATGAAAATATCCAATATTATTTTCATAACTCGAATTAAGTTAAAAAGGCTTATGTTTAAAATAAAACAAATACATAAGTCATCTCTAAAGCTAATCTATAATTTGCTATGTAGCTATTAAATTAATAAAGCATGAGAAGTATATTCTTATTTTCCTATGAATATATAAGCCAGTTTCTTTGTTTTATAAACCAATTTTTAACAAAAAGTTTGAATTATTCATCCTTTCTTTTTAATGATCTATTTTAATACGATTGTCATTTCACACGCTTGACGTCAACAAAAGCGAATACTATCCTTTGCGGGCTAGCCTACATTGCTAGCGGGTTTTAGCAGACCCTATTTAACAAAGACGATATACGAAACCTTGTTTTGTGTATCGTGATCTCGTTCGCCCCCTTTTTCTCTACGGTAGGGCGGAAGGGGGACACCTTCGGGTGTGCTGGTTTCTTTGTTGCCAGTCTGCTAACCCTCTTTCGTCCTGCCACCATCATTTAGCAGTGATCGGTAGGATTTCTTTTGTTAACAAAGGAGTCCGCTATGCGTACTAATTCTTCTCATTTATTGGCCTTTGCCAAAATCTTTCCGTCCATACCAATTAAACAGTCTATAAAACGGTTTAATCGACTCTAGGTTTTCTACACCTTAAGAATCGTTACGACTCAAAAATCATAGCAACAATAAACCCGAGATAGGCGAGCACACCTTTAGTGCCGCTTTTGCATGCCTGTTTTTTAGCACTCATTTTAAGAGTGACGGCATTTCTATCTCTTTTAGATACAACAAAAAATTATTTTAAGCGGTATACATGAAAAATTTAGAATCTTCATTTAGAGCGCTGCGCGTGCTTCACGCAGCAAAAGATTTATTTAATCAAGATGGCTTTCATAAGGTCGGTGTTGACCGAATTATTGCGGAAGCCAAAATTCCCAAAGCGACTTTCTATAACGATTTTCATTCAAAAACACGACTGATCGAGATGTGTCTGACTTTTCAAAAAGATGCGCTCAAAGTAAAAGTATTTTCAATTCTCAATTCTTACCGTGAACAAATGGTGCTTGATAAACTCAAGAAAATTTACCTTCTACATGCCGATTTAAATGGCTTTTATCATTTACCGTTTAAAGCAATTTTGGAAATTGAAAAGCTCTACCCAAAAGCCTATAGCGTGGTGATTGAATATAGAACTTGGCTAATCAACGAAATTTATAAACAGCTTTTAACCATCAAAACCACCGCTTCAATGAAAGATGCCTACATGTTTTTGTTTGTGATTGATGGGGCAATGGTTCAGCTTTTAAGTAAAAACAGTGTAGATGAGCGAGACAAGCTACTCGAGTATTTTTTAATAATGCTCTCTTAGCTCTAAATCCACACACTTTTTAAAAGTAAAAAGCCCGTAATTGGGCTTTTATTTTAATCAATCTAGTTCAAGTTGATCATCATCTTTCGTAACTTTGATTTTCATCTTTTTATATTTACGTTTATTTGGATCTAAGGCAGAGTTTGAGACTTCATCAGCAAATTTTGGATTCTGCATGAGTTTTGCATAGGCTCTGTAACCTATGCGAATTCTGGTAGGTGGACAATCTGTTCTTTTGGAATAATATTCAATAAGTGAATTTAATTCCTTTAACAAGCACTGATGTTCCATTGTATGGATTATTTTCTAATAGTAGGTTATTTCAGCATACTGAACTTTAGAAAATTTCTAAAGATTTAATTGATATACATCATCTCTATGAAATGTTAATTGTTGTGCATTATTCTTGTTAAGTGTGAGTTAATTTGCTTTTTATCTCATCTTTCTGTTTTCTTTTAATCAAACAGTCATAACTAAGGTGTAAATTAATTTTAGAAAAAGAAAATAGATAGAAGATTGCCACGAACAAAAACTATTTAAGCAATTCTCTCAAACTGTAGAATTAAGCTGACTTTAACGAGTCGGCTTTTGTTTTTGTCATTAAGTTTTCGAATTTACTATTTTTAGAAATTGATATACCAGCTCTTCAATAAATCTACTTAAAAATAAAAGCCCGATAAAGGGCTTTTATTTGATATATCTCAATTAAAACTTAAGTTTTTTAAGCCCTCGGCTTACACCATTTTGTAAGGCTGTTTTAATGATCGGGCCAATAAAAGGAACGCGACCTTTAAAGCTAATGGTGTAATCCAAGCGAGTACGGTTGTTTCCCAAGTCGCTAAATTTCATTACACCACGGTGAGCCTTAATTGGGCTAATGCCGCTGGTAATTGCATATTCGATGAGTTCATTTTCTTTGTAGACTAAATTTGTTTCTACAAATGAAGGGGTAAATGGAATAGACATCTTGCGTGCAGAGCCGACACCATTGCGAGCATCTTTTCCGTTGCTAATCCGAGTCACTTTAGCAGGAGCGAAAAGCTTGCTTAGGTTTTCATGTTCGCTCAAGATTGCAAAGACCTTGTCTATGGGTGCATCAAATTCTTGTACGATGTTGATTTTTTGAGTTTTTAACATCTTATTCCCTCTAGAAATAATTTTGACATGGACGATTGTCAGAATTTGGATGTTAGCACGCTTTTGGCAATGGGGGAATTCTAGTTCGTCGGAGTTCTTGGAAGCCCGAAAAAACTCATTGGGGTAACTTTATGAGACTTCCTGCCGTTTTAATATTTTTTTAAAGAAAGGCTGAATAACAGACCAGTTTGTTGAAATCCAGCAAATAAATGAACCAGCTGTAACCATTGCTGTTCCTTGCCAAAAGCTCAAGGATAATTGAGTTTGTAAAACAAACATTGCCAAAATAGATGAAATAATAGGGGTGAAATAAGAGGCAACCACAAGCATGGTAATGTTTCCATGAATGATGCCAATGTTCCATGCCGCATAACCAAAACCAATTGCAGCAGATGCGACGACAAGTGTCATGAACGTCGACAAATCTATCGAGGGAATAGCAAATTGCCCCGAGAGAAGCAGCTTGAGCCATAGTGTTAGTGCGACACAAACAAAGAAAATAGAGATCGGGTTTTGTCCATTGCTCATTTTTTTTGTGATTACACAGTAAAAAGCCCAGATGATGGCACCTGTAAATGCCAAAATATAGCTCAGCGGGTTGCTATGAAAATTATCGACAATACTCTTTAGACTAAAATCGCCGCTTCCAGTTTGAATAAAAATAATGCCAAAAATTGAAAAAGTTAAGCCTAAAATAATAAGAAAATTAAACTTTAATTCCTTAAAAATAACGAAAGCCAAAACTGTCAAACTCGGCCATAAATAGTTAACAATACTGACTTCAATCGCTTGTTGAGGGCTTTGAGAATAAGCAATCGCAAATGAAAAACACAGCTCGTAAGCAACGAACAGAACTGTACCCAATATTAAATATTTTTTAGAAATCAGTTTAAAGTCTGGAACTCTGAAAATGGCAAGCAACAGTAGCGCACTGAGAGTATAAATAAGCGTGACACCCATTTCCGGTCCAATGGCGGCACTGACTTGTTTCATCAGACCGACCATAGATGCCCACATGAGAATGGCGCTTAAACCAATCAATGTTGCTAGATTTTTTGACATAAAATTCAGTAAATAAAGTTTGGAAAGGGGTAAAAGATTAAGCCGTATTGGCGAAAGGAATAAAATTTTCAAGATAGGGAATATAGGACAAATTATATAAAATATAAACAATTAAATTTATTGATTGGTTGAATCTGCTATGTTGGTTTAAGCATTCCATTGGGTACAGAAATTTCGAATAAAACAACATTTTTACGAGGAAAATATGGAAGTCATTAAAACGGTTGGTGTTGTGGGAGCGGGTGTCATAGGTGCAAGTTGGACGGCCTTATTTTTATATAAAGGATTTAAAGTTAAGGTTTATGACCCTTATCCTATCGATGAAGCAATCTTTAAAAAAAGAATATATGAAAATCTAAATGATTTATTAGCTTTAGATGAAAACGCTAAGCACATCCATTCTTTACAAGATGTGTTGCTTAATCTGGAAGTTTTTAATCATTTAAAAGATGCGGTTTCAGACGTAGATTTTATTCAAGAAAATGCTCCAGAGCGTTTAGATTTAAAACAAAAGCTATATCAAGAAATCACGTCATATTGCCCTGAACAGACTATTATTGCTTCAAGCTCATCGGGCTTAAAAGTGTCTGATTTTCAAAAAGAGACACAACATCCTGAACGTATTTTATTAGGTCATCCTTTTAATCCTCCTCATCTTTTGCCTTTGGTTGAAATTGTTGGAGGAAATTTGACTGATCCACAAATTTTAAAACAGGCTTCTGAGTTTTATAAACAGTTAGGTAAGAACCCAATCATTTTAAATAAAGAAGTAAAAGGACATGTGGCAAACCGCTTGCAGGCTGCGCTATGGCGAGAAGCATTTTCTCTGGTTGAACAAGGCGTGTGCTCTGCCGAAGATGTTGACGTCGCGATTACCAGTGGGCCGGGATTAAGATGGGCGCTATTTGGTCCCTATATTAATATGCAACTTGCAAACCAAAAGGGCTTTAAAGAGGCGATTCACCATTTAGGTCCCCCAATGACAGAGTGGTGGAATGACATGCAAGCATTTCAACATTCAGACGAGACAACGAATTTACTCGAAGCAGAAACAAATCAGCTTTTAACCCAATATAAAGATAGAGATTTATATCAAACTAGAGACAAAGGGCTGGTTGATATTTTAAAGCTCAGACAGCAACTCAAGTTAGATTGAGGCAGCTTTTAGGGCAGAGCCAATTATTTTATTATAGAGATGATTGGCTTTTTGCTAGATAAAATAGAAACCAACCCTCGTTGAAAATGATTGCTCATTCATTAATTGTTACTCAAATCACTATTCCGTTGCATTTGAACTATATGCCTTACGTGAAAAATAAGAATCGTTGCAAACGGTAAAGAAAGCCTCTTCATAATCAAATGACATCATAAAAATGAGAGGAATGAAAATGCGCGCTCTTACCTATCACGGTGCCGAAGATGTCCGAGTTGAAACGGTCGCGGACCCTATTATTCAAGAACCAGATGACATTATTTTAAGAGTAACAGCAACCGCAATATGTGGTTCTGACCTACATTTATATCGAGGAAAAATTCCAAAGACTGAACATGGAGATATCTTTGGTCATGAGTTTATGGGAGTTGTAGAGGAAGTTGGCCCCGCCGTTACCCAAGTGAAAAAGGGTGATCGTGTGATTGTTCCTTTTGTGATTGCTTGTGGCGAATGTTTCTTTTGCCAACTCGACCTGACTGCTGCATGTGAAAAAACCAATACAGGGCGCGGTGCAATTATTAATAAAAAACAAATTCCACCCGGTGCAGCTTTATTTGGCTATAGCCACTTATACGGCGGTATTCCCGGTGGCCAAGCAGAATATGTGCGTGTGCCAAAAGCCAATAAAGGTCCTTTTAAAGTACCAACCTCATTGTCAGATGAAAAAGTACTTTTCTTGACTGATATTTTGCCGACTGCTTGGCAGGCAGTGACCAATGCCCAAGTCAAACGTGGCTCAACCGTTGCTATTTATGGTGCTGGTCCAGTTGGGCTATTAAGTGCTGCTTGTGCCAAGATGCTCGGTGCAGAAAAAATATTTATGGTCGATCACAATCAATATCGATTGGAATATGCGGCTGCCACTTATGGGGCTATTCCAGTCAATTTTGAAGAAGTGGATGCTGCTGAATATATTATTCAAAATACAGACAACTACCGTGGTGTAGATGCGGTGATTGATGCGATTGGTTTCGAGGCGAAAGGTAGCATCATTGAAACTGCGCTAACAACCCTCAAACTTGAAGGCTCAAGTGGGGCTGCTTTACGCCAATGTATTGCAGCGGTTCGCCGTGGTGGTGTGGTGAGTGTACCGGGTGTATATGCAGGTCCAATACATGGTTTCTTATTTGGCGATGCTTTTGATAAAGGCTTGACCTTTAAAATGGGGCAGACCCATGTTCATCAATATTTACCACAACTATTAGAACATATTGAGCGTGGTGAATTAACACCTGAAGCCATCATTACTCACCGCATGAAATTAGAAGATGCCGCAGAGGGATATCGCATTTTTAATAAAAGAGAAGAGGACTGCCGTAAGGTGATTCTGATCCCTTAAAATATGCCTAGTATTTTATTCGGTAGCCCATTTGTCTGAAAAGTCCCTAATGATTTGGGGACTTTCTTATATCAGTTTTAAAGTTGCAGCTAATTTAAAAAATGCACTATTTTTTATGCAGCCATCCATTCTCTACTCTAAATTGCACCCCAATTGACCAAGTTTAGTATTACTTTTAACCAAAAACGTAATACCAAGCTGGCATGTCATTTGCATAGTTATAAACAATCAAAAGTGATCTAGGGTTCCGATACTTCATGTATGACTGGACCGAGAGTTCACGGTTCCTAGCGAACTACACGGAGGGATAAAAGCCCGGGAGGAAGTCTAAAACTATCCGACAGGAGTAGCTATGAACACTGCAAGTTATCATAACAATCAGGCGATTTGGACCGAACTTTTACCCGGTGGACATCACTGGTCGGGCCGTATTCAAAAAGGAACAATTCTTAGATTTAAATCACTTGGCGCTCATGCAAACGTGTCCGTATTTTGTGTAAATGCTGCCGATGTGCTTGAACGTTTTAACATGCCCGACACTTTAAAAGGGCAACACACCGCCTATTTAAAAGCTTCCAATGTGCTCTATTCAGACCTTGGTCGTGTCATGGCTTCAATTGTTCATGACGATCATGGTTGGAACGATGCACTCTGTGGCCCAAGCCGACCAGAACAAATTGAAAAGCAATTTGGTACTTGTACATTTCAAGATGCCCGCAATGATATGTACCAAAACGGCTTAGACAGCCTACTCATTGAAATGTGTAAATACGGACTTGCCAGCCAAGACCTGAGTGCCGCGGTTAACCTGTT
The DNA here is from genome assembly GCF_025513915.1 of Acinetobacter sp. WU_MDCI_Abxb74. Classification (NCBI taxonomy): domain Bacteria; kingdom Pseudomonadati; phylum Pseudomonadota; class Gammaproteobacteria; order Moraxellales; family Moraxellaceae; genus Acinetobacter; species Acinetobacter sp. WU_MDCI_Abxb74. Next base: position 46,956 of record NZ_JAHPRP010000001.1, read on the forward strand.
TTCTAAAGTTGCGGCAGATGAAAACGGTGTTTTGTCTTATGTAAATTCAGATAACACCGATCAAACCATTGAGATGCGTTTTGAAATGGACTGCCTGTTATTTTTATCTGCTGCACCGCATGGTTTAGACACCAGCCCAAGCTATCAACCTGCCGATATTCAACTCAGTTTATTTAAAGCCAACTCTCTAACAGACAGCGATATTTGTCGTGATGCGTGTTCGCAAAATCAGCGTGCGTTTCAAAACACAGCCCGCTACTACGCGCTTAGCAATATTTAAATCAGGAGAAGCATCATGACAATTTTACAATCATTTGAAAAAGCAGTTTTAAATGAAGTTTGTCCTGCGGGTGAAGCGTGGATGTGTGAGGTTAAAAAAGGCCAATATTTTCGAATTATTGATCTTGAGGGAAACCAAGCGGTCGATACTTTGTTTATGAGTGCCGAAAACCCAACTGAGCGTTATAGCGCAATGGATACTTTGGCCATCAATCAACACATTTATTTAGAAAAGGGCACCAAGCTTTACAGTAACTTTGGCCGCCCAATTGCGGTTATTCATGATGATAACTGCGGGCGTCATGACACCATTGGCGGTGCCTGCTCATGTGAAAGTAATACAGTTCGTTATGCACATGAAACTTACCCAATGCATAGTTGCCGTAACAATTTTATGTATGCTTTGGCAAAACATCCCATTGCAAAAAAGCATGGCTTAAATGTCCGTCACATCGGCCCAAACATTAACTTTTTTATGAATGTGCCAGTAACGCCAGACGGTCAGCTTAAATTTGATGATGGAATTTCAGGGCCGGGTAAATATGTCGAAGTTCGGGCAGAAATGGATTTAATTGTTTTAATTTCCAATTGTCCGCAGCTCAATAACCCATGTAATGCCTATAACCCAACCAAAATTCAACTGGTTGTCCGTGAAGCGGAAGGGGTGTAAGCATGTTTAAAAAAGTTCTGATTGCCAACCGTGGTGCAATTGCCTGTCGCGTGATTCGTACCCTTAAAAAACTCGGTATTGCTTCGGTTGCAGTTTACTCCGAAGCCGATCGTGATTCTCTACATGTGACTTTGGCTGATGAAGCTTTCTTGATTGGTCCTGCGCCTGCTCATCAAAGCTATTTAAATATTGAAAAAATCCTTGAGGTTGCTAAACAGTCGGGGGCAGAAGCCATTCACCCTGGTTATGGTTTTTTGTCTGAAAATGCTGAGTTTTGTGATTTGTGTGAAAGCCAAGGCATTGCTTTTATTGGGCCAACTTCAAGCCAAATGCTCGATTTTGGTTTAAAACATACTGCACGTGAACTCGCTATTAAAAGCAACGTGCCTTTACTTCCGGGCAGTTCACTTCTTGCAGACGAAGCTGAAGCCTTAACTGAAGCGGCCCGTATTGGTTATCCGGTCATGCTTAAAAGTACCGCGGGTGGCGGTGGTATTGGCATGCGTTTGGTCTGGAATGAAACCGAATTAAAAGATGCTTATCAAACTGTGTCTTATTTAGCTCAGGTCAATTTTAAAGATTCGGGTTTGTATTTAGAGAAATTTGTACAACACGCGCGTCACATCGAAGTGCAAATTTTTGGTGATGGGCAAGGGCAAGTTTTAGCCTTGGGTGAGCGTGATTGTTCAGTGCAACGCCGTAATCAGAAAGTCATTGAAGAAACACCAGCGCCTCACTTAAATGAACAGCAACGCGACTATTTGCAAAAAGTTGCGATTCAACTGATGCAGTCGGTGAACTACCGTTCGGCAGGCACAGTTGAATTTGTCATGGACACTGAAACCCAAGAGTTTTATTTCTTAGAGGTCAACACGCGTTTACAAGTCGAACATGGCGTGACCGAGCAAGTGTTTGGTGTCGATTTAGTCGAGTGGATGGTTACCTTGGCAAGCGGTGACTGGTCAGTACCCACTGAAAAGTTAGAGCCAACAGGACATTCGATTCAGGTTCGTCTTTATGCCGAAGATCCGATTAAACAATTCCAACCCAGTGCGGGCTTACTTACCCATGTTAAATTTGACTCCCAAGCACGAGTCGAAACATGGGTAGAAACAGGTTCAACGGTGTCGTCTTTTTACGACCCGATGATTGCTAAAATCATTGTGACCGCTACAACACGAGACCAAGCTATACAGGCAATGAGTGCTAGTCTTGCAAATACACAAGTGGCTGGCATTGAAACTAATTTGGAGTATTTGCAAAATATTATTGCTTGCGATGTGTTTGCGTTAGGTACTCAAACAACCCGATTTTTAAATACTTTTGAATGGAAAACTCAAAAAATTGAGGTGTTGCAAGCTGGTATTCAAACCGCTATTCAGGACGTAACAGGCCGATTAGGTTATTGGGATGTTGGTGTACCACCATCAGGTGCGATTGACCCACTTAGTTTAACTGTGGCAAACCAGCTTTTAGCCAATGAACCAAATACCGCAGGGCTTGAATGTACTTTGCAAGGGCCAACTTTAAAGTTTCACTGCGATAGCCAAATTGTGATTGTAGGTGGCGATATGCTATCAACGCTTGATGGTGAACTTGTCCCGATGTGGCAAACCATTAACGTTCAAAAAGGTCAGATTTTAAAATGTGGCATCATTCGTTCAGGCTGCCGTAGTTATATTGGCATTAAAGGCGGTTTTGATGTTCCTGACTATTTAGGGTCACAGGCGACTTTTACTTTGGGGCAGTTTGGTGGGCACGCAGGCCGTAATTTATTAATTGGCGATATGCTGCCGATTACTGAATATTCAACTCAATCGACCACTGCATTAGCTCAAGCACAAATTCCTAACTTTACCCAAAACTGGGAAATTGCAGTGATGTATGGTCCACACGGCGCGCCAGACTTTTTTACCAAACAAGATATTGATACCTTCTTTACCAACGAGTTTGAAATTCACTATAACTCAAGCCGTACAGGCATTCGTTTAATTGGGCCAAAACCTGAGTGGGCACGTGAAGATGGCGGGGAGGCAGGCTTGCATCCTTCCAATATTCATGACAATGCCTATGCGATTGGCGCGATTGATTTTACGGGCGATATGCCAATTATTTTGGGTCCCGATGGTCCGAGCTTAGGTGGCTTTGTATGTCCTGCGGTGGTGATTCATTCCGAGCTTTGGAAAATCGGGCAATTGAAAGCAGGCGATAAAGTCAAATTTGTACCTGTAAGTTACACGCAAGCAAAAGCACTGGACCAAAAATATCATCAAAGCTTAACCGCGGCTGATACAACGCTAATTGATTTTAATCCAGCCATTCAAGCAGAATCCGATACTCTAAAAGATGCAGTTTTGGCAACTTTGCAAGGTGAGGGCGACTTGCCAAGTATTACCTATCGACCAGCAGGAAATAGCTATTTGTTGGTGGAATATGGTGAGTTAGTACTCGACCTAAATTTACGCTTCCGTATTCATGCACTCATGCAATGGGTCAAAGATCAAAACATTCAGGGCATTATCGACTTAACACCGGGCATCCGTTCACTACAAATTCATTTTGATTCAATCCAGCTCGATCAACTTGAGCTTTTACACAAACTTCAACAAGCAGAAGCCGAGTTACCCGACATTCAAAATATGCAGGTACCTTCACGGACTGTCTATTTGCCTTTGGCTTGGGAAGATTCGCAAACTCAACTTGCCACCGAACGCTACACGCAAATTGTTCGTCCAGATGCACCGTGGTGCCCAGATAACGTCGAGTTTATTCGCCGTATTAATGGTTTAGCTTCAAAGCAAGCGGTTAAAGATGTGGTCTATAGTGCGAACTATTTGGTGATGGGTTTAGGCGATGTGTATTTAGGAGCACCCGTTGCGACACCGCTCGACCCACGCCAACGTTTAGTCACCACAAAATATAATCCAGCACGAACTTGGACACCTGAAAACGCCGTGGGTATCGGCGGTGCCTATATGTGTGTATACGGTATGGAAGGGCCGGGTGGCTACCAGTTTGTTGGCCGTACCACTCAAATGTGGAGCCGTTACCGTAAAAATGCCGACTTCGAAGAGGGTAAGCCTTGGCTACTGCGCTTTTTTGACCAAGTTAAATTTTATGAAGTCACTGAGACTGAACTTCTGCAAATGCGTGAGGACTTTAAGGCGGGCCGTCTACAACTTCGCATTGAAGATGGTGTTCTCAACTTAAAAGAATACAACGAGTTTTTAAAAACACATCAAGACAGCATTCAAGCCTTTAAAGACATGCAACAAGCGAATTTCGAGGCTGAACGACGCCGTTGGCACGAAGCAGGCCTACAAGAATATATCTCTGAAAGTCTAGATGCTGTTGATGAAGGCGAAACCATAGTTATTCCTGAAGGAGGCTGTGCAGTCGAATCGCATATGCCGGGCTCAATCTGGAAAATTGAATGTGCATCGGGAGATATTGTTGAAGAAGGTGCAACCCTTGCAGTAATTGAGGCAATGAAAATTGAAATCCCGATTATTGCGCCTGAACGCATGAAAGTTGAAACCATTACCATTGAAAAAGGGCAAACCGTAAAAACGGGACAAGTGCTATTTACCTTGGCACCTGTCGCTTAAACCAAAAGAGAGCATCTATATCGATGCTCTCTTTAAACCTTATGCTTCGGTCAAATGCTTTAATACTTTATGACCATGTTCAACCGCTTCTAATTTAATTTTCGACTCTGGATTGCCTGATAAAGGTGATACGTCATAAAGCAAGTAAGTGCCGCTTAACTGCATTTGCGTATATTGAATTGAATATTGAACCGCTTTTAAAAAGCTATCGGCTAAGTTTTCTCGGTCGTTCACCATGTCAGCTTCTTTTTGCCCGACCGTCATACTAATAATGACTTTTTTATCTTTTAATTTATCGCCCTGAGAGCCATAAGCAAATTGATAAGTGAAAACTTCATCAAACCATAACTTCAAAATTGCCGGCATATTAAACCAGAACATTGGATATTGCAGAATGATGGTGTCGTGGCGTAACAAGGCCTCTTGTTCAGCATTCACATCAATTTGATAATCTGGATAGAGCTGGGAAATATCTCGGACTTCAAGGTCTGGGTAGGTTTTTACGAGTTCATTCACAATCGTTTTATTTGCAATCGATTGAGCGTAGTAGGGATGGGCCAAAATAAGTAAAGCCATAATAATGCCTTGTAACTATAAAAATAATAGTCACTATAATTTTTATAGTATTCGCGTACAATAACTATCAAAGTTGATAGGTGGCGTTAAAAATGGCAAATACTGAAAATAAATGTGAAATCAGCATGAATGGAAAAACTTATCCATGTCATATCAGTATGGCTATGGACTTGGTGGGTGGAAAATGGAAATGCGTGATTTTGTATTATTTAAAAGATGGGCCGAAACGCTTTAATGAAATCAAGCAACTCATTCCTACAATTACTGAAATGACATTAAGTCTTCAACTCAAGCAATTAGAACAGAGTGGCTTAATATCTAGAACTGTATATGGTGAAAAAGCACCAATTAAAGTGGTCTATGAAATGACAGATTTTGGAAAAACTTTTAGACCAGTTCTAGATTCTTTATATGTATGGGCGCATACGATGATTAATTTATCTGAAGAGTCAAAATCAAAACTCAATTTATTGTGATTTAATTAATATAGAAGACTGGTTTTATTGCTCAAATAAAAAAGCCCCATCCCTGTGCATGGGGCTTTTTTCTGCCCAAAAATCACTCATAAATACCCATCCAATCCATCAAAACCGCGCTTAAAAACTGGCACATTTTCTGCATCTCTTATCAGTAATACAAAAACTGAATTTGGTAATACCAAGCTAGAGGTGCGATATGAACGATGTAAAACCCGTGGCTCAACCAAAGCAAAATTTAAAAGCCTTTTTAGTCGAATTGCTCAGCGTTCGTGCAGGCGTATATATCAAACAAAAAAATTATCCGACTAAAACAAAAGGATAAGACTGTGGCAAAACAAAAGTTAGCTCGAATCAGTATTACCGTACCTGAAACGACCCTCAACGCACTCGACCAAAAAATTGTCGAGCAGAACTATGAAAGTCGCTCGCAAGCCATTGTCGACATGATTAATAAACACTTAATTGCAGAGCAAGCACAGGCCAATGAAGTCATGGTAGGGACTTTGACGCTGCTTTACGACGCTAGCCAAATGACCCTACGCAATCAATTGGTTGATTTACAACAACAGTTTTTAACTCAGGTGATTAGTTCACTTCATATTCAGCTCGACCAACAAAAGATATTGCAAGTCATGTTAATGCAGGGTGCGAGCTCTGAACTCAGACAAATTAGCCAGCAATTTATTGTGCTTAAAGGGGTGATTAAAGGGCATTTAGAACTGATGGATGCCGTGATGCCGCCTATACAGCAAAATGACTAAATGAGGAGTAGCGTGTTGAAAAATTTATGGACTATCCAAGACTGGAAAACAGCATATCAAACTGGACAAATCCATATTGAAAGTCTGATTGCTTATGTTGCAGAAATTAAAAATGATGACCATGCATGGATTGAAATTGCCTCCGTTGAGCAAATTCAATCACAAATTAATGTTTTAAAAGATCAAAACATTGCTGATTTACCGCTGTACGGTGTGCCATTTGCAGTTAAAGACAACATTGATGTCGCTGGTTTTCACACCACTGCTGCCTGTAAAGAGGTTCAATATTTAGCTAAGCAAGATGCTGCTGTAGTTGCCAAGCTGAAAAAAGCAGGAGCGATTGTGGTGGGCAAAACCAACCTCGATCAATTTGCGACTGGACTGGTCGGGGTTCGTTCTCCCTATGGTGCAGTAAAAAATAGTTTTAATCCTAAATATATCAGCGGTGGGTCAAGCTCAGGTTCATCCGTGGTAGTTGCCAACGGTATTGTGCCTTTTAGTTTGGGGACTGATACGGCGGGATCAGGGCGTGTTCCTGCGGGCCATAACAATATTGTGGGTCTTAAACCGACAAAGGGCTGGTTTTCTACCACGGGTTTAATTCCTGCATGTCGGACCATTGATGTCATTTCTATTTTTGCACTGCATATTGATGACGCTTGGACAGTTGCCAGTCTAATGCAAGGCTATGATGAAACAGATGAATATTCACGAGCACATCCAGCCAATGTACCAACTCAGTTTTCTAAACGAAAAATTGCCATTCCTGCTCAGCTTGAGTTTTATGGCGACCTTGAATCTGAAAAAGCCTTTATAGTTGCAATTGAACGTGTAAAAAAACTGGGTTATGAAGTCGAGAGTATTGATTTCAGCGCATTTAATGAGCTTGCTGCTGCACTTTATAATGATGCATGGGTAGCGGAAAGAACAATCGCCGTTGAACGCATGACAACGCGTGACAAAGCACATCCTGTTATTGCCCAGATTATTTCTCAGGCAGATCGCTTCAAAGCAACAGATGCACTACAAGCGGAATATAACCGTGCAGTACTGGCCCGAAAAATTAATTTGGCACTTCAGCCTTTTGATGCATTGATGGTTCCAACCGCACCAACCATTTACACCATTGCAGAAGTTGAAGCTGACCCGCTAACTAAAAACGCGCACATGGGGGCCTATACCAACTTTGTAAATTTTGCCGATCTTTCTGCTTTAGCTTTACCTAATGTACTCCGTGAAGACGGCCTACCAAGCGGGGTAACCTTTATTGCTCCAGCTTGGCACGATCAGGCACTGGCAAATTTTGCGCAGCTCTGGCAAACCGAAACACCGCTGAGTTTAGGTAAATCAACTCAACATTATCAAAAAAGTATAGAGATCCAGTCGAATCATTCAGTACAGCTTGCCGTTGTGGGAGCGCACTTAACAGGCATGCCACTTAATTTTCAACTCACTAGTCGCAATGCCACTTTGCTCAAGAAAACCCAGACAGCAGAAGCCTATAAACTCTTTGCCCTAAAAAATACCAAACCACCAAAACCGGGGCTGCAATGCGATGCGACAGGTACGTCAATTGAAGTTGAAGTGTGGGATGTTCCTTTTGCAAATTTCGGAGCCATTGTGGCTGAAGTGCCTGCACCACTTGGTATTGGCAACCTTAAATTAAAAGATGGAACATGGGTCAAAGGTTTTATCTGCGAAGCTTATGCCATTCATGATGCAACCGATATTAGCCATTTTGGAGGCTGGCGAGCCTATATACAGTCACTCAATCAAACCGCTCAAAGTGTTGTTAGTAAAAATGTTGGGGAAGTTTCTATATGATTAAAAAAGCGTTTTTATCCGTATCTATTTTATCGGCAGTTGTATTGGGTGGGTGTGACAATACGGCTAAAGTCCCTGAGGCTAAACAAGACGCTCAGGCAGCCACAAATACAAAACCGATTACCATTGGCTATAGTGATTGGCCAGGCTGGGTAGCTTGGCAGGTGGCTATTGAAAAAGGTTGGTTAAAAGAAGCCGGCTTAAATGTAGAGTTTAAGTGGTTTGATTATTCGGCTTCACTTTCGGCTTTTTCAGCAAATCAGCTTGATGCCGTTTTGGTCACCAATGGCGATAACTTGGTAACAGCTTCGGGCGGCACTCAAGGCATGATGATCATGGCAACAGATTATTCTGCGGGTAATGATGTCATTATTGCAAAAGAGGGAATTAATACCATTCAAGACTTAAAAGGAAAATCAATCGGCGTTGAAAAAGGCTTGGTTGATCATCTTTTACTAGCAACAGCTTTAACCGACCATAACATTAAAGCCAATGACGTGAAGCTGGTAAACTCAGCAACCAACCAATTACCTCAAGTGTTCAATAGCCCAGATATTTCTGCGATTGCTGTTTGGCAACCTGTTGCAGGTCAAGCATTAAAAGCCGTAGCGGGTTCTAAAATTATCTATACCTCTAAAGACAAGCCGGGTTTAATTTATGACACTCTGACCGTCAACATGAGTCATTTAACTGCTCATCAAGAAGAATGGAAAAAAATCATTCAGGTGTGGGACAAAACAGTTAAATATATTAATGACCCTGCAACCCATGCCGATGCAGTTAAAATCATGGCAAACCGTTCAGGGGTTGACCCGAAACAATATGAGTTGATGGTTAGCGGGACGCATCTATTAGATATCAATGCCAATAAAAAGGTATTTGCTAAATCAGATGGTTTTGACTCGATTTATGGTTCGACTTATCACGTAAATAAATTTAATGTTGAAAATGGTATTTATAAAACTGAGCAAAATGTAGATGGGCTGATTTATCCGACACTCATAGAACAACTCAAATAAGCCCAATCAATAAAAAAGCCCAAGTTCAGCTTGGGCTTTTTAATGTCTTTCTTATTTTTCTGTACTGACTTGAGTCATACGCGGAATTTTTGGTAAATCTTGCAAAGCTGGGTCAAGCTCGTCCTCTTCGGCGTGTACCAGATAATCTACCCGTGAGCGGAGCTGTTTAAACTCAGGGGTACTCATTAAGTCCAGTGAACGTGGGCGCGGTAAATTCACTTCAATAATTTCCTTAATTTCGCCTGGGTTGGCTTTGAGTGCCACAATTCGGTCTGCAAGTAAAATAGCTTCATCCATGTCATGGGTGACAAAAATAATGGTGATATCAATGTTTTGCCATAAATCCATTAAGTGTTTTTGCATTTTTTGGCGAGTGTGAGGGTCGAGCGCACCAAAAGGTTCATCCATCAGTAAAATTTTAGGTTGATTGACCAAGGCTCTCGCAATTGCAACGCGCTGTTTCATGCCACCAGAAAGTTGATGTGGATACTGATTTTCATATTTTTCTAAACCAATAATATTGATCCATTCACGGGCTTGCGCCTCTGCTGTCATTTGACTGGCTCCTCGCATTTGCGGACCAAACATCACGTTTTCTTTTACGGTTTTCCAAGGGAAAAGGGTATAGCCCTGAAACACCATACCGCGTTCAGGACATGGGCCTGTAATGCATTCGCCGTCTACTAAAACTTCTCCACTATGATATGGGTCTAAACCTGCAATGACACGGCTCAGGGTCGATTTACCACAGCCGGAAGGGCCAATCACACAAATAAATTCTCTTTTATGAATTTTTAAATCGAGCTTATTTAAAACAGTGCGTTCGCTTTGTCCATGCTTAAAGACTTGGCTCAGTTGTTTAGCTTCTAAAATAACAGGACGTTCATAAATTTTTTGAAAGTATTCATGCGCGTTAAATGTTGAATCATTCATTATTTTGCTCCTACTTTCCAAGTGAACATCCGCTCACCTAACTTCATTAATATCCAATCACAGACCAGACCAATCACCCCAATAATCAGAATGGCCGCATAGACATTGTCAAAGTTTTGATAACGTGCCTGTTGGGTAATAAACCACGTAATACCCGAAGTCGTACCAATCAACTCTGAAACAATTAAATAGGTCCATGCCCAGCCCAATAACACACGTAAGTCACGGTAAATATCGGGTAAGGCAGCGGGGATCACTACATGGAATAAACTCTTCAGCTTATTGGTGCCAAGCGTATAGCCAGCTTCAATTAAGCTTCGATCAACCATTCGGGTGGTATTGGCAATAATGAGAATTTGCTGAAAAAGTGTACCAATCACAATAATTGCGATTTTAGGTGCGTCATTAATTCCTAAAATTGCCACTGCAAGTGCGCCAAAAGCCGGTGCAGGCAAGTAACGGAAAAACTCGACAAAAGGCTCTGTTAACAGCGATATGCGCTTAGAAAAACCACACAAAATACCCAGTGGAATCCCAATAAGCGAAGAGATAAAAAAAGCTGAAAATACCAGTTTAATACTGTGCCATAAACTTTGATGAAACCACGGCGAATCGGGTTGCTCTGGTGGTGTGGTAAAGGCGGTGACCAAAGCCTTAGCGACTTCATGAGGAGCAGGTAAATAAATCGGATTGACTAAAATACCTTGTGGTGGTGCAGAATTTCGATTGACTGCATTTTGTGCTTCGAGATAGAACACATTTTTATCAATGCGACTTCCCACTTGTAAGTAAGAAACACTTCCCGAACTCGTGATTTGTACTTGAGGATGCCAAACAAAAGGTAAGTAACTGATTGCGCACCAAAGACATATTGGAATAACGAAAGAACAAATACTGAGAATCAGCTTGTTCTTTCGCGTAGATTCCTTTGCAACATAACCCATATCGACAGCTCCCCATTTTGATCAGTATTACGATTTTCATAAAACGTAATATTGTTAAGCAAAATAGGTGCCATCTTTAAGGCGAGTGATATGACTTAATTCTTATTTTCCGAGTGGGGCTAAAGTTTCATGTAAATAAACCCAATAACATTTTTCGTCTTCTACTTTAATGCAGGCTGTGGAAGTGCGTAATGTTTCGGTCTCATCAGTTTGCTGATGCTCCTGATATTGGACCCAACAATAATTTTCAAATTCGTATAAAGCTGTGCTTTTAAGAATAGTGATTTTTAAAGAGGGTTTTTTCCCGATATTTTGGCTAAATAAACTATTCACTTCGGCTAAACCAATGCAGTGGCCTTGAACCGTGACCATCTTAAAATTTTGATCAAAACTATCTAAAAGCGGGCTAAGACTCTGTTCTGCATTTTGGCCTGTAAATACATTTTCGATCAAAACGTGTAGGTCAATTACGCTTTGAACGGCTTTATTCATTTGGTTAGACATGAGTTTTCTCCTTTAAAATGGGAATGAGTGAAAGTAAGCAGAGTAAAGCTGCAATTAAAAAAGTATGTTGATAGCGAAGCAGATCAGTTGAGCCAGACATCAGGTTATAGATTGAAATGAGAACAACCGTACCGATGCTAAATGAAACTTGTCGATTGATGTTCCAGAGCACACTTCCTTGTAATAAATCTTGGCCTGAAAAATCAATTAACGAACTAATTTGGGCAATATTAGCGCTTAAGCCGCCTCCCATGCCCATCAATAAATAGGCGAATACTAAAAAGCTTATGGGGCTAGTGTTTGAAATAAAAAATAATAAAAAGATTCCAAGGCTATGAAGGGTAATGCCAATAATAAGTAAATATTTCTTTCCTATTTTTTGATAGAGCAGGCCACCGCTGATCATTGCCACCAGCGCACCTACTGCATAGAGCAACATGAATGAGCCAGTTTGTTTTGCATTAAAGCCAAGGTTAACCTGTAAATTAAAAATATTGAGTAAATTAACACCTGTAAAAATACCAGGGACAGCGTAATAAATAATAAATGCATTGCGTAAATTTTTATTTTTTAATAACTGTAGATTGAGAATAGGATGATCGATTTTTTTAGAATATTGAATGTAAAAAATAAGCATTCCCACCGAAATTAGGAAACTGCTTATAGCCAACATGAGATTGTGATAATCCCCATAGAATGAAAATGAGAGTAACAAACATAACAGGCTTATATTAAAAATAACCAAGCCTTTTATGTCTGGTCTTTCACTAGATACATTCTCTGTTTTTTTAACCCATAGCCAGGCTAGAAATGAGGCAAGTAAAGAAAAAGGAAGATTAGAAAAAAATACCCAACGCCAACTCAATGAATCAATAATCACACCACCAAGGGCGGGTGAAAATGCGGGCGCAATTAAAGCAATTGCCATAATCATTGTAGAAATACGTTGGCGTTCTTGATTGGGAAATAAGGCATATACCAATGCTTGGCCTACGGGAATTAATAAACCTCCAGCTATACCTTGAATAAATCGCCAAAAAATTAAGCTATAAATCGATTCACTAAATCCAATAAAGCAAATGCTGATAGAAAATAACAGCATCGAATAACACAATAACTTTTGGTTTCCTAACTTGGTGGCTAACCATAAACTCATGGGCATGATTAAAATCAAGCCGAGAATATAGGCATTGGTTACCCAAGCGACCATGGATTGGCTGACTGAAAATGATGATGCAATATTAGGTAAAGCAATTGCTGACATAAAAATGTTAATGCAATCAATAAAGAACCCAAGTAAAAACACCGTTGCTATTTTATATCGATAAGACATACCTACCTCCGTGCAGGCAGGGTAAGATTCGGCTCTTTTATTGTCGATGCAAGCGAAGTAAAATCATTGTTTAATAATTTCAAACAATCGGCTGAATTGTGCAAAAAAATCTCAAGCAAATTACTAGTTTTTTACAAGTTGTCGATTCCGGGTCTTTTACTAAGGCTGCCGAAATTTTGGGACTGAGCCGATCAATGGTTAGTATTGATATAAAACAATTAGAAAAGCAGTTAAATACAAGTCTCTTAATTCGGAATACCCGTAATATTGCATTAACTGAAATAGGCCAGCATTTTTATCAAGATTTTAAACAAATCCAGCTTCAGATTGATGAGGCTTTTGAGCGAAGCCAGCATTTAGGCACAAGCATTACAGGCACTTTACGTTTTTCATCAACCAATGAATTTGGTCAACGTTTTATTCTGCCTTTACTTCCTGAATTTTGTCGGCTTTATCCACATTTACGCTTACAGTATTCATTTAATTCTTCCCTCGATGATTTAGTCACTGAAAAATTAGATCTTGTTATACGGCTAGGAAATTTAAAAAACTCATCTCTAAAAACTCGAAAAATTGGGGAATATCCAATTTATCTTGTGGCTACACCGCAATTTATACAAAACCATCCTGTAGAAAATATATCCGATTTGGCAGATGTTCCGTGGATTGGACACACCTTATTAAATTGGCAAGATTCACAATATATTTTGCAAAATAGTTTAGGGGAGCAATATTCATTACCTTTTATTCGAAGTCAGTATGAATCAAACTCGGTAACCGCAATTCATCAAATGGCGCTGTCATCCTTAGGTATTGCGATTTGCCCAGCATGGTTAGTTGATGAAGATATTCAACAAAACCGCTTAATTCGGTTATTTCCTGATTTCTCATTACCGTTACAAAATATTCAATTACTTTACCCTAGTACTTCTAATTTACCGGCCAAAACTCGGGCATTTATAGATTTTTTGGTGGCCCGTCTTTCTTTTAGATAAACTAAAAAATATGTAACTTATGAACGATAAGCTATTTTATATAAATAGACAATTCTGTCTGTTTTTTATAAAATAGCGCTGATTATGACTCAGTTTTATAATAATGATGTCCAATAAAATATTTCAAATTTTAGATAGTTTAGGTTTGGTTGCACAGAATCGTGTACTTCATGTGCAATTTTCCAACCCATCATTAAACAATCAAGTCTTCTTACAACGTATTGAAGGCGAACATACGCTCAATCAGGGTAGTGTTGCTGAGCTACTGTGTCTGTCGACGAACGCACATATTGCATTAAAACAATTTATTGGCTGTCAGGTTGCCGTTGATCAGGTCACTGACATGGGCCAGTTTTTTAGAACGACAGGCATTATTACTGAAGCGAGTCAAGGACAAAGTGACGGCTCACTCACCATTTATAACCTCACCTTAAAAGATCCAACTGCACTCTGGCATAAACGCCGTAATAGCCGCGTGTTTATGAACAAAAGCGTGCGAGATATTAGTGAAATTCTATTTAAAGAATGGCAGGGTAAAAGCCCGTTATTTGCCTCAAGCCTAACACTCGATACATCTGGCTTAACCAAAGACTACGATGTGCGTCCATTTGTGATGCAGTCAAACGAAAGTGATTATGACTTTTTAACCCGTTTGTGGCGTAGTGAAGGCATTAACTGGCTAGTCGACGAATCGCAGCTTTTAGTCGCTGACCCGAATGTTGCCATCCAGCCACAAGTACTGCGTTTAATTGACGATAACCAAAATTATCAGGCACTTGAACGTCGGAGCCTACGTTATCAACGCAGCAGTGCCACAGAACAGTTCGATACCATTACTCAAGTCAAGGCAGAGCGCCGCTTACAACCAACCTCGGTTCATGTGCAACGCTGGCAAGCTGATGCGCTGCAACAAGAAGAAGGTAGTGGCAGCGTACAAGGCACACAAAAGCACAGCGAACACTATGACAATGCCAGCTTAAACCTTGAAGACGCATGGCACGTCAGCCCCGCGTGGATGCAAGACTTAAATGGTGAAGACCAAGCCACCGCTTCAGGCAATAGCCAGATTGAACAGTTAAACCAGCACATCAATGCTTACCACCACCTTGGCTCTAAACAGTTTACCGTTTCAGGCAATGTCCGTGATGCACAGGTGGGTTACTGGTTTGCACTCAATGACCATCCTGAACTCGACCAGCATAACAGCGCTGATAAAGAGTTCTTAATCTTAAGCAAACACTACTACAACCAGAATAATTTACCGAAAGAATTACAACAGCAACTTGAACGTCTATTACCAAAAGACAAGCTTAAGGCAGCCCAACTCGACAGCCAAAACCTTGAGCAGCGCCACTTTGCTGAGCTGAATGTCGTTCGACGCAACATTCAAGCTGTGCCTGAATATAGCCCGCTAGAACACCGACCAGCCGCTTACCCGCAGCGCGCTAGAGTGGTGGGACTGGAAGGCGAAAGCATCCATGTTGATCAATGGGGACGTATTAAAGTCCGTTTCTTGTTTACTCGAACTGATGACCATAGTCATGACGGAGGAGCGGGAAGTAACGACAATGACACTGACTCGGCTTGGGTGGATGTACTTACTCCATGGGCGGGCGCAGGTTATGGTGCCCGTTTCTTGCCACGTGTCGGTGAGATTGTTGTGATCGACTTCTTTGACGGCAACGTTGACCGTCCATTTGTGGTCGGACGCATTCACGAAGCTGAACGTCACCCAACCCAGTTCGACCAGAAAGGCCAGCTACCCGACACCAAAAAGCTCAGCGGCATTCGCTCAGAAGAAGTCGACGGTAAAGGCTTTAACCAGCTACGCTTTGATGACACTACAGGGCAAATCAGTACCCAGCTACAAAGCAGCCATGCGGCAAGCCAGCTAAACTTGGGTAACTTAAGCCATCCAAAAGACAAAGCGGAAAGTGATGGCCGTGGTGAAGGTTTTGAGCTAAGAACAGATCAGTGGGGTGCGGTAAGAGCTGGCAGTGGTTTACTCGTTAGCACCCATAAACAGGACCAAGCTCAAGGCGTACACCTCGATGCAATTGAGGCCAAACAACAAATCGAAGGCGGCCTGAACAATGCCAAGGCACTCAGCGAAGTTGCTAAAAATCAACAAACTGATCCATTGGAAGTGCTTGAGAACTTAAAAACCTTCATAGAGCAAATTGAAGAAAAAGATCAAGACAAAGCTGCTGCTTTTAAGCAAGCCTTGATGATATTAACCGCACCTAACAGTATCGCTTTAGCCAGTAATGAAGACATTCACCTCAGCGCAGATGCTCAGTTAAGCCAAACTGCGGGCGATAGTATTAACCTGTCTACTCAAAAGAACTTGATTGCACATGCTCAAAACAAGATTAGTCTTTTTGCAGCGCAAGAAGGGGCGAGACTCTATGCAGGCAAAGGTAAAGTTGAGATACAAGCGCAAGGTGACGGAGCAGATTTGATTGCCCGTAAAGCTGTTCAGATTATTTCAACAGAAGACAAAATTGAAATTAGTGCTTCTAAAGAAATTGTGATTACGGCGGGTGGATCTCAACTCAAGATTAATGGCTCGGGAATTTTCCCTGTCACTGGTGGCAAGTTTGAGGTGAAGGCAGGGCAGCATTTGTTTATGGGGGGAGGAAGTGCGAATTTCAGTTCTTCATTGCCGCCTCCACCAAAACGTAGTCCTGGTACTTTAGAGCTCATCCATGATTATGCGCATGGTGAGTTTGTTAAAAGTGGAAGTTATACAGTTGTCGATACCTTAGGAAAAGAAGTTACAGGCAAGTTGGATGATAAGGGATTTGCAAGAGTTTCTGGCTTAGCAACAGGGGCCGTGAAGGTCTTCTTTGAGCCTGATCATCGTGATCCTTGGGATGCAGCAAGTGACTTTAAGCGTCCAGTTGAGTGGCCAAATGAGAATGATGCTGATATTGAGCAATCAGAGTCATTAATTGCACAAATGAGTAAAACAGCTCAGTCTAAACTTGGTGAATTATCTAAACAATTAACCAATCCTGCGAATATTATGAAAAATATTCAAACTGCACAAAGCATAAAATCTGAAGGGGCAAAGGCTTTAATGCCAATGTTAAAAACAGAGGCGCAGGGATTAGTGACTGATCAAGTGAAAAGCTTTTTACCCATTTCAGAAGTAGGCCAAAAAATAGGGAACAACATTGATCTTGGATCAATTCAAAAAATAAATGACTTCAGCAAATTAAGTTCTGTTGATGGCGGTAGCTTGGTAACTAATGCTCTTCCTCAATATTTGCAAAGCCCTTTTAAAAAGAATTCGTAGAGAAATAAAATGTCTGGAAAAACAGAAGTTGTTAAACCATTATCAGAAGTTGCTATTAAAGATGTTAGTCATTCAAAACAAAAAATAGATGATTGGTTAAAAAGTCATACGCATAAAATTGTGACATTAGACTTGCTAGCCAGTGTAATGGGAACAATTCCAATTATTGGAAATGTGATGGCTGCTATCGATGTGGTTTCCGACATTTGCTATATCTACGATAAAGGTTTTCAAAATGCCGATATTATGGATTGGTCCACAATGGGTATTGACCTTATTGGGATTGCACCTGTACCAGGAACATCAGCAATTCGTATGTCTGCTCGTCCAGCCCTGTTTCTAGTCCGTCAAGAAGTTAAACGTGTGGGTAAAGCTGCTTTGGGAGAAGCAGTTATCGTAGTGATCTCCAATCATTTAAATGATCAGGTTGCTGGACAAATTGATAAATTCTGTAAAACAGGCCTACAACAGTTAAATTCAATTTTAGCCACTTGTGGTGGAACCGTTCAAAATGCCACAACACAAATTAATGGTGGTATTGTTCGAGTTGTAACAAAAGGCCAAGTATTTACAAATGCGGGGTCAAATACAAATCGAGCTCAACAGCAAGCTTCTGGTGTTATTAAAGGAATAAAAAGTGGTGACTTAACACGAGCTGGAAAAAACTTGGTTTACATGACCGAAAACTTGGGAAAAGCTCTTATTAAAACAGGAGCAAACTCCAATGCTAAAGTTGTTACCTCTTTAGTTCCTGCACATCTAAAGCAGCCGATATTAAATGTAGGTGCAACAATTAATAAAATTGGTATCACTGCCAATACTAAAATTAAGGGCTTGGGAAATACAGCGCAGCCGCAAACAATTGGCTGGTTATTTGAAATATTACGTTTAAGTAATGCCAGATTTAGAAAAAAAGCCTCCGGCCAAGTTAAGCCAACCCAAACCACACAAGTCAGACATGACAAGAAGAATGATAAGTTAGAAAAGGCTAATACTGAACATGCTGCGACTCATAATGCGAATGCAGGTAAAAACTGTAAAGGTGGTGCGACTAAACGATCGATTACTTTTGCCATGGGTACTGAGTTTTTAAACCATACTGATGCACAAATTCATCCATTATTGGTAGAGCAATTTTCGAGAACGTATGTATCAAACTTATATCAGTATGATCAATCGATTTTCGGAGCGCGGTGGATTACACCTTTTACAACCAAGATTGCTCGTTGTTCTAGTTACAACATAAATGAACCTAAAGAACCTATTGAGCAAGAGGGTTGGGAGTATATTGGCAGCGATGGCCGTCCTGTTCACTTACCAGAGCTAAAAGTTGGGCAGAGTTACTATGATGAAGTAGAAACTTTTACTTATACGGTTGTCACACCTGAAATTAGAGCAATTTCATATGGTGTTTCAGAAACTCGCTTCTATCAAAAATATAAAAATGAGTTTCGTTTAGTCTCCATAGAACGTCAAAATGCATTTAGTATCGGACTACGTTATGACTATGAATTAGAAAATGGGGATAGCTATTTATCCGACATTATATTTAAACAGCAACAACAAACTTTGGCGCATGTAGCATTACAAATTAATGATGTGCAAAAAGTTATTGCAGCTTGGTTAGTTGAAGATGGTCAACTCATTAGACAACTGTCAGCATATCAATATAATGAGCAAGGTGATTTAATTAAGGCAACCAATGAGTTTGCTGCTTCTTATGAATATCAATACCAAGCTCACTTATTGACTCGTTATACTGATCTTACTCAAAGAGGAATGAACTTAAAGTGGGATGGCGTTTTACCTAGCTCAAAAGCGATTGAAGAATGGGCCGATGACTATAGTTCCGCTACTAAATTAGATTGGGATGAAAACATTCGCGTAACTTCAGCCATGGATATCGATGGTAACGTGACTGAATACTATTATGGTATTACTGGTTATACCTATCGAATTATTTATCCAGACAATTTGCAAGAATGGTTCTTTAGAGACCAAGCAAAAAATATAACATCGCATATTGCTACAGATGGAACAGAAACATCGTATACCTACGACGAACGCGGTAATGTCTTAAGTATGGTTCAGGCCGATGGCTCAACCTTTTATTATGAATACGACGAAAAAGATAATCTGACTGGTTTTGTTGATGCTGAACAGGGGCGTTGGTTTAAAGAATACGATGCTTCAGGGAATATAATTAAAGAAATTGATCCGCTGAAGCATGAAACAGCCTATACCTATAATGCGATGGGATTGGTAACCTCCATTAAAGATGCTAAAGGCGGTAAGAAGACGCTCAAATATGATGATCAAGGTAACTTGGTTACTTATACGGATTGTTCCGGTAAAGAAACGCACTGGCATTATGATGATCGCGGGCGTGTCAAATTTATTGAAAATGCTTTAAAGCAAAAAGTTGAATACTTCTATACGGAATTAACTGCTGAACCAAGAAAACCTCTAGCAAAAGGCTTACCGCTGAATGCTTTTGGACAACTCGAGAAAATTAAACACGCTGATGGAGCTGAAGAGCATTTTATTCATGATGAAGAAGGTCGATTATTAGTTCATATTGACCCTAAAGGCCAGCAGACACGTTATGAATATGATGCTGCTGGTTTAATTACTAAGCGTATTGACCCATTAAATCAAACCTTAAAATATCAATGGGACCGCTTGAGTCGCTTAAAACGTTTAACTAATGAAAATGGCGCAAGTTATGAATTTATTTATGATGTTGCGGGTCGATTAGTAAAAGAAATTGATTTTGATGGCAAAGAAACTGTTTATACGTACGATGAATATAATGGTCGTTTAACTAGTAGTATTGAAGTAGCTTCTGCCTATGGTCAAGATTTCAAAGATCGCGCTGCGCCTAAAGACCGTATTCAGCAATTTATTTTTGACAGCATGGGGCGTTTAGAACAACGTACAGCAGGATATGGTTATCAAGGGCAAGAGCTTGAAGAAAAGCAAATAGAAGAATTTTCTTATGATGGCCTAGGTCATTTAGTTCAAGCTAAAAATGCTGAAACTAACTTACAGTGGTTTTATGATGCCGCAGGCAATTTAATAAAAGAGCATCATCAAGACGTTGTAACACAGAAAACTGCTGTATGGAAACATGTCTATGATGAATTAAATAATCGAACTACAACTATCCGACCAGATGGACAGAAAATAGATTGGCTCACTTATGGAAGTGGACATGTCTATGGCATGGCTTTAAATGGTGAAGATGTTGTTAGTTTTGAGCGTGATGATTTACATAGAGAGACATTACGACACTATGCAAATGGTCTTAGTCAACAACAACGTTATGATGAAGTCGGACGTTTAACTCAGCAATTAATGTTGAATGGACATGACAAAGGTTATCAGGCCCAAACTCAAAATAATGCCCTTCAGCATACCAACCAATTGATTGAACGATTATATCACTACGACAAAACAGGTGAGTTAACGCTTATTAAGGATACTCGTCGTGGGGCTATTCATTATAAATATGATCCTGTTGGGCGTTTATTAGAGGCAACTAGTAAACTTGGGAAAGAGACTTTTAATTTTGATCCAGCAAGTAATATTTTAGAGCGATATAACAGTACCAAAGAGCAATCTTCACAGCATATTTCTGATGAAAAAGGTTATGGCTATAATCGTTTAGTCAATAATATCGTACAGGAATATCTTGACCAACAATATCAATATGATGCTTTTGGGCAACTGATTCGACAAAAGTCATCACAAGGTGATTTAAATCTTAAGTGGGATGTATTGGGGCGTCTTGTTCGTAGCCGAAACAATCAATATACGGCAGAGTATCGTTACGATGCTTTAGGCCGACGTATTCAAAAAAGAAGTAAGCATCACCATACTGGACAAGAACAGAACATTATTTATGGTTGGGATGGTGATACTTTAGCGTATGAATCTAACGCTGATATAACTAAACACTATTTCTACGAAAAAGATAGTTTCGTGCCTTTGTTGCAAGCGGCGTATCATCACTCAATTGAGTTACATCAAATCCAAGACTGGGCAGAAAAAACATATAGCATTTATAAAGACTCTCTTTGGAATACCGTAAAACAAAGCCAAGGCTTTGATGATGTATGGTTCTATCACTGTGACCATTTAGGAACACCGCAAGAAATGAGTAACCAGACAGGTGCCATTGTTTGGAAAGCTCAATATAAAGCTTGGGGCGAATGTAAGGTTGAACAAGCTAAGTCAGATTTCTTTGAAAATTCAGAGATTATAAGCAACAACATCCGTTTCCAAGGTCAGTATTTTGATGGGGAAACAGGACTTCATTACAACCGTTATCGTTATTATTCGCCGTATGTAGGACGGTTTATTAGTAAAGATCCGATTGGATTATTGGGTGGTTTTAATGTTTATGCTTATGCACCTAATCCAGTGGACTGGGTTGATCCTTTGGGGTTGAATAAATCATGCCCTAATCAACCTACGAAAAAGGATCATTATGATGCTTCATCTAGGAGAGAGGCTTTAAGAAAAGCTAAACAAGATGCAAAGATTCCTCAAAGTCAACAGCCTAAAATAACGAGAGAAGATTTGGATGATGGGTATGGAAATAAAGTCATGAAAGATGGACAGCCAGTTACTACAAGAAACTATCATTATACAAATACTGATGGTAAACAAATTGTTATTCAAGAACATACTTATGGCCATACGAAGGCAGAAAAAAATAAAGGTTTAGAACCACATATTAATGCTAGACCGATTGAAAACACTAAGACTGGTTATGTTCCTGGTACATATGGGCATTACAATATTAAACCTAAAGGTGGTAGTTAACTTATGTTTATTAATGAAATAAGTAATAATGTTTTTTTAAAGAAACTTTATTCAGATGATATAACTTCATCTATATTAATAGGGCGATTTAGTATTGACTTGTCGGGTTACTGTGATATAGATTTTCATGTGAATAAGGAACCAGATATTCTTGTTGAAAAATATGGGGTATGGGGGGTTGATTATAATACTGTTGTTATTAAAACTAAAGGTAGAATATCCGGGGATGTTTTAATCAATGGGTGGTTGCTTAATGATTATAAAGAATTAACTGTTAAAAAGACTCATAATGGTATTTTTATAAAATCAACAAATGGTAATTTTAATTTTTCTGTGGAAGTGAATGGATTAATATTTCAAGGTATTTCTGTTTATTTTGATGGAAAAGATTAGAAATTTATTAAAATATATCTAAAATTCTTTATTATCTGAGAATTTTAGATATATCAATGTCTAAATATTATTAAATTAGATAAATCATTATGTAATAGTTTTTCTCTAATATATTTTTCATTTGGATACGTCTCAGGAAGTGAGTGATTCCCCATGTCAAATGATCTGTAAAACTTACTATAAGATTGGGAGAGTTCGTTTCAACAAAGCAAGGCTTTGCACGGAGAACTATGCTCGAAATGGCAAAGGAGAAAGAGCAAAATCTAATTTCTTCAAAAATAGTGAAATTATTTCAAACAATATCCATTTCCAAGGTCAGTATTTTGATGGCGAAACAGGGCTTCATTACACTCCGTTATCGTTATTATTCGCCGTATGTAGGTCGGTTTATTAGTAAAGACTCGATTGGGTTGTTGGGTTGATTGATTCTTTGGGGGTAAGCAATGAGACAAACCAAAAAAAATTAAAAAGAAAATTATCGGCTCTGGAGTGTCTCAAAATAAAGCTGTTAAAACACGAGAGCTAAGTGATGGTAGAATAAGATATTATGAAAAAGAGGCTTTAGCTAAGACTCAAGGTCCAACTCGAGGAAGATCCCATGTTACAGAAATTAATCCTAAAACTGGTACCGTTAGAGTATGGGAGGAAACATATGATCATAATGGTAATGTAAATAGGGTACATCCTAAGATGATAAACGGTGAGGTTATGGATATTCCACATTATCCACCAACAAAAGCAGATATAGATCAAGGTAAAGCAACTCCATCAGCGCGAGCTATCAAAAAAGGGTGTCCTCTATAATGTTACGCAATATTGATAAAATAGTATTAGATAAACTTCATTTAATTTTAGAAAATGAAATATTTGATTATCGGATAGTTGCTAGAGAAGCATATTTAATTCGTCTTGATATGGATTATTTAGAACTCAATGAGGATTTACAAAATTTGCTTGATGAAATGATTGGAATGGATGCAAGCGAAGAGGGGGAGTTTTCACTTACTAAAGATGAGATTATAGCAAAAATAGATTCTATTGAAGATGTGGGGTAAAATTATTAGAACTCTTGTGAAAGTTATTTTTAATCATCTAATAGAGTAGTCGAAAAAGTTAGAAATCATCTTTAATTGTTGATTAAATGAATAGTATTTTTATAAAATCAATAAATGGTGATTTTAATTTTTCTGTGGAATTGAATAGTTTGATATTTCAAGATATTTCTGTTTATTTTGATAAAAAAGATTAGAAAGTCATTAAAATATATCTGGAATTCTCTATTGTCTGAGAATTTTAGATATATCAATATCTAAATATTATTAAATTAGATAGATCATTATGTAATAGTTTTTCTCTAATATATTTTTCATTTGGATACGTCTCAGGAAGTGAGTGATTCCCCATGTCAAATGATCTGTAATAAGATTGGGGGAGTTCGTTTCAACAAAGCAAGGCTTTACACGGAGAACTATGCTCGAAATGGCAAAGGAGAAAGAGCAAAATCTAATTTCTTCAAAAATAGTGAAATTATTTCAAACAATATCCATTTCCAAGGTCAGTATTTTAATGGCGAAACAGGGCTTCATTACAACCGTTATCATTATTATTCGCCGTATTTAGCTCGGTTTATTAGTAAAGACCCGAGTGGGGTGTTAGGTGGATATATATTTATGCTTATTTACCGAATCCAGTAGGATTAGTAAAGAAAAAACCATCTAAATATGCCTTAAAAGATAGTCATAATGCTACTGCTCAAGAATTAGCAGATAGTAAAATTGGTGGAGGAACTCGAAGTGGTCAATCTAAAGTTCGACAAAAATTATTAGATGAAGATAATTCTAACAATAAAGGTGTTTATACTTGTTGGCGTTTAATTCACTTTTTTATATTTATCACGGATAGTATTCTCATTCATTCGTGTATTCATATGGTTAAGTTTCTCTTTACAAAATAGACAGATGTTTCTGTATTTTATAAAATAACGCCAATCCTGACAAAGTTTTCATAAAAAAGATGTTATCTCATATACATAGAATTTTAGAAGATTTAGGTATCAGTTCGCAAAAACGTGTGCTTCATATTCAGTTTTCTAATCCATCGTTGAATACTCAAGTCTTTTTACAAAGTATTGAAGGGCAGCATCAGCTAAATGAAGGTGTGACTGCCGGTTTATTTTGTCTTTCTACCAATGCCCATATTTCATTAAAACAATTTATTGGTTGTCAGGTTGCAGTCGATCAAGTAACTGATCAGGGGCAGCTATGTAGAACTACAGGAATTATTACAGAAGCCAGTCAGGGGCAGAGTGATGGTTCATTAACATTGTATAAATTGAGATTACAAGACCCGACCGTGCTGTGGCATAAACGCCGCAATAGCCGTGTGTTTATGAATAAAAGTGTACGGGACATTAGTGAAATTCTATTTACAGAATGGCAAAACAAAAGTTCGTTGTTTGCGTCTAGCTTAACTTTGGACTTAAAAGGTCTGACACAAGACTACGATGTTCGACCTTTTGTTATGCAAAGTAATGAAACGGATTATACTTTTTTAACCAGACTTTGGCGTAGTGAAGGCATTAACTGGTTAATTGATGAAGCGCAGTTGTGTGTCGCAGATAGCTCAGATGAGATCCAACCACAAAAATTACGTTTAATTGATAATAATGAATCATATTTAGCATTAGACCGAAGAAATATCCGTTATCACCGTAGTAGCGCAGTTGAACAACAAGACAGTATGACGAGCCTTGTGGCAACCCGAAACTTGCAATCTACAGCCGTGCATGTGCAACGTTGGCAAGCTGATACCTTAAGTCAAGAAGAAGGCATGGGTAGTGTTCAGTCAAAGCATAGCCATAGTGTTAATCAGGATAATGCAAGTTTAAGTCTGGAGCAGGCATGGCATGTCAGTCCTGCTTGGATGCAAGACTTAAATGGGGAAGACCAAGCCACTGCATCGGGTCACCAGCAGCTAGAAAAACTCAATCAAAATCTATCCGATTATTATGCATTTCAATCAAAATATTTTCGTGCACAAACCACAGTACGTGATGCGCAAGTCGGTTATTGGTTTGAATTGAATGAACATCCAGAAATAAATACACATAATGGATCAGACAAAGAATTTCTGATTATTGGTAAAAGCTTCTACCAGCAAAATAACTTACCAAAAGATTTGCAGCAACAAGTTAACCAGCTTATTAGTCAAAGCCAATGGCAAAACGATCAATCAGGACTAAATAATCAAGCAGAGCGTCAGGGTAATGAGCTTATCTTGTCACGCAGAAATATTAAAACTGTTCCTGAATATAACCCGCTAGAGCACCGACCATCAGCTTACCCACAGCGCGCTAAAGTGGTGGGCTTGGAAGGCGAAAGCATTCATGTCGACCAGTGGGGGCGTATTAAAGTTCGCTTCCTATTTACCCGAACTGATGACCATAATCATGACGGTGGAGCGGGAAGTAATGACAATGATACCGACTCAGCTTGGGTAGATGTACTCACCCCGTGGGCAGGCGTTGGTTACGGCGCGCGGTTCTTGCCTCGTGTAGGTGAGATTGTTGTTATCGATTTCTTTGACGGCAACATAGACCGTCCGTTTGTAGTGGGGCGTATTCATGAAGCTGAACGTCATCCGACCCAATTTGACCAGAAAGGCCAGTTACCCGATACCAAAAAACTAAGTGGTATCCGCTCCGAAGAGGTCGATGGTAAAGGTTTTAACCAACTACGTTTTGATGACACCACAGTGCAAATCAGCGCCCAGCTACAAAGTAGTCATGCTGTCAGTCAGCTCAACCTCGGTAACTTAAGCCATCCAAAAGACAGCGCGACAAGTGAAGGCCGTGGTGAAGGCTTCGAACTCAGAACAGACCAATGGGGTGCGGTTCGAGCTGGTAGTGGCTTACTCGTTAGTACTCACAAACAGGATCAGGCTCAAGGCGGACACCTCGATGCAGCCGATGCCAAACAGCAAATAGAAGGCAGCCTCAACAATGCCAAAGCACTGAGTGAAGTTGTTAAAAACCAGCAAACTGATCCATTAGATATGCTTGAGAATATTCAGTCATTTATTGAGGCTCTTAAACACGAAGACCCAAAAAAAGCTGCTGAGTTTCAAACAGCTGTGATGCTGTTGGCATCTCCAAAAAGTATTGCTGTAAGTAGTAATGAGGATATACACCTCAGTGCAAATGGTCAGCTTACTCAAAGTGCTGGAGATAGCATTAATATCAGTACACAAAAAAATATAGTGGCTCATGCAAGCCAAAAAATTAGTCTATTTGCAGCCCAAGAAGGCGCTCGACTTTTTGCTGGTCAAGGTAAAGTTGAAATTCAGGCTCAAGGTGATGGCTTAGATGTTATTGCTCGAAAGGGCGTGCAAATTACTTCAACTGAAGACACGGTTTATATTACTAGCCCAACTGAAATTAATCTGACTGCAAATGGGTCTCAAGTTAAGTTGAATGGTTCAGGCATTTTCCCTGTCACAGGAGGGAAGCTTGAGGTGAAGGCTGGGCAGCATTTATTTATGGGCGGAGCCAAGGTGGCAACGAAAAACCCAGAGTTGGCAATGTTACCAGATTACCATTTAACATATATTGCAAAAGATATGGATGGAAATGCATTGAAAAATAAAAAATATTTAATGATTTTGCCGAATGGGGAAATGGTCAGTGGTGTGACAGATGGTCAAGGTAAAACACAGAAGATCACAACCAAGGGTCCTCAGCAAATCCAAATTAGTTTAGAAGATCATGTTCACGATGGTTTTGTAACTTTTGAAGAAGAATAAATGATGAATAAGATTAAATTAAAGCTATTTATTAATGTATTGCCTGATAACGATACGATTGCTTGCCATGGAATGGATTATTCTGTAACTGAAAAGGGGAAACGGCCGGGACAGGTTAATAAACTAGCAATAGCCATAGGAAGTGCTAAGAATTCTAAGCCTCTTGTGCAGCCGTTGGATTTAAACTCCATTTATAAAAATAGACCTATTCCAGCTCAGACGATTGCCCAAAATATGGCGAAGTATAAAGATGTGCACGAAGGTCCAAGCTTGAGTCAGAACCGAGAAGCTAAAACTGACATGAAAGGTTTTACTAAAGAAATGTATCTGCCAGTTGGTGAGTATGATCTTTGGATTAAAAGAAAGGATTCGGAGTGGGAGAAAGCCATTAATATTAATGGTAGTTCAGGTCTCCATATAAAAGAAGAAAAGCAAGGAATCACTACTATAGAATATCAAATCAAACAATATTATCGCTATAAAATAGAAGGGTTTAGGGGTACTAAACTAGCTGATAATATTCCATTTGAAACTTTTACTTTTGACAAAGAGGGTAAGGAAAAGAAAATTAGTTTACCTAATGTCAAAATGACTGTTGTAGATAAAAATGGTTTTACTCCACCTTTATATTCGCCAAAAGGTGAGGTTATATTTGTAAAATTTAAATTCGTAAATATGTCTGCTCAACCAGAGAAAAAAGACATACAGCATTTTGCAACTATGAGTAAGAAGAATTATGTCACTGTACAGTTGAAGTCTGTTGCGAAAATAACAAAGCAAGATAAGAATACGACAGTAACTTTGCAGGGCAATGGAAAACCACCTGTTATTTTAAATATGCATCGAGAGGAAATGATAGTTCTTTCAGCTGAGGATTATGCTGAATTTGAAAAGGAAAGTTCAAAACTAGACAAATTATTTGGAAACTCTTTTGATGCTAAAAATAAATTAGCAGAAGCAATAAAATCTGGCAGTGTTTCTAATGTTAAAAAAGCAGAAGAAGAAATAAAAGAAGCAGAGAAAAAGATCGAAGAAGAACTCAATAAAAACTTTAAAAAAGCGGCTGATCTAACAGAAGTCATTACTTTTGAAGCGCGTCAAAAGAAAAATCCAAATGGTAACACGCAGGAGTTTGATTTCAGACGTCGCTATCTGCGTACTGACAGATATATGCAGTTGCAACAAAAGAAAAAGAACAAAGAAAGTTTTAAGGTAACGGTTTTAGGGACGGAGTTAAAGAAACTTAAGGATATAAAACAAGACTTTAAGAAAATTAACCAAGAGACTATTCATAATGAATTTAAAAAAGTTAGTTTAGATCTTGCGAAATATTCCAAGCAAACAGGAACTAAGGTTTGGGATTTCTCTGCTTTTAGTGCGGGTTTTGTTGAACAAATTAAGCTCTCAGACAACTTAACGGTTGATATTCAATCACAATGGTTAAGATGTGTTGGTGGCGCTGGCTTATCGACAAGTGCAAGCTGGAAACCCGAAAGTGGTGAGGTGAATGCTAAGGCGAATGTTAATGCTCAAGGTAAACTAGTGCTATTTGAAGGGAAGGCAAAAACCACCTATGTAATTCCATGTGATAAAGGTTGGATGCTGAACTTTGATGACATTGATCTAGGTGCATTTCGATTTGTTATTGGTATGGAACTCTATGGTTTTGCAGGTGCAAAAGTGGCTGCTGGAATTGGCCTAGAGATAAGCTATAGTAAAAATGGACAGCAACAATTGGCTGCTAATGGTAGAAGAAATCGAAATCCTTCACTAGCCAATAATATGGGAGAAAACCGTCCAAGATTTGTGCCAATGGATCGAGATGAAACCATCATTCCTGGTAGTGGTGCAAGTTCAGAGGGGCAAATTGAAGCTTTTGCTGGTGCAGAGGCGGGAATCAAACCATCTGGAGAGTTCCAGTGGCTTTCACCTGAAGCTAAAGATTTTAAACCTTTAGCGAGCTTAGCTGTCGATTTTGCTGTAAGTGCAGGCTTAGGGGCGGGTGTTAATTTTAAATTATTTTACTGGTTAGAACGCAACCAATTTCGTTTTAGGGCGAAAGCAGCTTTATGTGTTGGGTTGGGGGCAAAAGGTGCGCTAGATTTCGTTATTGATTTTAGTCAGGTTCTTGAAGTATTACGATGGGTACATTATCAACTTTTACGAGCTCAATTTACCGTGTTGGGTTTTATTGCAAAAGACGCATTTGCTAATTTAAGCCAATTGGCTGTAATTGCATTAGGCAATGATTCATTAACAGCAAAAGTTTTAAGTGATATCGCAGGGGAGTTTGAAACATTTAACGCTAAATACTCTATTGCAAAAACATCTGTCGATTTAGCAAATAAAATTAAACGTCAACCAGATTGGTTAAAAATGGCAACACCCAATGCTAAAGGAATGTTAATTTATCAGATGACAAGGCATAGTGAATATACTCATGCTGCCGATATGCCTAAAACAGGAATTAGCCCTTTTTTACCTACACATAAAGAAGCGGTACTTGCAATTTTTGAAACTATTGTAACTGAAGATGAGTGGTTTAATGTGCTCCAGAGGATGTCATTGAGAGGGGCGAAATCGCAACAGAGTATTCAAAGCTTGGAAAAACAATTATTGGTATATTTTCATGATGGATTCTGGTCAAGGGCTAGTGATTTTGTTAAAAAATATGCTCTTAATTCAGATACTATTGGACGTGGTAGTGAATATGTGGAGCAATACGAAAAATTACGTTCTAAAATCGTAAAAACTATTCCATTACATGAAAAAGCGCCAATGAATAATCCTAGAGAATTAGAAAAATTAAGAGAAAAAATGGCTGAACAACCAAGTATTATCAATTCTGATACTTTAATTGCATTAAATACTGAACTAGTACCATCTGTTGAGATAGATGGTACTGATGCGGAACTGTTTATTGCAGCAAATTATGAACAGAACTCAGATGATTCATATGTGGTTTAAAGTTATTTTATAGGCTGTGGAACATTAGCGACACAACGCGCAGAATATAAACGATACTTAGTTTTACTTTCCTCATTTGGAGTTGGTAAAGCTTTAGTTCTAGCTATGTTTATTCCATCAGCCATCATCAAATTATCGGCTCCCATTGGCGATGTACTACGTAATACCTTTTCAGTCCCTGTTTTAGGTCCTGTTGGGTTATCAATAGGTGAATGTTTATAATAATATTTATCGTACCAATCATTCATCCATTCATAATTATTCGTAACAAGGTCGTAAAAACCTAGAGGATTCGATGGTGTTTTCCCTAGAACAGGAATGTTTACGGCAGTAGAGGGGCTGTTTTTCTCAATATATTGATCGTATTGTTCCATACTCCATAAGTTTTTTCCCTCTTCAATATGGCCTGTATTAGTTGCAAATAGAGTATATTGTCCTTTATTTCGAGCTACATATTCCCATTGTGCTTCACTAGGTAAATCCATAGGTGTTCCGACTTGCTGTCCCAACCATTGGCAGTAGTCTTTGGCTTGTTGCCACACCATACCAGTGGCTATTTCATGAGCGATTTTTTGATTATATCGCTTATTATCTGCACTCTCATTTTGTCCGGTGGCTTCTGTAAAAATATTAAAGTCTTCTAACGTTGTTTTATAAGCATTCATATTAAAACTGCTAAGTGTGACTTTATGCAGTATCTTATTATTATCCCCTGGCGAAAAAGGTTGGTTAGCAGGTTTTTCAGTATTACCCTTGGGATTCTTCACCGCCATACTATTTGGAACCATTTTTTCTAATTCTGGGGTCACTAGTCCAAAATCACCCATCAGGTAGCTACCACCTTCAACGAATATCATATTCTTTTTGGTTTTTTTAACCAATTGCTGAATTTTTTGTTGAAGTTCTGGTGAGAGCTTTGAAGATTTATGATTTGTCTCACTAGATTTAGCACAAGCACTTAAAGCAAGACTTGAAAATAAAACAACAGCTATATTCCGTTTCATCATTTTGTTGGAAATCATTGGGTTGAATATTGATGAAGCTATTTTAATAAGAGATGTGAAAGATATAAATAGCGGTTTTGTTATTCAACTCGGTGAATAATCATTATAGTTTATGAAAAATTAGAATGAGCTCAGATAGTTTATAATTGAAATATAGATTAGATGCCTTTGTTGGGGGATTTCGTGTGAGTCAATTGGCTATTTAAAAGAGAAATCTATAATTCATCATGATATTTTTACAAAAACAAACTTAATTTTTTGCTTATAGATTTTTAAAGAAAATATTTGAAAAATCATACTTGAGGCTAAAGATGGTACTTTTTAATCCTTATTCAGAAAACTAAATTTATTTAAAAAAGTATAATCGATAGACAGATTAGTCTTGACAAGTTTTATATTTTTTGTACTGCAATCTTCTACTATAAGTTTTGATGGCTTGTTCATAACCAAATGGAATTACTATCTAGTAATATAAAATTAAATATTGTTAAGCAAATGTTTCATAAAAACTAAATGAATGATATTTAAATCAATTTTTTATTTAGTTTTTATTTTAATTTTTTTAATAAAAATCAATAATTTATTTTTAATTACAAAAAATAACAATATTATATTTTTATAAGAATAACTTTATTAAGCTATATTTTATAACCATCTTAACTATTTACTTTTAGTTTAAGTTGATATGATTTTTATATAAAATATGTTTGTTTATATGATAAACTGCGCATAAATTTTTTGAATATAAGGTTTTTAGGCTGATTTTTTA
Source organism: Acinetobacter sp. WU_MDCI_Abxb74 (assembly GCF_025513915.1). Classification (NCBI taxonomy): domain Bacteria; kingdom Pseudomonadati; phylum Pseudomonadota; class Gammaproteobacteria; order Moraxellales; family Moraxellaceae; genus Acinetobacter; species Acinetobacter sp. WU_MDCI_Abxb74. The sequence goes on from NZ_JAHPRP010000001.1 coordinate 78,945, forward strand.
ATGTTTTATCAATATTAACTTTTCAGTAAAGCCTTGAATAAATAAGAAAACAGAGGAATGAAAGTTGTGTTGAAACGAAGTATTTTGATACTTTTGCTGACTGGAAACATTATCGGTCTATCAGGTGCTCAAGCAGCAGAACTAGAGCCTGTAAAACTTAAAAAAAGTTGTATTAAAAAGAATCCGTTAGCAGAAGGTCAAAATGATCCTGAGCTATTGAATATTTTTAAACAAGTTTGTGATAGCGATAATACGACTCAAAAAAATGATTTATTAGCTAAAGCTGCTATGCGGTTTTACCAAACCAATCAACCAGTTAAAGCATTGAATTTGGCAAGCCAATTGCAAAGTCAAAATATACGCGGTTCATTAATAACAGATGTTCTATTTTTATCTGGCGTAAGCATTGCAAATAACTCGTTGCAGCAAATGCGAAGTCAGGAAATGCGTTATTTAAGCAACGATGTAACTTATCCACCTGCTAAACAGTTAATTGAAAATATTCATACTTCAATGCCTGCGCCTGATCCTTCAAACGTTAAGGCAGCTACAGAAGGTGGCTTAGTTGATAACGAAAGAAGAAGTTATAAAAAACAAGCTGTAACACGTAACAGAGTTACTACTTCCAGAGCAGTAACTAAACGAGTAGCAACTCCAGCAAAAGCAACTGCGGTTAAACCAAAAACTGCCCCTGTAGCCAACGTTAATAAATCAAAAAGTTCGCCTTTTGACCCTTTAATTAAATAATCAGGAATAGAATCTTATGGCTAAGAGAGAAAGCGTACAAAAGAAGCTTCAGCGAATTCGACCTCCACGTGTTCAGCTCACATATGATGTTGAAATTGGTGATGCAAAAGAAGCGAAGGAATTACCATTTGTTGTCGGTGTGATGGGTGATTTTTCGGCAGCATCTGAGCTTGAACGTACAAAATTAAAAGATAAAAAGTTCATTAATGTCGATTTAGATAATATTGATGAAGTTATGGAGTCATTGTCTCCAAGAGCAGCTTTTCAAGTAGATAATACGCTGACTGAAGAGGGTGGAAGAATTGCAGTTGATTTAACATTTAAGTCAATGGAAGATTTTCGCCCGGAAAATGTTGTTCAACAAGTTGACCCATTAAAGAAACTGGTTGAAGCCCGTGAGCGTTTAACAGATTTAAGAAATAAGATTTCTAACAGTGAGCGTCTAGAAGACTTACTTGATGAAGTTCTTAAAAGTACTGATCAGATCCGTAAATTAAGTGCGGAGGCTGATCATGAATAATGCTCAATCGGCAGCAATGCCACTTGTTGAAAATGAACAAGTTAATCTTTTAGACTCGATTGTTGAAGAAAGCCGTATTGCCCGAAATGAAGAAGAACATTCGCGTGCAAAAAGCTTAATCGGTGAACTTGCCAAGGAAGTAATGGCAGGGACAATTACAGTTTCTGAAAATATGACTTTATCAATTGATAAGCGTATTGCAGAAATTGATGCACTGATTTCAAATCAATTAAGTCAGATCATGCACAATGAACAATTCCAAAAAATTGAGTCAACTTGGCGTGGTCTTTACTACTTCTGTCAGGAAACACCTTCTAATCCTCTCATTAAAATTCGTATGTTAAATACGACTAAAAAAGAGTTGGTCAAAGATTTTCAAGGTGCTACAGATTTTGATCAAAGTACTTTATTCAAAAAAATCTATGAAGAAGAGTATGGGTCTTTTGGTGGTGCACCATATTCAGCACTCATTGGTGATTTTGAGTTTGACCGTACGCCTTCTGATATGTATTTGCTTGAGCAAATCTCTCATGTTGCTGCTGCAGCTCATGCGCCTTTCGTTTCTGCTGCTAGCCCAAGCATTCTTGGTCTTGAGTCATTTACAGATATTGATCGTCCTAGAGATGTTTCAAAAATCTTTGAAACGGCTGAATATGTTCAATGGCGTTCATTCCGTGACAGTGAAGATTCTCGTTATGTCGCTTTAACCTTGCCACACGTGCTTGGTCGTCTTCCTTATCATCCAAAAGAAGGAACAGCGACAGAAGGGTTTAACTTTGCTGAGGATGTTTCTGGTGCAAACCACAATGAATATTTGTGGATGAATGCTGCTTATGCTTTCGGTACTCGTTTAACAAATGCATTTGATATGCATGGTTGGTGTGCTGCAATTCGCGGTGTTGAGGGTGGTGGTTTGGTAGAAGGCTTACCAGTTCATACTTTTAAAACACAAGATGGCGAAGTGGTATTCAAGTGTCCAACAGAAATTGCTATTACTGATCGTCGTGAAAAAGAATTAAGCGATTTGGGCTTTATTCCTTTAGTACATTGTAAAAATACCGATTACGCTGCTTTCTTTGGCGCGCAATCAACTCAAAAACCTAAAAAATATGACAATGATACAGCAAATGCAAACTCTGCTTTATCAAGTCAAATTCAGTACATCATGGCTGTTTCACGTATTGCTCATTATTTAAAAGCAATGATGAGAGATAAGGTGGGTAGTTTTGCTTCTGCTGGAAATGTTGAAGCATTTTTAAATGAGTGGTTGTCACAGTATGTATTACTTGATGATGGCGCTTCTCAAGAAGCAAAAGCTCAATACCCTTTACGTGAAGCGTCTGTAAAAGTTGTAGAAGATCCTGCTCAACCAGGTCACTACAAGTCTGTGGTTTTCTTGCGACCACACTTCCAGCTGGATGAGTTGTCGGTTTCTTTACGACTTGTCACTGAGTTACCTCAGTCCTCAAATTAATAAAGGTCAGCGAAAGAATAACTTTAAATTAAAAATAGGAAAGTTCTAAATGAAAGATATATACGTTGAGTTTCGCGGTAAGTATAAAGTTGATGGTGAATCTCGTGATTCTGAGCACAAAGGCTGGTTAGAAGTTAACTCTTGGTCTCACAACATTCGTCAACCTAAATCTGCTACTTCAAGTAGTGTTGGTGGTCATACTGCTGAACGTGTTGAACATTCAGATATGCTTTTTATTAAAGACTTAGATGCAACTAGCCCGAAATTATGGGAAGCATGTTCAGCTGGTTATACATTTGATGAAGTACAAATTGATTTTTATCGTGCGAATGGTGACAAACGCATCAAGTACTTACAAATTAAATTGAAGCATGTTCTAGTTTCTAGTGTAACTCCAACAGTTAACGAAGAAGGTGTTCCAACTGAAGCGTTTGGTTTGAAATACGCAGCTGTTGAGTGGACATATAACCAACAAGATATTAACGGTACTGCTAAAGGTGCTGTTACTAAGAAATGGTCACTTTCTAATAATACTGCTTCTTACGCAGCATAATTATTTAAGTGAATATTTGGTGGAGGCTGACATAAAGTTAGCCTCTGCTGTCTTTAAGCATGCTTGTTGTGAACTCGAATGAATTTAGATCGGCTTTATCCATACGGATTTCGTTCAACTTTGTTTGATCGTTTAATTCCTGAAAGTGAAGATTATGCAAAAGGTCTTTCTATTCAGCAATTAAGAGAATCGGTAGCAAAAGATTTAGAAGACTTGCTGAATAGTCGGGTCGCTAAATTGGACCATGTGGTTGATGATTATCCGCTAGTTAAAAAATCTATACTTCAGTTCGGGATTATTGATTTTGTGGGGCTTTCTACAGCCAATCCGCTAGATCGAGACAAGATTTGCCAATCAATTGAACAATCAATAGCAGCTCATGAGCCTAGATTAAGACAAATACGGGTCGAGATGTTGTTGGATGGACATAATATGGGGGCATTGTGTTTAAGTATTCAGGCTTATCTAAATATTCATCCACTGTATGAACCTGTCGTTTTTGATGCATTGCTAAAACCGACAACGCAACAATATGTAATTTCGGCGAGAACCTAAGCGTAGTGGGTGTGTTGTGATAGAAGAGCTTTTACCGTTTTACGAAAAACAACTACAAGAATTTGGTCAGCAATCTCGAGAATTTGCCCAAAAATATCCGAAAATTGCTCAACGTTTATCTTTAAATCAAGAGCAGATTGATGACCCGCATATTGAGCGTCTTATACAGGCGTTTTCATTAATTGCTGCCCGCATTGATAAAAAACTTGCTGATAGTTATGACGTATTTACACGTTCTTTATTTGAGGTGATGTTTCCTCAATACCTAAGGCACTTTCCAGCTTGTTCGGTAGTAAGTTTCGAAGATATAAATAAAATTAAACAGCTTACACAAGCTCATGTTGTGCCTGCACATACGGTTTTGAAGTCTCGTAGTTTTAAGGGGGTTCAATGTGAGTTTAATACTACGCAAGAAGTCAAATTACTCCCAATAACGTTGCAAACGTTAGAGTTTAAAAGTACACCAAGTGCACATATGCATTTGAGCCAAAATGCGACTTTAAATTTTAAATTCGAAATTTTTAATCATGCTCATTTATGTTTAATAAATGAAAAACTTCCTATTTATTTAGATGCAATTTCTAATTTTCCGCTTCAAGTACTAGATAGTATTTTTAAGAAGGGAACAACTTTTGCTATCAAAATAGGGCAGAAAGTTATAGCGCTGGATAAAAATCCATTTGAGTTAACTGGTTTTTCAGAACAAGAGAGTTTGTTGCCTCTCGATCAGCATACTCATCATGCGTATCGTTTACTCATGGAGTATTTTTGTTTTCCTGAAAAATTTAATTATCTTAAGCTGGATTTAGACTTTTTAAAGAATCTATCTCTAGAAGGTAGTGAGTTTGAACTCCTGATTCATTTTAAATTAAATTTAAATGATCAAGCCGTGGTTCGAAATTATTCTGAGTTGAATGTTGCTAATTTTAAATTATTTACTACACCAGTCATTAATTTATTTGAAAAATATGCTGAACCTCAAAAAATCGTACACAAGCAATTAGAATATCCATTAATTACAGATGCGCATCATCCTGAGTTTTATCAAGTCTATTCAATTACTGAAATGAATATGGTGCGTGAAAAAACCAGTCACGAAGAAAGCTATGTTCCTGTGCTGCCTTTTTTTGCGATGAGTCATTACCATGCAGACAAGGCTCGCTTTTTCTATTCGGTCAACTATCAAAAACTACAACCGAATTTCGTTGAAATGGGATATTCAATTATTTCTAAAAATTTAAATCCTTCTTCAACACGTTCAGATTTTATTAGTACAAAATTATTGTGTTCAAATCGTGACTTGCCACATGAAGCATTAGGGCAGTCTAATAATATATTGAACTTAAATGATAGTAGTTTGGCTAGACGTGCCATTGTTTTAAAAAGGCCCACTAAACCTTATCAATTTGGCCAGAGCCAGACTGAGCAGTGGCGTGTCATTTCACACCTTTCATTAAATAGTTTGGCTTTAATGAAAGGTGATGCCGTATCTCATATTAAAGAGTTACTTGCTTTATATAACTTACCATTATCAAAAGAAAATTATCTAATTATTGAATCAATTAAACATCTTGAATTTTCACTTACTCATAAACTGGTAGATGGTAAACCATTTCCAATGTTTGTAAGGGGCGTGAAGGCCGAGTTGCAAATTGATTCATCTGTATTTAGAGGTCATAGCCTATACATTTTTAGTCAATTGTTAAGTCGTGTTTTTAATTTAAAGGTTCAAATTAATAGTTTTGTTGATTTGGTTGTTAAGGATTATTCATCTCAGCAGGAGTTATACCAATGCAGTCAGAACGTTGGTGGCAAGACTCTTCTATAACAGCTGAGTTGTTTACAAAGCCAAAGTCTTTTGAATTTATTCAGGCAACACGTCTCTTAAGGCACGATTCTAGTCGCGCAGTTGGTTCATCTTGGAGTGATTATTTCAAGTTTGAGACATCCTTTAATTTAAATTTCCCTGCTACTGAAATTGAAAATTTAGAATTAACGAATGACCGGGTTTATATCACTAATTTGATTGTTGGCCTTACAGGCATACAAGGTGCTCTACCTTATACCTATACGAACAAGATTAAACAGGCCCCACGTCAGCAAAGAGCTGAAACTAAAGAATTTCTGAGCTTATTTAATCATAAGCTTACTGCTCAATATGTAGAGTCCAGCATTACATATAATTTGCCAATTCGATATGAGACTGAGCATAAAAATGATTATCTAGATATTCTGCATGCGTTGAATGGCTATGTGCGATCGCAACATCAGCAAACAGAGCTTGATGACTATTTTGCAGAGTTTTCTGGATTAATGCAGGGCCAGAATAATACAGTTCATGCATTAAAAACGATGCTGTCGTGTATTTTTAAGCATGAAATTACGATTAAAGAGTTTATACAAGAATCTTTTAAGTTGGCGAGTGACCAATTAACCACTTTAGGTGGAGCTCTGCCGAGCCTACTTGGTGTTAATACATTTTGTGGGGAAACCATTCAGCAAATTGATGGAAAAATCGAAATTCAGATTGGACCATTAAAACGTCAGCAATATTTAAATTTTCTTCCAAATCAAGAGTTAAGCTTAAAACTAAAAAAAATTGTAGAAACTTGGTGTAGTCCAACTTTGTCGATAGATCTTCGACTCGTATTAGATGAGTCTGAAATACAACCTATTTGTCTAACCCATCATAATCAGAATGGTTTGGGGCAGGGTTCTTTTCTTATATCACAACAACCTAAAGTGCATAGTCATGAAACTTGCTATAGCCTTATTGGAGAGAAAATATGATTAAAAAAATATTACTCTCATTTATTGCTATTTTTACAGTAGTTAGTGGAATTATTATTTTCTACTGGCGTGACGTTCAATATAATCCTGATAAAGGTGATTTTTTCCTTTATTTCTTAATGTTACCTGCAATTATTACCTTGGTGATCTTATCGCCTTGGTTAATTTATAGTGCCTATAAAGCTTACAAAGACAAGAAAGAACAAGCTATAAGTCAAAATAAAGATGATGCTAATCAAAAACAAACTACTGTAAGTGAAGCACCACTCGAAAAGTTAGATTTTAATATTTACTCTGCTTTTGCCGTACATGCGTTGGGTGAGAATGAATCAATTATTGAGCAGCTACAAAACTTTAAAAGTCCAGAGCTAGATGATCAACTGTTAAACTCTTACGGATTACCTCTTTTATCTTATCGTATTAAAGATTTGGATGAAGATAATCATGAGGAGAGTGATTACTCATCTCCAAGACAAGTTCGTATGATGTCATTAATACAACAGCAATTAGAACAAAATATAGAAAACTTATATCCTGTCGCAGAGCATTTAAAACGTTCAACTTTATTTTATGAGTCGCAGCAAGCTCGTGAATATCATATGCATCCGGCATGGGTTGATCCTGAGTCTGAATATGACGATGCTCAAATGCCTGTAGTCGAAGTTTACCGTTTAAATCGTTTAAATCTACACATCCTTCTTTCGGAGGATTTACTACATATCTGGAATGATGATCAAAGTAATGAACTAATTTTAGAGTTCTTTGCTGAGATTGGGATTGCTCCACAAAAAATTCACATTGAATATCATTTTTTTGGAGAGCAATTAGCTTACCAAGAGTTAATACATTTATTAAAAGGTATTCATAAAAGAAAGCATGAGATGTTCTTTTTAGTCGTGGCTGATTCAGAAATTGATCAAGATCTAGTCGATGAAAAATCTTGGATGATTAAAGATTATATTCCTGCTGAATTTGCAGCAAGCTGTTTACTTGCAGATCCTTTAGTAAAAATTCAAGAATTAGAACCTACTAAAAATCTGAAAGTTGTTGTAGGTCAACAAGATACAGCGAAAATTTTTACTCATTTTGAATTTCATGATTTACCTCAGCATGAAGGTGAAGAGCCTTATGTGCTGATATTGTCAGATCAGACGGATATAAAAGTTTCGAAGAAATTGCAGCAACACTTTCTTCAAACACCTGTAGAACCACATCACTATATTTATGTGAAATCTTCATTAGGGCATACCCAACATTTAGCTGATATTTATGGCTTTATGCTGAGTATGCATTTTCCTGAACATATCATTCCTTTTGTCTTTGGTGAAAATATGGTGTCAGCACATACATTTGTGCAGAGTGTCACCGAAAATTCAGAAGATGATGTGATGGTGTTGAATAACTAATTTAAACTTTGGACTTAGAACGAGAATAGAATGCATACAATTTTAGGCTACTTGTGGCAGTACATCACGAATCCTAAAGCAATTATCGCCTTGTCATTGTTCGTGGCATTGATGTCTTCATATACTTCAATTCCCCGTCATATATTCTGGGCTTTAGCGACTGCCTATGCTTTGGGTCTTATTGTTTATGGTATCTATTGGCTTATTCAACGAAGAAAACATGCTGCTCAAGGTGAAGAGTTAGCTGAAGCGATTGAAAAAGATAATCAAGCTGAATATGGCAAAAATAAAGATAAAGAAGAGCTTCAGCTTGTTAATCAACAAATGAAAGAATCAATTCAACTGATTCGTAAGTCTAAGTTGGGTGATAAAAAAGGGAATGCGGCACTCTATGAGCTTCCTTGGTATATGGTTATTGGTAACCCCGCTGCAGGTAAAAGTTCAGCTATCTATAATTCTGGTTTAAAGTTTCCATTCGAAGAAACGCATCAAAAAATGGTATCGGCTGGGTTAAGCGGTACTCGAAATTGTGACTGGTTTTTCTCTACAGAAGGTATTTTACTCGATACAGCTGGTCGTTATTCTGTGTATAGCGAAGATCATTCTGAGTGGTTAGGTTTCTTAAATATTTTAAAAAAGAACCGTTCTAAAGCTCCGGTCAATGGTTTAATTTTAATTGTCAGTATTGCTGAGCTGATTAGTCAAAGTCCTGAAAATTCGTTAAAGCTTGCTAAAAATTTACGTGCTCGTATTCAAGATTTAACTGAGCGTTTAGAAGTGGTAGTGCCTGTCTATTTAGTCTTTTCAAAGATGGACTTAATTGCGGGTTTTACTGAGTTTTTTGAATTTTATGAAGCTCAGGAATATAACCAAGCTTGGGGAGCGACGCTTCCGTATGACCAGAGTTCTTCGCACAATGCCGTAGATTTATTCGAGAAACATTACAATATTCTTTACGATGGTCTAAAAGGGGTAAGCTCGACTCATTTAAGTCGCCGCCATTCGCAAAACATCTCACCAAGTGTAATGACTTTCCCATTAGAATTTAAAACATTAAAACCAGCTTTAAAGAGCTTTATTGCGACACTTTTTGAAGATAATCCATATCAATTTCAACCTGTTTTCCGTGGGTTCTACTTCACTAGTGCTTTGCAAGAAGGTGTAATTGAAAGTCCAATGACTGAGCAAATTGCCCAAGAATTCCAACTGACTCAGATTGCTCAAACTGATTTAAAAGATCATTCAAAAATTACCCCTAACCATGGTTATTTCTTAAATGGTCTGTTTTCAGATGTTATTTTAAAAGATAAAGACCTTGTGAAGCAGCATGTAAATGCTGGCAGAAAACGTCAACGCTACATTGCATTTATTGGTGCTTTGGCAGGTGTTTCAATTATTCTGGGTGTTTGGGTTTGGTCATATCGCAATAACCAGCAATTGATTGCCGAAGTCCAAGCTGATTTAAATAAAGTCGTTCAGTTAGAAAAAGCTTCGGGCCAGCAATTGTCAACCCAGTTAGAAGCTTTACTTATTCTTCAAAGACGTCTACAGCAATTAGATGAGTTTGATGAAAATAGACCACTTAAGTTTAGTTTTGGTTTATATCAGGGCAATGAGCTTCGTGAAAAGTTAAAAGCTGAATATTTAAAAGGTGTTAAGCAAATTGTTTTAACCCCGACACAGCAAAATATTGCTCAATATTTGCAACGTGTAAAAAATAATGAAGCAACATTAAAAGCCAATCATACGAATGTTGAAATTAAGCAAACCGCTCAAACTCAACAATATTTAGAACCTTCAGACACAAATCCTCAAGATGCGTATAACGCATTAAAAGCATATTTGATGATGAGTAATCCACAATATATGGATGCAAGTCATCTAAGCGATCAGGTTACGCGTTTCTGGCGCTCTTGGTTAGATGCAAATAAAGGCCCAATGCCACGTGCAGATATGATTCAGGAAGCTGAACAGATCTTGTCATATGCAATGACTTTAGCGAATGATAAAGAATTCCCAATTTTAGATGCAGATTCGCAAATTGTTGATCAAACACGCCAAGTATTGCTTTCTGTTGTGAGAGGAATGCCTGCCCGTGATCGTGTTTATAATGAAATAAAAATGCGTGCTGCGGTACGTTTCCCTGCGCTGACCGTAAGTCAAATTGTAGGGGAAGCAAATAAAAATGTTGTATTGGGCAGTTATGCATTGCCTGGTGTATTTACCCAAAAAGCATGGAATGACTATGTAGAAAAAGCGATTGAAGAAGCCGCGGATAAGCCAACAGATAGTAAAGACTGGGTGCTAAATAGCCGTCAATCTGATGATTTAACTTTCTCAGGCAGTCCTGAACAAATTAGAAAACAACTGACAGCACTCTATAAGCAAGAATATATTGCGGAATGGAGAAAGTTCTTAAGTGGTATTCATTATGCTAAAGCTGGCCAATTTGCTCAGCAAGTAAAAAATATTGATGTTTTGGGTGAGCCGCAAAATTCTCCGATTCGTACCTTAATTGAACGAGTTGCAATCGAAACAAACTGGGATAATCCAGTTGTGCAAGCAGAGCTCGCAGCTCCACAAAAAGGATTTGTTGCGTGGTTTAAACGTAAAGTTTTAAATCATGACGATAAGGTTGCTAATCAAGTGGCAACAAATGCTCAGGGCGCTATTTCTCAAGAGTACCAAATGTTCTATCAGTTGGTTCGCAAACGTGATGATCAACAAGGTAAATCATTACTTGATGAATATATGACAAATTTAGCCCTAGTTCGTAGCAAGTTTAACGAGCTTAAGAATGCAGGTGAAGTTGGGCCGAATGCGATGACATTAGTCAAGCAAACCCTAAATGAGCAGACTTCTGTATTTAACCAGACACAAAAAATTGTAGATGAAAAAATGGCGGTTGGTTTCAATGAAATTGATCAGCGATTACTACAAAAATTAGTAGTTAGTCCACTTACACAATCTTTTGAGAGCTTAATTACACCGACACAAGATGAAATTAATAAATTGTGGGTAATGCAAGCTTATCAGCCATTTACAGCAAATCTTGCTAAGAAATATCCATTTAACTCATCAGCTTCTTTGCAAGCTACAAGTAGTGAAATTGGTCAAATATTGGGCGAGAACGGTAGTATTTCACGCTTTGTAAAAGAAAGCCTTGATCCATTTGTGATCCGTCGTGGCTATACCTTAACGTCTAAGACATGGAAAGATTTAGGAATTAGTTTAAATCCTCAATTCGTCATGAATTTCCAAAGATACGTTACTCCAGCGAATGGTATGGCAACAGGTGAGTTGAATGCTCAAGCTCCGGCGGCACCAGCAACCAACCAATCTAACTTCCAGTTCTACCCAATTCCAAATCCACAGTTACTTTCATATACCGTGGATATTGATGGTCAGCGTATGACTTATGAAAATGGTGTTCAACAGTGGGTTAACTTTATTTGGCCAAATCAAGGCAGTATTCCGGGTGCTCGTATTACCGCAGTAGATTTACAAGGTCAAACACATACGATTTTTGATGAGCCGGGTGAATACGGTATTAACCGTTTAATTGATAGTGCTCAACGTAAAGAACAAAATGGCGGATTTGAAATGCTTTGGCGTAGTAAGACCGACCCATCATTAGTTGTAAAAATGAATTTCCGCCTAATCAGCAGTAATTCAGGAAGTATTGGTTCAAGCCGTGGTTATGCTGGCATGCAACTGGTTGATAAAGTCACTGCCGATAAAGCCGCTCGAGTGGTGTCTGCTCAGCAAGCGCCAGCTCAAGCTGCCGCTCCAGCAAGAACTGAAAATCCTGTTGCAGCACTCGCTCAGCCTTCTGCGGGAGTTAAACCATGACATGGAAAATAACCTCTATGCGAAAGGAGGAACAATAATGCAAACATTAAAAACCACTCCTTTGTATTACGGCAAAAGTCCTGCACGAGGCGACTTTTTAAAAACAAAAGGTCAGAATGCTCTAATACAGTTGCTTGATCAGTGGATTACTGAAGCATTGGAGTATGCAATGCAATCGGGCAGCTTTAAAGAAGCTTATAGCACGTTGCCTTCACTGGATTTCTTTATTGCCAATCCGAAAGAAAATATGTTTTTGGTTGCGAACTTACTCGCAAGTGAAGATAGTTCAGGTCGATCTTTTCCAATGGTGCTGAGCCATTTATTAGAAATTGATTTGCCGTATGATAATTTGTTATATGCACCATATAGCTATAAACATGTACTTGTTGATTTATTTCAAAACAATCGCGCTTTAAAAGGCATTAAAGATTCAGATTTGTTACTTGGAAAATTAGGTCACTTACAAAATCAAATTCAGGTTTTAACTGAACGAGAATGTGTAGGCTTTTATGAAAATCATACGATGCACTCATTTGCTCAGTTAATGAAGTTAAGTATTTATGAATTAGCGCAAAGTATGATTGGGCTGGGATTATTACTCCAGCCAATTTTACAAAATGGAACTAGTCGGTTAAATAAAGTATTAATTTTGCCTATTAATAATCCTGCTTACAGTTATGAAATAGCTGCTTTTTGGGTCAGTATTATTTGCCGCTTTTTAAAGGAGCATAATACTGAGGTGCTGATAGGTTTGTTACATCGAGAGCAGCCCGTATTATTCTTTGGTTTTCAGGGAGCTGATATTTTAGCCCTTAGCGATATTTTTACTCAGAATATGGATAGTAAACATTGGGTTTCTTTAATAGAAGCTCAGTGGATTGATACTTACTTGGAGCAGAATGCTGGTTTAGCTACGCTAGAACAATCATTATGCCAACGCCAATTAAGTTTAAATCAAGGCTTAAAACTATTTAGACAGACTTTTTTGGGTGAATAATAATGAATAAACGATATCAAACTAAACTTTCACAGCTCATAAAAGGCTGTCTTATTTATGCCGTAGCTAATTATGCTTTGGCTCAGCCCATTGTTGTAGAAGGCGTAGTTCCTAACGAAGCCAGTAAGCAGGCTATCTTATTAAAAATGCAGTCTGTTTATGGCGCAGATCAAGTCGTAGATAAAATACAAGTGAGACCAGTAGCTGCTCCAAATGGATGGAGTGATTCGGTTACACGAGTGATTACCCCTGACCTAAAAAAAGTCTCGCAAGGTAAATTAAGTGTAAACGGTACTCGATTTGAGTTGAGTGGAAAAATGCTGAATCCAGCAGAGATCCAGCCGACTATTCAGTCTTTTCAAGGGTTAGTTCAGCCACCATATCAACTGTATTCACAGTTATCAGTCAATCAGGCTGAACAGAAAATTATTGATGATGCACTGAAAAATCGAATTATTGAGTTTGAATCTGGTAGTGCAGTGTTAACTGATGCGGGTCAAAAAATTCTAGATGAGATGGCTATTGCTTTAAACAAAGTAGGCGGTAAGAAAGTCAAAATTATTGGACATACAGATAGTTCTGGCGATGCGACTAAAAACTTAAAACTTAGCCAAGATCGAGCATTGGCAGTGAAAAACTATTTAATTAGTAAAAGTATTCCGGCAGACCATTTATCTACAGAAGGTTTAGGTTCCTCTAAGCCAGTTGCAGATAATACGTCTCCAGAAGGAAGAAAGAAAAACCGTCGAATTGAGTTTACTGTTCTATAAATATAAGGAGAAGAACATGGCTAGCCCTTACATTACGATTGGATGCCCAACCACTGGTGGAGGGCAAGTCATTTCAGGGAACAGTACGTTTTTAATTGAAGGAATTGCAATTGCGTGTGTAGGAGACAAGGCCACTTGTCCGTTACATAAAACGGTTTCTACGATTGTATCGGGTGATCCGAATATGCTTGTTATGGGAAAATCTGGAGCGCGTGTAAATGATTCATTATCATGCGGCTGTAAATTATTGCCAAAACAGAGTTTAGTTAATCAAGGATAAGGGTAGAGATATTTTATATAAATATCTACTAGAACATATTAACGCTTGAAATGATGAGTAGTTTGTCTGATAAAGCTGAATTTTGTTAATATACAGGCATTATGATTTTAAGCATTAAATTATTTAAAAATATTGAGAGTAATGATGAGTAATTTAAAAATTTTAATTACAAAACTTTCTACAGTTGCGCGTACTGCTTTAGAAAAATCGGCTAATGCTTGTGTTATTCAACAGAATTACGAAATTGAAATTGAACATTTATTTTTAGAGTTACTTAATCAATCTCTAGAAAATGATTTAAAAATTTTATTAAAGAAATATAAAATTTCACCTGAAGCTTTGGCTGATGATTTAAAAGAAACAATTTCGCAATTACCGAAAGGTAATTCTCGAACTCCTATTTTTGCTAAATCTATCGTTCGTTTGTTTGAACAAGCTTGGTTATTGGCTTCCGCTGAGCAAAATCCAGTTATTCGTAGTGGTCACTTATTAGTTGCGTTATTAACTGCACCTGATTTATATCAAATTGCCACTCGAGCTTCGAGTTTATTCGACCTTTTACCAATCGACTCAATGAAACATAAGTTTCTTGAAATTTGTGAGAAGAGTGTTGAACAACAAGATGAAACAAAAACACTTTCGAAAGAAGATGAGCCAGAAGAAGTCGCTACAACAAATACAAAAGTAGTTAAAACTCCTGCGCTTGATCAGTACACGATTAATCTAACTGAAAAAGCTAAACAAGGCGGTATAGATCCAGTTATTGGGCGTGAATATGAAATTCGCTTAATGCTCGATATTTTAATGCGTCGACGCCAAAATAACCCGATCTTAACTGGAGAACCGGGGGTTGGTAAAACAGCAGTGGTCGAAGGTTTGGCTTTAAAAATTGCTCAAGGTTTAGTGCCTAGCGCCTTAAAAAATGTCCATTTACATGTGCTTGATATGGGGCTGTTACAGGCTGGCGCAAGTGTTAAAGGCGAGTTTGAGAACCGTTTAAAACAAGTGATTCAAGAAGTTCAAGCTTCTGCCCATCCTATTATTTTATTTATTGATGAAGCACATACCTTAATTGGTGCAGGTGGGCAAGCAGGGCAAAATGACGCTGCAAATCTTTTAAAACCAGCACTTGCACGTGGTGAATTGCGTACCATTGCTGCAACAACATGGGCGGAATACAAGCAATACTTTGAAAAAGATGCTGCCTTGAGCCGACGTTTTCAAGTGGTAAAAGTAGAAGAGCCAACCGAAGAAGTTGCCGTTGATATGTTACGTGCAATGATTCCTGTGATGCAGCAGCACTTTAATCTACAAATTGATGATGAAGCGATCGTTACTGCGGTTCATTCTTCACATCGATATATTAGTGGTCGCCAACTTCCAGATAAAGCAGTGAGTGTGCTTGATACAGCAGCAGCACGTGTTGCATTAACCCAAAATGCACAACCGGTAAAACTCGATCAGTTAAAGGCTCAAGAGCATAACTTAAAGCTTGAACAGCAGATTTTAGAAAATGAGCATCGTCAGATTCCAATTCATCATGAACGATTAGAAAATTTAAAAATTAATTTAGAATCTTTGCAAAAAGAAATTGATGAAACCCAAGAGCAGTGGCAAAAAGAATTAGAACTTGTTCATAAAATTCAGAAATTAGAAGCACAAAATCATTCTAATGAATCTGAGGCTTATGATCAGATCAATCTACTGCGTAAGGATCTTGCTGAAATTCAAGGTCAGCAACCATTAGTTTTTGAAAGAGTAAACTCTCAAATCATTAACGAAATTATTTCTGATTGGACCGGTATTCCTGTCGGAAAAATGGTCAATGATGAAATTAAACAGATATTAACGCTTGAAGATAAATTGGGCGAACGTGTAATGGGGCAAGATTATGCACTCACACAACTAGTTCAAGGGATTAAAACTTCAAAAGCAAAACTTGAAGATCCTAATAAGCCACAAGGTGTCTTTCTTTTGGTTGGGCCAAGTGGCGTGGGGAAAACTGAAACTGCATTAACTTTGGCAAATGAATTATATGGTGGTGAGCAGCATTTAATCACGATTAATATGTCGGAATACCAAGAAGCACATACGGTATCTTCACTTAAAGGCGCACCTCCTGGATATGTGGGATATGGTCAAGGTGGTGTTTTAACAGAAGCTGTTCGCCGTAATCCTTATAGTGTTGTGTTGCTTGACGAAATTGAGAAAGCACATAGTGATGTTCAGGAACTGTTTTATCAAGTATTTGATAAAGGCACTTTAGAAGATGGTGAAGGTCGAGTTATTGACTTTAAAAACACCACTATTTTGTTGACTTCAAATGCTGGCTCAAGTGCCATTATGCAAGCGTGCTTAAATACGCCTGTAGAAGAATGGCCAACAGCTGAAGAGTTGATTGACCATTTAAAACCAAGTTTGTACAAGCAATTCAAGCCTGCATTTTTAGGCCGAATGAGAGTTGTGCCGTATTTCCCATTGCACGACGATTTACTCGTACGAATCATTAAACATAAGCTAGGCAAGATCACAGCCAGAATTGAGAAACAATACGGCACACAAGTCCAATATTCTGATGATTTGGTAGAGCTACTCTTAAGCCGTTGCACAGAAGTCGATAGCGGTGCTCGTAACGTTGATAATATTTTAAATTCTACGGTGTTACCTGCATTGGCTACAGAAATTTTGGTGGCTTTAGCAGAGCAAAAATTGCCAAAAATTATCATGATTGATGCTAAAGATGACGAAATTCAATATTTACTAGATCCGGTTGCGAAAGCTGCTAAAAAAAGGACGAGTAAAAAGTTGAAGTCAGAAGTTTAAAATTGAATAGAGCTAAAATTAGATGAATATTAATATTTCTGAACTCCTTGAACCCATTAGTGATAGCTTACCGTGTGGTGACGACTTTTCATTTTCTAATGAATTTCATGAAATAAAAAAAGCGAAGACACAAGATGATCTATTGCTAGATCAAGGTGATTGGGTTGCCGAGCGCAAACAGGCCGATTGGGACTTTGTATCCAATAAAACGAGTGTTTTGCTAAAAGAGAATACAAAAGATATTCGTCTATTAACTTGGCTCTTAGAGGCTTGGAGTCATCTTTATGGTTTTGATGGTATGGCTAAAGGTTTAACCTTAAGTCATACCATGTTGAATCAATATTGGCAGGAAATTCACCCTGTTATCGAAGATGATGACTTAGATCAGCGCATTGGGTTATTACAGGGTTTAATTAATCAACTTCCGATGTTGTTAAAGAAAGTTTCTTTAACCAATACAGCTCCTTATTATAATTTGCTTGATTACGATAATTTTCTATATCACGAAAATGTTCGCCGTAAACAAACTGAAGATTACGATAGTCAGTCGGGGCCATCGGAGTTAGAACAATTCGATCAAGCTATTTTTAATACGTCTAAAACTTTTCAATATTCTAATTATCAAGATTTTAGTTCAGTCTTAACTGAATGGGATGTTCTAAAACAAACCCTTGATCATTTAATGGGACTAGACTCGCCGAGTTTTGGTGCAATTGATTCAGCATTTGAAACCATTCACAGCACATTACGCAAGATTTATAAAGCAGAAGCTTTTGGTACTGGGCTTGCGCCAATCCAAGAGCAGGCGACAGTCATCACGAGCTCATCTATGGAAAATCAAGTGCCTGTACAAGTTGTTTCAGATCAGCCTGCTTTTCAGCCTCAAGCTCAAACACACTTGGCGAATCGTGAGCAAGCAATGAAAGTGCTGCAAGAAATCGCGGATTACTTTCAAGCAAATGAGCCTCATAGCCCTGTGAGTTATATGCTTCAAAAAACCATTAAATGGAGTCAAATGCCGTTACATGAATGGTTAGCACAAGTCATTAAAGATGAGCATCCATTACAAATGGTTCAGGAAATGTTAGGTGTACAACCTAAAAATGAATACGAATAAAGATTGGTAAAGACATATGTTTAAAGCTGAAAAAGTCCTTTGGGGCGAAGGTTTATTTTTAAGACCTCAACATTTCCAAATTCAAGATACCTATCATGAACAACGCCTAAATCATACGGTTCGGGCAGTTGTGCCTTTTTCGTACGGTATTCAAAAGTTGAGTTTTGATGAGTCTCAATTGAGTACGCATATTCTTGCTTTAGAGTCTGTCGAGATGATTTGGCAAGACGGAGAAATTTATCAGGCTCCTGCATATGATTTATTGCCTGAGCCAATTTTATTGGATGATCTTAATTTACGTGGTGAAATGTTAATTTATTTAGCATTACCATTATTACAGGCAAATAAGCAAAACCTCATTGATCAAAACCAAGCGCAAAAGGGCAGATATCAATCTCATCTGGTCGAGACACATGATTTATTTACTAATGCTACCGAAGCAGATATTAGTTTGCTACGCCGCCGTGCTGTTTTTAAATTACTAGATCTACATAGTAATCCAGACCATAATTTAGATGGCTTTTTATATTTGCCTATTGGAAAAATTAAGCGTCAAAGTTCAGGTGCTTTTGAAATTGACCGAAAGTTTATTCCGCCAATTTTGCATGTAGATGCATCTGAAACACTCATTTCAAATTTAAAAAGAACACTGAACGTTATTAAGGCAAAAATTAAGACGATTCAAACCAATAACAGAGAAAATGAACAGAAATTAATTGAATTTCGTTCAGGTGATATTGTTTCATTCTGGTTAGTAAATGCATTAAATACAGCTCATGCGGGGCTTAATCATTTTGTGCAATATCCACAAATCCATCCAGAGCGTTTGTTCTTTGAATTATTGCGTTTAGCAGGTTCATTATTAACTTTCTCGACGGCCTATGATGTCGATCAATTACCTGCCTATAAACACCATAATTTACAAGAAAGTTTTTCGCAGTTAGACACAATTTTGCGTGATTTACTCGATACGATTATTTCGAGTCGATACATCAGCATCGCACTTAAAGAAATCCGTCCTTCATATTGGGTGGGAAGTCTTGAGACCGATAAGATTACTCGAGACACTCGACTTTATATTGCAGTATCAAGTAGTGCAATGCAGACACATGAGTTGATCCAGATTGTACCTTTACGATTCAAGGTTGGTAGCACTTTAGATGTAGAGCAACGTGTGGTTGCTGCATTGCCTGCAATTCCATTGCATCACTTAATTCAAGTTCCAACTGCTATTCCTGTGCGCTCTGGTGTGAGCTATTTTGAAATTGAACCACATCATGAGTTATATCAGCGCATGTTAGATTCAGAGACGATTTGTATTTATGTTCCGGCTGGTTTCCAAGATATCAGTATTGAATTGATTGCGGTTATGAACGCTTAACGGTAAAGGAGAGAAAAATGTCACAATCCGCAGGTGCTCCTTCTTTATTTGATGATGGGCAAATTGGAACAGGTGGGAGCAATAATAGCCAGTCTCAAGCAAAACTACAGGCAATCAATCTTATTGATTTATTGCATGATGGCTTTTATTTGGTTTTCTTAATTCGAAATCAGTATGTGCCAGCAGATGCGCAGCAGTTTCGTGAAAAAATCTTAAATTTACTTAATCAATTTGAACAACAAGCCAAAAAGTTGCAATTTTCAGCTGATGATATTCATGATTCTAAATATGCATTTTGTGCTTTGATTGATGAAACGATTGTAACGCAACAAGACCCAAGCTATTTTAATTTACAAAATGCTTGGTTGATTAGCCCATTACAATTGAGCTTGTTTGGTTCTCAATTAGCGGGCTATCGCTTCTTTGAAATTTTGGAGCAATTACGTAGCCGTGGAAAAGAACGTCTAGCTGCTTTAGAAGTATTTCATTACTGCCTTTTATTAGGTTTTCAGGGCAAGTACCGAATCGAGTCTACGGAAAGTCTCAACCATTTAGTATCACGAGTGGGCGACGAAATTGACTATTTGAAAGGAAAAAAGGTTGCATTTTCGCCGTTCTCGGCAATTCCTGATCAGATACGAAATATTATCCATCGCGAAGTACCTTTCTTCTGGATTTTGATTTTTTTATTGATTTTTGCATTTCTTACCTTTGTAGGGCTAAGATTTATGCTGAATAATCAAAATGATAAAGCATTATCTAATTATCAAAATGTGATTTCTGCTCCTCAAGAGCAAGCACATATTACAATTTATTTACCTTGATGATGGTACGAAATGGCTCAGGAAAAACCAACTTCTATTCGAGTTTTACAGTCGAATAAAAAAAAGCCGAAATCACCAATACTTTATATTGTCATTGGTGTTATTGCCGGGGTGTTCGTAAGCATCTCGCTATTCCTGTTCTTGTCTCAACCGTATTCGTCAGAATCAACTGCAATTGAGAATAAATCAACAGAAGAACAGATTTTAAATCAAGAGACTGCTCATTCTGCTGATGAACAAAATCAGGTTGCCGTAAGTCAAGACAACGAAACAGATTCAATGAGCCGAGATGGTTTTGAACAACCTAAAGATAATGAATTAAGTAGTATCTTTAAACCTGTTCCGCATAAGTCCGCTACTACTAATGAACAGCGAGTTTCTCCGTTCGATGAACAGCTCACGGGTGAAAAGAAAGTTCAGCCTGCGCCTCAACTACAAACCGGGACAATACCTAAAACGGCCCAAGCGAAAGTGCAGCCTACTCAACAAAAACCAGTGAGTAAACCGCAACAGCAACAAGTGGCACAGGTTAAACCTGTTGTTGAGAATCAAGCTCCAGCCGAACAAGAAGCTGAGGTTGAACCACCTAAGGCATCGGTAGATATTAAAATTACACGAAGTCCTTTTGCCGTGAATTAATGAACTGATGATGATTTTTCTCATTTTCTTTTGCTTTACATGCTTGGCAATTGGTTTAGCGTTTTTAATGTCTTATGAGCTAAGGAGTAGAAGCAAAGATTTTGTTTTGTCATTACTGCCACAAGGTCGTAAGCAGCTTAATCAAGTTAGACAATTTGCTCAAACCATGAATCAGGCAGCTGCGCCTGAAAAGCTACAATCCCATTGGCATTTACAACAGTGGTGGATTGTCATTGCAGGCTTTTTCTTGTTTGCCAGTATTTTAGTGTTTGCTTTCACTCGACCTATTAGCTCAACTCGAATTGAAGCTGAATATCTCAAAAAAACAGATCCTCAAATTTATGCACTTTTGAATGGTGAAATATTATCACCACCACCAGAAGTGGATGAAAGCCTAATTGAAGCTGCGATTGTAGAGGCCACACAATTAGAGCAACAATATTCTGCTCAAAGTAGTGGCGCTATTAATTCTTCACCTATTGATAATTCGAGTTTCGATGGGCGAGCTATTTTAGATACAAGTTTAGTAGATCGTAAATGGAACAAAATGAACCCACGCTATAAGCAGCGTTTACTCATGGTTTTTAAAATTATGAAAGAACAATATGGCTATGAGTTGGTTCTATTGGAGGGGTATCGTAGTCCTGTTCGTCAGAATATGCTGGCGGGTAATCCGAATACGACCAGAGCAAAAGGGTATCAGAGTTATCATCAATTTGGTTTGGCGGCAGATATAGCCTTTAAGCGAAATGGAAAAGTGGTTATTTCTGAAAGAGACCCTTGGGCTATGCAAGGTTATCGTTTATATGGACAAGTTGCTGAATCGGTTGGTCTCACGTGGGGCGGACGTTGGAAATCTATCCAAGATTATGGACATACTGAGTTCCGCATGCCGGGATTAAGAAAAACTCAAGAAATGGCAGAAAAACTCATTGCCGAAAGTTTGAATGATATAAATTAAAAAGAGAAAAATATGTTTACAGAACCTAAAATACAGGACATTAAAATTGATTCAGTGATTAGCCAATTGAGCTTTCTATGACTTCATCTTTAAAACGGTTGGCTCTATTTAATCAAGGCTTAGGAAAGATTAGTCCGTTTGCAAAAGGTGTGGAGGGGACTTTACAGGCTATTGAACATTTGGGTTATGTACAGATTGATACCATATCAGTTGTTGAGCGCGCTCATCACCATATATTGTGGAATCGAGTGCCTGATTATGATTTAAGTCATTTAAACTATTTGGTTCGAGAGCGCCAGATTTTTGAATATTGGTATCATGCGGCGTCTTATCTACCAATGAAAGATTACCGTTATGCGCTGCCTGCCATGATGTCGGTTAGAAAGGGAGAAAGCCGTTATTTCAATAGAGGTGATCAACATCTCATGAATGAAATCTTAGCCCGCGTTCGTGCAGAGGGTCGAATTCGATTACGAGATATTGATAAGAATAATAAAAATAATTCGGGTGGTTGGTGGAATACAGGTCCTGGTCGCCGTGCTTTTGAGCAGTTATACATGCAGGGTGACCTGATGATTTGTGAACGTAACGGAATGGAAAAAGTCTATGATTTGACCGAACGCTGCTTACCTGAAAATATTGATTTGAGTATGCCTACGCTTCATGAGTATGCGCAGTATTTATTTAATACTACACTCCGAGCACATGGCGCATTTACATGGAAACAATTAGTTCATTTAAAAGGAAAAGATTTAAAAGAAACTATGCGTGTCGTGCTGAAAGAGCAGATTGACGTAGGTGTAGTGTCAGCAATTAAACTTGACGATGGACAAACTTTATATGTCGATATAGCTGCAATAGAACAAAAAGTGAATACTGATTTTGGCTTAAAAATACTTTCACCGTTTGATAACTCGCTGATTCATCGTGATCGCTTAACCTCTTTATTTGAATTTGATTATCGGATCGAATGTTATGTACCAGCAGCCAAACGAGTATTTGGTTATTTTTGCTTACCTATTCTTTATCAAGATGAGTTAGTGGGACGCATAGATTGCAAAGCACATCGGACTGTAAAAGAGCTAGAAGTGATTAGTCTACATCTAGAAAAAACAATCAAAGATAAAGAGCTTTTCTTTTTCGAATTAGAGCAAGAACTCAAGCGTTTTGCAGAGTTTAATCAATGCACTATCATTAATGACAAAGTCATCAAACTCATTCGCTGAGGTGTAAGCAGGGAATTATGTGACCTTAAATAAAATTTATTTAAGGTAAAACACCAAAAGAATCATAACTTTTGGTGTTTTCAATTGGTCTACATTAAAGACATGCGATATTCAATTATTCCTGGTTTTTGTGCAATCCAGTCATAGAGTTTTTGAGCCGTGTGATTAGTTTCTTGCGTGTGCCAATATAAACGATCACAGTTTTGCTCAATGGCCTGCTTCTGTACATATTCAATGAGTTGCTTACCAATGTGTTGACCACGGACTTCAGGTGAAACATAGAGGTCTTCTAAATAACAATAATTATTCTTTGCCCATGTTGAGCGATGAATAACATAATGCACAATTCCTAAAACTTGCTCGCCTTGTTTGGCAACAGCACAATAAACGGGCTCATTTTCATTGAAAAAGCGTTCCCAAGTCACTTTTGTGACATGAAAAGGTAAATTTACCTGATAGAAATTTTGATAGGCAAGCCAATATTTCTCCCACTGTGAATAGTCCTGCTGTTGAACAGGGATAATCTGAATGTCTTGATTTTGCATAATAATTACACTCTGTTTTAAAGTTTTAGAAAGTTGAGAACTAGAGTGTAGTTTTGCTAGTGGTATTTTTGTAAGGTACACTTTCAATATCTTTCACAGTACCAGTTTGTTATGGCAACTTCGATTTCTGCATCTTTTCCACATTTGATTTTGCCAAAGGGCCAGATTAAAGATGGACTATATTCGGCTTTGCGTGATGCTATTTTAGATGGAAGACTGAGTGCTGGAACAAAATTACCCTCAAGTCGGGCCTTGGCAGAGATGATGTCGATTTCACGAAACTCTGTATTAGCTGCGCTTGAACGGTTACTCGATGAAGGATACTTATTTACCAAACCAAGTTCTGGTACTTATGTTGCCGAAGTGATTCCAGATCAATTAATTGGTATTCAGCAAGACTTAAATTCATGTGTTGAAAAAAAGCCCCAATCGTTAAATATTAATCCGAATATTGGAGCTTTATTAGATTCATGGCGAGAGCAGTCATGGTCGACTCCAAAGAAAAAAATGTTCCATGTGGGAGTAGGGTGTATTGATTTATTTCCTCATCAGCTTTGGGGAAAGTTATTAAATCAAGCTTGGCGGCAGTCATATTATCAACTGGGCCAATTTCATGACCCGCGGGGCTATTTACCATTGCGTCAGGCAATCTGTGAGTATGTCCGTTCCACCCGAGGACTGAACTGCAATGAACAGCAAATCATTATTGTAAATGGGACGCAGCAGGCAATTCATTTAGCTGGCTACGCCTTACTTCAAGCAAATGATGAGGTGTGCCTAGATGAACCAGGCTACGACGCAGCTTTTAATATTTTTCGAAGTTTTGGTGCTCAGGTAAATTTGATCGAGAGTGATGAGGAGGGAATGCGAATCTCTGACATTACAGATCATTATTCAAAAAGCAAACTTGTTTATACCGCACCCTCACATCAGTTTCCTGTAGGTGGAACTTTGAGTTTAGCTCGCCGTTTTGCGTTACTCGATTGGGCATCTCAACAAGGGAAATGGATTTTTGAAGATGATTATAATAGTGAATTTCGCTATGGCACACATCCTATTCAAGCTCTACAAGGTTTAGATCAGCAGCAAAGAGTTATTTATTCTGGTACTTTTACCAAAATGATGTTCCCTGAGTTTCGGTTAGGATTCATGGTTGTGCCTGAAGCATTGATTGAAACCTTTAGTGCGGCCAAATATTATACGGATGTTCGAAGTTCTTATTTAGAGCAGGTGGCTTTGTCTCTATTTATACAAAAAGGCCACTATGCTCGGCACGTGCGTAAAGTTAGAAAAGCATGCTATGAGCGCCAACAAGCATTGATTAAAGCTATTGATGAGCATC
Source organism: Acinetobacter sp. WU_MDCI_Abxb74 (assembly GCF_025513915.1). NCBI lineage: Bacteria > Pseudomonadati > Pseudomonadota > Gammaproteobacteria > Moraxellales > Moraxellaceae > Acinetobacter > Acinetobacter sp. WU_MDCI_Abxb74. The sequence continues at coordinate 103,747 of NZ_JAHPRP010000001.1, forward strand.
TCTCGGAAGTACTCGACGTCCAACCAACCGATTCAGGTATCCATGCAGTGTGCTGGTTAAAAGGTGCGTGGACAGAGCAAGAATTTATTGACCAGTGTTCATTTTTAAACTTGGCTGTTCAGCCGTTATCAAGATATTGTCAGACGCCAAGCAAGAAGGCCGCTGTACTTATTGGCTATGCAGCCCACACACCTAATGAAATTATTGAAAACATTCAAAAAATTGCACAATATTTAAAAGCTAAATAATAGCCTAAGTTACGTTATGTAGATAAATTTAATCGTTATTCAAATACTTAAATGCAAATTTTTATGACGATCAATTGGTTATATGAAAATAGAAATTTTATTAAAATTTTAAAAATTATTTTTAATTAATATTATTTTAAGCTAGCACAATTAATCTAACTACATCAAAGCTTATTTAGTACACCTTTTAGCCACATTCTCCAGATGTGGCTCTTTTTTTATAAAAAATAAATGTAGCTAAGAACAAATTAATTAATTTTTTAAGAGAAGTAAAAATTAATCTTCTTCCATGGCATTACTGTAAAACTTAACACCTAGTTTAATACGATCACGCCCATTACCCATACGCCAGCGGTTAGTATCTCGTAAAGAATATACACAACCACAATATTCTTGCTGATAAAATTCTTCTCGTTTACTGATTTCAATCATACGGCTTGAGCCACCATTTTTACGCCAGTTATAGTCCCAGTACTGAATTTCAGGATAGTGAGCAGCAGCGCGAATTCCGCAGTCATTGATTTGCGCCATATTTTTCCAACGTGAAATTCCTAGCGAACTACTGATGAGACTAAAGCCGTGTTCATGTGCGTAAAGGGCAGTTCGTTCAAATCTCATATCAAAACACATGGTACAACGAATGCCACGTTCAGGTTCATCTTCCATCCCTTTTGCTCGGGCAAACCAGTTGTCAGTGTCATAGTCTGCATCGATAAATGGAATATTATGCTTTTCTGCAAAACGAATATTTTCTTCTTTGCGGATTAAATATTCTTTTACTGGATGAATATTAGGATTATAAAAAAATATTGAAAATTTAATTTCTGAGTCGATTAATGCTTCCATAACTTCTCCTGAACAAGGAGCGCAACAAGAGTGAAGTAATAATTGATCGTGTCCAGAAGGGAGTTCTAATTTTAAACGTTGAGTTGACATAATAAAAAAATTAAATTGTAATGCCATTAATTATATATTTATTATTTGTATAATGTGAAATGAATTATTTTCAATTTTACTGTGAAATTAATTTAATATTTTAAAGAAAATCTATTTTTATATTTAAGGTTAAGTTGAATGCAAATAATTAAATAAATGTCATGTTATATATTAAGGCTGGATTTGTAATTAAATTTAAAGTTATTGCCAAATATACTATATAATTAAATAAATTATGGATGGGTTTTATATATTTAAAAATAATAAGCCTTAAATATTTTTGATAAGTGATTGATGTATCTGAATATAATTTGAATTTTTTATTGTGATATGTGTCACAAATAAACCTTATTTTTTCAATTAAAATATTTCTTTAGATTTATATCTTTAATAAATCTATACTATAAAATTCAGTGTGTTTTTTTAATTTAAGCGTGTGATAATTTGAGATATGGAAGATTGGCAATGTAAGTATTGTAATGGTTACATTATGGTTAATCATTCAAAGATTGATGTAGGAGAAAAAGTTTACTTTTTGGTATATAAATTTGACGCAAAGAATGAAAGGAAAAAATTATATAAAAAGGGAGTTGTAGTTGCCCGTTACGATAATATATTACACATTGAGTCACGTAAAAAAACGTATAAGATCGAGCAGATAAAAGTCTATCCATTAGGTGCCCCAATGCCTTTTGTTTACAACATGTTTTGGATTTGTGGGTGTCCGTGTACTCTACAAAACTAAATTCTTAAATTTAACTGACAGCAAACTATTTTATAGATTGAACTGAGTTAATCATCACATCCATTTTTGTTATCATTTTTTATAGATAAGACCTATAACTTTAGGAAAGTGGTTCATAGTCTATAAGAAAATCTCTGTGATTTATTTGACAAAATAAAAGTGTACTCTTATAAACCTCGAGTAAAGTTGAGGTCAATCATGATGAATGGAAATAAAAAAGCTGACCCTAGTCGAGTTTTGACCGTGGGTGACGTTGCAAAAAGGAGTGGAGTTCCTGTTTCAACCCTTCATTTTTATGAAGCGAAAGGGCTTATAAAAAGTATAAGAACAAATGGTAATCAACGTCGGTATCCTTTAATTATTTTAAGATATATTGCGATTATTAAAGTTGCTCAAAGGGTCGGTATTCCTTTAAATGAAATTAAAGAAGCTTTAAGTCAGTATCCGGTAGGTAGCAAATTAACAGCTAAGCAATGGAAAGATTTATCAAGTCATTGGCGAGAAAGTCTGGATGATCGAATTCAAAAATTAACTCGCTTAAGAGATGAAATAGACTGGTGCATTGGCTGTGGCTGTTTATCATTAGAGCAATGCCCCTTAAGAAATCCTGAAGATATTTTAGGACAAGATGGATCTGGCCCCCGAATTTTAGAAAGACCTGAATAGAATATTAAAAAATGACTTTTATTTGGGAATATCTTAATTTCCAATACATTAAATTTATTTTGCTTGAACATTCAAGTAAGTTTTTTATTGTAAAGAAGTGATATGAAATATGAAATTTTTTGATATCTTTAGCTTTTTTACTAAGAAGCAAAAAATTATGAAAAAAATTCTCTTTCTTGGCTTGGCACTTGTTTCGTTAACGGCTTGCTCGTCTGTACAACATAAAGATCTAACTCCACCAAAAATTGGTTCACCAAATCCAGCTAGTCAATATTGTGTTGAAAAAGGTGGGCAATTAGAAATTAGAAATGAAGCAAATGGTCAGGTGGGCTACTGTCATTTACCAAATGGCCAAGTCGTTGAAGAATGGAAATTATTCCGTGACAATCAAGCGAACTGCGTAGCAGAAGAAGCTCAAAAATTAGTGGGGCAATCTGGCCTTACTGATGATCAAATTAAACAAAAGACTCAATCAGAAATTGTGCGTAAAGTTGCTCCGGGTCAACCAATGACTATGGATTATCGTACAAACCGAGTTACAGTCACCATTGATCCAGCTTCTAAAAAGATTACTAATGCAACATGTGGCTAATTTTTTAATTTAAATTTGCCAGTTCAACTTGAAATCAAAGCCTGCTGAAATGCGGGCTTTTTACGACTTTAATTTTTAGAAGAATGAATGACGGGATATTCTTTTTGTTGGGGCAGTTGCTGTAAAGCGTGATTCATTTTTCTTCTCTTTCATTATTTCTATAAATTTAATATATCAGGCTTTAAATCAATAATAAAAAAAGCCCCTAGCGGACTAGAGGCTGAAAAACATCAGATGCGGTAACAGGTGAATTATGCATCTGAGTTAAGTAGGTTGTATCAAACCATGTAAAATACTTTACCAGCAAAAATGAATAAAAATAGTGAGGTGCGACTAATGGCTAATATTTGTGGTTTTTTATTTATACAAATTGGCGCGCTTATTTAAAGACTCTTTCTAGAACACCTATTAGGAGCGATAAAAACTCCACAATTTATAATTTTGATTAAACCAACCGAAGTTGATTGTTCAACCGTTGTCTTTTTGTGCGACTACCCGTAGTTATTCGTGATTTGTCCCAGACTTAATGATAATTTTAATGTCATCCGAAAGGACACAATAACGACGAACATACGAATAATAATGAATTGAAGGTAGGACCCCGTGTTTATTAGTGTATTTGATCTTTTTAAAATTGGCATCGGCCCATCTAGCTCCCATACAGTTGGACCAATGCGTGCGGCATACAGTTTTGTGGATGATTTACTGAAGCAAGATGATCTACAAAAGACGTTTAGAATTCAGGTTAAGTTATATGGTTCACTTGCAGCCACTGGTGTCGGTCATGCAACAGACAAGGCCATTCTTTTAGGATTAATGGGTTTTGATCCTGAACATATTGATACCCAATCAAGTACGAGCTTCATTGAAGATGTGCTTGAAAATAAAATAATTAAGCTCAATCAGCAACAGAGTATTTCTTTTGACTATAAGTCTGATGTGCTTTTTTTAGATGAATCTCTGCCTTATCACCCCAATGCAATGGAACTAATTGCGTATAACGAAGCTGAAGAAATTTTATATGCCGAAACTTACTATTCAGTTGGTGGCGGTTTTATTGTTAGCCACAGACAATTAATACACACCCAAACTGAAACCAATGAAGTTAAGGTTTCATATCCATTTTATAGTGCGGCTGAACTCTTAAGCTTATGTAAAACGTATCATTTATCGATCAGTGAGTTAATGCTTGAAAATGAGAAAAGTTGGCGTAGTGAAAGTGAGATTCGCGCCAAGATTATGGATATCTGGAAGGTTATGCAGCAATGCATTCATAATGGGCTGATCAATGAAGGAATATTGCCAGGCGGTTTAAATGTAAAACGTCGAGCTAAAAAAATTCATCAAAAGTTATTAGACAACAAAAATACTAACCTGATTGTGACCACGTTTCATGCAATGGAATGGGTTAATTTATTTGCCTTAGCGGTAAATGAAGAAAATGCTGCTGGTGGTCGAGTAGTGACTGCGCCGACAAATGGCGCAGCAGGCATTATTCCGGCAGTTTTATATTACTACGTGACTTTTTCTAAAGATTTTTCCGAAGATAAAGTGGTTCGCTTTTTTCTAAGTGCGGCAGCAGTCGGCATTTTATGTAAGCTCAATGCGTCTATTTCGGGGGCTGAAGTTGGATGTCAGGGAGAAGTCGGCTCAGCATGTGCAATGGCTTCGGCAGGGTTAGCTGAAATTTTAGGTGCATCACCTGAACAAGTGGAACATGCGGCAGAAATTGGCCTTGAACATAATTTGGGCTTAACGTGTGACCCGATTGGTGGGCTGGTTCAGGTACCTTGTATTGAACGAAATGCAATTGCGGCTGTAAAAGCCATTAATGCAGCACAAATGGCACTTCATGACGACGATGAACATTTTGTGTCTTTAGACAAAGTGATTCAGACCATGAAAGAAACAGGCAAGGACATGTCATATAAATACAAAGAAACCTCAAAAGGTGGACTCGCCGTTAACGCAATTGAGTGCTAAAAAAGTGAGATGGGGTCGAGATGGCCCATCTCATTTTAAATATTAAGTAGGGCGAGCCTGAATTAAACTTGCACAGCAATTTCAGAAGATCGCCTTACTTATAAGGACTTCAGTTCTTCAAATTATCAAGGTCGGAAGTAGTAAAAAATTTGCACATTATAAGGTGGTGGTAACAGACGGTTTGAATAATAGAGTCGCTTTATTTACATCTACTTGTTATTGAATATTATATAGTTTTAACTCTATATTTTTTATTGCTTCTATTGCAGAAATACCTAGTACTTTATGGTCACAAAACTCTTTTAGTAATAATAGATCATCCCTAGATCCTAATGCTCCTAGAGTTTGAATACAAAAAAGCGCAATATTAAATGAATCTTCCCTAAAAATATTATTAAAATAATATTTTTGCTTATCATGTAAAAGAAGTCCTTGCCTACATATTTCTAGAATAAGATCAGGATATTCAGAAAATAACTTTCTAGATACTTCTTCAGAAGAGAAATTTTGATTAGTTATAGTGTATAAAGCTGCTGCACTTGCACTTTTAGTATATTTTAAAAGTATATTCCTAGCATCTAAAGTATATGATGAGTTTTGTGGAGCACTAATTTTTCTTTGTATCCAATACAATAATTCTGCCCATGCAAGTAGAGTGATATCGGCTTCAGTTTGTATAACACCTCTTTGTTGGGGAAGATCTGCTTCTAATTTACCAAGAGCTTCATGAGCATTTACAAAAGCTTCAATTGCACCTTGGGGCATACAATGATCTTTAGGAGGAAGTGAGGTATAGGGGATTAAGACCGAAACAACAGATTGATCATTAATGTCTGCTAAGTCTTCTATTAAATTTCCTATGAAAAAAGAATTAAATTTATTTGCGCCTCTACAAGCTTTTATCAATAGAGTCTTCAGACTAGTTATATCTAAATTATGAATTTCTTCCCAATATGATTCACTAAAAGGATGATCATATTGATTGGAGTAAATTCCCCATGCTAATTCATCTGATAGGATATCATCATTCTGAAGTATAGAGTTAATCTCACTATGTATCATGTGCAAATGGTTGTCTTTATCTTGCTCTAAAGCTCCTAATGAATTTAATGCTTCAATAATGCAACTATCGAGCATTAAATTAACCTTATTGAGAGCAGAGTCTAATGTATTAATAATTTGTAAACGATATTTATCTTCAATATTATTTAAGTGAGTACATAAATCTATTAATTCTAGTTGGAAGTGATAGGGATAATTGATTAAGTCATCAAGCAGTCTAGTAACTGTTGAAATAATTTTTTTAGATTTAATAGATTTTGATATTTTAATTAAAAAATAATATTGTCCTAAAGTTTTTGCAGATAACCAAGCAGATTCAAGAGAAGAGTTAAATGTATCTTTATTTTTTGAGTATTTTGATAAAAATCCTAATTGAATATGATTTGTTAATTTTGTTAAAGAAATTTCTTTCTGATGTAGGTATGCATTTGCAAAAACCCCATCAGATAAAGACTTTTTTTTAGATTTTGTTTGAATAAGATTTTTATCTAAGAAAAACTGAATCGAATGATCCATATTTTCGCAAGCTTTTAGTATTTCTTTAAAGTAATTTCCAGATAATATCTCCTTTGTAATAATTCCTAAATAAGATCCAAAATTTTTAAGCTGAGGATTGCAAGAATTTTTATCTATAGAAATATTTAACCATCCTGTTTCATCTAATTTAAAGTGAATATTTTGTGCCTCAGTACACATATTTATTAGTTGAGACTGAATTTTTTCATTAATAATCTTTTGAGCTATGGTTCCACATTCACCTTCAGCACAAGCTATAATTATTTGGGGGTCAGTACAGTACTCAAGTACTTCTTTTAGCATAAAGTCATCTTCAATTGCACCGAGAATAAATATCTTTGCAGAATTAAATCTGGGCGAGCTTAATAATGAAATTATTTTTTCAATATTATTATAGTTCTCTCTTATTACTGATTCAGCAGTAAATGTAAGAAAAAAAAGCTCATGTGAAAAACTAACAATATCTCCACGTTCTTTTATTAAATTGGATTCAAGTACTATTTTGCGCGTATCAATATCTATATTGTTCATCTTGCATAATCTATCAAATTCCCGTATTGAGATAGTAAAACGAGCCCTTTGTACTAAATAGTTTGCTAATGAACTTAGAATTTCAATTCCATTTTGATAAAACTTATCTAGCTTTTTTCTAGCATAAGTTTCAAAAATTATAAATTTACTAGCATTTAATGGTAAAGAATTACCTATTTTCCCAATAAGTGAGGCTTCAAGCCCTGAGTTAGCAGTTTCGAGTAAATTTAAAATGTGGGTTGAATGATCTGTATTTTTATTAGTTTTAGATAAAATAATTTTAAATTCTTGTGTAGGAGATTTTACATAAATTTCGTCTACTTTTAATAAGTCATGATAAGCAAGATGGTTTTGACTACTAATAATAATTTTTGCATTATAGCGCAATGAGAATGCTTTTAGGCTTCGTGTTAACTGAGGCTGGAGGCTGATGGGACATTCATTATAACCATCTAAAAATATAATTATAACTTTTCCAAGAATTTTTGATGTTTTAATTAATTCAACTATAGTGAGATTGCATAAAAGATTTACTTCATTGTCCAATATGTTTTTAAATTTTCCTATAAAATCTTTAGCTGAGATAAAAATAGGAATAAAGTTATGCTCAATACATGATAATGCATACTTTGTTGTGATTAGAGTTTTTCCACATCCTGAAGGGCCTTTAATAAGGATGCTATTACTATTATTTATGGTTTTTAAGAATATATCTGAGAAATTATAATTATTTTTATTGAATTCATAATTATCAGAAATGTATTCTTTTATATTTAGAGAGTATAATTCTGAAAAAGCATTTATATATGTTATATATTTTTTTTCAATAGAAAAGATATTAGGGTCTGTAGCTGCTTCAAGCGATGATACAGCTTCAAGATTAAATATGTTTGCTAGTAATTGGCATTCTATTTGACTGATAGTCGCACTAGAGGATTGGGAAATTATATCTGAAAGTGCATTTAACTCAGAAATTTTAACTTTAAAATCTCCTTTGGTTAGTTTTGAACCAAGAGGAATAATGGGCGAAATGATTACGGCAGCATTAGGATAACCATTAATATGAATTTTTTTTTGGATACCATCACGTAAAGCATTTTTAGCGTTTAAAGCTTGGTTATATGCATTTCCAATTTTTGTTGTACCATAAGATCCATGTTGAATCCATTGACCATTGATCTCTCCACTTACTGGTAATGTATAGCCTTTTGCTTCAATAAGAAGAATATTGTTTCTAGTGAAGATAGCAAAGTCAATTTGACGACCTTCTATATGAAAATTTGCAAAGATATAAGACCAGCTATTTAAACTTTTTAATACTGTATAGATAGCTGTTAAGCAATCATATTCTGATTTATGCTGAATGGGTTCCCCGATATATATACAAGGTGAAAATGGATCATCCATATTTTTAGTCATAATTTTATAAAATTAATTTACATTTAGCATATGATAAATAAAAAATTGCTTCTGTCTATGCAATATAGAAAAGAAATAAAATTAGAAATAGAGATCTAAAAACTATTCCTCTACAACCCCCACTTAACAATAACCAACTCATTATTTAGCCTTACTTTTCTAATGATTTAATTTAAAGCAAATGGCATTTTGTGTGCTTGACTGCAATAGGACAGGACACTATCCTTTGCCTGCTGGCCTACATTGCCAGTCGGTCGTCGCGGACCGTCCCTTAGGAGCATTAAAGGTTTTTACTTTTAGTGTGTGCACCCTCGTGCCCCCTCTGCGGCGGGAATGATCTGACCCCATAAAGTTGGACAGTTAATTAAGCAGTTTTTAAAAACTGATTTCTATATTGTACAGGGGATAAACCTTGTAGCTTCACCTTGATTCTCTCATGATTATAATAATGAATGTACTCTTTTACAGTTTTCTCTAATTCATCAATTGATTGAAATTTTTCACCATGAAAGCATTCCGATTTTAATATTCCAAAGAAGCTTTCTATTACAGCATTATCCAAACAATTTCCCTTACGAGACATACTCTGAATTAAACCATGTTGCTTTAATTGCTGCTGGTAATGGGCCATTTGATATTGCCATCCTTGATCGGAATGGAGAATTGGTTTTTCATGTTGTTTAAGTTTAGCCAAAGCATGAATGAGCATCTCTTTTACTAACTCATAATTGAGTTTGCGTTGGATTCGGAACGTAATAATTTCCCCATTAAATAAATCTATAATTGGGGATAGGTAAAGTTTTTCACCATTCACATTAAATTCCGTTACATCAGTTGCCCATTTCTGATTTGGCCGATTTGCTTTAAATTGCCGTTGTAAAATGTTATCAGCCACCATCCCGACACAACCACTTTTATATGAGCGATATTTTAGTGCTCTGATCCTTGATTTGAGTCCCATAGTTTTCATGAGGCGATATACGCATTTATGGTTAATCATTATTCCTGCACTTTTCAAAGCAAGAGTAATTCTACGATAGCCGTAACATCCTTTGTGCTTGTGATATATCGACTTAATATTTTGTTTTAGCTCAGTATATTTATCATTAGAGCGTACAGCTTTCATGTGATAGAAATAAGTACTACGGGCTATCTTCGCGATACCGAGTAATAGTTTCAATGGATAGATGTGCCTTAATTCTGAAACAACTTGAACACTGTCTGCAGTAGAAATTGAACTTAAGTACGCTGCTTCAGTTTTAAGGCTTTTAGCTTTTTTAAGAAAGCGACCTCTGCGCGCAAAGCTGTAACCTCATCAATGAGTTCTTGTTGAGACTTGTCTTTATCATCTCTGATTGGCTTAACTACTTTGATTTTATCTTGCTTAGTCATATTGGTATAAGTCCGTTTAGTATTAAAACCAGCAATCCCTTCTTTATGATACTGAGCTAACCATCTTCTTAAAATTGACGTCCCGCTCAGATTTAATCGTCTTCTTACTTCTCTTACGGGTATCTTATCAAGAAGCATTTGTATCGCATTGATTTTAAATTCTGGAGAATAATAAGTCTTTTTAATTTTAACATTAAGCCCATCAGTACCATGTGCTTTATAGTTTTCAATCCATAAACGGATGGTTTGGAGATCTACATTAAACTCTTTGGAAAGAATTTTATAGCCTTTACTCCCATCTAAATAAGCCTGAATTACTTTTAGTTTTAACTCTTTTGAATGCTTTGGAACTGGCATAGGACACACCTTATAAGTTTAAAGAGTCTAACTTATGGGGTGCAGTTCAGAACGGAGGGGGACACCCTTGGGTGTGCTGGAGTCTTAAGGCCAGTCCGCGAACCCCCTTCGTTCTGCCACCATAATTTTAATGTCGGCAGAACTCCCAATAAAAAGGAGTTGGCTTTGCACATCCATTATTTCTTGGCTCTCGATGCCAAAAGCTATAACGACACAGCTTAAAAAATAAAGCAGCTTGAACGCCCTAAGGTTCTCAGGCTTTAAGTCTTTTTTATTTAAAACTTAGCAATAACAAACTTGAGATGTGCCACGCACAGTCTTTACGGCTTTGCTATGCCTTTTTTTCTCCCCAAAAGTATCTCGTTTAGAAACAACAAGAATTTATAACGGTAAAACCATGCCAAAGTTAGTTCTCCCAACTCGTGCCATACAAGTCATAAATAAGTCAATTAATCTATTTCACCATTACGGGTTTCATACTGTTGGGGTCGACAGAATCGTGAAAGAGTGCGGAATTCCAAAAGCGACTTTTTATAACTACTTTCACTCTAAAGAGCGGTTTGTTGAAATCTGTTTGATCGTACAAAAAGAACGTTTAAAAGAAAAAGTAGTTTCAATTGTTGAGTACGACCAAGGCACAAGCGTGAAGGATAAACTCAAGGCGATTTATCTTTTACACACCGATTTAGAAGGACTCTACTATTTGCTATTTAAAGCCATTTTTGAAACGAAACTGACCTATCCAAAAGCCTATCAAGTTGCGATTAAATATAGAACATGGCTAATCAATGAAATCTATAGCCAGCTTAGAGCACTTAAAACTGATGCGACTTTTCAGGATGCAAAACTATTTTTATATATGATTGAAGGTGGAATCATTCAGCTTTTAGACTCGAATCAAGTGGATGAGAGGGAAAAGGTGCTGGAGTGTTTTTTGGTGGGGTTCATTTAAGACATATAAATGAGCTAGCTGATATAACGACTTAAAATAAAATGGATTTCTCTGTTAAGAAATCCATTCAGTAATTTAGATACCTTCAACAAAGCTAACCATCACATCGCAACAGCCTTCGCGTTTACTTTTGGCAAGCTGATATTCAGGTGAAAAATAGCATTCTCGTGCAGTTTCCATATCTGGAAACTCAATCACCACATGGCGTTCAAATGCTTTTCCTTCTAAGACTTCTGAAGCTCCGCCACGGGCAAGAAATTTAGCTCCATACTTTTGAAAAGCTTGTGGAGCTGTTGCTATATATTGTTTGTACTGTTCCATATCATGAATAGTGACATGAGCAATCCAGTATGCAGACATATCGTATTTCCCTATATTTTTAAGCTAAAACTATATAAATTTTTCTAAATTGTGTTATCTCAGGCCTCTAAAATATTTTTAGCAATGGCAGCCGCTTCGGTAACATGCTCAGCAACGGCTTGTTTTGCCATTTCAGGGTCTTTATGAAGATAAATTGCTTCACACATATTTTTGATGCGTTGATAACCTGAGATTTCACGTTTTGTCGATTTCATGGTCATGGCACGAAGACGACTAATTCGACCATTTAAGCGTTGAACAACTTCCCATGCAATATGGTGTTTTGCGGTTGTGAAGATGGTTTGATAAAGCTGGGTTGAAGTCGCAATAATAAGATTGATGTCATCCGCAGCAAAAGCAGCTTTAAGATCTTCTAATAGAAGTTTTAATTTTTCAGCAGTTTCTTCATCTAGGTTTTTGGTGCAGTCCACAACAGCACTTTGTTCTAATAAAAGGCGAATTTCATAAATTTGTGAAGCAATTTCCCAGTTAAGTAGAGAAACGATCGGGCCTTTATTGGGCAAAATCTCAACTAAACCTTCTGCCTCTAAATAACGTATCACTTCACGAACCACAGAGCGGCTCACTCCGAGCTCTTCACATAACGTTCTTTCAACCAATCTTTTTCCTGATGGGAAATAACCGGTAATAATAGCATTACGTACTTTATCTAAACACAGCTCACGTAAAGTTACGGGCGGGTTTTCAATTTTAAGATTCATAAATAATTAAATTTTCCTGTTTTTTAACATGTTGAGTTTCATTACATGTTTTTCAATAAAAATTAGCATAGCAAACTCTTGCTTTTTTTTCAGTATGTATTATGGTATACCATAATACGAATGACAAGATAATTTACTTGCAAGGAAGAGCAATGGAACTCATACGTAAAACAGTGCTTCATGTAGAAACAACTTATGTTGATGGTGGCAAAGAAGCAGCAAAGCCTTTAAAAATGGTGGCAGCCGCAGCGGTAATTAAAAATCCGTGGGCAGGCCAAGGCTATGTAGAAGACCTAGCACCAGAAATTCGCCGTATTGCACCCATCTTAAGCGAACATTTAACCAAGCTTATTCTTGATGAAGTGGGTTCTGGTGAAGCAGTTGAAGCTTTTGGTAAAAGTGCGGTGGTTGGCTTAAACGGTGAACTTGAACATGCATCCGCTTTAATTCACACCTTACATTTTGGTAATACTTACCGTAGTGCAGTCGGTGCGAAATCTTATTTGGCATTTAATAATACGCGTGGCCCAGCAAATGCACCGATTTTAATTCCAATGATGGATAAAAATGATGAGGGCCGCCGTTCTCATTACTTAACACTGCAATTTGCAATTCCAGATGCGCCTGCTGCTGATGAACTTGTTGTTGTAATTGGTGCAGCAACAGGTGGTCGACCACATCATCGTATTGGTGATCGTTATAAAGATTTGGAAGAGTTAGGCCATGATGTCAAAAACCCTGCAGCTGTCAAATAACCGTATTGCTCACTATTTTGAGCAAGGCGAAGGAGAGCCTCTGGTTCTGATCCATGGAGTGGGAATGCAAGCTGCGGCATGGTATCCACAAATTGAATATTTTTCTAAACATTATCATGTAATTTCATTGGATATGCCGGGACATGGGCAAAGCACTAAATTACCGGCAGAAGCAAAATTACAAGATTTTGTTGAATGGACCATCGAATTTATTACAGCCTTAAATCTAGGTCCTGTAAATTTAGCTGGACATTCAATGGGATCTCTCATTACGACAGGAGTCAGTGTTACCCGTCCTGATTTAGTTAAACGGATGGCTGTACTCAATGGTGTATATAAACGTACAGCACAGGCACGTAATGCTGTAATCCAAAGAGCTGAAGAGTTAAAAACAGGCCGTATTGATGTTGAGACTCCGCTACAGCGCTGGTTTGGTGAAAGCGAAGTAGAGCGTATAGCAGCAGCCAAAGTGAAATCATGGTTGGAAAATGTCGACTTGTCTGGTTATACAACTGCATATTCTGCGTTTGCGCAAGGTGATGAAACCTATGCAGATGATTGGTCAAAGATAACGTGTCCTGCTTTGGTGTTGACCGGAACGGATGATCCGAATTCAACAGCAGAAATGGCACAGCAAATGGCGAATCAGGCAAAACATGGCACTGCAATTGTCATTGAAAATGAACGTCACATGGTGAACTTAACTGCACCTGACAAAGTGAATAATGCAATGCAAACGTGGTTGGAAACCAGCGTTTAATTTGCCACACATTGCTGAAGGAATATAACAATGAGTGAAATGGATACTATTAATAAAATACGTGAACTACGTGATGCTTTCGGATCATTTATGACAGGCGTTACGGTAGTCACAACCTGTAAAGACGATGGAACGCCACTTGGCTTTACAGCGAACTCTTTTGCTTCGGTGTCTTTGGACCCAGCTTTACTTCTTGTAAGTATTGCCAAGACATCAAGCAATTATCATAACTTTGCAAACACACCTCATTTTGCGATCAATATTTTGGCAGAAGAGCAAAAAGATGTTTCTAATACGTTTGCTCGTCCAAGTGAAGACCGTTTTGCAAATCTTTCATGGTCAAAAAGTGCTTGCCAAAATCCGCTTATCGATCATGTCAGTGCATGGTTCGACTGTACAACCTATCAAGTTGTCGATGCAGGGGACCATGCAATTTTAATTGGTAAAGTTGAAGATTTTGCTTCAACCGGTTTTGCAGGCCTTGGCTATTATCGTGGTGGATATTTTACACCAGCCAAACTTTCTGCCGAGGTCATTTCTGGTCCTAAAGTCGTGATGAGCGCAATTATTGGTCATGAAAATACCATTTTACTTGAAGAAACTGCCGATCATAAATGGACTATTCCAAATGTAATGGTTGATAAAGACGGTGCAGATAAAGCGCTTGAGAAAATTTTTGCACAATATCAGCCAGATGCTTCTGCTAACTTCATTTACTCTGTATATGAAAACGTTGAAAACCAGCAGCAATATATTTCATTTTTATGCAATACACCCGTAGCTCAAGCAACTAAAGGTCAGTTTGTCGATTTAAATGACCTAGAGAAACTTGAGTTTGTAGACAGCGCTCTAGAAAGTATGTTGATGCGCTATCGTAAAGAAAACCATTTAAAAACTTATGGTGTTTATTACGGAAATCAGACAACAGGTACAGTTCGTCAAATCGTTAAAGAGGAAGTTTAATCATGCGTTTTTCATTATTTGTGCATATGGAACGTGTTTCTGATCAGCAAACCCAGAAACAACTCTATGATGAAATGATTGAGCTTTGCCAGATTGCAGACCGTGGCGGTATGCATGCGGTTTGGACAGGCGAACACCATGCCATGAACTTTACCATTGCACCAAACCCATTTTTAAATCTGGTTGATTTAGCGAATAAAACTCAAAATGTTCGTCTAGGTACTGGCACGGTGGTAGCACCATTTTGGCATCCGATTAAACTTGCAGGTGAAGCTGCAATGACCGACATTATTACCAATGGTCGTTTAGATATTGGTATTGCTCGCGGTGCCTATTCGTTTGAATATGAACGTATGGTTCCGGGCATGGATGCATGGAGTGCTGGTCAGCGTTTACGTGAAATGATTCCCGCAATTAAAAACCTTTGGAAAGGCGATTATGAGCATAAAGGTGAATTTTGGCAGTTTCCAAAAACGACCTCGGCACCTCAACCGCTTCAACAACCGCACCCACCAATTTGGGTTGCAGCCCGTGATCCAAATAGCCATGAATTTGCTGTGCAAAATGGCTGTAATGTACAGGTAACACCTTTGCATTTTGGTGATGAAGAAGTTGAAAAGCTTATGGGGCATTTCAATGCGGCTTGTGAAAAGTTCAATGAAATTCAGCGCCCTGAAATTATGTTGCTGCGCCATACTTATGTTGCAGACAGTGAAGAAGATGCACAACTGGCAGCAGATGAAATCAATGCATTCTATAACTACTTTGGTGCTTGGTTTAAAAATGAGCGTGAAATTACTCAAGGTTTAATTGCACCTATCACAAAAGAGGAAATGGCTGCACATCCTTTTTATACACCAGAAGCGATGCGCAAAAATAACGTGATTGGACAAGCTCAAGAAGTCATTGAACGCTTAAAAGCTTATGAAGCAATGGGCTACAACGAATATTCTTTCTGGATTGATACGGGCATGAGCTTTGAACGTAAAAAAGCATCATTGGAACGTATGATCAATGAAGTTATGCCGGCATTTGCATAGAGGCGAATATCATGACAGCAGACTTTCAGCTTTATATTAATGGTCAGTTTGAATCTGGTGCAGCAACTTTTGAAAGTATTAATCCTGCAACGGGTGAGGTCTGGGCAAACATGCCGGAAGCTCGAACCGATGAAGTGAATCGAGCGGTTGAGGCAGCATCTCACGCGTTAAAAGCACCTGATTGGGCGGGTTTAACTGCTTCACAGCGGGGTAAATTACTTTATAAGTTAGCTGATTTAATTGAAAAAGCTGCACCGCAACTTGCTCAAATTGAAACCAGTGATACAGGCAAAATTATTCGTGAAACCTCTAGCCAGATTGCCTATGTTGCTGAATATTATCGATACTATGCAGGTATTGCCGACAAATTAGAGGGTAGTTTTCTACCGATTGATAAAGCGGATATGCAAGCATGGATTGTTCGTGAACCAGTAGGCGTGGTTGCTGCAATTGTCCCTTGGAACAGTCAGTTATTTCTATCGGCAGTGAAGGTTGGTCCAGCTTTAGCGGCAGGTTGTACAGTCGTGCTAAAAGCATCTGAAGATGGCCCTGGGCCATTATTAGCTTTTGCTAAATTAGTACATGAGGCTGGTTTTCCGGCTGGAGTGGTCAATGTGATTACAGGTTTCGGACCTGAATGTGGCGCCGTGCTGAGTAGTCATCCTGCTGTTGCCCATGTTGCGTTTACGGGTGGTCCAGAAACTGCGCGGCACATTGTACGTAACTCGGCTGAAAATCTTGCCAAAGTCTCACTCGAATTAGGTGGTAAATCTCCATTTATTGTATTTGCTGATGCAGATATTCAAAGTGCTGTAAATGCTCAGGTCGCTGCTATTTTTGCTGCCACTGGGCAGAGTTGTGTAGCAGGTTCTCGTTTACTGGTTGAAGAAAGCATTAAAGATGAATTTGTTCAGCGTTTGGTTGAGCGTGTACAAACCATAAAAATTGGTTTACCGCATGAGATGGCAACTGAGTTTGGACCACTTTGTACCTTACGCCAACGCCAAAAAATTGAGCAAGTCGTTGCAAGCTCAATCCAGCAAGGTGCAAAACTTCTTACCGGTGGTAAAAGCCTTGAGCGAGCAGGTTATTACTATCCACCGACCATTTTAGATTGTACTGATGCACCTCAAGCAGATTGCATTACAACTGAACTATTTGGTCCGGTTTTATCAGTAGATAGTTTCAAAGATGAAGCGGAAGCCGTGCAAAAAGCCAATAGTACGCCTTACGGACTGGCAGCAGGAGTCTTTACCACCAATTTAAGTCGTGCTCATCGTATGACTAAAGTGATTGGTTCGGGAATTGTTTGGCTAAATACCTACCGCGCTGTTTCTCCACTCGCACCTTTTGGTGGACATGGGCTTTCGGGGCATGGTCGAGAAGGCGGCGCAAATGCTGTTTTAGATTACACCACCACTAAAACAGTTTGGTTACGTACCTCAGATGAGCCAATTGATGATCCATTCGTCATGAGATAAGTCATGACTTGGGTCAGAAACTATATCGGGATTTTAATTTCAAGGATGAAAAAATGAATCAGTCAAATTTAACAATCAACTAAAGCCTTTAAATAGTTAAAAAGTAAAACTAGATGTATTGATGCTCAATAATAGTATCAATCGGACGGGCTTTACCTTTTTCTTGGCTAAAACAACACAAACAGATCAATGATCGGTTTGTAAAAGGAAATAAAAAGATGAAGCCAAGTCATATTGAAATGACTTTGGCTGAGCAGATTTTTTGATGTTGAGGAAATGAATTCCTCAAAGAGAGATTAAGGATATGAGCCAAAACGAAAATAGCAATAATGCTTTCGCAATCGAAAGCCATTCTATTGATTATGTTGCTCCCTCTGAACGTAATGGGAAAGTTCGCGATCTATTCACATTATGGTTTTGTACCAATATTGCACCGCTTGCCGTAATTACGGGAGCAATGTCAGTTTTAACGTTTAACCTCAATATTGTAAGTGCATTGCTTGCGATCTGCTGCGGACATTTTTTTGGCGCAGCAATTCTAGCTTTGACTTCTGCACAAGGACCACAGGTCGGCATTCCTCAAATGATTCAGAGCCGCGCACAGTTTGGGCGTTATGGGGCATTGCTAGTTGTACTGTTTACAACACTCATCTATTTAGGTTTTTTCATCTCTAACATTATTTTGTCAGGGAAAACCCTTCATACCGTTGTTCCAGCGATTCCTGTTCCAATTGCTACAGTTCTTGGGGCAATTGCTGCAACAACGATAGGGGTGATCGGTTACCACTTTATTCACAAGTTCAATAAAATTGGGACTTGGTTCATGGGTGGTTCATTGCTCATTGGCCTAATGATTATGGTGCCGCATATTAATGCAGATGTGTTAGCCAAAGGTTCTTTCCACATGAAAAGCTGGTTTGCCATGTTCGGATTATGTGCTGTATGGCAAATTAGTTTTTCACCTTATACCTCAGACTATTCAAGATATTTACCAAAGTCGATTGGCATTTATAAACCATTCATCTTTACCTATTTAGGTGCATCTTTGGGAACTATTTTTGCCATGGCATTTGGCACGATTGCGGTCAGCATTGGTTCAACCACAGATGCAATGGAAGCGGTAAAGTCTGGTACTGGGCTATTCGGTTATGTTCTTATGATTTTGTTCTTATGCAATATCATTGGTCACAATGCCATGAACCTATATGGTGCGGTTCTGTCGTGTATTACCTCTATTCAGACTTTTGCAGGGCAATGGATGCCAAGCCGAAATATCCGAGTCGTGTTATCAATCATCGTGTTAATTCTAGCGACTTTAACTGCGCTTTGGGCATCAAGTAACTTTATTAGTTTCTTCTTAAATGTGATTTTTGCCTTGTTATTTATTTTGGTGCCATGGGTTTCTATTAATTTATTAGATTTCTATGTAGTTAATAAAAAGTCTTATGACATTCAATCAATCTTTGCACGTGATGGTGGTATTTACGGCAAATTTAATGCAAAAGCGCTTACGGCTTATTTCATTGGTATCGCGGTACAAATTCCGTTCTTAAAAAATGCGTTCTTTACAGGTGCATTAGCCGATGTAATTCCGGATGCGGATATTTCATGGGTCATTGGATTGGTGGTGAGTCTGGTGGTGTATTACATCTTTAATCTAGGAAAGATTAAATGTTCTGCACCCGCGTTAAATGCAAAATTACCTCAATAAGCATTGTAGTGAAAGGAATCCGACAATGAAAAAAAGCTATTTAAAAGCGGCTCTAAGCACAGCATTGATGGCCGTAATCTATCCGAGTTACGCAGGTGTAAATTTTGGAAATAGCGATAGTGAATACGGGAAGCTCACCGTATCAGGTTATGTTCGCGCTAACTATCAAGATAAACACTATGGAGAGTCTGCTTCTGATCAAAAAATTCGTTTTGATGCTGCGCAGTTAAAATTGGACTATGAGCGTGGATCGTTATTTGGTCATGCGGAATATCGTTGTTATCAATATGATCGTCTATGTGATTTTTCTACGTTGATTGATGGTTATGTAGGGTACAAATTAAATAAAACAGATCAAGTTGTGGCAGGTGTTCAGCCGATTCCATTTGGACCGGGACGTTTCTGGGGCAATAGCTTATATGGAAGTATGAGCACAACAGCCGGTTTAGAAGACGTTCATAATCTTGGTTTGAATTATCACTTTGAATTGCCAACAGCAACCAAGTTTGATGTAGGGTATTTTGCGGTAGATGGTGGTAACTACACAGGTTCTACACAAGATTCAGCTCGCTACACTGCAAATTATGTCAGTTCAGACGATCCGAATAAAACTGATTTGCAAGAAAAGAACATGTGGGTAGGCCGAGTGACTCAAGATGTAAATCTTGGAATTAATGGTTTAACAACACAGCTCGGTGGTTCATATTGGACATCCGATATTGAAAATAAAGCTGCTTCGAGTGATGGGCGTCGTCATGCATGGGCTCTTTTTGGTAAAGCCAATTATGGCAATTTTAATGTGACCCTTACAGGCGGTAAAAATGACGTAACTAATCAGGACCAGCTTAATCCTAATCAGTCGCTCATGGGCTCTTACGACACTGAATATTATGTCGCTAACAAAGGAACGTTCTATACGGCAGATGTGGGCTATTCTTTCAAAAATGTTAAGCAGATTGGAAACATTACGCCGTACTTTATGTACAGTCAGTACGACAAAGATCAGGACAATATGAAAGATTCGATCCGTAATATTATTGGTGTGTCTATTGACCATAAACAGCTATCTTTGGTGGCTGAATACATCATGAGTAAAAATGACCCATTCATTGGTGGGACTCAAGATTCATTGGCACAAGGGGATGATAACCAGTGGAATAAGTTGCTTAACTTAACGCTGTTTTATTATTTTTAAAGATATTTAAACATTCGGGCATACCGAAAATTTTTTAAATTAATTTTTGGTATGCCATAATACAAAGTTGATGGTGAGCTATTTAATTTATGTATCGCTCCACTATCAATGCAGAAGATCTCAACAGGATAATGATCATGCAGCTTAATGAACTCGCTTTATTTCGTCAGCAAGCCTTTGTTGCTGGAAAGTGGTGCGATGCGGACCATCAACAAACATCCAAAATTTTAAATCCGGCGACATTAGAAGTTATTGGTACTGTCCCAAATATGGGTAAGGCTGAAGCCGAGCGTGCCATTGAAGCTGCCAAAGAAGCTTGGCCGCTATGGAAAAATAAAACAGCAAAAGATCGATCAATGATTTTAAAAAAATGGTTCGATTTAATTATTTTAAATGCAGATGACTTGGCTTTTATTTTAACGAGTGAGCAAGGAAAGCCTTTAGCTGAAGCTAAAGGTGAAATTTTATATGCTGCAAGTTTTATTGAATGGTTTGCCGAAGAAGCAAAACGAGTATATGGCGATATTATCCCAAGCCCATATCCTGATGCTCGAATTGTCGTAAATAAACAGCCTATTGGCGTCGTTGCAGCTATTACGCCGTGGAATTTTCCAGCTGCCATGATTACGCGTAAGGTTGCTCCAGCCTTGGCGGCAGGTTGTCCTTGTATTGTAAAACCGGCGCCTGAAACGCCTTTTACTGCTTTGGCTTTAGTGGACTTAGCTGTGCAAGCTGGTGTACCTGCTGAAATCTTTAGTGTGATTACAGGCGATGCAGTTCATATTGGTGATGCGATTTTTGAAAGTGATGTTGTACGCAAATTTACTTTTACGGGGTCAACTCCAGTCGGCAAAATGCTGCTTGAGCGTTCAGCAAAAACCTTAAAAAAAGTTTCCTTAGAGTTGGGTGGCAATGCGCCGTTTATTGTATTTGATGATGCCGATTTAGATGCAGCAATTGAGGGGGCACTCATTGCTAAATTTAGAAATGCAGGGCAAACCTGTGTGTGCGTTAATCGATTTTTAGTGCAGGCTGGCATTTATGAAAAGTTTATTGCTGCTTTGAGCTTAAAAATTCAAAACTTTAATATTGGTAATGGATTAGAAGTAGGGCATGACATTGGACCTTTAATTAATGCCAATGCGGTGAAAAAAGTTGAAGCTCATATTCAAGATGCCTTAGATAAAAAAGGTCGTCTTGTGGTTGGTGGTAAAAAGCATATAGCGGGTGAATTGTTTTTTGAACCGACTCTTATTGCAGACGTTACCGCAGATATGGATGTTGCAACCCAAGAAACGTTTGGTCCATTGGCTGCCATATTCAAATTTGAAACCGAGCAACAAGCTGTTGAAATGGCAAATGCAACTGAATTTGGTTTAGCTGCATATTGTTACACCAAAGATTTAGGTCGTGCTTGGCGAATGAGTGAACAGCTTGAATATGGCATGGTCGGAATTAATAAGGGCCTTATTTCAAATGAAGTTGCGCCTTTTGGTGGAATTAAACAGTCTGGTATGGGGCGTGAAGGTTCTAAATACGGTATTGAAGATTATCTAGAAATTAAATACACCTTGTTTGGAGGATTGAATATATGAGTAATGAAAAATTTGAAAAGGGTTTGGCAATCCGTAAACAAGTTCTTGGTGAAGAATATGTAAATAATTCAATCAACAATGCGGATGAATTTAATCTTCCTCTTCAAGAGTTAGTCACTGAATATTGCTGGGGAGCTGTTTGGGGACGTGAAGAGTTAAGTAAGCCTGAGCGTAGTTTAATTAACTTGGCAATGATTTCGGCTTTAAATCGTCCGCATGAATTAAAATTACATGTTAAAGGTGCACTACGGAATGGTGTACCTAAAGAGAAAATTCGTGAAGTGCTCTTACAGGTTGCAATTTACTGTGGTGTGCCTGCTGCTGTAGATAGTTTTCGTATTGCTAAAGAGGCAATTAAAGAGTT
The DNA here is from genome assembly GCF_025513915.1 of Acinetobacter sp. WU_MDCI_Abxb74. Taxonomy (NCBI): domain Bacteria; kingdom Pseudomonadati; phylum Pseudomonadota; class Gammaproteobacteria; order Moraxellales; family Moraxellaceae; genus Acinetobacter; species Acinetobacter sp. WU_MDCI_Abxb74. The sequence goes on from NZ_JAHPRP010000001.1 coordinate 126,092, forward strand.
TGAATCTGAGCAATAAACTTTCGCTTTGCGTATTAAAAGGCCTTGTTCAAGTAGATGAGGTCTTTTTAATACATTATTTAAATCACATTTCTGAGTTCATTTGCTTGTTGCGCAGCAATGGCAAAATTTGTTGAACCAAATAATCTTCTTGTACACGGTTGGTTTGAGACATACAGTTAAGTGCTGCCACAGCTTGACCTTGTGCATCAAAATCGATCACGCCAATACGTTCTTGTTGTAATAGTAGTGGATTGTTTTTTTCGCAGTTTAGGTAGTTAATGTAATTTGAGGCCTCAGAATACGCTAGACAGTCGATAAAATTAAAAGCCAATTTGTCACCATATCTACGGATGTGGTTTTTTTATGTTTTTAACACATTTACTTTATTACTTAATCAGACAAATGCTGAGCTGATAACAAAAAATATTAGACCGGTCGTCTATAGGTCTATATAGTTAGGCCTCACTTTGTTGACCTTCTAGTTTAAAAGAGAAAATTAATGTCTATTATTCTTCATCATTTAAATGCTTCACGCTCATTTCGCATTCTGTGGTTACTTGAAGAAATTAAACAACCTTACGAATTAAAAAGTTATTTTCGAGATAAAACTACAAATCTTGCACCTCAAGAATTAAAAAACATTCATCCTTTAGGAAAATCACCTGTGATTGAGCTCGATGGAAAAGTAATTGCTGAATCAGGTGCCATTGTAGAAATTTTGATTGAAAAGTTTGCTCCTCAACTTATGCCTGCGAAAGATTCAGACAGTTATCTTGATTATTTACAGTGGGTTCATTTTTCAGAAAGTTCAGCTATGGTTCCATATTTATTAAATATTTTTAATTCGATTGAGTTAAAAAATGGCACTCAATTAAAGTTCTTAGATCAATATGCGCATGCTGAATTGGATAAAGTTTTTTCATATTTAGATCAACAATTAGTAGGCAAAAAATTCTTAGTAGACAATTGCTTAACGGGTGCAGATTTTATGATTGGTTTCGTAGTCTATGGTCTAATTAATTCTTTAAATATTCGATCAAAATATCTTAATATTGAACAATATGTAAAAAGTCTAGAAAGCTTAGAAAGCTGGCAAAAAGCCATGTCTATAGAACAAAATCTTCCTCACCAAATCAATGCCTAAAAATTGCTGTAAGTAATTTTTTCAATATTTTTTAGCGGCTCAATGGGCTCGTATTCGTTCTTTCATTAGTTCTGGCAAACCAGCGAGTTAAAAGGTTCGCAATTTAAAATTATGAGTTGAAACTCTTGTACCTCTAATTGATGACAAGAGTTTCTATGTCTATTTAAATCACATTTCTGAGTTCATTTGCCGTGTTGCGCAGCAATGGCAAAATTTGCTGAACCAAATAATCTTCTTGTACACGGTTGGTTTGAGACATGCAGTTAAGCGCTGCCACCGCTTGACCTTGTGCATTAAAAACAGGCACTGCAATCGCAATCACGCCAAGCTCATGTTCTTCTTTGGAAAGGCAATAATCTGATAATGAAATGCCCTTAAGCACTTCAAAAAACTGTGACTCATCGACAATGGTAAATGGCGTTAAGCGTTTTAAACCATAGGTTTTTACCCATGTGTGCTGAGCTTCTTCAGGCAGTGCTGCAAGTAACACTTTACCTGTGGAAGTTGCATGGGCAGGGAGTCGGTTTCCTAAATGCATCCCATAAGGGCTTACGCGTAAATTATCTTGCTGCGGTAAATAACTGCGGGCAATCGGCACGACTTCATTATCGTCCAGCACCACAATCGAAAAAGTCAGAGACGTCTGCGCACACAAAAGATTTAAAAATGATTGAGCAACTTTAGGCAGATGGGCAGAGCTTAAATAAGAACTCGAAAAGCGTAGTACACGATGGGTGAGCCAAAAGTAATGTTCATCTGTTTCTAAATAGCCTAAGTATTTTAAAGTTTTTAGATAACGCCTTGCCGCCGTGCGACTAATACCGGTTCGTTCGGCCACTTGAGTCACATTGAGCCGTTGTCGATCTGTTCCAAAAGCTTCCAGTAAAGCTAAGCCTTTTGCTAATCCTGCAATGTAGTCTTCTTGACGAATTTTCTCATGCGAGTTTGGGTGCTCTAAAAAAGCATTGAGAGAAGGCATCCTTTCATTCCTGTTATTTTGGTTGTTTCTGTCCGCTATTCGGACAAACTAAATGATAAACGGTTATTTTCGTCTTGGATACATAGTGCACAAAACTTAAAGCCAGTAATTTAAAAGTCAGGATGAAACAAGGATGAAGTTATGGATATTTTAAAGACACAGGTTGCAATTATTGGTTCTGGACCAGCAGGGTTATTGCTTGGGCAACTTCTATATAAAGCTGGAATCGATCATATTATTGTTGAGCAACGTAGTGCTGAATATGTGGCTTCACGGATACGCGCAGGAATTTTAGAGCAAGTTTCGGTCGACTTACTTAAACAAGCAGGCGTTGACCAAAATTTAAAAGCCAAAGGATTACCGCATTCAGGCATTGAAATCTTAACCAATGGTGTAAAACATCGGGTTGATTTGGCCGCACTAACGGGTGGAAAACAAGTGACCGTATATGGTCAGACCGAAGTGACTAAAGATTTAATGACTGCGCGTGAAGCAGAGCAGCTGACTTCATTTTATGAAGCTCAAAATGTACAGGTTAAAGATTTCTACACTGCGCCCAAAGTTGAGTTTGAGTACCAAGGTAAAGCCTTTCAAATTGAGTGTGACTTTATAGCAGGTTGTGATGGCTACCATGGCGTCTGCCGTGCAAGTGTGCCCGAAGATAAGATTAAGACTTTTGAAAAAGTTTATCCGTTTGGCTGGTTAGGTGTGTTGGCCGATGTTCCACCTGTAGCCGATGAACTAATTTACGTACAGTCAGAACGTGGATTTGCTTTATGCAGTATGCGCTCAGAAACACGTAGCCGTTATTATTTACAAGTCCCTTTAACCGATCACGTAGAAGACTGGTCTGATGAAAAGTTTTGGGATGAGTTAAAAAACCGCCTAGACCCTGAAAGCCGTGAAAAGCTCGTTACTGGAGCTTCTATTGAAAAAAGTATCGCGCCGTTACGTAGCTTTGTGACAGAACCGATGCGTTTCGGAAAACTGTTTTTAGCAGGTGATGCTGCTCATATTGTTCCACCGACAGGAGCAAAAGGCTTAAATCTCGCGGCTTCTGATATCGCGTATTTATCAAGTGCACTCATTCAATATTATGCCGAAGGTTCTGAACAGGGCATTGATGAATATTCTGAAAAATGCCTACAACGTGTATGGAAAGCTGAGCGTTTTTCTTGGTGGATGACTCATTTATTGCATCGTTTTGAAACTGAAAGTGAGTTTGATCATAAGATTAAACAAGCAGAGTTGAGTTACGTGCTCGGGTCAATTGCAGGTAAAACGACCTTGGCTGAAAACTATGTCGGTTTGCCTTATGAAATTAAGCAAATTGATAGTTTTAAGCACGCAAGTTGATTTTCTAAGTAATGAGGGAGCCTGCATTTTTAAGCTTAGCTCCCTTGAGAACTAAGCTTACCTAAAAAATTAAAATGAAGAGTAGATAAACTCTACATGTTTGGAAATAAGGAGCAACCTTGCGAAAGAAAACTCCTTATTTCCTGCTAACGATTTAAAACACATGTTTAGATCGTTAGAACCATCACCGTATAGACACATGACCTATATGGTATTTTGTGATGGATCTCTTTACGACTTTTGTGGGTCATATAATTTTTCTTTAATGAATAGGGCGGGGATCACACCACAAATCAGATATGCGGCACCCATTACAACAAAACCTAAACCAATAGAACCGCCAGATGCTAAAAAGCCAATTGTGGCAGGTGCAAGGGCTGCTCCAAGACGACCCACATTATAAGCACCGCCAATTGCTGTACCGCGGATGGCTGTCGCAAAACTTTCAGTCATATAGGTTGCATTTACACCGTAAGGAATACCGTATAGGAAACCGAAGGTAACGAGTAAATATAAAATATTGCTTGGAGAGTTATAAAAAACAATAAGCGGTAAGAAGATAGCAGTACCAATGGCACCAAAGGCATAGGTAAAACGACGACCTAGTTTATCTGCCATCATGCCTGCAAGGACTTTACCTAAAATCATGGCGGTATATGTACCGACCATATAGGCCGTCATTTCTTTAAACTTCATACCTAACTCACTTTCTAAGTAAGAAGGCATCCAGTTATTTACACCATAGTAGCCAAACTGTAAGAAGCCCGCGGTTAATGCCCATAAAATAAACATATTACGGTTCTGTTTATCTTGAAAAATAAGCTTAAACGCTGAGGTTTTTTCAATGTTTTGTATAGCGGTTGGTTGTTGTAAACGGGATTGTTGCCATGCTTGTGGTTCTGGTACAAGAATATGCATGAGAACAGCAATAATGACGGGAATAATCGCAACATAAAACAGCATGCGCCAGCCATGATCGGGAATAATCCAGCCTGCAAGTAAGGTCGCAACAATATATCCAACCGTCCAACCCGCTTGTAAGGTTCCAAGGACTGTTGTGCGGTAACGTGTCGGAACATATTCGGCCATCAATGTATTACAGGCAATATAGAGTGAACCCAGTCCAAGTGATGCAAAAAATCTTAAAATACCAAATTGAAGAAAGCTTTGAGTAAAACCTAAGCCACAGGTGAGGAGCGAGAAAATTAAAATAGAAATAACAACAATACGCACGCGACCAAATTTATCGCATGCCCATCCCCCAAAAATTCCACCAACCGCCATACCTGCTAAAGTAAAACTACCGAGCATACCTGCTTGGACTGAACTTAATCCAAAATCTGCCTTAATACTATTTAAGCTATAAGACAGTAGCATCAGGTCTGCACCATCAACCAATAGAGCCAGAAATGCAAAAATAAATGCAATTTTCCATGTATGCGGTTGTATACGAGAAAGACCTTCTTTGTAATTCGTAGCCATAATCCATTACCTACATTTGATTGAATGCACTTCAAATCTTTTTAAAGTGCTTAAAATTTGATTAAGACGCAGCGCGAATCATGTTTCGGGCAATAATTATTTGTTGAATTTGGGTGGTGCCTTCATAGAGACGGAACAGACGAACATCTCGATAAAAACGTTCAATCGCATATTCACTGATGTAACCCGCACCGCCATGGATCTGTACGCAGCGATCAGCGACTCGACCACACATTTCGGTTGCAAACATTTTTGCGCAGGAAGCTTCAGTGCTGACGTTTTGTCCTGCATCACGTAGACGTGCAGCGTCTAACACCATGCATCTAGCTGCATAAATTTCGGCTTTTGAGTCAGCAAGCATGGCTTGAATAAGTTGGAATTCAGCAATCGGTTGTCCAAATTGCTTACGTTCGATGGCGTAATTTAAAGAATCGTCTAGCATTCTTGTCGCGGCTCCAACACTTAACGCAGCAATGTGCAATCGGCCTTTATCAAGCACTTTCATGGCAGTTTTAAAACCAACGCCTTCAACTCCACCAATGAGTGCTGAAGCAGGAATACGACAATTTTCAAAAATCACATCACAAGTGTGAGCGCCTTTTTGCCCCATTTTTTTATCGCGTTTGCCCAAAGAAATGCCAGGTGTTTGGCTGTCGACAATAAAAGCAGAAATACCCCCTGCGCCTTTAATATCAGAGCTTGTGCGTGCCATTACTGTAAATACGCCAGCATGAGGGGCATTGGTAATAAAGCGTTTGGTGCCATTTAAAATATAAAAGTCGCCATCTTTTACTGCACTAGTCTTTAAAGATGCAGCATCAGAACCAGCATCGGGTTCAGTTAAGCAAAAAGAACTGATTACTTCACCGCGAGCTAAACGTGGCAGGAAAAATGATTTTTGAGTTTCAGTACCGTCAATAATGAGACCACTTGAACCAATGCCATTATTGGTACCAATCAGAGAACGAAAAGCAGGAGAGGTCCGTCCTAATTCAAAAGCAACATAGACTTCTTCTTCCATTGTAAGTCCAAGGCCTTCGTACTCTTCTGGAATGGTTAAACCAAATAAGCCCAGCGCTTTCATTTGCTCAATAATATCTTGAGGAATTTCATCCGTTTCAGCGACTTCATTCTCATGAGGAATTAATACACCTTCAACAAATTGTCGAATCATATCAACAAGTTGATTTAGTGTTTCCTGATCTCGAATCATAGTCTCATCCTTTTACTACATGCTAAAAACATCAATGTGATGTTCGTAAAATCATCAATATTTGAAGCGATAGTAATCAAAGAATGAACGCAAAACAATATATTTTGAAAATTAATTTCGCAATGCGATATATTGTTATTAGTATTTGATTGGCTAATTTATTGATTTATTTAAGCTATATTTTCTTATAAAAATTCATCATTTTTAGTGGAAAATTAAAGTTTGATTTTTAAAATGAGGTGTGTATATTAAAAATATATATCGCTATGCGAAATTTTAAATGGATAAATTTTCCTATAGGAAATGAATCACCAGATAGAGTGGGATGAAGATGGGTGCTTTAAATGGAATTCGGGTGCTTGACTTAAGTCGGGTATTGGCTGGGCCTTGGTGTGGACAAACGCTGGCCGATTTAGGTGCAGAAGTTATCAAAATTGAAAGGCCAAAAGTAGGTGACGATACCCGTTCTTGGGGACCACCTTGGATGAAAGATGACTCTGGGTCTGATACTCAAGAAGCAGCTTATTATCAGTCTACAAACCGCAATAAATTATCGGTTGCCATCGATATTGCCAGTCCTGATGGCCAAGAATTGATTAAAGCTTTAATTCAAGACACAGATGTGGTGATTGAGAACTATAAAGCGGGTTCTTTAAAAAAATATGGTTTGGACTATGAGTCTTTATCTGCAATTAATCCGAAATTGGTGTATTGCTCAATTACAGGTTTTGGTCAAAATGGCCCGAGAGCAGAAGAACCTGGTTATGACTTTATTATTCAGGGAATGGGCGGACTCATGTCAGTCACAGGTGAGCGTGATGATTTACCGGGCGGTGGTCCCCAAAAAGTAGGTGTGGCCTTTTCTGATTTAGCTACAGGACTTTATTCTACGATTGCCATACAAGCTGCTTTACTTAACCGTCATGTGACGGGTTTAGGACAATACATTGATATGGCTTTGCTAGATGTGCAAATTGCGACTATGGCAAATCAGGGAATGAATTATCTTTCATCGGGTAATATCCCTAAGCGTTATGGCAATGCACATGCCAATATTGTGCCTTACCAAGTATTCAAAGCTTCTGACCGTGATTTTATTATTGCATGTGGAAATGACACTCAATTTATTCAGCTCTGTAGAAGTATTGGTTTACCCGATTTACCCAATGATGCGCGTTTTGCCCGAAATGCAGAACGAATTAAACATCGTGATGAAATTATCGAAATTTTATCAAACCATTTCTTAACTAAAACTGCAGATGAGTGGGTAGATGCGATTTATGCAGCTAAAGTTCCGGTAGGGGTAATCAATAACTTGGAACAAGCTTTTCAAGAACCACAAGTCATTGCTAGAGAAATGTTGGTCGAGATGAATCACCCGCAACGTGAAAAATTGAAGGTAATTGGTTCGCCAATCAGACTTTCACGGACACCTGTTGAGTACAAAACCGCTCCTCCGCTGTTAGGTGAACATACTCAAGTGGTTTTAGGTCGAGTCGTTTCTCTAGAAAAATTAGATGAGCTTAAGAAAAAAGGCGTGATTGCCTAAGCTGGCCTGAAAGCGAAGGGTTAAAATTATTTTTAAAATTAGAAAATAAAATATTTAGCCTTTCGCTTGAATGGTTTAAATCAAGTTATATTTTAGATGCAGATTAGGACGTTTGCTTTTTTGCTATTTATAGAAAAAATAGATTATAATTTTCGCAGTGCGAAACAAAATGTGGATTGGTATAAATATGAATGATGCAATAGATGCAGAGCAAACAGAAAAATTATTAGCGCCTTTAAGACATGAATTATTACATCCGATTCAAGACATGCAGGATGAAAATGATCGCCAATTTATTACTGCATTAGCCCGTGGTTTAGAGCTATTACGTTGTTTTACGCCAAAACATCAGCATTTAGGGAACCAAGAACTCGCACAAATGACGGGTTTACCTAAGCCAACCATTACTCGTCTAACGCACACTTTGTCTCGTTTGGGTTATATCAAACAAGTCCCCAATTCGAGCAAATTTCAACTTTCAGTTGGGGTTCTTGCTTTTGGTTATTCGATGCTTTCTAACGTGTCGATTCGTTCTATTGCTCATCCATATATGAAAAATCTGGCAGACTATGCTGGCGCTGCGGTTGCAATGGCAACACGTGATCGACTCAATATGATTTATCTTGACGTGGTGCAAGGTAAAGGAAATATGACCATGCGCCGTCAGGTCGGAACTTATTTACCGATTCATTTAAGTTCGATGGGACGTGCATGTTTGGCTGCAATGCCTGAAGATGAAAGAGAGTTTTTGCTTGATGCGATTCGTAGCAAACACAAAGAAGACTGGATCAAAATTAATCGTGATTTAGACAAAGCTTTTAAAGACTATCAAGATTTTGGATATTGTTTTTCAATTGGCGAATGGCATAAAGATGTGAACTCAGTTGCAGTTCCATTGATTCATGAACAACATGGTTTACTGGTGTTCAACTGTGGCGGTCCAAGCTTTATTATGAACCGAGAAAAACTTGAAGAAGATATTGCACCACGTCTTTTGCATATGGTGAATAACATCCGTACTGAGATTAGTTAATTGTACTGAATTAAAAAATCAAAAAGGCCAGCAAAGATATTGATTGCTGGCCTTTTTCATAAGTTATATTTCAAATGACGTGCTTATGAAAGTTCGGTTTTCTTTTTTCTTGGAAGGCGCTTAGAGCTTCTTTAAATTCTTCACCTTGCAAACAATGAGAAAAAATAGTCGACTCATGATCAATACGATTTAATAGATCATCAATAGGCATATCTCTTAATAATTTTTTGCTGAGCTGTAAAGCTTGAGTTGGTTTATTTGCGAGTTTGGTTGCCGTATCTTCAACAAATTGATCAAGCTCGTTTTCTTCGCATACCTTATTTACTAAACCATAATTTTTAGCTTGTTGCGCCGAAAATTTCTCGCCGAGTAAAATAATTTCAGAAGCTCGAGCGAAACCTAATAATCTCGGTAAGATATAACTAGAACCTGCTTCAGGCACAAGTCCGAGGTTCACAAAAGGAAACTGAAAAATAGAGTTTTGACTCGCATATACGAGGTCACAATGTAAAAGCATGGTGCTGCCAATGCCAATTGCCACACCATTTACCTTAGCAATAATCGGTTTTGGAAATCTTGTTAGGCTTTTTAGAAACACAATCGAAGAGGGTGGTTCGGTACTGATTGTATTACGCGTTTCGAATGCATTTACGTCATTGCCACTGGTAAATGCAGATCCTTCGCCTGTGAGCATAACAACATGAACTTCTTGATTGATTGCGGCCTCATCTAATGCCTGACTGAGTGCAGAATACATTTCATAATTAATCGCATTCTTTTTGGTGGGATTGCTCATCATTAGTGTGAGTATATTTTTATCTAAATGTTGCTTAATCACACCTACTGTCAATTTATTTTGACTCATATCATCCTGCTGCATCATTCATTCCTTTTGTTTAAATATTTGAAAAATATTTGCTTTATTTTTGATTCAAACCAAATATTCTTAGATAGATTTGAAATTAAAACTTTAAATTAATAAGATGATCCTATCGAAAACAAATTCCATTATCAATTAATTTGTTTTATATTGTGGTATAAAATTTTGTAATGCGAAATTTTAAGCTTTTTAAGTTTAGAAATGTTTACAGGATTTATGGGTAATAAAGTACCTAGACATGCTAAGGAAATCAGAAGCTAGGTATATAAAAAGTGAGTGGAAATAATATGAAGACGAAAATTACAGAATTATTTGAAATCGAGCACCCGATTATTCAAGGCGGTATGCATTATGTCGGTTTTGCGGAGCTTGCTGCTGCGGTTTCAAATGCAGGTGGATTAGGCATTATTACTGGCCTGACGCAAAGAACACCTGAAAATCTAGCAAAAGAAATTGCGCGCTGTCGAGAAATGACCGATAAACCTTTTGGCGTAAATTTAACTTTCTTGCCTACCGTAAATACACCAGATTATCCGGGTTTTGTAGACGCAATTATTAAGGGCGGAGTTAAGGTTGTAGAAACAGCAGGTCGTAATCCTGAACAGGTCATGCCTTATTTAAAGGCTGCTGGCATTAAAGTGATTCATAAATGTACATCTGTTCGACATAGTCTAAAAGCCCAGCAAATTGGATGCGATGCAGTTTCTGTAGATGGTTTTGAGTGTGGTGGGCACCCAGGTGAAGATGATGTACCGAATATGATTCTATTACCTTTAGCAGCCGATGCATTAGAAATTCCATTTGTTGCTTCAGGTGGGATGGCGGATGGACGTTCACTCGCGGCAGCTTTAGCCATGGGGGCAGATGGAATTAATATGGGAACACGTTTTATTGCAACTCAGGAAGCTCCAGTTCATGCAAATGTGAAACAGGCGATTCTGAATGCAACTGAAAGAGATACCCGTTTAATTATGCGTGCTTTACGCAACACCGAGCGTGTACTGAATAATGTGGCCGTTGAAAAAATTGTAGCGAAAGAAAAAGCGCTTGGCGATAACATTAAATTTGAAGATATTATTGAAGAGGTTGCAGGGGTTTATCCTAAAGTCATGATAGATGGCGATGTAAATGCCGGAGCATGGTCATGTGGGTTAGTGGCAAGTTTGATTCATGATATTCCGACCTGTGATGAATTGGTCAGCCGTATTGTTAAAGATGCTGAAGATATTATTCGTGGACGTTTATTGGGGCTTTTATAAAATTTAACTTTAGCTCATAACGTTTATCACGAAATTATTGAAAGTTATTCGTTTAAGATCAGTACAAGCTTGCTAGTTGTGCTGATCTTTTGCATCGGCAATACAATAATAAAGACACAAGACGGCAAAAATTAAGCCTAAAATACAGACACCCGTCCAACCAAAATGTTTCCAAGCATAACTGCCCGCTGTGGTGCCTAAAGCTCCACCAGCAAAATAACCCGTCATATAAATCGCATTAAAACGTGAACGTAATTCTTGATTGAGCTTAAATACAATACTTTGATTGGTGACATGAACTGCGGAAAGTGAAGCGTAGAGAATGAGTAAGGCAATAATGTAAAAGGCGAAATGGTAGGGTAAAAGTGAAAAAAGAATCCAACTTAAAATTAGCCCGATACCGCAATAAATTGAAATTTTATGGATATACCCTTGGTCAATAAATTTGCCTGAAAAATTGGCAACGAAAGTTCCTAAAACACCAACAAAACCGAAAAGACCAATCGTAAAGTCACTAAAAAAATAGGGAGCGGGAGCCAACAGTAATGACATGGTGGTAAAGGTTAAACTTACACAAGCAAATGTAAAACCACCAATATAAGTTCGAGTTCTTAAACGTCGATTTTGGATAAAAATCTGTGGAAGTGAGCGGATGGTTTTTGCATAGTTTTCAGATTTGGTGGGTGGGAACAATCCAATGCTACGGTGCAAAATAATGGCGATGACCAATAATAAAAAACCACTGACCAGATAAATCACATTCCATGCAAAAAGCGTAGACATTAGACCTGATAGGGAGCGAGCTAATAAAACCCCCATCATGAGACCACTTAGTAAAAAACCAACAACACGACCACTTTGTTGAATGGGAACCAAACTTGCTGCAAGCGGTAACAAAAGCTGGGCTGAACTGGAAAATAGACCAGTAATGATTGTACCTAGTAAGAGCAGATAAATATTGTGTGAAAAACCACTAATAATTAATCCACTTGCAGCCAGTAACATAAAGATGAAGAGCAGCTTACGCTTTTCTAATATATCGCCTAGTGGCATTAAAAAGAGTAGACCACATGCATAGGTAATCTGGGCTAAAGTCGGCACCCATGCCGTGGTGGTTTCGGTTAAATCTAAGCTTAAACTAATCGAATGAATGAGGGGGTGGCTAAAATAATTTCCACCTGTACAGATGCCTGCTGCAATAGCCATTAAAATAATGGTTGGAGTATAGAGTGTGTTTTTCATCATGCCTTTTTGTCATAATGAAAGAGGAACTTTAATCATCACAACCATTACTTTTCTAAGCATGGTTGGTAGTGCGTTTAATTCAAAGCATCTTGAATGTTGTGCACCATATGAATTAAACGTGGTCCAATTTCACCTTCAAGTTTTTCTGGATTTAAATGGAAACTTGGCGCGCCGCAGTTAAAGACATAAAGACCGTGTTTAGAGCTAACCAATGGTACAGCGACCGAGTTCACTTCTTTATGCCATTCACCTAAAGACAAACAATATCCGTAATCTTGATAATCTCGGAAAGCTCTTTCTAGGGAACGTTTAATTGCAGGCCAGTTTTCAGCGTTTTTTTGTTTAAGCGCATCAAGTAAAAAATTACGTTCGCGTTCTGGGGTTGCCGCTAAACAGGCTCTTCCCATTGAACTACTATGAAGTGGCAAAGTCGAACCAATAGGGCGGCGCATATTTAAGGCAGTTTCAGTTTGTACAACATCGATATACACCATGTTCAGACGGTCACGTGTTGCCATTGCCACAGGAGCTTGTACATATTGGCTCATCTCTTCCATATATTGATGGGCAATATTACGGATAGAGATATTCGACAACGCTGCATATCCTAAAGATAAAACACCAATGTCTAATGTATATTTGGTCGAATTAGGCAACTGTTTTAAATAACCCAAAGACACTAATGTATTGGTAATACGTGCAATGGTCGGTTTAGGTAAACCTGTCATTTTTGCGAGTTCTTGGTTACCAAGTACCTGATTGCTTGCAGAAAAGCATCTTAAAAGTTCTAAACCACGTGCTAAAGAAGCAATAAATTGAGGGTTATTTTCCCGATGAATATGTGAAATAGGATCTAGACGTATCTCATCAAAATTTATTGGTTTTTCAGTGTCCGAGTTTTGAGACATTCGATCCTCAAATATAATAAAGCAAAAGTTTTGCCATTATATTTCGCTCTGCAAAATAAATCCATTCATCACTGCGCTGTTGTGATGAATGGATACCTAGTTCGATGATTATGAAACGTTTTCAATCACCATAGCGAGGCCTTGACCTACACCAATACATAGGCTTACGACAGCATATTTTTTATTTCGGCGGATAAGTTCACGTGCCACTGTTAAAGCAAGACGAGCGCCAGAAGCACCAAGTGGATGTCCAATGGCAATCGCACCGCCATTTGGATTTACGCGAGAGTCATTAAAATCAACATTTAAACCCTTTAGGCAAGACAAGACTTGGGAAGCAAAGGCTTCATTAATTTCAATAATGTCCATGTCATCTAAAGTTAGCCCTGCACGTGCAACTGCCTTTTTAATGGCTTCAATAGGACCAGCACCCATAATGCGTGGTTCAATACCAGCTGCCGCTGCTGACAAAATTTTTGCCATTGGTTTTAAACCATATTTTTGGCCTGCGGCTTCTGAACCAATGAGTAATGCTGCTGCACCGTCATTAATACCTGAAGCATTACCAGCAGTGACCACACCGCCTTCAAATAAAGGTTTTAACTTTGTGAGTGCTTCAACAGTTGAACTTGGGCGAGGGTGCTCATCTTCAGACACCAGTTTTGGCGGTAATTTTTTGCCTTGGAAAACTTCAATTGGGGTAATTTCACCCGCAAAAAAACCTTCTTCTTTTGCTTTTTGATATTTGGCTTGTGATTGAGCTGCAAATAAATCTGCTTGCTCACGGGTAATACCAAAATCGGCAGCAACATTATCACCCGTTTCAGGCATTGAATGACCGCCGTACTGAGCAATAATTTTTTTATTCGGAAAACGAGAGCCAATGGTAGTGTCATAAATTTTAGCATCACGGCTATAAGCACTTTCGGCTTTACCCATCACAAAGGGCGCACGTGACATACTTTCTACACCACCAGCAATATATAACTCACCTTCACCACAAGTAATGGCGCGAGCAGAGTCAATTACAGCAGCTAAACCACTGGCACATAGACGGTTTACGGTTTGACCGGGTACAGTAACTGGTAAGCCTGCAAGTAAAAGCGCGTTTCTCGCAACATTACGGCTATCTTCACCTGCTTGGTTGGTATCACCCAAAATTACATCTTCAATATCAGCACCCGGAACACCAGTTTTTTCAAGTAACTTTTGAATGACTGTCGCTGCTAAATCATCTGGACGAATTGAGGCAAGTTCACCTGCATGGCGACCAATTGGGCTACGTAAACCATCATAAATATAAGCATTTAACATTGAGAAGTTCCTTTTCAAGACTCGTGAGTAAAAGTGAGAGGTAAATTAAGCGCGACGCGACGTTGTAACCATGGGCTAGGGCGATAGCGCGGGTCATGGGTAAGTGCTGTTATACGATTGAGAATGAGTAAGATTTTTTGGCTGCCTACTTGGTCGCCCCACTCAATTGGACCGAATGGATAGCCTAAGCCAAGACGTACTGCCGCATTAATATCATCTACTGTTGCAATATTTTGCTGGGCAATATCGCAACCTAAATTAATGACCATGGACAAAACACGCTGAGCAACAAAGCCAATACTTTCAGCAATCATGCTGACCGTATTTCCATCTAAATTGAAAATAGAGTGAGCTGCCTGACGGTAGTCAGCTTTCGTAACAAGTGAAGGCATTAATGTACGATGCTTTGCAATGCCATAAAGCATGTCTATAGCAACAGCTTGTTCTGGGTTAACCCCTAGGCGAATAGCCGCTTGAGTTGTATCTTCACCGTAACAAGCCAGTAAACATAAACTGTCTGATTGCGGTTCAGTGCCATTATCTAAGGCAATATTTTGCTGAGTTAAATAGTCTTCGAGCTGTGTTTTATCTTCAGAGAAATCTGCCGCCACCCAAACTTTTGGATATTGTTCTAAACGCTCTACAAACTTAGCGGGTTCTTCACCTGTTTTTGAACCAGTTTCATAATTATAAAAACCTTGATTGGTTTTGCGTCCAAGTTGTTTGGCGTCTAACAGTTGCTTGGTTAAAGGACTTGGTTTGTAGCGTGCTTCTTCATAATATTGATGGTAAATCGATTCCATCACAGGATGTGAAACATCAAGTCCTGTTAAATCGAGCAGTTCAAAAGGCCCCATTCTAAAACCAACACCATCACGTAAAATTCGGTCAATTTCGCTAATATCGCAGACGTTTTCATTTAAAATTTTGAGAGCTTCAGTTCCGTAAGCCCGACCCGCATGATTAATAATAAATCCTGGTGTGTCCTTAGCAACCACCGGGCGGTGGCCCATAGCACGTGATAGTTTATCTAAAGCATCAATTATACTTGGATCAGTTTTTAAGCCTCGAATGACCTCAACAACTTTCATGAGTGGAACAGGGTTAAAGAAATGGTAGCCCACCACACGTTCAGGTTTTTTGCAGTTTGCAGCAATTGCCGTGATAGAAAGAGAAGATGTGTTGGAAGCTAGGATGGTATTTTCGGAAACAACCTCTTCAAGTTGTTGCATCAAACTTTGTTTGATATCCAGACGTTCAACAATGGCTTCTACAATCAGGTCACAATCTTTTAAATCTTCAATTTGTTGCGCAACAATTAAATGACTATTTGCCGATGCTGCTTGTTCAGCCGTAATTTTATTTTTGTCGACCAACTTTTGAAATGTAGCAGCAAGTTTTTCTTTTGCTTGTTCTGCTGCACCTGCTTTAGCATCATATAAATAAGTGGTATGTCCTGATTGTGCAGCAATTTGAGCAATACCGCTGCCCATAATACCGACACCAATCACAGCCATACTTTTAATATCATAAGTCATGTCGATCATCCTGATTATTGATCTGTATTTGAAATTAAGCGGATAAATAAGGGTTGGTGATTTAACTTAAGCATTGTTTATCACCATCAATTGGTAAGATCTGGCCTGAAATAGAACGTCCACTGTCAGAGGCTAAAAATAGGCACAAATCTGCAATATGCTTTGGATTTACAAAATATTTGAGTGACTGATTTTTCAGTGCGTTTTGAGTCACTTCTTCAAGTGAGCTATGGGCGACATCTGCGCGGGCTTGTAGAACGCGTTGGACACGGTCACCATCAACAGCACCCGGAAGAATCGCGTTAACTCGAATATTATCTGCACCGAGTTCCATAGAAAGTGTTTTGGTAAAACCAATAAGTCCCCATTTTGAAGTGGAATACGCCAAACGGTATGGATAGCCTAAGCGACCTGCAATTGATGACATATTGATAATCACACCAGAATCTGACTGTTTTAAATAGGGAATCGCTAATTGAGTAATTAAAAAAGTGCTATTCAGGTTTAAATTAATGACCGTGTTCCAATCTTCAAAACTCAGTTCATCTGCTGCAATGGTCGGGCCTGAAATGCCTGTGTTGTTAACTAAAACATCAATATGACCAAGTTTTTGGACTGCTTGGGCAAACATAAGCTTAATTTGCTCAGGCTCTGCTAAATCACATGCATATATGTACAGCTTTGGATAATCTTTCTGAAACTGTTCTAGACTTTGAGCATTAATATCACAAACGAAAACTTCATAATCGTTGTTTAAAAATGCCTCAGCAATGCATCGTCCAATCCCTGAACCGCCTGCACTAATAAATACTTTTTTAGCCATTTTCATTCCTTTGTTGTTATCTATTTAAATTATTTACCTTGATAAGATGGTTTGCGTTTTTCAATAAAAGCTTGAACACCTTCATTTTTATCTTCGGTAGAGAACAGCAGTTGGAATGCTTTACGCTCTAGGGTTAAGCCTGCATTTAATGGAACATCTTCACTCATAAGTGCAACTTCTTTAATTTGTTGCAAGGCGATAGGAGGCATTTTTGCTAGGCTTTGCGCCATTTGAATAGCGGTGGGAATAGTTTCGTCGTCTTCAGTCACTTGTGAAACAAGCCCAATGATATAAGCTTCTTCAGCCTTCACCATTGCACCTGTCATAATCATGCGCATGGCATGAAACTTACCGACTGCACGAAATAAACGTTGTGTGCCGCCAGCACCCGGCATTAACCCGACTTTAATTTCTGGTTGACCAAAAGTCGCACCTTTGCCTGCAATAATAATATCGGCATGCATTGCCAATTCACATCCGCCACCCAATGCATAACCATTTACCGCAGCAATGACAGGTTTAGGGCACTGGGCAATCGCATTCCAGTAGCGCTCGGTATGGCGTAATAACATTTCTGTGGAAGTTGCGGTTGCCATTTCTTTTAAATCTGCACCAGCGGCAAAAACTTCTTCGCCGCCCGTCAGTACAACAGCATTGATCTCATCGTTAAAACTTAATTCTGTGAAGACTTGTGCTAATTGTTTGCGAACTTCAGTGTTGAGTGCATTTTTAGCTTCAGGCCGGTTTATTTTTACTACAGCTATTTTTGAAATAGAAAAGTCGATTTCTACGAAATTGTTCCCTGTGATTGCACTCATTTTTGAATTCCTTGTTTCGCATATCAAAACTATATTCCTTTTATGATGCTTATTTTGGAATTTATTTCAAGTCTTATTTAGTTGAATAGAGTGTTTATAAATCCATTTTGATTGTAAGTTATTGATATTACGTATTGGTCTATTTTTAAATTTCGTTAAACGAAATTAATTTTCAAAAAAGCTTGAAATTTGTATTTTCGTTCTCGTACTATGAAACACATCTGCAGTAAACAAGATTTAAAACATGGTAGCCAGAAAAGCTAAATATGGCTGGTGGGTACGATGGAAATATATAAGAAGGGAGACCATTAATGATCCGTGATGAAGGGATGTTGGAGCAATTACTTTCAACAATTCGAGATTTTGTAAAAAATGAATTGATCCCTCGTGAAAACGAAGTGGTAGAGAAAGATAAAATTCCGGATGACATTGTGCAGCAAATGCGTGAGCTTGGTTTGTTCGGGCTCACAATTCCCGAAGAATATGGTGGCTTAGGCATCACCATGGAAGAAGAGGTAAGAGTCGCATTTGAGCTGGGACAAACTTCACCAGCTTTTCGTTCTTTAATTGGTACCAATAACGGTATTGGTTCAAGCGCGATTTTGATTGATGGCACAGAAGAGCAAAAACAAAAATATTTACCACGTTACGCAAGCGGTGAAATTATTGGTTCATTTTGTTTAACCGAACCTGAATCTGGTTCTGATGCTGCATCTTTAAAAACCAGTGCAGTAAAAGACGGTGATTTTTACGTTCTAAATGGGACCAAACGTTTTATTACTAATGCGCCACATGCAGCAACTTTCACGGTCATGGCACGAACTAATCCTGAAATTAAAGGCTCGGGGGGTATTTCAGCTTTTTTAATAGAAGCAAATACACCAGGCATTACTTTGGGCAAAATTGACCAAAAAATGGGACAAAAAGGTTCGCATACATGTGATGTGATTTTTGAAAATTGCCGAGTACCTGCATTTGCACTTATTGGTGGTATTGAAGGTATTGGTTTTAAAACTGCAATGAAAGTTTTAGACAAAGGGCGTTTGCACATTGGGGCATATAGTGTCGGTGTTGCTGAGCGTATGTTAAATGACGCCCTACACTATGCGATTGAACGCAAGCAATTTGGTCAGCCCATTGCTAACTTCCAGCTTATTCAAGCCATGCTTGCGGACTCAAAAGCCGAGATTTATGCCGCTAAATGTATGGTTTTAGATGCAGCTCGCCGTCGTGACAATGGTGAAAATATTAGTACAGAAGCATCTTGCGCAAAAATGTTTGCGACCGAAATGTGTGGCCGAGTTGCAGATCGCTGCGTACAAATTCACGGTGGGGCGGGTTACATCAGTGATTATGCCATTGAACGTTTTTACCGAGATGTGCGTTTGTTCCGTTTATATGAAGGAACCACGCAAGTTCAACAAATTATTATTGCTAAAAACATGATTAGGGAAGCTACAGCCTAATAAAAAATTAAATGCCATGAGGCATCGGATGCCTCATGTTCCTCTAAGGATATGGATATGACCACAGAAACACTGAAGCAGGAAGCAAGCCCTGAAGGGATTCAAACCCCCAAAAAGATTTGGATTACTGCATTTATCTTTGCCTTTCTTACCTTGTTATGTGATGGCGCAGATTTGGGTTTTCTCGCGCTCAGCTTAACCAGTTTAAAAACGGAATTTCATTTAACGGGTGTACAGGCAGGTACTTTAGGAAGTTTAACACTTTTAGGTTCAGCAATTGGCGGTCTGATTGGTGGTTGGGCGTGTGACCGTTTTGGACGCGTGCGCATTATTGTGTTTTTTATTGCTTATTCTTCAGTTTTAACCTGTGCGCTTGGTTTTACTGATTCTTATATGCAGTTTGCCATTGTACGAGTCTTTGGCTCGATGGGGCTGGGTGCATTATATATTGCCTGTAATATTTTAATGTCAGAAATGGTGCCGACTAAACATCGTACCACCGTATTGGCAACCTTGATGACGGGTTATACCTTGGGTTCATTACTTGCAACCTTGTTAGCAGGTCATATTATTCCTGAGCATGGTTGGCGTTTTCTGTACTGGATTGCAATTACTCCTGTGGTGTTGTCGATTTTGATGCACTTTTGTGTGCCTGAACCTGCATCTTGGAAAAAATCACGTGAACTGAAAGCATTAGCTGCAACGACAGTCGATCCAACCCAAAAAGTGAAACGTCAGAATCCTTATCTTGAAATTTTAAAAGATAAAAAACACGGCACCATGTTTGTGTTGTGGATTATCAGTACAGGTGCATTACAGTTTGGTTATTACGGGGTAAGTAACTGGCTACCTGCTTATCTTGAATCTGATCTGGGGATCAAATTTAAAGAAATGGCGATGTATATGGTTGGTACCTTCCTGATTATGATGTTTGCCAAAGTAATTGCCGGCATTGTTGCGGATAAATTGGGTCGCCGTGCTGTGTTTGCTTTTGGAACCATTGGTACAGCACTGTTTATTCCTGTCATTGTTTATCTAAATACACCAACCAATATTTTATGGATGATGCTGTTCTTCGGTTTCCTTTACGGTATTCCATACGCCATTAATGCCACCTATATGACTGAAAGCTTCCCGACTTCGATTCGTGGTTCTGCGGTTGGGGGTGCCTATAATATTGGCAAGGTTCTGTCAATTTTCTCTCCACTTACAATTGGTTATTTATCGCAAAGTGGTTCTATTGGTTTAGGGCTATTGGTGATGGCAGCTGCTTATTTTATCTGCGGTGTGATTCCACTGTTATTTATTAAAGACCGATTATTTAACCCGCAAAAAGCTGATTAATTCAGCAGTGTTTCAGACTTGATCATGATCAGGTCTGAACCTAAATCATGCACGGTTACCAGTTAATTTATTGCATGAAAAAAAATGATAAATAGAAAGATGGATGATTTTTATAAAAATATTCTCTTTCAAATAAATGAGCTTAGGAATACTCACTTTTATGTAATGGATAGGTAAAAATATGAAAATGGAAGCTATAAGTACATTCCAAGACAATGAGGTTACTCAGACACCTAAAAAAGTCTGGGTTCTAGCCTTTATATTTTCATTTCTCACTTTACTTTGTGATGGTGCTGATGTTGGCATTCTAGCTTTTACTCTGACCAGTATTAAGGCCGAATTTGGTTTAACCACAATTCAGGCAGGTGCATTAGGCAGTTGGTCAATTTTTGGTATGGCGATTGGCGGACTGATTGGTGGCTGGGCAAGTGACCGTTTTGGACGAGTCCGCATTATTGTCATTTCAACAGCAGCATTTGCGATACTGTCGAGCCTGACGGGGTTTGCACAGTCCTATGGGCAACTCGCGATCTTAAGAATTATTACCTGTATGGGATTGGGTTGTCTCTACATCGGCTGTAATACTTTAATGTCTGAGATGGTGCCGACCAAATATCGTACAACGGTGTTAGCAACACTGATGACTGGTTATACCCTCGGTTCTTTAACCATTACAGGTCTATCAGGTTGGATTATTCCTGAATTTGGCTGGCGGATGCTGTATTTCATTACGATTATCCCGATTGTTTTGGCTGTTCTCATGTTCTTCTTTGTGCCTGAGCCTGAGTCATGGAGAAAAGCCCGTGCTTTAAAACTTGTTAACCCTGCTGTTGGCACTGCCAAAAAAGCTGAGAATCCGTATATCGCCCTATTTAAAGATAAAAAACACGGCAAGATGCTCATGCTTTGGTCATTTAGTTCTGGGTTCTTGATGTTTGGTTATTTGGGGGTGAGTAACTGGTTGCCTGCTTATCTAGAGTCCGAGTTAGGGATTAAATTTAAAGAAATGGCAATCTATATGATTGGAACATTTTTGACCATGATGTTTGCCAAAGTGCTTGCTGGTTTTGTAGCAGACCGAATTGGACGCCGAGTTGTTTTTGCCTTCGGTACGATTGGAACCGCACTGTTTATACCAGTGGTGGTGTATATGCATACGCCTGAAAACATTGGTTGGCTGATGCTGGTTTTTGGTTTCCTTTATGGTATTCCGTACGCTATTAACGCAACGTATTTAACCGAAAGCTTCCCAACCTCTATTCGAGGTACAGCAGTGGGTGGTGCATTTAATATTGGACGTATTGGAGCGATCTTTGCACCACTGACCATTGGTTATTTGGCAATGCATGGTTCCATTGGTGCAGGTTTATTACTGATGGGTATTGCATATTTTGTCTGTGGGCTTATCCCAACCTTATTTATTAAAGATCGTTTATACGATCCTCAAAAAGCTGAATAACTAAGGAGATTGAAGAAATGATTAATAAAGTGACCAGTGATATTGAACCGATTTTAAAAGCTATTCCTGATGGGGCAACCATCATGACAGGTGGGTTCGGTGTTACGGGGCAGCCTGTTGAATTAATTGAGGCCTTAATTGATTTAGGCAAGAAAGAACTTACCATTATTAATAACAATGCAGCTTCTGGTGATCGGGGTTTAACGAATCTGATTATTGCCGGTTGTGTTAAGAAAATGATTTGTTCATTCCCTAAATCTGCTGGGTCAACCGTTTTTCAAGATTTATATCGAGCTGGAAAGATCGAGCTAGAGCTGGTTCCGCAAGGGAATTTGGCATGCCGTATTCAAGCAGCAGGCGCAGGATTAGGAGCTGTTTTTACTCCAACTGGCTATGGCACCAAAGTTGCCGAGGGTAAAGAAACCCGAACCATTAACGGTAAAAATTATGTGCTTGAATACCCACTTGAAGCTGATTTTGCACTGATTTATGCAGATAAGGCAGACCGTTGGGGCAATTTAACCTACCGTAAAGCGGCTCGTAATTTTGGTCCAATTATGGCAAAAGCTGCCAAGACCACCATTGTTCAAGTCAATGACACTGTAGAGCTGGGAACGCTTGATCCAGAGTGCATTATCACACCAGGAATTTTTGTACAGCATGTTGTAAAAGCAGGAGATATCTAATGTCAGCTCAAAAACGTTCTCGTGAAGATATTGCCAAACTCATTGCCAATGACATTCCTGAAGGCTCTTATGTCAATTTAGGTATTGGTTTGCCTACCAACGTTGCTAAATTTTTGCCAAAAGACAAAGAAATCTTTTTACATTCTGAAAATGGTGTTTTGGCTTTTGGTCCACCGCCACAGCCAGGTGAAGAAGATGAAGACTTAGTCAATGCCGGAAAAGAACTTGTCACCTTATTAGAAGGTGGGTGCTTTATGCATCATGGCGACTCGTTTGACATTATGCGTGGAGGCCATTTAGACATTTGCGTTATTGGTGCATTCCAAGTCGCGGTAAATGGAGATTTGGCAAACTGGCATACAGGCAAACCAGATGATGTACCTGCCGTAGGCGGTGCGATGGATTTGGCGGTTGGTGCCAAAACAATTTATGTCTATATGGAACATGTCACAAAAAAAGGTGAGTCCAAAATTGTAAAAGAACTCACATATCCAATGACAGGTGAGCAGTGTGTAGATCGTATCTATACCGATTTATGCATTATTGAACTAAAAGATCAAAAAGCTTATGTCACGGAAATGGTGGAAGGTCTAAGTTTTGATGAATTACAGGCAGTTACAGACTGTGATTTGATAGATGCACGTGTAGCCTAAATTACACGCGGAAAAACGCTTCTTTAAGGATTAAAAGATGAAAAAATTAATTTTAGCTGCAGCTTGCGCTGCGGCCTCAGGGACTATTTTTGCAAATTCTTCAGATACGACAGAACAAAGAATTAATTTGCTCGAAAGCGAACTACAAAAGCTAAAAGCAGACCTTGCTGCTCAAAAAGAAACTCAAAATAATTTACAGGTCAAACAGGCTCAAATTGAAGAAAATGTCGAAAAGAATAAGAGCATTGAAACAGCTAAGCCGGTTGCTCCGTCATGGGTGACTTGGACCGACAATGTTAAGGTTTACGGTATTGCTCGTATTGATGCAGCGGTTGATTTTAAATCTTCACCTGATTCGGGAGGCAGAACGACAAGTAGCTTAAACCGCACACCTTTTGAAAGTGAAAAACGTTCAAATCATGCGCGTTCGGATGCCATGATTAATGCGAGTCGACTAGGTGTTTATTTTAATAGTCCCAATAAAGCGGTTACGGGAAATATTGAAGCCGATTTCTTTGATAGCTCTAACATGGGAACGGGTGATGGTAAATTCCGTATTCGTCATGCATTTTTCACTTATAAGGATTGGACATTCGGTCAAACATGGTCACTCATGTCCAACATGGAAACACGTACAGAATCTGTGGATTACACACAATTTGTGGGAACTTCTTATACACGGACTCCGCAAATTCGCTATGACTGGAAAATTGATGCCAATAATGATTTAAAAGTGGCTCTAGAATATACAGGTTCCCGAGTCTCAGCTTTTCCAACTTTAACGGGTCGCTATAGCTTTAAACAAGGACCTTTAACCGCACTGGCTCAAGGTTTTATTAATGAGAAGTCAGCAGATGTAGCCACCTCAACAGTTAAGAAAGTAAGTTGGGGCGCAGGCGGCGGCTTAAAATACCAATTAACGCCACAGCAATCGGTGCAAGCAAATTATCAATATATTGTTGGTGATCAAAAATTTATGCCGTACACCACCCAAAGTGGCTTGGCAAATTCGACAAGTTTAAATGCAGCGGGTGATTTTTCTTTAAATGAAGAAAAAACAGATTTGGTTATGAATAAGTTGAATAGCGTAAATATTGGTTATTCATATAAATTCAATGAGCAATGGCGTGCAAACTTATCGGCTTCAATGTTTGATTATGATGATGATACGGCTTATGCAAAACTCAATCCCGATGCCAATAAACGTTTAACTGACTATGCTGCTAACGTGTTTTATTCACCGATTGAACAAATGGATATCGGCATGGAATACCATCAAGGTAAACGAGAAGTCTTTGATGGCAGAACAGCTGATGTATCGCGTGTAAACTTTGTGTCGATGTATAAATTTTAAAATAGGGCGTAATTAAAAATGGAAAAAATAGTTCGACCCGATGCAGACAATATTTTGTCAAAAAGCTTTATTTTTATCATGGCGATGACATGCGGGATTTGTGCGGGCTCGAACTATTATAACCAGCCTTTAATTTATTCAATTGCCAAAGCCTTGCAGGCTAATGCCGAGCAAGTGGCTTTAACCATTGTGATTGGACAACTGTCTTATGCGGTAGGTCTGTTTCTATTGGTTCCACTCGGTGATTTCTTTGAAAAGCGTAGTTATATTTGCTTGCTCATGTGTTGTACGGGGCTTGCGCAAGTGGGGCTTTCTTTTAGCCAAACCTTGCCAGTGTTATATGGCTTTACCTTTTTAGCGACATTCTTTTCTATTGCAACTCAAGTTTTGGTTCCTTTCGCCGCAGGTTTGGCAGGTCCGAAAAAAAGCCCGCAAGTTGTTGGGACTCTCATGAGTGGTTTGTTCTTGGGAATTTTATTGGCGCGCTCTATTGCGGGTTTACTTTCTACGGTTTGGTCTTGGCATGCCGTTTATTTAATTAGTGGCATCGTCATTCTGGTTTTTGCTTGGATCATGTGGTCAAAATTACCAGTTGCGCGTAAATCTCATCAACTCAATATTTTACAAATTTACAGTTCATTGTTTTCATTAGCAGTACATCAACCTCATCTGCTTCGCCGTGGTTTTGCTGGTGGAATTGGTTTTGGTATTTTGGCACTTATTTTTACAACCATGACATTCCTTTTAGCCAATGCTCCTTATCATTTTAATGATTTCCAAATTGGTCTATTTGGAATTGTCGGGTTAGCTGGGGTGTTTGCCACACCGTGGGCGGGTAAGAAAATTGCAGCGGGACTTGAGAATAAAGTTGCACTGGTTAGCATGGTTTTATTAATTACTGCATGGATACCATTATTTTTTGCACAACAGTCTTTAGTGGCCTATGCGGTTGGCGTGATTATGGCTTACTTTGGACTGTCAGCATTTCATGTACTCAACCAAAATCTGGTTTATCGAATTTCCGCGCAGGCTCGTTCTCGCATTAACTCAATTTATATGACGCTCTATTTCGGTGGGGCAGCCTTGGGTTCTTTTATTGCAGTTTATGCGTGGAAACACTGGGGATGGGAAGCCTGTGTAGCTTTAGGTATAAGTCTAGCCATTGTGAGTTTTATGATTGATCGCTTAGATTTCTATGAAATGGACAAAATTGCCAAGCAAGAAAAAGCTCCATAAGGAGGAGCTTAACACGACTTTTATTTTCGAATAATCATTAATGTGGCTGTGGCAAAAGCATACACTTTTCCGTTTTCATCCACGATTTTACCTTCGGTACTAATAATATTGCGCCCCGCATTAATCAACTCGGCCTTAGCATAATAAGACGTATCAACTTGCATGGGACGAATCATCTTTACATTCAAATCAATAGTCCCATAACCAACACCATGTTCGAGTAAAGTATGCGCAGCACTTCCGGTAGCAGTATCTAAAGCTGTAGCACAAAAGCCGCCGTGTACACCGCCTTGTATATTTCGATGTTCTTGTCTAGGGGTAACTTTATAAGTGGCTTTACCTTCGGAAACTTCTACTAGTTGCATAGGGATGGTGTGAGCCATAGGCGATGGAGAAACTTTGCCATTTTTTAAAGCTGTTAAAAATTCAAGACCTGTGTATTTCGGGCTATCCATAAATCGTCCTTGGATGATTAAGCAATGTAATAACAATACTATAAATTGATTTTTTACGGAATAATATTTTGCAATACAAAATTAAAATAACAATCAATTTTTTATTTCTATACCCGTATATTTAATAATTTTATTTAAATACAATATTTTAAATATTTAATGGATGTTTTTATTTATTAAATTTTATGAAAATAGTGAAAACTAGTTTTGCTATAAGAAATTTTTTGATATTTTGGTGGAGTTGAAAAAATAAAAGTCTATTCAAGGAAAAACATATCTGCCTGCATGAAACAGACAGTGAAGTGAAAGGGAAAAACTATGCCTTTATACAAAGCTCCATTACGTGATATGCAATTTGTTCTGCATGAAATGCTTCAAACAGAAGAGAACTACCAACGTTTAAGCAAATATCAGGAAAGTGTAAATCGAGAATTAATTGATCAATACTTAGAGGCAGCGGCAGATTTCTGTGAAAATGAATTGGCACCTATTAATCAAAATGGCGATCAAGAAGGGTGTCATTTAAATCAGGGCGTGGTGACTACACCAAAAGGTTTTAAAGAAGCCTACCAAAAATATGCCGAACTTGGGTTTACCTCACTAACCGCCGACCCTGAATATGGTGGGCAAGGCTTACCAACGCTATTACGCATTGCGATTTCTGAAATGTTGTGTGGTTCTAACTGGGCTTGGGCAATGTATCAAGGGTTATCTCATGGTGCGATGAGAACAATTGAACACCACGGAACAGAACAACAAAAGCAGAAATTTTTAACCAAGTTAATTAGTGGAGTCTGGACCGGAACCATGTGTTTAACCGAATCACATGCGGGCTCGGACTTGGGTTTAATTAGAACTAAAGCAGAACCAAATCCGGATGGTAGTTACTCAATTACTGGGGAAAAGATTTTTATATCGGCAGGTGAACACGATCTTTCTGAAAATATTATTCATATTGTTTTAGCTCGATTACCTCAGGCGCCCGCAGGTACAAAAGGTATTTCTTTATTTATCGTGCCTAAATTTAATGTAGATGATGAAGGTAATTTGCAAGATCGCAATCAGGTGGTCTGTAGTGCCATTGAACATAAAATGGGAATTCACGGAAATGCCACCTGTGTTCTTAATTTTGATGGTGCTCAAGGTTATTTGATTGGTCCGGAAAATCGTGGGCTTAATTGTATGTTTACCTTTATGAATACGGCACGTATTGGCACGGCAGTACAAGGGCTTGCTGCTTCTGAAATTTCATTTCAGGGTGCATTAAGTTACGCAAAAGAGCGACTCGCCATGCGTTCATTATCTGGCCCAAAATATCCAGAAAAAAATGCTGATCCGATTATTGTGCATCCTGCTGTGCGTTCAATGTTAATGACACAAAAAGCATTTGCTGAAGGTGGACGTGCGCTAGCTTATTTTCTAGCTCAACATGTAGACATTGTTGAAAGTTCAGCCGATCAAGAACAGCAAAAACAGTCTGATAATCTACTGGCTTTTTTAACGCCTATTGCTAAAGCGTTTTTAACTGAGTCTGGTAATGAGTCTGCAAAACATGGTGTTCAGGTATTTGGCGGGCATGGCTTTATTGTTGAGCATGGAATGGAGCAAATTGTACGCGATGCCCGCATTTCAACATTATATGAAGGAACAACCGAAATTCAGTCTTTAGATTTGCTTGCACGCAAAGTTCTAAAGTCGGAAGGCAAGCTCTTAAAGAATATGACGGATCTAATTGATCAATTCATTATTCAATATCAATCCAATGAAGTGCTGAAACCTTATTTAGAAAAATTAGGTGAACTTAAGCAACAATGGTTATCGCTCACTAAAACAATTGCCGAAAAAGCAAAGCACAACCCCGAAGAAATTGGTGCTGCTTCTGTAGATTATCTTTATTTTTCGAGTTACGTCGTGTTTGCCTATCTTTGGGTTCGAATGGCTCAAGTTGCCCATGAAAAATTAGAGGCGGGTACACAAGAGGAAGCTTTTTATAAAGCGAAACTAAGTACAGCTAAGTTTTTCTATCAAAAACTTTTGCATCGTACCCAAAGCCATGCAGCTGCAATTGAGTCGGGGGCTGAATCTGTTATGGAGCTTGATCAAGAAGATTTTGCATTTTAATTAATAGTAGTTTTTGAGAGTCAATGGGCGGGATTTTCATTTGGAATTTTACCCATTGATTAAATTTGTAACTTTAGACTCATGAGTTTTTGGTAGGAAAAACCAATTTAGCCAAAGGAATAGATCACTAATATAAGCATTAAAACGTGAACTTTCATTAAATATTGATGTTTGATAAGGACTAAGGAAAGAAAATCATGAATGCTTATTATCAATTACTGAATAGATCAATTGGTCCTCAAGGTGAAGTCATTGCTCATTATTGCTCAACTGTTCATGCACAAGGGGCTTGGAACCCTCATGAACAGCATATGGCACCCGCAAGTGGAGTAATCGCAGCGGAGTTAGAGCAGTTTTCACCACGACAAGATATGCGAATTGGTCGAATTAGTTTTGATATTTTCGGTCTTATTGCATTTGGTGAATTTACGATTAAGACCCAAGTGATTCGTGCTGGAAAAACAATTGAGCTGATTGAAGCTGAAATGCAAGCACAAGGTAAAACTTGTATTGTTGCCAGAGCATGGCGAATGTGTACTCAAGACAGTTCTGATATTGCTGGGCTTGAAGACCAGCCAGTTCATCATCCGGACTCTTTTACAGAGTGGAAGGGTATGAAAAGATGGCCGGGTGGTTTTATTCAAACACTAGTGACAAAAATTGATGATCAGCATCGTGCGGGTAAAGGCATTGTTTGGCTCAATAACGATAAAGAAATTGTTGAAGGGCAACCGACCACAGATTTTGCACATTTGATTGGCATGGTGGATACCGCAAACGGAATTGTACCAAGACAAGAAGGTGAATTTACGTGGGGCTTTCCAAATCTTGATTTGCAAATTCACATGCATCGTTATCCGCAAGGTAAATGGTTAGGTTTGGAAACTGTTCAGCAATATGGATCGGATGGCATTGGCTTAACAAGTGCAGTTTTACATGACCTCTATGGTCCATTTGGAAGAAGCGAGCAGATTTTGACTTTACGTAAGATGACCAAATAAATATTTGAATCCATAAAAAAGTCATCCCTGAGGATGACTTTTTTATTTCGAGTTTTAATTTTTAAGCAATTTATTAGCTACGAACTTTAATCAGTGTTGGTGTAAGTTCATCCCAACGTACTTTTGCAGCGTCCATTGCTTTCATTTTGATATGTCCATAACCACGTACTTCTGCTGGTAATTTTGCAATTTCTTCAGCAACAGCCAAGTTATGATTTTCTGGAGCTTCAACAAGTGCTTCAACAAATGCGATGTAACGGTCACGCCATGCTTGTTCGTGTTGACGCTCTTCTTGGCGCGCAAATGGGTCGAGGAAAGTTTCACGGAGCCATTGCAAGCGAGCAAGCATCATCATTGGGAAACGCATCCAGTAACCAAACGCACGTTTACGCACATTTTTCAGGCCACCGAGTAACGCTGGTGGAGCAAGATGGTATGTTAAACGTAAGCCTTTGCCGAACTGTGTTTCAATCGATTCTTTGAAGCTTTTGCCTGTTAACAAACGTGCAACTTCATATTCATCTTTATACGCCATGACTCTGTATAACTGAGTTGCGATGGTGCCGGTTAATTCTTCTGGTAACTTTTTAGCAGCCAGTTCTACAAGGGTACGGTATTTAGTTGCGTAAGCGTCATTCCAATATTCTGTCAGACGAGCAGAGCGGTCTTCAATAAGTTCAGCCAAGGTTTGCGGTGTTTTGGTTTTTGGCATTGCTGCGAGTAAACGTGCAGCTAAAGTTGGATCACTTGCAAGGTGACAACCCACACGGAAAGCTTCAAGGTTCTTTTCAACTGCCGTACCATTTAACTTAATTGCTTTTTCAATGCTTTCACGTAATAGCGGGATGCGGCCAGATTGCCATGCCATACCTAGTAATAACTGGTTGGTATAGATTGCATCGCCCATTAGTTGTGTTGCAATACGAGCTGCTGGTAGAGAAACCAGTTGACCTTGATGAACATGACCACGAAGACGATCAATTAAATCGGTAATCGGTGCAAACCAGTCACGAGATTTAATAAATTCAGAAGTAGGCGTGCTGTCTTCATTAACAATGACTAAAGCATCATCTCTTAAGCGAGAAAGAGCTGCACTACCACCCGCGACTACGGCATCGGCACCAATGAGTAATTCACATTGTCCTGCCGGAATTTTGGTAGAGGAAATTTGATCATCACTTGCTGCAAGTTGTACATATGAATAAACCGTACCGCCTTTTTGAGCAAGTCCAGCCATGTCCATAACACGTGTCGCTTTGCCTTCTAAGTGAGCGGCCATACCAAGGAGGGCACCAATAGTCACAACACCTGTACCACCGATACCACCGACCATAATACGACTTGGAACATCATATAACTGAGGAATGATTGGTGATGTCGGCCAGCCTGCGCCAATTCCTTCAAATTTTGCTGGACGTTTCATATCACGTGTATGAACCGTCACAAAACTTGGACAGAACCCTTCGGCACAAGTGAAGTCTTTATTACAACTACTTTGGTTAATTTGACGTTTAGTACCTAAAGCTGTTTCTACAGGTTCGATAGATAAACAGTTTGATTTTTTCGAACAGTCGCCACAGCCTTCGCAAATATCACTGTTAATGTATAAACGCTCAGCTGGATCAGGATAGGCATCACGTTTACGGCGACGGCGTTTTTCACTTGCACAAGTTTGTACATAAATTAAAGCGGTAACACCCGAAACTTCACGCAATTCACGTTGAACAGCATCGAGTTCATTGCGGTGGCGAATTTCTACACCTGGTGCAATACCATCTTCTTCGTTTAACAGTTTAACTTCATCAGTCACAATGACTTGTTTCTTAATACCTTCGGCATCGAGTTGGCGAGTTAATTGTGCAACGCTCAAATGCCCATCTACATGTTGACCACCCGTCATAGCGACAGCATCGTTGTAGAGGATTTTGTAGGTAATATTAGTTTTTGCAGCGATAGATTGACGGATTGCTAAGTAACCCGAGTGGAAATAGGTTCCATCACCAAGGTTCGCGAAAATATGTTTTTCATTAGTAAAGTGCGATGCACCCACCCAGCTTACACCTTCACCGCCCATTTGAGAGAAGGTTTCGGTACCACGGTCAAGCGAAACAGCAATATAGT
Source organism: Acinetobacter sp. WU_MDCI_Abxb74 (assembly GCF_025513915.1). Classification (NCBI taxonomy): domain Bacteria; kingdom Pseudomonadati; phylum Pseudomonadota; class Gammaproteobacteria; order Moraxellales; family Moraxellaceae; genus Acinetobacter; species Acinetobacter sp. WU_MDCI_Abxb74. The sequence continues at coordinate 157,529 of NZ_JAHPRP010000001.1, forward strand.
GACAACCAATACCACCCAGTGCTCGGCTACCTTCAGGGACTACAGTTGATGAGTTATGTGGGCACCCACTACAGAAATAAGGTTTACGCTCGGCAAGATCAATAACACGTTTTGATTCTTGCTCTGCTTTTAGTAATAAGTCGATTCTATTTTGAATTTGTACTTTTAAGTTTTCTGGAATATCTAGTTTTAAGAAGCGAGTAGCCAGCATTTTTGCAATAGGTTCAGGTTGAAACTCATAGTGACCAATGAGCGGTGCTTCTTCAATAGAGGTACTCCATTCACCTTTACCATCAGTTGCTTTACCAATCACATGTGGGCGTTTGCCATCAGGAAGTGAGTAAAGCTCATCTTTAATTTGTGTTTCAATAATTGGACGTTTTTCTTCAATGACAATCAGTTCTTGCAAGCCTTCTGCAAACTCACGAACACCTTGAGGTTCTAAAGGCCAAATCATTCCAACTTGGTAAACACGTAGCCCAAGCTGTTGGGCAGTTTCATCTTCAATACCTAAAATGCGTAACGCTTCAATTGTATCTAAATAACCTTTACCACTTGCGGCAATACCAATACGGGCATTTTCACAAGGCCATGTTACGGTATTAATTTTATTAGCACGGGCATAGGCCAAAACAGCAGGTAAGCGATATTTATAAAGACGTTCTTCTTGTTGAATGCCATGGTCTGGCCAACGAATATTAACGCCGTCGGCAGGGAAATCGACATCTTCTGGTATAACTGGGGTGACTCGGTTTAGATCAACATGAACTGAAGCGGAAGTTTCCACAATTTCACTGACCAGTTTCATTGAAGACCATAGGCCAGAAAAACGTGAAACTGCAATGGCATGAACACCAAAATCTAAAATCTGTTGAACGGATGTTGGATAAAAAATTGGAATACCGCAACCAATCATGACATGTTCTGATTGGTGAGGGATTGTAGAAGATTTACAAGAGTGGTCATCACCAAATAAGGCAACCACACCACCACGTTCAGAGGTACCAGCTAAGTTAGCATGGCGGAGTACATCGCCTGAACGGTCAACACCTGGGCCTTTGCCATACCACCAAGAAGACACTCCATCATATTTGCCTTGACCTGAAAGGTTAACTTGTTGGGTGCCCCAAATTGCGGTAGCAGCTAAGTCTTCATTTACACCAGGTTGAAATACGACATTATGGGATTTAAGTAATCCTTCAACTTGCCAAAGGAAACTATCATAGTTACCAACAGGGGAACCGCGATAACCAGAAATAAAACCAGCAGTATGATAGCCATTGATTGCATCACGGCGAGTCTGGGCAAGAGGCAAGCGAACAAGCGCCTGAATGCCAGTCATATATGCTGTACCGTTATCACTTATATATTTATCTTCAAGTGACACATCCTTTGTTGCAATAATATTTGGAGTGACTTTTGTAGCGATGTTCATTTATATCTCCTTAGAATTTTTAGTAGTTCGAACTACTTTCTTTTTTCAACATCCAGTTGAATATTTGGAGCAAGTGACATACAAAATAAAAAAAGATCGGTTCCTCTTCTTAAAAAGAATTAGTGCCAATGTATGTACATTTAGTCATTGTGGTTGATCTAAACTGGTGCAACAATCCGTAATTTAGGAAAAGATATTTACGTTATGCGCAAAAATCTCGATGGTGGACTTTTGCATGCAATGCATGCATTCCTGAAAGTGATTGATAGCGGGAGTTTCACGGCAGCAGCTGAGCAGATGGATCTGACCACAGCACAGGTTTCACGTCTTATCAGCGAGCTAGAAACACGCTTAGGTACAAAACTCATACAACGATCGACGCGCCAGCAGGCACTGACCGATATTGGTGCGGCTTATGCGGAACGTTGTCGTCAAGTTATTTCAATGGTGGATGAGGCTGAATCAGAAGTCGCTGGAACCGCTTCAAAACCTAAAGGACGTTTACGTGTATTAAGCATGGGAAGCTTTGGGCATCACTATGTTTTTCCAGTCATGGCCGAATTTTGCAAAAATTATCCAGAGTTAACGGTTGAATATACGACATCGCAGTACGTTCCAGATCTGTTGGCGAAAGGGGTGGATGTAAGTCTCTATCTCACTGAATCTTTAACAGATTCCCGCTTTGTTGCTCGCAGAATAGGCACTATTTTTTCTGTTTTATGTGCTTCACCTGCGTACTTAGAGAAACATGGAAAACCTGAGTCACCAGAAGATTTAAAAAATCATGCCTGTTTACGCTTGGTAAACCCATCAATTACAGCAGATTGGCACTTGTTAAATGCAAAAGGTGAGTCATACCAAATTGATATTGGTGGGCAACTCATTGCAGATAACCCAGAATTATTATTAGATGTGGTGCAACAGGACATGGGCGTGGCCTTATTACCGATGTTTTCGGCATTAGAAGCAGTTCAGAATGGAAGATTATGCCATATCTTGCCAGAGTGGCGTTCGCCCGATATTGGGGTTTATACCTTATTGCCTTCACGCCATTTTATTGATGCAAAAACACGCGCATGGTTGGACTGGGTGGAAGAATATATTTCGCCAAGAATTGAAATGGATGCATCTTATTTTTATAAATAATGAGATAAATTCTTAAGGACTAAGATAGAAAAGGATGAAGAATAAGACTGATTAGAATAAAAATAGGGTAGAGAATGCTTCTGTTGAGAGAGGCATTTAATACAAAGATTAATTAAAGATTTGAAATAAATTGCATAAAGAAATTTAGTCCCAATTCATGAATAGAATGAGATAGAAAGTAGACGCGATGATCTGGTACTCAGCCTAATATATTCAGCCTTATACCAGATACTGAGCTATTTTAATTATTGAATTTATTGTTACGCACACTTGGTTTGCCAATAAGCATTTGCATAATTAGACAAGCTTTTTCGGTTTAATACATTGCTAATATTTTGGCTGGCTTGCATAAGCTTTTCTAAGTCGATACCAGTTTCAAATCCCATGTGTGACAGCAAATAAAACAGATCTTCGGTCGATACATTGCCAGAGGCACCTTTGGCATAAGGACAGCCGCCAAGTCCAGCAAGGGATGAATCAAAAACGCGAATGCCTTGCTGTAGGGACTGATAAATATTGGCAATTGCCATGCCATAGGTATTGTGAAAATGTCCTGCCAAAACCTTGCTGTCTAGTTCAGAGAGGCACGCTTGCCAAACCTTTTGAACTCGATTTGGCGTTGCGGTGCCAATGGTTTCACCTAAAGACACTTCATAGCAGCCCATGTCATAGAGCCGTTTAACGACTTTCACCACTTGCTCAGGTGCAATCGCGCCTTCATACGGGCAATCGACAATACAAGAGACATAGCCGCGCACACGTATGTTATGTGCTTTCGCTGCTGCCATGACATCACTAAATTTTTCAAAACTTTCATCAATAGAGCAGTTAATGTTTTTACGAGTAAAGCTTTCAGAAGCTGCGGTAAAAACCGCAACCTCTTTGCATCCTACCGCTTGAGCCGTCTCAAAACCTTTGATATTTGGAGTAAGCAGACTAAATTGCACATCTGTGGTCTGCGGTAACCGCTTAAATAGCTCATCACTTTGAGCCATTTGCGGCACCCATTTTGCCGAAACGCATGAACCTACTTCAATTGATTTTAGGCCAGTATTTATTAAGTCATTAATAAAGTTTAAGCGTTGTTCAACTGTTAAAGCCTGCTTTTCATTTTGGAGGCCGTCTCTGGGACCGACCTCCACAATTTTGACAAACTCACTCATGCAACTTCCTCCTGAGCGGGCTGAAATTCCACAAGCTCATCGCCAGCTTTGACTTGATCGCCAACTTGGAAATAGGAGTCTACAATCACGCCGTCTTTAGGAGCTCGGATGGTGTATTCCATTTTCATGGCTTCAAGCGTCATTAAAATATCGTCTTTTTTCACGCTATGATTTGCACTCACCAGAACTTGCGTGACTACACCCGGCATTGGTGCTTTTAAGTGGCCTTCATCGGCTTGGCTATCTGCCTGATTAAAGTCTTGGCGAATATAAGCAAACTTATAGCTTTGCCCATTTTGGAATAGCGTAATGCCTTGCTGACTTTGGTTAAAAGATAGCTTTTGCTTAGTACCACCAATTTGAACAGAGGCAGTATGTGTATCAATCAATTGACCAGAAATAGGGTAGCTTTGTCCGTTATATTCTGCGTTGAAGCCATGTTCAGATGAGGCAAATTTGATTTGGATATTTTGGTTTAAATAGTTCAGTTTAATGCTGTGCTGATAGGCAATATTTAAACGCCATAGCGGTTGAGCCTGCCAAAGCTGTTTTTGGCTTGAGCTGTTGTTGTTAAGTTTACTTAAAAACTCAATAAATGCTGCTGCCACCACAAGTTCTGGTTTGATCTCTTCAGGGCTAAACAAGAAGTTTTGTTCGCGTTGAATCAGGTTGGTATCAAGCTTGGCTTGTTTGAATGAGTCGCTGCGAACAATCTTTTCAAGAAATGCAATGTTGTTCCCTAAACCGTCAACATGGAATTGACTTAAGGCATGTTGCATTTGAATGAGTGCAGCTTCACGATTTTTACCCCATACAATGAGTTTAGCTATCATCGGGTCGTAATACGTCGTGATTTCGTCGCCTTCAACAATACCGCTGTCTACACGCACATATTGGTTTTGAGTTGGGTAGTGCAAATAGTCAATTTTACCAATTGCAGGTAAAAAGCCTTTTTCAGGTTCTTCGGCATAGATTCGTGCTTCGAGCGCATGCCCGTGAATCTGCAATTCGTTCTGTAGTTTTGGTAAAGGTTCGCCATAAGCTACGCGAAGTTGCCATTCAACCAAGTCTTCACCGGTAATCATTTCAGTCACTGGGTGCTCGACTTGTAAACGGGTATTCATTTCCATGAAATACGCCGTACCATCTTGTTCCACAATAAACTCGACCGTACCTGCACCGACATAATCTACGGCACAAGCAGCATCAATTGCAGCTTGACGCATTGCATCAAGCTTTTCGCTCGGCATTTGTGGAGCAGGGGCTTCTTCTAGCACTTTTTGGTGACGACGTTGCACAGAGCAGTCGCGCTCAAATAAATGAACATAGTTGCCATGTGTGTCACCAAACACTTGTACTTCAATATGACGCGGTTGAATCACATAGCGTTCAATCAAGACATCATCATTACCAAAACTTGATTTGGCTTCGCGCTTACATGAGGCTAAGGCATGCAGAAAATCTTCACTGCGTTCAACCAGACTCATGCCTTTGCCACCACCGCCAGCACTGGCTTTAATTAAAACTGGATAGCCAATTTGGTCTGCCTGTTGTTTTAAAAAGTCGGCATCTTGGTTGGTTCCGTGATAACCCGGTGTTAAAGGGACGCCTGCTTTTTCCATTAAAGCTTTAGAGGTCGCTTTTAAGCCCATTGCTAAAATGGCATCGACTGGCGGGCCAATAAAGCAAATATTGTGTTGCTGGCAAGCAAGTGCAAACTGGTCATTTTCGGATAAAAAGCCGTAGCCCGGATGGATCGCTTGGCTACCTGTATCAATGGCAGCTTGAATAATGCGGTCAGCTTGTAAATAACTTTGCGTTGCAGGTGACTGACCAATGTAAATCGCTTCATCTGCAAGTTTGACGTGTTGTGCATTTGCGTCTGCGTCTGAATAAACAGCAACTGTAGCGATACCCAGTTTTTTTGCGGTACGAATTACACGGCAGGCAATTTCACCACGGTTCGCAATTAAAATCTTTTCAAACATAATGATCGTCCTTAATTGTTGTTATTTGAGGTGGCAGTCCACGCAGGCTGTTGCTTATTTAAAAAGGCATTAAGACCTTCTTTTGCCTCGGCACCTTGACGGACTTGAGCAATATGATGCGCCGTCTGTTGTAGCAAATCATTACTCATAGATTGGTTGCTCACCATTTGAATGAGTTGTTTTGATGCAGCCTGAGCGTGGGGTCCACCAAGTAATAGAGCATCAATAATTTCTTGAACTTTTCTGTCTAAGTCTTCCGCATCTGCGACTTCATGTGCCAAGCCAATTTGTTTGGCGTCACGTGCCGAAATACGTTCGGCAGTTAAGAAGTAACGAGAAGCCTGTCTTGCACCAATCGCACGAATCACATAGGGACTAATGGTAGATGGCGCAAGGCCTAAACGCACTTCAGAGGTTGCAAACTTGGCATCAGTGCTGGCAATGCAAATGTCACAAGCCGATGCCAAGCCCATACCGCCACCAAAGGCAATGCCATGAACACGGGCAATAGTTGGCTGTTTAAGCGTTGCAAGTGCATCTAACATTTGCGCGAGTTTTAGAGCATCTGCTTCATTTTCTTCTGAAGATGCTTGACCTGCCTGTTTCATCCAATTCAGGTCAGCACCTGCCGAAAAACTTTTGCCACGACCCGCTAAAACCAGAACACGAATATCATCACGTGTATTAATTTGATTAAAGCAGGCATGTAGCTCTTCAATCACTGTGGTATTGAAGGCATTGTGTAGTTCAGGGCGATTTAGCCAAACATAGGCAACTTGACCTTGTTGTTCGAGTTGTAAAAATTGATAGCTCATATACACCTCTTACATGCGGAACACGCCAAATTTGGTTGGCTGGATTGGAGCATTCATTGCAGCAGCAAGGCTTAAACCAAGTACTTGACGGGTTTGAGCTGGGTCAATTACACCGTCATCCCAAAGACGGGCAGAAGCATAATATGGATGGCCTTGGCGCTCGTATTGCTCACGGATTGGTTGTTTAAACTCATCTTCTTGCTGAGCTGACCACTCGGCACCTTTTTGCTCAATTTGATCGCGTTTTAAGGTTGAAAGTACGCTGGCTGCTTGTTCGCCGCCCATCACTGAAATACGAGAGTTCGGCCAAGTCCATAAAAAGCGTGGTGAATAAGCGCGTCCACACATGCCGTAGTTACCCGCACCAAACGAACCGCCAATAATAAGCGTTATTTTAGGAACATTTGCAGTGGCAACAGCCATCACCAGTTTAGCGCCATGTTTGGCAATCCCTTCATTTTCGTATTGGCGGCCCACCATAAAGCCAGTAATATTTTGAAGGAATAACAAAGGAATATTGCGCTGTGTGCATAGCTCAATAAAGTGTGCACCTTTTTGTGCAGACTCTGAAAATAAAATCCCGTTGTTGGCAATAATCCCGACTGGCATACCATAGAGCGAAGCAAAACCAGTAATGAGGGTTGAGCCAAAACGTGCTTTAAACTCATCAAAACGAGAACCATCTACAATGCGAGCAATCACTTCACGAATATCAAAAGGCTTACGTGCGTCACTTGGCACCACACCATAGAGTTCAGATGCGTCAAAAAGTGGTTCATCAATTTGCTTGTTTAAATCATTTGGCTTTTTATTTAAGTTCGCGACAATGTTCCGTGCAATCGCAATCGCATGTTCATCATTTTCGGCTAAATGGTCAGCTACACCTGAAAGACGTGTGTGTACATCACCACCACCTAAGTCTTCACTGCTCACTACTTCACCAGTTGCAGCTTTTACCAGAGGAGGACCGCCTAAGAAAATGGTGCCTTGATTACGTACAATAATGGTTTCATCAGACATGGCAGGTACATACGCACCACCTGCGGTACAGCTTCCCATTACGACAGCAATTTGGGCAATACCTAGGCTCGACATACGTGCCTGATTATAGAAAATACGCCCGAAGTGATCGCGGTCAGGGAAAACCTCATCTTGCATTGGTAAATAGGCGCCACCTGAGTCCACCAAATAAATACAAGGCAAGTGATTTTGTTCGGCAATTTCTTGGGCGCGTAAATGCTTTTTAACCGTAAGTGGGTAATACGTTCCGCCTTTAACCGTTGCATCGTTGGCAACGATCATGCAAGTTACGCCGTTCACCTGACCAATACCTGCAATTACACCCGCGGCAGGAACATCATCTTCATAAACGTTGTACGCTGCCAATTGACCAATTTCTAAAAATGCCGTGCCGACATCAATCAGTTGATCAATACGTTCACGGGGTAGAAGTTTCCCTCTAGCCAAATGTTTTTGACGGGCATTTTCTCCACCACCTAAAGCAATACGCTGGGCAACTTGGTTTAGATCTGTGACCAATGTTTGCATGGCTTGCTGGTTTGTTTTGAAGTCTTCACTTCGAACATTAATCTTGCTTTGTAATTGGTTCATAAGATGCGTCCTTATTTATAATTATTATTTGGTTTCATTGAAGAGTTCGCGACCAATCAACATGCGGCGAATTTCAGAAGTTCCAGCACCAATTTCATAAAGTTTTGCATCACGCCATAAACGACCAGCAGGGAATTCATTGATGTAACCGTTGCCGCCTAAACTCTGGATTGCTTCACCAGCCATCCATGTGGCTTTTTCAGCAGAATATAAAATGGCACTTGCCGCATCTTTACGTAGGCTGCGGTCATGGTCGGCTTTGTCACAAGCAGCACCCACAGCGTAAACTAATGCTTTACATGCCAACCAAGTTGAATACATATCGGCAAGTTTACCCTGCATGAGCTGGAATTCACCTAAAGCCTGACCAAACTGTTCACGTTGATGTAAGTAAGGAATCACCACATCTAAACAGGCATCCATAATTCCTAAAGGTCCGGCACTTAAAACTGCACGTTCGTAGTCCAAACCACTCATGAGTACTTTTGTACCATTACCCACGCCACCAAGTACGTTTTCGGCAGGTACTTCCACATTGTCAAAAAATAGTGGGTAAGTGTTAGAGCCACGCATACCGAGTTTATCTAAATGGTTGCCGTGACTGAAGCCTTTCATGCCTTTTTCAACTAGAAAAGCAGTCATGCCTTTTGCACCAGCTTTAGGGTCAGTTTTGGCATAAACCACAAGTACATCTGCATCACCGCCGTTGGTGATCCACATTTTTGAACCATTTAAAACGAAATGATCGCCTTTTTGCTCAGCACGTAATTTCATGCTAACCACATCAGAACCAGCATTCGGTTCAGACATGGCAAGGGCACCTACATATTCACCAGAAATCAGTTTAGGTAAATATTTCTGCTTTTGTTGCTCGTTACCGTTACGGTTAATCTGGTTTACACATAAATTAGAATGAGCACCGTACGAGAGGCCAATAGCTGCCGAAGCACGAGAAATTTCTTGCATAGCAATAATATGAGCTAAATAACCCATATTGGCACCGCCATATTCTTCAGAAACCGTCATACCTAAAAGGCCCATATCTCCGAATTTTTTCCAGAGATGTGCAGGGAATTTGTTGTCTTGATCAACTTGTTGAGCAATTGGTGCAATTTCCTTTGCACAAAATGCGGCAACTGAATCTTGAAGCGCAATTAAAGTTTCATCGAGACCGAAATTCAAGCTGCGTAGGTTCATGATATTTTCATCCTATTGGTTATATTTGTTGTCCATAAAATATTTTGTGGGTATTTGATATGTACCATACAATGATTTTTCAAAAAAGTGAATACAGATTCATAAAATGATTTACAATTCATTTTATTTGTTAGAGAATAAATTATGAGCTATAAACGATCATCTTTAATGCAAGAGCGGATGGAGCAAAATCGAAAGTCGATTTTGAGTTCAGCCAGAAAATTAATTTCAGAGGGAGGGTTTAAAGACGCGCAAATACAAACAATTGCAGAGCAAGCGGGCGTATCAAGTGGTCTGGTTTATCGCTACTTTGATAATAAAAGCCAAGTGCTCATTGAGGTTTTGTCTGAGGCCATTAATACAGAACTATTGGTGATTGATTCGATTACTGAAAGTGATTTATCGGCAAAACAGAAATTACATAAGGCTGTGGCAACTTTTGTAAAACGGGCACTCAATAGTCCTCAGCTTGCATATTCACTCATGTTTGAACCTGTAGATTCATCGGTTGAACATGAGCGTTTTCGTGTGAAGCAGTTGATTAAACAAAGTATTAAAAAAATACTTGCAGATGGAAATGCAAGTGGTGAGTTTATCTTGGATGATTTAAATACAGCAGCACTTTGTGTTGTTGGTGCAATGACCTACGTGGTCGTTGAACCCCTTGATCCTGCTCAAAATACAAAGTTTGATCATGCGCACAAAGACTATTTTTCAAAACAGATTGCTGACTTTTGTGTGGATGCTGTGCAGAAGAAATAGGGCATATAAAGGATAAACAACACAAAATAGGCGGTTTGGAAAAGTAGTTGCAGTAACAACAATTAGATCAGGTATGAAGAGAATTACAAAGAATCAAGGAGAATGATTCAATGCAACAAGAACGGTTAAGCTACGCCTCGGGACCAAGCACGCAACCCTTATTGGGTATGACCATTGGTGAACAATTTGATCAAGCCTGTCAGCAATATGCAGAAAAGGAAGCAATTGTCAGTTTTCATCAAAACAGACGGTTAACCTATAAAGCTTTACAAGATGAAGTAAATGCTTTTGCTTGTAGCTTGTTGAAATTGGGATTAAAAAAAGGCGACCGATTAGCCATCTGGTCACCAAACTGTGTGGAATGGACAGTTACCCAATTTGCAGCTTTTAAAGCAGGTATTATTTTAGTCAATCTAAATACAGCTTATAAAAGCCATGAACTTGAATATGTGTTGAATAAAGTCTCATGTAAAGGATTGATTATTGCTTCTCAATTCAAAACCACCGATTACCAAGAATTACTCACAAAAATTGCCCCTGAGTTAACCAACAGTCCTGATAAAGTGCTCAGTTCAGAACGACTGCCACATTTAAAATTTGTCATTAAAATTGATGACCATCAATATACTGGCATTCATCGTTTTAGCGATTTAGTTACAACACCAAACTCCGAGCAGCTTGAACAATTAAAACAGTTAACCAAGCAACATCAGTTTGATGAAACCATTAATATCCAATTTACCTCAGGTACAACGGGTAACCCTAAAGGGACTATGTTGACCCACCATAATATTTTAAATAATGGCTATTTTGTTGGCGAAGGTATTCGTTTAACGCCTCAAGATAAAGTCTGTATTTCTGTGCCGTTGTTTCATTGCTTTGGCATGGTCATGGGGAATTTAGCGTGTGTTACGCATGGGGCAACCATGGTCTATCCATCGGCGGTATTTAATTCTTTAGAAACGTTAAAAGCGATTCATCAAGAACGTTGTACGGCAGCATATGGCGTACCAACCATGTTTATTGCAACCTTAGAACATGAACAGTTTAATGAGTTTGATCTATCGAGTTTAAGAACGGGCATCATGGCAGGCAGCCCGTGTCCACGTGAAATTATGCAGCGGGTCATAGACCGAATGCATATGTCTGAAATCACGATTTGTTATGGCATGACTGAAACCTCGCCAGTCAGTGTACAAAGCTCGGTAAATGATTCAATTGATAAACGAGTAAGTACAGTTGGGCATGTTCATCCGCATGTTGAAATTAAAATTGTCGATTTAGAAGGACAGATTGTTCAGCAAGGAACTTTGGGCGAGCTATGTGTTCGTGGTTATTCAGTGATGGCTGGCTATTGGGGCGAAGAAGAAAAGACAAAAGAGGTCATTGATTCAGCTGGCTGGATGCATACGGGTGATATTGCAGAAATGGACCAAGACGGCTTTATTAAAATTAAAGGTCGTATTAAAGACGTCGTGATTCGTGGTGGGGAAAATCTCTTTCCTAAAGAAATTGAAGACTTTCTATATACTCATCCCGATGTGAGCGATGTACAGGTAATAGGCTTGCCAGATGCGAGATATGGCGAAGAACTCTGTGCTTGTATTATTTTGCATGAACATCATCAAATTGATGAAAATAGCATTCGTCAATTCTGTAAAGAGCATATTTCCCATAATAAAGTACCGCGCTATGTTCGATTCTTTAATGAATTTCCAATGACTGCTTCAGGCAAAGCCCAAAAGTTTAAGTTACAAGAAATTATGCGTGCTGAGCTTAATTTGACAGGAAATGTCTTTGATTAAATAAAGCCAAAAGCCCAGTCAAAGTGCAGCAAACTATAAATTGAAAGGCAGTTTAAATAGAGGATAAAACAAAATGGCAAAAGACTTTAATAGCCCAAAAGTAGTCGATGGTTATGATGAACATATCCGTAAATTAATTCCGGGTTATGAAGTGATTCATCAACAGGTGGATGCCATTTTGCAATCAGTGTTGAAACCGAACTCTCACATATTAATTGTGGGATGTGGCACAGGTTATGAACTCGAATATTTACTTAAAAGGCATCCGAACTGGAAATTTACAGCCGTTGACCCATCTTTAACGATGCTTCAAAAAGCCCAAGAACAGGTTGAACTTTTAGATAAATCTTCACAAGTAACTTTTATTCACGGTGAAACTTCAGCTTTACCTCTTGAGAATTGCTTTGATGCTGCACTGTCTATTCTTGTAGCACATTTTATTGCTGATGATATAAAACCTGCGTTCTTTAAAGATATTTATGATCGCTTAAAAGAAAATGCTGTTTTGCTCACCTACGATTTAATGACGTGTATAAACCCTCAGCAGCTTCAAGCTTTACGTTATTTATGCTTGGCACAAGGCTTAACTGAGGAACAATGCCAGAAAATGTTAGAGCGTATGGCTCAAGACTTTTTTAGCCTAACCACAGAAGGTTATATAAAACTTTTGCAAAAGACTGGCTTTGAAAGCGTGCAGTCTTATGCACAGGTTCTGACTTATCAGGGTTTTATTGCAAAAAAATAATGCCAGTAGAGACATAGGAATGTTGTCTTAACACCTAAATATTCTCAATGAGGAAGAGAATATGAAAACTGAAAAAAATAGAAGAACTCGCTTTACTTAAAACAAATTAAAAAGTGGTCCTAATGCCGCTTTAGGGAGGTTTTGTCTAAAAAATATGATGGAAGGTCTTTCTTGAGAAAGAATTCAAATTTTTAAGGACCTATCTAAATAGGTACATAACAAAAAGGATGTCGAGATCTTTAAGTCTATTTAAAGATCAAAAAAGGAAGTTTTATGATAAATGCTTTAAATACAACGGTTCAAAAAAGTCTATTGGCGGTTTCTGTGACCCTGTTTGTGTCTTCTGCTTTTGCAGGCAAAACAGATCCTGAAATAGAACAACTTCGACAAGAAGTGAAAGAACTACGAGCTATGCTACAAGCAAATATACAAGCTCAAAAATCTTTATCGCAAGGACGAGTTGAACTAGCAACTTCTGCAACTCCTCAAGCTGCGCAGCCAATACAGCAAGGGTTAACTAAGTCTGGTGCAGAATTTAACCTCTATGGATATATACGGGCAGATGCTTCTTATCAAATGAAGGGCGCATCTACGATATATAACAACATTAGTGGGGTTCCACTCGAAAATACTCCTGAAGAATCTGCTCAAAAAGACCAGTTGCACAGCACAGTTAATGTGACACGCTTTGGGTTGAATTTTAAAACTCCAACAGCCGTGGGTGATGTGGGTGGAAAGTTAGAAATGGACTTCTTTGGGGCAGCCACTCGTGATCAGTTCCGTATACGCCATGCTTATTTAACTTTTGATAAATGGCTTATCGGTCAAACGTGGTCGACATTTATTGCACCAGAATATTATCCAGAAACGATTGATGCAGGCACATTTGTAGGTGGAGCATTATTAAGATCACCGCTGGTTCGCTATAGCGACAACTTAAGTGCGAATACAAGCTTTGCAATATCGGTTGAAGATCCGAAATATACCGCTACATCAGACCCTGATAATAAAATGCGTTTACCTGCTTTGGTAGGGCGCTTAAATCATAAATTTACCAATGGTTCAATGCTATCAGGTCGTAGTTTTATGGCTGAAAAGAGAACCAATAATGATGAAGAAGTGGCTTGGGGTGTAGGCCTAGGGGGGAAATATCAGATTACGCCAGATACTTTGCTGAAAGCGGATTACTACCATGTCAAAGGAGATGGACGTTTCCTACTATGGAGTAACAGTGGCTATGCAATAGATGATCAAAACAATATACATAACAATGAATTTGACACTGTTTCATTGGGCATAACTCATCAGTTTACGCCACAAATTCGTTCAACCTTAGGTTATGGCTATATGAAAGCCAAAGATGATAACCGTTTTGCCGAATTACAACGCACTAGCACGACTCAAAACAAAGAACTTTGGCAGGGCTGGGTGAATGCACTTTATAACCCTTACAAACCAATTACTTTGGGTGTCGAATATGTTTATGGCGAACGCGAAACTTTTGATGGCCGTAACGGGACTGATAACCGCTTTAACATGATGGCGAGTTACGATTTTTAATTAATTCAATAAAACCTTGAATAATCTGTTTTTCTTTAGGGTGCAGTATGTCGTTTTAAAAAATTGAATATGAATTTATCTCACAGGAGGTGAGTAAATGACAATATCTAAATTAAATGTAAATGAAATTATTGATCAGGCCAAATTTAGATCTTATCACTGGAGTATTTTGCTTTGGTGTTTATTAATTATTATTTTTGATGGTTATGATCTGGTTATTTATGGTGTCGTGCTACCTTTGCTGATGCAAGAGTGGTCATTGACGGCTGTACAAGCAGGGATGTTAGCGAGTACGGCTCTATGCGGAATGATGTTTGGAGCAATGTTCTTTGGAACTTTGGCAGACAAAATAGGCCGTAAAAATGTGATTTTAATTTGTGTCGCTCTTTTTAGTGGCTTTACCTTTTTAGGTGCTTTTGCATCAAGCCCACTTGAGTTTGGGGTGCTTCGATTCTTAGCGGGACTAGGCATTGGTGGAGTCATGCCAAATTTAGTTGCACTCACATCAGAATATGCACCCAAACGTATACGCAGTACCTTAGTGGGGACCATGTTTAGTGGCTATGCCATTGGGGGGATTCTTTCAGCATTGATTGGCAGTTATTTGGTTGAAAGTCAGGGATGGCAAATTATGTTTTTGATTGCAGGCATCCCTTTATTTTTGCTGCCTGTTATATGGAAGTTTTTACCTGAGTCTTTAACCTTTTTGGTTAAAACTGGTAAAACGGAACAAGCACAGCGCATTATTCAAAAAATTTCACCTGAACAAACCATGACGATCAATACGCAGTTAGTGCTTAATGAAGATAATGTTCCAGCAGGTAGTTCTGTAAAAGGATTATTTCAACAAGGCCGCGCATTCAATACACTCATGTTTTGGTTAGTTTTCTTTATGTGCTTACTCATGGTATATGCCTTAAGTAGCTGGTTACCAAAACTCATGCTTGCCGCAGGGTATTCACTCGGAAAGAGTATTTTATTCCTATTTGCCCTAAATGTCGGTGCAATGATCGGTTCGATCGCTGGTGGTATTCTTTCTGATAAATTCCATTTAAAACCTGTAATTATGGTAATGCTGCTAGCGGGTGTTGTGGCATTAATCGGTTTAGGCTTTAACTCACCAGCCTATGTTTTATATGGTTTGGTGACTGTTGCAGGAGCTGCAACCATTGGTACCTCAATTCTTCTTTATAGCTACGTTGCTCAATATTATCCATTAAGTGTGCGTTCTACTGGAATTGGCTGTGCTTCCGGTGTTGGCCGAATTGGGGCAATTGTTGGGCCAATCTTAACGGGAATGTTATTAGGATTGGAATTGCCACATACGATGAATTTTGTGATGATCGCAATTCCTGCAATTCTTGCTTTTTTAGCAGTCATGATGTTGAGACGACATGCTATTGAGAGACCAACCATTGCACCAAAAATTACTGCTGAACTAGAGGGCGGTTAATAAAAACTGGTACAGGTGGGAAAATACCTACCTGTACCTACATTTTATTTCTTAAGTAATAAGTTTAAATGAACCAGATTTGCCATTTGTTGATTACCGCGATCATTGGGATGCAAATGATCACCTGAGTCATAAATCGGGCTTAATCGATCAGGATGTTTCGGATCTTTCAGACCTTGATCAAGATCAAGTACGCCGTCAAATGTCTGACTGGTTCTTATCCAATCATTAATTTTTTTACGTAATTGATCTTTATCAAGTTGATAATAATTGTCTAAAGGGGTGTTAGGTAGCGCACCTGCAAAAGGTGGTAGGGTTGCCCCAATCACCTGAATACCCTGACGATGTGCTTCACTCACAAGTTGTTTATAGCCTTGAGTTAATGCTTCAAAAGACGGTATTTCTTGTTTAGGAGCAAAAGCTGTACCCGGCCATGAAATATCATTAATACCCACCAGAACAATTAACGTTTTGATGCCCGAATATTGGGATATCTCATTTTTTAAACGTTTTAAAGCACTGTCGCCCATACCATCTGTGAGTAGTCGGTTTCCTGAAATTCCACTATTAATCACGGCCACTTGATGAGGTGATAAACGCTTGGCTAAAAAATCAGTCCATCTACTATTGGCATCTAAAGTTGCAGTAGCACCATCGGTAATTGAGTCTCCAATGACTGCAACCACATGAGCTTTGTGTTTGGGCTTCACCTCTATTGCCGACAGTAACAACCTTGCTGTTGTTGTTTGAGCATTGAGGGGCGTAACAACGTTGTCTGTCTGGTTTCCCGCAATGAGCCAGCTCGTTTGTTTAGCATCCCAATGGAAAGTTTTAAAATGGGTGGGCTTTTCAATAAATGTATTTACTATCAATTTACTATGGTTGGGGACAGGCAGGGCAATTGGGTCACTCAAAAGCTGTTTACCTGGCAAAATTTCGGCTGTGGCTTGTCCAGAAAAATGAACAGGATAAAGTTTTTTTGCTTGAATATTTTTCCCATTCATTAGCCCGACCGTTGTTTTTTTAATATGAAGCGGTTCGTTTCCATATTGATTGGTAAATACCAATCGAATTGATTGACCACCTAAACTAATTTGGCTGATTTGTCGGATTGTTTGGTTAGATAATTGCTCAGGAATATGAGTAGGGAAAATAAAGTTCTTATCCCAAACTATTTGTGGGCTAGCAGACCAACTGGTGACCCATTGACTCGTTTGTACCTCTGCTTGTGCTACGGTAGAAAATAAGGCTAAAGACAATAAAGCGGATTTATAAAGTTTCATCTCGTGAATCCTTTAAAACGAATTAGAGTCATCTTGAAACAAATGAGTGGCTTGTTATAGCGGTCTAAGCGGAATAAGATTTGTGAATATAATTCATAGATAAATTTTGTTATGGCTAATTTTGATATTAATCGATCTGGCGAGCTGGCAATTTTTATTCGCGTGGTCGAGTTAGGAAGCTTTTCTGCTGTAGCAAGAGCATGCGACATGACGCCGTCTGCTGTCAGTAAGTTAATTGCTCGGCTCGAAAAAAGACTTGGAGTCCGGTTACTGAATCGTTCAACACGTCAGTTTCAACTCACAAGTGAAGGGTGCCAGTTTTATGAACAAGGTCTTCAAATACTCAGTGAGCTAGACGAGCTCGAACAATCTGTTACGGCAAATCACACGCCTCAAGGGCGAATAAGAATACATACCAGCCTTTCATATTGGACCCATTTTTTGTTGCCGTGTATTTCTTTATTTAATCAGCGCTATCCACAAATCGAAATAGAGGCTCATTTAAGTGATGAAGTCATTAATTTAGTTGAGCAAAGAATTGATGTTGCAATTCGCACCGGACCTTTAAAAAGCTCCAATTTGGTGGCTCGCTCATTGGGGAGTACTCATAAACATTATGTATGTTCATCCAGATACATTGAACAATATGGCTGTCCACAGCATCCAGATGAACTATCTGAACATCAGCTTTTAGACGTAAGTTATCAGCGCCAAAATAAGACATGGCTGTTTAAAAAAGCGGATCAAGAAATCACGCTCATACCTACTCAGGTTTTAAGAGTAAATCATGGGGAAGCGATTTTGCAGTTAGCACTTGCCAGTGTTGGTATTGCACAGCTAAATGAATTCCAAGTTCGAAAAGCGCTAGAACAAAAGCAGTTAATTAAAATTCTTGAAGACTGGAATATTAATGCTTCTGAAGAATTTCATGCTGTCTGGATCGGCCATGATAAATATGTTCCTAAACGTGTAAGGGTTTTTTTAGATTTCTTGGTAGAGCATGCAAATATCAGTTAGGTTGGCTTTTTCTTGCACTTAACTGACATTGGTGAATTGTTTCATTCATGGTTTCCACAAAGTTCATGTCCGCATCAATATTTTGTAAGCTTACTTTTGGTAGGTTTTCTACAAATTGTGGCGAATAATGTTCTTCTAAAGCGTTATAAATACAATTGCATTGTGAGAGCGCACGGCCTGACCACATACAATGAGTATTGAATTCGTTTTTACTAATAGGTCTGCAACCTAATAAACTTATAGAACTTATTAATAGGGTGCACACTAAAACAATACGATATGAAAAAAACATCACTATTGCTCTTCGTTGGTTGTTGTTATCGTTAAGTTATGCTTATAGAGGGGGCTAATCTTTAGCTGGGGTTAAATCTTGAGATTTTTTCCGTGTAAAGATGAAAGTGTGGATAAGTAAAAAGATGAGAGGAATTCTTTAAAAGTGTTTTAAGCTGAACGTTAAGATAATGAAGTTTAAGAAAAATAAAATGATATAAAATAATAGTCATTAGAGACTCCTTGATAAAAGAAGTTGCGCCCAATCACTGCTATTAATTATGGTGGTGAAACGAAAGAGGGTTAGCAGACTGATACCTAAGAAACCAGCACACCCGAAGGTGTCCCACTCCCGTTCCTCCGTCAAAGGCACGAGGGGCTTCACACCAAAAAACGTGTTTTTAGTGCACTTAGGTAGACGATCTGCTAAAACCGACTGACAAAATAGGTCAGCCGGAGCATGATAAGCTGAGCATTAAAGCGGGTCAATTGCAAAAATAAAAGATTGGTTTATATAAACAAATAATAATATTTTTAAATTGTGATTAATAAAATAAGCAATTATTTAGAATTTAAACCACAGATTATTTATTATACCTAATCTTAATAATTGATTTTAAATGTTTATATATCAAATATTTATTAATTGTTAATTTATATATTGTTTGCAATCATTGACTTAATAAGACACAAACTCAGAAAGGGTGAGCAATTTTACTTTTACGAATATAACAATCTTAAATAATTAGCTAATGCCAAAATTTAATTAAAATATCAATTGCAAGAATGGTATTTTTTAATCATTTACTTAATTTTGATTTTTACAAAAGCTTGCATAATCTACAAAAGTTAAGAGAACCACAGCGGTAGGCCAACAGAAGATCATGTTATTCATAAGCCTACATCTTAAAACTTATAAGGGTGACCTCAATGTTAAGAATTCTTTGTGCAGTTAGTATGGTCGTTGCAATTGCTATGGGTATGAGTGCTTGCCAAGATCGAGATTCAAGAGATGAAGGAACTCATGGCGCGAATGACCCCACAACTCCTCAACAAATGGATAAAAATTCATAAGTATTTTTTAAGAAAACTCACTTTGAAGTGGGTTTTCTTATCGTTATTTTCTATAAAATATGTAACATAATAAAAAAGATAATTATATGAAAATATAAAATTAATCAATAAATTAGTGGGTTATTGTCTTTCTATGAATTTGTTGTTACTGAATTGTTTCTAGGTTAATTTATAGTTTCAAAAAATTAATAAAATAAACACAACAAATTACTTATATTCATCCAAAATTCATTTTAGTGATGACAGTTTTATAAAGGTAAGGATATGCCCCAGTACTTAAGAATAGCTGAGAAAATATATCAAAATGTTAAAGAAAAAAAAGGCTTTACAGATGAGCCTATGGAAGATCTTAATAATTTGATGATTGAACTCAGACATGAGCTTAAGGGGACAAAGCTTAAGCTTTTATATAATTATATTGATTTTGCTGAATTACTTATTAAACCTTTGCAAGAATCTAAAATTAAATTGGATTTAAGTATTATTCCAAAGAGCAAGAATACTCAAGAATTTGTACTATGGCTTGCAGGTTTTATAGAGCGGATTACAACGGGCGGGCAAGAAAAGTTGCCGCCAATTCGAACTAAGGTTGTTTTACCTACCTATGCTTACGACGAAACTTATACTTCTTCAGCAACTCCTGTAAATAATGGAGAAGAAATTATTGAGTATTTTAATGAAAAAGAAAGTTAAATCGTAAATTTTTCTAAATGCCTGACATGAGTAAAATCATGTCAGGCATTAAATAATAAGATAGAAGTTCGCCTCAGTTGATTTTCAATTTAATATTTAAAGGTGGTTAAACATGTTTGTATATTTTACGGATGGAACCTGTATTAACGACTCTGAAATTTATGGCGTAAAAGCAAAACATGAGCAGAATAAATATGTTGTAGAAGTCACTATTAAGCCTACCCATACGCTATCTACCGTTTCTAGTGTTCAGTTCAAAAAAGAAGTGTTTGATGATCCAAAATTAGCAAATCAATACCTCCACAACAATTTTAATATGCCGCCTTTTTTCTAAAATATTATGAACTTCATGCTCTTAATAGATTTTTTTTATAGACATAAAAAGAGCTTATTTCCGAGGGCCAATCAGAAATAAGCTCATATTTTTTAAAGCAAAAGAAGATGTTGTATTAAATACTATCTATCGTTCCAGGCATCTTTAATTGCTTGTTTAGCATGTTCCCATTTTAAACGAGATTCGGCTTTAAGCTCTTCCCATTTTTGTTGGAGGCTGCCTTCCATATCTTCAAACTGAGCACCTTCCTCAGCTTCAGTACGGGCGCGATGACCTAACTCATAGGCTGCTGAAAAATCTCGATCGTAATCTAAATCTGGAGTAGTAAGCTGAGCTTCTTGATAATAAGGACGAGTAAGGTAACTTTCGCGCCAATAAGTGTCAGAATAATTATGGTCGCCAGCTGGCAGTCGTGCGTGATCGCTATTTTGATCTGTCATCAGTTTTTCCTCATCTATTATTTAATTTTATGCTTATGTTAAATTTAGGAAGGTGAATTCACCTTCCTAAATAAAATGAATGACCGCATCAAATGACATTTAAGTCAGCAACGGGTTAACGTTGCTGATTGTTGTTATTTGAGTTTTGTTGGCCTGAATCTTTTTGATTAGAGCCTTGTTGTTGGCGGCGGTTGTCATTTTGCTGTTGTTGCTGGTTGTTTTGTTGCTGTTGATCGTTTTGCTGTTGGTTGCCTTGTTGCTGCTGGTTGTTACGGTTATCATTTTGCTGCTGTTGTTGTTGCTGTTGATTATCGCGTTGATTGCTTTGATTATTAGTAGTGCTCATCTTTAATTACCTCATATCATTTATGATGTGTGTTTTATCTGAGAGCTTCAGATAGGTTTATTAAAACATGAAAATTTTTAATGTGTAGCATAGGGGTGTTACCCTATATTTAACTGTAACTTTAAAAAAATAATAAAACATTGATTTTTATAAAATGTAATTTTTATCAATAAACATAATTAATATGAAAATGGATAAAATTACATTTGAGTAAAATGGTGTTAAAGAAATACTATGGTCATTTCTAAATGTGTATATGTTATCTTTTATTAAAAAATTTCTAATTTTTATTATCTAATATTATATATTCAATATCCTGAGTAATATAGTACAGAAGTTGTCTTAGTTTGAGACATGGTAACCCTCTAAATACTCGTCTAAAATTATAAAATTGATTTTTATAATAAATAGAATAAAAGAAGGTGCCCACCGGTTTTTCTTTAGTTTCTGATCCACCTTTTTTTAATAGACCAGTACAAGCGACATAAAGATCGGCATGTAGAAGTTCTTTTCCTTTTTTGATCATCTCTACAGTGACAGGCATTGATTCTGCTGTATATTTTTCAACGAGTTCAGAAGGAATGTGAAGTGTATTTTCTTTAACTCGTAAGTCATAGCTCACTAAGCTTCCAATAAGAATATCGCCAGAGTAGGGACTTAAAGAAAAGCGGTAAGCTAAATAGCCAGCAGAAGCACTTTCAAAAAAAGCGATTTTAATTTTTTCTTGTGCTAATAATTTATAGCATGAGTTAAACATTTGCTTTCTCCTTTCATTTGTTTTTAAATTAGTTATAAAATTATTTTTTTAAATGTTTTGTTAATTTTTTAATCTTTATAATTTTAAAGGTAACTATAATGTAATAAAGGTTTAAAATTTACATATTTTTATAAAAACAGTGGGTTAAATTATTCTAAAGATGAGAATGTAATTTTGTGTTAATTATTATGTGGTTGATTTTTCAAAAAATTAATAATATTAATTGTTTTTAATAACGCAATATAACAAAGAGGGTCTGTGATTATAGCTTGAGTAAAGTATGGTAATTCATATCTCACAAAAGGAGAATGGAAATGCCTGTTGTAGTGAAAAAAAGATTATTAGACTTATTACAAGATAATCAACAGAACTATTACGAATTATTTGTTTTTTTTCTTGATCCTGATATTTCTAGTTTTGAGAAAGAGAAGAAAGCACGAGATTTTCTTATTAAAGAGATAGACAAGATGGATCAGACAGAAATTGATTTTCCTTCTGATATTAATATGATTAAAGGCTGGTGTGAAAAAAATAATAAAGAAAATTGTGAGGTATTTCAGGCCTATTTAAACCGCCGGCAAGCTGGAGGTGAGAGAGAGTACTTTAAAAATGTTGGTCAGGCGTTTGAGTTTTTAATTAAAGTTTCTCCAACCAAAAAAGTAGACGGTGCATGGCTATATAGTTCAGTTCACTATTGGAATGATCCAGTTTTTCATGACCTTATTATTACCTATCTGGAAGAGCTAGGGTTAGGTGAGCCTAAGGCAAACCATGTCTGTATTTATGATGACTTAATGCGTAATTTGGGTCTCGATAGTTTTGATCTGCTTTTAGAAGATGAATATTATTACCATGCTGTGGTCCAATTGGCACTTGGTTATGCTTCACCTGAGTTCATTCCAGAAATCGTTGGTTTTAATTTGGGTTATGAACAGCTGCCCCTTCATCTATTAATTACCAATTATGAGCTTGCTGAACTTGGCATTGACTCGAAATACTTCAATCTGCACATTACCATTGACAATATTGATAATGGTCATGCTGATAAAGCAATTAAAGTTATAAAAAATATTTTTGATAAATATCGTGATAAAGAATTATTTTTTAAAAAATTAAAACGTGGTTTTGCACTTAATAACCATGGTGTGACTTCTTCTAAAATTATAAAAAATTTGAATCTTGAAGATTTAGTTCTAAAAATTTTAAAGAGAAAGGCTCTAGTTGGACAGTTAATTCATAACGAAACCAGACAGTTCGGATGTAAAACAATTAATCAATGGTTGTCTAACCCAGACGACGTTCAAGGGCTGGTTACTCATTTGGTTGAGAATAAATGGATTAAGTTCAATGCCAATCCGGAGCAAAGTATTTTCTGGAAATTAATTAACGACGAAAATGGAAAAATGTATGGAGTGTTTAATCCTGTAGAACGCCAGATCATTCATGACTGGATTGCAGGGGATAGCCATTCTTCTAATTTCTTAAAATATAGTAGGGCACTTAATAATAGTCGGCGTATTCAAGACTATTTATTTAGTTATATCTCTGATGGGGAGCTTGATGCCTTGCAAGAACGTATCCGTCAAACACCTGATCTTGCTATAAAAATATGCAAACTAACCGCATTTTTGGCACCCGATTCACACCATAAGAGCATTGGACTTTGGAGCACTCGAAAATATGTTGAGCTCCTTTTTCCATATTTAAGTTCTTTTAACAAAAGCTAGTTCTTTAATTTTTCTACTTCACCCCAGGTTTAACTTTAAAACATAGGTAATGAACATGACTGATAATGTTAAATTAACAAATAAAACAAGTGATATGGCTGGAGCCGATGCTGCAAATAAAGCCAATACCACTCAAAAATCTGAACAATTAGACACAGTAAGAGAAGATGCGACAAATCAGGCTTTAACCACAAATCAGGGGGTTAAAATTGCTGATAACCAAAATAGTTTAAAAGCTGGAATACGAGGGTCAACGTTATTAGAAGATTTTATCTTCAGAGAAAAGATGACACATTTTGACCATGAACGTATTCCTGAGCGTATTGTGCATGCACGTGGAGTAGGCGCCCATGGTTACTTTCAGGCTTATGAAGGAAATGAGCGCTTAACTAAAGCTGGTTTTTTGACAGATCCAAGCATTCAAACCCCAATTTTTGTTCGGTTTTCACCTGTGCAAGGGCCACGTGGTTCAGCCGATACGGTTCGTGATATTCGTGGATTTGCGATTAAATTTTACACGCAAGAAGGTAACTTTGATTTAGTTGGAAATAATGCTCCAGTTTTCTTTGTTCAAGATGGTATTAAGTTCCCAGATTTTGTACATGCTTTAAAGCCAGAACCAGATACTGAAATACCTACAGGAGCCAGTGCCCATGATACATTCTGGGATTTTGTCTCTTTAGTGCCAGAGTCTGCGCATGCAGTAATCTGGGCAATGTCAGACCGCGCAATCCCACGTAACTTACGTTCAATGCAGGGTTTTGGCGTGCATACTTTTCGCTTAATTAATGCCGCAGGTAAAGCCCATTTTGTTAAATTTCACTGGACGCCTAAACAGGGTTTAAGTGCTCTAGTTTGGGACGAAGCACAAAAACTTTGCGGTAAAGATCCTGATTTCCATCGTCGAGATCTTTATGAAGCTATTGAGCAGGGGGCGTATCCTGAGTGGGAATTAGGAGTTCAAATTGTTGAAGAACAAGATGAAATGAAGTTTGACTTCGACTTGCTCGACCCAACCAAAATTATTCCTGAAGAGTTGGTTCCGGTAACACCTATTGGTCGTTTTGTTTTAAATCGAAATGTCGATAATTTCTTTGCTGAAACCGAGCAGGTCGCTTTTTGTCCAGGCCATATTGTCCCGGGTATCGATTTTACAAATGATCCGCTCTTACAAGCACGTCTATTTTCATATACCGATACACAGCTCAGTCGTTTAGGTGGCCCGAATTTTCATCAAATACCAATTAATAAACCTGTCTGTCCATTCCATAACAATCAACGTGATGCAATGCATCAACATATTGTTCATAAAGGACAAGCTTCTTATCAACCCAACTCGATTGACCAGAACTGGCCAGTTGAGACCCCACCAGCGGCGGAAAATGGTGGGTTTGAAAGTTACTATGAAAAGGTGAGTGGTCAAAAGATTCGTGCAAGAAGTGAATCTTTTTCCGATCATTTCTCTCAGCCTCGTCTTTACTACAAGAGCCTTGCGCCTCATGAGCAAAAACATGTAGTTGATGCCTATACCTTTGAATTAAGTAAGGTAAAAAGAAAACATATTCGAGAGCGCCAAGTTCAACAAATTTTAGCAAATATTGATCTCGATTTAGCACGCCAAGTGGGCGCAAATTTAGGTATCGAAGTCCCTGATCTAAGCCTTGATTTCAAACCTCAGGCGGTTGAAAAATCTGCTAAGTTATCGATGTTGGCTTTCCCACCAGCAGACATTCAAGGCCGTAAAATTGCTGTACTGATTCATAATATGATCCAGTCTGAAGCATTAGAGACAATGCGAAATTGGGCAATTAAGGAAGGGGCTATTCTTCATTTATTGGCACCAAGCTTAGCTCCAGTTAAAGACCACAAAGATAATGTAATTATGGCAGATGGCATGCAAATGTCAGAACCTTCAATTGCATATGATGCGGTAATACTTCCGGATGGTGATAATTTAAATGCGGTGATGCAAGATGGTGTAACGCGTCACTATGTACTAGAAGCCTATAAACATTTAAAACCAATCGTCTTTTTAGGTAATAAATCTGATTTACTTGAGCCATTAGGCTTGGTAGCAGATGAAGGCACCTTAATTGAAGATGATTTCAAACATGTTTCAGAAAAGCTTAAAAACTTACTTAAAGCACATCGAGTGTGGTCGCGTGAGCAAATAGCTCAACACGTTCCAGCTTAAAGAAAAAGCCCTGAAAGCTTTTTAACTTTCAGGGCTTTTTTATATAAATTTCTATATTTTAACCATTTACAATTTGACCGCCATTTACATGAATAACCTGACCTGTAATGTAACTCGCGTCATCTGAGGCAAGGAATAAATAGGCAGGTGCAACTTCACTAGGCTGGCCCATTCTTCCCATTGGCGTATCTTTACCAAATTTTTCAACAGTCTCAGCATCAAAACTACTTGGAATTAAAGGTGTCCAGATTGGACCAGGTGCAACGCCATTTACCCGAATTCCTTTTTTCTGTTTCATTAAATTATTTGAAAGGCTACGTGTAAAAGAAGTGATTGCACCTTTGGTACTCGCGTAGTCTATTAACTCATCATGGCCTTGATAGCTGGTAATACTGGTTGTATTGATGATGCTATCTCCCTCTTGCATGTGAGAAATTACTTGTTTGGTAAGATAGAACATAGCGAAAATATTAGTTTTAAATGTTTTTTCTAATTGCTCATTACTAATGCTTTCAATTTCCTTTTGTTGATATTGCACGCCAGCATTATTCACTAAAATATTAATTTTTCCATAATGTTGTAGAACTTTATCAATATCTAGTTTTGCAACATCTGGGTCAGAAATATCACCTTTTAATAAAAGACAATGTTGTCCTTCTCTTTCAACGAGTTGTTTAGTAATTTCGGCATCCTCGTCTTCTTCAAGATAAAGGATTGCAATATCAGCACCTTCACGGGCAAAAAGTACAGCCACAGATCGACCTATACCGCTATCGCCACCACTAATAACGGCAACTTTATCTTTTAACTTATCGCTACCTTTATGAGAGCTTTTTATAATTTCTGGTTCCGGATGCATTTTTTCTTGATCACCGGGTTGGTGAGATTGAACTTGAGCTGGCACTGAAGAAGGATATTGCTTTGTTGAGTTTTCCATGTTGAAACTCCTCTATTAAATATCGGGTTAATCTATTTTTGCTGAACTCAGCGTGAATATGAGTAAAATGTCTGCTTCAAAAAGTTGCCTTTGTTATCTTATTTATACGAATGTAAAAAAATATATCTAAATTAAGTTATTAAATAACTGTTAATAACTTAATTTTATTTTTATCAATCATACTTTCAATAATTGATCTATTACCCGTATCATTTAACCAATTTTCAATAGGTATTTTATTTGACAAATCTAGTACTTTTTTTATAATTTTTTTTGCTTCTTCAATATTAGTGTTAATTTCATCACTATTAATCTGGTTACTTTTTATAATAATATTATCGAGAAGAGTTTTTATGTCTTCTGAAGTAATATTGTTGGATTGAATAATATATAAGTCTCTTTGGAATGGATGAGTTGCATGAGGAGGGTCAAGTCTGTAACTCCACTCTTTGTCGTAATTTTGCCATTTATTCTTGATATTAATATGGCCTAATAAAATTTCAGGTATAGCAATGTGAATGTATTGCACAGGTGGTTTGTTAACTTTTAATTGCATGACAGATCTACTCTTAAAATATTAATTAAAATTTTTGAATATTATTTAGCACTATTCAAGTAAATTATTTTTTTAAATGTAATGCTATATGTTGTTGTTTTAAAATTAATTTATTTGTTTTTGGTTTGTCTTTTTTGGTTTTTTTGCTGTTCCTGTTTTTAATCGATTTGTATGTTTTGAAACTTTTTGTTATTAAGAGAGCTGTTTTTAATAAAATTGTAAAACATTATTATAGTGTTGAATTAAGTAATAATAATTGGTTTGAATATTTATAAAGTAAAAAAATAAAAATTTATAATATATTGGTGCGGGTATAATTCTTTTATAAATAAAAAACTTATTTAAAAAACTTATAGATTTATTAATATACATTTAAAAAGGTTGATACATAGCTTGGGTAGGAAAATATTTTATATCTTTTATCTTTATTTTATCCGTTAACGAAAAGCGGTAGTGACTATAATTTAAATATAGGAAGATATAACTATGGCTAATACTAGATATGAAGATCAAGATAATAATAGTTCGGGTACTTCAAATCGTGGATTTGCGAGTATGGATCCTGAAAGAGTTAGAGAAATAGCCAGTAAAGGTGGGCGAGCTGCACACGCAAGTGGTAACGCGCATGAATTTACATCTGAAGAAGCTCGTGAAGCTGGTCGAGCA
This sequence comes from Acinetobacter sp. WU_MDCI_Abxb74, assembly GCF_025513915.1. Taxonomy (NCBI): domain Bacteria; kingdom Pseudomonadati; phylum Pseudomonadota; class Gammaproteobacteria; order Moraxellales; family Moraxellaceae; genus Acinetobacter; species Acinetobacter sp. WU_MDCI_Abxb74. Next base: position 185,503 of record NZ_JAHPRP010000001.1, read on the forward strand.
GCACACGCGAGTGGTAATGCTCACGAATTTACGTCTGAAGAAGCTCGTGAAGCTGGTGCATTAAGCCATAAGAACGATAGCCGTAACGGTCGTGGCCGTGATGATGACGATGATGATCGTGGCCGTTCAGGTGGTCGAGGTCGTAGCCGTTATGATGACGACGATGATGACGATCGCGGCCGTTCAGGTGGTCGAGGACGTGGTCGCAGTCGTGATGACGACGATGATGATGACGATCGCGGCCGTTCAGGTGGTCGAGGACGTGGTCGCAGTCGTGATGACGACGATGATGACGATCGTGGCCGTTCAGGTGGTCGAGGACGTGGTCGCAGCCGTGATGACGATGATGATAACGATCGTGGCCGCTCAGGTGGTCGAGGCCGTGGCCGCAGCCGTGATGATGACGACGATGATGATCGTGGCCGTTCAGGTGGTCGAGGCCGAGGCCGCAGCCGTTATGATGACGATGATGATGACGATCGTGGCCGTTCAGGTGGTCGAGGACGTGGTCGCAGCCGTGATGACGATGATGATGACGATCGTGGCCGTTCAGGTGGTCGAGGACGTGGCCGCAGCCGTGATGACGATGATGATGACGATCGTGGCCGCTCAGGTGGTCGAGGACGTGGTCGTAGCCGTGACGACGATGATGACGATCGTGGCCGCTCAGGTGGTCGAGGCCGAGGTCGCAGCCGTGATGACGATGATGATGATGATCGTGGCCGTTCAGGTGGCCGAGGCCGAGGTCGCAGCCGTGATGACGACGACGATTACGATGGTCGCGGACAAAACTCCCGCAACCAAAAACGCGATGCATATGGACGTTTTACGTCTTAAGCATCAGGTTTTAAAAAATAAAGGAGGCTCATTGCCTCCTTTATTTTTATCTTTAAATTATTTACTGGGGGAGAGGCTGTAGCCCTTTTACGATATCGATATATTCAGAACCATTTATCCAAAAAGATTTTTTTAAGAATAGCGTTGTCATAATGCTTTCTGCTGCTTCGCTATCTGGGTTTTCACAAAATATTCCATAGCTTTCACCTAATACCGCGTCGTTTTCAATGAGACGAATATAGTAAGCATGTTGTTCATTTGCATAGCCTAAAACCGCATCGCGTTGATTTTTCATTTCGCATGTCTCCATACCAAAAACTGAATTTAACCAAAATGTTAAGTGTTCAGAAGCTCATTTGATAAAAATCAAGAAACAGTCAGCGATAAAGACTATTTCGAAATAGGTTTTGATTTTCTTCAAACCACCACCTTAATTTTAACATCCCTGTTAAAAGTAAAATGGATTAAAATCTGATCATGAATTTATTGTTATGCAAAAAAAATATTTCGTCAACTTGAAAATGTAACTTTTTCAAGTTACATTGTCTGTGTAGGATTTGAACGGTGAAATGGAGGCGATATGTCAAAGAAAAAAGAGTTTGAACATGGCGGTGCCCGAGAAAATGCCGGCCGTAAAGCACAGTTCAATGAACCCACCAAAGTGATTCGTGTGCCAGAATCTCAAGTGAACTTTATCAAAAATTGGTTACTAAATAATGTCAAAACCGATAATCAGACAGATTTTAGCTCAAAATTAAAAGTTCAACAGGTCCATGCCAACAACGATAAAATTTATCATATTCCTTTAGCCACTGAACGTGTTGCTGCGGGTTTTCCTTCGCCAGCCCAAGACGATATTGAACAAGCACTTGATTTAAACGAATATCTCATTAGAAATGAAAATGCCACCTTTATTGTAAAAGCTAATTCTTTGTCGATGTTAGATGCTGGAATTGATATTGATGATCCGCTTATTGTTGATCGTAGTCTTCCCGCAAAGTCTGGTGATATTGTAATTGCGCTTATTGACAATGACTTTACCGTTAAGCGCTTAATGATTGATAACAATTATCAGCCGTCTAAAATTTGGCTGAAAGCTGAAAATTCCGATTATCAAAATATTTATATTGAAGAAGGGCAAGAACTGGTTATTTGGGGAGTGGTAACTTATAACCTGAAACGAATGAGATAAATTTATTTTTATATTCTATGACTTGAGTTACTGACCTGAATTGGAGGTCAGTAACGTTGAGTTGAGATATTTTTTAAATTTGGCCAATCAATAAGCAAGTTGCAATGACGACCATTAGGCCTCCTGAAAACCGTCCTACTAAATGTGCTGCTTGTGGTCTGGTTTTAAGAATTGCTTGTGAACCATAACCTACCATTAAGTAAATAATCGCGCAGCTAATCATATGTACGACGCCGAACGCAACAATTTGTGTAGTCACCGACCATGACGCAGTGGTATCAATAAATTGAGGCAGCAAGGCTAAAAAGAGTAAAAAAACTTTCGGATTTAAGCCACTCACATAAACGCCTTTTGTCGCCCAGCTCAACCATGACTGAGCTTTTTCAGAATCCGATTGATTTGGAGTAGGAGGGCTAATTAATAAATTTATTCCCATCCACAATAAATAGGTGGAACCTGCAATGGTAAGAGCCATGAGAGTAGTCGGGTTATTTGCTACAAGCAGACCAACACCAGCCGCGACCAATAAAATAGTAATAAAGTGCCCAAATAACATACCCGCAACGGCAGGCACTACGACTTTACCTTTAATTCCTGCCGAAATGGCATAGGCCCAGTCTGCGCCCGGGGTAATAATAAAGAGAATGGAAACACTCCAAAATGCAATAAAAAGGTTAAAAGCCATATGCTTATCTCGGCAAACTATTTTCTACGGGCTTCGCTCGTTTTTAGAAAAAATTTCTATTCATTCGAACTTGTTGAAAATAATATGCTTATGTATTTAGAATGTGCTTTTAAATGTTTGCTCATATCACACTCATTTGGGGTAAATTTTTCTAAATGGATCGCACAGATAAGAAGATTCTTGCTGAATTACAGCTAAATGGCCGATTATCTATTACTGAATTGGCAGAAAAAGTAGGCTTGAGCATTTCACCTTGTCATAGGCGAGTGAAGGCATTAGAAGAGTCAGGAGCAATCAAAGGCTATCGGGCAGAACTCGATCCCAATTTAGTTGGGTTTGAGTTTTCAGCCATTGTTTTTATTACGCTTAAAGAGGGTGATAAGCAGGCAGTTGAGAAGTTTGAAAATGCCGTGATTGATATTCCACAAATTATTCAGGCCCAGCGCCTTTTCGGGGAGCCAGACTATTTACTACATGTGGTTGCAAAAGACTTACCCGCATTTCAACGGCTATATGATGAAAAGTTATCGGCTATTCCGAGTGTACAGCGGCTCATCTCAACCATTGTGATGAAAGATGTGGTGCCTGAACGTTTGTTTCCGATTGGTTAAACGTTTTAAAGACAAAAAAAAGAAGCTTTAAAAGCTTCTTTTTTATTTTGATGAAATTTAGACATCTAGTGTTTTACACAAAGAACAAATCGTACCGTTATGTTTATGAGAGAACATAATGTCTGGACGCTCATAACCTTGTTCACATACACGGCAGTGGTAAACAGTCGCAACCGGTGTACCTTCAGCGTCGTAACGTGGTTCTTTAACGCCATCATCATGCTCTTTAATATAATATTTTCCTTTGGTGATTAAACCCATGATAGGCGTAAGTACGAAGGCAAGAATAAGAGCAATAAGCGGTGAATACGGTGCAAGGAAGCTACCCAATAAGCCAAAGAAGGCTGCAATTGATAATCCTGCTGCTACCAGAAACGACACCATGCCTACAGGGTTTACGTTGTACAACATGTCACGACGGTATTCAGGCTCTTTTGGTGAAAGTTTTAATACATGTTTATTAATGGCAATATCTGTTGCAACCACGACAACCCATGCAATGGCAAAGTTTGAGTAGAACCCTAAAATTTTACCGAGTACTGCAAACATGTTGCCTTCCATTAAAGCAAGGGCAATCGCTAAGTTTACAATCACAAATACAATACGACCCGGATAATGTTTACTCATACGAGTATAGGCACTTGTCCATGCAAGTGAACCAGAGTAGGCATTGGTTACATTAATTTTAATTTGGGAAATGACGACCAGAATAACTGCAAGTGTTAAAGCCGCCCAGCCCGGAAGCATGTCATGAAACGCCGCATTAAATTGTTGAACAGGCTCGGTACTGTTTACACCCGGTAATTTGGTTAATAAATAGAAGCCTAAAAATGCCCCAATAATTTGTTTAATTGCCCCTAAAATTACCCAACCCGGACCTGCGGAAATAACAGCTATCCACCATTCTTTGCTATTTTCTTTAGTTTTAGCAGGCATGAAGCGTAAATAGTCAATTTGCTCACCAATTTGCATAATCAAAGATAGGCATATACCAGCACCTAACATGATTGCTGCCATGTCTACTGGGGCAAAACCTTCTTTACCTGTAAAAGTAGCAAACTGACTGACTAAACCTGGTTCTTGGTAAATAAGATAGGCCACTGGACCAATCATGAGAACAAGCCAAAGTGGAGTAGTCCAGACTTGTAATTTACTTAAGGCTTTCATGCCGTAAATCACCAACGGAATCACCATAACGGTCGAGATGAGATAGCCTGCCCACAGAGGAATACCCAAACCTAACAGTAACCCTTGGGCCATAATTGAGCCTTCAAGGGCAAAGAAAATAAATGTGAAACTGGCAAAAATGATGCTGGTGAGGACTGATCCGATATAACCGAAACCTGCGCCACGGGTAATCAAGTCAAGGTCGATGTTATAACGTGCTGCGTAGTAGGCAAGAGGAATACCGGTTAAGAAGATAATAATTGCTGCAAATAAAATGGAGAAAACCGCATTGGTTGTTCCATAAGACATACCAATACTGGCACCAATAGAAAAGTCAGCAAGATAGGCAATACCGCCAAGTGCAGTAATAGCCACAACTTTGGGACTCCAGCGCCGAAAGCTATGTGGAGCGTATCGTAAAGTATAATCTTCTAAGGTTTCGTTTACTGCTTTTTGTGAATCTGTGTCTGGCACAGTATCTAGATTTGGGTGTTCAGATACACTCATAACATCAATCTCCCAATCATTTTCGGTCAATCAACACAAATATTGATCATTGTTTTTTGATGAATTTGAGTGTGTGATTTTTGATAAAAATTAGAAATACGTTATTTTGCGTATATTGGCGTGGCGTATCAGAAGAAATCGCTTTGATAAATAACTTTTGGCATAAGGATTGCTGGGTTTAATATCTGCCACATCCTAAACAAGAGTGTTATGCCAGATTCCCGACGCCCACAACAAGCCCCACAACGTGTAATCAAAACACGCCGTGAATATAATATTTGGGTGGCGGATGAAAGCATTGAAGATTATGCATTGCGCTATGCACCTACATCGGTCCGTAAGTGGTCGCCTTGGACTGTAACCAACACCGCAATTTCTACAGTTAGTTTTCTTGCAATGGAAGCCATCGGGGCGACCATGCTTTGGCAGTATGGATTCAGCAACGCTCTGTGGGCGGCTATTGTCGTATGTACCATTATATTTCTGACCAGTTGGCCGATTAGTTACTACGCTGCAAAATATAATGTAGATGTCGACTTGCTTACTCGTGGTGCAGGTTTTGGCTACATTGGCTCGACCATTACTTCTCTGATTTACGCCAGCTTTACCTTTATTTTACTGGCGTTTGAAGCCGCTATTATGGCGATGGCACTTGAGCTTGCCCTTGGCATTCCACAAGTTATTGGTTACTTAATTTCCGCTTTGGTGATTTTACCTTTAGTGGTCAAAGGCATTGGTTTTATTAACAAAGTTCAGGCAGTAACGCAGCCAATTTGGCTATTGTTGTTGCTGTTGCCATGGTTTTTTGTACTTTGGAAACAGCCACAAATTTTAAGTAGTAGTCTGCATTTTGTTGGTGCGGTTTCACATTCTACTGATTTTAATCTGTATTATTTTGGTGCAGCATGCACTCTTATTTTTTCATTTGTGATCCAGATTGGAGAGCAAGCTGATTATTTACGCTTCTTACCGCAGCAAGAAAAAAATAGAACTGCATGGCGTTTTGCTGTTTTTTTAGGTGGTCCATCTTGGATTATTTTTGGTTTTTTAAAAGTCCTGATGGGCATGTTGCTGATGGTTTTGGCTTTTCAGCTTTTTATTCCAGTTGCTGAACTCGATAATCCCACATATTTATATTGGATTGCTTACCAGCAATTTATTCCAAACCCCCAAATCGCCTTAATACTCACTTTAGCCTTGGTATGTGTGGCGCAGATTAAAATTAATGTGACCAATGCGTATGCTGGCTCATTGGCATGGTCAAACTTTTTTGCCCGTTTAACGCATAGTCATCCAGGACGAATTGTCTGGCTTCTTTTTAATATTTTTATTGCTATTGTTTTGATGGAAATGGGTATTAGCCATGCGGTTGAGCGCATTTTAGGCTTATATAGCAATGTTGCTTTGGCATGGATTGGTGCTGTTGTTGCCGATTTAATTATTTGTAAACCTTTAGGTTTAAGTCCAAAGGGAATTGAATTCCGCCGTGCTTATTTATATGACATCAATCCAGTAGGTGTGGGTGCTTTACTGATTGCCTCTGTTTTATCGATGCTTAGCTATTTGGGCTTTTTCGGATTAATGGCGAAAGGATTAGCAAGTTTTATTGCCTTAGGAAGCGCTGTGTTATGTGTTCCTATTATTGCCTACTTAACCAAAGGCAAATATTACATTGCGCGCCAACCTGAAAAAATTCAAGCGACTTCAGTTGCTAACTGTGTGGTGTGTGAACGGGACTATGAACTGGCTGATATGGCAGGTTGTCCAGCCTATAACGGTACAATTTGCTCTTTATGTTGTTCGCTAGAAGCACGCTGTCACGATTTATGTAAGCCCGAAGCCCGTTGGTCGGTACAACTAAAAAATGCGATTTGGCGTTATTTACCAGCACGATGGGCTAGCCGATTAAATAGTCGGGTCAGTTTATATTTATTACTGACTTTAGGGCTTTCTATTGTTTTGGCTGTGAGCTTGAGTCTGGTTTATATTCAAGAAAAAGCCTATCTAGAAACCATTAATGCAGCGGCAGTTCCTCAACTATTTACACTGTTTGTAAAAATTTACACCATTTTATTTCTATTGCTCAGTGTGGCTGCATGGTGGTTAGTGTTAAACGATGAAAGCCGCCGTAAAGCTGAAATCGAGACCCATCAACAAACAGCATTATTGATTGATGAAATTGCTGCTCATGAAGTTACATCTCAAAATTTGCAAGATGCAAGAATTGTCGCTGAACGGGCGAACGAGGCAAAAAGCCGCTATGTGATTGGGATTAGCCATGAACTTAGAACACCATTAAATAGTATTTTGGGTTATAGCCAATTAATTCAAAAGCAAGAACAGCTATCTGAACAGGGCAAAATGGCATTAGGGGTCATTAGCAGAAGTGGACAGCATTTGACATCGCTCATCGATGGTTTACTCGATTTGGCACGAATTGAAACGGGTAAAATTTCTTTAAATATGGTGGATATCCATTTTCCAAATTTTATAGAACAAATAATTCAGATGTTTCAACCGCAGTTTGAGCAGAAGCACTTAAATTTTATACACCAGATTAGTGATAAGCTTCCGCACTATGTACGTACCGATAAAAAACGTCTTGAACAGATACTCATTAACTTATTGGGCAATGCTTTAAAATTTACCAATACAGGTACCATTACTCTAAAAGTCGATTATCGTTTTCAAACAGCTTATTTTGAAATTATAGATACAGGCTGTGGCATTGCCGAGGCTGATCTGGAGCGGATTTTTAATCCGTTTGAGCGGGGTAGTAATGTGGTTCAAGGTGGCTTCACCGGAACAGGTCTGGGTTTGCCTATTGTAAAATTATTGGTTGATTTACTCGGTGGGCAGTTATCTGTGAGTAGCCAACTTAATCACGGGTCACAATTTAAAATTAAGTTTTATTTGCCCTCGAAAGAACTGGTTCATCCAATATCAAATGTACATTCTAATCAGATTATTGGTTATCAAGGCGAACGCAAAAGAATTTTAGTGGTTGATAATGAGGCCGTAGATCGAGGGCTGGTGGTCAACTTTTTAAAGCCTTTAGGATTTATTACAGAAGAAGCCGAATCAGGTATTGATTGTTTAAGACAAGTTCCTCTATTTCAGCCCAATCTGATTTTAATGGACTTGAATATGCCGTTCATGGGAGGACGAGAAACCGCTCAGCTATTACGGCAGAACAATATTACCAATGTGCCGATTTTAATTATTTCGGCCAATGCGGGTGAGCGCGAGGTCAATCCGCAAGAGGCGGTGTTAAGTGAAGACTTTATGTTAAAGCCAATTGATTTGAATTTATTGCTAAGCAAAATTGGCGATAAGCTTGGATTGAGCTGGATTGATGATGCAAAAGAGTTACCTCCATTAGCACAACAACCGACCGACTCACTTGTTTTAACCACTATTTCACCAATATTGGCAGCACAGCCAGAGTCCGAGATGCGTGAGCTAAATAATAAAACAATAAATCATGCTCAGAACCTGCCACAAGCTTTACAGCATTTAGATGAGTTGATTGGACAAGGTTATATTCGTGGAATTCAACAGGCATTAAAGCAATATTTATATGATTTTCCGGAACAGGCTGAATTGTGGGAGCAGATTTCTCAATTAATTCGTAAATTTGATTTAAAACAAGCACAACGATTGATTCAGGATAAACGATGAGTACGCAACCAGTTTCTTTTCCTTATTCTTCATCGGCTGAACAGGCCGTAATTCTAATTGTTGATGATGTTCCAGAAAATTTAGGCTTATTGCATGAAAGTTTAGATCAGGCGGGCTATCGTGTACTTGTAACCACAGATGGGTTAAGTGCAATTGAAATAGCACACCGATGCTTACCAGACATGATTTTACTCGATGGTAATATGCCACACATGGATGGTTTTGAAAGTTGTATACAGCTTAAAGCAAGTCCAATTACCCAGTTTATTCCTGTTATTTTTATGACCGGTTTATCTGAAACAGAGCATATTGTACGTGGCTTTCAGGTGGGAGGAGTGGACTATGTGACCAAGCCTTTAAATATTGAGGAAGTACTTGCAAGAGTCAAAACACATCTGGCACATGCCAAATTGTTGCAACAACAAAAACAGGTCATTGATGCTACTGACACAGCCATTATCGCGGTTGACGTTCATGGGGAAATTGTCTGGAAGACACAAAAAGCCAATGATTTGCTAAATGATCATTTAACGGAAATAACGGGTTTTGAATTAGGTCTAAAAACATGGTTTGCAGACTTGCAGCAAGAAAAAGATCCCAAAAAGTTAAAAAGCTGTTTTTATTCAACTCCGTCACAACAATTACAGTTGTTGTTGTTAAGCCCTTGGCAGACAGAAGCGACCATTGCTAAAAATTATCTAATACAGATCAAGACTTCTACGCCTGCATTAGACGTCACTGATATTTTAAAATATTGCCCACAGTTGACTCAACGTGAAGCAGAAGTCATGCACTGGTTATTGTTAGGGAAAACCAATAAAGATATTGCGGAAATATTAGAATTGAGTCCACGTACGGTAAACAAGCATTTAGAACATGTTTTTGAAAAGCTTAGTGTAGAAAACCGAACTGCAGCCGTGGCGCATATTAATAGTCTGGTGCAAGAATTCCATTAAACCTATAGGGGTTCCGTAAAACCCCTATAGTTACTCAATTATTTTAAATTTTGAGTAAAGAATGAAGTTAATTTATCAAAAGGAATTAAATCAACTCGGTCATATAAATCGACATGCCCAGCACCTTTAACATAGTAAAGCTCTTTCGGTTGGCCTGCGAGTTTGTAAGCTTCTTCACTAAACTCTTTTGAATGAGCTTGATCACCCGTAATAAAAAGCATTGGACGTGGTGAGATCGTCTCGATGTCATTAAATGGGTAGAAGTTCATAAATTTTACATTACTGGTTAACGTCGGATGTGTTGTTAACAGAGGTGATGAACTTTTTGGCGTATATTCACCGCGAGGTGTACGATAGAAGTCGTAAAACTCACGTTGAATAGGGTGGGTATCTGCGGTTAACTCATGCGTAGTTCCGCTGGTATATTTCTTTTCACTACCTGTAAATTCAACATAACGCTGTGCAGCAGCCTCAGCAATAATTTGCTTTCTTTGCTCTAATGTTTGGCCATGGCGCAGGCCATTACGGTTAGCAGCTCCCATGTCATACATACTAACTGTTGCAATTGCTTTCATTCGCGGGTCAATTTTTGCGGCACTAATCACAAAGCTACCGCTTCCACAAATACCTAAAGCCCCAATACGATCGCGGTTAATAAAAGATTGCGTTCCTAAATAATCTACAGTTGCACTAAAGGCTTCTGCATAAATATCTGGAGCAACTACATTTCTAGGTTGGCCTGCGCTTTCACCCCAAAATGATTGATCAATCGCCAACGTTACAAAACCTTGTTCAGCTAATTTCTGTGCATAAAGCATAGAACTTTGTTCTTTTACGGCTCCCATGGGATGGCCAATAACAATTGCAGGGGCTTTAACTTTTTTATTTAAATTTTTAGGGATGACCAAGTTCCCCACAAAGTCCATATTGTACTGATTTTTAAAAGTCACTTTTTGAATAGTGACTTGCTGACTTTGATAGAAATTATTTGCGCCGTTAGACATATCTGCCGCCATACCTGAGGTTGAAGAAAATAAACCAATCGTTGCAGCACAAATTGCTGCTGCCGTGTGGTTTTTGAGCTTTTTAAACAGGGGAGATGTAGTCATAAATACCTCAATTTAAACAATGTGAATGGATGAATAGATAGATGCTTATTTGATTTGGGAAATTGAAATTTTGACGGGTTGCTTTTGCTTGAACTCTTGGGGAATAGCATCAAGTTTCCCAAGAAAAATGAGACCATTAGCGTAGCCAACAGTGGAGTCTTTATAGAAAAAAGCCAGATTACCCCATGGCGCATAGTAGGTAAGATCACCAGCTTTTCCCGCATAGCCCTGAGGCGCATTCTGGGTAGATAGCTTGTGGGGTAGTTCGGCTATTTTTTCAGTAGAGTCATAATCTTTAAGGATTAATGTCAACGGAAGCTGCTTGGCAAAATCTTGAACGGTGGGTGTCATGGCTAATGTTGCAAATAGCGGTTGCTTTGATCCCTCAATATCAATACGGATTTTCATCATCGATAACCTTTGTTGATTTTTGCCACTCGGTTTTGTCGCATAACAAATCGATGTGACTGATAACAATAAAAATATACTAAGCAAACCTCGAAAAAATTTGTGATTAACCATTATTGAATAGCCTCACTTCTTTAAGAGAAAGCAAAAAAATACAGAAAAGTTATGAATAGTTAGCCTAAAGTTATGAGTAGAATTTATTAATCTCTTGTCATAATAAAATCATGCATCTTTTATGCTTAAGCTGGTCTATATCTTAATAATCACTGCTTGATAGAGATTGTAGCTAATCTTCTTTTTAATAATTAGTCTAAAAAATAAACATGGACTTATGAGTAATATTCATGAATAGTTTTATCATCTATAATGAGATTGAACTTTGAAAAGAGATAAAAGCAGATGATAAACAAAGAAAACTATAATGATCTCTATGCTTTTTTAATGGTGGCGCGAGAGGGTAGTTTTACGAAGGCTGCAGGAAAAATGGGAATATCACAGTCTGCGCTAAGCCATACCATTCGTGGTTTAGAAGAGCGTTTGGGGATGTTGCTTTTGACTCGAACCACACGTAGTGTTTCACCAACGGCAGCAGGCGAAAGATTAAAACAAACGATTAGTGCCAGCTTCGATCAGATTGATAATGAATTATCGCTTTTAACATCATTTCGGGATCAGCCTGCCGGCACAGTTCGGATTAATGCCAGTAGCCATGCAATACGGGAAGTGCTTATTCCAAAACTTGAAAAGATTGCCGGCCACTATCCTGATGTGCAAGTTGAGCTAGCTGCCAATAGCGGTATGGTGGATATTGTTGCAGAGCGATTTGATGCAGGCGTTCGTTTCGGGAGCCGCGTGGCTGATGGCATGATTGCGGTACGTATTAGCGCAGATGTCAAAATGGCAGTGATAGCAACGCCCGCATATTTTGAACAATATGGAATTCCCACAACCCCTAAAGAACTGGTCAATCATCAATGTATTGGCTTTCGTTTGACGACCCAAGGCAGTGTGTATGCATGGGAATTTGTGAAGGATGGTCAAGAAACAAAAATCAAAATCCAAGGGCAATGGATATTTAATGAAAGCTACGATATTGTCGAGGCGGTTAGAGCTGGATTTGGATTAGCTTACATTCCGCAAGAGCTGATCCAACAAGATCTCGATCAAGGCAAACTTGTGCAAGTATTGGAGGAGTACAGTATCCAGTTTCCCGGATATCACCTGTACTATCCACATCGCAGACAGCTTTCGCCTGCATTAAGGTTGGTTATTGATGTGTTGCGTGAGTAGCACTGCGCCATGTAATAAAAGCAATAAGAGTGCCTAATAGCAAAATCGTGGCGCTCATATAAAATGTAGCACTATAGCCATGTGAGTCATATAACAAGCCACCGACAGTTGCTCCTAAAGTAATTGCAAACTGGATAATCGCAACCATCAAACCGCCACCAACTTCGGCATCTTGATGCAACGTTTGTGCAAGCCATGTGTTCCATGCGACTGGTGCCGAAGTACCAATGAAACCCCATAAGCCCATTAATATGGCAACAAACCACAAATGCTCACCACTCAGCACAAAACCTCCAGCAATTATTGCCATGATGAATGGAATGAGAATGAGATAACGATAAACATGCCAATGAAGGATTAAACTAATTACGAATGTACCGACTAAACCTGCTAAACCCAGTATCAATAATAAAATGGATAGCATTGCTGCATCGACACGAGTAACAGCTTCAAGAAATGGGCGCAAATAGGTAAACAGCGCAAATTGCCCCATAAAGAGCAATAAAATTCCTGTCATACCGTAAAATACAATTGGGCGTTTCAGTAGACCAAATGGGTTTTTAGATTTCTTGGCTAACACGATTGCTGGAAGGGCAGGCATACTTTTAAATTGCCAAATAAGTGCAATGATCGCGATAGGAACAATACAGAAAAAAGCGCCACGCCAGCCAATAATTGAACCCAAAAAACTCCCTAAAGGCGCTGCAATTGTGGTGGCTAGTGCATTTCCACCATTTAGCAGGCCAAGTGCTTTTGGCACTGACAGAGGTGGGACAAGCCGCATGACAATTGAGGTCGACATCGCCCAAAAACCACCAATGACTACGCCTAAAATCGCACGACCGATCATAAACAAAATAGCAGAATGCGCAAATGTAACAACAATGCCAGAGGCAATCATAAGTAGAGTCAGTAGCAAAATGATATGACGTCGGTCCCATGTCTTAAATATACGACTAATCGACAGACTGCTAATAACAGCAAAAATACCTGAAATTGCGATTGCTTGACCGACTTGGCCTTCACTCATATTTAAGTCTGAAGAAATGGGCGTGAGTAAACTTACGGGCATGAACTCAGATGCAATTAATACCGCACAGCAGAGCGACATTACAAATACGGCACCCCAAGAAGGTGTTATATTTTCATGTGTATCTTGCTCAATTTGACCAAAAGAAGACATAAAAGTTCCAATTTCAAAGCCATTGAATGTTCATAAATAAAATGAATAAATCTGGTCAGAGAGCTTAGCAGCAATGGTTTGAGAGGATTAGGCACAGAATTACGAATAGAATTATGAGTTTTATGCATGAGTTGTATTTAAAAAGCATACAGACTCACTGCTAAAAACAGACTATTTTTTTACACGTAAATTTGTTCTTATAGTGAAAGATATATAAAGTCATTTTTAAATAAATATGAGTTGTAATACGAGGAATTCATTGTGAATGTTCAACAAAAAGATGATGCAAAACACGGCAGCTTTAGCTTACTTGATGGCGAGACCGTTGCAGGCGAAATGACTTATACATGGGCGGGCGAAAATATGTTGATTATTGATGCCACAGATGTGAATGAAAATTATCGGGGGCAAGGCGTAGGTCGACAATTACTTGATGCTTTAGTAGCTTTTGTTCGAGAAAAAGAGGTGAAGGTGATTCCACTTTGCCCATATGCAAAATCAGTATTTGATAAAGACCCAAGCATTAGCGATGTTCTTAGAAAATAACTCGTAGACTGAAGATTATTGAATGAAAGTCGGGCATTTGTGTCCGATTTTTTTATTGGTTTTTTTGAATATTATCGCCGTAGTGAATATGTTTTAAGCGGTTGCATACAGCTGGTTTCAATGTTTTCTATTGGCAGATCGAATTTATTAAACTTATAGAAAAGCTTATCTAATAAAAATAGTTTTAGACCAGTTGGGAAAAAAATAAACTCGGTACACAAATATTCGATTGCTGACTAAAGTTAGATATTTATAACGTTTTAATATTATTTGGAATTTTCCTTGAACTGGCAGTATATCCATAGTGTGTTGCCGCAATTTTTCTCTGCAACTTTGACCACGCTGAAAATTTCAATTATCAGTATTATTTTGGCCATTATTGTAGGGCTGATTTGCAGCATTTTAATCACATATCGCGTGCGGGTGCTAAATAGAATTGCCCAGTTCTATATTGAGTTATCTCGAAATACCCCTTTATTAATTCAACTGTTCTTTTTGTATTACGGTTTGCCAAAACTTGGCATCAAAATTGATGGTTTCGCTTGTGGTGTAATCGGCCTTACATTTTTAGGCGGAAGCTATATGGCGGAAGCTTTTCGGGCAGGTTTGCAATCTATTGCCATTGGGCAGATTGACTCCGCTAAAAGTATCGGTTTGCAGCCAAGTCAAATTTTTAGATATGTGATTTTTCCTCAAGCGCTTGCTATTTCAATTCCAGCCATTGGAGCAAATTGTCTGTTCTTGATTAAAGAAAGTTCAGTGGTCAGTGCGATTGCTGTCGTTGAGCTGCTTTTTGTCACCAAAGACTTAATTGGCATGGATTATAAAACTACGGAAGCTTTGTTTTTACTCATCATGGCTTATCTGATTATTTTATTGCCCGTGTCTATTTTAACCAGCTATCTGGAGCATAGAAGTCGGAAGGTGAGCCATGGAACTTGATTATTTGTTTCAAACGAGTCATCTCGAACGCTTAATGTGGGGACTCTGGGCAACTGCGAAAATTGCTTTTATTTCAGTATTTTTCTCTGCGATTTTAGGCACGATTTTAGGCGTCATTATGACCTCTAAAAACATAGCAGTTAAAGCGCTGTGCCGCCTGTATTTAGAAGCGATTCGAATTATTCCGATTTTGGTTTTGCTTTTTGTTTTTTATTTCGGTTTTGCCACATGGTTTAACTGGCAGTTTTCCGCAATGTGGGTTTGCGTTGTGGTGTTTGTTTTATGGGGCACAGCGGAAATGGGTGATTTGGTCCGTGCAGCCATTACCTCAATTGATCGGCATCAACGTGACTCTGCCTATGCGTTGGGGCTGACTCAAACTCAAGCATTGGTCTACGTTATTTTTCCGAAAAGCCTAAAACGTGTAACACCAGGCGCGATTAATCTATTTACTCGAATGGTCAAAACCAGCTCTTTAGCAGTACTGATTGGTGTGGTTGAAGTCATTAAAGTGGGTCAGCAAATTATTGAAAATTCACTATTGACTGTGCCTAGTGCATCTCTGTGGATTTATGGCTTTATTTTTATTTTGTATTTTCTGATTTGCTATCCCTTAACTCGTTTGGCGGCACATTTAGAAAAGTTCTGGGAGTAATTATGCCTTTGTTATCGATACAACAATTACAGAAATCATTTGCACAAAGTCATATTTTACAGGGCATCGATCTAGAGGTAGAACAAGGAGAGGTGGTTGTTATTTTAGGCCCATCAGGCTGTGGCAAAAGTACCTTACTGCGCTGTATTAATGGCTTAGAACCGATTCAAGGTGGCGAAATCCGATTAACAGGTTCGGGTGTGTTAGGTAAGGATGTGGACTGGACCAATGCTCGTCAAAAAATTGGCATGGTTTTTCAAAACTATGAGCTGTTTGGGCACATGAATGTGATTGACAACATTTTGCTTGGGCCACTCAAAGTGCAAAAACGCTACCGAGATGAGGCGGAACAAGTAGCAGATGAACTATTAAAGCGAGTGGGACTATTTGAACGAAAACTCGATTATCCGCGACAACTTTCCGGTGGACAAAAACAACGTATCGCCATTGTCCGTTCACTGGTCATGCAACCTAAAGTCATTTTGCTTGATGAAATTACCGCTGCGCTTGACCCGGAAATGGTCAGAGAAGTGCTCGATGTAGTTTTGAAACTAGCCAATGAGGGGATGACCATGTTGATTGTGACTCATGAAATGTCCTTTGCCCGTAAGGTTGCCGACCGCATTATTTTTATGGATAAGGGCAAAATTATTGAACAGGCATCACCAGAAGAATTTTTTGAAAGCCCTAAAACAGAGCGGGCTAAAACCTTTTTAAATATTTTGTCGTATTAAAAAATTTATGATTTAAATGATGAGGAAATAAATGTTTAAACGTAATTCAATAAAAATATTAAGCAGTATTGCTGTTGCTGGGGTGTTGTTAACTGCTTGTAGTAAAGCCCCATCAACAGAGCAAGCAAGTAATACTCAAGCAGACCAGTCTTTAGAGCAAGTCAAAAAAAATGGAGTTCTGCGAGTTGCCGTTTTTGCTGATGACCCGCCGTTTGGTTATGTAGACAGTGCTGGCAATAATCACGGCTTTGATGTGGCCTTAGCAAAACGAGTCACTAAGGATTTGCTCGGCGATGAAAAAAAGTTGAGTTTATTGTGACGGAAGCTTCAAATCGGGTGGAGTTTTTAAAGTCAAATCGTGCCGATGTTGTATTTGCGACATTTACAGTAACGCCTGAACGTAAGGAGGTTGTAGATTTTGCTGAGCCTTATTTAAAAGGTGCTTTCGGTATTGTCTCGCTTAAAGCCAAACCCATTACAGACATTGCTCAATTGGAAGGTAAAACGTTAATTGTAAATAAAGGCACCAGTTCTGATACCTATTTTACTAAGCACTATCCGAAAGTGAATTTACTCAAGTTTGAAAGAAACTCCGATGCTTTCAAAGCTTTAACCGACGGTCGTGGTGACGCAATTTCACAAGATAGTACATACGCTTTAGCGTGGGCCGCGAAGAACCCAAGTTATGTGGCGGGCATTCAGTCTATAGGTGATCAAGAGTTTATTGCACCAGCAGTTAAAAAGGGCAATACCCAATTATTGAATTGGCTCAATACCGAAATTAAGCAGCTGAGAACAAGTGGTGAAATTAAGAAAATTTATGATGAAACCTTAAAACCAATTTACGGTGATTCGGTTAATCCGAATGTGTTTTTAGATGTAGGCCAATAATTTCCGATATAGCTAAAGCAGTGCCTAAAAGTAGGCGCTGATATTTTTAAATAAGACTTTTACAAAAACGATAGGGTGAAATAATGACAACACTAACTTTACAAAATATAAAGCATGTCCTCGCTGCATCTTTGCTGAGTTTAGGTTTGGTTGCATGTGATAAAGGCACGCAAAATAATGAAAAAACAGCTGACAGCACTCAAACTGTGTCGAGTATTGAGCAGATTAAAAAGAATGGTGTCGTGCGTATTGGTGTATTTAGTGATAAACCGCCGTTTGGATATTTAGATGCTCAAGGTAAAAATCAGGGCTTTGATGTAGAGATTGCCAAACATGTTGCTAAAGACTTGTTGGGTGATGAAAACAAGGTCGAGTTCGTTTTAACTGAAGCTGCAAATCGTGTTGAATATTTAAAAGCCAATAAAGTGGATATTATTTTTGCCAACTTTACGGTTACACCAGAACGTAAAGAAGTCGTCGATTTTGCTAAACCTTATTTAAAAGTGGCGCTCGGTGTGGTGTCTCCTAAAACTCATCCAATTACTGACATTGCTCAACTCAAAGATAAAACTTTGTTGGTGAATAAAGGCACGACGGCTGATTCATTCTTCACCAAGACTCATCCTGAAATTAAACTGCAAAAATATGAGCAAAACACTGAAACCTTTGATGCTTTAAAAGATGGCCGCGGTGCTGCTTTGGCACATGACAACTTGTTGGTTTTAGCTTGGGCTAAAGAAAATCCAAATTACACGGTTGGCATCACAAACTTAGGTGAGCAGGACTTAATCGCACCGGCTGTGAAAAAGGGTGATAAAGAGTTATTGGACTGGTTGAACCAAGATTTAGAAAAATTGGCAAAAGAAGGCGTAATTCATCAGGCTTATGAAAAGACTTTAAAACCAGTCTATGGCGATACGATTAATCCAAAAGATTTATTGGTTGAGTAGTCGTACTCATAGCCCCTAATGAATAGAACTCTAGATAGTATTTGCTTTAGCTAGGATTCATCTACAGCCTGCCCATAATTTATAAATAATATTTTTTATAGATGGAAACAGTGGCCAGGCTCTGTAGATGGCAAAGTTTTTTGGTTACTTTTTTCAAAAAAACAGAATTAGCTGATTGCTTTAGAGATAGAAAGGTAAAATTCCATCGTGTTAATTCCTTGATCTATATCATTTGAACTTAAATAAAGTCGGCTCTGCTGCCAATTTATCTGCCAAATATTGAATAAACACACTTAATTTAGGCGGGACATGCCGTGTTGGTGGGTAAAGTAACCAAAGCCCGCCACTGTAATAGGTCTTAAAATCCCAGTCGGGTAAAACTTGAACCAAAGTCTGTTGTTGTAAAGCATGGCGCGCAACAAAGTAGGGTAAGCTGGCTACTCCTAAATGCTGTAGGGCTGCGCTTAAACGCACACCTGTATGGTTTGCAGCATAACGGCCACGCACAGCAACACTAATCGACTTATTCCCTTGTTGAAATTTCCATTTTGAATCACTGATTTGTTCACCCAAATAGATACATTCATGCTGTTTTAAGTCATGAGGATGGCTTGGTATGCCATGTTTTTCCAAATATTCAGGAGTAGCACAAATCAAGTGATCGATATCAATGAGTTTTCGTCCCATCAGGCCGCCAGAGGGTTGCTCGGTAATTCGAAGCGCTAAATCAACTTCATCATCAATTAAGTCAACGTAACGGTCTTCTAAAAGCATTTGAATATCGATTTTTGGATAGCGTTCTAAAAACTCAGGTAAATGTGGATGAATCATAAAGTGTCCAACGGCTTTTGGAACACTCAGACGAATGATTCCTCGCGGTTCGACATGAAATTGGCCTGAACTTTCCATCACTGCCTGTGCCGCATTGACCATATCTAAACAACGTTGATAGACCTGTTGACCACTTTCACTCAAACGAAGCTTTCGGGTGGTTCGATAAAGTAAGCGTGTTCCTAAAGCACGTTCTAAGCGAGCAATCGCACGGCTTATCGCAGATGGTGTAGTCCCGAGTTGTCGAGCCGTTTCAGAAAAACTCCCTGACTCGACCACTTTAACAAAAGTCGCCATTTCATTTAAAAGAACTAAACTTTGATTTGTGCTCATGAGGCAAAAGTTATTTGGATTTAGAGTGGATTATCGCGTTTAAGAAATCGCAATACAATCTTTTTTATCTTAATGTGTATGTAGAAAAATATGACCCAAGCATTGTATTTAACAGGTGCTCTTGCCACTGAGGTTGAAG
Source organism: Acinetobacter sp. WU_MDCI_Abxb74 (assembly GCF_025513915.1). NCBI lineage: Bacteria > Pseudomonadati > Pseudomonadota > Gammaproteobacteria > Moraxellales > Moraxellaceae > Acinetobacter > Acinetobacter sp. WU_MDCI_Abxb74. Next base: position 205,150 of record NZ_JAHPRP010000001.1, read on the forward strand.
TTCTAGCGTGTAATCCTTGTGAAGATGGGCGTTTCGCCGTGCATTTATCGGCAACACCATTTCATCCTCAAGGCGGCGGTCAACCGAGTGATACGGGCAAAATCGCAGAAGTCGATGTAGTACATGTGGCGATTGAACAAGGGGAAATTATTCATTACTGCACACAACCTGTTGAGTTGGGAGTGGCTTTCGCGCAAGTGGATGAAGCAGGACGTCGTTATCATAGCCGTTTACATTCAGCGGGACATTTGCTTGGACATGTAATGTATCTATTTGGCTGGCAAGCTGTAAAAGCACAGCACTGGCCACATGATGCGCGAGTTCAGTTCATTGCTTTGGATACAGCTCAGCAGTTAGATGCTCAAACGCTTGAACAGCGTTGTTTACAATATATTCAGGCTAATTTGCCAGCTCATCTTCAGCAACATGCAGATGGTTTTCGTGAAATCGGTTTTGGTGAGTTTTCTGCATTTCCCTGTGGCGGGACTCATGTTGCAGCATTAGGTGAAATTGGTGTTATGGAAATTCAGTCCTATCAGATTAAGAAAGGAAAGCTCAGTGTCAGCTATAGCGTTGCCAAGGAGGCTGAATAAATGTGGCAGTTGTATGGACATGAGTTTTTAACCCTAGCTCTTATTCACTTTTTGGCAGTGATTTTACCGGGGCCGGATTTTGTGGTTACGGTAAGACAAAGTGTACGTTATGGCTACTTAATAGGGAGTATAACCGCGATTGGTATTGGTGTTGGCATTTCTGTTCATGTGTTTTATACCCTTGTTGGCATTGGTTTTTTGATTCAACAAAGCGAATGGCTCATGTCTCTTATCAGAACAGCGGGGGCTGCTTATTTGCTTTATTTAGGATGGCAGTGTTTGCGTAGTCAGCCGAATACAAATATTGAAATCAATAGCCAAGCAGATACAGATGCGCCGAGTTTATTTAAATCTTTCTCGATGGGCTTTTTAACTAATGCGCTGAACCCGAAAGCCACGATCTTTTTTCTGGCAATTTTTACTACGATTGTGAGTGCAGCAACCCCCATGAAAGTTCAGGTGTTTTATGGCGTTTGGATGTGTATGGTTAATGCGATTTGGTTTATGGTCGTGAGTGTAATGTTTGCTCATCCGATAGTACGTAAACGGTTTTTGGAGTTTGGGGTTTATTTTGAGAGGGTGATGGGGCTTTTGTTAATTGGAATTGCATTGAGATTGATTTGGGGATTGTTTGTTTAATTACTATGAGTGTTTAAAGATATTACAGAAGTACGATTTTAGATTGTATATAGTTTTCACGGCGGAGTCTTACCGTTTATACATCAGAAGAACGTAGCTAATTCTGTTACTTTTTTGGAAAAAGTAACCAAAAAACTTTGTCATCTACAGAGCCTGACCACTGTTTACATCGATAAAAAAATATTGCAAAAACATTATTTTATAAATTATGGGCAGGCTGTAGATGACTCTGAGCACGAGCCGAAGGCTAATCCAGAAATCAAATTTAAAATAATAAGACTCCGCCGTGATAACTACTTTGGCTTATTCTTGTTCTAGACGACGTTTAGCTCAAGAAATTTCAGTAAAGCTACCCATAAAAAAGACCACCCGAAAGCAGTCTTTTTTCAAAAATAGATTTAAACAGTACGCTTATTACGTGTTAACTGGTGTAAAACAGAAACTAATAAATCAATTTCTTCAGTTGTATTATAAAAAGCTAAAGACGGGCGCACGGTTTGTTCTACACCAAAACGACGTAAAATTGGCTGTGCACAGTGATGACCTGAACGTACAGCAATACCATGTTGGTTTAAAGCCTTACCAACCTGTTCAGTTGAATAACCCTGTAAGGTAAACGACATGACACTGGCTTTATTGTGAGCAGTTCCGATGAGGCGTAAACCTGACACACTGCTAAGCGCATTTTGACCATATTCAAGCAAATCATGTTCATAGCGTGCAATGTTATGAATACCTAGACTTTCTACATATTCAAGTGCTGCCCCTAAACCGACCGCATCGGCAATATTCCCAGTTCCAGCTTCAAACTTGTTGGGTGCAGGTTGGTAAACCACCTGTTCAAAGGTGACGTCCTGAATCATGTTACCACCACCTTCCCAAACTGGCATGGTGTCTAGCAGTTCTGGTTTCGCATAGACTGCACCAATACCCGTTGGACCAAAAACTTTATGCCCAGAGAACACAAAAAAGTCTGCATCAAGGGCCTGAACATCAGTGGGTATATGCGAAACAGATTGAGCGCCGTCCACTAAAACCCGTACACCTTTGGCATGGGCAATTTTAATGACTTCAGCAACAGGGGTAACTGTTCCCAAAGCATTAGACACTTGAGTAATAGACAGCAATTTAGTGCGTTCATTAATCAGTTTTGGCAGCTCTTCTAAAATAATTTGCCCCGTGTCATCGACAGGAATGACTCGTAGTTTCGCACCAATTTTTTTAGTGAGCTGATACCAAGGCACAATATTGGCATGGTGTTCCAAGTGAGAAACGATAATTTCATCACCTTCACCAATATTTTGTTCGCCCCATGTTTTTGCAATCAGGTTAATGCCTTCAGTGGTTCCTCGAACAAAGATAATTTCTTTGGAAGAGGGTGCACCAATAAAACGGGCAACTACATTTCGCGCATGTTCATAGGCGTCGGTTGCACGAGCTGCTAATTCATGTGCAGCACGGTGAATGTTTGAATTTTCATGCTGATAAAAATAAGCAATCCGATCAATCACGCGCTGCGGTTTTTGTGTAGTTGCAGCATTGTCAAACCAGACCAGTGGGCGACCATTGACGCGTTCCTGCAAAATTGGGAAATCACGACGAATGGCATGCACATCTAAGGGCTGAGCACTACTTGCTACAAAGGTAGGTTGAGATGGTTGATAGTGACTATAACTTTGCCCGCTTTGTGGTAAGTCTAAAAAGTAAAATCCAGAGCTTGGTGGGGTTTTTGCTGGTGTGTCAGCTGCAAAACGATCTTCAATGAGTAAAGACTTTAGCTGGTTGCCATGCGGCAACTGAAAAGACTGCGCAATTGAATAGTTATCTTCAACACCAGTAACAGAAGGTTCTGCTGCATTTGGAACAGAAAAATCATTTAAAAAATAATAAGGTGATTCACCAGCACCCGTCGGTAAGTTTGGTTCAATACGTGGCACATTCGGCTCATGATGTACAGCTTGTGGCAAATGTGGCTCAAATGGAGGACGAGGTAAATTTGCACCACCAACCACAGGTGCAGAAGCGACAATCCGACGTTCAGGGTAATCTGGCAAGTTAGGAATATGCTCAGGATATTCCGGATTAAGACTTTTCTGAAAGGCGATATTAGGTGCGCGACCACTGAGTGCCGAAAATGGTTCACCCGGTTGTGGTGGATGTGGTGGTGTACCCACAGGTAAGTCCAGATTGAGTCCCGATGAAGAAGCCGAACTGCCTGAACTTGGCAATGCTGAAAAAAACTCATTGGCAAGACGGGCAATGGTAGATTCATCGGGGAAGTTGGATGGTGGGTGAGCACCAGCCAATTCCGACCCTGTTGGACTACCTTGCAGATTACTTGTAGTTAACTGGGTAGTCATGATATTTGTCCACCTCCACATCATCTAATACTGCTAAAGCATCATCAGTCAATACTGCAAGCGAGCAATATAACGAGATTAGATAAGATGCAATCGCGTTACGGTTAATGCCCATAAAACGTACTGAAAGACCCGGCGATTGTTCACCTGCAAGCCCCGGTTGGAATAAGCCGACAATACCTTGACGTTTTTCACCGACACGAAGCAGTAAGATTTTAGTTTTGCCATCTTCTACCGGAATTTTATTAGATGGAATGAGGGGAATCCCGCGCCATGTAATAAATTGCGAACCGAATAAACTCACTGTTGGAGGCGGTACGCCACGACGCGTACACTCTCGACCAAATGCTGCAATTGCATCTGGATGTGCTAGGAAAAATCCTGGTTCTTTCCAGACTTTACGTAATAAATCATCTAAATCATCTGGGGTCGGTGGGCCATTTAAAGTCGAGATACGTTGGTCATCGGTCACACTCGCCAGTAAACCATATTCAGGGTTATTGATGAGTTCACTTTCTTGACGTTCTTTAATGGTTTCGATGGTTAAACGTAGCTGTTCTTTAATCTGATCGTGCGGGCTGCTGTAAAGGTCAGCAACACGTGTATGTACATCCAGAACAGTCGATACACCATTTAAAAAGTATTCGCGTGGTTCAGGATCATAATCAACAAAAGTTTGAGGTAAAGTCGCTTCATCACGTTGTGTGCAAGCCACCTGAATGTCATCAGTATTATTCACACGGTTTAGACGATAAATACCTGCTTCAACAGGAAGCCATTGAAGTAAGTGAGTTAGCCATCTGGGAGTAATTGTAGAAAGTTGAGGAGCTGTCTTGGTTGCATTGGCCAGTTGGCGAGCTGCATGGTCCCCAAGAGCAAGTTGGACTTTGTCTGTATTTTTCGCCATGAATCATTTTTCCTTATTACAGTGGCTTGGTGAAATCAAAAAATTAAAAACTCTAGTGTTGCTATAAACTAGAATTAGTTCTGGTTTTAAAAATAAAAAAGGTTTTATAAACTTTGAATAGATGGCTTATTAATTAAAAATCTATATTTAAAATAAAAATATATTTAAATGAGAAATAAGCATTAAATTAATTTTAGTTAGCTCTTACTATTTATTTTTCTCCTTATCTATTTATTTCACATCTATAGTTTTTAACCGGCAATATGATTTTTTTGATAAGACTCATTTGGTGACTGTAAAATCTGGCTACCTGCAGCAATGCTATGTGTCAGCCAGACATTTCCCCCAATAATGGACCCTCGACCAATCGTAATACGGCCTAAAATAGTGGCACCTGCATAGATCACAACGTCATCTTCAACAATTGGATGGCGTGTATAATCTTTTTTCAAAGCACCATCATCATTGGTTTCAAAGCGTTTTGCCCCAAGTGTTACAGCTTGATAAATACGGACACGCTCCCCAATCACACTAGTTTCCCCAATTACTACACCAGTACCATGATCGATAAAAAAGCCCTTTCCAATTTGCGCACCCGGGTGGATATCAATTCCCGTTGCAGAGTGTGCTAACTCAGAAATAATGCGAGACAATAGTGGCACTTGGGCATAGAGCTGATGCGCAATTCGGTGATGAATAATCGCAAATATGCCCGGATAGCAGAGTAATACCTCATCCACACTATGTGCCGCTGGATCACCTTCGTAGGCCGCACGTACATCGCCATCTAAAAGACGTCGTATGGAAGGCAGGGTATTGGCAAAATCTTGAACAATATTTTGAGCCAGTTCTTGTGGCTGTTGGGGGGCACTTAAATGGCCCAGATGACGCTTTGCCTCATAATTTAAAGCCAGTTGTACTTGAGCATGTAATGCAGTCAGTACCCGATTTAAGGTATAGGCAATATAAGAGTCTTCAGTTTCTTGGCGTAAGTCAGCAGGGCCTAAACGCATTGGAAATAAAATGCCGCAGAGATCATCTAAAATTGCTTTCAAAGCTTCTTTCGATGGAAGTTCACGGCCACCGAATTCTTTGATTCTGTGTTGTTGCTGACGCCAGTCATGCCTTGCTTGTTGTAAACCCTGTACAACAGCATTAATGTTCCATTGAGTCACAAGCTTTCCTTGATTCACTGAAAATGTGTTGAAGTTTTAGTCTTGTTGCCAAGGGAGTTGATGAATACGCCAGCCATTCTTTTGATTACGCTGCTGCTGATCATCTAGGTCACCTTCAAAGCCTTCAAGAACGTTATAAATGTGCTCAAAACCAGCATTAAATGCGGCTTCGGCTGCGAGTGCTGAACGGTTGCCACTACGACATAACAAAAGAATGGTTTTATCTTTTCCAACTTTCGATTCGAGTTCTTTTAAAAAGCGTGGATTACGATTGAAAGAGGTGCCTGTTGCCCATGCAACATGAATACTTTCAGGAATATATCCTACAAATTTGCGTTCTTCATTGGTGCGTACATCAACTAAAACAGCTTGACCATTTTGAACGAGCTGCCATGCGTCGTTGGGTGATAAACTTCCACTAAAATTAAGTTCATGCGCTTGTGCATATTGCTGTGCTTTAGAAAGAATATCTTCAGTTGAAAAGGATGTATTTGAACCATCTGAGATAAAGCTTTGAGGGGCTTCTGTATTTAATTTAGCATTCATTGAAAATATCCTTATCTTTGATTCAGATTGTTATTGTTCAATTTACGCCGTTTTAAATATAAGCAAAAATAAGGATTATCTATTTATATATAATTTTTTAATCAATAAGCCATTTTTATTTTTATTAGATATTATTAATTAATCTTATTAAGTATTATGAAAATGAGACAAGGGTAAAAGATAATAATTGAGCTTTTAGTCAATATCATATCGATAAAATAGGGTCTGATATTAAAAATAAGAAAAATATTATTGACCTATATGTCTTGTGATTTAACCGAATGTGTTGCAGATGAGCCAATTTGGCAATATAACTTGTATACTCAATTTTGTTTAAAAGTATAAAATTTTGGTGAATATGTGATTGAACTGCCCAATACAAATGATTGGATTGTCAGGAACACTGATTCTAATAGTCTGGAACGAATCGAAGCATTTTTTACAGATCATGCTTACGAATCGCATCGCCATGATACATTTGCAATTGGTCGAACATTAACCGGTGTTCAAAGTTTTCATTATCGGGGAGAGATGAAACATAGTTTGCCGGGAATGACCATGGTTTTACATCCTGATGAGAAACATGATGGAGAAGCAGGTTCACAAGATGGTTTTAGATATCGGATGGTGTACGTAGAACCTGCCACACTACAAGAAATTATGAAGGGCAAACCTTTACCATTTTTTGAAAATGGCTTGAGTCAGGACCCTCGCTTATTTAAGGCAACAGATGTTTTATTGCAAGGAATAGACCAACATATCGATGTTTTGGAAAACCAAGATGCTTTATATGATTTAGCAACTGCACTTTATGAAATTTCTGATAAAAAACAGAGAACTTCTCATTCGTATGATTATGTTGCAGCGGAGCGCGCTAGAGAATTTATACATGCTTCTTTATTTGAGAATATTTCTTTAGATGATATTGAAAAAAATATTGGACGAGACCGTTGGAGTCTTTCACGCGACTTTCGACTGCTATTTGGTACAAGTCCACATCGATATATGACTATGCGTAGACTGGAAGTTGTAAAGTCGTGCCTGATGTATGGTGAATCATTAACTCAAGCTTCCTTAATTGCAGGATTTTTTGATCAAAGCCACATGACACGTCATTTTCTAAAAGCATTTGGCTTGACTCCAGCCAGATGGCGGATGATCAATAAGTTATCTTCCTAAACAGGTTATGTAAAAGTCAGCCTGTTTAGACTGACATAGACTTTGTCTCAAACTAGATTCATGCCTTTCAAGAAATCGTAAAGCATAAATATGCCAGAGATGATTAGCATCATTGCCATGGTTTTATTTAAACGATTAAACCAAATTTTATTTTTAATTTTTTTGCCTAACATTGCACCTGCCCAAGAGTAAAGACAGGGCGCACCCGCTGCACCAATCGAAATGAGCAATGAAACTAAAAAGATTTGAATACCAGTGATGTGCGCTGTTGGGTACATAATCGTTGTCACAGGCAAAATAACCAAAATGCCTTTTGGATTTAATGTTTGTATCCAAAAGCCATTCCAGAAAGAAAGTGTCTGAATTTCAGTGGCTTCATCATTAATATCGATATCTGCCTTTAACATCTGAAACGCAAGGTAAAATGTATAACATGCGCCGAGCAAGGCAATATAGTGCAGGGCTTTTTGTGGAATGATAGCTGCCCCTGCATATCCAAAAATCATGAATAACATCAGCATTGCACAGCCGACACCCATAAAAAAATAAATCGTTTTTTTGAACTGTCCTGTAAGTCCCGCATTCAAACCCATGAAATTTACTGGGCCGGGGCTATACATCACACTTAAGGTATAAAGAAAGATTTCCATAACGCATCTACTGAATCAAAAACAACTCAGCATACTGACTCGTAAATTTAGGGTCTTGTACGTTTGTGATTGCGCTTGCACAAACGTACAAGACGAGAAAAATCTGGATTAGGCATGATGACTGACTTGAGATAAATGATTCAGGATAGAGCTTTATGTTTGACACAAAAATTGCGTTGATTGTCCGTAATGATCTTGCGACTTGGCAAAGATTAAATGTGGTGGCTTTTTTGGCAACAGGGATTGCCTCGGCTGTACCTGAAATGTTGGGTAAACCTTATATTGATGCAAATGGTTATGAGTATGGCAACATGCTCGGGCAGCCAATGTTGGTATTTGAAGGTGATTTATCCGGACTACAAAAAGTGCATCGTAAAGCAATTGAGCAAGATCTAACGATTATTCCATATGTACATGCCATGTTTTCTACAGGAAATGATGAGGATAATCGGGCGGCTTTTTTGGCCGACGATGCAAATCAATTAAATTTGGTCGGGGTAGCATTAAGAGGACCTAAAAAAGCTGTTGATAAGGCAATTAAAGGACTTTCTTTACATCAATAGATTAAATAATTTTTAGTATTGAAGATTAATAAAACCCACTATTTGAGCAAAAGTGGGTTTTATTTAAAAAAATGATTAAACTTTATCTTGCGTTTTGGTCTCAAAATCACTGGCATCATGACGTTCATGTAACTGTGATTCTAAATCGCCAAAAGTACGATTAACCATCCGTCCACGCTGAACAGCAGGGCGAGCCAGAATTGCATCTGCCCAACGTTTTACGTGTTTATATTCATCAACACCTAAAAACTCCGCACCGTTATAGACCCAGTTTTTAACAAGACCACCATACCAAGGGAATGCGGCAATGTCGGCGATGGTATATTCAGAACCTGCCAAATATTCATGCTTTGCTAGATGCTGATCTAACACATCAAGTAAGCGTTTTGTTTCCAGAGCAAAGCGGTTAACCGCATATTCAATTTTAACGGGCGCATAGGCATAAAAATGTCCAAAACCACCCCCTAAATATGGCGCGCTACCCATTTGCCAAAATAACCAATTAAGACATTCAGTCCGTGCAGCAATATCAGTCGGAATGAAAGCTTTAAATTTTTCAGCTAAGTAAAGCAAAATTGAACCTGACTCAAACACTCTTATTGGAGGGTTTTGGCTATGGTCAACCAATGCTGGAATTTTAGAGTTTGGATTAATTTCTACAAAACCACTGCCAAACTGTTGGCCTTCACCAATCTTAATGAGCCAAGCATCGTATTCAGCATCTTGATGTCCTAATGCTAAAAGCTCTTCAAGTAAAATAGTGACTTTTTGACCATTAGGTGTTGCCAAAGAATAGAGTTGAAGCGGATGTTTTCCGACGGGCAGAGTATGTTCGTAGCGAGGGCCTGAAGTTGGCTGGTTTAAATCGGTTTTTTCTCCAGTCCATTGCCAAACTTGTGGAGGAATATAATTTGAATCACTCATTTTTTATCTCATGTTTGGTTGAAATATAGGGGGTTAGTTATGTCGCAAAGCAAGCCATTTTTGAACGCTCGGGCGTTGCCACTGTTGTAATGCATAATTTTTTAGTCGTTCTGGTACAGCATCACCATTTTGAATAAGACGTTGCAACATCAGCGCAAGTTCAGCATCCGCAATACTCCATGAACCAAAAAGAAATTCGGCATGAGGTGCTAGAAGTTTTTCTGCAACAAAGAAAAGTTTCTCGGCTGCCTTTTGACCTTCTTCTGAAAGTGCTGCTGAGGTAGGCTGAATAAAAATAACATCAGTTGGACGTTCAGTTCTTAAAGCAACCAAATCTGATCTGAGCCATGCTTGAATTTGTCGAGCTCTTGCACGTGCCTGAATATCTGTTGGATAAATTGGTGTGGCTGGATATAACTCTTCAAGATATTCCAAAATGGCAGATGATTCTGATAAAGCAAAATCATTATGTTCAAGCACCGGCACTTTGGCTGTTAATGATTTTTCTATATAGGATTTTTCAAATTGGCCTTGTTGTGCCAAGTTGATGGTTGCTATTTCAAATGGAATTTCTTTTTCATGCAGTCCTACAAAAACTGTAAAAGCATAGGGACTTAGAAATTGTGAATCTGTGTAGAGCTTAAAAAGTTCATTATTCATTGTTATTGTCCATGTCATAAAACAGAGTGAATTAGTCTAAGTGAGCTTATCAGAGATTGGGTAAGTTTTTTGTGGCAAAGCTTTATCGGTTTTGAATCATACTATTTCAGTGTTTGAGGTCACGGTTTAATGTGCTGAAAATGTTCACGGACAATGCTGAGCCAAGCTTGTACTGCTGGTGAGATAGGAAGATTCTTCTTCCATGCCATAGCTAAATGCCATTGAATGTTTGGTTTTTCGAGGGGAACTGCGGCAAATAGAGTGGGGTCGAGCATATCGGTATAGTATTGGGGCAAGAGAGCAATTCCCATACGTTGCAAAACCATATCTGCCAATAAATTCCATTGACTCGTTCGGCAGGCAATGGTCGGATAGAAACTGTGCTGTTTACAGGCATCGAGAATAATACTATTTAGAGAGAAGTTTTCTGGAAACATTAAAAACGATTGGTGTTGTAATTCTTCTAGATTTAATTTTTTACGTGAAGCCCAAATTGCATCACGCCGTAAAAGTACCATTAATGGGTAATTACATAACTCAATGCTATTGAAAATTTGTTCATCAAAGGGCTGCAACAATACACCCACATCAAGCTCATTATCTAACAGCGCCTGTTCAATAGCTCTTGACCCCACCTCTAAAAAAGAAAGTTCTATGTCAGGCCATTGCTGATGGAAATCAAATAGGGCTGTCGTTAAGAGTTGAGAACCTAAAGGCGGAACGCCAAGTTTTAAAGTACCTGTTTTGAGTTGTTGATAGTTTTCAATTTCAAGAAATATGTTCTGTTCTGCCTGAAGAAGTTCAATCGCATGTTGATAAATACGTTCTCCAATTGCAGTTAACTCAATTTGCCTTTTTCTGCCATGATCGGGCTTGACCAGTAATGCAACCTGAAGTTGTTCTTCAAGCTGCTGTAAAATTTTAGTAATAGTGGGCTGGGTTAGGCATAACTCTTCAGCGGTACGGGTAAAACTTTTCGTTTTTACTAGGGTAACAAAGCATTGTAACGATTTTAGAGAAAGCATAATAAAGAATAGATTATTCGATTTTGGAATAATTTTAACATGAATAATTCATATTTAGTAGGTTCAATCGAGATAGCATAATCATGTAACTAACCATTTAATTTCGCAAAATGAGTACTGAATCTGTTTCTGGAACACCCACACAACCCTCACTTTTAGAGTTAATTAAGCAAATTTTGATTTTGGCTGTTTTTTGGTGGGTTGGTTTTATTTTTCACCATAAGTTGGGCGTTCCCATTTCCGCAGGTATTTTGGGAATGTTTTTCTTGCTTCTGTGTCTATTTCTGAAAATTATCAAAATAGAACAGGTCACAACTGGCGCCACTGTAGTGTTGGGCGAATTACTTCTATTTTTTATTCCTGTTGTGGTTGCCGTTGTGCAATACAGAACCCTGTTTATGACGGAAGGCTGGCAAATTGTATTGAGCATTGCAATAGGCACTATTTCAGTCATGTTGAGTACATGTTTAACCATTCAATATTACAATCGTTTGAAGGCTTATTTACAGGCTCGAAAACGTCTTCAACATAAGCATATCTAAGAGCAAGACGACATGAATATCTGGTCAATTCTTTGTCTTATCTGGACGTTGGCAGCCTATGTTGTGGCAAAACGAATCTATCAAAAACATCCTAAATTATGGCTTTCTCCAGCGATTAGTGTGCCTGTGATTACCATTGTTTTGATGACAATTTTTGGAGTTTCATACCAAACTTATGCAGAAGATACCCAATGGATTGTTAATTTATTAGGACCTGCAACAGTTGCATTTGCTGTTCCGATTTATCGTTATCGCGAGACAATCCGTAAAAACTTAGGGGTATTATCAATTGCAATTGTAGTGGGAATGAGTGTTGGCGTAATGTCCGCCTATGAAATGGCACAGTGGTTTCATTTTAGTCCTGAAGTGACTAACAGTTTAATGGCTCGTTCGATTTCAACGCCTTTTGCCATGATTTTAGCCGAAGATATTCATGGTTCAGCCGCATTGGTTTCATTATTTACCGTTATTACCGGTTTGGTCGGAATGATTTGTGGCGATGCGATTTTAGCCATTACCAAAATTCGTTCCAGTGTTGCAAATGGCGCAGCCTTTGGTAATGCTGCACATGGTTTTGGTACGGTTCGGGCACAACAACGCAACACTGAAGAAGGTGTGATCGCCAGTTTAACCATGGTGATTGCTGGCATTTTGATGGTGTTAGTTGGTCCATTCGCAATTCATTTATGGTTATTACTCTAAGGTTCAAATTGAAAGGTTGATGCTTAACGGCAGGACAGCTAACTGTACTGTTGAATAATGTCAGCCAGTTTTTTTATAGCTTGCTCCATAAGCACAAGGTCAAAATCTCCGAGACCAATGACCAGACCCGAACGCTGCCGTTCTTTTGAAAATGTGGGTGAAACTGCTTTAATCGCAATGCCGGCATTTAATGCTGAGGTGGCGACCTCAACATCCTTCTTAATATGTTCGGCAAGCCACAACACCATATGCATGCCTTGATCACCCGGTTGTAACCATGCAAGTTGTTTAGGTATATGCTTTTCTATCATTTCAATAAGTTGTAGACGATTTTCTGCATAAACATTACGGATACGTCGAATATGACGCTCTAAATATCCTTCTTGAATAAATGCTGCTAAAACGTGCTGATCTGCGGTTGGTGAATGGCGGTCTATCAAAACTTTCAGTCCACAAAACGGCGCTACAAGTTGTTTTGGGAGAACTGCATAGCCGAGCCTTAGAGACGGAAATAATACTTTACTAAATGTGCCCAGATAGATGACTTGATTGGGTGCCATACCTTGTAATGATGGAAACGGTTGGCCGTTATAGCGAAGCTCACTGTCATAGTCGTCTTCAATGACCCATGCATTTTGCTGTTTGGCCCAATCTAATAAAGCAGTACGTCTTGCCAGACTCATTGGCATGCCAAGTGGATATTGATGGGAAGGGGTTACAAAGGCAGCGCGTGCTTGTTTTGCAAGTTTGATACCAGCTTCTACATCAATACCTTCTTCATCCACAGGAACACGAACCATTTCAATGTTTTGTACAGTATGTTCAAGAATGGCAGTTGTGCCACGATATGCCGGATCTTCTACCCAGACCTGATCATGAGTTTCAAATAAAATCTGGCTACAAATATAAAGTGCTTGTTGAATACCTGTTGTAATCACGATTTGTTCAGGTTCACAGTGGACAGAACGTGACCGACGAACATAATCTGCTATGGCAACTCTCAATGAAAATATACCTTGAGGTTCATCATAACCTGCAGGAGAACCAGCACCACGTGCGCGAAAGCGATTGCCAAATTTTCTCCACACATCATTAGGCTGAGTGCGTCCTACAGGAACGGACACAGCAAATGGCCGATGTGGTAGAGGTTTGAACTCTTTAACGACGTTGGCGTAGGAAAGAGCTGATGCAGTAAGTGACATAGCGCTTTGAGCTAAGGATTTATTTTGAGTCGATTTTGTTAAAGCATGTGAAACATAAGTACCCGCGCGCGTGCGAGATTCAAAAACGCCTTCTGCTAAAAGCTGATCATAGGCCTCAATTACTGTACCACGCGCAACATTTAATGTCTGAGCCAGTTCACGAGAAGAAGGCAAAGGGTCACCAGGCTGCAAATCACCATTTTGTACAGCTTCACGCAGGCCTTGAGTAAGCTGAGCACTGATTTGCCCTTGGGTTTTATCAATCTTTGCAATTAATGGAAGGTCAACAGCTTTGGCTATTCTTGCCATAATTCTGGTCTACTTAAAAAAATATAAAGTGGTACTTTTTAATAATCCACATAAACCAGAGAATTTACAACAGAAATTATCAAAACCTCATCATTTATTAAGGATTTTTACGATGTATGTTCCTGCTGAGTTTGTAGAACCTCAACGAGATGTATTACATGATCTTATCTTGAAAAACCCTTTTGGTATTCTTTTTAGCCATGGCTGTAATGGTCTGGATGCAAATCATCTTCCGTTTGAGTTACAGCCTAACGAAGGGGAGTTAGGTGTATTACATGCTCATGTTTCTCGGAATAATCCAGTTTGGCAGGACCTTCAAAATGGAGATGAAGTCCTTGTCGTATTTCAAGCTGAAAATGCTTATATTTCTCCAAACTGGTATCCATCCAAACACGAACATCATAAACAAGTGCCAACGTGGAACTACAGAGTGGTACATGTTTATGGCAAAGTGACGATTCGAGATGATGAACGTTATGTTCGTGGCGTGGTGGCTCGTTTAACACGTACACATGAAGCATCTCAACCCGAACCTTGGAAAATGTCAGATGCGCCAAAAGATTATCTTGAACCCATGTTAAAAGCGATTGTTGGTCTTGAAATTGAAATAAAACAACTGCAAGGTAAATCAAAGCTAAGCCAAAACAAAGATTATAAAGATGTTTTAGGTGCGGCTCATGGTCTGGCAGAGACAGGGCATCAAGAAATGGCTGATGCAATGTTTAGTGTTGCCGAGACGAAAAGATAAAGAATATTTATATTTAGCGCTTATTTTGGAGATAAACATGCCGTGGATTAAACCTGTTGAGTTAATGGGCGAACATGTCATTTTAAAACCACTAGACTTAACGCATGTTGACTCATTGATTGAGGCAGTTCGTGATGGGGAGTTGTGGAATCTTTGGTATACACGTATTCCTTCACCACAAGAAATGGCGGATGAGGTTGAAAGACGACTTTCCTTGCAAACAGAAGGAAGTATGCTGCCTTTTTATATCGAAGACCGTAAAAAAAGTCGTGCTTTGGGAATGACCAGTCTTATGCATATTGAACAGGCTCATCGACGTGTAGAGATTGGTTCGACTTGGTATCGTAAATCTGCACATCGCACGCCAGTAAATACTGAATGTAAAAAACTATTGCTATCTCATGCATTTGAGTCTTTAAACTGCATTGCGGTTGAGTTACGTACTTCTTCTTTAAATGTCCAAAGCCAAGCTGCAATTGCACGTTTGGGGGCAAAGTTAGATGGGGTACTTAGAAGCCATCAAATTGTGAAAGATGATATTTTGCGGGACACCCATGTTTATAGCATTTTGAAACATGAGTGGCCCGCGGTTCGTCAAAACCTAGAATGGTTACTGAGCAAGCCGCGTTAGACATAAGTCTTAAGTTAAAAGTCCGAAAACTCTTTCAGCAATAGCTGTTCTTTATTTCAACCATTAACTTCAGGTTAATAACCGTCAAGGTAGGTTGATTGATCAAAGTTCCATAAAGCGTTTTTATAGATCCAGAACAAAACTGGGATCTATAGGTAAGCACATGGAAGGATCAGTTCAGAATAAAGAACGGTTATGGACAAAGCGGCGTCATGCCAAACAGCTAAAACTGGAAATGGCAAGCCAATATGTCGATGGTGTTGTCATTCCAACTCAAGACATTATTAAAGTCTTAGAAACCCTGATTACACCGGGTGACAGAGTCGTACTCGAAGGGAATAACCAAAAGCAAGCAGATTTCTTATCTCGCTCTTTGGCTCAAACCAATCCGGATGTTTTACATGATTTACATATGATCATGCCGAGCGTTGGACGTTCAGAACATCTGGATCTGTTTGAAAAAGGCATTGCACGTAAGCTCGATTTTTCTTTTGCTGGCCCTCAAAGTCTGCGTATTAGTCAGTTAATTGAAGATGGTTTACTAGAGATTGGTGCGATTCATACCTATATCGAACTATATTCACGTTTGGTAGTCGACCTCATTCCAAATGTGGTGCTCTCAGCGGGTTTTATGGCAGACCGTCAAGGCAATATCTATACAGGTCCAAGTACCGAAGATTCTCCAGCACTTATTGAACCTGCTGCTTTTAGTGACGGCATTGTGATTGTGCAAGTCAATGAACTGGTCGACGACGTAACGGATTTGCCACGTGTCGATATTCCTGCCTCTTGGGTTGATTATGTGGTTGTGGCAGACCAGCCTTTTTATATTGAACCTTTATTTACTCGCGACCCGAAACATATCAAACCTGTTCATGTGCTTATGGCCATGATGGCAATTCGCGGAATTTATGAAAAGCATAATGTGCAATCGTTAAACCATGGGATTGGTTTTAACACTGCGGCTATTGAGTTAATTTTACCGACCTATGGTGAGTCTTTAGGTTTAAAAGGAAAAATCTGCCGAAACTGGACTCTTAATCCGCATCCAACCTTAATTCCAGCTATTGAGACAGGTTGGGTGGAAAGTGTGCATTGCTTTGGTACAGAGCTCGGTATGGAAAAATATGTTGCCGCTCGTCCAGATGTTTTCTTTACAGGTCGTGATGGGGCGCTACGTTCTAACCGGATGATGTGTCAGCTCGCAGGTCAGTACGCGGTTGATTTATTTATTGGTGCCACTTTACAAGTTGATGGTATGGGGCATTCGTCGACTGTAACCAAAGGCCGTTTAGCTGGTTTTGGTGGCGCACCGAACATGGGGCATGATCCGCGTGGTCGTCGTCATGCTACACCTGCATGGTTAGATATGCGTGTGCAAGGTGCCAATGAAACAGAAACCTATTTGGCTCGTGGTAAAAAACTGGTTGTGCAAATGGTGGAAACCTTCCAAGAGGGCGGTAAGCCGACTTTTGTGGATCGTCTTGATGCGATTGATGTTGCAAAAACGGCAGGTCTGCCTTTAGCACCGATCATGATTTATGGCGATGATGTCACCCATTTACTGACCGAAGAAGGCATTGCTTATTTATATAAAGCAAGTAGCCAAGAAGAACGCCAAGCCATGATTGCTGCAGTGGCAGGAGTGACTAGTATTGGTTTAAGCCAAGACCCTAAAACCACAGCACGTTTAAGACGTGAAGGTTTAGTGGTGTTCCCAGAAGATTTAGGCATTCGCCGTACCGATGCAACACGTGAGCTTTTAGCTGCAAAAAATATTGCCGACTTGGTGACATGGTCAGATGGTTTATATCAACCACCTGCAAAATTCAGGAGTTGGTAATGATGGCACAAGTTCAATATCAAACACTCAGCCATAGTCAGTTTTTGGCAGACATGGCGGTCGAGGCTTTAATTGATGAAGTTAATCTGACACCAAAGCCCGCCTTGGTTGACCGTCGTGGTAGTGGCGCACATGATGATCTGACTTTGGAATTGATGGAGCGTTCTGCGAAAAGTCTAGGCCCAATGTTTGAAGCGATGGCCCAAGCAGCAATGCGTCACGGAAAAATATGTCAGGTCTTGCGTGAAGAGATTGGAGAAATTGGACGCCAAGGTGAAAAGGTCATGATGTTGGCAACAGCTGGGGTCAATACACACCGAGGTGCAATTTGGGCCTTGGGTTTAATGGTCACGGCAGCAGCACTTGCACGCACGAATCAACAATATTTATCAGCCGTTGAGCTATGTCAGTTAGCAGGCCAGATTGCTCAGTTAGATGACCGTTTTATTCCCAAGCTAGCTTTGAGTCATGGTCAGCAGGTACAAAAAAAGTTAGGTATTCACGGCGCAAAAGAACAAGCTCAGCAAGGTTTTCCAACTATTGTGAATTTTGGCTTAAAACAGCTTCATCAAAGTCGCCGTAAACCCATGAAAGAAGAGTTCGCTCGTCTAGATGCCTTACTTGCCATGATGACTGACTTGACCGATACCTGCGTGCTTTATCGTTCTGGAACAAATGGCTTAAAGCGTATGCAACAAGGTGCTCAGCAAGTACTTGATTTAGGCGGTAGCTCAAGCTTGGAAGGCCGACGTGCTTTGCATTTTTTAGAGATTGATCTACTTAGGATGAAAGCTTCCGCGGGTGGAGTAGCCGATTTGTTGGCAGCCACCTTGTTTATAGATCGTGTTGAGCAGTCATCTTCAAAAAATAAAGAGGGATTTTGATTATGGAAACACTTCATTTTGAGTTTGTGGCGACAGAGCCACCGATAAAAAAAGCACTAGTAGGGTGTGTTGGCTCGGGTGATCTAGAAATTTTGATGGAACCCGGCGACACAGGAAAAACCACTATTCAGGTGGTGACTTCGGTGGATGGTAGTGTTGCACGTTGGAAAAATCTTTTTGAACGGATTTTTACAGCGCAAATACCACCAGCCGTCAATATTGATATTCATGACTTTGGTGCAACCCCCGGTGTTGTTCGCTTACGTCTGGAACAAGCCTTGGAGGAGATTGCGCATGACTGATATCCAGAGCTTGTTAAATAAACAAGATTTTATTGAACTCAGTGCAAGAGAACGTGCCAAAGCATTGTTGGATGAAGGCAGTTTTCGAGAGTTACTTGATCCATTTGCACGTGTCATGTCGCCTTGGTTGGTTAAGCAAAATATTGTGCCTCAAGCAGATGATGGGGTGGTGATTGCAAAAGGATCTATTCAAGAGCGACCAGTAGTTTTGATTTCAATCGAAGGCTTATTTCAGGGTGGCAGCTTAGGCGAGGTTGGTGGTGCCAAAATTGCAGGTGCATTAGAGCTTGCGGTTGAAGACAATCTTAACGGTATTCCAACGGCTGCAATCTTATTACTAGAAACTGGTGGGGTTCGCTTACAAGAAGCAAATTTGGGGTTGGCTGCAATTGCTGAAATTCAGGCTGCAATTGTGAACTTACGTCAGTATCAACCCGTGATTGCTGTGGTTGCAGGCAGTGTAGGGTGTTTTGGTGGCATGTCGATTGCGGCTGCGCTATGCAGTTACATTGTAATGACACAAGAAGGACGTTTAGGACTAAATGGCCCGCAAGTGATTGAACAAGAAGCTGGCGTACAAGAATATAACGCTAAAGATCGTCCGTTTATTTGGAGCGTAACTGGCGGAAATCAACGTTTTGCTAGTGGTTTAGCGGATGCTTATGTTGATGATGATCGTCAGAAAATTCGTCAACAAGTCATCGATTATTTAGAACAAGGCGTACCTGATCAGCATCGTAGTTCAAATTACTCGTTTTATTTAGCACAGCTACAACAAGTCGATACTGCCGAGCAAATCACTCCTGTACAGGTTCAGGCTTTGTATCAAGGAGAGCAAGCATGAATATCGCCGTTGATACATTAAAAGCCTCTACGCGAGGTGTACATTGGTTTAAAGCACTTACGCAGGGCTTTAAGAAAGTTGAAGGTTTTCCAGCTTCTGTTTGGGTGGCAGATGGACAGATTGATCAGCAAGCAGTACGTGTAATTGCCGTTGTTCAAGACAGCAATAATCTATTCCCGCGAGCGAGACAAGGTGAAGTTGGACTACTGGAAGGTTGGAGCTTGGCGAAAGCAGTTGATGAGGTGATTCAAGCCGATGCACATGCTGAAACTAAACGCGGCATTTTATGTCTGGTTGATGTTCCAAGTCAGGCTTATGGTCGCCGTGAAGAATTATTAGGTATTCATCAAGCGTTAGCGGGTGCAGTAGACAGCTATGCCAGAGCCAGATTGGCAGGTCATCCTATTGTCAGTTTATTGGTGGGTAAGTCAATGTCTGGCGCTTTTCTGGCTCATGGTTACCAAGCCAATCGTATTATTGCGTTAAAAGATTCAGATGTTATGGTTCATGCAATGGGTAAAGAATCTGCTGCACGCGTTACCCAACGGTCGGTTGATGAGTTAGAGCAATTGGCTTCAAGCATTCCTCCAATGGCTTATGACATCGAAAGTTATGCAACGCTTGGATTGTTATCTGAACTATTATCTGTTGAAAATCCTGAACAGCCAACAAACGATGATCTTTCGTTAGCGAAGCACGCAATTGCTCAAGCATTTAAAGAAATTAATGCTGAGTCGTCTAGAGGACTGGAACAAAGACTTCACGGCCAAAACCGTCAGATGTCTAAAAAAGTTCGTGAGTTATTGCGCGAGCAATGGTCATGAAACTTGATCTTGAAGCCCATGATTTGCTGTGGGGCATGACGGTAGATTACTTGACCGATGATGCTCCGCTGTGGGTGAAAGAGGTATTACAACGAGGTGATCCTGTTGTGGTTCGGCGGGCAATTACCTCGGCAGATCAGGTTGCTGTGGGTGTAAGAGGACAATTACGTCATCAACGATATGCAGTGCAAATGCCACGATCTGCTATTACCAAACAACTTAAACCAGAAGCACTGACTCACGTGAATACACAGCAGTTTGAGCATTTGGCAGAACATTTACAGACCATTTCTAGCATTATGAAAAACTTTTCAGAGTGTTGGGGTTATACAGGAAGTTTCGGGTTTGAGCTGGCAACTGGCATTCAAACAGTCACTCAGCAAAGTGACATAGATTTGTTGATTCGAGCTGAACAACCTTTTGCCAAAAAGCAGGCGATTGAGCTACTCGAAACTTTTCAGCAAGCGGGGCTAAATGTAGATATACAGCTACAACTACCGCAGGGTGGTTTGGCTTTAAAAGAGTGGGCTAGGAATAGCGGAAAAGTTCTATTAAAACGTGCTGAAGGTGCTGTTTTAGTAGAAAACCCATGGAATTAGGGAACAGATATCATGGCTTCGATTTGGGTATATCCGGGACAAGGTGTGCAAAGAAGCAAAATGTTGCACGACCTGCCACAATCTGCTCTGGTAAATGAATATCTTGAGCGTGCGTCAGATGTACTCAAAGAAGATGTTTTGATGCTAGATAGTTCGGTTGCATTGCAATCGACTCGAGCCGTACAGCTTTGTTTACTCATTTCAGGCGTGGTGAGTTCAGCCATATTAACTGCTGAAAACTTAAAACCTGATTATGTAGCGGGCCTATCGATTGGCGCATGGTCGGCTGCGGTTGTAGCAGGAGTTTTAACCTATGAAGATGCTATTCGTTTAGTTGCCTATCGAGGTGAACTCATGCAAAACGCATATCCAACTGGCTATGGCATGACTGCACTAATTGGTACAGACCTTGCAGCCGTAGAAGCATGGGTGAAACAAATTTATGAAATAACGCCACAGGTTTTTGTCGCAAATATTAATGCACATAACCAGATTGTTATTTCTGGAAGTCATGATGCCATGCAACAAGTTGCTATTTTGGCAAAACAGCAAGGCGTAGTGGCAAAAAAATTAGATGTATCCGTGCCATCGCATTGTGAACTACTAGATCGACAAGCAGAGCAACTTGCAGCGTCTATGGAGGGAGTCACTTTAAAGCAGCCTAAAATTCGTTATTTAAGTGGTACAACCGCTCGTACACTGAGTAAGTCAGAACAAATTGGTGATGACTTGGCTTTTAACATGAGTCGAACGGTAGATTGGGAAAGCACCCTGCAAGCTGCATGGGAGCGTGGTGTAAGACTACAGATAGAAGCTTTGCCGGGAACGGTGCTCACTGCACTCGCACGTCAGATATTTAAAGAAGGAACTGTGTTGTCATTTCAAGGAACACGTTTAGACAGCATTCAGATTGTAATGCAAAATAGTGGTTCTTTATAGCAATATGGATTAAAAGTTTAGTAATAACCCAAGGATATGAGGGATTTACAATGATTATATATGGAACAGCAATATTAGCGATCTGTCATTTATTAGGTGATTATTTTGGCAATACTTTAGGCATGCTATTAGGCGTAAAAGCCAATGTAGGAGGCGTTGCTATTTCAATGATTCTTTTAATTTTATCTAAAGAATTATTGACACGAAAAGGCTATTTGCCACAAGTCACTCAATTTGGCGTTTTATATTGGTCAGGAATGTATATTCCGATCGTGGTGGCAATGTCGGCAGGACAAAATGTTGTTGCTGCACTATCTGGAGGAATGTTAGGACTGATCGTTTCTATTGCATCGTTAATTGGCACGGTTTTAGTCATCCGTTATTTAAATAGAATTAGTGGCGACTATGAAACCTATGAATGGACGATAGAAGCTAAGGAAAAAATAGCCTAAGCAAACATAAACTACAAAAAAGTTCAATCAAAAAAGGATTTAAATGATGGACGCTATAATTGCTGTGTTATCAAAAAATGCATTAGTGACTGCCCTTGCCGTAACGGGTTTAATGATGTTTGTTTCCCATTTACTCTCAAAATATTTGACGAAGGGAAAACTACAAAGCTCTGCAATCGCGATTACTTTAGGTTTAGTTGTAGCTTACTTTGCA
The DNA here is from genome assembly GCF_025513915.1 of Acinetobacter sp. WU_MDCI_Abxb74. Lineage (NCBI taxonomy): Bacteria > Pseudomonadati > Pseudomonadota > Gammaproteobacteria > Moraxellales > Moraxellaceae > Acinetobacter > Acinetobacter sp. WU_MDCI_Abxb74. The sequence goes on from NZ_JAHPRP010000001.1 coordinate 227,406, forward strand.
GGGGTCTATACGCAAGGAACCAAAGGTGTTTCTGATATCGCTATATTTTCTGGATTTGCATTGCTAGGCGGAGCCATGATCCGAGATCTGGCTATTGCTTCAACAGCCTTTGAAGTCGATGTGAAAGAAGTGAAGAAAGCAGGAAAAATTGGTCTAATCGCATTAGTGCTTGGTTGTGTAGTGCCTTTTGCCATCGGTGTGATGGTGGCATGGGTGATGGGATATCGAGATCCAATCTCAATGACGACGATTGGTGCAGGTGCAATGACTTATATTGTTGGTCCAATTACAGGAACAGCAATTGGTGCTAGCTCAGATGTAATCGCGCTTTCTATTGCGATTGGATTAATCAAGTCTGTTTTCTTTATGGTCGGTACACCACTGCTTGCGAAATTCATGTATTTAAAAAGCCCGCGTTCAGCCATGGTATTTGGCGGCTTGGCAGGAACAACCAGTGGTACGGCAGCCGGTTTAGCTGGAACAGATGTAAGACTTGTTCCTTATGGTGCTTTAGTTGCAACCTTCTACACAGGACTTGGTTGCTTACTTGGACCATCCTTATTTTTTATAACGGTTAATGCAATTTTTGGATAATGAAGTGAGTCTAAAATGGTAGCAACTTATTAAATTTAATGAGTTGCTACTTATTCATTTTATGAAAATTCGAAGCAAACATACGACATTCTGCAATCAGTGCGAGTAAATTAGGATCTCGTTCCTTACTTTTTAAAAAAACCAAACCAATTTCTTGTTGCATATGATATTGCTGTTTAAGTGGAATAAGTTTGACGGAGCTTTCATAAACAGCTGAAATACGACCGGGCAATAGGGCAAAACCTACGCCTGAACTGACCATACTAATTAAGGTGAAAATATCGTTCACTTGCAAAGCAACTTTAGGCGAGAAGCCTGCTTTTTTAAAAATAATATCGCTATCGTTATGGGTCGCAAACCCTTTGGTTAAAGTGAGGAAGGTCTCTTCTTTTAATAGGCTTAAATCAATGTCTTTAAACTCTGTATATTTAGAATCTTTGTTTACCGCCAGAAAAATATCATCTGAAAACATAGGTAAAATTTCAAAGTCATCATCTTGAATGGTTTCATTTAAAGCCACAATAATCGCATCAAGCTCAGTTGCTTTAAGTTTTTTAACCAAGTCCTGATTTGAGCTGAGTAACAATTGAATATCTAGCTCACTACGTCTGAGCTTAAGCCCGCTAATCACATTTGGAATCGTATTTACAGTTAAAGAATAAAGTGAACCTAAATGTAAAACCTTAGCTGCAAAACCTGCGGCTTCTCTGGTTTTATTAACGGTAATGAAAATGTCCTGTACGATTTTTTGCGCCCGTTCTTCAAATACATAGGCACTTTTTAAAGGAATGAGATTACGTCCTTCATTTTTAAAAAGCGGGCAGCGTAAAGCGCTTTCTAAAGAGTGCAATGCTTTGTGAACACTGACATTACTAAGCTCCATTTCTGTCGCGGTTTTAGATAAATTGCCACAGCGCATAAATGCTAAAAAAATCTGTATCTTTTTAAGGGTGAGTTCTTCATCAATTTCCATATTAATCCCTTGAACCTGTTTCCTTTAAAAATATAGATTTAAGCTCTAAAGTTACCACAAAACAGTCACTATAAAATTGGGCTTAGGTCGAAGTACGTTATTTAAGAAACAGCTTCAACCCGCTGTTGAATTGTTTTAATGATTTGTTCTAATGCACTTTGAATTTTGGGTGTCCATTCAAAAGAGCAGTTGATCCTTAAGTGATGCTGCTGCGCGGGTAAAACACTAAACAGTGGACTTGGAGCCACCCCAATGTTTTGTTGAATTAACTCTTCATAAATTTGCATACTATCTAAATTATTCGGTAGCTTAACCCAAAGAAAATAACCACTTGGATGGTAATAAACTTCGCAAGAGGATGGCAGATGCTGCTTTAAATAGTGATAAAACTGCTTTTTATAACGCTCAAGTGAAAGCCTGAGAGTACGTAAGTGCTTTTCATAATGATGATGAGACAAAAACTCGACTAAGGCATTTTGAATGAGTGCATTTACTGAAATGGTACTCATGAGTTGTAAATGCTGGATATGGTCTGAAAACTTACCTGCATAGACCCAACCGACCCGAAAACCTGCACCTAAAGTTTTAGAAAATGACGAGCAGTGAAGGACCAGATTTTGCTGATCAAAATACTTCATTGAAAGAGGCTTTTGTCCACCATAAAACAGCTCTTCATAAACGTCATCTTCAATCAAATAAATTTGGTGCTCATGAAGTAGCTTAGCAATTTTATATTTAATATCGTCGCTCACCGTAAACCCGATTGGATTATGGCTGTTTAACATCAACCAACAGACTTTAATTGGATAACTATTAATAACTTGTTCAAAAGCCTCTAGGTCAAAACCATGTTGAGGATGCTCAGGAATCGTAATAACTTTTAGCCCTAAACGTTCTGCTGCTTGCCAAGCGCCATAAAATACGTTTTGTTGTAATAAAATATAGTCACCCGGTTGAGCAACCGCTTGTAAGGAAAGATTGAGTGCATCCAATCCTCCAGATGTAATGACGATGTCATCTGGGTCGGTTTGAATCCCTTGCATACAGTAGCGTTGAGCAATGAGTTTTCGTAAAGCTAAATTGCCGGGTGGTAGGCTTGTAGTTTGGTCGTAACTTTGTTTCTGACGGGCAAGCTGCCCCATAATTTGAATAAGTTTAGGCGCATATAAAAGCTGACTGTCAGGAAAGGCAGAGCCAAACGGTATGACAGATTCATTTTGAATTGATTTAAGATATTTAAAAACTAAAGAATTAATTTCAATTTTTGAGTTGAGTGAAACAACAGAATATTGCTCTAAAGGTTTAAGCGTAATGAGCTCGGCAACGAAGTATCCCGATTTTTCTTTGGAATAGATCAAACCCTGTGATTCAAGCTCTTGGTAAGCATTCATTACCGTCATTAAACTAAAACCAGAGCGTTGCACCTGATCTCTTAAAGAAGGTAACTTCTCGTGTGCATTTAAAGTGCCACTCTCAATGAGTTGGCGAATGCTATGGGCAAGTTGTTCTGATTTATACATGTATGGGCTGCAAGAAATGACAAAATGAAAGATGCACTGAATCAATAATAAATGCCGCTTGTAGAATCTACAAACGGCATTTGCTTATAAAAATAATTTTACTTCAGATAAGGGGCTGCATAAATCAATATCACTTTAAACAAACCAGCAATAACAGCTAATGCTAAAAATCCACCTAACCATAGCAGAATAAACCATTGGGTTTGAGTCAGTTTAGAAGATAAATTTTTCATAAAACCCTCCTAACTTTAATGATAGCCTTCATCGCCTACACGAACTTTGTCTCGGAATACCCAGTAAGACACAATAGTGTAAGCAATAATAATTGGGATAAGAATGAGTGCACCGACCAAAGCAAACATCTGACTTGAATGCGGGGCTGCAGCTTGCCAGATGGTGACTGATGGCGGAATAATATATGGCCATAAACTAATCACAAAACCTGTAAATGCAAGGAAGACCAGCGCTAAGGTGTATAAAAAAGGTTTTAGGTCATGTTGCTGCTTTTTACACGCTGATAAAATCAGGCCAACAAACAATAAAACCAAAATAGGCACTGGGCTAAAATAGAACAGATTTGGTAAAGAGAACCAGCGATCTGCGATTTCAGGATGAGTCAGAGGTGTATAGAGACTCACACCACCAAAAATAATAAGCAGTGCAATAATCAGCTTTGGCATAAGCTCATACATGCGCTGTTGCAAGTTCTTTTCGGTTTTTAAAATAAGCCAACCACATCCTAACGTTGCATACATGGCAACTACACCAATACCGGTAAAGAAGGTAAATGGGGTCAACCAATCAAGTGATCCGCCAGAAAAAATACCATTGGTGGTTTTTATGCCTTGAATATAGGCACCCAAGATAATGCCTTGGAGGAAGCTGGTTAAGATTGAACCCCAAATAAAAGCTAAGTCCCAAAGGTATTTTGTACGATGAGCTTTAAAGCGGAATTCGAATGCGACTCCGCGGAAAATTAAGGCAATTACCATAAAAATAATAGGTAGATACAGTGCCGATAAAACCGTTGAGTAAACCAGTGGGAATGCAGCATAGAGACCAGCACCACCCAGTACCATCCATGTTTCGTTACCATCCCAGACAGGAGCCACGGTATTCATCATTACGTCACGTTCCTGACTGCTTTTGATGAAGGGGAACATAATTCCGATCCCTAAATCAAAGCCATCCATGACCACATAAATCAGGACACCTAAACCGATAATACCGACCCATATTAAAGAAAGATCAATCATGACGGTTCTCCCCAGAATTTTGTTTATCGTCAATATTTTCCTCGACAGCACTGAGTGGACGCATTGGTGTTTTAAAGTGTCCAACACCACCAGTTTCAATATTTGGCGTATCGATAAATACAGGGCCTTTATTAATGAGTTTTAAGGTGTAGTAGATACCACTACCAAAAACGATGGTGTAGACCACCACAAAAATAAAGAGACTCAGGCCAACCTGATCTGCAGAAACGGTATGAGAAAGCCCATCTTTTGTTCTCATAATTCCATATACAACCCAAGGTTGACGGCCAACTTCAGTGGTAATCCAGCCTGCGAGCATTGCGACATAACCCGCTGGCCCCATGAGCAGTGCAAATTTATGGAACCAAGAGGTTTCATATAACTTACCGCGTTTACGTAACCAAAGAGCAATTAAAGATAGCGTGACCATGAGTACACCAAGGCCCACCATTACACGGAAACTCCAGAAAATAATGGTTGAATTTGGACGATCTTCAGGTGCGAATTCTTTTAAACCTGTGACTTGGCCATCTAAACTGTGAGTTAAAATTAAACTACCTAAATATGGAACACCCACTTCAAAATGGTTACGTTCTTCTTTCATATCTGGAATTGCAAATAACAGTAGTGGCATAGGTTCATTATGGTTTGTTTCCCAATGACCCTCCATCGCTGCCAGTTTAGCGGGTTGATGCTCACGAGTATTTAAACCATGGTTGTCACCAATAACGACTTGTAAACATGAAGTCACAAGTACCATCCAGAGGCCCATCGAAAACGATTTTTTAACTAATTCATCACGACGGCCTTTAATTAAATGCCAAGCAGATGTTCCTACGACTAACAAAGAAGAAACTAAAAAGGCTGCGGCACCCATATGGGCAAAGCGGTAAGGGAAGGATGGATTAAAAACGATAGCAAACCAGTCTTTTGGCACAATAATGCCATTTTCGATGGCAAAGCCTTGAGGCGTCTGCATCCAGCTATTGGACGATAAAATCCAGAACATGGAAATACAGGTACCAATTGCAACCATCAGTGTTGCAAAAAAGTGGGCTCGAGGACCGACGCGCCCCCAACCAAACAACATGATGCCTAAAAAGCCAGCTTCTAAAAAGAAAGCACTTAAGACTTCATAGGTAAGTAAAGGGCCGGTAATACTTCCTGCGACCCGTGAAAATTCACTCCAGTTGGTACCGAACTGGTAGCTCATAACAACGCCCGAGACCACTCCCATACCAAATGCAACCGCAAAGATCTTAATCCAATATTTAAAGAGATCTTTATAAATCGGATTTTGAGTTCTTAACCATTTCCATTCCAGAACAGCTAAAAAGCAGGCAAGACCAATGGAGGTGGCCGGAAAAATAATATGAAAGGATACTGTGAAGGCAAATTGTATTCGTGCTAATTCTAAAGCGGTTAGACCGAGGCTCATAAAATTTCCCCCTGTGAACTAGCTGATGATGATTGTGTTAAATGCTTAATTTCAGGTGAAAAAACATTTGGACGATAAAACTTGTAGCTGTGATAAATATTCTTAGCAAGTAAAATGCCAAATGTATAAATCAGTGTAATTGCTTGATATTTCAAGAGAATAGAACGATTGATTGTTTTTAATCTGTTAATAAAGTTTAGGCTTGATGTTGCATTTGTAAAAAAGCATGTTGCATTGAAACATTGATGAAATATCTGTTGGTACACATACGTACGTTTCATGAAAACTACCCACCTTAAGAAGTTTTCTTAATCATGCACTGGCAGCTTTTGTATATGTAGATACAGAAATTTTTTATAAAACTATAACAGTCTGGAGCACTTATTATGGGTGCTATAGTTTTTTTTCAATTATCTGTAGCTATGTATCCCTTCATCTAAAGTTCAAAATAAAAATGAACAAGATTTACGGATGACTAAAATCAGCCTTCAAAAACAACATGAATGCGATTTTGTGTTTACATATAAGCACATGATAAATTTCTTCTTTTCTATTTCCTTGTTGTTTTGTTTGAGGTCTGATTATTACGTGGATGATGAAAGACCTTGTTTTAAGTGTAGCTCTTCTAAAATAGCTTGGATGTTAAAAAATGTTTATTACTTCTCAACTAAATATTTTAAATAAAATTATTAAAAATCAGTCTATTCCAATATCAATATCCACTCAATTAGAGCAGACATACGTTAACCTTGAAGCAACTTTATTAAGAGCAAAGGTATTAAGAGATTTTTCTAAATCTCAAACTGTATATTTAATTCAATCGCATATTCAGGCACAGCAAAGCAGTTTGGCTTATCTATTTTCACCTTTTATTTTTGCGAATCTCAATAAAGCAGCTATTTATACGACGCCCGCTACCGAGCCTGTACTTACTATTCTCAATAAATATTATCAAGCCGAAAAGAAAGTCTTGTTTAAGGTAGATGAGATTCTTGAGAGTCTAAAAATATATTTAGATTTAGAGTTGACCGAGCTAGATGATATTGATTTTGTTTATTTAAGCTTAATAAAAGCACTATGCCGAAGTGATATCTCTACAATTTTTTTAATCACATATTTAGAAGTTGATCTAGACGCTTTAAAGCAACTCGAACAATTTCTAAAGATAAAGATTTATTGGATCAGGTCGGTAAAAAACACTGATTTAAAAGACTTAAATGGGTTAGATATGCGTCAATTATTATTCAAAAATAAAGATGATACTTATGTGCAACTGTGTAGCCAATTTGCACAAATGAATGCACAACTTGTAGGTTTATGCGATACCTTCACTACGCCTCAAATGACCCATTTAATTGATGATATGTTTTATTCAGAGCATATTTTTGAGAAGTTATCTGTCTATTCAGAATACATGCAAACGCTCTTGCAAAGCCAACAGAGCGTAAAGCTCAAAAAGATATCTTAGCTTATTGCTTATATAAAGAATGAATACTGTTATATAAAAATAATCGTTTTCATGTGAAATAAATATTTTATGGTAAAGCAAAGCAACAGTGGTTTTCCATAAATGACAAATTTAAATTTTGAATATCATCTCGGTTCATTGACACATGCTGCACTTAGTCAAGCGTCCCAAATCTCGCGAGTTTGGGGACAAGGGCCTTCTGAACGTTATGATGAATTAGCTCAACACTTTAGACCGACTTTTGCACGCATTAAAGAAGGGGCTTTAATCCGTGAGCAACAGCATATTTTGCCATATGAACAACTTCAGTGGCTCAAAGATATTGGTTTTACAAGATTACGACTTCCTAAAGTACATGGGGGCTTTGAGGCAACCATTCCTGAGTTGTTCGCATTATTAGTTGAGTTGGCAGAAGCAGACTCAAATTTACCGCAAGGTTTGCGAGTGCATTTTGGTTTCACTGAAGACGTGCTGGTCACCAAGAATAAAGCGTTTCAACAGCGCTGGCTCAGTCGAATTGCACAAGGCGAAACAGTTGGCAGTGCATGGTCTGAAGGTGGGAAAGAGTCAATTGATCAGTTCGAAACTCATTTATATCGGGATGCTGACGGAAAAATTCGCGTTAAAGGTCAAAAATATTACACCACAGGAAGTCTATATGCGGACTGGGTTGATGTTGGGGTAACTGATTTAAACGGTGAATCTGGCTCAGTCGTTGTGCGCCGTGAAACTGAAGGTGTCGAAATTGTAGATGACTGGAATGGCTTTGGTCAGCAACTCACTGCAAGCGGTACGGCATATTTTCATGATGTACAAGTCGACGAGGCCGAAATTTTACCCGATGATGACCGCTTTAAATATTCGGCTGCTTATTATCAACTCGTGCAACTTGCAATCATTACTGGTTTAGGGCGTGCTGCGACTTATGAGGTTTCACAAGCGGTGGCTAAACGTACCCGCAACTATACTCATGCGAATGCTCAGTTTGTAAAACAGGACCCGCAAATTTTACAAGTAGTTGGGCAAATTCGTGGAGCAGCATATAGCGCAGGGGCGATTGTTGAAAAAGTTGCGCAAAGTTTACAACGTGCTTACTTGGCAGCATTTCAAAATAATGAGCAGCTTGAAGAAGAACAAAATGCGCTTGCTGAGCTTGAAAGTGCGCAGTCTCAAACTGTCATTACCGATTTAATTTTAAACGCATCGACAATTCTATTTGATGCATTAGGTGCATCAGCGACAGATAAAGATTTGAGCTTAGACCGATATTGGCGAAATGTACGCACTTTAGCTTCCCATAACCCAAGAGTGTTTAAAAATCGGATTGTGGGTGACTTTAGCGTGAACGGGACATTACCACCTTATCAATGGCGAATTGGTGAAGTTATTAAAGAGTAAGTTTTAAGTTTATATATTAAGCTGTCTTTAGGGTAGCTTAATATTATTTGTAGTATTACAATAAATTATAAAAATGTATTAGAATAAAATCATATTTTGTTTGGGGTTTATATTATAAAGAATAGATAAAAATTGCTTTAGTATAAAAGTAATTAAAATGCTGGCTGATATTTTATGACTAAGAAGATTAGTTTTAATGCTTTTGAAATGAATTGTATTGCACATCAATCTCCCGGATTATGGCGACATCCTCAAGATCGATCTGTTGAATATAAAGATTTAGAATATTGGACAGATTTAGCACAAATTTTGGAACGTGGTTTTTTTGACGGTATTTTTATTGCAGATGTGCTTGGTATTTATGACGTTTACCATCAAAGTGCTGAGCATGCCTTAACAGGTGCAGTGCAAGTTCCAGTCAATGATCCATTACAGATAGTTCCTGCCATGGCTGCTGTAACGAAGCACTTGGGCTTTGGTGTGACCACATCAATTTCCTTTGAACATCCTTATCCTTTTGCTAGACGTATTAGTACCCTAGACCATTTGACCAAAGGACGAGTTGGATGGAATATCGTGACTTCTTATTTGGAGAGTGGTTCAAAAAACTTAGGCTTAAAAACTCAGGTCAATCATGACAACCGTTATGATATTGCCGATGAATATTTAGAAGTGCTCTATAAACTTTGGGAAGGTTCTTGGGAAGAAGGTTCGGTACTACGCGACCGTGAAAACGGTATATTCGCTGACCATAAAAAAGTGCATCCAATTCAGCACGAAGGTAAGTATTTTACTGTACCGGGTATCCATATTTGTGAGCCATCACCACAGCGTACACCTGTGTTATATCAAGCAGGTGCATCATCTCGTGGCCAGAAGTTTGCCAGCCAAAATGCCGAATGTGTATTCATTGCAGCACCTTCTAAAATTGCGACTAAAAAGATTGTACAAGGCATTCGCCAGAAATTGGCTCAAGAAGGCCGCGACCCTTACTCAGTTAAAATTTACGCGCTCTTGTCGATTGTGACAGATGAAACCGATACAAAAGCTCAAGCTAAGTTTAAAGAATATCAAAGCTATGGAAGCTATGATGGCGCTTTAACTTTGCTCTCGGGTTGGTCAGGAGTTGATTTTTCACAATACCAACCGACTGATAAAGTGGAATATATTCAAACCAACGCGATTCAATCTTTACTAGACTCTTATGTAAATGCGGACCCTGAGCGAGTCTGGACTATTGAGGAAATCGCAAACTGGAATAGTCTAGGTGGGAACGGACCAGTATTGGTGGGTTCAGCAGAAACAGTTTCCGATGCTTTACAAGAATGGGTTGAAGATACCGATGTGGATGGCTTTAACCTTGCCTATATTTTGGCTCATCAGACCTTTGCAGATGTTGTAGAGTTTATTGTTCCAGAGTTGCAAAAACGCGGGGTATATCAAACTTCGTATGCACAAGGAACGTTAAGAGAAAAATTATTCGGTGCAGGACCATATTTACCAGAAAATCACCGCGGTGCAAAATATCGAAATCTAAAAGAATTAAAGCTTGCTGAGGCAAGTTAATATCTTAAATTTTATTTAAATAAAAGCTGGTTAAATACTGGCTTTTATTTTATTTGTTTTTATATCGGTTTTATTGCTGAGTTAATAATGAAAAGATAATTCTATAATTCAGATTAAAAAATAAGATTAATTTGTTTTTATATTGTCTAAATAGTCATTATGTTGTTTCTGTTATTAAAATACAGGAAAGATTAAGTGAGCGTACAAGAACTAAATCATGCGCATCGCCATGAAATTAAATCTCCCGATGATGTATCACAATTAATCTCCAAATTTGCAGGGAAGGGTAAATCTAATAAAGTCATTTGGTTGGCACTGATTGGTGTATTTATCGATGCTTATGATTTGACGACGCTCTCTTTCGGTATTGAGCAGGTCATATCAGAGTTTTCTTTAAGTCCTGTCATGACAGGTGTAGTTGCTTCGGCAATTGTCTGTGGAACCATTGTCGGTAATTTAATTGGCGGTTGGCTAACCGATAAAATCGGTCGTTATCGAGTGTTTATGGCCGACATGGTGCTGTTTGTTATTGCGGCCATTGTGGCAGGCTTTGCACCAAATGTGTGGGTACTCATTTTAGCCAGATTTATTATGGGTATTAGTGTCGGGGTCGATTTACCCGTCGCAATGTCTTATTTATCTGAGTTTTCAAAGTTTAACGGTAGTAGCAACAAGGCAGCCCGTTTAGCCGCTTGGTGTCCAATGTGGTACGCCGCATCTTCTGTCTGCTTTGGATTAGTTTTGGCACTTTACTTTCTTTTACCACCAGAGCATAGCAACTGGTTATGGCGAGCTTCTTTAATTTTTGGAGCGGTGCCAGCGTTACTCATTATTTTTATTCGCGGTAAATATTTAACTGAATCACCAATTTGGCTGGCTAATCAGGGTGATTTAAAAGGGGCAGCTAAAGTTCTGCAAGAATCCTATGCAATTAACGCTGTAGCAACAGTTGAAAAAGTAGAAAGAAAGGCTGAAACAAAACAACGTGAAGGCTTTGCTGTTTTATTTAATAAAACCTATTTACCAAGAACGATTGTGGCGATTGTGATTCATATTTCGGTGGCATTTCAGTACACCACAATTGCTTTCTTTTTACCGTCCATTTTGACTCGTTTTTTCCATACTGATGTTTTGACGACCATTACCACAACACTCGGGCTAAATTTACTGTTTGCATTTACAGGAGGGTTGTTGGGGGTATTTGTTGCCAGTAGATTTAAATCTCGTCATGTGTTGCTCACAGGCTTTTTACTCCAATTTATTGCCCTTATTGCATTGGCATTAATTGGTGAGCCGGGCAATAGCTTTTTACTCTACACTGCCATTGGCATGCTCGGTTTATGGCTTTTTGCTGAAGGTTTTGGACCAGGGGCACAAATGATGGTCTATCCAACCATGGCTTATCCTGCTTCGATTCGTGGTGTTGGCGTTGGGTTTAACCGTGCTGTAACTGGAGTGGCTCAGGCAATAGCTTTGTTTGTGTTGCCGATCTGGATGGCAGGCTACAAAACCGATGTATATCTGATTATTTCTGTGTTTGCTTTTATTCCTTTAATTGTGATTGGACTACTTATTAAGTTTGAGCCAACTGCACAAGATGTAGATGTCATTGACGAAAATAACCCAGACCTTCCACTCAATAATTCACCAGTAATTGATTAGTTAAACCTAAATTTTTTAGATAAAAACAAAGGCCAACATGTGTTGACCTTTGTTTTGAATTAGAAATAGTAAGCAAAGATCACAAACGCTTTTTTATTCCATTTATCGTTAGTTCCGCCAGCCGCTAGGCCCTCACTATCCCCTAAATAAGGGTCATGTTTGCCAATTAGCAACTCGGCTTGTACCGTCAGTTTTTGATAGTTAAACGCAATGCCGGGGATAAAACGGGTTGAGTCTTTAAAGCCGTCTTGCTCTTTTTTATAAGCACTATAATTTAGATAAGGGCGTACCGATGTAATGGGGCCAAATTGTTGAGGAAATAGATAGCTCACTTCGGCTGAATATATCTGGCCTTTGGTTGCTGAGTTAAATGAGTAATCAAAACCACCTAAAGTAAGATGATCTTTGTATTGAGAGTCAGCATTATCAATGTCTTGATAACCTGCCAAAAGCTGTAAGTTCCATTGTTTATAAGTGGTGTTGTTAAAAATTGAATAGACTTGGCGATCGCCATCTTGGCCTGAGCGTTTATTTTCAATGGTTGAATACCAAGCAGAGGCACCAAGTTGGCTGGAGAAGTCTTCTTGCCCAGCTATATTTTTAAATGTATGCGCACCGCGAACAACAATTGAGTTCTTTTCTTGAGTATTGGTGCCTTGTGGTACAGAATCATCAGCGTTGACAGGGTTGATACTAAATCGACTCGAGTCTTTGCTTTTGCCTCTATAGTTGCCGCCATCGGTAGGATAAAAGGCAAATTGTGCTTCATTGGTTCCATCATTGAAATCATATTTTACCCCAAGATTGTGTACATCTTCCCAACCTGCACTATTAGCAATGCCTAAATAATAAGTATTTCCCCAAAAGCGACCCAAGCCAAAAGGGACGGGGTTTAAGCCAGCAATAATTTTACTGTTGTCATTAATTTTATAACCCACCCATGCGTCGGTGAGCCAATTGGCATCGCCTAAACGGCCATAATATTCATAAAGCCGATAATCTAGACGGCCAATCCATTTGGGAGAGTTATAGTCTAGCCAGAGCACCGCGTCATTAAAAGAAAATTTGCTAGTCGTGGGATCTGAATCAAAATCATAAATGTATTTTGCCCGAATTGTGCCACTCACTTTGAGTTGACCTTCTTCAGCATTGCCAAAAGTAAGTGCCGCTTGGCTTGAAAGACTGCAACCTATAAGTGCACTGGCAATAAAAGTTTTCTGGATAATTTTATGATGTTTAAGCAAAAGCCTGTTTCTCCTTTTATCAATAAAAAATTAAATTTGTGTCATATATAAACTAGAAAAAATATTGATCAAATCTCAATATTTGCTGAGGTTCTATGATAAAAAGATAATAAAATCATATCATTGTATAAAATAATGAAAATTAATTAGATGCAAAACTCTAGATACGAGAAGCAAAAATAAAAATGATGAAATGAGTAGGATAAAATAATTAGAAGGTCTATGTCAGGTTTTTCTAATCATGTTTTTTTGAATATCGTTTTTAATTATTGATATATAAGTATTTTAATTTTACCTCTAACCTACAAGATTGCTTGAAGTTTTCTTTTTACCAAAAGATAAAAACTTATAAGGAAAAGTTATTTATCAAAAATAGATAAGCAACTCAGATTTTTTTATTTTTCATTATAAAGCCTGCTGCATACCATGAGCTTATATTATTGAAAGATCATAAAATTATGAGCACAAAGACCAAACCGTTAATTATCACGGCAATTGTGGTAGTCGCAATTGTTGCATTTATCGTATGGCAAAATAAAAAAGACAATAATACAAGTGCCTCAGTTGGTGACAGCAAACCAGTCATCATTGCTTATCAAACTGGAGTTGACCCAAGTAAGGTCGCACAAGCAAATGGGGAATATGAAAAGCATAGTCAACGTACCATTCAATGGAAAAAATTTGATGCGGGCTCAGATGTTGTTAACGCATTGGCTTCTGGCGATGTCGTGCTTGGTAATATTGGTTCTAGTCCACTTGCAGCGGCAGCAAGCCGTGATTTACCGATTGAAGTATTCTTAATTACTTCAAAACTTGGTGCCTCTGAGGCATTAGTAGTCAACAATAAATCTGGTATTAAAACCCCTCAAGATTTAATTGGCAAAACCATTGCTGTACCTTTTGTTTCAACCACGCATTACAGCCTTTTGTCTGCGCTGAAGCATTGGAATATTCCAGAAGATAAAGTAAAGATTATTAACTTGCGTCCACCTGAAATTGCAGCAGCGTGGGAGCGTGGAGATATTGATGCAGCTTATGTGTGGGAACCTGCTTTAAGTAAAGCGAAAGCGTCAGGCACGGTATTAATCGATTCTAAACAAGTGGGTGAATGGGGCGCTCCAACCTATGATTTATGGGTTGTGCGTAAAGACTTTGCAGAGAAAAATCCTGATTTCTTAAAGTCGTTTGTTAAAACCACACTTGAGCAACTCGAAAAATATAATCAAGACCCAGCTGCATACGTTAAAAATGCCGATAACGTTGAAAAAATTGCTCAGTTAACAGGTTCTGATCCAAAAGATATCCCGCTTTTATTAAGTGGAAATATTTACCTTGACCACGCTCAGCAAAAACAAACGTTAGATGGTGAATTCGCGCAAAATATCTTTGATACAGCGAAGTTCTTAAAAGGTCAGGGCAAAGTCGACCAACTTAAAGCCGATTATAAAGGCAATGTGAACTCTTCATTTTTGCAGCCTTAAGGAGTTGTCATGAGTGTACTAGAAGCCAAACATATTCATCTGACTTTTCCTAAACAGCAAAAGCCAGTTTTACAAGACATTAATCTTAAGATTGAAGAAGGTTCTTTAACCGTCATTTTAGGTGAGTCGGGTTGTGGCAAAACAACTTTGCTTAATATCTTGGCGGGTTTTCAAAAGCCGAGTTCAGGTGACGTACTTGTAAATCATGAAGTGGTAAATGGACCAGATGTAACCCGCGCAGTCGTGTTTCAGGATCATGCCTTACTTCCTTGGCTGAATGTTGCAGATAATGTTGGCTTCGCTTTGCAGTTAAAAGGTTTAAAGCGTGCGGATATCGAAGCGCAAGTGAGTGCAATTTTGAAAATTGTGGGTTTAAGTCACGTTGAAAAAGCCAATATTTGGGAGCTTTCTGGTGGTATGAAACAACGTGTGGGTATTGCTAGAGCTTTGGTCAGTCACGCGCCGTTTATTTTACTCGATGAACCTTTTGCCGCATTAGATGCTTTTACTCGTGAAAATATGCAGCAGTTAGTGCTTGATTTATGGATTCAGCAAAATAAAAGCTTCTTTTTAATTACTCATGACATTGAAGAAGCATTATTGCTGAGTAATCAGTTAGTTCTGATGACTGCGCATCCAGGCAAAATTGTAGAAACTCTATATCTTGATTTTGCGAAGCGATATCGTCAGGGCGAGTCTATTCGTTCAATCAAGTCGGATCTTCAATTCATTCAGCTTAGAGAACAGTTATTTGAAAGCTTAAGAGCACAAAAACAAACCGAGGAGGCGTTAACCACATGAGTACTAAAGATAACGTCTATGAATATGATAAAACAGCGCTCAAACCTGAGCCAAATACAAAAGTAGAAAATACTTCAGTTTTATCGACATTTTTAGAAAAACATCGCACTTTGGCTGTGAGTATTATTAGTGTCGCAAGTGTTGTCGTTTTTTGGTTTCTGATTACTGCTTTGCATATTGTTCCTGAACTGTTTTTACCAAGCCCTCAAGCAGTTTGGCAAAAGTTTATTACAGTCGGCCAAGAAGGCTTTATGAAGGCTACTTTGTGGCAACATTTAGCCGCCAGCATCTCGCGTGTATTTTTAGCTTTGATTGCTGCTGTAGCAATTGGTGTTCCATTAGGTTTATGGATGGGGCTGAATAAATGGGTACGTGCAGTTTTAGATCCTTTAGTTGAATTATTGCGTCCAATCCCACCATTAGCTTATTTGCCGTTATTGGTGATTTGGTTTGGTATTGGTGAAACAACTAAAGTACTTTTGATTTTCTTCTCGATATTAGCGCCCGTCATTATTAGTAGCGCGCATGGTGTGTTAAGCCATCAACTTAATCGTGAGCGTGCTGCATTGTCGCTAGGGGCAAGTCAGTCACAAGTATTTTGGCATGTCATTTTACCAACAGCTTTACCTCATATTATTACCGGTATTCGTATTGGTCTTGGGGTGGGGTGGTCAACACTGGTTGCAGCAGAGTTGGTTGCAGCAGACCGTGGTATTGGTTTTATGGTGCAGTCGGCCGCACAGTTCTTAATTACCGATACGGTGATTTTGGGCATTATTGTGATTGCGATTGTCGCAGTTAGTTTTGAGCTGTTTTTACGTTGGTTACAAAAGCAGTTTTCTCCTTGGTATGGTCAGCAGTTGTAGTAAAGAAGATGAATACAGTAGTAGCAAACTTAAATATTGAAGTGATCAAGCCTACCATTGGCGCAATTATTCACGATATTGATTTGAATGCGTTAAATGAACAGACAACGCAACAAATCCAGCAGGCTTTGCTTGATCATCAGGTTATTTTTTTTCGAAAGCAACAATTGGCACCGCAAGCACAAGCAGACTTGGCACGTAGTTTTGGCAGCTTACATGTGCACCCGATTTATCCTTCTATTGAAGATGTGCCTGAAGTGATGGTTCTGGATAGTTGGAAGCAGGACCTGCGTGATAATGAGCTTTGGCATACAGACGTCACCTTTAGCAATACACCACCATTAGGTTGTGTGTTGCAAGCCATTAAAATTCCACCTGTAGGCGGTGATACATTATGGTCGAGTAATACAGCAGCTTTTAAAGGGCTTACGCTAGAGTTACAGCAAAAATTACAAGGTTTGACTGCGACACATGATATTCGTAAATCTTTTCCACTCGAACGTTTTGCAAATAATGACGAAGAGCGTGAAAAACTACTACAAGCCTTTAAGCGTAATCCACCAGTGGTCCATCCAGTTGTGCGTACTCATCCAGTCACAGGCCAACCGCTGCTATTTGTAAGTGAAGGTTTTACCACTCGGATTAATGAATTACCTGAACAGGAAAGCGAGCAGTTGCTTAATTTCTTGTTTGAACATGCCACACAAGAAAAGTTCCATTTGCGTTGGAAATGGCAAGAGGGTGATGTCGCAATCTGGGATAACCGCTGCACCCAACATAAGGCATTATTTGATTATGGTGATGCACACCGCATTATGCACCGTGCCACCATTAACGGTGATGTGCCATTTTATAAAAAGGAACAACAACCAGAGCTTGCTGGAGTTTAAGCAGAGCAAAATTTATTTAAAAATAAGAAGATTGAAATTACTCAAACCAACTAAAAATGCTGGGCCAGTTCTTATTGAAAAGGCCCAGATCACTTATTTTATGGCAATCATTTGATGTGTCAAAAAATCAATAAATAGTTTTACTTTCTTCGATAAAATTTTACGATTGGGCCATGTCACATATAAATGAAGTGGCTGACTGGTGTAGTCCTCCAAACATTTCTGTAATTTACCTTCTTTGTAGTAATGGTCTGCAATAAAATCGGGAAGAAAGACTATGCCGTGATCTTTTAGGCACATATCTAATAAGAGTTCGCCATTATTACAGGTCATTACAGGGAAGCAATTAAAAGACACTTCTTTTTGATCTTTTTGAAAAATCAATTTTTTATGTCGGTTATCTTGATAATAAATTAAAAATTTATGATCTTTGAGTTCCTCTAAAGAGGCGGGTAATCCATGCTGATTAAAATACTCAGGTGTTGCATATAAATATCGTTGATAGGTATTTAATATTTTACTATTTGCCAAATTTGGAGGAGAGCCATCTACACGAATTGTTAAATCAAATTTATTATTATTCATGTCTAGTAGCTGATCTGTCATGAATAAATCGATTTTAATACTGGGATATTTCTCAATAAAGTCTGAAATGATATTTTGAAGAAAAATATTGCTAAAAGACATGGGCGTATTGAGCTTGAGTTCACCTTCAGGGTACTGCTGATTGTAGCTAATTTCATAGGCAGCCCATTCAAACTCACTTAAAATGACTTTGCTGTGTTGATAGAACTTTTCTCCACAAGAGGTTAAGTTCATCTGTCTTGTTGTTCGGTTTAAAAGTGTGGTTTTTAGGTCATTTTCAAGATAGCAAACACGTTTGGCAACCAAGTCGCGAGAGATATCGAGAGCTCTGGCTGCGCTACTAAAATTCCCATGTTCTACGACACTTACGAAAGTGGAAATACAGTCTAATCGATCCATGGATAAGCGAAAGTTAAAAAAATATATATCAATGATTAAACTATAAAAATTAAAAAGCAATCATTGTTTTAATTGTATTCGCACAGGATACAGATTCGTGCTGATTTAGTGTCTATGCCTTTACATTTTTATCTGTTTTGATAATGACCAGTAAGCAATTTAAATGCATTACACATAAGGAATAATGGAGTTTACCCATGAATAAATCACTTTTAGAACAACTTTCACCAACGAATTGTCAGATTATTTTTATTGATCACCAACCACAAATGGCTTTCGGGGTACAGTCGATAGATCGTCAAGTATTAAAAAATAATACGGTAGGTCTCGCAAAGGCAGCTAAAACATTCAATATTCCTGTCACCATTACCACTGTTGAAACAGAAAGCTTCTCTGGTCATACCTATCCAGAGCTTTTAGACGTATTTCCAGATGCGCCACTTTTAGAACGTACTTCAATGAATTCATGGGATGACCAAAAAGTACGTGATTCACTTGCAAAAAATAATCGTAAGAAAGTGATTGTTTCAGGTTTATGGACTGAAGTGTGTAATAACACCTTTGCTTTTGGTGCCATGCTCGAAGGCGATTATGAAATTTATATGGTAGCTGATGCCTCAGGTGGCACCTCGAAAGAAGCGCACGATTATTCTATGCAGCGCATGATTCAAGCAGGCGTTGTTCCTGTAACTTGGCAGCAAGTGTTGCTTGAGTGGCAGCGTGATTGGGCACACCGTGATACTTATGATGCAGTCATGGCAATTGTACGTGAGCATTCTGGTGCTTATGGTATGGGCGTTGATTATGCCTATACAATGGTTCATAAGGCACCTGAACGTACAACATCAAAACATGAAGTACTTGCACCCGTTCCTGCAAAATAAAAAAGTACTTATTTAGGTAAAGGCATGTCTAGTATTCAATATTGAAGTGATATTAATACGGATATGCCTTTATTTTTTAGAACGATAATTCACAAGAATGGAGTTCAGAATGACCGAAATAAACCTCATATTCAAAAACGGTAAAATCACAACACTAGACCCTCAGAACCCAGAAGTACAAGCAATTGCTATCGCAGAAGGTAAAGTAGTACGGACAGGTACAAATGATGAAATCATGAAGCTGGCAACAGCGACCACCAAAGTTGTAGACTTAAACGGACGTCGTGTCATCCCGGGTTTAAATGACAGCCATCTACATATTATTCGTGGTGGCCTGAACTACAATATGGAACTGCGTTGGGAAGGTGTGCCATCTGTAGCGGATGCACTACGCTTACTCAAGGAACAAGCAGATAATACTCCAGCGCCGCAATGGGTGCGGGTAGTGGGTGGTTGGACTGAATTCCAGTTTGCCGAAAAGCGTTTACCGACTTTAGAAGAAATCAACAAAGCTGCACCAGATACGCCAGTTTTTGTTTTACATCTATACGCCAGTGCCATGTTGAACCGCGCTGCTCTGAATGTACTAGGTTTTAATAAAGACACACCAGATCCACCGGGTGGCAGAATCGAGCGTGATGCAAAAGGCGAACCCACGGGTTTGCTACTTGCAACACCATCGGCCATGATTTTGTATTCAACCTTAGGTAAGGCTCCGAAATTACCAGTTGAAGAACAAGTCAATTCAACTCGTCATTTTATGCGTGAACTCAATCGTTTGGGCATTACCTCTGCAATTGATGCGGGAGGTGGTGGGCAAAACTATCCCGAAGATTATGATGTTATTAAGCAATTACACGATCAAAACCAAATGACGGTGCGAATTGCATACAACTTATTTGCTCAAAAAGCAGGTGAAGAGCTTGATGATTATCGCCGTTGGACAGAAATGACATTTCCGGGCGATGGTGATGAACTATTTAGAATGAATGGAGCGGGTGAGAACCTGACTTGGTCGGCGGGTGACTTCGAAGATTTCTATGAGCCACGTCCAGATTTACCAGAAAAGATGGAAGGTGAACTCGAAGCCATTGTTGAGCATTTGGCTAAAAAGAAATGGCCTTTTCGTATTCATGCAACCTATGATGAAAGCATTAACCGGTTACTCAATGTTTTTGAGCGAGTAAATGCTAAACAGCCATTTGCGACCCGATTTATTATTGACCATGCCGAAACGGTATCAGAACGTAATATTGAGCGTATTGGTGCATTGGGCGGGGGAATTGCAATTCAACACCGAATGGCTTATCAGGGCGAAATTTTTGTAAAGCGCTATGGTGCCGATGCAGCCAAAAATACGCCACCAGTTAAAAAAATGTTGGAACTCGGTGTGCCAGTCGGTGCAGGAACAGATGCGACACGTGTTGCATCTTATAATCCTTGGGTCTGTTTATATTGGCTAAGTACAGGTAAAACTGTTGGTGGTTTGCCGCTATATGATGAAAAAGATTTATTAGACCGCCAGACAGCACTGAAACTCTGGACTAAAGGTTCTGCATGGTTTTCAGGTGAAAAAGAAGTCAAAGGTTCATTAACAGCAGGCGAACTTGCTGATCTGGTTGTACTCTCCGATGACTATTTCAAAGTTGAAGCAGACGATATCCAATGGATTGAATCTGTACTGACTGTGCTTGGTGGAAAAGTCGTTTATGCAGGTGCTGAGTTTAAGCAAGATGATCCGCCTTTACCGCCAGCCTTGCCAACATGGTCGCCTGTAAAACGTTTTGGTGGTCAATGGAGATTATCTGAAAACCGTAATGCACCTTCAAATCAGTCTCTACAGTCAGAAAGTGCGCTATGTGCATGTGCTAGCAGTTGTGGCATGCATGGACATAGCCATTCATGGATGTTTGATGTTCCCGTAAATGATAAAGATAAAAAATCTTTCTGGGGCGCACTAGGGTGTTCTTGTTTCGCATTTTAAATAAAACAGTGTGGGAATTTGCCTCTTTAAATGGCTTGATTCCCTAAGGTATGTAGCATGAAAATGTACTTATTATCTTTGGCTGTAGGGCTGCTCGTTGGTGTCTTATATTACGTTTTAAATGTTAAGTCACCAGCTCCACCTCTTGTAGCATTAGTCGGTTTATTAGGCATGGTGATAGGAGAACAACTCTTACCTCTTATTAAGTCCTATTTTTAACCGCTTTCATTCAACAAAAAAGCTAAATGGTATTGCGCCATTTAGCTTTTTATTTGTGAGAATCCTAGATTATTTTACTCGTTGCCCTTGTTCATTAATAATCACTTCACCATCTTCTTTTGCAAAATAGCTTAAGTTTTCTGAATCTAAAATATCTAAAACAATTTCAGAAGGGCGGCATAGACGCGTACCTTTAGAAGTCACCACAAACGGGCGATTAATTAAAATTGGATATTCCACCATGAAATTAATCAATTGTTTATCTGTCCAGTGGTCTTGTTCCAAATCTAAATCTTTATATGGATCAACATTTTTACGAATTGTGTCACGAACGGTTAATCCTGCCTGTGAAATGAGTTGAGTAAGCTCATCTTTACTAGGAGGTGTCTGTAAATATTCAATAATAATGGGTTCAATCCCCGCATGACGAATAAGTGCCAGCGTATTACGTGAGGTTCCGCAAGCAGGGTTATGGTAAATCTTCACTAGCTCAGACATGACAAATTTATCGCCGAATTAAGATATTGCATTTATATATGGATATCCGTATATTTGCAATAACGAATATGAAATGTTGCTGACATGATCACTCAAGTCGATTTTTTTAAATGTCTTTCGGACCCTACTCGGTTAAGCATTCTTAAATTGGTTTTAAGCAAACAAAACATATGTGTTTGTGAACTGACCGAGCAACTTGATTTAAGCCAACCAAAAATTTCCCGACATTTAGCGCTATTACGTACTCATGGCATTTTACTTGACTCAAGACAAGGGCAATGGGTGTATTACAGCGTCAACCCAGATTTACCAAGTTGGGCCGTTGAAGTTTTGAAAATTATAGGAAACCAAGATGAAAATTTAGTGAATCAATCATCTTCACAGTTTTCTTCTATTTCAACTTATTGTGAGTAAGACCATGAAATTCTTATTTTTATGTACCGGAAACAGTTGTCGTAGTATTTTGTCAGAAGTTTTATTTAATAGCCGTGCACCAGAAGGTTGGAAAGCGTATAGCGCAGGCAGTAAACCATCAGGTCAGGTGCATCCTTTAACTCTTGAAACGCTTGAAAATTTAGGTCTTTCAACAGAAGGTTTATGGAGCAAAACCATTGATGACTGCGAGCAGTATCAACCAGATGTTGTGATTACAGTCTGCGACTCTGCTGCACAAGAAGCATGCCCACTTTATTTAGGTGGTGCAATCAAAGCACACTGGGGCTTAAGTGATCCATCTCATTTAGACTTGCCAAAAGAAGAAAAATTAAAAGCTTTCCAAGAGACTGTAGATCATATTAACCGTCGTTTAGATGCATTGTTTGCATTAGATGTTGCGAACTTAAACCGTTCACATCTGATTGCTGAGATTAATAAAATCTCTCATATTGAGTAAGAGAGCCGAGATGACTAAGCAAAAGCTTTCTTTTTTAGACCGGAATCTGACGCTATGGATTTTTATTGCCATGGGTTTAGGTGTGGCAATAGATGTTTTCTTTCCTCAAGCCTCGGTTTCTTTGAATCAACTCAGTGTAGATAACGTTAATATTCCGATTGCAATTGGTTTAATTTTAATGATGTATCCACCTTTGGCAAAGGTAGATTACGCAGCTTTACCGGAAGTATTTAAAGATAAAAAAACGTTGGCTTTGTCTTTAGTACAAAACTGGTTAATTGCGCCAATTTTGATGTTTGCTTTAGCGATTATTTTTCTACATAACTATCCGGAATATATGACAGGTCTAATCTTGATAGGCTTGGCACGCTGCATTGCAATGGTATTGGTATGGAACGGTTTGGCATGTGGGGATAACCAATATGTTGCTGCTTTAGTTGCTTTTAACAGTATTTTCCAAATTTTATTCTTTAGTACTTATGCATGGCTTTTCTTAACTTTCTTGCCGCCGTATTTTGGTGTGGCGGGTCAAGTCATTGATGTGAATTTCTGGACCATTACCCATGCTGTATTGGTGTATTTAGGCATTCCATTTTTAATGGGTTTCCTCACGCGATTCATTTTAGTGAAAGCAAAAGGGTTAGATTGGTATCAAACTAAATTCTTACCAAAAATCAGTCCGATTAGTTTGCTTGCATTACTTTTCACCATTGTGGCGATGTTCAGCTTAAAAGGTGGTGATGTGGTGAGCTTACCTTTAGATGTACTGCGAATTGCGATTCCACTGACGATTTACTTTGTGGTGATGTTCTTCATTAGCTTCTTTATGAGTAAACGTATGGGGAATAACTATCCACGTACTACTGCCATTTCATTTACCGCGGCTGGCAACAACTTTGAGCTAGCTTTAGCGGTTGCGATTGCTACTTTCGGTTTAGCATCACCTGTAGCATTCACCACAGTGATAGGACCATTAGTTGAGGTTCCGGTTTTAATTTCACTCGTTTCAGTTTCTCTTTGGCTCAAGAAAAAGTATTTCTCCCATGAACAGTCTTAACAATGATTTATCCAATGTAGCGCTAAATCTTTTAGATAAGCCTACTTTTGAACAAGTGCAAGCACAGCAACTTGAACATCCACCACGCATTTTATTGTTATATGGGTCTAATCGTGAGCGTTCTTATAGCCGTTTTGCTGTGTTGACGGCTGGACGAATTCTTGAATATTTAGGCGCCGAGGTCAAAATCTTTCATCCTAAAGGTTTACCTTTACCAGAGGATGCAGAAACAGATCATCCAAAAGTTCAAGAATTACATGAGCTTTTGGCTTGGGCAGAAGGTATGGTGTGGTGTTCGCCAGAACGTCATGGTGCAATGAGTTCGATTTTAAAAGCTCAGATTGATTGGATTCCCTTAGCTGGTGGAGCAATTCGTGCAACACAAGGTAAAACCTTAGCCGTTATGCAAGTCAGTGGAGGTTCTCAATCTTTCAATGCTGTGAATCAAATGCGCATTTTAGGGCGTTGGATGCGTATGATTACGATCCCAAATCAGTCCTCAGTTGCTAAAGCTTTTTTAGAGTTTGAAGAAGATGGAAGTATGAAACCATCCTCTTACTATGATCGAATTGTCGATGTAATGGAGGAACTCTATAAGTTCACTTTATTAACACGTGGTCAAAAACAATACCTGACAGATCGCTATTCGGAACGTAAAGAATCGGCAGAAGAGCTGTCAAAACGAGTCAATCAAAAATAAACTGTTTCATGAAAGAAGTGCTCCACTTGGGGCACTTTTTATTGCCCAGCTTTTAAACTCAAGTCATAGTGGGTAATAGTTTTTGTAGTAGTTCAATAAAGTTTGAAACTTTTGCAGAGTTTTCATTTTCTCTGGTAATTAAATAAATTGGCGCTTTAGGTTTAACAATATCATCAAATTCACGATAAATAATTTCGTTATTCCAAAAGTTATGCATAGACGCGGGTACAATACTAATTCCGATTCCGGCGGCAACAAGGTTTAAGGTTGCAGTAGGGCGAGGAGCTTCTTGAATAATATGCGGACTAAAACCGGCTTGATAACAGGTATATAAAATATTGTCATATAAACCTTGCCCAGATGAGCGTCGGTATAAAACAAAATTTTCATCAGACAAATCACTTAAAAGAATTTTATCTTTCTGAGCAAGCGGATGGCCTAAGGGTAAAGCCATAATCATAGGCTCATCAAGTATATGTATGTTTTTTAAACCAATATCTCGGCTTACCGGTGTACGCAAAAAAGCCACATCAAGTTTCTCGGATAACAACCAATCTAATTGCTTTTGACTACCTGCTTCTTCAAGTTTAGTTTGTACGGCAGGATACATTTCTCGATAAGAACGTAATAAAAGTGAAATGAGTGGATGTAAACCTGCGGAACTGGTAAGGCCAATATTGAGTTGTCCTGTTTTACCTTGACTAACATTTTGTACAATTTGTGGAATATGTTTGGCATGTTCTAATAGCAATTTCGCTTCTTTAAATAATACAGTTCCAGCTTCGGTAGGCTCAATGCCACGTGGCTGACGAATTAAAAGTTGTACTCCTAGTTCTTGTTCTAATTTTTTTAATAATCGGGTAAGAGGAGGTTGTTGAATAAATAATCGATTTGCTGCATGAGTTATATTCCTTTCTTCAACCACAACAACAAAAGCATGTAGTTTGTGCAAATCGAGCATAGAAATACCTTTTGAGTATGGTTCAGAGAAATAAAAGCATTTGTAGATATATCATAAAAGTAGCATTCTATCTGAGTCAAATAAAGTGAAAAGTAACGAAAATGAACCATGTGGAAATTGCAGTGCAGAAGGAGAGCGTACCTAGTTGCACCGAACTTTTTTTGGGTTTTTTGATACTAGGTTTAATTGGATTTGGCGGGGTATTACCTCTGGCTCGTAAAGTTATTGTGGAACAGCGGCAATGGCTAAGTCCTGAGAAATTCACCGAGTTACTTGGTCTGTGTCAGTTTCTTCCGGGCGGGAATATCATTAATTTGTCGGTTGCGATGGGTATGGAGTTTCGAGGTATCCGTGGGGCAGTTAGTGCCTTAATTGGTCTTATTCTCGCTCCGACTATTATCGTTGTTCTTTTGCATTATGTGTATGAACAATTCCAAGACAATTTAATGGTAAAGCACCTTTTCGAAGGGTTGGCGGCGGCGGCGGCGGGGCTTTTAGTTGCAACAGGCCTAAAAATGTTAAAGCCATTATTGCGTAATCCTTTAGCGATGTGCATTGTCGTGGCGGCTATCATCAGTATTGCATTTTTGAAAATCTCTTTGCTCATCACCATGCTGGTTTTACTGGCGATTTACTCGACCATTATTTGGAGACGTGTGTAATGGGTGCAGTTTTACTTACATTAGCTATCATTTTTACTCAGTTGTCACTTATTGCTTTTGGTGGTGGAAATACGATTTTGCCGGAAATGCAGCGACAAGTTGTTGATATCCATCACTGGATGACAGCTCAAGAGTTCAGTGCACTGTTTGCTATGGCTCAGGCAGCTCCAGGACCTAATATGATGATTGTACCGCTCGTTGGCTGGCATGTAGCAGGATTATCAGGATTGTTGGTGACATCAACCGCTAAATTTTTACCTTCATCAATTATTACTGTATTTGTAATGAGAGGTTGGTCAAAATTTAAAGACAAAAAATGGCGTCGTGTTTTACAGCTTGCTTTACAACCTGTCACTGTGGGAACTGTGCTTGCCAGTGCGTGGATTATTTCTGAGGCGGCTGCAATAAATACTTTACTCATCGTTATGGTCGTCGTTGCAACTTTATTATCTTTAATTAAAAAGGTTCATCCCTTACATGTCCTGATTGCTGGGGCTGTATTTGGCGTGGTGTTACTCTAGTTTAACCAGTTTGCCGACCTGCGCTGGATGAGTTCAGGTTGGCTTTTTTTGATTGAAGTGAATAATAATTAAATCTAAAAAACCGATTAAATCTATAAAAACATACTGTTTTACCTATTTTGTGTTTTGACGTACTATGCATCTATTGAAAGAATTTGGATGCATTGGAGTAAAAACAGATGTTAGATCAAAACATTAAAACTCAATTAAAAGCTTACTTAGAACGTTTAGAAAGTCCAATCGAATTAGTTGCTGCTTTGGATGAATCAGATAAAGCTGCTCAAATTAAAGAGCTGGTTACCGAAATTGCTGAACTTTCTGACAAGGTCACTGCACGTTTTGATGGCAACAATACACGTCGTCCAAGCTTTGGTGTGGCTAAAGCAGGCGAACAACCTCGTGTGTTCTTTGCCGGCTTACCAATGGGTCATGAGTTTACGTCTTTGATCTTGGCACTGTTACAGGTGTCTGGCTATGCGCCTAAAGTTTCTGATGAAGTGCTGAACCAGATTAAAGGTTTAAACCTGAAAGCCAACTTCGATGTATTTGTATCGCTAAGTTGTCATAACTGTCCGGACGTTGTGCAGGCGCTTAACCTGATTGCGATTTATAACCCGAACACCACCGCAACCATGATTGATGGTTCATTCTTCCAAGACGAAGTTGAACAACGCAAAATCATGGCGGTTCCAATGGTGTTCCAAGACAACGAACACATTGGTCAAGGCCGTATGACCCTTGAAGAAATCGTGGCGAAACTCGACACCAACTCTGCCAAGAAAGATGCAGCAGCGCTTAATGCCAAAGATGCCTTTGATGTATTGGTGATTGGTGGTGGACCTGCAGGGGCAACAGCTGCCATCTATGCAGCACGTAAAGGCATTAACACAGGTATCGTGGCTGAACGCTTCGGTGGTCAGGTCATGGATACCATGGACATTGAAAACTTCACTTCTGTGCAAAAGACTCAAGGTCCTAAGTTTGCTGCCGAAATGGAAGCCCATGTTCGTGAATACGATGTCGATATCATGAATTTGCAACGTGTCGGCAAAATCGTTGGTGCAGATCAGACTACAAATGGCTTAGTTGAAGTTGAACTTGAAAATGGCGCAAAGCTTGAATCGAAAACTGTGATCCTTTCAACAGGTGCGCGTTGGAGAGAAATGAACGTACCGGGTGAGCAAGAATACCGTACCCGTGGTGTAGCGTACTGCCCACACTGTGATGGTCCATTGTTCAAAGGTAAACGTGTTGCGGTGATTGGTGGCGGTAACTCAGGTGTAGAAGCTGCAATTGACCTTGCAGGGATTGTTGAGCATGTCACTTTGGTTGAATTTGACACCAAACTACGTGCTGACCAAGTCTTGCAAAACAAACTACACAGCTTGCCAAATACAACTGTGATTCTAAATGCATTAAGTACAGAAGTGTTGGGTGACGGATCACAAGTGACAGGTCTTAAATATAAAGATCGTGCCACTGATCAAGAGCATGTGGTTGAGCTTGCAGGCATCTTTGTACAGATTGGTTTATTGCCAAACACTGATTTCTTAAAAGACAGTGAACTTGAATTAACCAATCGTGGTGAGATCATGGTGAATGGCCGCAACGAAACCAATGTGAAAGGTGTGTTTGCTGCGGGTGACTGTACGACAGTTCCGTACAAGCAAATCATTATTGCCACAGGTGAAGGCGCTAAAGCATCACTCTCTGCTTTTGACTACATCATCCGTTCTGGCCAGTAAAAACCCATCCCAAATGCAAAAAGCCAAAGGTGATCCTTTGGCTTTTTTTATTTTTTACGGCTTATATAAACCATGTTCGACTAAATGCTCTCGTAAAATACGACGCAGTTCTAATACGGCTTGCGGTGTCAGTTGAATTGAGTGACCACCTGGAAGAACCTTCTCAGATTTGGCTCCCTCTAAGTGAGCACTCTTATAAGGAACAATTCCATCCGTAATTACATTTGGATCATCGCTCTTGGTAATATTTCCCATAATTGAGTGAAAAACCAAACCTTGATGTGGATTAATATTTTCCGTGAGTTCCATAAATTTGGACTGATGACTCAAATCACTTGGACCATTTTGAATCAAACCATTATCAATATTACTTAAGAAATCTTTAACATCTAAATTTTCAGTGGTGAGCGAAGTCGCTACGGCTGACAAAAATGCGCCCGGTAAACGAATAATTTTACGCGCAGCTAATGTAAACCATCGATCTGCGTAATCTGTACCTCGATGAGGGGAAGCCAAGAAAATTGCGCGGTCAAAATTATTGATTGAATGCATTTGCAATCGTTCAGTAACCATTGGATGTTTCTTAAAACGGTTTTGCTGACGAATCGTCATTAACTCTAAAGCAGGCTTGGTAATATCGCCATCACTTACTAATAATCGGCTGATAATACCTCCCATGCTATGTCCAACAAGTACGGCATCATGTGTAGCAGGATCATTAGGGTTCAAAGAACCAAAAGCTTGCTTAAGTAGGGCATAAGTTTGGAAACGGCTTTCCAGAATCGGCATATTGGTCGAATAGAAAACTTGCCAAACTTGATAATTATCTCTTAAAATCGTATCACCCATAACATCATTGGTCAAAGCAATCCATGCCTCAGGACTACTTGCGAGCCCATGGACTAACACAATAATTTTCTTATTTGGATTATAAGGTTCAAGCATGTATAGATGTGGCATGGTCAAATGCTGATCACGATCAATCAGACTTAAATAAGCCGCTACACCTAAATTATTTTCAGCTAACCATAAACCATAAGGCGCTGAAAAGTTGGCCGCTAGAGGATATTGTTTACCTGCTACACTAATATTATCGGTCCGATATGGATCATAAACCCGAATTACGAATTCAGGATTATTAATAATTTCTTCAACAGTGGTTGCATGTTTTGGTTCAGCTACAATAGTTGCAGCCAAATAACGTGCATGATGAATATTTGGATTAACACCATTTTTATAATTGTATTTAAGTGGGTCTAAAATATATTCATTAATATCTTCGCTTCCTGAACTCGGAAAAACAGCGACAAATTCAGACCCAAAACCATCACGACGGTTAATCGTTCTTAACCCTGAAAAATTTAAGTTATAACTTGAAATTAATTTTTCTAGCTTTTGGCCTGTTAACTGTCTATGAAATTCAAAGTCAATTGAATAAACACTTTTACCAATATGAATTTGGGGCTCGACACCATTTTTTTGAGGGTGTCTCAAATCATAAACACCGACCATTTTGGCAATTGCCTGATTATAGAAGTCTCGAATCTGAACTTGTCTATTATCAAAAATACGGTCAGTGGGCTGACGCTTCGTTGCAAATAGATAGGCATAGCTATAACGAATACTTTTATCTAGTAAATTTAATTGCTGGTCTAAGCAATCATCATATTTATTTTGAATATTTGTTTTTTCTTCTTCAGACTTATGTTTAGCAAATCTACTCATTTTGCAATCCGAAGAATCTGACAAAGTCATTGCTTTTGCCAGATACATTTCACTTGCAGCTGATAAGAACTGTTCATCTAAAATTTGAGGTAATTTTTTGAGTTGATTTACACAGTTGTCAGGGGTGTCTGTACAAACTTTAGCTTCCTGACCAGACATCGATAAAACATTCAGACTTGCTTCGCTGAGTTTATCTTGCGTAAGAATACTATTACGTTCATTTGCAATAGTTACGTTCAAAGCTTGCTGTTTAACATTAACGACCTGACAACCACTCAGAATTGAACCGAGTAGTATGACCGTCAATAGTGTTTTGCTTCTTTTTATTGGAAACATTATGGTCAAAATATAGTGGCTCAATGGTAGGTAGATCATACAAATTTTAAAGTATTTTTCAAATGATCAAATAAAAAAAAGGGCTGTCAAAACAGCCCTTTTTATCTAATTAAGCTTATTTTTTTGATGTTGCAGTAGAAGTAGCGGGAGACATTGCAGGGTTAGTTAAAACTTGCCATACATTCCAACGACCTTGTTTTTCAATCTCTTGAATTAAACGATCAGCAATTTCCGATTCATCTGGATATTTAACTTTATAATTTTTAAGCGTCTGGATCGCATTTTTCTTTTGCTCCATCGCAATATAGTTATTTGCAGCAGCTAAATATGCTTCTTGAACATTACCTTTAATTGCTTTATCTAAATATGGAATCGCTTCACGTTGGCCACCACCTTCAGATAAGCCAAAACCGAACCAGAAGTTTGTTTCCGCATCATCTGGGCTAATTTTTAAAAGTCTTTGAGCATATTCTAAAGATTTAGTAGTGTGAACAGTTCCTAAATCAAGGTTACGTGCAAGAACACTTGCTTTAAAAGCACGAAGCAAAATATCAAATGATGCATTTTCATTTGCAGCAAGTGTATCGAGTTGCTGTGTTACTTCTTTAAGTTTACTTTCAAAGCCTTTACGTTCTTGACGGTCAGTAAAGCGTGGTGGATAGTGACGAGCTTTGCCTTCTACTAACTGTAAGAAGTCATCAATAGTAGTCACGTCAATTTCATTCTCGCCAGCTAAAACTGCGTATTTCATTGAACGCTGTGAATTATTTACAGTTGGGACAATCAGTTTATTAGTGTCGAGAGTAAGTTGTTTAGTTGGGTCATCTTGACGATTAACTACCATTTTCGTTACTGGCTGTGCAGCAGCGTCTTTTAATGCAACTTCAAATGCCGGAGGCTGATCATAGTTAAAAGGATTTAATGCATAAAAAGGAGGAGTAAGCTCTGGTTCCTTGAAAACAAAAGGCTCAATTTTTTGTTGTTTTACAGGTGCCATTGTACAAGCTGTTAAACTTGAGGTCGCAAGGATGATATATGCCAAAGGCTTAAAATTCATAGGATCTTCCGTTCATTTTAGTAAAGTCAGATTTGGTAGTGGTAAGTCTAGGAAAAGCTAAACCGACATGCAAGAGTAAGCGTGTTACATTATGAATCAAGAATATTACGTTTTTGATATCTTGTTTTGTGCGCCACATTCACGACGCACTTCTTCAAGAATTTTTAGCTCTTCATCACTAAAAGGTTGTTCATCTTGATTTTCTTTTTTGAAGCTAGGGTCTAGCTCTGATAAACGCTGGCATAAATTATTCATACGCGTTTCATTGTTCTGAATACGATCAAGCAAAACGCGCATACCTTCTAAAATAGGGTCTGACTGATCAGCAGTTGTCGCATATGGGGCAAAACCAATACTTTGTGCATAATCACGACGACGTGCTTCATCTTTATCGTTATTTTTGTCGGCATCTTTATAAATATAGCGAGCAGGATTGCCTACAGCAGTTACACCAGCAGGAACAGCTTTAGTTACCACGGCATTTGAACCGACTTTAGCACCTTTACCTACCGTAAATGGGCCCAAAATTTTCGCACCGGCACCAACAACCACACCGTCTTCTAAAGTTGGATGGCGCTTGCCAGTCTTCCATGTTGTTCCACCTAAGGTAACACCATGATAAAGCGTAACATCATCGCCAATTTCAGCAGTTTCACCAATCACAACACCCATACCGTGATCAATAAAAAAACGCTTACCGATTTTAGCACCCGGATGAATTTCAATTCCTGTTGCAAAACGGCTAAATGAAGAAAGTAGGCGAGCTGCACCTTTACAATCTTTTTGCCATAATTCATGTGCAACACGATGCATCATAATTGCATGAATGCCGGGATAGGTCGTAAGAACTTCGAGTGTATTGCGGGCAGCAGGATCTCGCGCAAATACAGCCTTTATATCTTCTTTAAGCTGTTTAAGCATTGGGTTGATCCTCCTTGTCAGATAATGCTTTTTTCCATTTACCACTTGTTAAAGCTTGCACACGACTAAAAATACCGCGAAGTAAATGATATTCCATACGATCTAATTGTATACGACCAAACAGACGACGCAAGCGTAAAGGCAATAAACGTGGATTTTCTGGATCTAAAAATTCAATTTCAGTCAGCATTTTTTCTAGGTGAGGATAAAACTCTTCCATTTGTTGCTGAGTAACCAAAGGTTCATCCCATTGCATGCTTTGGCCTTGCACTAATGGCATTTCATCTACATTCTGGTCGACTTGGTCTTGTTCCAGAGCAGACATGCGAAGCTCATAACATACGACTTGAATCGCTTGCGCAACATTTAATACACCATAGTCCGGATTTACAGGGATGGTTAAATGGTAATTTGCCAGTGCTAATTCTTCGTTAGTTAAACCACGATCTTCACGGCCAAAAACAATCGCAATTTGTTGCCCTTGAGCGGTTGCTTTAATAGCTTCTTTAGCCGCAGGTCGCACATCAAGTAAAGGCCAAGGAATGGTGCGACTACGCGCACTTGTTCCAAAAACCAAATGGCAATCTTTAATCGCATCTTCTAAGGTGTCTACAATCTCAAGGTGCTCAAATAAATCTTGGGCACCAGCAGCAAGCGCTTGTATATCTGGATGAGGATATGTTTTGGGTGCTACAAGAACTAATTTAATGAGTCCCATTGTTTTCATGGCACGTAAAGCACTGCCAATATTAGCAGGCAAAGTCGTATTTACCATGACAATACGCACTTGTGCTAATTGTCTTGACACGGTGGTGTGGTCAAACGAATTCATAAGATTTCCAGAAATTACGAATATTGAGAAACTTCGCTTTGGTATAAATCCAATGCATCGTCCATAGACATACCCGCAGGAGGAGAGGCAACAGCATGTGGACGAACAGGGTCTACTGCTTTAGCTGCTTTCGACTTTACTTGATATTCAATATAAATATTATCTTTACCAAAATAATCTCTGAGTTTAGCAAGTAATTCATCTAGAGGAGCGACTTTCCATTGCGGACCAAACTGAAGTTCAGCTTGAGCATAGGGTTGATCAATCTGTAACTGTAGAGCGATATGTTGATGCATATCTACATTGCAAAATGGCAAGATCATGTTTTGTAGATCTTTTGCCAATGTGGGCTGCATGAACTCTTCTGTTAATTTGATTTGAATACTGTTAGCTCGTTTTTGTCTTATTTCATTTAAGGTGAAAGCTTTGGTCAAACGTCCCATTGGACGTTCAAAGCCTTCTCGTTCATAGATTTCGCCTTCGAAAACTACAACACGTTCCACTTGAACGATATCTTTAAAACGTTGGAAGCGCTCATGATTACAGCTGACTTCAATACGTCCTGTACCATCATCAAGTACAATAACAACTCGGTTAGGGAAGTTTGCGACATCAATAACCAAACCTGCATAAACTGTAGTAACGCCACGACGTGTAGCTGTAATTTCATTTAGTTTTACAGGAACAAAAGCTTTGAGTTCTTGTCGGTAAACATCAATTGGATGGCCAGTTAGATATAAGCCAAGGGTATCTTTTTCGCCTTTCAGACGAACTTCATCGCTCCACGGTTTTACAGGCTTAGCTGGTTTACGCTGAACTTCTTCAACTTCACCAAATAAATCCATAATACCGCTTTCACGGTTACTTCGAGCTTGTTCGGCAGCTTGAACAGCTTCAGGCAATTGTGCCATTAAGCTTGCACGTTCAATTCCTAAGCAGTCGAGTGCACCCGCACGAATTAAAGCTTCAAGAGTACGTTTATTGATTTTTTTCAAATCAATACGATGGCAAAAATCGAATAGATCTGTATAAGGACCAAGTTGTCGACGAGAGTCAATAACTGACTGCATTGCTTGTTCGCCGACGCCTTTAATTGCACCTAAACCGTAAACAATCGTTTTATCATTACTCGCGTGGAAGTGATAAGTCGACATATTGACCGATGGTGGTAAGACCTCAAGATTATTATTTCGACAGTCATCAATCAAGAACACAACACTATCTGTGTTCTGCATTTCCGATGTCATTACCGCTGCCATAAACTCAGCAGGGTAATGCGCTTTCAACCATGCTGTATGGTAAGCAACCAGCGCATAAGCAGCGGCGTGAGATTTGTTAAAACCATAGCCTGCAAACTTTTCCATATAGTCAAAGATATGGTTGGCTGTGCTTGCGTCAATACCTTTTTCAGCAGCACCTTCTAAGAAAATTTGGCGTTGCTTAACCATTTCCTCAGGTTTCTTTTTACCCATTGCACGGCGTAATAAGTCTGCGCCGCCTAACGTGTAACCTGCACAGATCTGTGCAGCCTGCATAACCTGTTCTTGATAAACCATAATCCCGTATGTCGGCTCTAATACACCTTCAAGAAGGGGATGAAGATATTCAAAATCTCCACCATGCATACGGTGAATAAAGTCAGGAATAAGGTCCATTGGACCTGGACGATACAATGATACGAACGCAATAATTTCTTCGAATTTACTTGGACGCGCTTCTTTAAGCATCCGTTTCATGCCGACGGATTCAAACTGGAATACCGCTGTCGTATTTGCATCGGCAAAGACAGAATATGCTTTAGCGTCGTCTAGAGGAACATGCAAGATATTGAGCTGATCATTACTGTCGCGGTTTTTATTAATATTTTGGATCGCGTCTTCAATAACAGTTAAGTTACGTAAGCCCAAGAAGTCGAATTTGACTAGACCTGCTGCTTCTACATCGTCTTTATCATATTGAGCAACACGGTTCGTTCCATCTGCATCACAAAGTACAGCCGAGAAATCGGTAATTTTACCAGGTGCAATGACTACACCTCCGGCATGTTTACCCGTATTTCGGGTTACACCTTCTAATTTTAATGCCATTTCCCAGATTTCGCTTGCATCGTCGTTATCTGGGTTAGATGGGTTAGTCACAATATCTTTAAGCTGGGGTTCCATATCAATAGCGGTGGCTAAGTCCACACCAAGCGGTTTGGTAGGCACCATTTTTGAAATACGGTCAGCTAAACCGTAAGATTTACCTAATACACGCGCAACGTCACGGATTGCACCTTTTGCTGCCATGGTTCCGAAAGTTGCAATTTGTGAAACGGCTTCGCGACCATAAGTACGCGATACGTAATCAATGACGCGGTCACGTCCAGCAATACAGAAATCGACGTCAAAGTCAGGCATCGACACACGTTCTGGGTTCAAGAAACGTTCGAAGAGTAGATCGTAACGAAGTGGATCAAGGTCTGTAATTTTTAAGCTATATGCGACTAATGAACCTGCACCTGAACCACGGCCTGGCCCCACAGGAACACCATTGTTTTTTGCCCATTGAATAAAGTCCATGACGATGAGGAAGTATCCAGGGAAACCCATTTTTAGGATAATACCGACTTCATAATCAATTCGTTCATCGTAAGGTTTACGAATCTCTGGCCAATCATCGCCACGTTTTTCAATAGGGTAAAGATAATTTAAGCGTTCTTCCAAACCTACTTTTGATAAATGTTCAAAATAAGTATCGATGGTAAAACCATCTGGAATTGGATAGTCAGGTAAAAAGTAAGTGCCGAGTTGTAGTTTAACGTTGCAGCGTTTGGCAATATGATAAGTGTTCTCGATAGCACTAGGAATATCGGAAAACAACTTGATCATTTCATCTGAGGTTTTAAAGTGCTGCTCAGGGCTATACGTCCGTGGACGGCGATTATCTGCTAGTACATAACCATCAGCGATACAAACACGTGCTTCGTGTGCCTCGAAATCTTCTTTTTCTACAAAGTGCACATCATTATGTGCAACTACGCCCACATTATATTTTGCAGCAAGTTTTGCAGCTTCTTGAATAAAGTCTTCTTCACCGGGACGGTCAGTACGTGTTAAAGCAAGATAAACACGGTTACCAAACTTTTCGAGCCATGCTTCTAAAAGAGGTGCAGCTTTTTGAGGGTTAGATGAGCAAAGCATCTGACCAACATCACTATGCTGGCCAAGTAAAACAATAATATCTTGATGCTGTTCAAGCACCCATTCTTTTTGTACACATGGAATACTGAGCTGTTGTCCTTCAATAAAACCGCGTGAAACGATTTCGGTGAGACTTTTCCACCCGACCTCACTCATTGCAAGTAAAGTTGCGCGATGTTGAGCATCATCAAGGCGAATTGTGCTACCTAAAAGCGGCTTAATTCCTTTTTTTAAACAAGAATTATAAAACTTTACTGCCGCATGGAGGTTAGAGAGGTCCGTTAATGCCAACGCAGGCATTTGGTCCTTAACCGCAGCATTGACCAAGTCAGGTATGCGAACTATCGACTCTGTAATCGAAAATTCTGTATAAATACCTAGATGAACAAACTGCATAAACCAATCCTTAATGCGACTACAGCATAGTTTAACACGCAAAGTTAAAAGGAAATGGTTAATATTTTGGCAAACTGTTAAGGATTTTATTATTTAAGAATAACGAGTTGAACATCTATTGTACAGATTTAATATAAAAGACATTATTTTTATAAAATGTGACCAGCCCAAACATCTAGGTTTGAGCTGGTTGAAAAATTTAGTACTGCCAGAACATACGTTGAATTTCTTTAGCATCTGTCGTTTTAGTAAGCGCTAATGCAGTAAGAAGACGCGCTTTCTGCGGGTTTAAATCATGTGCCGCTACCCAACCATATTTAGAGTCAGGTTGTTCTGCATCACGCACTACAAAACCTTGTGCAACACGTGATGAACGGATAATTTGAATACCGTTCTTGTCATGAAGATTTTGTAAAGTTGGGACGATATATTTTGGTACCGAACCGTTACCAGTGCCTGCATTGATAATCGCTTTAGCACCTGCTTTTGCATATACTTCATAAGCATCTGGAAGCATAGAGCCTGAGCCATAAACGATCTGTACTGTTGGAAGCGCATCGCCTTTAATATTCTCGATATTAAATTCAGAAGCATTTGTAAAACGTTTTACAGACTGTCTGAACCAGTATGGCTTGCCTTCAACTAATGTACCTAAAGCGCCCCATTGGCTAACAAAAGCATTTGTATGAATGTTAATGCCTTTAGTTACATCACGTGCAGCAAAAATAGAGTCGTTCATAAGAACCATAACGCCTTTATTTTTTGCATCATCAGAAGCGGCTAAAGCAACTGCACTATAAAGGTTAAGTGGTCCGTCTGCTGAAAGAGCAGTTGAGGGGCGCATTGAACCAACAATAACAATCGGCTTATCAGTGTGAACAACCAGATTTAAGAAAAACGCTGTTTCTTCTAAAGTATCTGTACCGTGAGTAATCACAACACCATTAACAGATGGTTTTTTTACCAGCTCATTTACTTGACGAGCAATTTGTAATAATTCCTTGTCAGTAATACTTTCAGAAGCGACCTGTAATGCCTGAATACCAGTTACATTCGCCAAATCTTTGATTTGTGGAACTGCATTAATTAAAGCATCAACTGGAACTTTTGCAGCAGTGTAAGTCGCACTGTTTGCTGAACTTGCACCAGCACCTGCGATAGTACCGCCAGTGGCAACAACAACGACATTGTTTTTTGCGTAAAGTGGGAGAGAGCAGGCCAATAAGCCCATCGCTAAACCTAAAGATTTAACAGTTTTAGTCAACATCGAAAATATCCTTATGAAGTGACGAAAGTAAAAAAAGTTTGTCGAATATGTCTGCTTTTCCTAAGCAAAATACAGACCATGTAAAACATATTCGTAACTTGCTGAATAAGAAGCTTCCTTGAATAGCATTTTGTTTTACCAACAATTACTTAGTCATTGCTTTTATTCAGCGTTAATAAATATCATGAATAAATAAAAAAATCTATTAAGTTTTTCTAATTTATCTCGATTTTTTTACTTTTTAATATAAGGAAAGCAAATGATTTTTTTATCATTATAAAATCAAAAAATAATGGGTGTGATGAGGGTCTTGTTTACCATTTGGTGTTTTTATTATATTGATTATAAAAGGTATTATTTAAAAATTGAATTATATGAATTTTTGGATGAAAAAATTAAATAATAATTTAAATAGTTTAATATAATTAAGTTTTAATAAATGAATTAAAATTTAATCACTTGATGTTTATTTTTAATAATATAAATTTTGTTTGGGTAGTTTTTGTTCTCTTTTTAAGGTTTGCTGTGAAAAAATTTAATAGGAATTGAAATTCATTATTTAATATAAAAATATAGATAAATTTTTATTGTTTAATTTTAGAATAAAAAGAAGAGCAATTTTATAAGGTCGTATAAAATTGCTCTTAAGTTGGGAGAGTGGGAGAAAAGAGAAAATTAAGCGGTCGTTTGTTCTTGAGTTGATTTAATTAATACAGGTTCTGGTAGTTCTTCAGTGTCAGCTACTTTTTCGCCTTCAAGCTTGGCAACAACTGCTGTAGCAATACTGTTACCTACTACGTTTGTTGCAGTACGACCCATATCAAGGAACTGATCGATACCAAGCAGTAAAAGAATGCCTGCTTCAGGTAAATTGAACATGGTGAGTGTTGCTGAAATAACGACGATAGAAGCTCGTGATACACCCGCAATACCTTTACTTGTCACCATAAGAGTTAACAGAATTAAGATTTGTTGAGTAAAGCTCAGATCGATGTTGTAAGCTTGAGCAATAAACAGTACTGCAAAAGTGGTGTACATCATTGAACCATCTAAGTTAAATGAATAACCTAAAGGTAGTACGAAGCTAGTCACTTTTTTAGGTACACCAAATTTATTTAATGCATCCATTACTTTTGGGTACGCAGATTCACTTGAAGCTGTAGCAAAAGCAAGCGTTACAGGTTCACGAATTAATTTTCCTAAGCGGAAAATATCTTTTTTCAGTACTATCGCACCGACAGAGAATAAAATGATCCAAAGTAATAGAAGACCGAAATAGAACTCTGCGATTAAAATACCATAGTCAACGATTAAGCCTAAACCTTGTACGGTAATTGCAGAAGCCATTGCTGCAAATACTGCAAAAGGGGCGAACATCATGACGTAATCGGTAATGCGGAACATGATTTTACTGAGTTCTTCAGTCAAACGAACAATAACTGAGTCTTTTTCGTTGCCTTGATTAACAAAAGCAAGAGCTGAACCAAAGAAAATTGAAAAAACGAGTACTTGTAGGATGTCATTGTTGGCCATTGCTTCTGCAATGCTGCGTGGGAAAACATGGCTTAAGAATGATTGTAGGGTGAAACCAGTAGTAGTTGGGAGAGAAGAGCTACTAATTTGCTGTGCTGTTGGTAATGCTAAATCTAAAGCTGCACCAGGTTGGAAGAAGTTAGCTAATCCCATACCGATTGCAAGCGATACAAACGAAGCAGTAATAAACCAAGTCATTGACTTAAGTGTAATACTTCCAATTGATGTTGATTTCCCCATTGATACAATGCCTGCAACAATTGTGGCAAATACCAATGGCGCAATAATCATTTTGATTAAGCGTAAAAAGATGTCTGAAATAATGCTGAAATAAGAAGCGATCTGTTTGAGTTGTTCACCTTCATTGAAAAAGTGGTGACAAATCCAACCTGTCAGTACGCCGAGTAAAATAGCAATAACAATATACTTGAGCAATTTCTTTTGCTTCATATGAACCTCTATCCATTTGATTCAATCATCCTTTGATGGGATTTGAATGATTGAAAGCTTTCCTTGTTAGTTCAGTCCGGTCGTTTTAACGATTTTATCTTCCTAGATCTGTATCTGTTTAAACCGAATCGAATATGGTGATGTTGTTATGGAAGGGGATTGTTGCTCGATTTTGATGCAGTGTGAAATGCAAAAAAATATTGATCCATGCATTTTTTGCATAATGAAGATGGGTGAAAATGCGAAATTAAACACAAATTTAAACGAATGGTAAAAAATATATAAATGAATTATTAAGGTGAATTTAAAGATTAAAAGAAATAAATTTACAATAAAAAACATTTAAATTCAAAGTGTTATTTTTGAATAGATAGGAAGGTAGTAGCGTTTGGGATAATTATTTTTTTAAATAATAAAATAGAATTATCAAAAAAGGCATCCAATTTAAGATGCCTTTTTCGATATGCATTTTTTTTAACGACGGTTGGCTAAGAAACGACCTAAGCGAGTAATTGCTTCTCGTAATTCATTTTCAGCAGGTAAGAAAACCACGCGGAAATGATCTGGAGTTGGCCAATTAAAGCCTGTACCTTGCACCAATAACACTTTTTCTGCACGTAACAAATCAAGCATTAACTTTTCGTCATCTTCAATTGGATAGATGTTCGGATCTAGGCGAGGGAAACAGTACATTGCTCCATCTGGTTTCACGCAGCTTACCCCAGGAATCTCATTTAGCATTTCCCAAGCAATATTACGCTGTTCGTATAAACGGCCACCCGGACGAATCAAGTCATTAATTGATTGATATCCTCCGAGAGCAGTTTGAATCGCATATTGAGCTTGAACGTTTGCACATAGGCGCATAGATGCCAACATATCTAAACCTTCGATATAGTCAGCAGCACGGCTTTTATCCCCAGTAATTGCCATCCAGCCTGAACGGAAACCTGCAATACGATAAGCTTTTGACAAGCCATTAAAAGATACACAAAGCTGGTCACCCGCTAATGAAGCCACTGAAACATGTTCAATGCCGTCATAAATAATTTTGTCGTAAATTTCGTCAGCAAATAAAATTAAGTCATGTTTCTTTGCAACTGCGACAATTTGTTCAAGCACATGACGTGGATATACTGAACCAGTCGGGTTGTTCGGGTTAATAATGACAATGCCACGTGTGTTCGGCGTAATTTTAATTTCAATATCAGCAATATCTGGATACCAGCTATTTTCTTCATCACATTTATAGTGGATTGCTGTACCACCTGAAAGATTAACGGCTGCTGTCCAAAGTGGATAATCTGGCATTGGAATCAGCATTTCGTCACCATCATCTAACAAACCTTGCATAGCCATGACAATCAGTTCGGATACGCCGTTACCAACATACACGTCATTGACATGCATATTTAGAATCCCTTTCTGCTGGTAATACTGACAAATTGCTTTACGAGCAGGGAAGATACCTTTTGAATCAACATAACCAATTGCATTTGGCAGGTTTAAAGCAACGTCATTAATAATTTCTTGTGGTGCTTCAAAACCAAATGGAGCAGGGTTGCCAATATTTAATTTGATAATTTTATGTCCTTGCTCTTCCATTTCATTGGCGGCTCGCAATACCGGCCCACGAATGTCATAACAAACATGCTCAAGTTTTGATGATTTTTTAATTTCTCGAGTGGAGGGCATGGAATGGAGGGTAGCAGTATTTTTAGACATAACTGGATTCACTTTTGCATATCGGTATAAATAACTTTTAAATGTTTTAACTGTTACCAAATTTAGATCGTGTTGATCTTTTAGCAATTCAACAATTTTTTCATGGGTGTAACCCGATTGTTGATATTGTTTGATAATTGGTAGTAGTTGTTGGAAAACCACACTTTTTTTCTGAGACATGTTTTGTCCTATACAACCGTGCGCAATAAGAATAGCACTATGTTTGCTTGCTTTAAAGAAGAATAGTAATAAATTTGCTTACTTTTTATTTTAAATTTTGCTTACTTTTTGCTTTTTGTTCTTTATATGTTTAAATTCCAACAAATTTTACGTTCAGAGACTAGTGTTTTTGTGATGAATGGCGTAAATATAAAACTCAATCATCAGAAATGTTTACATCAGAATAAAAGGTGCATGTCATGGGAAAAGTCAATAAAACAGACCGGGAATGGCAAAGAGAGTTATCACCAGAAGAGTATCGGATCACACGACAAAAGGGCACTGAACCTGCATTTACGGGGCAATACTGGAATACTAAGCAACATGGTACCTATGTCTGCCGTTGCTGCGGCGCAGAATTGTTCTCATCAGATACTAAATATGACAGTGGTTGTGGTTGGCCTAGCTTCTTTAAACCGATTGAGGCTACTGCAATTGAAGAACATGACGATTTATCGCATGGTATGGTCAGAACAGAAATTGTTTGTCATGATTGCGAAGCCCATTTAGGGCATGTTTTTGAAGATGGACCACAGCCGACTGGTTTGCGCTATTGTGTAAACTCGGCATCATTACAACTGAAATCACAAGAAAAAAATGATGAGGAAACCTATCCATGAGTAATATTTATCAGTTTGAAGCTGAACTGTTAGAGGGCGAAGTTAAGCAATTAGCTGATTACAAAGGTA
Organism: Acinetobacter sp. WU_MDCI_Abxb74; assembly: GCF_025513915.1. Lineage (NCBI taxonomy): Bacteria > Pseudomonadati > Pseudomonadota > Gammaproteobacteria > Moraxellales > Moraxellaceae > Acinetobacter > Acinetobacter sp. WU_MDCI_Abxb74. The sequence goes on from NZ_JAHPRP010000001.1 coordinate 270,002, forward strand.
AAGTTTTACTAATTGTAAATACCGCAAGTAAATGTGGCTTTACACCACAGTTTGCGGGCCTTGAAAAACTTTATGAGAAATATAAAGATCAAGGCTTGGAAGTTTTAGGTTTTCCCTGCAACCAGTTTGGGGGGCAAGATCCAGGCAATAATAAAGAAATCGGTACTTTTTGTCAGCGCAACTATGGGGTGAAATTCCCGATGTTTGCAAAAGTGGATGTAAAAGGACCGGAAGCCCACGTGATTTTTAGATATTTAACACGTGAAGCTAAAGGTATTTTAGGCAGTAGCACGATTAAATGGAACTTTACCAAATTTTTGGTGGGAAGAGATGGCGCTGTGCTCAACCGCTATGCACCTACGACTAAACCAGAAGCTTTAGAAGCTGATATTGAAAAAGCATTAGCAAGTTAATGAATTGAATGAACGCTATTCCCCAAGCTTTTGAGTTTTGGCAAGATGAGCGAATGCCTTATGTTGAAACTAGAAGATCTTGTTTTAGCCGAACATGTTATAAATCTCATAGTCATCCAACATTTTCAATTGGAGCTATAGACGAAGGGAATAGCGTTTTTCAAAGCTCATTTGGTACAGCACAAAAGATTTCTGCTGGTACGTTAGTCATTGTGCCAGCTCACATTGAACATTCTTGTAACCCGCTGCCTGATCAGGCTTGGAGTTACCAGATGCTGCATCTGGATATATCTTGGCTTAATCAATGGTACGCCGAATTTCAAAAAGAGGGCTTTGATTTAAATTTGCCCCAGCATAGACCTCTCATTATTAAAGATGAAAATTTATATCAGGCTTTTTCTGATATGAATGAGACTCTATTTGATTCACAAAAGTTGATTTTTGAAAAAGAACAGTCGCTTATCTATTGTCTTACACAGTTGTTATTACCTCATTTTATATTAGAAGAAATACAGAAAACTCAATATTTGTATGAAAGCTTTTTGGACTTAATACATATTATTAAATCATCCGAACGATTTATTTCTTTAGAAGAGCTTGCCCAACAGGTGGGCCTTAGTCGATATGCAATCATTCGTCTGTTTAAAGCCAATGTTGGTTTAACACCGCATGCATTTCAAATTAATTTAAAGATTAATCAGGCCAGAGCACAATTAAAGCAAGGCATTCCACTCGCAGAGCTGGCTGTAAATTTAGGCTTTAGTGATCAGAGCCATTTTCATAAAGCTTTCAAAGCCCATACAGGAATCACTCCTCGACAGTTCCAACTTGCTGCCGCGCAATAATTTACAAGAAATTATTTATCTCTATTTTTAAGATATTCCATATTGTTTTACAGATGAAACCGTTATGGAAGCTTTTTTAGTTATCGCCTTTACTCACTTTTTAGCTTTGTTATCTCCGGGACCTGATTTCTTTCTTATTTTGACCAGCCTTTTACAAAAAGGCTCGCGCTATACGTATGGCGTCATTGTAGGAATTACTTTGGGTAATGCCTTAATTTTAATGGCTTGTCTGTTTGGATTTATGTTGCTTGGAAATTTAAGTACGAACATTCTTTTAGTACTTAAATGGCTTGGAGCAGGGTATTTAGCTTATTTAAGTTATCTTTGTTTTAAGGCTGCTCGTTCTGACAACTTAACTTTCGCGGTTGAAGAAAATGGCTTAATAAATCAAGAACCACAACACCAGATTAAAATTAAAAGTTTAATGTTAGGAATACAATCTAGTCTTCTTAATCCTAAAAATATTATGTTTTATAGTAGCTTAATGTTGCTCATTCAGCATCAATTTAGTCTGGTTCAAAAATTGCTAATCAGCACGTGGATGACTGCGATGGTACTTGTTTGGAACTTACTGTTGGTTCATCTATTGCTTCAAAATCGAGTTCTAGAACAGATTAAACGTTCAGCGATAGGCTTATATTATTGTTCTAGTCTCGCTTTTATATTTTTCGCAGTACTACTGGTTGTTTATAGTTAATGTAGTGTACAGCCTTTAATATTACTAAAGGCTGTACAAGTTACTTATGCTTAGAGAATTGCTTTTAAACGCTTAACTACTTCTTCACATTGCGCTAAATCGGCGACTAAAGCCATACGTACATGATTTTCCCCAGGGTTACCTTGTTCGGTATCACGAGATAGGTAACGTCCCGGTAAAACTTTAATATGTGCTTTTTCCATTAACATCTTGGCAAAAGTTTCGTCGTTATCAACTTTTAACCAATAATAAAAACCAGCATCTGGTTTTTGCAGAGGTAATAAGTGACCGAGTTCAGTTTGGAATAAATCAAATTTTGCACGATATTGCTTACGATTTTCTTCAACATGGCTTTCGTCATTCCATGCTGCAATTGATGCAAGCTGATGTTGAACAGGCATTGCTGCACCATGATAAGTACGGTACTGCAAATATGGTTTTAATAATTCTGCATCACCCGCTACAAAACCTGAGCGTAAACCCGGTAAGTTTGAGCGTTTAGAAAGTGAATGGAATACGACACAGTTTTTATAGTCATCACGACCAAGTTCTGCACAAACTTCTAATAAGCCTGTAGGTGCTTGATCGAACCAAAGCTCTGAATAGCATTCGTCAGAAGCAATAACAAAATTATATTGATCAGATAAGGCAATTAACTTTTTGAATTGCTCTTTAGAAAGCACAGTACCTGTTGGGTTGCCCGGTGTACATACAAAAAGAAGGGCTGTTTTTTCCCATACTTCTGCGGGCACAGCATCAAAATCACCTAAATAGCCATTTTCTTCTGTGCAATTTATGAAATAGGGTTTTGCACCAGCCAGTAGAGCTGCACCTTCATAAATTTGATAAAACGGATTCGGCATGACCACATACGGTGCGTCTTCACGGTTAATGAGCGCCTGAACAAATGAGAAAATTCCTTCACGAGTACCAGACACTGGCAAAATATGGTTTTCTGCACTAATGCTATTGAGTTTGAAGCGTTTGGTTAACCACTCTGCAATACTTTGGCGAAGCTCTGGCAAACCCTTACTATTTGGATAAGTTGATAGATGGTTAAAGTTATCAATAATTGCCTGTTTAACAAACTCTGGTGCTGGATGCTTAGGTTCACCAATTGATAGTGGAATCAATGGAAGATGAGCAGGAGTGATATCCTTAAAAAGCTGGTTTAACTTTTCAAATGGATACGGGTGCAATAACGACAAGCTAGAGTTCATTAAACAGTTACCAATTAGTTGAGTTTCAGTGCTGACAAATTTGATTAGATGCTTCATCTAATGCAGCTTTAAGCTTTTCCGAGAAGAGTTTGACCTCTTCATTATTTAACGGCTTTCCATCTTTTTTCGTGACAAAGAAAATATCTTCTGCACGTTCACCTAAAGTTGCGATTCTAGCTGAATGGATGTCTAAACCTTGCATCATAAATAAACCACCCACACGTGCAAGTAGGCCAGGGTGATCAAGTGTTGAAATTTCGACCATGTTTTGCTGTAACGCTTCATTCAATGTAACGTCGACTGTATTTTCAATATCAAAATGACGTAGTTGACGTGGAATACGGCGTTGCATAAGTCCTGGGTATTGATCTGGCTGACTAAGCGCTTTCACTAATGCAGTTTTAACGGTTTCTTCGCGTTCAGGGTCGGTCAGTAATGTCCCGAAACGATCAAGTACAACATAGGTGTCTAAGCTAAATGCTGTACTTGCCGTGATAATTTTTGCATCTTGAACGTCTAAATTCATTTTGTCCAAAACTGCAACAGTGGTGGCAAAAAGGTTGGGTTGGTCACGTGTATATATAAAGATTTGCACTGCATCTTGGGCAGCTTTACGGTGAGCACGCAACAGTACTAATGGCTCTGGATTATCGCCGTGTTTCAAAATTGCTTGAGTGTGCCATGCAATTTCATCTGCCGATTCTTTAATGAAGTATTCATCACCCAGTTCTTGCCATACTTTTTCGACGTCTGCTAATGAGAAGTTATTTACCAGTAATTCACTTGCTGCAAATTTGGTGTCTTCAATCAGCATTTGATAGTCAACAGGGCGACTTAAACCTGTACGAATGACATCACGGGCATGCGTATAAAGTTGACGCATAAGTGAGGCACGCCATGTGTTCCACAGTTTTGGATTTGTCGCATTAATATCTGCAACCGTTAAGGTATATAGATAATCAAGATGTTCCATATCGCCAAGTTTTTCAGCAAAATCTTTAACCACATCTGGGTCGGAAATATCCTTTTTCTGAGCAGTCAGTGACATGAGCAAATGGTTGTGGATGAGCCATGCAATTAATTTACATTCACGCTCTGTAAAGCCATGCGCACGTCCAAATTCGATAGCATCTTCTGCACCGAGTTCACTATGGTCTCCACCGCGGCCTTTAGCAATGTCATGAAATAATGCAGCGATAAATACAATATCTTGACGTGCAAGACGTTGGAAAACAGAGCTTACAACAGGGAACTCTTTCGCAAACTCAGGTTCTTTAAAACGGTTTAAGTTGCGCAGCAATAATAATGTGTGAGCATCGACTGTATAGATGTGGAATAGGTCATATTGCATAAGACCCATAATTTGACCAAACGCCGGAATATAGTTTCCTAAAACACCATAGCGTTTCATCGCCACCAAAGTATCGTATAGACGATAGGGTGAGCGAATAATCGACATAAACAGCGCTTGATGTTCAGGATTATCTCGATAATTTTGATTAATACGTTTTGCAGCAAGAATAAGTAAGCGTAAAGTACGAGCGCGAATGCCTTCAATATCTGGTCGATTAGCCAAAATATAGAATAATTCTAAAATAGCACTTGGGTGTTCTGCGAATATTTTGTGGTGCTGTACGGCAAGCTTGTTATCAACGATTTTAAAATGATTATTAACTTCTTCAATTTTACGTTCGTAATTGGGTAAGCGCGGAGTAATGACCGATTCGCTAAAATACGCCAACAACATTTCATTGAGGGTAGAAACCTGCTGAGCAGTACGGTAGTAGCGTTTCATGAACTGCTCGACACCGTAATTTACAGGCTGACCTTCTTGACGGACATAGCCAAATTGAGCCGCGATTTCTCTTTGATGATCGAACAGAAGACGGTTTTCATCACGTTTCGCTAAGCGGTGTAAATGATGACGAATTTCCCAAAGAAAACTTTCAGCTTCTTCTAAAACTGTTAATTCAAACTCTGAAATAAAACCTAAATGCACTAAGTCATAAATACGGTTTACGCGGAAATGACGCTTGGCGATCCAGCCAATCTGGTTAATATCACGAATGCCACCTGGTGCATTTTTAATATCGGGTTCTAAATTGCTTTCAGTATTGTTGTGTTGGTGGTAACGCTTAGCTTGTTCAGCCATTTTTGCATCATAAAAGGTTTTGTCTGTCCACGTTTGCGAAACAATACGACGCGGCCATTTTGCAAGTTGACTATTACCTGTAATTAGACGTGCTTCAATGAGTGTAGTTGCGACGGTTAGATCTGTCGCTGCCTGTTCAACACAGCTTTGAATAGTACGAACGCTAATTCCGGGTTTGAAATTGCCAACATCCCATAAAGAGGAAATAAATGTAGAAATACGCTTTTCATTTTCTTCGTTAATTTCATGTTCTGACAAAATCATGATATCAACATCGGAATAGGGCAGCATTTCACGGCGCCCATAACCACCTACAGCAAAAAGACCTAGATCAGTCTGGTCGAGTTCAGCATGTCTCCATAAAAAGATCAGTGCTTCGTCAACTAAATCTGAGCGTGCTTTAATGACTTCCCGAATAGATTGCCCATTTTCATATGAATCCTGCAATTGCTTTTCTACATCTGTTCGCCATTGATTAATGGCTTTAATATCATGATGGCTTGTAACGTAGTTCAGCAATGGCGATGTATTGATCATGAAAATGGGTCTACCAATAAGTAAATATTAAGAGTTGGTTTTTACGCTTACTTGATCAGCGGTTTCTTTCGCTAAAGTGCGGGCAAGATCAGTATTTTCTGCACGAGCAGTTGCCACACCCATACGACGTCGTTTGAAACCTTCTGGTTTGCCAAACAGGCGTAGGTCGGTATTTGGATTAGTTAATGCCGTATTTAAGCCGCTATAGCTTAAGTTGTTGGCATCTACACCAGCATAAATAACTGCGCTAGCAGCAACACTATGGCGAGCTGTGCTCACTGGTAATCCTAAAATTGCACGAGCATGCAGTTCAAATTCGCTTTGAAATTGCGATGCTAGAGTCACTAGACCTGTATCATGTGGGCGAGGTGATACTTCACTGAACCAGACTTTATCGCCTTTAATAAACAGCTCTACACCAAAAATACCACAGCCCCCTAGTGCTGTCGTAACTTTATTCGCAATACGTTTTGCTTCTTCAAGTGCAGCAGCTGTCATAGGTTGGGGCTGCCAGCTTTCTACATAATCACCTGCATCTTGACGGTGACCAATTGGGTCGCAGTAGTGAGTTTCGATTTCACCAGTTTCAGGGTTTTTAGCACGAACGGTAAGTAATGTAATTTCAAAATCAAAATCAATTTGAGATTCAATGATGACCGTACCTTGGTTAACACGACCACCTTGCATCGCATATTCCCAAGCAGCATCGACTTCATCGAAGCTTTTTACACGAGATTGGCCTTTACCTGAAGATGACATTACCGGTTTTACAAAGTTTGGATAACCAATATCATCAGAAGCGGCGCGGAAGCTTTCTAGTGAGTCGGCAAATCGGTAAGCAGAGGTAGGTAAACCAAGCTCTTCAGCAGCAAGACGACGAATACCTTCACGATTCATTGTCAGGTTTACCGCTTTAGCAGAAGGAATAACCGTTGCAGTTTGGCTCGCTTCAATTTCAACGAGAACTTCTGTAGCGATGGCTTCGATTTCGGGAACAATTAAATTCGGTTTAATTTTTTCGATGAGCTGTTTTAATTGAATAGGATCAGCCATATTTAACACATAAGAAAAATGTGCAACTTGCATGGCTGGCGCATGATCATAACGGTCGGCTGCATGTACTTCTACACCAAGGCGTTGTAAGGAAATTACAACTTCTTTGCCAAGCTCTCCTGAACCTAACAATAAAACTTTGAATGCAGAAGATTGAAGTGGGGTACCGAGTGTCACGCTCATGCGAATCATCCTGACAAAATTATTTTTTTAAGCATAGCAGAACTTATGGTGGAGTTAAGCCTTATCATGCATAAAAAAAGTAATTTTGTCGGACAATTAAAAATGTACTTTTTAGATATTAACTTGGTAATTTAAAAGTAGCTCGTCAGCATTTTTACCGCGTATACCCCAATTCTCTTTAGGGGTTTCAAAAATCGTAATTTCAATATCTTGAGGTGCTATTTTGCATTGTTCTTCAATATTGCGAAATAAAGTTTGAATGAGTTGTTTCTTAGTAGCTGGGCTACGTCCCGCAAACATTGAAAGTTCAAGAATAATGTAGTGTTGGCTACGATCAGAAGGATAGATAAAATTTCCAGGTTTAAGGCTGATAAAACGCTGAAATCTTTTCTCAACCGGATATTTCAACTCTTCAATGAGGGCTTGATGAATAGCATGAGAAAGTAGTTCTCGATACTGCATAATGGTTCGTTCATTTGCGTAAATTTTAACTTGTGACATTTTTATCTCTATTAAGTAGATGAAGTTATCTTTTTAATCAATTCAAAAATTAGTTTTTACACCAGAAGTCTCAACCCCTCTGGCTGTGAGTTATTTTATATAAGGAAAATAAGTTTATCTATTTATAAAGGTAAGTAAGTATAGATCAGGCCATACACAATTGCGGCGGTTAATGTTGCTGGAACAATTTTTTTAAATTTAAAATAAAGACCTGCTAAAACCAAAAAGCCGATAAGCATTGCTAAACTTTTATCTGGATTTTCAAGCAGCGGTGGAAGTGTTGCTACCACAAGCATGGCGCTAATTGCAGATATACCAATACAACCCAAAGCAATTTTTAACCAGACTGAACCGCGTCTTTGCTGTGTACCTTGTAGCTTTTGTATAACAAAGAATGGTCCAAAACGTGAGGTGAAATTAGCAATACCGACAATTATACCTACCAGAATAATCTCTAAGTTCATTTTAAACTTCGACCTCTTCTTGCTGTCTTAATACATAATGTTTAAACAAGCCTGCTAAAATGCCTGAAAGAATACCAATAAAAATAGCCGCAGATAAGTTAATCCAATAGCAGGCTAAAGCTGAAACGACTAAAGATACAGCGACTACAAGGCTATGTTTGCGTTCAAACGCAGCTAATAAAAAACTCAAAAATAAAGCTGGAAGTAAGAAGTCTAATGCTGCTTGTAAAAATTTTGGCAGATGAGTGACCTGATCTGCAAATAATCCGCCTAGTAAAGAGCCGCTTGCCCAAGCTATCCAGCTAAATAGGCTTAGACCTAACATCCAAGACTCGGACCATTGTTGACGACGTTGCGAAAGTTGGATCATCCCACTCGCAAAAACTTCATCGGTTAAGCCCCAAGCCCAAACCGCCGTTTTTTTAAGATTTAATTTGTTCGGAATAAGGTTATATAGCGCTGGCCCATAAAGCACATGACGAATATCAAGTGCAATGACTGTTAATGCAGTTAACCAAATCGATGAACCGCTGGCTAAAAGGGCTACAACCAAGAACTGGCTGGCTCCGGCATACATTGAACAAGATAGGAAAAAAGCTTCCCATGGGGTAAAACCAAACTGAGATGCAGAAACACCAAAAGCAAAAGAAACGGGCAAATAGGTAAGTACGATAGCTTGACTATCTTTAGCGCCTTGCCAAAAAGTTGCCGTTTGATCAGCCATCAATTGTTGTTTGGACACGATACACCTTGGCAATAAACCAAATGATAAAAATACTTGAAAGATTGAGTATTGTAGCTGAATTTAATAGCATAGTGCCGAAATGTTTAATCGGCAGTTTGCTATGTTCAACGCTAAGATTCGTTTAGTTTATATCGCCATGTTGAGTGCAGGTATTTTTACATTGCAGGGCTGTGACAATGGTCATCAAGATGCAGAAAAAAAAGTAGAAATTAAGCCAGCACCGAAACTAACTAATGATGCAACTGTTTATGCTCAAAAAGCATGGACACTAATTAATACGGTTGAGCATTTGGTTTATGAAAAGCAGCTCAGTCAAATTAATGACAACGTTCGTAAACCTCTACGTCAATTAAGTACGGACTGGCGTATTAATGTGAAAATGACTGACTCGGTTACGGAAGGGAAATATGCGCTTTGCCGTAAAGCATTAACCAGTTTAGATGTATGGGCGCGTGAAACATTAGAAAATAATAATTCAGTTGCTCAGAAGCAAGCTGATTATGAGCGTGATAAAGCCCAGTGTAAGGATGCAATTGATAACCCTAATCTTGGCAATACCTCTCCAAAATAAAAACTTGTAAATATAAAAAGCGAGATGATCAATCTCGCTTTTTTACTTTTAAATGATAATGAGTGAATGTTAATTAAGGTTTTGTTGCTGGTTTCATCGCGTCATGTTTCATTTGATTTGCATCATGCTGAGCATGCATAGATTTCATCATTGCTTCATGCTTTTGTTCAGTCATATCTTTTTTGACATCTTGTTTTGCTTTTACTACTTCTTTTTTAGCAGTTGCTTTGCCGTGTGCAGCAACACATTTTCCGCCTTTATGATTTGGTCCTGTACCACCTTGTAATTGAGTTCCTTTTGGACATGCAAATGCCGAAACACTTAACATAGCCAATACGCCGGCTGTAAGAATTGTTGATAATTTTTTCATGTTAATCAGCGCCTTGTTGAGTATTATTGCTTAGCTTGAGTTTAAGATGAAAATATCTGCTTTAAAACATTTATTTTGTGAAATAGAGTTTGAACAATGTGTTGTTTTGCAGTGTTATCTATTTTTTTAATTTAGTTTTAAGTTTTTGTTATATGGTCGCCTTTACAAAAATTATGCATGAGCTTGAGCAATTACTTTCAATTGCTCAATATCTAAAATCTCAATTTTTCTAAAAGCAATTTTGATGATTTTTTGTTTTTCAAGCAGGCTCAGTTCATGATTGATTGTCTGTCTAGATGTGGTCAGCATATTTGCCAATTGTTCTTGAGAAATATGAATATGATGATCTTGAATGAGAATATGATTGCCATAACCCTCTAAAATAAATAGAAGACGCTGAGCAAGTCTTTGAGAAATACTGCGTGTTTGGATAGCAATCTGTTCTAAAAAAACGTATCTAAGTTTTTGGCTCGTTAAACGCGCAAAATAGTACCAATAATAAGGATTTTCTTTGAGTAGCTCATTTAAGGGCTTCGCAGGAATATGCAGAACCGTACTTTTTTTCAAAGCAATTGCATCGTGTGAGCGCGGTTCATGGTCAATGAGGGATATTTCACCAAACCACATAATCGGCTCAGCAATAGCAGAAAGTGCTTCATTACCATTTACATCGACATAACCTAAGCTAATTGAACCTTCAAGCACGGTATAAATACCATCAAACACATCTTGGGCACGAAAAACATAACTATTTTTTTCAAAGGTTCTTTGTTTACCATGTTCTAGAATAAAGTTTTGGAATGCTTCTGGAAGCACACTAAACCATGTGTTTTCTTTCAATCGATTAATATAAATAAGGTCCAATATTCGGCCATCCATGAAAAAAATCATTACTTTGTCAAATAGCTGACAACTTTAAGTTTTCCTTATTTGTACAGTATGACTATATGTTGATGAATAGGGAATAACTTATGTCGAATCTGGAGCAACAGCTTAGCAAATATGCGGCTTATCATTTAAATCATAAAAATATTTTGACGCATTTTATTGGTATTCCACTCATCGTATTTTCAATTTTATGTTTAACAGCAAGAGCAGGAATCGATATTGGTAGTTTTAAAATTACTTTAGCCATGGTGCTGATTGCAGCGAGTACGATTTATTATTTTATTTTAGATAAAATATTTGGTTTGCTTATGCTGGTTCTTTTAGCCGCTGTGTATCCACTGGCGAGCCAGATTGCCCAATTATCTTGGGGAGAATGGTTAGCAGCAAGCGTTGGTTTCTTTGTGGTGGGGTGGGTCTTTCAGTTTGTTGGGCATTATTTCGAAAAGAAAAAACCAGCTTTTGTGGATGATGTAATAGGACTTGCGATAGGGCCGTTATTTGTGTTGGCAGAATTTATATTTATGCTGGGTTTTAGAAAGCCATTGCATGAGCGAATTTTGAAAGAAGCACGTAGTAAAAGAGACATGATGGATCTTAGCCATTAATAATAAAAAAAGCCCCAATATATTGGGGCTTTTTTCTTAAACTTTAAACTTTAAACTTAAACGTTAAAACGGAAGTGCATTACATCGCCATCTTGAACGATGTAAGTTTTACCTTCTAAACGCCATTTACCAGCTTCTTTAGCGCCGTTTTCACCATTGAATTGTACAAAGTCATCATATGCAACAACTTCAGCACGGATAAAACCTTTTTCGAAATCAGTATGAATAACACCAGCTGCTTGAGGAGCGGTTGCACCAACTTTTACAGTCCATGCACGTACTTCTTGTACGCCAGCAGTGAAATAAGTCTGTAAACCTAAAAGTGCATAGCCTGCACGGATAACCACATTTAAACCAGGTTCTTCCATGCCCATTGCTTCTAGGAACTCAGCACGGTCTTCATCTTCTAATAATGAAATTTCAGCTTCAATTTGGTTGCAAAGAGGAACAACAATTGCGTTTTCTTCAGCAGCAAGTTTTTTTACTGCATCTAAATGCGGATTATTTTCAAAACCGTCTTCAGCAACGTTTGCAATATACATTGTTGGTTTTAAAGTCATTAAACCAAAACCACGAACTAATTTACGTTCGTCATCAGACAAATCAGCCGCGCGTGCTGGTTTACCTTCATCTAGTAAAGGTTGGATTTTTTCTAAAACAGCTTTAGTTGCAACAGCTTCTTTGTCACCGCCTTTAGCGACTTTAGTTAAACGTAAAATTGCTTTAGCAACAGTTTCAAGGTCTGCAAGTGCAAGTTCAGTATTGATGGTCGCGATGTCATCTAATGGATCAATTTTGCCATTTACGTGAATAACGTTTTCATCTTCGAAACAACGTACAACATGAGCAATTGCATCAGTTTCACGGATGTTAGCAAGGAATTGGTTACCCAAGCCTTCACCTTTTGATGCACCAGCAACAAGACCTGCAATATCTACAAATTCCATTGTAGTTGGCAAAATACGTTGCGGTTTAACAATCGCAGCAAGTTTGTCTAGACGTGGATCTGGTACAGGAACAATACCTGTGTTCGGTTCAATGGTACAGAAAGGGAAGTTTTCCGCTGCAATTGCTGCTTTCGTTAATGCATTGAAAAGGGTAGATTTCCCTACGTTTGGCAGACCAACAATACCGCAATTAAAACCCATGAAAACCACTCACAAATGTGTAAATTAAAAATTGTCGCTGATTTTACATGAAAGCCATGACAAAGTCATGGCTAGAGCAGGGTTCTGTTGAGTTTAAACTTTACGTTTATCAAGTTGCTGGGCTAATGCATCGCCTGTTGCTTGTATTAACATCACCAAAACAATTAATACAAAAATGACAGCTAACATAATTTGCATATCAAAACGTTGATAACCATAACGATAAGCTATATCTCCTAAGCCACCAGCACCAATAGCACCAGCAATGGCAGAGGAGTTAATCATGGTCACAATAGTCACAGTAAAGCCTGCCACAATACCCGGTAGAGCTTCTGGTAAGAGTACATGCCAAATAATTTGTTTGCGGTTACAACCCATTGCTTGAGCCGCTTCAATTAAGCCTTGATCGACTTCACGTAAGCTGACTTCTGCAATACGCGCAAAGAAGGGAATTGCCGCAATCGTCAGCGGAACAACGGCTGCCCAAACGCCATAACTGGTACCCACAATCCAGCGAGTAAGTGGAATAAGGGCCACCATTAAAATAAGAAAAGGTACAGAGCGAGTAATGTTGATGACCCAACCCAATGCATGATTAATCTTTTGTGATGGGTGAATGCCATGCTCAGAAGTGCTGACTAAAACAACAGCAATAGGTAAGCCAATTAAAAATGCAATCAATGCAGATGCGCCCACCATAAGTAAGGTATCTACAGTTCCAGTAATTAATAGATCAATGAGCTGGTCGTGCATAGCCAAGTACCTCAAATTGTGCAATTGCAGTTAATGCATCTTGTTGTATGGATGAAATATCAATTTCTACATTAGGGATACCGACTAAAAGTGAGCCAATAATATGCCCTTGAATCGTGTCGACCTGACTTTGATATAAATTGACGGGTGCTTTAAACCTAGAAAGTAATTCTTGAATATCTGGAACTTGATGTGCTTCAGCCTCATATTTAAGTTTTACAATAATATGAGTCGAATCTTCATCGGGTAGAGGACTGATTTTAAAAGGTAGCGTGATTTGTTCAAGATTAAGTAGCTCTTGAGTAATGGGTTGCTCTGGTCGTGAAAACACGGACCAAACCTGTCCAGCCTCAACAATTTCCCCTTGATCAATGACCACGACTTGATCACAAATTTCTCGAATGACCTGCATTTCGTGAGTGATTAATACAATGGTTAAGCCCAATTCCTGATTAATCTTTTTAAGTAAAGCCAAAATAGTGGCGGTACTTTCTGGATCAAGCGCTGAAGTTGCTTCATCGCACAGTAAAATTTCAGGGTGGTGAACCAGTGCTCGTGCAATGCCAACACGTTGCTTTTGCCCACCAGAAAGTTGTGAAGGATAATAGCCAGATTTATCAGACAGTCCGACTAAAGCCAAAACTTCATTTACACGTTGGTCGATATCTGCTTTGTTGTAATTGGAAACTTTTAGGGGCAAAGCCACATTTTCCCAAACTGTTTTTGCCGACATCAAATTGAAATGCTGAAAAATCATTCCAATTCGTTGACGGGTTTGAATGAGCTCGGCATGACTCAATTCAGCAATGTTTTGTTGATGAATATGAATACTGCCAGTATTCACTTGTTCCAAGCCATTTAAAGTGCGAAGTAAGGAAGATTTTCCTGCACCGCTTTTACCAATAATGCCTAAAATTTTACCTTGGGGAACATCAAGGTTAATCTCTTTTAAAGCATGCAGTTTTTGACCTTGTGATTGGTAAAACTTATTTAAACCACGAATTTTGATATGGGGTAGAGAAAAATCAACTTGTGATCCAAAACTCACCATCGTCATTCTCCTTATTTCCAGCCTTGAAACCACATACCTTGGCCAAAGTCTTTATCCAGAATATTCTGTGCTTGTTTTGAGTTCTGGAAAGCTTTAACAAAGGTTGTAAGTTTTTGGTTTTTATCTTGGTAATCGCGACGGGTGACAAACAAAATTGCATATTTTTTATCGATTGGATCTAAAAATAATGCGCTATGCGGGTCGGTTACCTTTGCCATTTTTAAGTAGTGAGGGAAGCCGAAAATTAAATCGACATCGTTATATGCATGTGCTGTTTGGGGACCTTCAACTTCAATAAAACTCAACTGTTTAGGATTGGCAATAATGTCTTGGGTTGTTGAAAGTTCATTGTTGCTATCTTTAAGCTGAATTAAGCCAGCACGGTCCAACAGAATTAAAGCGCGAGCTAAATTGACCGGATCATTTGGAATAGCAACGCGTGCTTTTGCAGGTAAGTCTTCAAGCGATTTATATTTTTTTGAATATAGACCCACATGACTTCCAGTACCGACAGCAAATGCATGTAAGTCATAACCTGTTTCTTTAACAGCATTGCCTAAAAAAACGCTCTGCTGGAAAAAGTTTGCGTCAATATCGCCGTTTTGTACGGCAACATTTGGTGCTCGCCAATCAGAAAACTCAACGAGTTTGACATGAACACCTTGTTTTTCTACTTCATTGGCAACGCTTTGTAATAGCTCAGCATAAGGCGGGCTAATGCCAATTGTTAGAACATCATCAGCTTGCTTATTTTTAATATAGCGATAACCGACGAGACCCAGAATCACGATTAAAATCGTAATTCCAAGTAACCAAGGCTTATGCTGTTTGAACTGAATAGCCATAATTTTTCCGTTATTACTTCCAGCCTGGGAACCAAAGCGTAGGCCCAATCTCAGCGTCTAAGACAGCTTTAACTTTTGGAGAGTTTTGATAAATATCAACAAATTTCTTTAACTTATCGCCCTTGTCCTGATAGTCATCACGCACTACAAACAAAATGGCATAACGTTTATTCGTATTGTCATCAAGTAAAAGTGCACTTTCAGGGTCAGCTGTTTTTGCTAAACGTAAGTAATGTGGATAGCCAAAAGCCAAGTCAGCATCATCAATTGCACGTGCAGTTTGTGGTCCTTCAACCTCTACGAATTGCAAATTTTTAGGGTTTGAAACAACATCTTTGAGTGCAGATAAATGATTGTTTGAATCTTTAAGCGTAATTAATTTAGCTTGCTGTAAGAGTAGTAGGGCACGACCTTGGTTCACTGGGTCATTTGGAATGACTACACGTGCGTTTTGTGGCAATTCATCAAAGCTTTTATATTTCTTTGAATAAAGTCCGACATGTGATGCTGCACCCACTGCAAATGCCTTTAATTTAAAGCCTGTTTCTTTAATTGCATTGTCTAAGAAAGGTTGATGCTGGAAAAAGTTCGCATCAATATCCCCATGATTTAAGGTAATGTTTGGTGTGTTCCAGTCAGAAAATTCTACCAATTTTACATTTAAACCCTGTTGCTTTGCCTCATCGGCAGCAGCTTGTAAAGTTTTTGCAAATGGTGGGCTAATGCCAATTACAAGTTCATTTGAGCCACTTTGACGGTGTTTATTCCAAAAGAATAAAGCAACAAAAAGGACCACAACGACTAAGCCTACGCCTAGCCATTTTTTAGAGGCTGTTTGAGCCATGTCTATCTCCAAATTTAAGTAGTTATTTCTTCAATTTTTGTTAAGTTTTTGCTGTTGTTATAGGGACTACATCGGAACGCTTGAACAGGGTGCTGTTTTGGTAGTTGATCACCCCGATTAAAGATTTTGTTCCGTAGTGAACCCGTTTTATATGCAGTTTTATAGCGGCCACGTTGTTGTAGTTCAGGAATAACTAAACGAATAAAGTCGTGGTGAGACTCAGGTGCAACAGTACGCGTCAAATTAAAGCCATCAATATCGGTTTCATCTAAAAGATGAATTAAGTATTCTGTAACTTCTTCGCCACTACCCACAATGAGTGGATAACGACCACCCAAAACATGCTGAGCTTTTAAGTCATTTTTAGTGATTTGCTGTTCTTTAAATTTTTCGGTAATGGAAACAATGCTGTTACTTTTCTGGTAAGGAATCGCTTCATCGTCGGCAAATTTACTTAGGTCAATACCTGTTGAACTCGCATAATGAGCTAAGCCTGCTTCAGGGCTTGCGTACTGACGATATTCATTAAGTTTCTGTACAGCTAAGTCATGTGTTTCGGCAACAACAACAGTTATGCCGACAAAGACTTTAATGTCATCACCTGCACGCCCTTGTTGTTCGGCAAGAGCGCGAATCTTTTTCACTTGTTCACGGATTTTTTCAGGTTTGTCACCACCAATAAATACACATTCGGCATGACGAGTCGCAAACTGCATACCTTTTGGTGACGCACCCGCTTGAAACAGTGTTGGGGTGCGTTGCACGGAAGGAGACACCTGAAACACACCTTCACTCTGGTAATATTTTCCGTGGTGGTGAATGGTGTGCACTTTGGATGGATCTGTAAAAACACGCTGTGCTTTATCTTTTTTAACTGCGTCGTTTTCCCATGAGCCTTCCCAATATTTATAGCAAAGCTCTAAAAACTCTTCGGCTTGTTCATAACGGGCATCGTGGTCTTTTAAACCTTTTTGACCAATTAGGCGTTCTGCACTATCTAGATAACCTGTAACGATATTCCAGCCAATACGGCCTTGAGTTAAATGGTCAAGACTCGCAAAGCGACGAGCAAATTGATAAGGATGCTCATAGCTCAAGTTAACAGTCACACCGAAACTCAAGTTTTGAGTGACTGCCGCCATAGCTGAAATGAGTGTGGAAGGGTCATGGCTCGGAAGCTGAATGGACTCTTTTAAAGTGAGATCAATACCGTTTTGATAGACGTCATATACGCCGGTAATATCGGCAATAAATAGACCATCGAACAGGCCACTTTCTAAAGTTTTGGCTTGTTCAGTCCAATAGCTGAGTTCATTAAAACGGTGTGACTCATCACGTGGATGTGTCCATAAGCCATGATTGATATGTCCAACACAGTTCATATCAAAGGCATTCAGCAAAATTTCTTTAGCTTTAAAATCAGTCATCACAATGTCCCCCGACGAGGTGGTAGAACACCATTCAGGACATAGTTCCCAATAAAGTAATATTTCCATCGTGCAGCATCATGCAACGTATGTACGCGTGCATTTCGCCAAAAACGGTCTAGACCATCTTGTGCTTGACTACCACGGCTTCCAGCAAGTTCAATCAGCTTTGAAGATGCTTTTAGTGCGATATCGCTACTATGAGCACGTACTTTGGCAACATCGATGGATGCTTTCGCAATACTTTCAGGTGTAGTTTCAATTTTTGCGGCATCAATTGATTGAGCAGCTTGTTTTAATAAAACTTCACTTGCTCGTACATCTACAGCAATGCGTCCTAATTCATAAATCGTTAAAGGATCTAGGTTTGCCGTTGCAACTTGTGAATCAATCCACGGGCGAGCTTGATGTACTCTTTGCAAGCTTTCTTCAAAAGCTGCACGTGCAATGCCTACCTCAATAGACGCATGCATAATTTGGGCAAATGGACCCACTAAGGTCGGTTGTAAAAATGCAGTATCAAAAGGAATGACATCATCTGCATCTACAAAAACCTGATCGAATTTGACTGTACCGCTGCCTGTGGTTTTCTGCCCAAAACCAGACCAGTCATCTACAAGTTTTAGTCCTTGCGAACCACTTTTCACAAATGCCAGATATTCTCGTCCTGCATCGTCTAAAACTAGAGTTGGAATACGGTGAGCAAATAAGCTTCCCGTGCAGTAAAACTTTTCGCCCTGAATCAAATATCCATTTTCGTGAGGACGGATATTGGTTTGTTTATGGGTTGAAGTTTTAGTTTTAAACTCAGCAAGTGCATTACCAAAGCGAGTACCATTTAACACTTCGCCATATAAGCGTTGTTTTTGAGCTTCTGTTCCCATATTGCGTAATACTTCCAAAGCATAGAAATGGTTTTGTGGAATTTGTCCAATTGAACCATCTGCACCGCTTAAAAGCGCAATTACTTTAGCAACGGTATGACTTGAAACTTCGGCACCGCCATATTGCTTGGGTACTGTAATTGCCCATAGCCCAGACTGGCTTAAGGCATCAATTTCGGTATACGGTAAAATTCGCTTTGTATCGCGTTCTACTGCGGTTTTTTTAAATTGCTCAGCAAATTGTTTTGCAACTTCTAAAGCTTCAGCATCATTTTGAATAATCTGTGCTTGGTTTGATGCCGATGTTTGTTTAGTTTGAACCGATTGATATGAAGTCATGACAATTTCTCCTTAAATCCACGCGTGTCGGGCAGGGAAATGACCATTCAGGTAATAATTGCCAATGGCATGTAATTTCCAGCGAACAGGGTCGTGTAACGTATGCACACGGGCATTTCGCCAATGTTGATCTAAATTGTGCTGGCTTAAACTTGAGCGACTTCCCCCAAGTTCCAGTAATTTTTCAGAGATTTGTAGAGCAGCATCATTGGCATAGACTTTCGCTTCAGCAACTAAAATAGATGCTTTTGCTGTTTGTTCATCAGTCACATTTTGAAGTTGGTCAAGTTCATCTAAATATTCAGCAGCTTCGTCAAGCAATAAAATTGCAGCATCAAGCAGAATATTTAACTTACCCACCTCTTGCAGGGTGTAATGTTCAAAACTGGCTTTTTCAACTTTTGCATCAATAATCGGGCGTGCTTTATGAATGGTTGATAAGGTATCTTCAAAAGCGGCTTCTGCAATGCCTACATCAATGGCAACCTGTAATAATTGTGAGTAGGCACCACGATAGGTTGGGGCTTGTGTTAATAAGCGTTCATCAAAAATAAGTTCAGGATTAACTTCAACATCATTTAATTTAACTGTGCCGCTCGCAGTTGTACGCTGACCAAAACCATTCCAGTCATTAATAACTTCAATGCCTTGGGTATCTCGATTCACAATCACTAAAACGACATGGCCTTCAGGATGAACGGCCTTAATTGCAAGCCAGTGAGCAAAACTTGTTCCAGTCGAATAAAATTTTTCGCCATTTAAAATATATTTGCCATTTTCAATTTTAAGTGTGGTTTCTAAAGTTTTTGAGTCATGTGTATTACGTTCTGGGCCACCGTTAGCAAGACGTTTTCCTGCTAATATTTCTGAAAAGATAAATTGTTTTTGTTGTTCTGTGCCCATGATTTCGATCAGGTTTAAAAGGCTAATCTGATTTTGTGGAATTTGACCAACGTTCGCATCGCCTTTACTTAAAATACGGAAAACTTGTGCCAAGGTTTTATTGGAAACAAAAGCACCGCCATATTTTTTTGCAATGCGAATTCCGCCTAAGCCTTTTTGGCTAAAGCTTTCGATTTGCTCATGAGGTAATAAGCGTTGTTGATCACGTGTATTACGACCCTCTAAAGCATAATCCGCCACTTGATAAGCGGCATTAATGGCTTGTTGATCATTTTGAATGACTTGGACGTATGCCGTCGTTTTAGATAGAGAATTAGACATAATGACACCTTGTATTGCTGTCACTACCTTACAAAAGAAATATTTTTCCACTAAACGAGGACTTATGCTCAGCTTATGAAATAAAGTGCAAAGCATTTTTTTAGATTTTTAATGAAGAAATAAGTATATTAAAAACTTTTATAAATCAATTGGTTATTGTTTTTATGCAAAAAATTAATAATAAAATTAATTTTAATATGAAAAAGAGCAATAAGCACGGTAAAAAAAGATATAAAAACAATAGACTTAACTGTCAGCAAAAATGAGCACAATATCCATTGTTTTAAATAAAAATAGCTTTTAAAGTATCTACTTACCATCGACCATTTTTGTACAAATAGTCAAATAAAAATAAACGTGGAGATTTTATGCGGGTTTTGTATCAGTTTCCTTTGTCCCATTATTGTGAAAAAGCTCGCTGGTTGTTAGACCATAAAGAACTTGATTATGTGGCTCATAACTTGATTCCTGGGTTTCATCGTGCTTTCGCACAACTCAAAACGGGACAAAATTTACTGCCAATTTTGAAAGATGATCATCAATGGATCGCTGAATCAACCAAAATTGCACTTTATCTGGATGATACCTACCCAGAACACGTGCTTTTACGCCGTGATGAGCAACTTAGACAACAAACCCTTAAAATTGATAGTTTGGCTGATGAGTTAGGTATACATGTGCGCCGTTGGGCATTAGCACATAATTTAGCCCAAGGAGACCATGCTTTAGAAATTATGATGGGTGAACAAGGTTATTTACGTCAGTTTGAAAAAATATCAAAACCTTTCCTTAAGACTTTAGTTAAGAAGAACTATAAGCTTGAAGAGGAGTTAGTGAGCCAGTCCAAAGAGCGCATGGACGAACTCATAAATGAACTAAACCAATATCTAATAGAAAATCAAGCGCGTTATATGGTCGGAGATCGATTAAGTCTTGCCGATATTTCTGTCTGTTCAATGCTTGCACCACTTTTAGAGGTAAAAGGTACGCCGTGGGAGCGAGAAGAGGCAGAAGAAGTTTCTACAGAATGGGGTAATTATCAAAAATATTTACTTGATTTACCTCTAGGGCAATATGTTTTAAGAATATATCAAACTGAAAGAAATGCTCGCGTAGATTGGCGAGGAATTTAAACTTTATAAAATGCCCTGATTTTCTCGGGGCATTTTTGTAATATTTCTAAGTTCACTCATTTAACTAAATATTACTATCAATTTACTAAATGATTTTTATTAAACCATTTGTATATATTATTTTGATGTTTAAGTTGCTTTTTACAAAGTGAATTTATTGTATTGCTAAATCTTTAATAAAATTAATTTTTATGGTTTTTCATAAAATAAAATTTTTCTAAAAACAGTTTTTAGCTGAAGTTAAGCCACTTTATTGTGCATGTGTTTACATTGTAATCAATAATTGCCACATTTAAGTGTAAATAGATGAGCTTAATAATAGACAGAAGATTAAAACATAGATTAAAGTAGAAACATGTTAGCAGTTTTAAAGGTATTAACTCTGCAAAACAGACTGAATAAAATAAGTGAAGCAAATGGATGTGTCCTACTTGGAAAAGTTGGCGCGATAATTGCAATTTAATAATAAAT
The DNA here is from genome assembly GCF_025513915.1 of Acinetobacter sp. WU_MDCI_Abxb74. NCBI lineage: Bacteria > Pseudomonadati > Pseudomonadota > Gammaproteobacteria > Moraxellales > Moraxellaceae > Acinetobacter > Acinetobacter sp. WU_MDCI_Abxb74. Next base: position 291,365 of record NZ_JAHPRP010000001.1, read on the forward strand.
CACTCTATTGCTCTATATGAATGATTCTATAGATAAATAGAGAGAATGATCATCAAGGAGTTCTTATGAAACGTTCTGCAACCTCTCTCATTGTTTCAACATTCATGCTTTGTACGGTTGGTGCTACTTCTCAAATTCAGGCAGCAGATACATTAGCTAAAATTAAAAGTACCGGAAAAATCGTAATTGGCCACCGAGAATCCTCTGACCCAATTTCATATGTTGTTGCAGGTAAACCAGTAGGTTATGCAGTCGATATCTGTAACCAGTTTGCAAATGACATTAAAAAAGAATTGAAAATGCCTGGGCTAAAAGTTGAATACAAGGCAGTAACTTCATCAACACGTATTCCTGAACTTTTAGCAGGTAATATTGATATGGAGTGTGGTACAACTACTAACTCTAAACAACGTCAGCAACAAGTTGGCTTTTCAACGAACTACTATGCAACTGAAGTACGTATGGCAGTTAAAGCGACTTCTGGCATTAAAAGTTTGGGAGATTTAAACGGTAAGGCCGTTGTTACAACTCAAGGTACAACATCTGATAAATACATTAAGATGAATGAAAAAGGTCAAGCGATCAATGTTCAAAATATCTATGGTAAAGATCATGCAGATTCTTTTGCCATGATGGCATCAGGTCGTGCGGCTGCATTTGTAATGGATGATAATATTTTAGCGGGCTTAGTTGCCAAGTCTTCAACCCCTAAATCTTTTGCAATTGTTGGTCCAGTACTTTCATCAGAACCATACGGAATTATGGTTGCTAAAGATGATCCGAAATTTAAAGCGATTGCTGACCGCACTGTAAATAATTTATGGAAAACCGGACAAATGGACGCTTTATATAAAAAGTGGTTCTTGTCACCAATTCCACCAAAAAATACAAATTTGAACATGCCACAAAGTTCATCTTATAAAAAATTAAAAGCTCGTCCAACAGATGCAGGGATCTAATAAGATCTTTTTGTCCTAAATTTACTTGTGCAAGTTAAAGCTTACTTGCACAAGTGGTCTATTTTTCTAAAGATATTCATTAAGGGGCAAACATGTCAGTCGGCTCACTAAACTGGACTATATTCTGTGCGGAGTCTAATGAATATGGTGTCGATAAAGCCGCATGGGCAGAATCAGTCTGTAAAGCGATTGGTAGCACAAGCTACAATGCTTATTCAGAAGCGCCCACATGGTTACAAATGTTAGGCTCAGGCGTCTTTACTATGGTTTGGACAGCGGTTATAGCCTTTCTTATCGCATTTTTATTAGGTTCTCTCCTTGGGGTAATTCGTACGTTACCCAACAAACCTCTCGCATTTATTGGCAATTGTTACGTTGAAATCTTCCGTAATATTCCGCTTATTGTGCAGCTATTTTTCTGGGCTTTTGTTTTTCCGGAATTTTTACCAGATAGCTTAAGCGCTGGTAGTGGGGATGTAGTTGCAGGTGGATGGTGGAAAAACATTCTGAATCAGCAACCCGCTGTTATTGGTGTTTTTGCATTAGGTCTCTACACTGCTGCACGTGTATCTGAACATATACGTGCCGGAATTAATACCGTTTCAACAGGACAAAAATTTGCTGCTTCCGCAGTAGGCTTTACCACTGCACAAAGCTATCGTTATGTCATTTTACCTGTTGCATATCGTACTGTGTGGCCAACGATTACTTCTGAAGCAATGAACGTTTTCAAAAACTCGGCTGTTTTATATGCTCTGAGTGTCTTGAACTTCTTCGCTTATACAAAAACTATGCGGGAAGAAACTTCTCAGGACATCATTATTCTTATTCTCTCTACACCTGTTTATTTAATTATTACTTATAGCATTAAATTTATCATGGCATGGATTGAGAAACGAATGGCTGTACCTGGCTTAGGTTCGGGAGGGAAGTAATTATGGATTTTTCTTTATTACAGAATCCTGATGTGATCGCGGCACTCAAAGAAGGTTTCGTTTTTACCCTTACTGTGACTGTATTGGCGATGATGGGTGGTATCCTGATCGGAACCCCATTGGCAATGATGCGTTTGTCTAGCAATGCCATCGCAAGTAATTTCGCAAAATTTTATGTCGATCTGTTTCGTGGTATTCCATTGATTCAGGTCATCTTTATTTTCTACTTTTTGTTGCCGAAAATATTTGAGTTTCAATCTGATACATATTGGGGACCGTTGTTTTCGAGTGTTGTGACTTTTGCTATTTTTGAGGCTGCATTTTTCTCGGAAATTGTACGTTCAGGCATTCAGTCTATTTCAAGAGGTCAGGTAAATGCAGGTTACGCGCTAGGTTTTACCTATGGTCAATCAATGCGTTACGTAGTTTTACCTCAAGCTTTTCGTAACATGCTCCCAGTATTATTAACTCAAACAATTATTTTATTTCAGGATATCTCATTAGTTTATGTAATTAGTGCCCCAGACTTTTTAGGTCGTGCAGATACATTGGCGAATACTTATGGTCCTGAAACGAAAGCAACATTCTATTTAATCGTCGCTGTAGTGTACTTCTGTAGTTCGTTTGTGCTGTCGCAATTAGTCAAACGCTTACAGCAAAAAATTGCCATCATTCGCTAATTGGAGATTTTAAATGCCAATGATAGACATCCAACATATCTCTAAATGGTATGGTGATTTTCAGGTTTTAACAGATTGCACGACGAGTATTGAAAAAGGTGATGTCGTTGTTGTTTGCGGACCGTCTGGTTCAGGAAAATCAACACTCATTAAAACAGTAAATGCGTTAGAACCATTTCAACAAGGTGACATTATTGTTGATGGTGTTTCTCTGAAGGATCCAAAAACGGATCTGGCTAAATTCCGTTCACGAGTGGGAATGGTCTTTCAGCACTTTGAACTTTTTCCACACATGACTGTTTTGGAAAATTTAACAATTGCTCAAGTTAAAGTGTTAAAGCGTTCAGTTGCTGACGCTCGCGCAAAAGGTCTGAAATATTTAGAGCGTGTAGGTTTGCTTGCGCATAAAGATAAGTTTCCGGGGCAATTGTCTGGTGGACAGCAGCAACGTGTAGCGATTGCGCGTGGCTTGTCCATGGACCCAATCTGTATGTTGTTTGATGAACCAACTTCTGCACTTGACCCAGAAATGGTCGGTGAAGTACTTGAAGTGATGGTACAACTTGCACATGAAGGTATGACCATGATGTGTGTTACCCATGAAATGGGTTTTGCTAAAAGAGTATCTAACCGTTTAATTTTTATGGATGAAGGTAAGATTTTAGAAGATTGCCCAACGCATGAATTTTTTGATAATTTAGATGCTCGTCACGAGCGTGCGAAGCTTTTCTTAGAAAAAATTCAAGCCATGCATTAATACCGCTAATAAAAAAGAGCCTTTTAAAGGCTCTTTTTTTACATCGAATTTTTAGAAATTATATTTTGCTAATAAATTGACACGCGAGTAATCACCCTTATCACCTGCGAAAGTTTCTCGCTGACCATAAGTATATTCTGCACCTAAATCAATATTTTTAACTGGATTCCAGATTAAATTGACTAAGGCATTATAAATTTCTTTGTTATAACTGGTACTGGTTAAATTGCTATTTGCGTAAACGCTATCATCTTTATATTGAATACCTCCTATTGCAAAAGTAGAACGAAGAATAGGACTCCATTTTCGTTGATATCCAATCACGGCACTATCAAATTCACCTAAATTAATATCCTGTGTTGTTGTGTCATAGGCATAAGCAGAATTACTATAAGATAAATAGCGGCCGTCTCCTTTAACATGATAATAATTAGCAACCAAGCTATCTTGAGGAGTTAAATCATATTTACCGCCAACGCCTACACCCCAACCAAATTTTTCTTCAGAAGTGCCATCTTTCGGTGCTACTCGGTTTTCATGGGCAAGACCATGTAATTGTAATAGGCCTTTGTTATCAGTGGTTTTAAAATCATATCGGGTTGTGAGAGCAGGGAAACGACTTCCTCCAGCAGCATTACTCACTTTTTCAACATCACCACCTTCTAAAGCAACTAATATTTTCTGTTGTGCATTAATTGGCTGAGTGTAACGAACTTGTACTGTACGCGTAGTGCCTGTACCAACAGCTCCAGTGAAATCTAGAGTTTCTGGCGATGTATCTGTATTTACAAAAGGTGAAGTGGTTTGACCTGCTAACCATTTACCTAAAGACATATAGGCATGGCGAACACGGAAGGTTCCATTGCCATTATCTCCATTTCCACCCATGAAATCGGCTTCAATTTTGCCGGTTAAATCTCCGTATTGAGTAGGTCGAGTAATATCTAGGCCAATTCGTGAGGTTGCCGCAGATACATTTAAAGAATCTTGTCTTGGGTCATCTTTATTTAAAGGGTAATTGGCGCCATTTGAAATGCTGCCATTTGATCCTTTAAAGTCATAGGTTGCATCTACACGGACATTACCATAAAGCTTAACTTGGGTTTGCCCATCCGTCATTGCCATCCAACCCGGTTTTGATACAGGAGAGGTAGAAGCAGTAGATGTTGCTGGAGCACTGACTGACAAAGCTGCCTTTTGTTGATCAGATAGTTTCTGGACGAGTTGTTTTAAATCATTTACTTCATTCCGTAATGCATTAACTTCAGCATCTGTGGCGGCATGTAAAGGCATTGTTATGCTAGTTATGCCTAAAGTACTCATTGCCAATACTAATGTTTTGATCTTATTCACAGGAACTCCCCGACATGGATAAAAATTTTCCTGTAAATACATAACAATAATAATGCCAACTTTAAGAGTTTAGAAAAATAATCAAATTTCCATGATTATCATCGGTCTACGTCCGAATAGTAGTGGGAATAAGACTTTATATTGAAAAAATTAAATAAGAGCATGAACTGTTCTCTCTAAAATGATTCATATGCATCGCTATTTGCACGGTTAAAATGCATAGCTGTAATAAAATATATAAAAGAAATAAACGTTTTAGCTATTTTTAAATCTTCCTATTTTAAATGCAGAGGAGTTGTATAGGGTATACTGTCCTCACTGTAAAATGCTGGCTGGAGATAACAATGGAGTTGGATCGTTTTGATAAACAAATTCTAGAAATTTTGTCTCATGAAGACTTAAATTTGAATGAACTTTCAGAACGGATCAATCTGTCAGTCAGTTCTGTGCATCGCCGGATTAAGCACCTGATTGAAGCCAACGTTATGGGACAGCTCAAAAGGGAAATTAATTTTAGTAAACTCGGCTTTACCTTGCACATCTTATTGCAAGTTTCATTGAGTAAGCATGACACTGAAACATTTGATAAGTTCCTTTCCGAAATAGAAGCAATTCCTGAAGTGACCAATGCATTTCTAGTGACAGGGCAAAGTGCCGATTTTATTTTGGAACTTGTAGCACGTAACATGGATGATTACAGTGAAATTTTATTAAGACGTATTGGAAAAATTGACAATGTGGTTGCGTTGCATTCCAGCTTTGTTATTAAAAAATATAATGTTTTTAACTGTTATAACTTACTAAATAAACTATAAAAAAACGCACCATTAGGTGCGTTTTTTTAATTCAAATGTTTGATTTAGGCATCAAGTTGAGCCAAAACCTCATCTGTGAACTCAACGTTGGTATAAACGTTTTGTACATCATCGAGATCTTCAAACATATCAATCATTTTAAGAATTTGTTTTGCTTGGTCGACATCAGTAATTTCGGCTTTTGTTGATGGACTCATGACCACTTCTGCGTTGTCAGATTTCAAACCAGCAGCAGTAAGAGCATCTTGAACTTCACCAAAAGTTTCTGGCGACGTGATGACCAAAATTTCATCTTCAGAAATTTCAATATCTTCAGCGCCAGCTTCTAAAGCAACTTCCATGATTTTGTCTTCTAAAGACACATCTTCGAAAGTAATTTCACCACGTTTAGTAAACAGATAAGCGACAGAACCTGCTGTACCTAAGTTACCATTTGTTTTACTAAAACAGTGACGTACATCTGGTACTGTACGGTTCAAGTTGTCTGTCATTGTTTCAACAAGTACAGCAACACCGCCAACACCATAACCTTCGTAAGTTACTTCTTTTAAATCATCATTATCTTCACCACCGGCACCACGTTGGATTGCACGGTTGATGGTGTCACGTGTCATATTAACTGAAAGAGCTTTTTCAACTACTGCACGCAGACGAGGGTTGCTAGCAGCATCTCCACCACCAAGTCTGGCAGCAGTCACAATTTCACGAATATATTTAGTAAAAACTTTACCGCGACTTGCATCTTGTTTCGCTTTACGATGCTTAATATTGGCCCATTTAGAATGACCCGCCATGGACGTGAACTCCAAAAAAGAAAATGCAAAAGTGCTGGAATATTAGCATAGGCTTAGTTTTGTTGAAAACTGTTGCCCTGCGTTTTGTTAGCCAATTGAATAAGAATAATAAGCTTTAAGGCCTAATGAATGAGATTAGGCCGAATCAAGTCCAATTTGATTTAGTTAATTTTGACGTCTATATCAAATTGCGCATATAGCTCTTTAATAGTTTCCAAATCTTTTTGTAAGTCTGTTGGGTAAATTTTGCCTAGAATCCCGCCTTGTTTACTTCGTGCGTTGGCATACATCAGTACAATAGGAACATTAGCTGCCTTGGCAATATGCCAAAAACCTGTACGGATAGCTTTACGTTCAGAGCCATCTTTGGCACGAGTAGCTTCCGGAGCAATCACCAAGTTAAATGTTTCATGATTTTGAAATTGTTCAACCATTTGAGAAACAATATCTTTACTTGCTTTACGGTCAACGGGAATGCCACCAAGTTTTTCTAAAATTGGCTTAAGGGGACCTTTAAAAAGTTCTTTCTTTATTAAAGTATGAATCTTAATATCTAAAATTTGGAAGAGAGCAATAGATAGCACTGCGTCTAGATTTGAGGTATGTTCAAAGCCAATAATAACTTGTTTTTTTTCAAGAATTTTGGGATCTACATTATAGGTCCAGCCAGCAGCTTTAAAGATAGAGTTACCTAGAAATTTTTTCATAGATCAGTGCAAGGTGATAAATTTTCAGGATTCTAATATGAGTTTGTAAAAAAGCCTAGAAAAATTATGAAAGCTAAAGTAGCGCATTAAGAATTAAGCTTATCTAAGCTATAGAAGATTTAAAAAGTTCTTTTTTATTTTTCTTTTAAACTTAATAAACCTAGATAATTTTAAAATTAAGAGACCTGCTGAGGTATCTCTTCATGAATTAAATATTCAATATATTGCCAAATTTTTTCAGGGTTAATAAGCGTTTTATCTGTTGTTCCATCAATAATCATCCCATCAATAATAGAAATAATGATGTGAGTAAGTGGAGTAGGGTTTTCTATACCTAATTTAGTGAGCTGTTCTTGTAGTAAATGAGTTAACCACTTCGTATATTCGTAAAATGGTTCACGAATTGAAGTATATTGTTTAGATACTTCAATAAATGCTTTTTTAAATAAACATCCATTAAATGTTTCACTATTGATCCATTCAATATACCAATTAAAGATAATTTGAATTTTCTCAAGTGGGTTAGCATCTTGACGTAAATTTAGTTGTTCATTAATTGAATTTTGAATATTTAAATTTCGATGCTGCAAACACTCCATAATTAATTTTTCCTTCGAAGGGAAATATTTATAAAATGTCATTTTTGCAACGTTAGATTCAGCAATAATACGATCAACACCTGTTGCATTGTAGCCAATCTGATTAAATAAATTTAAAGCAGTATTTATAATATCTTCTTTTTTTGACATTACTATTCCATATAGTTAGAACTAATTATAACTTAATCTAAAAAATTAAAATTTTAATATCAATTATCATAGTAAAAAAAGGGCTTGGATACAAGTTTATATTGTGATAATGATTATCATTAGCTTAAGTTTTTTTTAAATTTCTATTTGATTTCGTATGATTTTAATTCTAATATTGATTAATGAGGGAACATATTTAAATATTAATTTAAGTCATTGTTTTTATAATAAAATATGTAAAAATCGATCAGGCTTCAATAAGTTTAATGAGAGTAGATATGCCTAAGAAATTTGAGAATTTTAATAATCCTAGAAAGAAAGCTCTCGCAGGGATGAAGCAAAGCATTTCAGCCGAACTATGGGAAAAAAATTCAGACTTTTTGACCCAATTAAGAACAAAAATTGCTAAACATGCTGTGTCACATCATCCTGCAATTGATATTTTAAATAACGGAAAAATTAATAAAGAAAATTTAAAAAAAATTCACTTAGAATATCGTCATGCAATTGTACAAACTTTTACTGATGCACTGCTCATGGCCCAATTTCAAACTAAACAATTAGAGCCAAGGTTGCATGCTGGCGCAAAAATGTTTCCACGTTTTCTTTTAAGTCTAAATATCTTTGATGAGTTTGGGTTTCGACCAGGTTTAGACAAAGATGGTTATTATCAGGGAAACCCAGAATATGCCCATTATCCTTTATTTGAAGATGTATTAAATGATTTTGGTATTACAGAAGAAGATCGTTTGACTTATCAACCAAGTGATATTGCAGATCAAGTTAGAGTGTTTTTAGAAAATGCTTATCATGACTATAAAGCTGTTTCAGCCTTATTAGCAGTCGCGGAAGAAGAGGTCATCCTTTACAGTCCACCTTTACGTAAAGCAACTAAAGCCGTAGGTTTGGAGGTGGAGGGTGGTGGTTATTATCATGTACATGGTATTTCTGAAGATGAGAGTGCCGAAGCCGCGGATGATGATCATGAAGAAGACTTGTGGTATGTCTTGATGCAAGCTTGTACAGAAGAAGATTATAACTATATTGAAAAGATATGCTTAGAGTATTGTGATTTATGGGAAAAGTTCTGGGATACTCAATTAGAGCATTCGGAAACTATGCGGAAACAAATCTTAGCCTAATTGATGCAATAGAAATATTCAGCACAAGAAGAAAATTTATTTTAAAAAAGTTAAAATTTGGAAATAAAAATATATTTTAAAATTTGATAATTAAATTTTAAGTATTGTTTATAACGGTGAGCCATATTCTGTTCGAATACATATTAAAAAACCCCATAAACTTTTTGGTTTATGAGGTTCGTATTTGGTGGGCCCACACAGACTTGAACTGTGGACCAACGGATTATGAGTCCGCTGCTCTAACCAACTGAGCTATAGGCCCTATATACAAGAAAAGCTTTTAATCTCAAGGCTTTTCAGTGCGTGCAATACTAATCAATTTTTTAATTAAACACAAGTCATTTTCTAAAGTAGGTGCATAGCAGACTCAAAAAAAATTGTGTTATTTTGGTTAAGTATTACAAGCGATATGGATTCTAGCGTATGAGTACTTCACGAGTAAAGTGTACTAAGTTATTTATCGATCAATTAGAACTTATTCCAGCCAGCAGTTTATAGCGATAGAGTCCTCATTGTCTTTTCGATTCGAATTATTAATGCTTTTAAAATACATATCGTTTGAAATTTAACCAAGTTGTGGGAGGTTGTTTGGATAATGCTGACAAAATAAAGTTAGATCAGTTTAATGAAAAGTAGTAGAGCACAAGCTGATTTGTATATATATGTATTGTGCACAATTTATAAATTTTTGATCGAAAATTATTTTAATAATAACTATAAAAATATTTTGAATAAAATTAAATCAGGAAATTATATTTATAGAATTGATGATTTATTATTTTTAATATGGATTTTTCTGTGAATTTATAGAAATTGTAATAAATATATTAAAGATAATTAAATTTTTTCTAATTGATTTGAATTAGAGCCCCTAATTAACATTCTAAAACTAAGAATAAAAATAATATTTATAAAATTAATTTTGTTTCAGAATATGTGAATAATTTTTTTCATGCTTTTAAATATAGGATATGATCTTAAATTACTCATAGAATATTAAGAAGCAAAGTATCTAAAGTTGATAAGTAAAGCTTTAAGGGTGAAATAAAAAATAATGAATGAAAGTGAGGTCATCTTAAAATTAAGCGATTTATCTCATTTTATTAAAAAATTAGTGCTTTTGGGTAGAGAAAATGAGATTTTTTTCATTGAAATTTCTTTCTTTTTCTAATATGTTTTCTATATAAAACTTAAAATGTGATTGTTTTCACACTGAAGTCAAATGTTTGTATTTTATTGATTTTATTCTTGACTAAAATGCTAGGTTTTAATAAAGTATAAACGTATTATTCCAAAATAAAAAACTATTGCTTAGTCCTGAAATACAGTAAGAAGCCTGCTTTTTTAAGTAGGCTTCTTGCTTTTTGTAATATTGAGAAAATAGGGCAGAACAATATTCTAAACTTTTAAAATAAATACATATAACCAGAAATAAAACCATAAAGAGAGACTTATGCTTGCTCAGAACTAAAATATAAAAGTTATAAATTTTCTTGAATCATTTGGATGAGTTCTCGAGCCGCTTTAGATAATGGACGGTCTTGAAGCCAAATTAAGTAAATGGATAGAGGTAAATGATTTTTGGTATTTTTAAAATCTAAAAGAACTAAATGACCTTGATCGATTTTTTCTTGTACTAATGATAAAGGAAAATTTCCCCAGCCGAGTCCTGCTTCAACTATATTAATTGCTGTTTGTAAACTATTCGTTTTCCAGTACATTGCACCAATAATTGAACGAGAATCTGTCACTTCATGGTCACTACTCGCTACTACAATTTGCCTAATATTGATTAACTCTTCAATAGAAAACTGCTTTGTTTTCTCTTGTAGAAGACTATGACTAGACGAAATCGTGGCAACTACTGTTTCCGTCATTACCAATTGCAAATTTTCACGCATTTTTATATTTAGGTCTGAGCCGGCTAAGCAGAGACTAATTTCTTCCGTATAAAGTAAATTGACGATGTCATCTTGAGGGGCAGTAATAACTTCTATATTAAGTAATGGGAATTTATCGGCTAGTTTTTTTATTGAATAAAATAATAATTTGGTATTTACATCTGAAACAACGCCAATGCGTAATTTAGTTTCAAGCCCTAAAGAAAGTTCATGGGCATGCGTACTAAATAGCCTAAGCTGTTCAGAAATAATGCGAGCTTGAGGCTCTAAAGCTAATGCCGTAGAGGTTGGAATGACCTTTCGAGGAGTTCGTTCAAATAAGGTGTATCCCAATTCTGCTTCCAAATTAGCAATGGCCATGCTGACTGCTGAGGGTACTCGATTTAGTTTACGAGCGGCCGCAGAGAAAGAACCCGTATCGAGTACAGTAATGAAGAGTTCAATATTTTCACTGTTAAAATTCATTTTGATGTCAGCAAAACTGAAAGCTATTAACTTTATATATGATTTTAACTGAAATTAAAATATAAAGAATTAAGTAGAGTTTGTTGATTATGCAAGGTGTAAAGCGTCGAATCGTATATGTTTCTTCTTATGAAGTGATTGGAATGATTATTTCATCAGTAGGGTTAGCTTTTTTGGCAGGTGATAGTGTGGAACATACAGGACCACTTTCTGTCATGATTACGACCATCGCTGTAACTTGGAATTTTATCTACAATGTTTTATATGAAAAATGGGAGGCAGGGCAAAGTAGTAATATTCGTACAGTCAAACGTAGGGTTGGGCATGCAATTGGTTTTCAGCTTACCTTAGTTCTGTTTTTAATTCCTCTTATTGCATGGTGGATGGATATCTCTCTGATTGCTGCTTTTTGGTTAGACGTGGCCTTTATTATCATTATTCCCATCTACACTTTTATTTTTAATTGGAGCTTCGATAAATTATTTGGGCTACCTATTTCAGCACAGGGTAAAGCCTTACAAGAATAGCCCCAAATGATATTAGTAAGCTATCAAGGTATTCGACTTTGATAGCTTATTGAGTTTTACTATTTAATTTGGTCAATGACTAACTGTTTAGAAAATTTGAGTTGAGCCTTTTTTGCGAAAATATAATAAATCAGTGCTGTAGTGATCAGTCCAACAAGCCATGATAAATCGATTCCTCCTAACATGGCAGCAATTTGCCCCGTATAGAATTTACTATCAATAAATGGCAGTTGAATCAAAATACCTAAAAAGTAGCAAGTAATACCGATTCGATTCCAACGGCCATACTTGCCATTTGGATCATAGAGCGCATCTACATCGCATTCTTCTTTAGAGATAAAGTAGTAATCAACAAGATTAATTGCACTCCATGGAATAAAAAAAGTCAGTAAAAACAAAATAAATGCTTTAAAAGCACTTAAGAAAGTGTGCTCGCCAATAATTGCTATAAAGGTCGAGATCATAACCATAGCAAGAACAATGAGCAATCTTGTTATTTTTGAAATTTGATTTGTCGATTTAAAACTATTCCAAATCGTAGCAACACACATAAAACTACCGTAGGCATTTAAGGTCGTCAGAGTAACTTTCCCGAAAGCAATACTAAAATATAAAAAGGTCACGGCTAGGGCAATAGGGTTCATTCCAACCACATATTGAACCTCATTTCCAACAAAATTCCCGTTTGCAACCTGAGCAATCAAAACGCCTAAGGTCATTGAAATTTGTGAACCTAATAAAGAACCTAAACCAACCGCCCAGAAAACGCGAGATGAAGATGTTTTGGTTGGAAGATAACGAGAGTAGTCTGCAACATATGGTCCAAAAGAGATTTGCCAAGAAGCAGAAAGTGAAACTGCTAGTAAAAATGAAGACCAACTGAAATGACGTACTGCTAAGAGTTCTGAGAAATGAGAAAGAGCTAAAATTTGAGTCAAAATGATAACAAAAGCAATCAAGCCAATAATACTGGCTACTTTGCCTACCACATGAATTAAACGATATCCAATCGTTGCAAATAAGATAATAAAGCAAGCATAAATTAAGATGCCAGTTGTATTGCTGACATGTGCTAGGTGCGCTATTGCTTTACCTGCGAGTACTTCTCCAGTTGCTGTAAATCCAATATACATGAGACAGACGAGTATGATTGGAATACACGCACCATATACCCCAAATTGAACACGACTTGAAATCATTTGCGGAAGGCCAAGTTTTGGACCTTGAGCAGCATGTAGAGCCATGACAGCAGCACCAAAACACTGTCCCACAAATAAACCAATAATCGACCAAAAAACATCTCCACCTAATACAACTGCTAGTGCACCCGTCACAATGGCCGTGATTTGCAAATTGGCACCAAACCAGAGAGTGAATTGAGCAAACACTCTGCCATGTCTTTCATTCTCTGGAATAAAATCAATACTTCGGTTTTCAATAAAACTACTATTTGGTTTCTCAGCCGATGAGTCCATTACACTCTCCCTGTCCTTTAAGAGTCCACTCTATTTTTATTAAGTCCGCATTTGTACAAACAAATACAAACATGTATATACAAGTAATTTTGGAAAGAATCAAATACTTTTTGAGGCTGTAGAACCTAAAAGTGGCTTAAATATTTCATAGATAAATAAAAAATTAATTAGATTGATTTTGTTTTTAATAGATTTAAATGATAAAAAAATAATATATAAAAAAGCCCTCTATTGAGGGCCTGACTTTATACATTCGTGTCTAATATAGCTTGAAAAAAAGTTGGAAGTTCAGAGAATTGGACGAGTTGAGTTTTATCTTCTTGTTTATAATAATATTGATAGTTTGGAGTTTCTGAATAATTATCTAAATATTGAGTTGCATCGGTAAATTGTGCTTTTGCAACTGGCTTGTCTTTTTTAAATTTAACAATAACAGGGTTCACCGAATTTAATTTTACAGGAACACCGTTCTCAAATTTAGCAGTTTCAATTAATAAAGAAATTTTAAAATTTCCAAAATTCACACAAAAATGACCTCCATTTTCTGTTTTAATTTCATGGTCAGAGAAAAGATCTTTAAATAAATTCTTTAAAGATTCTCTGTGCTTATCTAAAGCAACTTGAAAGTCATGATCTTGTTGCTCTATTTTTTCTTGCTCTTCTTGTAGCAATTTAGCTTGCTTTTCAATGGTTGTAAAATCCAGCTTCATTTTAATATCTCCATTGGTTGTTTTAAAACTATATATGGCAATCTTTGATTAAGTTTTAAAGAAACATATATTATTTGTTACAACGGAATAATTAAGATGAGCTTTTGTGATAAATAATCAAAAATGTAAAAATATATTTTAAAAATAAAACTTATAAAATTAAAGAAGTTATTAAATAAATAGTTTTTTATATTTGAAAATACTGCTACATGATAAATATAGAATTTTTAATGTAGCAGTATATTTCCTATTTTGTACAATGTTTAACTATAAGAGGCGTTCCTTTAATTTTTAAAAGACCTCCGCTACTTATTACACCAAGCATGACTAAAGCTGTACCTACCAATTGCCAGATATTGAGAGACTGTCCTGTAAGGAGGGCGATCAGCATACTGAACACTGGTACAAAGTTAAAAAAGACGGAAGCACGTCCAGCGCCTAACTTTTGTATGCCATTAAACCAGAATAAATAAGCAATCATTGTAGAGCAGATAATCACATATCCCATGGCTAAATGTGCATTTATTGGCGCAGAGGTAAGGGCCGTAAGAGGATCTTCAAATATCATACTCAACACGCTAAGTGTTATGGCACCGAACATCATAGAAAAAGTCGTTGTTTCTAGCGGAGTGGCATTTTTTACATAGCGGCGAGATAAAACATTAGCTAAGCAAAATCCAAAAGCCCCTAACAATATAAATAGGTCTCCAATATCTATTTTTAGGTGAAGTAACGTTGTTATATGTCCTTGACTAATGACGAGTAATACGCCACTTAAGCCGAATAAAACGCCTAAAAACTTACTAGGGGTAAGTTTTTCACCGTCCAATACAATTGTCATTAATAAGGTCATCAACGGTGTAGTTGCCATAATTAAGGCCCCATTCACCGCAGATGTAGTCTGTAAACCATAAAAGCAACCTATGTTGAATCCCGCAATGCCGACAACCCCAATAATAAGATAGATAAATAAATTCTGACTTAAGGCTGCCCATCTTAGTTTGCCTGTTATTGAAAAGATCAGGAGTAAGCCTAGGCTTGCAATTGAAAACCGTTCAGATGCGGCAGATAGCGGAGGCATATGTTGAATAATATAAGACATTGCATTAAATGCTGATCCCCAAAAAAACATCGTTATTACAACACCAGCATAGGCATAAGCCACCGTTCTGTTCATCGACAGGCTCCCTTAAGAAAGGTTTTATTCTGGGCAATTATATAAAGGTGTACAATTCCGTATTAATACACTTCTGATGTGAAAATTTGCACAATGATAGATTGGGAAAATTTACATTACTTTTCAGTTTTTACTGAAGAGAAGTCACTGTCTGCTGCCGCAAGAAAATTGGGCGTAGATCATGCAACTGTATCCAGAAGAATTGCGCAGCTAGAACAAAACTTAAAACTTAAATTAGTGGATCGTAGACCACGCACATACATACTTACCCCAGATGGGGAACGTCTTGCACAAGTCGTCGGTCGTATGATGGAAGAAACTTTTTCTATTGAACGTTTAACTCAGGCAGGTCAGCAAGAAGTAATGGGGAGTGTTTCTATTAGTATGCCTCCTTTAACGGCGGCGCATCTTATCATGCCTCATCTGGGAAGATTTTATCGTCATTATCCACAATTAAAATTACGTGTGCTCGGTGATGTTCATTATGTATCTTTACAGCATAGTGAAGCTGATATTGCTGTACGATTTGGACGTCCTAAGGATGAAAATTTAGTTGCTCGTAAAGTAGGTGAAATTCCTTTTGGAATATATGCTGCTTCAAATTATTTGGCTTCAACAGAGCCTGAAAATTATGAGTGGATTAGCGTAGAGGTAGGTGGAGTACATGGCCAAAAACAGCAGAAATTAAAAGAAAAATTAGGCCATAAAGAACCTATAATGGTCACAAACCATCCTGAACTTCAGTGGAGAGCAGCATGTGGTGAAGCTGGGTTAGCTGTCTTACCTGATTTTTTAGGAACACTGAGTAACTTGATAAGATTGCAAGACGATCATCCTATGAGTGCTGAAATCTGGTTGGTAACCCATGAAGATTTACGGCATAGCCCTGCAATACGTGTAGTCATGGATTTTCTGGTGAGTTGTTTCGAGTCTTTTAGAATATAAACTTGGCTAATAAATGCTAAATCTTAGACGTCTGTTTAAAGAAGCTGCCATTTTTCCACAGCTTCTTTTGAATTTAGTTAGATCAATACACTAGGTCAGACTAACTTCTATGCCTTCACGTAAATTAGATTCATCTTGACGAGAGTTTAAATCAATTTTGGCAAAAGACTTAGCAAGTAAACGTCTAGCAGCTGAATTAATAGGTTTTTCTACCCATTTAGGTAATTTTATCCCTAAAGGATTAGTTTCGGTCTGAGATACTTCGGTAGTTACTCTTGTTCCCATAATATAGTCAAACCAAGGTTTAGTAACGCACCAATTAGCATTCTGATTACTTGTCATATGGTGATCATAATGCCAAGGAATACGCTTTTTTGCATATTCTGGATCTAAATGAGACTTAGCATGCACACGCCAATAATTCCATATACCATAATAAAGGCCCGCTGCAAAAAAAGGAGCTACAGGTAAAAAAATGGTAGCAGCACCTGCTAATCCAATTAAGGCTGTTTTTTCATTATAAATTTCAGCATTTTTAAGCATAGATTCGGCATAGCCTTCATCATGAAAGCCATTTAAACGGGCACGCTTATGATGTGCGATATGGGTGAAAAGTGGACTATTGCGATACTTGCTTGGAAATTCATGTAACCAGACTTTATGAAAGTACCATTCAAGACCATTGGCAACAAAAACACCTACAGGAAATCCAAACATATTGAGTACTTCTTCTTAATCACAATTTAAATTCATTGTAAAAGAAGAACGTTTTATCCCTTTGACCTAATAGGCAGTAGACCAATTGCCTTTAGAATCAATTTGATTGTTTTTGTTTGCGGTGTCGATAAGCACTTGGAGTTTCATTGGTCCATCGTTTGAATGCGCGTGTGAATGCAGAGGGCTCTGAAAAACCGGTTAAATAAACAATTTGATCAATAGTTTCTTGTGTATTAGCAAGCAACCGTCTGGCAAGTTTTTCTCTATGTTGATTTAGAATCTTTTCATAATTTGTATTAATAGCTTGTAAATCAGCGCGAAGAGTCCGAGGATTGCGGTTTAATTGTTCTGCAATCAATTTTTGATCAAATTGCCCAGATTCAAGTAATCCATTACTAAGCAAACGTTCAATCGCATGAATGAGCTGGTGCTTTTCTAAATTTAATAACTGTTGTTCCGCAAGAGTTTCATGGATTTTTAATAATTCTGGTTCAGCAGCTGGCGAGCTCTTATTTAATAGTACACTAGGAAAAACAATAGTACCTTTTGTTTGGTCTAGAATGACGGGGCATTCCCACATCTCTTGATAAGTTTCAGGCGAGGCACCTTGTTGATAAGGTAGAGTAATGTGAGTAGGTCTGAATTCATTATTCGTAATATATTTAAAAAAATTAAGAAAAATACCAATTCCACATTCTAGATAATGTCTTACGGGATGCTCAAAACCCGATAATATAGCTTTATCTTCATTAATGGTTAAGTAAAGGCTAAATACATCTGTAAGTAGAGTTTGATATCTTAGTGCGCGCTGCAATCCTTCACCAAATGTAGAGCTGCTCAAAAATAAATATTCAATGACCAACCCTCTGAAAGGGGGCATTTGCTTACCTACATGTAGACCAATGTCTGTATCTTGGCTAATTTCTTCAGCGGCTGTCCAAAATCGTTGTTGGGTAGAATTATCTCTGCGAATATTTTTATCGGGTGGTTGATTAGGCAAATTTACACTTGCAAAAATAGATGCTGCATCTAAGCCCATCTTTTGCATAGTCTGGTAAGTCATCCATAAAAAAATTCCAGCGTCTGAAGAATTTTTAGACATAATTTGATGACCACCCTATAAACTATAGCGCATATTCAACCATGATTTTATTGCTGATTCTATATCTAAGAAACTTATATTAGTTTAATTATCAGGAAAGAAACCCGCATCTTCACGTGCTTGTTTTAAAGCTAAGATAAAGGAGGTTAATAAAAGTAAACCTATAAAAAAAAGAAAAAGATCAATGTTACTAATCGCAAAACCTATACTTGTAGCACCTAGACTTAGTAATAAGATACATAATATTTTCCAAAAAATGAGCATGTTACGTTCTGATAAAAAGTCTAAAGATATTATTGGCAATTGAAGGGGATTTCTAAATTTATTTATGTTTTTTTTATTATAAATTATGTAATTCTCTGAAATTTAAATTTTTATGGTTTTGACTTAAATATTTGAAATTAAAAATAAATTTTTATTTGGGTGACTTGAGGGCTATCTTTTAATTTTTCTTAAAATTAAGTTTTTATTAATTAATAGAATGATAATTCTTTAGAAACACTATAAAATAGCTTTTATAAATAAAATTTATTTATTTAATTTATTTAGAACAATGTCTTATGTTGTCTTTTAGAATTTTTGTTAAAAAAAAGACTTGATCTTTAAGCTGATTTTTGAAATTATACTCATGCAAATTGTGATCTATTTCCCACAATTTGTATTTCAGGTTAAGTGGTTATCACTAATGCTCATTTGCTATTTTTGCTTATGAGCATTTTTTTATGTGATTTTTTAATAGAACTACAAAGTTTGAAAATTATGAGTTTTTGAGTTCTCTTGGTAGCATTGAGCTTATTTTTTAGTAATTTTATAGATAGTTGTTAATCATATTGAATCGTCACCGTCACTGTGGCTTTAACCTCACCTGCGGTTACATTGGTGGCAGTCTGATAGTAACGAGCAGTTAAAGGAATATCATATTCAACAGTTTGGTTGGAACTCACCATACCTATATTTAGTTTGCTTGCTTTTTGAATCGGCTGATTTGCTCCATTCATATTCCATAACAGTTCGACACCCACACCGTTGGCTTTGATTGAATTCGCGGCACTGTTGTTAATCACCTGATTATTTGAGTTATCAGAATTATAATCAAAACTTAAGCTGATCGTATTGCTCGTAGCGATCCCAGAGTTGTTTTCGCCGCCATTACATAAGATTGACAGATTAAAATTCTGTTCTCCTTGGGTTGACCCAATCGCTCTAAAGCCTGATTTCATCACGGTTGGAAGTTGAACTGGTGAATCTACACCATTTTGAATTTCACAAGATGAGGATGCAATAAGAATAGGGGCATTACTTAATACGGTAGTGGTTAAAAATGGGCGGTTCTGTTGACCTGATACATAATAAGTGCTGTAACGGCCTGCTACTAGTGCTCCAGAACCTGTTGTCATGGCAGTTTTAATCACCTCCATGACAAAATACCCTGGGGAAAGCGTATATGCTTTATTTGGTGTTAATGTGCGTCTATAGGGATAATATCCTGAAAAATCTGAAGCATCGGCTGCTTCGCGATAAAGACGAATACCGATACCGGGAATATTAGTCGCATAAACATTATTACCTATTGGGCTAATTGGATAATTTAAGGGGAGAGCTGCAATAATTTGATCACTTGCACGATTACAAGTTGCAGTTGAATTATTAGGAGATATTGTAAAAGTATTCTTTTGTAAGATTGTTCCTATTGGATCATTTGGTTTTACTACGATTTTACCTATATTCATTGGAATATCGACGGTAGTAAATCCTTTACTTAAATTACAATTTGCATTTGTATGGCTATAAGCAAATAAACTCACTGCCAAAAATCCAATTTTTTTTAAAATATTATTCATTTACAGACTGCCTTTGTCATAATAATTGGTTGGTTGTTATGCTTTATTTGATCCGCTATATCGTATTCAATTTCACATTTTTCAGTACTCGTATTTCCCCATTTCACATATAAACGGTCATGGGTTAAGGGTGTTCGTAAATAAATGCGACTGCCTTGCGCGACAATGCCTATTACTTCGTTATTCTGGTTGTATACCTGTGCGGCAAAAGGTAGATGTGAGCCATCTAATGTTGTTGTACTAATAAAAAGTGCATAACCTTTTTTTGTTGAGAATTGAACTTTAGTGATTGAACCTGCATAAGGGGCAATCCGTAAACTGCTCTCACCAAGTTCAACTTGTGTGGACATGTTTTGTGGATCAAGGCTGATGTCATTCATACGGTAAGGCGTAACATAGGGAATAACTGCATATCCCTTTTTGTTAATACTGAGCCCTGATGTATTGCCGACTTGTGCTCCAGTAGCATCCGGTGCATAGACCAACACCATGGTTTGAGCCTGATCTGGCCCAAACAGAATTCCTTGGGAATGAGCAACAACATTGCCACTGAAGCTAAGCATTTCTTGTTGGTAGGAATCTGCGTGACTTAATGAGGCACCTAGTGTTGTATAGTTTGTTTTATAGGTCCCATTAATATTTAGGTTGGTTTGACCATGGTCCTGATTAGAAATTGATGCGCCGTAGTTTAAGCGACTTCCTGTAAAGCCACTGAAGCTTAAAGTCTGACTATCCTCACCAACAACACTATTAAAAGTTAAAGAATTTTTCTTAAAATCGAGTGGAAAAGATAAAGAAGCTAGGTACTGCGTATCTTGACCTGTGCGAGTACCACCTTCTTCAACTTTGCTGCTCATTGCAGATAAACTATAAGTTAAATCTTTAAATTGATTGCTATAACCTAATTGGAACTGTTTATTGGTCGTGGGTTGATTCCAATAGTTTATCCATGAACCCACTAAATAAAAATTTCCCCATTGCTTTGGAAGAACTTGATTTAAAGTAATCTGGAATTCACTTTTTTGTTTGCCTACGGAAAAGCTATCAATATTTTGTTGTTGTAAATCTTGAATTAAAATTGCATTACGTAATTTGAGATAGTTCTCTGTTGAATAGCGATAAGTAGCCAATGTTAAATTAGTATTTGTTGATGAAAATAATCTGCTGTAACTTAAACGATAACTTTGCCCTGTCATTTTAGATTGATGATCAAACTCAGCTTTTGATTGAGTGGCATCAAAAGAGACAGCTCCAATGGGTGTTGAAAAAGCTGTGCCTACTAATAACGAGAGATACTGCTGGGTTGCTTGAACCGCACTGTAAGTTGTGAGGTAGTTATTAATTCCTCGTTGATATTTACCCTGTATCAGCCATGGATTTAGGCTAAGGTTTGAATCTCGAAACTGCCCTAAAGTAAAAGAGTATCGACTGATTTGAGGGCGTAGCATTTCGACGACAGAGGCATATGGAATAGAGAATTTTTGAATTACTCCATTAGACTCAATTACAGAAACTTGTAGCTCGCCTCCAAATCCTGTTGGGTAAAGATCATTAATTTCAAAGTTTCCGGGGGGGAGCGTTGTCTGATAAATTAAATTGCCTTGTTGCCTAACCTCGACTTTCGCATTGGTTTTTGCATAACCTCTTACTCTGGGAGCATAACCAAGCATACTGTTGGGAAGCATTCGGTCATCACTTGAAATATTTACGCCGCGATACGGTAACGAATCGATAAAATCACTATTAGTAAAATAATCGCCTAAAGTCAGAACCCCATGAATTTTTGGAAATGCTTTTTGTATATATGTATTTGTTGAAGTATAAGAAGAATGATCAGTTTGAAAATCAGTATGGTCTTGCCATTTCCATTGTCCATTATGGCGAAATTGCCAACTTGCTAAATTTGCTCCAAGATTAGTCCCCATAAAGGCATATGTACTTTCATGTTGTTCGTTAACTATCCGATAAGCAGTCGCGTTATATGTCAAAAAAGCTGCATTAATACCTCGATCCCACAAATGTGGGTCGATATAGCCCTGTGCATTTTTTTCTAATGTGACTTGGGGAATAGAAATATCAATTCTTAAACGGGAGCTATCAAATAAATAAAAAGCATTATCTATCCAAGTTCCGAGTGCGTCACAAGAAAGAGACGATGTATGAGAATGTTTGTTAAGCACATCAGCTTTTATGCCATATTCTAGTAACATGGCTTCTGTAAAACAGGTTTCGGCATGTAGGTTAGGAGAGCTGGCATTAAAGCGCATGCGCCGCTTACCCAGCCATTGACCATTAATATAGACATCTAAGCTATATTCACCAGCTAAGATGGGGTTTCCATATTTGAAACGACCAATATCAATTTTTTGCGCATTACCTACTAAAAAATTACTATCAAACTCTGCTTTTGAGAAACCTGAAACATCAGTACTATTTTCGGCATATGCAGCCAAAGGCATACATACCGCAATACTTGAGGCCACATAATAAGTAAAAGGGCTTTTTAAACATATATAAGGTATAAACCATTTAGACATAGTTTTAGAGCCTATTCATGATAGGTATTTAGGTTTTTTAAGTAATACAGTAAGGTTAGAACTTTATTGGGTGCTCAACTCTTCCACCATAATCATTGATATATACAAAGCTCATATCTGCTACATTTTTATTTTTTATTTTTATTTTATCTTCGGAAAATGGAGCAACCATTAAACCTTGTTGTAATAAGTCTGTTTTATGGCTTTCACCTCCTTGAAAAATGGATGTAATAGTGAGGAAAAAGGGTGTCGGGTTCTTCACTACTAGATATTTATCATTCATTTTCCATTGAACTTTCTCACTTAGTTGTTCAATATTTTCTTTTAGATTTATAGGGCGATAAAAAAATTTAATGCGCGAACGAACAGCAAGCTGTAAAAAATTATTAGAAATAGAAGTGGTCTGGTTTTGTTGAGTTTTACCTTCAGGTTTAGGAGGTATATCTAAAACATTAAGCCAAAAAATTGATTCTTGTTGCTGACTTAATTGAGAAGTATTAGGTAGAGCTGTAATTCTTAAAGTTTGGCCCTTAGTTGCTTCTACTCGTGAAATCGGTGGAGTAATAATGAAAGGCACATTTGCTTCATCAGGAGTTAATTTTGCATTTCCATCATCAATCCAAGCCTGAACAAGAGACGGAGCTGTACCGTTATTACTCAGTTGCAAAGTGATCTCACGTGCATTTGAAGGATAAACGACACGAGTTCCATGTAAAACAATTTCAGTATGACCGGTGGTAGTCAGTGCTACCTGTAG
Source organism: Acinetobacter sp. WU_MDCI_Abxb74 (assembly GCF_025513915.1). Taxonomy (NCBI): domain Bacteria; kingdom Pseudomonadati; phylum Pseudomonadota; class Gammaproteobacteria; order Moraxellales; family Moraxellaceae; genus Acinetobacter; species Acinetobacter sp. WU_MDCI_Abxb74. The sequence goes on from NZ_JAHPRP010000001.1 coordinate 314,410, forward strand.
GCAAACTAATCCCCAAAAAAACTTACGACCACGAAAAAGCATGAGTCATATTCTCAATAATGAATAATAGATAGGAGATAGCTTCTATCTTTAAATAGAAGCTTCAATTTTAATTTTATTGATAAATAATGGTGTATTTTACTTGCGATGTTACCGTACCCGCAGTAGAAGCACCTGTAGCATAGTATTCAGCATAATAGTTAAGGTCAGCATCACCACCTGCCGAAACATTCACCCATTGTGAATTGGTCTGAGCTCCATTTGTGCCTGTAGCGAGTACAGGAATTACAGCGTTATTACTGCCTAACAACTGGATATTCACATTTGTTGCCCCGCTCGAGGTTGCTTGGTTTAATAAACGACCCGTATTAAAGTCAACGGTAGCGCCCGGCTCAAAATAAGTGGCTACTTTGCCAGCAGAAGAACAGTTCGTTAAATTAATTTGAAATGGAGTACGACCAGCCACATCACCTGCATTTTTTAAGGTTTGAGATGAAACTGTAGGCAGGTTGATTGTTAGATTTTTATCTCCAGTATCAATCGTACAAGTATTATCAGTGACAAGACCATTAATAGTAATTGTGCCATCTGCAGCTTGTGCATTTGTTATATTTAAGAGAGAAACTGCCGCTATAAAAATAAACTTTTTCATAAAATCCCCAGAATAGCCTTTTAAAATAAAATCCATTACTTTTTAGCAAGTTTATTCTGCTTAAGTAAGGCGAAGGAAATATATCACTTTTCAATCAAAAAACAAGAAAAACATTATATTTATATATATTTTGATCAGTTATTTTTATTAATGAATATTTTGAAAATATATTTTTTATCATTTGGTAAAATATCTTTTTATTCATTTTTAAAATAAAATTAAAAAATTAGTAATATTTAAGTATTTGTATTTTATTAAATTAATTTATTTTTGAAATATTTAAGATAAGAATTGCTTGTTATTTTTGTTTAAGATGTTGTTTTATATATAAAAAGTATTTTTTAATTTATCTTGTAAATATATTTATTTTTTAAGAATTTTTTAAGATTCAATTCCTACTGTCTTAGTTGTAATTCAATAAAAGATAATCTGGAGTTCCGTTCCATGAATAGTATGAAGTATAGCTATAAACCTAATTACTTTTTCTTTGCTCATAAACTAGTTTTGTTTTTGAAGGATTATCTCATTAAGCACCCAACGGAGCAGCAGACATCGTTTAACTTACAAACGATTTATGACATCTTTAGCCATGATCTTGCTTCAAGTACAACTAATCTTGAAGGTATCTTAAATATTGCAGATGAATATGTCTTTGAAACAGAAGAAGGGTTACTTCCATTGATCAATAAGCACTCTGTTAATCTCAAGAATCATGTGCTTTCTTTGGAATTTTCACCACAAGCTTTGACAAGCTTATTGTCAGGTCATTCTTTACTAAACCCTAAAGCAGCTTAGATTTGCTTTTAAGGTAGAGTTAACTCATATAAAATTCATAAAATTTAATTTTAAGAGTTGTTTATGAGTAAAGACTTTAAGGCCTTAACTTATATTGCGGATGATAATATAGCAGATACAGTGTCTTGGCTTTTACATCATCAAGATGTTTTTGATGCTTTTAATTTTGATGTGTTGAGCCAAGAGTTGTCTGTAACGCATGCAGCAGGAAAAGACATTATTCGAGTAGGGACATTTCTTAATGCCACTTATGGAATTTTAGTTACTTCTGTCTAAATAAAAAAAAGCCCTGAATAATCAGGGCTTTTTTTTATTTTAATGCCTTGAGTTACGCACTCATGGCATTTACTGATAATTCAGCAACTGTTGCTTTTGGTTTTTCTGCAGTTAAGCCTAGCTTATTAAACAACGCTTGGTCTTTACCTTCACCTGCATTTGGTGTGGTGAGTAACTTATCACCAGAGAATAATGAGTTTGCACCCGCCATAAATGCTAATGCTTGATCTGAATCACTTAATGACTCACGACCAGCAGATAAACGAATATAGCTATGCGGCATAATAATACGTGCAACCGCAATAGTACGGATCCATTCAATTACATCAAGCTTTTCAACATCTGCTAAAGGCGTTCCTTCAATTGGAACAAGCATGTTAATTGGTACAGATTCAGGATGAATTGGTAGGGTAGCTAATTCATGTAATAAACCAACACGGTCTTCACGACTTTCGCCTAGACCCACAATGCCACCACTACAAACTTTCATTCCAGCTTGGCGAACATAATCTAGGGTATTTAAACGATCATCAAAAGTACGTGTGCTAATGATGTGAGAGTAATACTCACGAGATGTATCTAGGTTGTGGTTGTAATAATCTAAACCAGCAACTTGTAGGCGCTCTGCTTGAGATTGGTTAAGCATGCCTAAAGTCATACAGGTTTCCATACCTAACGCTTTTACTTCACGTACCATTTCTAACACATAAGGCATATCGCGTTCATGTGGGTTACGCCAAGCTGCGCCCATACAAAAACGTGAAGAACCTGAATCTTTTGCAGCTTTTGCTTCGCTAATCACTTTTTCTACAGCAATACGTTTTTCTGCTTCTAATTTTGATTCGTAATGTGCAGATTGTGAGCAGTACTTGCAATCTTCAGGGCATTTACCCGTTTTAATTGATAAAAGGGTGCTGACCTGAATCGCATTGGCAGTGAAGTGCTCGCGATGTACTTGCTGAGCCTTGAAAACTAAATCCAAGAAGGGTTGTTCATATAAAGCTTGGATTTCTTCACGATTCCAATCATTACGTAGAGTCATTGTCATATCCATGATGATGGCATTAATTCACTACACATAATCATACAGAATTCGTATTAAAGCTATAGGGCAAAAAACATCATTTTTTTAATTTGATCATTGAAGTTGGTTGAGTTGTTGCTCAATTGCCCAATCAATATGCACATTGACAATATCATCATGCAAAATTTTGCCATTTTGTAGTTGAGCTACAATTTCCGTTGAATAGGGAGCATTTCCTAAACCAATAGCAATATTACGTTTAAATGATTGATAACCTGTTCGGCGAATTGGACTGCCTTCTGTATTAGCTAAAAAAGTGGTTTCATCCCATTGCCAGATGTCTAAAAGACTGATGCTGTCTAAGCCATTTCTAGGATTGAAATCGCTAATGGATGCAGTTTTGGCAAAACTGTTCCAAGGGCAAATTAATTGACAGTCATCACAACCAAAAACTCGGTTACCAATACCAGCACGTAATTCTTCTGGAATGATTCCTTTATATTCGATGGTTAAATATGCAATACAACGCCGTGCATCGAGCATATAAGGCTCGACAATTGCTTGAGTTGGACAAATATCAATACAAGCACTACATGAACCACAATGTGCTGTTGTAGGTTCGTCGAACGGTAAATCTAGAGATGTAAATAGTTCACCTAATACAAAAAAAGAGCCTGACTTTTTGTGAATGAGCAATGTATGTTTACCCGTCCAGCCCATTCCGGCACTTTCAGCTAGTGATTTTTCAAAAATAGGGGCTGAATCAGCGAAAGGACGTGATTCAAAATCACCAACTTTTTCACGAATGCGTGTGGCTAAAGTTTTCAATCTACCACGCATGACCTTGTGATAGTCTCGACCACGTGCATAACGGGCAATAATGGCAGAGTTCGGTTCGAAAGGTACATAACGCGGCTTTGGTGACTCAACCAAATAGTTCATACGAACGCAAATAATACTTTTTGTGCCGGGAACTAATAACTTGGGGTCAGCCCGCTTTTCTAGATTTTCTTCTAAATAGGTCATATCTGCATGATAGCCACGTTCAAGATACTCTAAAAAACGAGGCATTTGCTCTTGAGCATCTGGTTTTGCAATGACACAATCAGCAAAACCCAAGTCTAATGCTTGAGCCTTGATCCATGCTTTTAATTCATGAAGATCAAGTTGTTGCACCGTAATGCGTGATGTATCGGAAGATGTCATAAACCAAAACAGAAGAGGATAATAATATGCAGACGGTAGTTTACCATAGCGATGCTATTCAAGCATGGGAGCAACGCTGGTTTGCTGCACAAAACTCATCATTAGGTTTAATGCAACAAGCGGCTTGGTCAATTGCTCAACAGTTAATTAAATTTTTTAAAGAGCAGTCTATTAAAAATATTGCTGTTTGGTGTGGACAGGGCAACAATGCTGGCGATGGCTACTTTATAGCAAGTTATCTAAAACGAGCAGGATTCCACGTTGAAATATTTGCGGCTGAATTAGGCCAGTCAGCTAATCTACATTGTGCTGTGCAATTCGCTATAGAAAAGAAAGTCCCGATTCATCAAAATTTTAATGTTGAAAGAATTTTTGATTGTCATATTGATGCTTTATTTGGTATTGGCTTGAATCGTGAGTTGAATGCCGATTGGAAACAGGCTATTCAACAATTTAATGAACAAACGGGCCTAAAAGTTTCTGTTGATATTCCAAGTGGTTTGCAGGCAAATACAGGTTGTACCTTACCTTGCGCAATACGAGCTGATCATACATTTACAGTTTTAGGACTTAAAGCCGGATTATTTACAGGTCAAGGTAAAGAATATACAGGTGAGCTTCATTTAATTGATTTAATTCCTATAGACCAAGAGCTGAAACCATTAGCCTATTTAACATCAACAAATATTAAACTTCCTAAGCGATTAGCATTTGGTCATAAAGGGAGTTATGGGCATGTTTTAGTCGTTGGCGGGCATGAACAAATGGGCGGTGCTGTAATTATGGCTGCCGAAGCTGCTTTTCATGCAGGAGCAGGTAAAGTCACGGTAGTTTGTCATCAAAAGCATCATCAGGCTATTTTGTCTCGTTCACCAAATATTATGCTCCGTGATATTAATGCCTTAACTGAAAAGTCTATTAAGGATATTTTATCTCAGGTTGATGCAGTATGTTTTGGAATGGGGTTGGGGCGTGATGATTGGGCAAAGCAGATCTACCAACAATGGTTTAATTTGTTAAATCAGAGTACACACCTCGAAATTGTTTTAGATGCAGATGCTTTATGGTTTTTAGCAAAACAACCCCAAAAATTGAATGTACATATTTATTTAACGCCTCACCCAGGAGAAGCTGCAACATTACTTGGGTGTTCCACTACTCAGATTGAGAATGACCGAATCTCTGCGATTTATGCCTTACAACAAAAATATGCAGGGCAGTGGGTGCTTAAAGGAGCAGGTAGTCTGATTTTAGAAGATACTCTTTATATTTGTACCCAAGGTAATGCTGGTATGGGAACTGGAGGGATGGGAGATGTGCTAGCAGGAATGATTGCAAGTCTAAAAGCACAATTCCATAAGGCAGTTGCATTACATGAAATTGTTACCCTTCATGCTCAAGCTGGTGACCGACTTGCAAAACAAGGTATGCGGGGTTTACAGGCTTTTGAGATGAATCAGGCAATTACTCAAGTCGTGAACCAATAAAACTTTAACGTCTACGACTGCTAGAGCGACTTCGTCCACGTGCCATACCACCTAAGGCATTAAGAACCGACAGTTTACTCATACTTCCAGATGCATGAGCATGGCAAATGGCTGCTGCTAGTGCATCTGCCGCATCCGCCTGAGGTTTAATGGTCAGGTTAAGTAATCGCATGACCATCATTTGTACTTGTTCTTTATCCGCGGCTCCATAACCAACAACGGATTGTTTAATTTGGCGGGCGGTATATTCTGCAACTTGTAAATCTAAATTAACTAAAGCGGCTATTGCTGCACCTCGTGCTTGCCCAAGTTTTAGAGCCGAATCTGGGTTTTGGGCCATAAACACTTGTTCAACGGCAGCTTCGGTTGGACCATGAAATTTAACAATACGTTCAATACCAGCAAAGATACGTTTTAAGCGTTCGGGCATTTCCTTAGTTTCTGTTCGAATGGTTCCTGCATCAATAAAACGTAATTTGCTACCATCTTTTTCAATGATTCCATAACCTGTTAAGCGTGAACCAGGGTCAATCCCAATAATCAAAGACATGCGAAGGCTTACATAAATAATTTAAAGGTATTGTTACATACCAAAATATGATCTGCATGAGTTATTTAAGCAAGTCATTTATGAATGGTTATTTTTCGTTTTTTAAATAGATTTTTTGGGATTATTACAAAGTATAGTTTTTCAAGATTTCTAAAAAAGAAAAAATCTTTGATAATTGACAAGATTCTAGTTTAGTGGAATATTTATCTTGAATTTTGGAAGTGAAGTTTGTGGTTGTATGGAAGATATTAATATTCGCATTGCACAGCAAGTACGTGAACTGCGTTTAGCTCGTGGATATACCCTTGATGTTCTTGCTACACGATGTCAGGTGAGCCGCTCTGCAATTTCTTTAATTGAAAGAGGTGAGGCAAGCCCAACTGCGGTTGTCCTTGAAAAGCTGGCAAATGGTTTAGATGTACCTTTGACTCAACTCTTCGCTAACCAACAAGATAATCAATCACCTGAGCCCATTGTTCGGCGTAGTCAACAATCAGAATGGAAAGATCCAGAAACAGGTTATATTCGCCGTCAAATTTCACCTCCAAATTGGAAGTCTCCATTTCAGATTGTTGAAATTGAGTTTCCAGCTCAGTCAAGAATTACTTATGAAATTAGCGAAACTTCCAAGGTGGTACAACAGCAACTTTGGGTAGTGGAAGGGAAAATTGATATTCAATTAGGTGAATCTTCTTATGCTTTAAGCACAGGGGATTGTTTGGCAATGCAACTAAACCAGCCCGTTATATACAGTAATAATTCATCTCAAGTCGCTCGCTATATTTTAGTTGTCTCTAGTCAACTTGTCTCTGCCGTTAAGGAATCTTTATGACCTATGCCCTCGATTCTAATTTCCACTTAATTGATTGTAATGAAGCAGAACATTCAGTGGCTATCTTAGAGATTCTGAATGAAGCAATTATCAATTCTACCGCTCTATATGATTATGTACCGCGTTCCGAAGAGTCGATGAAAAATTGGTTCTCAGTTAAAAGAGAAAATGGCTTTCCCGTGATAGGGATTGTTGATGAGACTGACAAGTTATTGGGTTTTGCAAGCTGGGGAACCTTTAGGGCTTTTCCTGCCTATAAATATACCGTTGAACATAGTATTTATATTCATCATGAGCATCGTGGTAGCGGATTAAGCAAAATTTTAATGGAAGAGTTGATTCAGCGAGCTCAAAAGGCCGAGCTCCATGTATTGATTGGTTGTATTGATGCGACCAATCAGGCAAGCATCGGTTTACATGAAAAAATGGGCTTTACTCATGCAGGCACTTTTAAACAAGTCGGTTTTAAATTTGGGGAATGGCTCGATGCTGCTTTTTACCAGTTAAATTTGAGCACACCATTTCATCCTATCGATGGATAATTAAAAACTTCACATTTCAAAAAAACAGAATAATAGCCCAGTCTATGCTTGGGCTATAGAGTTCAATTTATAAGATACCCAGTTGTTCTAAGCCTTTATAAGCAATTTCTTTGCGAATAGAGCTAGGAGTTCCTTTTTTCATTTCTAAATTCAGTGAGAATGCGACAATTTCTCCTTGTGGTTGAACGACCCAGCCTGTTAACCAACCAACTTGCGGTTCAACATCCCATCCCCAACCACTTTTAGTATAAATTTTACGTCCATTCTTTTCCTCTATGAATACCATTGATTGAACTTGTTCTTGTACATTTTTGCTAAATGGAAGTGTTTTATGGGCCAATTGATAAGCAAACTGGGCTTCTTGTTGAGGTGTGATTTTTAGGGGACCAACAAGCCAAAAATTATCTACTTTTGAACCAATATTGGCATTACCGAAACCAATTCGTTTCACCTCTTGAGACATAAGGTCTAGACCAATTCGTCGGGCTAATTCTTGATAAACTGGAATTGCAGAAGCTTTCATGGCATCGCCCAGCGTCATGTCTTTTTCCCAGTCAGGAAATAAACGTTTTTGCCCATCCCATTTAAACACTTCAGTTGCAGTTGCCTTATGGTGTTCAAGTCCAATTAAAGCATTTAACATTTTAAAGGTAGAAGCTGGAACATATTCAGTTGATGCTCTTTTAAGGTCATTGCCATAAATTTCTTCTTTTTGCTCTCGCTTAATAACCAAAACGCCTGTGGTCTGCGCTTGATCAAACAGCGATTTAATTTCTTCTGAATTTTTATTGGCAGCAATAGAATATATTTGATGTTGTTCCACCGTATTAGAAGAACAGGCAGATAAAAATAGGAGGCTTGTTGCAACGATAAGGGCTTTTTTATACATAAGTTTGACTAAGTTTAATTTGAAATATTACTAATTAATTTAACTTGAATAGAACAGCCTTAGATAGTGGAAATGTAAGCTATCTAGGAAATTTTATATTAGGTATTACTTTTAAAGTTCTCTAAAAGTAGAACATAAACAAAGAAATGCTTCTAATTTCGCTCAGCAGATAAGACTTTATTTGAATAAAGAGCCCTTTTTTGAATGAGTTTTTACTTAAATAGAGTAAAAAAATTCAAATCTGCTTGAAGTGGCACTTGATAAAGTTGATACAGCACTCATTAATAATAAAGCATGTTTGTTTTTATCGAGTTAAAATCAAATGTACTCTAGTATTGCAGACTCTTGTTGTTACGATTGCTTATGTTAATTTTTACAAATTAGATGGAACAATCGGAGCGAAGAGGAATGCTTAGTCCTTATTTGTAACTTAGATAAGGTTAGGTCAAATAAAACTGCAATGAATTTTCTTTTTGAGATAGATAAAGTTTTAAATGAATTTACTTCTTATTGTAGTTCTGGGTGCGATTGTTGAAATTGCCGTATGGATTGGCGTAGCACAGTTCATCAGTGGCTGGTACGTGTTCTTTTGGTTCATTATTGCTTTCTTTATTGGTTTTGGGCTTATTCGTAGAAGTACTGCGGGTATTATGCCTCAATTACAACAAATGCAAATGACAGGCCAGCTAGGTAGTGATCCAACAGTAACTAAAAAACTTGCTTATGCTTTTGCAGGTTTCCTATTAATGCTACCAGGTCTTGTATCTGATGTTTTAGCTGTTTTAATTTTGATTCCTGGTGTTCAAACTGCATTTCGTAATATAGCGATGAGAACTCTTGCAAAACGTCAGCAAGCTATGATGAATAAAATGATGGGTGGCATGGGCGGTAATGCTTCGGGACAAAACCCATTTGCTGATTTAATGCGTCAAATGCAAGATATGCAGAATCAGCAGGGTGGTGGTCAAGGCCAATACCATGATTCAAACATTATTGATGGTGAAGCGCGAGACATTACTCCAGACCACAAAAAAATAGAACATAAAAATAAAGACTAATAAATGTGTTGTGAAAAAGCTTAAACCTCATGGGTTTAAGCTTTTTTTTATTTTTAAAACTATTATTTATTCTGGCAAACTGAAGTAGATGAATCAATATCTTTCATTTCTGATTTGTTTTCTTCTTGTGATTTCGACTGCGGTTGATATTTATTTGAAGGTAGAGCGGTTTGCTTGTTTTCAGATTGTTGATAACCTCGACTTCTGTTCGCTCTTTCGCGAAAGCCACCCTTATTAATGAGCTTTGTATGTGACATGCATTTGCCTAGAATGTGAGACTATTCGCTTATTTTAACAAATTCGGTAAAATATCAAAATAAGAAAAATAGTGCTAAAAAAATAATATTTAACTTATCTTTTTGTATTTTAATAAAATTTTTAAATTGACTCAATTGTTCATTCAGATTGAATTATCTTTTCATTTCACATAGGATAAATATAAAGGATGTATAAATTAAAAATGTAGCAAACCTATTAAAACAACAACGGTTGAAATGAGGGAAGGAGGGTTACCTATGCTATATCAATACCATTGTGCGTGTTGTGACAAAGTTGTGGCATCAACTGATAAATCATGTCCATATTGCGGTTCGCAACATATTCGAAGCCCATATGGTTTGTGGATGTTTTGTGTGATGGCCTGTCTAGCGGTTGTCGTCGTATTTAAAGTTGTCCATATTTATGTCCAGAACCATCAAGATACGCCAATGCAGTCAACATTACTTGATGTGCTAAATCAGGATGATAAAACGACAAGGCAATAATTTTGTTCAAAGTTACAAATGATATGGCATCAAGGATGGTTGCTAGAAGAGTAAACCCTACATACTAGAAAATTTTAACTATAAAAAAACCCGCTCATTGGCGGGCTTTTTTATGAAATTCTATTAGAGGCCAGCAGCATCTTTAAGAGCTTCAACTTTATCAGTTTTTTCCCATGTAAATGCAGTGTCTGATCCTTCGCGACCAAAGTGGCCATAAGCCGCAGTTTGTTTATACATTGGCTGAATAAGATCCAACATACGAGTAATACCAAACGGTCTTAAATCGAAATGATCACGTACAAGTTGAATAATCAACTCATCAGAAACTTTTGCTGTACCAAACGTATTAATTGAAATTGAAGTAGGTTCTGCTACACCAATTGCGTAACTCACCTGAATTTCACATTTGTCAGCTAGACCCGCAGCTACAATATTTTTTGCAACATAACGACCTGCATATGCAGCAGAACGGTCAACTTTAGATGGATCTTTACCAGAGAAAGCACCACCGCCGTGACGAGCCATACCACCGTATGTATCAACAATAATTTTACGACCTGTTAAACCACAGTCACCCACAGGTCCGCCAATAACGAACATGCCAGTTGGGTTAATATGGAATTTAGTAGCAGCATGGAACATTTCAGCAGGAATGATCGGCTTGATAATTTCCTCAATGATCGCTTCTTTAAGCTGGCTTTGAGTAATTTCAGGATCATGTTGAGTAGACAAAACGACTGCATCTAAACGTACAGGCTTGCCATTCTCATATGCAAAAGTAACTTGGCTTTTTGCATCTGGGCGTAACCATGGAAGTGCGCCTGAGCGACGAAGTTCAGCCTGACGTTCCATTAAACGGTGAGCATAAGAAATCGGAGCAGGCATTAACACATCTGTTTCACGGCTTGCGTAACCGAACATCAAACCTTGGTCACCAGCACCTTGATCTTCAGGTTTTTGACGATCTACACCTTGTGCAATCTCAGGTGATTGTTTACCAATCATATTGATTACAGCACATGTCGATCCATCAAAGCCAAGATCAGAGTGGTGATATCCAATACCGTTAACGGTATTACGAACAACAGCTTCAACATCAATATTAGCAGTCGTTGTTACTTCACCAGCAAGTACAACAGCGCCTGTTTTTACCAGTGTTTCACAAGCAACACGTGCGTATGGGTCTTCTTTTAAGATTGCATCCAAAATAGCGTCGCTAATTTGGTCGGCCATTTTATCGGGATGACCTTCGCTTACAGATTCCGAGGTAAAAACAGCGTACTCGCGCATGAAAGTCCTATCTTGGTTATTTCAAAAGACATAATATGTTACATCGACTTGAGCTTGAGGACCAGTTCATACTGACCAAAAAGCATGAATTTGTTTCATTTATACTGTGTTTTAATTGATAAGTGTATTAGTAAAATTGATATAAAGAGTGTTTAGTTAAAGTATTGGTATTTTAATAAGTTGTTATTAGTGCATTTTTTAGACATATGACTTAACAAAAAAAATTGTGTCCCACAAGCTAGATTCTAAAGAAAAGAAACATGATTGAGCTAGATAGATATTTCCAAATATTTTATCTATATATCAAAGTCTAATAGAACTGCCTGCCCGCATAGGGGAGCAGTATTTAAGAAAATGATCACTGTTTTATATAACTTAAAGATCTAAATGTTTTTTGTGTAACCAAGAAACGATTAAAAATAAAGAAATATACCGTGTTGGGGTTTACCCTCAGCCCTTTTTTTAAGACAATATAGCGGCATTGAATTGTTATTCATCTTCTTCTTTTCATCAATCTATTAAAATTGGATTCTGATCTTATGACGACCCCTTTAAACGAACGTCGTATTGCAAATGCAATTCGTGTATTGGCAATGGATGCTGTGCAACAGGCAAACTCAGGGCATCCTGGTGCTCCAATGGGGATGGCAGATATTGCTGACGTCGTCTGGCGCGAGTTTTTAAATCACAACCCAACTAACCCACAATGGGTAAACCGCGACCGTTTCGTTTTATCAAACGGCCATGGTTCAATGTTGCAATACGCTTTGCTTCATTTAACAGGTTATGATCTTTCAATTGAAGATTTAAAACAGTTCCGTCAATTGCATTCTAGAACTCCGGGCCATCCTGAATATGGTTATGCGCCGGGTATAGAAACAACGACTGGTCCTTTAGGTCAAGGTATTGCTAATGCTGTTGGTTTTGCATTGGCAGAAAAGACTTTAGCTGCCCAGTTCAATAAAGATGATTTAAAAGTTGTAGACCATTTCACTTACTGTTTCTTAGGTGATGGCTGTTTAATGGAAGGTATTTCTCACGAAGTATGTTCTTTAGCAGGTACTTTACAACTTGGTAAATTGATTGCTTATTATGATGATAATGGCATTTCAATTGATGGTGAAGTAGAAGGCTGGTTCAGCGATGATACAGAAGAGCGTTTCAAAGCCTATGGTTGGCAAGTTCTTCGTGTAGATGGTCATGATGCTGATGCGATTCGTCAAGCAACAATCGAAGCAAAAGCTGAAAATCAAAAACCAACCATTATTATGTGTAAAACCATTATTGGTTTAGGTTCACCAAATAAGCAGGGTAAAGAAGACTGTCATGGTGCACCATTAGGTAAAGATGAAATTACTTTAACTCGTGAAGCATTAGGCTGGAAAGAAGAAGCATTTGTTATTCCTTCTGACGTATATGCTGCATGGGATGCGAAAGCAAAAGGTACTGAATCTGAAGCAGCTTGGAATGCAGTATTTGCACAGTATCAAGCAAAATATCCAACTGAAGCAGCTGAGTTACTTCGTCGTATTAGCGGTGACTTGCCAGCAGAATTTGCAGCGCAAGCAGAGGCATTCATTCGTGAAACAAATGCGAAAGGCGAAACAATCGCAACACGTAAAGCGAGCCAAAACACATTACAAGCATTTGGTCCTTTATTGCCTGAATTGCTAGGTGGTTCTGCTGACTTAGCGGGTTCTAACTTAACGCTTTGGAAAGGTTGCCAAGGCATTCAAGAAAACCCAGCTGGTAACTACGTATATTATGGCGTACGTGAGTTTGGTATGACTGCAATTGCCAATGGCGTTGCATTGCATGGTGGTTTTGTTCCTTACGTTGCAACATTCTTAATGTTTATGGAATATGCGCGTAATGCAGTACGTATGTCTGCATTGATGAAACAACGTGTAATTCATGTTTATACACATGACTCAATTGGTTTGGGTGAAGATGGTCCAACTCACCAACCAATCGAACAAATTGCTTCTTTACGTGGTACGCCTAACCTAAATACATGGCGTCCTGCTGATACCGTAGAAACTGCTACTGCGTGGAAATCTGCTTTAGAGCGTAAAGATGGCCCTACAGCACTCATTTTCTCTCGTCAAAACTTACCATTCCAAACACGTTCTGAAGAGCAAATTCAAAATGTTGCAAAAGGTGGTTATGTTCTTGCTCAAGAAAAAGGCGAATTAAAAGCAATTATTATTGCAACTGGTTCTGAAATTTCTTTAGCAATGGAAGCTTATGCTCAACTTGACGGTGTACGTGTAGTTTCTATGCCATGTGCAGAAGAATTTATGAAACAAGACGCTGCATATCGTGAAGCTGTATTACCAGCTCATATCCGTGCGCGTGTTGCTGTTGAAGCTGCTCATGTTGACTACTGGTGGAAGTTTGTTGGACTTGATGGCAAAGTAATTGGTATGACAACTTATGGTGAATCTGCACCAGCAAAAGATTTGTTCCAATTCTTTGGTATTACAACTGAAGCTGTTGTTGCAGCAGTAAAAGAATTAACTGCTTAAATATCAAATTAGTGTAAAAAAGCGCTCCATAGGGAGCGCTTTTTTATATCTGAAAGGTTAAATGCTAAGTTCGGTTTGAATATTGATTTGTGAAGTGAGTAACTTATGAATAGGACAGTTCTCAGCAACTTTTAATAAACGCTTGTGTTGATCTTCACTGAATTCACCTTTGAGCGTGATTTTGCGTTCAATATTATTTTGACCTTTCTCAGGTTCACCATTTGGGTTTAATACTAAATCAACTTGAACATGATCAAGCTTAATACCTTTAAGATTCGCATACATCTCTAATGTGATGGTGGTACAGGCGCCTAAAGCAGACAGTAAGATTTGAACTGGGTTTGGAGCAGTATCTAGACCACCTTTATCTGTAGGTTCATCAGCAAACCATTGGTGACCCGAAGGATCGGTCAGAGTTACTCGATATGGAGTGGAAGTACTTTGTGCTTGAGCAGTATTAGCCATGTTTTACCTTGTTATTGATCAATAAAGTCGAAATAAAAACGAATTAATTTGAAAATTCGGAAACGGTATGACAATACCGATATTTTATAATATTGTTTTTAAATAATAACTGTAACGCTTTTATTGTTGCATGGATGAAACATATCGTTTTATAAAGAATAGTGAATTAAATTACTTGATGTATACACTAACGACTATATCAATAAAGGATACGAAAAATGCATCTTAAAACATTAAGCTTCGGTTTGGCAGTAGCATTGGCTAGTTCAGTTACTTTAGCTGCGCCAGTGGACTACAAAATTGATCCAACACATACAGCTACTGTTTTCTCGTGGAATCACTTTGGTTTCTCTACTCCAAGCGCTAACTTCTCGGATATCCAAGGTGTAATTAAAGTTGATAATGCTAAACCAGCAAATTCATCTGTAAATGTGACTATTCCTTTAAGCAGCGTAAATACAAACGTTCCTGCTTTAGATAAAGAGTTCCAAGAAGAAGCTTGGTTTAATGCTGCTAAATATCCAAATATCACGTTTAAAAGTACTAAAGTTGAAACAAAAGACAAAAAACACTTTAAAATTACTGGTGACTTAACGGTTAAAGGCGTAACTAAGCCTGTGGTACTTGACGCTGTTTTAAACAAGCAAGGCGAACACCCAATGGCAAAAGTTCCAGCAATTGGTTTTAATGCTACAACTTCGTTCAAACGTTCTGACTTTGGTTTAGGTAATTACGTTCCAAACGTGGGTGATAAAATCACTGTAAATATTACAACTGAAGCAACAGTTGATAAAAAATAAGTTTTAAGTTTTCTAAAAGCCCTCATATTTGAGGGCTTTTTTATTAAATTGGTTCTTCTTTATCTGGATCTATAAATACTAACGGTACTGAAGGGTCAATATTCCTTTTTTCAGATTTTTCTCTAAGGAATTGGTAAGTAGGGACTTTCATTTTTGCCTGCTCGCGTAGTTTCTTTTTAATGTAAAGTACAAGAGCAAAACATGTCGTTGCAACAGTGAGCATCATACCATTCATATAGCTCATAATTGAGCTTACATAACCAATGGTCGTTAATCGATGCATCATACGTTCGACTTGGGTGCTACTTTCAACGCCGGTAATTGCCCAACTACATAAATGTTCACAGTTATTAATAATCAGATGATAGTGGTTTTCATTCATGCGTGAACGCATTCGGCGCACGACAGCTTTTCCTTTATAACGTGGCGTGTCATAAGAGCGAACATGTATTTTTTTGCCATGCGAGAATGTATCTATTGAAGTGATTTCAATCGGTCGTTTTTTGATGAAATGCGCTAAGCCTGAATAATGGATAACTCGACCTCTCCCTGCATAGATACCATGATGGCTATAGCCGAGATGCTTTACAATGAGGTGAGCCCCTAAAGGGTAGAGCTTATTTGGTTGTTGCATGCTTACGCTGATCCAATAAAGTGTAAATGGCTTTTATTGAAAAGCTGCTCATCATTATAACCAAGATAGACATTTTCGAGTGTATTGATTACGTCGAATGGATGAGTTTGGTACATATCCAATTATAATTGTGTTTATTGTATCTAATTTAAAGATTTAATATGAAGAAAAAATGTCATGTATGGTGGTAGTAAATGAAATGGTTGATGTGGTGCTTAACTATATATGGGCTTCTGATTCAGTCTGTCTATGCAATAGAACACCAGCAAGTTAAAACAGCGGAAGGCGACCAATATGATGTGGTTGCAATTAGCAATTTAAAACAGTTACGTTTGTTTCTTAAGAATTCTAATAATCAACAGTATTACAAAAGCTTTAATAGTGTGCAGGAACATTTAAAGCAATGTGAGCGACTTTCTTTTGCAATGAATGCAGGAATGTTCCATCCGGGATTTTCTCCAGTAGGGCTGTATGTTGAACGAACTAAGGTGATTCAGCCACTAAATAAAAGTAAAGGATTGGGGAATTTCTTTTTACAGCCTAATGGCGTGCTAGGTTGGAATAAAAAACAGGCATTTATTTTAACAACGCAGCAATATAGTCGACGAGATTTTAACGTTGATTATGCGACGCAATCTGGACCGATGTTAGTTATTGATGGAAAGATAAACTCCCTTTTTTTACCAGATTCTCAATCAAATAAAATTCGTAATGGGGTCGGAATTCGGAATAATAAACTCTACTTTGTAATATCAAAGAATAGCGTGAGTTTTTACAAGTTTGCTCAGTTTTTTCAAAGAAATCTTAGGGTGGAGCAGGCTTTATATCTGGATGGTTCTATTTCTAGTTTATACGTTCAAAAAGACAAACGTAATGATCAACAATTTGCAATGGGGCCAATTGTTGGTTGGGTAGATCAGACAGATTGTCGCTTGAAGTGAAATATAAAAAAGCCAGTACAAGACTGGCTTTTTTTATTAGTGAATAGATGGTTTTTGAGTGAGTTCATTCAACTCTTTTCGGCTATAACCACGGGAAATAAGAACTTTCTTTATTCCCTTAATGACATCTTCATCTGTTGCTAGTGCAAGAGCACTTAGAAGTTGTTCATTTGTTTTACATGAGCAGTCATTTTCAACACAAGCAGTTTGGTTCTTATGCTCGTTATGCTGTTGATCTGCCAAGAACAGCTTTTGCCAAAAACTCATAGAGCCTTCATATACAATCTAACATAGCTCGAAATATAGCCAATCTAAAATAAAATACAAGTCTCTATAAGTGATAAATCGACCAATTGAACTCAAGAATTTTCGATAGGAATGCTCGAGTTAAACGAAATTATGACGAATAGATGACTTGATATTTTTTGAAAATTTAATTACTTAGATGAAAAGGCTATAAAAAATAAGGAGGTATATAACCTCCTTATTTTTAGCATTTACAATGAAAGATTTTGTTTAAATCTTCTCAAGTAATACACCTGATTCAACATGATGGGTATAGGGGAACTGATCAAACAAAGCGAACTTGCTAATACGATGAGTTAAACCTAATATTTTTAAGTTCTCATACAGTGTATCTGGGTTGCACGAGATATAAATAATACGCTCAAAACCTTGTAGCAATTTTAAGGTTTCATCATCAATCCCTGCGCGTGGGGGATCAACAAATACGGTATCAAAGTCATAACTTTGAATATCAATATTCGCTTCTTGTAAGCGGCGGAATTCACGTTCACCTTGGTAGGCTTGAGTAAATTCTTCGGCTGAAAGACGAGCAACCTGAATATTATCAATCTGGTTTTGCTCAATATTCCATTGAGCTGCATAAACAGAAGACTTGGCAAGTTCGGTTGCTAAAACACGTTCGAACTTTAATGAAAGTGGAAGGGTAAAGTTCCCATTGCCACAATAGAGTTCTAATAAATGCTTTTTAGATCCTTCAGCAGCATCACAGGCCCATTGCAGCATTTTTTTGCAAACCTCTGCATTAGGCTGAGTAAAGCTACTTTCAATTTGCTTATATTTAAATGAACGGCCTAATAGTTCGAACTCTTCAACAACAAAGTCATCACCAATAATAATTTTCTGGCCACGACTACGACCCATAATTTTAATATCTAACTTCTCAGCAAGCGCTTTAGCTGCTTGTTCCCATTCCTGATCAAGCTTACGATGATAGATTAATGTAACTAACATTTCACCGCTAAGAGTTGCTAAAAAATCAGCTTCAAATAAACGTGCGGAAAGTTTAGGCTCTGCTTTAAGTTCTTCTAAAAGCCTTGGCATTAAATCATTAATGCTTTTATCAGCAATAGGGAATTCGTCTATGCGGACAACAGTTTTTTGCTTGTCATCATCATTACGTTCAAACATTGCATAGAACATATCATGATCTGTATGCCAGATTCGAAACTCAGCACGCATCCGGAAATGTTGTTCAGGTGAATCAAACACATCTAATGCAGGTGGTGTATATTCAGAAAATTGTGCAGTAATGCGATCAATTTTAGTTTGAAGTTGTTGACGATAAGAAGAGGTCATAGACAAAGAAAAATTGGACAGAATCAAATAGTGAATGGTATCAAAAAAAACGGGGTTACAGGAGCCAATTTTAGCCCGATATCATTAAGGAGCGAGCATAATCTAAAATGATGAGCTTTTTAGAACATGGCTAATAAAATCTGATTTTATTGTTCTATATTGATCGGGATCTAAATGACTACATTGTAATTTTAATTGATTATATTCGTTGACCAAGGTTGGAGATTCCATAAGCTTATCTCTAAAGGTTAAGAAAAATATGAACTCCGAATGAGATGCCACTACTTGAAAAGCAACCTCATCATTATTGAGTGATTCAAGCATACAAAGTTCATGTGTTCTTAGCGTATTTTGCTTTTCGATAAAGTTAAGTGTTTTTAACTGTTCAATTGCAAAGTCGAACTGCTCAGGCATGACTTCAATATAGATATCGAGATCACCCTTTGAAATTGCATTAGGAATTGCAGATGAACCAATATGCTCAATTCTTGCAAATGGTAGTAATGTGGAAATATCTTTTTGGTATAAATTAAAAAGCTGAGCGCATTTTTGTTGATATTGTTCTGGTTCTAAAAAAATCATGATTAGATTCTCTAAGAGATAAAATTTATATATTTAAGAATAGATTACTTCAGTATATAAAAAAGCCCAAATACTAAGATTTGGGCTTTTTTTTAAAAAGTTATGCGTTAATCAGTCATTGTCATTAAGCTTGCGTTACCACCAGCCGCAGCTGTATTCACACTAATTGCACGTTCAATCACTAAACGCTCAAGTGGAATATTCTCATTTGGCTCAACATGTGTAATACCTACAATTGCTCCAGAACGAGTAGCCACTTCTTGCTGTAATGAGAAGATTTCTTCACGTTTACCGTGATGTAAAACTGCATCAAAAGCATCTGATGCGATGTTTTTGACCGTAGTAATTGCAGCAAGCACATCTTTCGGCAAGGTTTGTTTATATTTTGCCAAGAGTGGGCTGTTCGGCATTACCGCAGCTTGACTACCAACCGCAAAAATTGCAAGCAATTGATGTAGTTGGTTTTCTTCTGTGTCAGCAATAGAAAGAACTCGATGACGCGGCAGAATAATATATTGGTTACTTTCCCCAGTAGGGCCTTGTAACTCATAAAACTTACCAACACCAAATGGTTCAATGTTGCGATTTGCCTGCGGTAAATGCTGTTTCGCCCAATTTTGTAAGCTCTGATAAACCTCACGGTTAAAGCCTTCAAAAGCAGTTTGCTCAGTCTTCATGGCAAATGGTGTTGCCAATACTTTGTTTGAACACTGCTGCATTAAGCGATACATGTAAAGCGGACCACCAGCTTTTGGACCTGTACCCGATAAACCTTCACCACCGAATGGTTGAACACCAACAACAGCACCCACAATATTACGGTTGATATAAAGATTACCAACTTCAGCATGTCGAATCACTGTTTGGATCGTTTCATCAATACGTGTATGAAGACCCATTGTTAAACCATAACCTTTGGCATTAATTCGCGAGATGAGCTGTTCCAGTTCGCCATACTTATAGGTAATGATGTGTAAAACTGGACCAAAGACTTCACGTTGTAAATCATCAAGGTTAGGTAACTCAATTGCTGTTGGTACAACAAAAGTTCCTTTACTTAATTCATTTTGGCTCGTTGCACCAAACATCAGCTGATGTACTGGATAGCCCTTAGACTTCATTTTTTGGATATGCTGATCAATTGTCTGTTTTGCTTCATCATCAATTACAGGACCAATGTCAGTTTTCAAAATAGCAGGGTTACCTACAATCAACTGTTGCATTGCACCTTTAAGCATTTTTACGACGCTTGCAGCACTGTCTTCTTGTACACATAAAATACGTAAAGCAGAGCAACGTTGACCAGCGCTATCAAAAGCTGAACTGACAACATCAAGTACAACTTGTTCAGTTAAAGCTGATGAGTCCACAATCATTGCATTTTGACCACCAGTTTCCGCAATGAGAGGAATGGATTGGCCATTTTCAGATAGGCGTTTTGCAACAGTTTTCTGTAAAATCTTGGCAACTTCAGTTGAGCCAGTAAACATGATGCCATCGATACGATTATCTTGGCTAAGCTGAGCACCAACTGTTTCACCACGGCCTGGAAGTAGCTGTACAGCACCATGTGGAATACCGGCTTCCCATAAAATTTGAACTGCTTGAGCTGCAATTAAAGGTGTTTGTTCAGCAGGTTTAGCAATAACACAGTTACCACTGCCTAGTGCTGCCGCAATTTGACCTGAGAAAATTGCAAGAGGGAAGTTCCATGGACTAATACAAAGTACAGTACCTAAAGGCTGAATTTTTGTATTTGTAGGAAGGTTCTCAACTTGAGTTGCATAGTAACGTAAGAAATCTACAGCTTCGCGAACTTCTGCAATCGCATTTGCATATGTTTTACCACTTTCACGACTTAGCAGAACCATAAGTTCTTGCATACGACCTTCCATAAGGTCTGCTGCACGTTTTAAGTACTGAGCGCGCTGATCTTTAGACGTAGTGGACCACTCAGATTGAGCTTGCTCAGCTGCATTAAGTGCAATTTCAACATGCTTAAGATCAGCTTCTTGCACATGCCCAACAATTTCATCATTTTGTGCTGGGTTTGTAATTGCAATGGAATGACCTTGCTCTAATGTTTCTGTCGTTGCCAATAATGGATGACTTTGCCAGATACGATTACGGAGTTGTTGAGCTGTATTGTCAAGTGCTGAAAGCGGTTCGTCATTTGCTAAATCATAGCCTTTAGAGTTTTTACGGAGTGATCCATACATGTCTAAAGGTAACGGGATAGATGGGTGTTTTAAACCTACCAAACCTTCAAGTTTAGCTGCGTTGCGAATATCGTAAATTGGAGATTGAATGAGATCTTCAACTTTAAGCGTTTTGTCTGCAATTCGGTTAACAAATGAAGTATTCGCACCATTTTCAAGTAAACGACGAACTAAGTAAGCCAACAAAGTTTCATGGTTACCAACCGGAGCATAAATACGGCATGGCACGCCTAATTTATTTTGCTCACGTGGGCCAACGACTTGTTCATAAAGTGGTTCACCCATACCATGCAAGCATTGGAACTCATATTGACCAGCATAATATTTGCTTGGGTCAGCTAAATGATAGATCGTTGCCAATGTCTGTGCATTATGAGTTGCAAATTGCGGATAGATATAGTCAGGTGCAGCAAGTAGCTTTTTAGCACAAGCAATATAAGATAAATCTGTATGTACTTTACGGGTAAAGACAGGGTAGTCATCCATACCATCGATTTGAGCTTTCTTGATTTCGCTATCCCAATATGCACCTTTCACGAGGCGAATCATGAGACGTTTTTGGCTACGTTTCGCAAGGTCAATGATATAATCAACTACGAAGAAACAGCGTTTTTGATAAGCTTGAATGACAAAACCGATGCCTTTCCAGTCTGCAAGTTCCGGCTCAAAACAAAGACGCTCAAGCAACTCAAGAGAAATCTCTAAGCGCTCTGATTCTTCGGCATCAATATTCAAGCCAATGTTGTATTGTTTAGCCAAACGCGCTAACTCAAAAACTTTGCCGTAAAGCTCTTGATGAACACGTTCAATTTGTGCACGTTGGTAGCGAGGATGTAAAGCAGAAAGCTTAATGGAAATACCCGGGCCATCGTAAACGCCTTTACCGTTAGATGCTTTGCCAATTGCATGAATGGCTTGCGTATAGTCGTTAAAATAACGTTCAGCATCATGTTCGGTTAAAGCAGCTTCACCCAACATGTCGTAAGAATAGCGGAAACCTTTGTCTTCCAATACTTTTGCATGGTCAACGGCTTCTTCAATAGTTTCACCAGTAACAAACTGTTCGCCCATCATACGCATTGCAACATCGACTGCTTTACGAATAATGCCACGTCCACTACGCGCTAATAAGCCAGTAAGTACACTTGAAAGACTAGTTTGCTTTGGCGTTTCCATGAGTTTACCAGTCAGCATAAGGCCCCATGCAGCAGCATTTACAAACATTAAGCTACTTTGGCCAACGTGTTCTTTCCAGTTACCTTGATTGATTTTATCTCGAATAAGCAAATCACGTGTTGCTGAGTCTGGAATACGAAGCAAAGCTTCAGCAAGACACATTAACGCCACGCCTTCTTGAGAAGAAAGAGAGAATTCTTGTAATAACCCTTGAACAATTCCAGCTTTACCCGAAGAAGTTTTACGTTCACGTAAATTATGGGCAAGATTAAAAGCAAGATCATAAATTTTATGATCTAAATCGTCAGATACAGCCGCAGCTTGTAATAATTCTTCTACAGCTTCTGGTTCCGCACGTCGCCAAGCTGTATTAATGCGTTGTTCAAACTCACTTTTATCGTTGAATTCGGTGATATAGCCTTGGTGAGATTTATCCATTTGATGAAAAGTATCCATTGTGTTCATATCTGTGTCCGCCAACTAGCTCTCATACTATTTATCTTGAGTAGAGAGGTTTAGATAATTTATCATTACAGAAGAAACACCGAATAACTCACTATATTTAGCCCATTTTTTAGAGGAAAATTCAGATGAATGGCCCATTATTAAGCCTTGATCGCACTGATTTAAAAATTTTGGATATTCTTCAAACAGATGGGCGAATTTCTAACAGTAAATTAGCCGAACTTGTGAACTTATCACCAACCGCTGTTATGGCTCGAGTGCAAAAATTAACGAAAGATGAATTCATCTTGGGATATGAGGCTAAGTTAAACCCTGTCAAATTAAATGCTAATTTTCTGGTATTTGTTGAGATATTACTGGATAAAACGACACCTAATGTTTTGGATGAGTTTATTGATGCTGTGGTGCACTATCCAGAAATTGTGGAATGCCACATGGTAAGTGGAGGCTTCGATTTTTTAATTAAATTACGAAGTGGAAGTATGGAAGAATTTAGACGTATTGCAGGACAAGTGCTATGGCAGTTACCTGGGGTAAAAGAAACCCGGAGTTACCCAGTGATGCAGGCAGTGAAAGATACTTCAAAAATTAAAATCAAAACTAAAAATAAATAAAGGGGCCGAAGCCCCTTTATTTATTTAGATGGTTTTATACGCTTTCTTTGTAGAGTTCATCTGCTTTTTCAAAGCGTCCAGTTACTGTTGAATTTGGCGCTTTAGTTAAAAGACTAACAACAATGATGCTGATAAATGCAAGGATAAAGCCAGGAATAATTTCGTAAACACCAGTGTCTGCGAAAAGATTTTTCCAGCCAATAACCACAACTGCACCAACGATCATACCCGCTAAAGCACCTTGTAAATTCATACGTTTCCAGAACAATGACAAGATGATAAGGGGACCAAATGCTGCGCCGAAGCCGGCCCATGCATAAGCAACAAGACCAAGAACCTTACTGTCTGGGTTGCCTGCAAGAAAAATTGCAAGAACTGCAATTGCAAGAACCATGAGACGACCAACCCATACAAGTTCTTTTTGAGATGCATTTTTACGAAGGAAGCCTTTGTATAAATCCTCAGTTAAAGCACTTGAACATACTAAAAGTTGACAGCTTAATGTGCTCATAACAGCAGCTAAAATTGCAGCCAAAATGATACCAACAATCCATGGATTGAATAAAATTTTAGTCAATTCCATAAATACAGTTTCAGGATTTTTGCTTACAACGGCTGCTAACTCAGGGTGTTGTTCAAAATAAGCAATACCGAAGAAGCCAGCACCTACAGCACCGATTAAGCATAAAATCATCCATGTCATACCGATACGACGAGCAGCAGGAATAGATTTTACTGAATCAGCCGCCATGAAACGTACAAGGATGTGCGGTTGACCAAAGTAACCGAGACCCCAAGCCATGGAGGATAAAACTGCTACTACACCAAAATCCGAGATGAGATTAAACGCATGCGGACGAGCAGTTTCAATGAGGGTAACGAAATGAGTTGTGTCACCGATCGCAAGGTAGGTCACGATTGGAGTTAACAACAGAGCAAAAATCATCAGGCCAGCTTGAAAAGTATCCGTCCAGCTAATTGCTAAGAATCCGCCAACACAAACATAACTGATGGTCGCAATAGCACTGAGCCAAATTGCAGTGTTGTAGGACATTCCGAATAAATTTTCAAACAAACGTGCGCCAGCTACCATGCCTGAAGCACAGTAAATTGCGAAGAAAACTAAAATAATAACCGCCGAAAAGATACGAAGTATTTTTTTCTGGTCATCAAAACGGCTGGTAAAATAATCTGGCAGAGTTAATGCATTATTTTGTATTTCAGTATGAACGCGTAATCGACCAGCAACCAGTAGCCAGTTAAGCCAAGCACCGATAATTAGACCAATTGCAATCCAAGCTTCAGATAGACCAGAAAGATAAATCGCTCCTGGTAAACCCATGAGTAGCCAGCCACTCATGTCTGATGCGCCTGCGGATAATGCAGTAACGAAACTGCCTAAACTACGACCACCAAGAATATAATCTGAGAAGTCGCTTGTAGCACGGTAGGCAAATAAGCCAATAAGTACCATTGCTAAAATGTACACCATAAACATGATGAGGGTGGGATCAAAATAACTCATGATGGATGTGTGTCCTTATATCCATAATCCGTGATTGTAACCTAATCCAGGTCGCTGTTTTCTTGTACGGCATTCAAGAGGTTGAGATTCAACCACAAAAGAATTTTTTTGCTCTGTTATCTTTACATTGTATTTTTGTATCTTTGTGTAAGTTGGTGTAATTTAGATTACAAACTTGAAAAATATATTATTTATCATTTGGTTATAAATTTTTTAATATTTTATTTTTTTAAATTATTCTAAGAAAAATAAGTTTTATAAAAAATAAATCCATTTTTATTTATAAAAAGGGTGGTAGGCAAAATTTTATTGCCGAAAATTAAAACAAAATTAGAGAATTCGACAAAATTTTATCCAAAAAATAATAATTTTTATTCAAATTAAATTTATTTAGTCCTTAAAAATTGCAGTCATTTGGTTAAATTTTCAAAAAGTTGATGCATTCCTTGAGTGGCTGACAACTTTAACAATTCGTATTGTTGAGGAACACGTAAATAATCTGCTTTTGGATCTATATAATAAGCTTTACATTGAGCTGAAATTTCATGCACTAAACCAGCAACAGGATATACGCTTAATGTTGAGCCGATTACAATAAAAACATCTGCACTTTGCACTAATCTAATTGCGTCTTCATAAGCAGGTACAGCCTCTCCAAACCAAACAACGTGTGGGCGAAGGGGGTAGCCATCTGGGCAAATGTCACGATCTAAATCTAATTCCCAACCATTAATGTCATAAAACCGAGTTGTGAATTGTGCATCTGGTCCTGAACTTTTTGATAAACGAATGTTTCCATGCAAATGTAAAACGTTGAGACTTCCCGCACGTTCATGCAAATCATCAATATTTTGAGTAATAACCTGTACGTCAAAATAATCTTGTAGTTTGGCAATATATTGATGAGCTTTATTGGGTTGAGATTCTAAAATATTTTTACGTCGTTCATTATAAAAACGTTGAACTAAAGCAGGGTTCTTTTCCCACGCCTCTGGTGTAGCAACTTGTTGAATATCATAATTTTCCCATAGACCATTACTGTCACGAAAAGTGCTAATTCCACTTTCGGCACTCATACCCGCGCCAGAGAACACAACAAGTTTTGTCATATACGTCACCGAATCAGATAGCTGACTTTAAATTAACTGCATAAACAAAGAAAAAACCAGCTTAAATCTAAACTGGTTTTTATTAAATCTTGAAAACGATACCTATGTTATAGGCCAGCTTCATATTCTGCATTTGTTAAAAGTTTTTCAACATCTGCAATATTGTCTGGTTTGATTTTATAAATCCAGCCTTTACCATATGGATCGTCATTTACGAAATCAGGATCATCTTCAAGGTCAGTATTTACTTCCACTACAGTGCCTGAAACAGGAGCATGAATGTCCGAAGCAGTTTTCACTGATTCAACAACTCCAGCTTGTTCGCCAGCTGTAACTTGACGACCAACTTCAGGAGTTTCGACATATACCAAATCGCCCAGTTCATCTTGTGCGTGGTCAGTAATCCCTGTAATAACAAGATCACCTTCAATTTTTACCCACTCATGTGTACGTGCATACTTCAGTTCCGAAGGATGATTCATGGTAACTCCTTAAGCTTGTGTCCAATAGTTTTAAACATTATAAGTATGGGTCTTTACGCCAGTTGCTCGGACTGCGGCCGCTCCAGCGTTTAAAAGCACGGCTAAAATTTGCAACGTCCGAATAGCCAAGTTCGTCTGCAATCTGTTCAAGACTATAATCTGTACGGGAAAGCAGAGATGTTGCGTGCCGATAGCGTACTTCATCAACTAATGTAGAAAATGAAGTTCCTTCTGCTGCCAATTGACGTTTGAGGGTGCGATCCGACATATGTAGGTATTCTGCTACATTTTCAATGCTTAAGTAATGTTGTTCCGAGTTAGTTAAAATATCGCGAACTCGCATTGCTAAACGACGGCGCTCACCCAAAGCAGAAAGTTCAGATTCACACTGATTAATGGCAACTTGACTGGCGATTGGATCTGAATTAATTAATTTAAGTCCTAAATATTTTTTATCAAAACTTGAAATTAAATGGGGTTGGTTAAAGCGAATCGTACTACTTAACTTACTTCTATATTTCTCGAAACCTTCTGGCTCTGCGAAATCTAAATCTACATCACCAGCTAAATCTTCAATACCAGTCATGGCTTTCGCCATGCTCATAATGCCAATAGTTAGACCTAAAACAATTTCTGTTCGCAAAGGTTCTAGTTCAATATCACATTGTAATTGTAAGGTCGCCTTGGGCCCAAAAGTTGAGAAATATAATTGTAAAAAGGGTAAGCGTAGTTGAATAAAGCGTGCTGCGAGAGCAATTGCTTCGGTAATATCTTTGGCTGTCATAATTGCATAGCCAATAAAACCATGAATTGAAATACGCATTTGAGTACCAAGATGGTAACCCAAAGTAGTTTCACCAGTTAGATTAAGCGCGTGTTTAACCAGTTCATTCGCTACTGGTGTAGAAATACGATAGTCAGGGTCAGCTAGTTGCTCGCTGGTAAGATGAAATGGAGCAAATAATGTTTCATCATTGTATCCCCAACGTGAAACGACATCTAATAGCAATAGGCCATAGACACCCGGAATACCCTGATCTTGACGAGCTGAGGTAATTTTCATATGCGTTCCATTGCTCTCATCAATTTTTCACATGCATTTCTTACACATCTTGTCATGAAATATAATCTGAGTTTATAAAAACTGTTAGACAATCATATCAACCATTTTTAAACATTTTTTTTAAAGACAACAATTTTTGTTGTTGAAATAAGTAAGACATCCCCATGTTGATTTAAGGCTTGCGTAACGTAACTTACAATACCACGATCTAATTTTGTTTTGGATGGTGTGATTGCTGAAATTTCAGTTTCAACATGAATTCTATCACCCGGTCGGGTGGGGCGTGGCCACCGCAAACTCGATTCTGAACCGATCAAACCGCCATGAATAGGCATGCATTCTGTCCATAAACGCATAGTGATGGCAGAAGTGTGCCAACCACTGGCAGCAATCCCCTGAAAAATAGGATCATGCTTAGCCTGTTCTTCATCTGTGTGAAATGGTTGAGGATCATAAGAATTTGCAAATTTTTTGATTTCATCTAAGGTGATTTCATATTCACGGCTAATGAAACGGTCACCAATTTTCAAATCTTCTAAATAAAGCATTAATCTTGACCCTGTAAAACTTTTTGTTCAAACAGGAAGCCGCCTGTTTGACGTTTCCATAATTGTGCATATATTCCATTTTGAGCAATTAACTCTTCATGTGTTCCTTGCTCAGCAATTTTTCCTTCATCAAGAACAATTAAACGGTCCATTTGTGCAATAGTAGATAATCGGTGTGCAATTGCAATAACAGTTTTATCAACCATAAGGTCATTTAAACTTGACTGGATAGCCGCTTCAACTTCTGAATCTAATGCACTAGTGGCTTCATCTAAAATCAAAATAGGTGCATCTTTTAAAAATACACGTGCAATAGCAATACGCTGTCTTTGACCACCAGAAAGTTTTACACCACGTTCACCTACTTGGGCGTCATATCCATTACGACCTTTTAAATCAACCAACTGAGGTATAAATTCGGTGGCTTTTGCTTTGTTTACAGCATTTTCCATGTCGGCATCAGATGCATCTGGACGCCCATATTTAATATTTTCAGCCACTGAACGATGTAATAAAGAAGTGTCTTGTGTCACTAAGGCAATATTTGCTCTTAGACTATCTTGAGTCACATCTTCAATATTTTGCCCGTCAATTAAAATTGCACCTTGCTTAAGATGATAAAAATGTAAAAGCAATTGAATAAGCGTAGACTTTCCGGCTCCAGAGCGTCCAACAATTCCTATCTTTTCACCTGCTTTAATATGTAAGTTGAAATGATCAATCACATTTTTATTGTTATAAGCAAAGCTTACATCTTTAAATACAATCTCGCCTTGGGTAACGTTAAGCGTTTTTGCATCTGGTTTGTCTTGAATATTGATTTTTTTACCTAATGTTTGCATACCATCTTGAATGGTTCCAACATTTTCAAATAACGCGGACATATGCCACATCATAAATTCAGCCATACTATTCAGCTTTAAAATCATGGCAGTAGTTGCTGCAATTACACCTAATGCTGCTAAACCTTGAGTCCATAG
The DNA here is from genome assembly GCF_025513915.1 of Acinetobacter sp. WU_MDCI_Abxb74. NCBI lineage: Bacteria > Pseudomonadati > Pseudomonadota > Gammaproteobacteria > Moraxellales > Moraxellaceae > Acinetobacter > Acinetobacter sp. WU_MDCI_Abxb74. The sequence continues at coordinate 343,508 of NZ_JAHPRP010000001.1, forward strand.
CCATACTGAAGTACCAATAACGCCAATAAATAAAATGGCGGATAGCATGTTGATACTTATTTCAAAAAGAGTGCCTAAACGCATCTGAGCATAGACTGTTGTCATAAACTCTTTCATTGATGCTTTTGCATATTGGCTTTCACGTCCCGCATGAGCAAACAATTTAACAGTTTGAATGTTGGTATAAGCATCGGTGATACGGCCAGTCATAACTGATCTAGCATCGGCTTGCTGCTGCGAAACTTTACTTAAACGAGGGATAAAGAACCATGCGCTTAATAAAAATAAAGTTAACCAAACCAAAAGTGGTATTAACAAAATTGGTGAAATTGCCCCAAGAACAATGCTAATGGTAATAAAGTAAATAGCGACGTAAGCCAACATATCGCCCAAAATAATCCAGAATTCACGGATTGCGAGGGCCGTTTGCATCACTTTTGCAGAAAGTCTTCCAGCGAAGTCGTTATGAAAAAAATCTAAGCTTTGTTTCAATAAAAGATTATGGAAACGCCAACGCAAACGCATTGGAAAAGTACTATATAAAATCTGGTGTTTAACAATAGATTGAATATTTACAAAAAAGATGTTGGTAAATAAAACACCAATTAAAAGGAGTAAATCAGTCGTGTGCTGACTTAAAAAACTTTCAGGATGACTTTTACTTAACCAATCTACGAGTTGTCCAATCTTTGAAAAAAGTAAGGCTTCAAAGCTTGCCGCACCTGCTGTAAAAAGAATAAGTAAGAATAAGTAAGGGCGTAAGCCTTCCGTTGCTTGCCATACAAATGGAAAAAATCGAGTTGGTAAAGGTTCATCCAGACCTTTTGTTGGGTAGGGATCTACAAGTTTTTCAAACCACTTCAGCATGAATTACTACCTTTAAGACAAAAGCCACTTAATTAAGTCTTTGCAATTAAATTTATAAAAAGTCAGTTAGATCAAGATCACTTAAGTTTTCGATCTTTTGAATATGTGCAAATACACATGAACTGATTATGTTGTACGTCATTCATGAGTACATGACGTAAAATTTGGATACCTGAAGAAATCTTCAAGAATGTCGCGAGGACTTAAAAAATTATGATTTATTATATCGGGATTAATAGATAAAGTGGTGAAGGAATTTATTCTTTAAGTATTTTTTCTTAATATTTTGATCATTTGTTAAATTAATACTTTTTAAACTAATTGGGAAAAGGCCTTTATATTTACATCATAAAGGCCATTGTATGTGTTACCACATTAAATCATCAGGAATCACATAGGCTGCATAAGGATCTTCTTCATCTGTGGTCTGTTCATTGGACTCAGCATTGTTCAATAAAATAAAACCTTTCATCTTCTGATCAATTTTTTCAGCTAATGCTTTAGGTAGGTAAGCATATTGATTTTGATCTTTAGCAATGAGCAAACTGCCTGAAACAAGGGCATTGTATACTTGCTGAGAAATATATACTTTCTTGATCTTACCTTCATCAATAAATTGATAAACACTATCACCATCAGTATTTGAAATTTTATGATGTTTAATCATTTGAATGATTGATGCTTTGAGGGCTTTCTCCTCAAGTTGTTGTTGTTTTTCTAAGTTTAAAGCCTGATCTTTAGCTAACTTTTCTTGTTGAGCTTTTTCAATATTCGCTTTGATTTCAGGCTCATCACTTTGACCGATACGTTGTTCATGATGAGCTTGTTTTGTTAGTTTTTTTGCTTTTTTATTATCCACTAACCCAGCTTTTAATAACTGTGCTTGTAAGGCATTTTTAACCATGACTTAATCCTTATGTGAAGTTGAAGGGCTATAGAAGTAAACTACCCAGTAAGAAATACTTAAGACTAAGCTTAAAGTTGCTGGCAATAAAAATGCTTGTAACTTTAAATGCGGATGTACTAGCGCAGCGAGAATTCCACCCAGCAGAAAACCTGCAAAAATAAGTAAGTGTAAAACAATACGTCGGTTTTCTACCGGTAAGCCTCTAGCTTTATATCCCAGAGCTAAACCAATATCTGTTAAAACGCCAGATAGATGGGTAGTTCGAATAATGGTTCCTTTATAATGGCTCACCATTGCATTTTGTAGGCCCATTGCTGTACAAGCCCATAATAATCCATAGCGTGGAAAATAAGGAAGTAATAGCCAACAAAGAAAAATGAATAAAGCAACAAGGCTTAAAGGTAAGCCATAGCGACGACCTAGTCGAAAATGGCTGCTGCCTAAAATAAAACCACTATAAAATGAACCGCAAACATAACAAATAATTACCAGAAATAAGAAAATGATATGTTCTGGTTGCCACTCTACCAAACTCATAGCTAGCATACTAACGTTGCCAGTCATATGTGAAATAGATTGATGCAAAAGGGTAATTAACCCTAATACATTAATCATTCCGGCATTAAATGCCAGTAAAAAGGCCCCAAGTTGGAACCAGTTTGGTAGACGTTGAAATGGCATTTCGATTAGGAAGCTTGTTTGGAACGAATATCTACAGCTGCGGTAAATAAAACATCCGTAGAAGAGTTAAGCGCTGTTTCTGTAGAGTCTTGCAATACACTAATAATCATACCAATAGCCACGACTTGCATAGCAATTTCAGTTGAAACACCAAATAAACTACAAGCTACGGGAATAAGAAGTAAAGAACCACCAGCTACACCAGAAGCACCGCATGCTGAAACTGTAGCAACAACTGATAAAATAACCATTGTTGCGAAATCAACATGAATTCCAAGTGTATGTACAGTGGCTAGCGTGAGTACAGTAATTGTCACTGCTGCGCCAGCCATATTTACTGTTGCACCTAATGGAATAGACACACTTGCCGTAGATGGATTAACACCTAAACGCTCTGCTAAATCTAAGTTAACTGGAATGTTGGCTGCTGAACTTCGTGTGAAGAAAGCAGTAATACCGCTTTCTTTTAAACATTTAAAAACTAAAGGATATGGATTACCACGGATAGTTAAGCCTACCAGAATAGGGTTGACTATGAGGGCAACAAATAGCATTGTCCCTAGTAATACGACTAATAAGTGTGCATAGCTCTCAAGTGTCGCAAGACCCGCATCAGCAAATGTTACAGCAACTAGACCGAAAATACCGACAGGTGCAAAAGCAATTACTTTATGAATAATAGCACTGACAGCATGTGCAACATCTTGCATTACTTGTTTTGTCGTATCTGAGCTATGGCGCATAGCTAAACCAAGGCCAATTGCCCAAGCTAAAATACCGATAAAGTTAGCTTCACTAATGGCTTGAACAGGGTTTGCAATAAAGCTTAAAAGCAAATTTTTTAATATATCTGCGAGACTACCAGGCGCTTGTAAATCATTATGTGAAATCGTATTGAGGAATAAGGTGCTTGGAAAAGATAAACTTGCAATAACAGCACTAAAAGCGGCTAATAGCATTCCTATTACATATAGAAGTAGAACTGGGCGTAAATTTGCACTATGACCCACTTGAAAGTTGGCAATAGAAGAAAGCACCAATACAAAAACTAAAATAGGGGCAACCGATTTTAAGGCTTTAATGAAAAGCTCACCAAATAAACTTAAGTAAGGCGTAACGTTCGGAAATAGTAATGCAACGCCTATTCCTAAAATAATGGCGATAATAATCTTAGTGACTAAGCTTAATCGAGAAAAGAATGCAAGCATATAAAGGCCTTATTAACCTAATCATGGCTAAAGGTTGAACAAGCGGAGTATTTTATACGTAAGTGATGTGAATCTTAAGCTTTTTTATACCAACTAGAGCTTTTTATGAGGGTTGGTAATATTAAAGTGTTGTTTTAATTTTATTTATTATTTAACTTTAATTTTTTCTATTAGAGGCTTTGCTTGTTAATTGTTCGTTAAGAAAACGAATTATATCAAAAAGCTGTGAAAGTACCACGTGAACTACAGAGTTATGAATTGATGCAACTGAAAACGGGGTAAATAAGACTTTGGAAAAGCTACGCGAATTTTCAAAACTTTGTGCTTATACTAAACTCTAAGCTTTCAAGCTGAAAAATCGCATATTTCAGGAAATTACTAATATTTTTATAAAATTATAATTTAAAGATATTATTTACTTGCACAGTACAGCTGGTGAAGCGTATTTAAAATTGAATGCATATTGTCATCCTTAATAGAATAAAAAATTTGCTTACCATCACGACGAGTTGATACAACATCACTTTTACGTAACATCATAAGCTGTTGTGAAAGAGTGGGCTGTGTAATTTGGGTCTTCTCTTCAATTTGTGAGACGTTTAGCTCTTCATAAGCTAAATGACATAAAATTAATAAACGATCTGTATTAGCCAGAGATTTGAGAATTCCAACGACTGAATCAGCCGCATTTTTCATTTCTTCAATTTGGAGTCCATCTTTCATACTTTATACCTATATCAATATAGCGGGCATAGTATAGATTGATCTTAATGAAATGAATGTAGCAAAACTAATCAATCCAATTGTTTTTGTTGAAAAGCAATATAAGTGGAATTGATAAATAAGTGGTATTTTTAATTAAAAACAGTTGTTTGTATTTCTTTTGTGTTTAAAGTGTTGCATTGTGTTATAAGTTTAATTGTTAAGTATAAGTGAATTGAAATCAGCATGAAATAAGTGCTTTTCCACTCCAATAAATAGTTAAATCCAATTTATCTTTGAATGAAACATAAAAAATGATTGAGTTTTTATTTTTTAAATATATAATCTGTTTTGTACAGACAGGTCTGTATATTTTGGTTTAGTAAGGTCGAAAAAAACGTCTAATTTTGAACCAAAATGACTTTCAGACGCAGCGTGATAGATAAGAAGAATATTAATATAAGAAGAAGAATGTCACGCTTTATTTTTTAAGCAGCTCTTTCAAAGTCGATTAACTTTTCAACTCGATTCCAATAATCATAAATTTTTATTGAACCATGCTCGACCTGAGCTTGAATGGTCATACCTTCCAATATATTAACGAGTAGTAAAGATAAAGGACCTGGTTCTTTTACATCATATTGGTTAAGAAGATTTTGCATGAGTTGAGTCAACCAAGCTTTATACAAAGTGGCAGGTTGATGTGTTGACGGATATTGTTTTAAAACTTCTTCCAAAGCTTTTTGAAACATACACCCATTAAAATCTTCACTATTAAACCAGTCGGAATACCATAAAAATACTGCTTTAATTCTCGCAAGAGGCTCTAACTCATCATGTTTTGATAAGGCAGAAGTAAGCGAGTTTTGTAAAAGCGTATTCCGTAGAAGTAGGCATTCTTCAATTAATTTTTCTTTCGATGGAAAATGCTTATAGAAAGTCATTTTTGCAACGCCAGATTCATTAATGATGCGATCTACACCTATAGAATTATAGCTATATGAGTTAAAAAGTCTTAATGCGGTGTTAATAATGTCATCTTTCTTCGACATATTTTTTAGCCTCTCACAAATGAATTGCTATTCGCTTGAACTGTGATCTGTATTAATGAGAATCTGGATCTTTAATTTTACAAGGTATTGTTTGTTATTGATAGAAAAAAGATATTATTTTTTTAAACGGTATCGTTTAAATTTTAAGGGAAAAGTACGTAAGAGGTAGCTCATTTTGTGAATAATAAGGCTTTCTATTTTTAATTCTCGTTTCAAAATTTCTAAGCTTAATAATCTTAATTGCGCGCTATTTAAGGATTTGTAGATAAATTTAACGCGTAATAACAGAATATATATTTGAGTTCAGATCTAATTTAAAAAGTAGATTTTTCCACTTTCATGAAAAAATCTACTTTTTATTAAGATGTTTACTCTGCAGGGGGTAAAAGCATCAGAATAGATTCGTTTAATAAGTGCGCAACGTTTTCTAGTGTTTCATCATTATTAAATTGGCTATCGAATGGCAGGTTTTCTCCATTGGCAATTGCTTTTAATTTTTGCCCAAAGGACTCAGCTACAAATAAGGCTTCACCATTTCCCCAAAAGTTTAAGGTTCCATTTTGCTCTGTATAGAGTAGTCGAGAGGCTGGCTCTAACAGAATTTCGTAACCTTCATGTAAAATTTCTTTTAAGTCAGCGGCTTCGATTTCATCCGCTTCTGGAATATTATCCGGATATTTAGGTTCACTCATATAAGACATGATAGCGGCATCAAGTGCTGCTGAATCTTGTAATTGAGCTAAAACTAAATCTTTTAAGTGATTCAGTTCAGTTTCGTTAATTTCACCAATTTGACTCATCTGCTTACGTGTGATGTCTAAAACAGGATTTTGCAATAAAGTATTAGCTGAAAATTGATCACTAATACGTTCCATCATCCCAGCAACGTTTGGCATGCGAAAGCCAAAAGAGAACGTTAGGCAATCATCTTCGGCCACGCCATAATGTGCCATTCCAGGTGGAACATATAGTAAATCACCAGGCGCTAAGACCTCGTCAAATTGCACGTCTATTTCTGGTAAAAGTTTTAATGGTTGATTAGGTACAAATGCAGTGTTTGCATCACACATTTGTCCTAATTGCCAACGCCTGTGTCCATGACCCTGAACGAGAAACACATCATAAAAATCAAAATGTTTTCCAACTGAACCGCCTTTAGATGCATAAGACACCATAATATCATCGCGGCGCCATTGAGGAATAAAAGGAAATTTTTTCCAAAGTTCAGAAAGATCAAAAGAGTAGTGGTCTACAGCTTGTACTAAAAGCGTCCATAGTTTTGGTAGCTTTTGAAAGTCACCCTTGGTTAAAGGTGAAGACTTGACGTGCCATTCATTTGGATTTCTATCTTTTTGACGAATGAGTCGGGCACTTGCATGTTCTTCCAAAGCAAGTTCCTGCACATCTTGGGGTTCTAAAAGACCTACAATTTCGGGAAGCCCATTGCGCACAAGTAAAGGTTTTTTTTGCCAATACTCTGCTAAAAATTGTTCGGCAGTAATACCGCCTAAAACTGCTAAAGGTTCTGTCATGGAAATAACCTATTTGTAAAAATATCTAAAATTAAGGAATTTGGAGATCTAGCTGCCTTAAAATATGGCAAAGTTGAATCATTGGTAAACCCATAAGAGTCGTTTGGTCTTGGCCTGTCATTTTTTCGAACAAACTAATTCCTAAACTTTCACACTTAAAGCTACCAGCACAATGAAGTGGTTGATCTAATGCAATATATCGTTCAATTTCGGCCTGGTTTAAGGTTCGGAATTTAACTTGATAGTGTTCAACAAGCGTTTGCTCAAAATTCTTTTCAAGCCATTGCACACTGAGTGCAGTACTAAAAAATACAGTTCGACCAGAATTCTCTGCTAACTGAGCTTGGGCATTTTCAATAGTCATTGGTTTACCAATAAAATCACTCGGGGCGTGTTCTCGCCATGCGACCTGATCGGAACCAATAATAATTGCATGTGGGTTTTGTGCAGCAATCACTTGGGCTTTTGTGAAAGCCAATCTTTTCGCAAGTTCATCTGCATGGACCTCATCCCGTGGACTTTCATCAATATCTGGACTAACACAGATATAGTCAATCCCTAAGCGATCCATTAAGGCTTTGCGTGTTTGACTACTCGATGCCAAAATAATTTGTGGCTGTACCATTACACTGCAAATTCCATTAAAACATCTAAAGGCACATAGCTTAATACAGCTTGATGACATGCATGTATTTTGATGGGAGGGGCTTGACCCGCTTGATAAGCTTCTACCCAACGAGTAACACAGATACACCAGAAATCACCGGGCTTTAGACCAGGGAAATCAACTTCTGGTAAAGGGGTAATAAGATCATTACCAATTTTTTGTGAGAAATTTAAGAAATCGGAGGTCATTTGCGCACATACGGTATGCTGACCAAGGTCTGTTACTGCTGTGTGGCAAAAGCCATTTCTAAAATAGCCAGTAATAGGGTCGAAACAACAGCTTGCTAAAGGTTCCCCTAAAACATTTAAACGATTGATTTGTGGATCTGGATGAATAGACATAATGGACGAAATATCAAATGACTATCTCTATCATAATCAAAACTGGGGCTTTCTACAGCTTTTATGCAAAAAAACTAACCTTTTTTGATGTAATCATTTAAAATTGGCGCGTTTTTAAAATCATAAAGAGAGCTTTACATGAATTTTCAGCGCATGACTGACCTTAACTTAACAGGTAAACGTGTCCTTATTCGTGAAGATTTAAACGTTCCTGTCAAAAATGGTGTGATTACTAGCGATGCTCGCTTGCGCGCGGCATTACCAACTATTAAAGCTGCTTTAGAAAAAGGTGCAGCTGTGATGGTGTTTTCGCATCTGGGTCGTCCTGTTGAAGGTGAACCAAAGCCAGAACAATCACTTGCACCAGTAGCTGCTTATTTAACAGAAGTATTGGGCCAAGAAGTTAAATTGTTAACAGACTACCTAGATGGCGTAGAAGTTGAAGCTGGTCAAGTTGTATTGCTTGAGAATGTGCGCTTTAACCATGGTGAAAAGAAAAATAATCCAGACCTTGCTCAAAAATATGCAGCACTATGTGATGTCTTCGTTATGGATGCATTTGGTACTGCTCACCGTGCAGAAGCATCTACCGAAGGTGTAGCCCGTTTTGCTCCTGTTGCAGCAGCTGGTCCTTTATTGGCTGCCGAATTAGATGCATTAGGCCGTGCAATGCAAACTCCTGAAAAGCCTATGGTTGCAATTGTTGCTGGTTCTAAAGTTTCAACTAAACTTGATGTTTTAAACTCACTTTCTACTATTTGTGATCAACTAATTGTTGGTGGCGGTATTGCAAATACATTCTTGGCAGCTGCTGGTTTCAATGTTGGTAAATCATTATACGAAGCTGACTTGGTTGAAACTGCAAAACAAATTGCTGCGAAAGTAAGTGTTCCACTTCCTACAGATGTAGTAGTTGCCGATGCATCACAAATTAATTTTGAAGATTTCTTGGGTTCTTTGGCAGCAGCGCAAGCAGTTGTGAAGAAAGTAGAAGACGTAACATCAAACGATATGATTTTAGATGTTGGGCCAGAAACAGCTAAAGCATTTGCAAATATTTTAACAACATCAAAAACGATTCTTTGGAATGGTCCTGTAGGCGTATTTGAAGTTGATCAGTTTGGTGAAGGTACTAAAGCACTTTCTCTTGCTGTTGCACAATCTGCTGGTTTTTCGATCGCTGGTGGTGGAGATACTCTAGCTGCGATTGATAAATATAACGTTGCTGATCAAATTGGTTATATTTCTACAGGTGGTGGTGCATTCCTTGAGTTTGTTGAAGGGAAGACTTTGCCAGCGGTGGCTGTTTTACTTGAGCGTGCTTGATACTGTTATCTAAAAATAAAAAGGGATTGGGTTACCAGTCCCTTTTTCATGGATAGGTCATAAAAATGTCATATATCTGCAATAAAATAGCGAGCATTAAATCACCAACTGTGGACAATAGTGATGAATTTAAAGCTTACATTTGCTGCTCTATTAATTGTACCGATGATGTTGACTGCTTGTGCTAAGAAAGACGAAGCATCTCAGGCTGGACAAGAATCAGCAGCTTCTACTGCTGTTTCTGAAAAAGTAACACCTGAGCAACAAGCAGCAATTGATGCGATTGACAAGCCAGTTTTAGATGAAAAGAATACCGATGTGGTTGAAGGTAGTGTACCAAGTGAGGCTGCTGCTTCAGAAACACATTAATTTGTTGTTTTTTGTTAAAAAATCCCTGCGTATGCGGGGATTTTTTTTGAAATACTGTGATTTGTTGCTGAATTGAAATAAATGAAAGGGTAGAATAACCCGCACTACCTGGGAGGATATTATGGCACTCATTTCAATGCGCCAGCTCTTGGATCACGCTGCTGAACATAACTACGGCGTACCAGCATTTAACGTAAATAACTTAGAACAAATGCGCGCAATCATGCTTGCCGCAGATGCAACCAATTCACCTGTAATTGTTCAAGCATCAGCTGGAGCTCGCAAATATGCAGGCGCTCCATTCTTACGCCATCTTATTTTGGCTGCAATTGAAGAATGGCCACATATTCCAGTGGTAATGCACCAAGACCATGGTACAAGCCCTGATATCTGTCAGCGTTCAATTCAGCTTGGCTTTAGCTCAGTGATGATGGACGGTTCATTAGGTGTAGATGGTAAAACACCTACATCTTACGAATACAATGTTGATGTGACTCGTAACGTTGTTGCGTTAGCACATGCATGTGGGGTTTCTGTCGAAGGTGAAATTGGTTGTTTAGGCAGCCTTGAAACTGGGATGGCAGGTGAAGAAGATGGCGTAGGTGCTGAAGGTGTACTTGACCATTCTCAACTTCTAACTTCTGTTGAAGAAGCGACTCAGTTCGTTGCTGATACAAATGTTGATGCACTAGCAATTGCAGTAGGTACTTCACACGGTGCGTATAAGTTTACGCGTCCACCTACAGGCGATATTTTGGCAATTGACCGCATTAAAGAAATTCATGCAGCATTACCAAATACTCACCTTGTAATGCATGGTTCGAGTTCTGTTCCGCAAGAATGGTTAAAGGTAATCAATGAGTTCGGCGGTAATATCGGCGAAACTTATGGTGTACCTGTTGAGCAACTTGTAGAAGCAATCAAACACGGTGTACGTAAAATCAACATTGATACTGATTTACGCTTAGCTTCAACTGGTGCTATTCGTCAGTTTATGGCGGAGAATCCATCTGAGTTTGATCCACGCAAATACTTTGCTAAAACAGTTGATACAATGAAGCAAATTTGTATCGATCGTTATGAAGCATTTGGTACAGCTGGAAATGCTGACAAGATCCGTCCAATTTCTTTAGAGAAAATGGTTGATCGTTATAAATAATTCCCGTTAGGGTTTAATTTATATAAACCGGTTATTTATATAACCGGTTTTTTATTAAGTAAATTTTATTCATAAAAAAACCTGCGATAAACACAGGTTTTAATGAAGGGAAAAAGACTTATTTTTGTAAGTTCTTTTTGTCTAGACTAGGATCTTTGATTTCTACATATGCATTTGCACGCACTTCGCGTAACCAGCTATCGATTTCAGTGTTAAATTGGCGTTCACCTAAAATTTGACGTGCCATACGCTCTTGATATTCGTGAGTCATATCTTTTTCACGTTTTTCAGTTACTTGCAAGATATGCCAACCAAATTGAGTCTGGAATGGTTCGCTGATTTCACCTACAGGAATTTCCTGCATTTTTTTGTCAAATTCAGGCACCATCATGCCCGGAGTTACCCAGCCTAAGCTGCCGCCATCACGTGCCGAACCCGTATCATTTGAATAAGTAGCCGCAAGTGTTGCAAAATCATCACCAGCTTTTAAGCGTTTATAGATGTTATCGATAATTTGCTTGGCATTTTCAATGCTAACCACTTCTGAAGGTTGAATCAGAATGTGGCGAGTTTGAAATTGAGGTACTAATGCTTTTTGCTCATTTTGTTTACGTTCAATAAGCTTTAAAACATGTACACCATCACGTACTGAAATTAAGTCAGTTGTTTGGCCTTCTTGTAATGGGGTAATACGTGCTGCCAGTTCGGCAGGGATGTCTGAAAGTGGGCGGAATCCCATGTCAGCACCATCAACTTTTGCATTTGCAGTTGAAAGTTTTTTCAATACGTTTATATCATTACTTTGCGCAAGCTTTGAACGTACTTCTTGAGCTACAGATTGAACTTCCTGCGGATTATCACCAGTAATACGCATATGGATTACATGTGCTTGGTTTCCTAGTGCCGCCTGTCCCTGAGGTGATTTCAAGAAATTTTCTACATCTTGATCGCTAATTTTAATACGAGACATGACTTGTTGTTGGCGCAAACGGCTAATTGCTAAATCTTCAGCGATTCGACCGCGTAAACTCTCGTAAGTCCCTGGTGCCATAGCATCTAACTTTTGCTGGAAGGCTTCTAAGCTCTTAGTTCCAGATTGACTTGCTACTTTTAATACAGCTTCATTTAAACTTTTTTCATCAGGTTTAATGCCATATTTTTTAACTTGTTCAAGTTGTGCCTGACGCAAGATTAATTGATCTAACACTTGAAATTGTAAATATTGCTGAGGTGGAACCTCTTTTTTTTGTGCTTGTAGTTCGTGAGCGGCTTCAGCCATCCCTTGTTGAAGATCGCTTTTTAAAATTACGCTATTGTCCACAATTGCCACAACTTCATCAGCGGGTTGGGCAAAACTATGCATTGATGAAGAGATTAGGGCAGCAAGGGTAGTTGCTTTAAAAAACTGTTTAAGATGCTTTGTCTTCATTAACGTTGTGTCCAAGATTGATTAATTTTGTTAAAACCTAAAACGCGATTTTCAAGTAAAGACGCGAGTTTATTGTTTAAACCACCTAAACCTTTTAGTGTAATTTCGGCCATAATGGCGCGTTTTTCACTAACATCTGGAGATTTTGGATCATCTAGGTCGTTGTAGTATGAGCGGCCATAGACTGAAATACCCCAGCAACATGATTCATAGTTAACGCCTAATAAAAGTTCACGCGCAACATCGTTATCCATGTCGTATTGTACGTGGCCCATAATACGCCAATTGTCTTTAATTGGTTGTATAAACGATGCAACAACCTGATCGTAAGTATCTTGGCGTCCTGCAATATCTTTGCGATAGAAATAGCCTAAGTTATAAAGATTTCCTTTATCTCCAGTATAATAAACTTGGAAATCGCGCTGAGCGTTATCACCATTAGACATCCATGCTGAGTTGGCTGCGATAGTGAAGTTTTGGTTTAACTGGCTTGTTAAACTTACAACTGGTCCAGTATTACGTTCGGTATCAATCTCATCTTGTGGCTTTAATGTCACACGACGATCTTCAAAATAATAACTTTGACCAACACTTGCACGTAAACGTTCTAAGCCTACTGTGTCAAAGAGGCTGTAACTTACGCCAAGTGATAGAAAGTTGTTGTCTTCAAGGCGGTCATGTCCGTAGAAGCGGTAAGGGTTAAATAATTGATCATAACTTACTGATGCTGAAGTTGAGTCAAAGTTTGGATAGCTGTCTTGGTTTTTGTATGGAGCATATGCATAAAATGCTCGAGGAGTAAGTGTTTGTAAATACTTGCCTTCACGTTCAAAATTAAGTCCAGTGTCCAATGTAAATTGAGGTACAACGACTGATTTATTTTCAGAACCGCCATCTAACCCTTGAGATGCGATACTGTCCTTATCATAGAATGTTTGAATAGAACGTACGGAAACTTCAGGTATTACGAATGCTGCTGGTGTGCGGTAGTTGTAGCGTGTTGCAAACTGGTTGTAGATACGTGTACCACTACTTTCCTGAGCAGAATCATCAGTAATTGATTTCTTGAAGTATGCAGTATCGTTATTGAATTCGTATTGTAAGCCTAATGGATTACCAGTCACATAATTTAATAAGAATTGCGGTAAACGTGCATAAGGTTTATCTGCATCTGCAATTTCTGGATCAAGTGTCTGGAAATCTTCGACTTTAAGCTGAGCTTTTAAACCCGGAATGCCGTGTTGATAGTTGAGTTCCCATGCTCTACGTAAGTTTAGGTCTGTTTTAGAGTTAGGGCTGCTATCTAAATCTGAGAAATAGTCTTTATCAGAGGCATAGTTGTATTCTAGATTGGTTGACCATTGATCATTGATTTCCCAGTTATGTAAAAAATGGAAATCTTTACGATCTTTATCATTGTAGCCTTTGTCTGATGGTAAGAAACCACCCCACATTTCACCGGCACCAAAGCCATCAGTTAAATATCGAAAATCACCCTTTAACATTGCACCACGGTCTGCTAGATAACGCGGAGTAAGGGTGAGATCATAGTTAGGCGCAAGGTTTAAATAAACTGGAACAGAAAGCTCAACACCGCCATCGTTTGAGAAACCAAATTGTGGGTTGAGAATACCAGTGGTACGACGGTCATCAATCGGGAAGTTAAAATAGGGAACTGCTAGAACTGGAACATCTTTAACGTAGAGTTTTGTTCCGCGAGTTACACCACGTCCAGTTTCCTGGTTTAACTCAATTTTATTAGCCTGAATTTTCCAACCCGGTTTTTGGCCAGGTGGGCAGGTCGTGTACGTTGCGTCATTAAGCACCATGATATTTGGAGAAGTTCTTTCGATTTTTCCTGCATGACCATGGGCATGTTGCTGTTCAGAAATATAAAAACTATTGTCTAAATCACCGGTTTGGGTTTTTAAGTTGTAATTAATTTCATCACTTTGTGAAAGTAATCCACCTTGAGCTAATTGTACTCGGCCCTGTGCATGTGCAATGGTTTGAGTTTTATCAATCGTAACTTTATCGGCACGAACTGTGCGCCCTTCCTGATCAATAACGACGTCGCCTTCTAAAACAGAGTCACCGGCAGGATTATAATGTCCATAATTAGCCGTAACGACCGAAGTCGTCTTATCTGCATCTAGGGCTTTGGTCTCTGGGTTAATCGGTGTAACCCATGTACCCTGGCAAAATGCCGAGCTTAAATATTTATTATCACGAAGCTGTGCTTCAGGTGCAGATTTATCAACATAATACTGTTGAAAGAACTCTTGACCCGGGTAGGCTTCTTTGATGTTCGCTTTAAGTTGATTATTGTCTATATTGGAGACAACATCAGCTGACTCAGCATAACTTGATTGTATGGAGCCACATAAGAGCGTAAAAATAGCTGTCGCTAAAGGATTAAATTTAAACTGATGCTTCATTGTCTCATTAACCAAGTATGCTAATTCACAATTAATTATTGTCGCATCATAGAGAAAAAGTTTATAAGTGGCTACACTTAACCCTTCAAAAATCTCAGCTTGTTTTAGATTTTATTGCAAATGAATACACAACGTGAACAATTGATATATACATGGCTTACATCTGTTCTTGAAAATGATCAATTTAAGATCGCTTTTTTAGCAGGTGATGCAAGCTTCCGCCGTTATGCGCGTATCCAGTTACAAAATAAAACGTATATGCTCATGGATGCCCCTCCAGAAAAAGAAGACTGTGTTCCGTTTGTGACCATTGACGAATTTTTTGCAGGCCATGGTGTACGCGTCCCTCAGATCGTCGCGAAAGATTTAGCTCAAGGTTTTCTGTTATTGGAAGATTTTGGTGATGTGCTGTTGTCGACATTATTAAATGAGGAAACAGTCGATAAATATTATGAGCAAAGCTTTAAACAGCTGATTCATTTGCAGTCTGTGAATGGTCAGGAGCTGTTTCCTGCATATTCCTATGAGAAATTGTTAACTGAAATGAAGCTGTTGACTGACTGGATGCTGCCATCTTTGCAGATTACTCCGAGTGTGGAACAGCAACAGGTGATTGATGATGCTTTCGATCTATTGGCAAGAACTGCATTGGCTCAGCCGCAAGTGATTGTACATCGTGATTTTCACAGTCGTAATTTGATGAAAATTGCAGATGAACCAGAGCTTGGTGTGATTGATTTTCAGGATGCCGTGATTGGTGCTGATACTTATGACTTAATCTCGATTACTCGCGATGCATATGTTCAGTGGAATGCAGAGCGTGTTTACCAATGGTTTAGAGTCTTTTATGACTTATTACCTGAGTCTGCCAAACAGAACCGTAGTTTTGAACAGTTCAAACGTGATGCAGATTTAATGGCTATTCAGCGCCATATTAAAATTCTGGGCATTTTTGTGCGTCTGTTTGAACGCGATGGTAAATCAGGGTATTTAAAGGATTTACCACGTGTAATGTGGTATTTACTTGAAGAAAGCCGCGGTTATGCTGAGCTTGATGAGTTTATGTTATTTATAAATAACATAGTCATGCCAAAGTTTATCGAGAAATATGGTAACTACGAGGTAGCAGTATAATGAAGGCAATGATACTTGCTGCTGGCTTGGGTAATCGTATGCGTCCACTCACGCTATATACACCAAAGCCTCTGCTTGAGGTAGGCGGTAAGCCGCTTATTGTGTGGCATATTGAAAAACTTAAGAAAATGGGTGTGACCGAAATCGTCATCAATTCTGCATGGTTGGCTGACAAGCTCATCAGTAGCTTAGGGGATGGTTCTCAATTTGGTGTGGATATCCGTTGGACACGAGAAGATGAAGGTCTAGAAACAGCTGGTGGAATTATTAATGCTTTGCCACTGCTTGGAACAGATCCGTTTATTCTGGTGAATGGAGATGTATGGACCACGATGGATTTTGAAGCTCTATGTCAAATTAAGCTAAATGATGATTTAGCACATCTTGTGTTGGTTGATAATCCTAAACAGCATCCTGAAGGCGACTTTACATTGTTCGATGGACGCATTTTTACATTCGATCAAGATGTGATGGGTGAGAACCTCACTTTTAGTGGCGTGTCTGTTATTCATCCTAAGCTTTTTGATGGATTGGAATCTGGTAAGCGTCCTTTAGCCCCACTGTTGAAGCAAGCGATGCAGAATCAAAAAATATCTGGTGAAAAGCTTAAAGGTGCATGGGTAGATGTGGGGACGCCTGAGCGTTTAATGGAGCTAGATTTGCAAATTCGTGAAGGCTTCTACGATTAAGTGCGTAATCCCTAATCGTTAACTAGTGTTCCACGATGCATAAATGGGTATACTTTGTTTTAAATTTTACTTAGATGTTATCTGTTTATGCATCCGTTTTTTCAAGAGTTACAACAGGGTAGTCAAAAATTAGGTTTATCGCTTAGCGATGAAGCTTTGGTATTATTGTTAAAGTATCAAGATGCTTTGGTACTTTGGAATAAAGCATATAATCTGACAGCAATTCGTGATCCGAAAGAAATGTTAGTGAAGCATTTGTTGGATAGTCTAAGTATTTTGAAAGATTTGCCTGAAGGTAGACTACTTGATGTGGGTACAGGTGGTGGTATGCCTGGCATGATTATTGCGCTTTGTCAGCCTCAACGCCAATGTGTTCTTTTAGATTCTAATGGTAAAAAAATTCGTTTTTTGAAGCAATTTATTGCTGATCTTAAATTGAGCAACGTTGTGGCAGTACAAACACGCGTTGAGAATCAAGATACAATTGATGAGCTTGGCCAGTTTGATGTCATAACAAGTCGAGCTTTTGCTTCTTTAACGGACTTTGTGGATGCAGCTCAGCCATACCTTCATCAGAGCAGTATAATTGCAGCGATGAAAGGTGTAGTGCCAGTTGAGGAAATTGAGCAGCTCAAGCAGGACTTTTCATGTAAAGTGATTGAACTGCGCGTACCAAGACTTGATGAACAACGTCATTTACTTTTACTTCAACGTATCTAAATAAAAAGTATTAAGGTTACCATGGCTCAAATTATTGCGATTGCAAACCAAAAGGGTGGTGTTGGTAAAACAACGACTGCAGTAAATCTTGCAGCGTCTCTAGCTGTATTAAAGAAACGTGTATTACTTGTAGATATGGACTCACAAGGTAATGCTACGATGGGGTCTGGTATTCAAAAGAACGATCTTTTGTATTCAATTACAGATGTTCTTCTTGGCGAAGTTCCAATTGAAACAGCCATTCAAAAAGCAGAAGTTGGATATAAAGTTTTAGGCTCTAATCGTGAGCTTTCAGGTGTAGAGCTTGCTATTGCAGAGCAAGAAGGCCGTGAATTTATTCTAAAGAATGCTTTGAATGAAATCAGAAACTCATTTGACTATATCATTGTGGATTGTGCTCCAAGCTTGAGTTTGATTACTGTCAATGCTTTGGCGGCTGTAGATAGTGTAATTATTCCAATGCAATGTGAATATTATGCGCTAGAGGGTCTAGCTGATTTAACTCAAACCATTGATCGCATTCAAAAGGCACTCAATCCTGATTTAGAAATTATTGGTGTATTGCGTACGATGTACGATGCACGAAATGCTTTAACACGTGATGTTTCTGCAGAGTTAGAGCAGTATTTCGGCAAAAAACTTTATGATACTGTTGTTCCACGTAATGTTCGCTTAGCAGAAGCGCCAGCACACGGCTTACCTGTTATCTATTTTGAAAAAAGTTCTAAAGGTGCGGTTGCATACTTAAATCTTGCAGCTGAGATGTTAAAGAGAAGTAAAGTGAAGAAAGGAAGTAAAGTATGAGCATCAAAAAACGCGGATTGGCTAAAGGGCGTGGTTTAGATGCATTACTTGGTTCAATTCAAAAAGAAAAATTACAACTCGAAGCACAGGCGTTAGACCACGGACAGTTAAAGCAAGTTGATGTGAATTTACTGAAACGTGGTGAATATCAACCACGTCGTTTTATTCATGAGCATGATTTGCAAGAGTTGGCGTCTTCCATTGAAAAACATGGCGTGATGCAGCCTATTGTCATCCGTCCAGTTGATGATGAAACTCATCCATATGAAATCATTGCGGGTGAACGTCGTTGGCGTGCAGCACAACTTGCGGGTTTAACTGAAATTCCTGCAATTATTCGTGATTTAAATGATCAGGTTGCAATTGCATTAGCGTTAATTGAAAACATTCAGCGTCAAGATTTAAATCCAATTGATCAGGCAATGGCTCTACAGCGCTTTCATGATGAATTTGGTTTAAGTCATCAGGAAATTGCTGACACAGTAGGCAAAGCGCGTACTACTGTCAGTAATTTATTGCGTTTATTGAGTTTAGCTGATGACATTAAAGATTTTATGCAGCAAGGTCAGCTTGATATGGGCCATGCTCGAGCAATTTTGACGTTAAAAGGTAAAGACCAATTAGAAGTTGCTAAAATTGTAATTGAGAAAGGATTGTCAGTTCGTCAAACAGAGCAATTGGTGCGTGATAGAAGTGAGCCTAAGCAGGAGAAGGAAAAAGCGCCTGTAGCACCAGATATTGAGCAATTGACACAAAAACTATCAGAGCGTTTTGGCGCTAATGTAAAAATTGATCATAACCAAAAAGGTAAGGGTAAACTTGTTATTCATTATCACACCTTGGATGAGTTAGATGGCATTTTAAATATTTGTTTGCCAGAATAATTTGCAGTTGGGTCATGTATTTCTAATTTTATATTCTTGGGGAAGAACATATGTGGGAACTTGTGAAAGCGGGTGGCTGGTTGATGCTGCCTTTAATTCTATGCTCGATTTTAACTGTTGCGATCAGTATTGAACGTTTTGTTCGGTTAAGACGTTCACAAGTTCTACCCGAAGCATTAAGCGGTAAGGACTCTTTAAGAGCTGAAGATGTCGTAGAAAGTTTAGAACAAAATGTAGAAGCGCAAAGTAGCGCCTTGGGACATATTTTAAAAGCAGGTTTTGAGCATCGCGAGCATGGTGAGCAATTTGCTCGTGCGCAAATGGAAGTGGCAGCTTCTCAAGAAATTTCTTATTTGGAAAAAAATATTAATTTTTTGGGCACTCTAAGTGCTATAGCACCGCTGCTCGGGTTGCTTGGAACTGTAGTGGGAATTATTGAGTCATTTCTTGTTATTGATTTTGGATCGGCTGGTAGTCCAAGTTTAATGATCCCAGGTATCTCTAAAGCATTAATTACCACAGCTGTGGGAATGTTAATTGCAATTCCTGCTTTAATTGCTTATCGCTATTTTCAAAGAGTGGTGCAAAATTATATTGCCGAATTAGAACAGCAATCGACCTTATTTCATGCCTCATTGTTCTATAAGCGTTCTGCGTCTGTAGCTGAACACCGCCGTGTTGGTTAGGAAGTGAAAGCCAGATGAAATTTAAACGTTCACAGGTTGAAGACATTCATATCAATTTAACGCCTATGATTGATTGTTTGTTGTTCATTTTGGTTTTTTTATTGCTGTCGACCACTTTTAATCAGCCAAGTCGCATCAATTTAACATTACCAGATGCACAAGGTGTTCCACCAAAACAGTACGATCATAAAATTGAAGTCGTGGTAGACTCTGCTGGTCATTATGCTGTGAATGGTCAAGCACTTTCGTCTAAAGAGGTTGCTGATCTGAGTACTGCGATTAAGCAAGTTGCTCAAGAGCACCGTGATTTTATGTTCATCATTGCTGCGGATGCAAAAGCGTCTCATCAGGATGTAATTCGCGTTATGGATGTGGCAGGACAACTCGGTTTTGTTAACATCAATATTAGTACCAAAGTTCCTTCTAGAGGTTTTTCTGAGTGAATCAAGATTTTAAGGTTTATACGCGTCTCATAGCCTATTTAAAACCTTATTGGGGCGTGGCCTTATTAGTACTTATCGGGTTCGGTATTAACTCAGCAACAGAAGTTTCCGTTGCTAAATTGATTAAATTTATTATTGATGCAATCCAAAACAACAGTAGAGCAGATTTGGATTGGTTCCCGTTATTAATTATTTTATTAGTATTTTTTCGCGGCTTAGGCCTATTTATGGGCGGCTACTATACTGCGGTGATTTCACGCAGTTTGGTTTTTAGTATTCGTCAGGAAGTTTATGCGAAACTTTTAAAACTCCCAGCACAATATTACTTAGATAATTCATCTGGTCATATTACTGCCAAAATTATGTATAACGTTGAACAGCTTACGGCTGCTTCTTCTGAGTCATTGAGAACCATCGTTAGGGATGGGATGATTACTCTCGGATTATTAGGCTATCTGTTTTATACCAATTGGCGTCTTACTTTATGTATTTTTGTATTTTTACCTGTAATTGGGGTCTTAGTACGTAAAGCTTCGAAACGAATGCGTAAACTTTCATTACAGGTACAAGATACTATGGGGGATGTGAACCACGTCGTCCAGGAAAGTATTAATGGTAATGCTGTAGTAAAAAGTTTTGCTGGTGAGGAATATGAACAAAAACGTTTCTATAAGTCATCAGAAGAGAACTTAAAACGCGGTTTAAAAATGGTAATTGTACAAAATCTGAATAGCCCAGTTGTTCAGGTGGTAATGGCTTGTGCTATGGCTCTTATTGTATGGTTGGCTTTACGACCTCAGATTTTAGGCACTACAAGTGCAGGTGAGTTTGTGGCTTACCTTACAGCAGCTGGTCTGTTAGCAAAACCAGTTAAAAGCTTGACTGATGTTAATGAAAAGTTACAACGTGGTTTGGCCGCAGCACATTCTGTTTTTGAACTGCTAGATTTACCTGAAGAGCAAAATAACGGTCAATTGAAACCTAAGTTAAATGGGGCAATCCGTTTTGACCATGTAACATTAAATTATGCTGATGGCGTAGCAGCTATTAAAGATTTTTCTTTAGATATTCGTCCAGGCCAAACTGTAGCATTGGTTGGCCGTTCAGGGGCGGGTAAAAGTTCATTAGTCAATATGTTGGTACGTTTTCAAGAAGTATCGAGTGGGCAAATTTATTTAGATGATTTGCCAATTAATGATATTGAGCTTTCTAGTCTACGCACACAAATTGCAATGGTAAATCAACAAGTTATATTGTTTAACCGTACTGTTCGTGAAAACATCGCATATGGTCAGTTGGAAGGTGCATCAGATGAAAAAATCTATGCAGCGGCAAAAGCAGCATATGCACATGACTTCATTATGAATTTACCAAACGGTTATGACACTATTTTAGGGGCACAAGGTCTAAACCTATCAGGTGGTCAGCGTCAGCGAATTGCAATTGCTCGAGCAATTTTAAAGAATGCTCCAATTCTAATTTTAGATGAAGCTACAAGTGCTCTCGATAATGAATCTGAGCATTTTATTCAGCAAGCATTTGATGAAGCGATGCAAGATCAAGATCGAACAACAATTGTTATTGCGCACCGTTTGTCAACAATTGAAAATGCTGATCGTATTGTAGTGATGGATCAAGGGGAAATTGTTGAGCAAGGTACTCATCAAGAACTTCTTGAAAAACATGGAGCTTATTATCAATTACATCAGCGTAACTTTGAGGATAACTAAGCATGTCATTGGCCCAGCTGATCCAGAATGCATGGAATAAGCAATCGAGTTGGTTGATTGCTTTACGTCCATTATCTTGTTTGTATCGTGCTGGGTTTCTATTAAATCGTAATTTTTATACTACTGGGTTGAAGACAGTCTATAAAGCACCTGTACCTGTCATGGTGATTGGCAATATTACGGTGGGTGGAAGTGGGAAAACTCCATTATTAATACAATTGGTGAATTATCTACAACAACATAATGTAAAAGTTGGAGTAATTAGTCGGGGGTATGGGGGTACTGGCCCTTTTCCTATGTTGGTTACTTCTGGTGCTCAAGCGAATCAGGTTGGAGATGAACCTGCATTAATTGTTCAATCGACGAGCGTACCAATGGCGGTGGGTCCTAATAGACAGGCTGCAATAGAGCTTTTGGTCGCATCAACACAACTGGATTTAATTATTAGTGATGATGGTTTACAGCATTGGGCATTGGGGCGACAAATTGAGTGGATTGTACTTGACCAAAATCGTGGCTTAGGAAATAAAAAACTATTACCAGAAGGATATTTGAGAGAGCCAGTTGAGCGTTTAGAAACTGGAACAGTAATTGAACATGCGTATAAACCTGCTACAGAATTAAATATGCATCTCGAGGCAGGACAGCCATATTTACTCAATCCTTCTTTAATGGCTGAGCACAATTTCAATCCTCAAAATAGTTATCATGCTGTAGTAGGTATTGGCTTTCCACAGCGCTTTTATCAGACACTTAAAGTTTTAGGCTTGAAACAGTTTCAAGAACATGCGTTTCGTGACCATCATGATTACTCAATCAATGATTTAATTTTTAATGATGAACTGCCACTTATTACAACTGAAAAAGATGCAGTTAAATTATTACCTTTGCTTGAAAAATATCCAGAATTTAAACAGCCTATTTGGGTTGTTCCTGTTAAAGCTATCCTGTCTGTAGAGTGTTATCAGGTTTTAAAACAGCAACTGCAAAAACTTGATATCCAATTATCTTAGGAAGAAAAAATGAAACACATCGTCATTCCAGCACGCTTCTCAAGTTCGCGTTTGCCAGGTAAACCATTGTTGCTTATTCATGACCGTCCTATGATTTTACGTGTGGTGGATCAAGCAAAAAAAGTCGAAGGTTTTGATGATCTATGTGTGGCAACAGATGATGAGCGTATTGCTGAGATTTGCCGTGCAGATGGTGTGGACGTTGTGCTTACGAGTCCTAATCATCCGTCAGGAACAGACCGATTAAGCGAAGTTGCTCGTATTAAGGGGTGGGCAGCAGATGATATTATTGTAAATGTTCAGGGAGATGAACCTTTATTGCCAGCTCAACTTGTTCAACAAGTTGCAAAACTCTTGGTCGATAAACCAAATTGTTCAATGTCTACATTGTGCGAGTCTATTCATACCTTAGATGAATTTCAACGTGATAGCATTGTAAAAGTAGTTATGTCTAAGCAAAATGAAGCGTTATATTTTAGCAGGGCAACTATTCCGTACGACCGTGATGGGGCTGGGCAAGCTGAGCCAAGTTTACATAACCAAGCATTTCGCCATTTAGGTTTATATGCGTATCGAGTGAGCTTGTTGCAAGAATATGTGACCTGGGATATGGGTAAGCTTGAAAAGTTAGAAAGTCTTGAACAATTACGTGTTTTAGAAAATGGACATCGTATTGCCATTGCTGTCGCTCAAGCAAACTTACCTCCTGGTGTGGACACTCAAGCTGATCTTGATCGCTTAAATAAAATGCCTGTCGAATCTTTTGAATAAGCGTTAATTTTTAATGAATCCGAATGTAACTTCAAAGGTTTATCCTTGGCAAAAAACAACATGGGATACCTTAACAACAAGGTTCCCCAATATTGGACATGGCCTATTATTTTATGGCAAGCAAGGCTGTGGGAAACATGCTTTTGCTAAGCATTTTTTGGCGTGGGTGCTTTGCCTCAATAAGCAGTCTCATGGCGCTTGTGGTGAGTGTAGTAGCTGCCAATGGTTAAAATCAGACACTCATCCGAATTATGTTCATATCACAACAGATGAAGAAAATAAAAAGCAGAATGCAAAAATAAAAATTGAAAAGATTCGAGATTTACTGCCTTTCGTGCAACAAACCGGCGAGGGCTGGCGCGTTATTCTTATTGAGCCTGCTGAAGCTCTTAACTTGGCATCCTCAAATGCGCTATTAAAAACTTTAGAAGAACCCGGTGAACGCGTTGTTTTAATTTTATTGGCTGATCACTACCTTAAATTACCTGCCACTATTCGTAGCCGATTGCAGCATTTTGCTTTAGATCGCGTTTCATATGAACAAGCTACTTCATATTTGAATGAGCATTTATCTGAACTTGCAGAAGTACAACCTGATTTACTACTTGGTCTATCTAATGATATGCCTTTACAAGCAATAGAAATTGCAAAAAGTGATTGGTTTACAAAGCGACAGATTTTCTTAAATGACTGGTTAAAAATTGTAGCTCAAAAAAATATGCCTTTATTTTTCTCAGGAAAATGGCAAAAAGAATTAAGTTTTAGCGATTTTATCGTACTTTTTGAGTACTTGTTGGGAGATTTAATTTGTGTCAAGCTAAATCAGCCACAGAAAAATACGGATTTAGATTTTGATCAATTAAGTCCATATTACGATTTAGAAAGCTTATTTAATATTTATAGTGAACTACAACAAGCAAAAAAACTTGTTGAGCAAAATGTACAAAGTCAACTTATTATAGATCAATTGTTTATAACGTTAATGAATATTTAAGGGGAAAATTATGCAGCCGCAAATGGGGGGTATTATTCAGGTAAATGTTCCTGATAGAGCTACTTTGCAAGCAAGCTATATGGGATATGTGCAAGGTGGAGGCCTATTTGTACCATCAAAACAAAAAGTAAAAATGGGACAAGAAATTTTCATTTTAGCTACTTTGCCTGAGCAATCTCAAAAAATTCCTCTCACTGGTAAGGTGATTTGGATATCACATAAGCAAAGTGGATTTAAACCTCAGGGTTTCGCTATTCAATTAAGTGGAGATAAGGGAATTTACTATAAAGCTGAGGCAGAAAGAGTTTTGGCTGGTAGTATGTCTCTAGATCGTCCAAGTTATACCATGTAGTCAAATAGGATAGAAAAGTGTTTGTTGATACGCATTGCCATTTAACGATGTTAGATTTAACGCCTTATAACGGTGACCTGGACCTTGCGCTCGCTGCAGCGCGAGCAGAAGGAGTGTCTAAATTTATGGCAATTTCCGTTGATCTTGATGACCATATTGCACTAGCAGAAATTGCAAATAGACATGAAGACGTTGGTTATACGGTAGGTGTGCATCCTTGTGAGGATGTGGACACAATGGCACGTGCAACAACCGAGCACTTGATTGAATTAGCTCAATCAGAAAAAGTATGGGCTCTGGGTGAAACTGGACTGGACTATTATCACAGTACAGATTTTATTGAAGAGCAAAAGGCATGTTTTGCAAGACATATCCAAGCTTCGAAAGTTGTAAAAAAACCAGTCGTCGTTCATACGCGTTCAGCAAAGCATGACACGGTAGATATTATTCGTGCAGAAAACTCCACGCATGGAATTTTGCATTGTTTTACTGAAGATTGGGAAACTGCTAAGGCTGTGCTGGATTGTGGTTATTACATTTCTTTTTCAGGTATTGTGTCATTTAAAAATGCACAAGATTTGCGTGATGTAGCTAAACAAGTTCCGCTAGATCGACTTTTAATTGAAACAGATAGTCCTTATTTAGCACCTGTTCCATATCGCGGTAAAACAAATGAACCAAAATATGTGCCTTATGTAGCCAAAGCGCTCAGTGATGTATATGATAAATCGGTTGAGGAAATTGCAATGATCACCTCACAAAATTTTGAGAACTTGCTAAAAGCGATTTAAGTTATAGAAACTATATAAGAGAGTAATTGCGTGAAGATGGATCGTCAGGCTCAGTTCCGAGCAAGAGAAGTATTAATATTTCAGGTTGCGGAGCAATTATTGCTAGAAAATGGTGAAGCTGGGATGACACTTGATGTCTTGGCTGCTGAGCTTGATTTAGCAAAAGGAACTTTGTACAAACACTTTCAAAGTAAAGATGAATTGTACATGCTATTGATTATTCGTAATGAACGTATGTTACTCGAAATGATTCAAGATACTGAAAAGGCCTTTCCAGAACACTTGGCCTTTTTTATGTTGCATCATTTACATCATCCTGAGCGGACAGTTTTATTTCATCAAATTGAAGAAAAACTTTCGATTACGGCTCAGGGTGTACATCACCTTTTTAATGAACTCTATCAAGTGCGTAAACAGCGATTACGAATTATCATTCGCATGACAGATCACTATTTAGAATCGATTCAAAGCAATATGACAACCCGAGATTATCTTGCATCTATTTGGTCATTAACTCATGGTGCAGCAGCTATTCTTAACTCAAGTTTTTACCAACGGTATTTAGGTTCAAGGGACACGTTAAGAGTGGCTTATATTGATCAGGCATTAGCCTTACCTAAACAAGCTGTTGAACAATATGCTTAATAGGTCGATATGAAATCTCAATCACCACCTAAATCACAAAAAGGTTTTACCCTCATTGAAGTGATGGTGGTGATTGTTATTATGACAATTATGACCTCTCTCGTTGTACTCAATATAGGTGGGGTTGACCAAAAGAAAGCGATGCAAGCAAGAGAGTTATTTTTGCTTGATGCACATAAAATTGGTAAAGAGTCGCTTGATCAGTCTCGTGTTTTAGCTTTATCTACTATGAGTGAGACTGATGTTTCTACATTTTCCTATGAACTGTATGAATACCACGATCAGAGTAAATTACAGGTTCAAGAATTAAAAAACCGTTGGCAGAAATACCCAGAATTTACTACGCGCCAATTGCCTAAACATGTATATTTTACAGTGCAACCGCTAGATGGGCAGAACTATTCAAAAGCGACGAATACCGATTTAGTTGGCGGGCAGGCTCCTCAATTAATCTGGTTCGGCAATGGTGAAGCTAAAACAGTTAAAATACAGTTTTACTTTGAACAAAAACCAATTGGTTCAGAAATACAAATTGATCATTTGGGTAAAATAAATGAAATCTAAAGGCTTTACTCTATTAGAAGTAATGGTAGCTTTAGCAATTTTTGCAGTAGCTGCTGTCGCGTTAACTAAAGTGGCCATGCAATATACCCAATCTACCTCAAATGCAATTCTTAGAACAAAAGCACAGTTTGTAGCAATGAATGAAGTTGCTTTAATGGAGATTAATCAGGAATGGCTTCAAGGCACTCAAAGTAAGCAGGTAACTTCTCAAGGTGAAACTTGGCAAATTGATAAATCAGCAGAATCCACAATCAGCCCGAATGTTCAGAAAGTAGATTTGCAAGTTAGCTTATATGATTCTGATAAAGGGAAAGTTCAAAATGGTATTACCCATTTAGTATTTTTTAATTATCCAATAAAAGTAAAATAATGATAAAAAATAAATATTTTCGCTTTCAAAGCACAGGTTCACGTCTTGCGGCACGATCGAGCAGTACTCGATTAACTCGTGCCTCAGGATTTACTTTAGTTGAGCTTTTAGTCGCAATTGCAATTTTTGCTGTTTTATCTTTGTTGGGTTGGAAAATTTTTGATTATTTATTAAAAGTTCGTGATCGTAATGCTCAACATGAAGTGCAACTATTTGAATTACAAGATGCGTATCAACAAGTTTTGCGAGATACATTACAAATTATACCTTTATCGGCAAATCAAGGCGGGAAGCTTCATCCAGCCTTAGAACTTGATAATCAAGTGCTCTATTTTAGTAAGGCTGGTGTTACTGATCCTTTAAAACAAGGTTTATCACCTTTTGAGCGTATTGAATATCGGTATGATCCTGATCAAAAAAAACTTTATCGTCTTAAATATAGCAATTTAAATACTTCGAACAGAGAGCAGCCCTTATCTAGCACTTTGTTGAATCAGGTCGAACAGTTTCAAATTATGGTGTTAACGCCGCAAGAAGTGACAAAGTGGCCAGAAATTAATCTTGATCCTACAAAGCCTGAAGAGTTTAGAAAACTGCCGAAAGGAATAAAAATACAACTTACGGTTGCTGGTGTAAGTTATGAGTGGATTTATAGCTTAAACCAAGGGAATTTATCGCTCTCCAAAGAAGGAGGGGTATAATGTTGCACAATAAAAAGAGCCAGCAAGGTGTAGCATTACTCATAATTTTGATTATGGTTGCATTGGCTACAATTTTAGCTGCCTCTATTGCAAAGCATCAAACCAATACAATGGAAAACACTGGTTATTTAATGCGTCAAAATCAGTCATTACTCTATGCAAAAAGTGCAGAAGCTTTTTTTTCTGAGTTATTAATTCAAGATGCAAACAATGCTGGTGGCATTGATCATTTAAAAGAAACATGGGCACAGCCAATGCCTCCTTTTCCAATAGAAGATGGATCTGTGTCAGGGCGTTTAATAGATGAGTCAGGGAAATTTAACCTAAACAATTTAATGACCAATGAAGGCAAGGTAAACGAAGCTGCTAAAAGCTGGTTTGAGCGGTTACTTGTACGTGTAGGCTTGCCAGCAGAGTTAAGTCAAGCAATTATTGATTGGCAAGATCCAGATGAAGAACCATTTGGACCTATGGGCGCAGAAAGTAGTTATTATGAAGGACTTGATCCTAGCTACTTAGCTTCAAATGCTAAATTTCATCGTATTGAAGAGTTGAAATTAGTAAGAGGTTTTGAAGGCAAGAAATATGATTTAATTGCCCCTTATATTTCTGCTTTACCCGAAAATACAAAAGTGAATATTAATACCGCCTCACCATTAGTGTTAGCGAGTATTGATCAAAAATTAGATTTAGGGGCGGTAGAAAAAGAGCTTCAAATGCGCCAACAAAATTTAAAATTCTTTCAAAATGTTGATGAATTATGGCAATTGAATGCTTTTTCAACAGTTGATACTCAAAACAGAACTGAGGTGAATAGCCTGTTAGATGTTAAGTCGAGTTTTTTTCAAGCACAAATTGAGGTTATGCTTAATAATCGGAAAAGACAATTTACAAGTGCACTCATGCGTAATGATAAGCAGGTTTATGTCTACTCTAGAAATATGTCGCCATTTAACTAGTTGAAAAATTATAATTTATTTTTTTGGTCATGTTGTTGAAAAGTTGTTGTCAGGAATTTCTCTAGTGGACATAATAGAATAAATATAAATTTTCTATATGTTTATCTTCAATATTTCTTCACAAGTCTTATCATACTTTTCGCTAATTGTTTCTAATTGAAAAGTGGTGCGAAGTTTTTGTCTTTTGCTTTATAATAATATTCCTAGAAGGAATGATCGATTTGGCACATGTTAATTCGTAAGTTATTTAAGTTTGAAAATGCACATATTGTACGTAACTGTACATCGGATCGTTGTAAGCGATCAATTCATGGACATAGCTACAAAGTCGAATTATTGCTTAAAGCTTCGAAATTAGATCATGGACAAATGGTTTATGATTTTGGGCTTTTAAAAGGAGTAATAAAAGACCTGATTGATAGCTTTGATCATGCAATCTGTTTTTGGGAAAAAGATGATTCTCAATATATTGATGCTTGTCAGACTTTTAGTGCTCGTTGGATTTCTTTACCTGTTTCGCCATCCGCTGAACAGTTCTCTCGTATTTTCTTTTATCTAGCTCAGCAAGTTTTGCAATCAACAAACACTCAAAATGGGGAGGGTGATGTTGAGGTTTATTCAGTTATTGTTCATGAGACCGATACTGGATATGCTCAAAGCTTTATTGAAGATATTCAAAATGAACAAATGGGGATTTTAAGTCTTGATAGAATTGTTTTCTCAGAACAAATTCAGATAGAGTGGGCAAATCCGCAAATGTATGAAGACTTGAAAAAAGGGATGAAATTTAATAATCCTCAAGTTGATTTGCAAGTCGAAGTGTAAATCGAATTACTCTATTTGTAGAATTGAAAATTGATCTAGGATGACATTAATGCAATTAACTGAGCAACAGCAAGATAAACTCAGTAAAGTTCAATTAGAAGAAAGCTGGAAAATATCTTTAGCACCTTTTTTGTTAAGCCCTCAAATGGATAATTTGCGTGACTTCTTATTTCAAGAGAAACAAGCACAAAAAATAATATATCCACCGAGTAAACAAATTTTTAGTGCTCTAAATACGACACCATTGGCTAATGTGAAGGTCGTTATTTTGGGACAAGATCCATATCATGGACCGAACCAAGCGAATGGATTAAGTTTCTCTGTTCAAAAAGGTATTGCATTACCACCGTCTTTACGTAATATTTTTCATGAATTACATACAGATTTGGGTATTCCAGCTCCTCGTCATGGTGATTTAACGAAATGGGCTAAACAAGGGGTGCTTTTACTGAATAGCGTGCTTACTGTTGAGGCTGGACAGCCAACTTCACATCAAAAGCAAGGTTGGGAAGCATTTACTGATGAAGTCATTGATGTTTTGAATGAGCAAAGAGAACATGTGGTATTTATTTTGTGGGGTGCTTATGCACAGCGCAAAGGACAACGTATAAATAGAGATAGACACTTGGTTTTAACCGCCGCACATCCATCACCTCTTGCTGCAAACAGAGGCGGTTTTTTTGGATGTAAAGTGTTCTCAAAAACAAATCAATATTTGAAACAACATGGCATTGAGCCCATAGACTGGCAATTGGACGCATGATGAACTCTCCCAATGTAAATAACTATCACCCGGACTTGGTGGTTGAAGAAGCAAAAAACGGCTGGCGTATAGTACGATTGAATCGCCCTAAATCATTGCATGCTTTAGATGAGTCAATCGTAACGGCATTATTACGTGTATTTGAAGATTTTCGTGATGATGAGAGTGTTAAAGCAATTTGGTTAGATTCAACTACACCAAAAGCTTTTTGTGCAGGTGGCGACGTTAGAAAATTGCGTCAACTTGTTATAAATCAAGAGGTAGATACTGCGAATAAGTTTTTTCAGCAAGAATATGCTTTAGATTTACTTTTACATAATTATGCTAAACCTGTGGTTATTTGGGGCGAAGGCTATGTTATGGGTGGTGGTTTGGGCTTGTTTATGGCAGCACCGTTCCGTCTAGTAACCCCATATTCTCGTTTGGCAATGCCTGAGATTAATATTGGTTTATATCCAGATGTCGGGGCGAGCCGTTTCCTAGCAGATCGTGGTCCAATAGGTTTGTTTACTGGTTTAACTGGTTCAATCATGACAGCCGCTGGAGCATATAGCATCGGTTGGGCAACTCATATTTGTGAAGCACAGCGTGATAATGTTTTGCAAAAAGTTTTAAATATTAATTGGGCTCATTATCCTGCAGGGGATTTTCGTGCAATTGATGATACTTTAAATAGCTTGCATCGTCCTGTTGCGGCAGGTCCATTGCAAAACTCACTTGATGTGATTCATAGCGTTTGCCGTGGCTTTAATTTTGAACAAGATTATCAAGCTATTGTTAGTTTGCGTGATGCGAGCAGTGATTGGCTTCGCCAAGCGAGTGAGAACTTGCAAAAAGGATCTCCTAGTACTGCGGCAATTACTTGGTTGCTGTGGCAATGGGGTAAACAAATACATTCTTGGGATGAAGTCTTTGACTTAGAAGCTCAAATTTCTGAGTGGAAAATTCGTCATCCAGACTTTGTAGAAGGCGTTCGTGCACGCTTAGTTGATAAAGATTTATCACCAGAATGGAAACCATGTGAAGACCTAAGCCTAAGAGGTATATTAGCTGATTGTCCGCCAGTGACTTCAATAGATAGCTGGAATGCTTTGCTTAAACAACATGGTGTGATCATCTAAAATACATGACTGAATATAGTGATGAATATTGGATGCAGCTTGCATACGAGCAAGCTGAATTAGCCGCACAGCAGGGTGAAATTCCTGTTGGTGCGGTTGTGGTGAGCCAAAATCGAGTAATTGGATCTGGCTATAATGCTCCAATTAGTTTGTTAGATCCAACAGCACATGCAGAAATTCAAGCTATCCGCGCAGCATGCTTATCATTAGACAATTATCGATTGCCTGAAGATGCAACTTTATATGTCACTCTTGAGCCATGCACAATGTGTGTAGGCGCATTAGTACATGCAAGAATCAAACATGTGGTTTTTGGTACAACAGAACCTAAAGCAGGTTCATTAGTAAGTGCTCGTCAGTTACTACAACATGGTTATTACAATCACAGATTTACCTTTCAACAAGGTTGTTTACAAGAAAAATGTGCCCAACAACTCAGTCATTTTTTTAAACAAAGACGTGAGCAAAAGAAACAAGAAAAACAACAGAAAACGTCCTTAAATGATTAAAAAGTAACACGAGCTTATGGCAAACTAACGCGATTTTACTGCCATGATTCTATTTAATAGGAAATATTCAATGCGTAATGTAATTACTGTAAAAAAAGAATTTAATGCTCCTCTTAGTGATGTATTTAACTTGCTCTCTAAACATGCAACTTACAATACTGCTTTTGCACCTTTACAAGTTGTACGTGTGAAAGACTCGGCAGATTCTAAAAGACCTGATGGTTTAGGCTCTGTTCGTCGTATGGGATTTGGTCCAATCAAGCCACTTAAAGAAGAAATTACATTACTTGAAGAAAATAAAAGTATTG
Source organism: Acinetobacter sp. WU_MDCI_Abxb74 (assembly GCF_025513915.1). NCBI lineage: Bacteria > Pseudomonadati > Pseudomonadota > Gammaproteobacteria > Moraxellales > Moraxellaceae > Acinetobacter > Acinetobacter sp. WU_MDCI_Abxb74. Next base: position 375,962 of record NZ_JAHPRP010000001.1, read on the forward strand.
AATATAAATTAATAGACAATCCTTTGATTAAACATCATTTAGGTCGAATAGAGTTTTCTGAAATCACCCCATATATAACTTTAGTTACATACCGCATCGAGTTAACAGCAAAAGCTACAGTGGTAAGTAAATTAATCCTTGCACAGCTAAAACTAGCCATTACACTAGGCTTTTCGAGATTAGCTAAAGCAATTGCTTCTTAGTGAGAGTTCAATGACAGTTCAAATTATTACTATTGATGGTCCGAGTGGTTCGGGTAAAGGAACATTGGCCGCAAAACTTGCAGCACATTATCAATATCATTTACTCGATTCGGGTGCCTTATATCGTTTATTAGGATTGTCATTACATAAACACGATTTATTAGAGAAATTAGACAGTCAGCTCGATGAATGCATTCAATATGCACGTCATCTAGATATTAAATTTGAAACATCCACAACAGGAATTTTAGTTTTTCTAGATGGTGAGGATGTATCCCAAACAATTCGTACAGAACGGATTGGTGAATATGCATCGAAAGTTGCAGCAATTCCAGAACTTAGACAGGCATTATTTGAGCGACAAAGAGCTTTTGCACAAAATCCTGGTTTGGTTGCAGATGGTCGTGACATGGCAACAGCTATTTTTCCAGAAGCAAATGCGAAAATTTATCTAACGGCTTCTGCTGAGTCGCGTGCCGAGCGAAGAGTAAAACAGTTGCAGGGCATGGGCCTAGATGCTAAAATAAACGACATTTTAGCTAATATACAGGCGCGTGACAAAAGAGATATGGAGCGAGAAGTTGCTCCACTCAAGCCAGCCAAAGACGCTTATATCATTGATAGTTCGGAATTAACGATCGATCAGGTATTTAAGTTGATGGTTGAGTATGTCGATAGCCGTACCATTTAGCAATTAGAATTATCAGTTGACGCATAGCTTGATCAGTCTATAAAGACTATGTCGATACTTAACTAAACCGGCCTTGTCTGATCCAAGACCGCGGAATTTATCAGGTATATCATGACCGAATCTTTTGCAGCCCTCTTTGAAGAAAGTGAATTAAACCTCAACGTTGAAAAGGGTGCAGTCATCCAAGGTGTTGTTGTAAACATCGATAGCGACTGGGTAACTGTTGACACTGGCCTAAAGTCTGAAGGCATTGTTGACCGTGCTGAATTTTTAAATGAACAACGTGAACTTGAAGTTCAGGTTGGTGATACTGTTGACGTAGTTGTTGAAGCTCTTGACAACGGTATGGGTCAAACAGTTTTATCACGTGAAAAAGCTAAGCGTGCTGAAACTTGGACTAAACTTGAAAAAATCTTTGAAGATGGCGAAATCGTTACTGGTGTTATCTCTGGTAAAGTTAAAGGCGGTTTCACTGTTGACATCGGTCCTGTTCGTGCATTCTTACCAGGTTCATTAGTGGACACTCGTCCTATCCGTGACACTACTCACCTTGAAGGTAAAGAGTTAGAGTTTAAAGTAATCAAACTTGATGCTAAACGTAATAACGTTGTTGTATCTCGTCGTGCTGTTATGGAAGCTGAATCTTCTGCTGACCGTGAAGCATTACTTGCTCAACTTGAAGAAGGTCAAACAGTTACAGGTACTATCAAGAACCTTACTGATTACGGCGCATTCGTTGATCTTGGCGGTATTGATGGTCTTCTCCATATCACAGATATGGCTTGGAAACGTATCAAGCATCCTTCAGAAGTTGTTGAAGTTGGTCAAGAAGTTACTGTTAAAGTACTTAAATTTGACCGTGAGCGTAACCGCGTATCTTTAGGCCTTAAACAATTAGGTGAAGATCCATGGTTAGCGATCATGAACCGTTACCCTAAAGGTTCTATCGTTAAAGCTCGTGTAACTAACTTAACTGACTACGGTTGTTTTGCTGAAATCGCTGAAGGCGTTGAAGGTTTAGTTCACGTTTCTGAAATGGACCACACTAACAAAAACATCCACCCATCTAAAGTTGTTCAGATTGGTGATGAAGTTGATGTTATGGTTCTTGAAGTTGACGAAGAACGTCGTCGTATCAGCCTTGGTATCAAACAAACTCGTGCTAACCCATGGGAAGAGTTTGCTAAAGCTCATGAGAAAGGCGAAAAAGTATCTGGTACTATCAAGTCTATCACTGACTTTGGTATCTTCATTGGCTTGAATGGCGGTATCGACGGTTTAGTACACTTGTCTGATATTTCTTGGAATGAGCAAGGCGAAGAAGCTATTCGTCGTTACAAGAAAGGTGACACTGTTGAAGCTGTTATCTTGTCTGTAGACGCTGAAGGTAACCGTATCAGCCTTGGTATCAAGCAATTGAACAGCGATCCGTTCAATGATTTCTTAGCTGCTAACGAACGTGGTACTTTAGTTAAAGGTACTGTAACTGCAGTTGATGCTCGTGGCGCAACTGTTAAGTTAGCTGACGAAGTAGAAGCTACTCTTAAAGCTTCTGAAATCAACCGTGACCGCGTTGAAGATGCAACTAAATTCTTAGAAGTTGGTCAAGAAGTTGAAGCGAAAATCATCAACGTTGATCGTAAATCTCGCTCTATCAACTTGTCTGTTAAAGCGAAAGACGAAGCTGAAGAGAAAGAAGCAGTTGCTACTTTACGTACAGTAACAACAAATCAAGAAAATGGTCCTAAGACTATTGGTGATTTGATCAAAGCACAAATGAAGTAATAGGTTAACAAAGTACAGTTTCATGTAACGGAATTGTACTTTTTATACAAATTACTGTAAACGGTAGCCTAGTATTCAACATACTGCGCTACCGTTTTGTATTTAAACAGGTTATTATCAGACGACATAGAGTAGCAATAAATAACGAGGTCGTAGATGACTACTGAAGCTCTTAATAAGTCTGATTTGATTGAACGCATTGCGCTAAAAAACCCACACTTAGCTGAACCTTTAGTGGAAGAGGCGGTTAAAATTATGATTGATCAAATGATAGAAGCCCTATCAACTGATAATCGAATTGAAATCCGTGGTTTTGGTAGCTTTGCTTTACACCACCGTGACCCAAGAGTTGGTCGCAATCCTAAAACGGGAAGATCAGTTGAAGTGGCAGCTAAAGCTGTTCCACATTTCAAACCTGGGAAAGCACTGCGTGATGCAGTCAACGAATCCGGGAAATAAATAAAAATTTATAAGTGGGTGTGCCTATGCGTTATATTTTAATTGCATTGCTTATTGTTGTATTTGGTTATTCTTTAGCACTTGTATTGCAAAATCCAACAGAGCTTTCTGTTGATTTGTTATTTACCCAAGTTCCAGCTATGCGATTAGGCTTATTATTGCTACTCACATTAGTACTTGGAACGGTGGTTGGTCTTTTGCTAGGTGTACAGGTTTTCAGAGTGTTTCAACAAAGCTGGGAAATTAAACGTCTTCGTAAAGATATTGACCATTTGAGAAAAGAACAAATTCAAAGTGCTCAATTAGCAGCAGCAGAAGCCGCTGCAAATGTAAGACATGAAAAAACTGTTTTAGATGTTTATCCTCAAGATAAAAACTCTACTCCGTTATAATTCGAACACTACTCTTTATTTACGAGTAAAGAGTAGTATCTTCCTTAATTTATCAGTGTTTTCTTCTTTTTATTTTTCTAAAAATCAGTTCTCTTGGCATTATTGTTTCTAAATTTGAAAGCCTTCCTTATACATTCCTTTATTACTTGATAACTTGTCTATTATAATGATGCTGATTTTATGTGATGGAAGAAAGTCTCTTGAGTATCATTGTTGCGTTAGATGCAAAAAGCCAATATGACGCTTTAAAAATTGTTGAACAACTTGATCCTACTTTATGTCGTGTAAAAGTGGGTAAAGAGCTTTTTACTCATGAAGGTCCATCTGTTGTAAAAAAACTTCAAGAACAAAATTTTGAGGTTTTTCTTGATCTTAAATTTCATGATATTCCAAATACTACCGCTCAGGCTGTTTGTGCAGCAGCTGACTTAGGAGTGTGGATGGTAAATGTCCATGCTTCAGGTGGTCGTAAAATGATGGAAACTTGTGTAGAGCGTTTAAAAGCAGGTAACTATCAAACGCAGTTAATTGCGGTCACAGTGTTGACCTCAATGGGGCGTGAAGATTTAAAAGATATTGGTTTGGATGTTGAACTGGTAGAGCATGTAAAGCGCTTAGCTAAACTCACTAAAGAAAGTGGCTTGGATGGTGTGGTTTGTTCTGCACAAGAAGCTAAAATTCTTCGCGAGTTGATTGGACAAGACTTCTCTTTGGTGACGCCTGGTATTCGTCCAGAAGGAACAAATGCGGATGACCAAAAACGTATTGTAACTCCGAAGCAAGCTATGCTTGATGGTTCTACACATTTGGTAATTGGTCGACCGATTACTAAAGCAGAAGATCCAACAGCAATGTTGAAGTCTATTCTTGCTTCAATTGATTAAAAATTTAGGAATAAGCTAATTAATAGCGGGGCGAGTAGGCTTAATAATAAGCCGCTCATCATGGCATGTGGTACATAATGTGTACCGCATGACTGTTTCACCATTGCTAATGTAACATCCATTGAAGTCGCGCCAGCACTTGAGATAGCAGGGCGTGGAAAACGCCATCCCATTGTATACATTAAAAATATAGCAACAATTTCTCTAAATAAATCAGTTAATAACGCGATACCACCTAGTTCTGCCGAGTGTAACTGCGTAAATAAAATGCCTGACATTGAATACCAGCCATAACCTTGCGCTAATGCTAACGTTTCATTTAGTGCAAAATGCTTGTTAAGCAAAAAGTAGTTGAAGAAGCCGGCGATACATGAACCTATAAAAGCAGCTAAGGGTACAATTAAAATTTTCCAGCTTAACCACGTACGATTAAAGTGAGTAAACGCAAGCTCAATGCCAATTAATAAAATAAATAGTAACAATAAATACCAACTATTAAATGCTATATGTGAATTGAATTGAGTGGCGATAGCTCCTAATAGAACACCGATACCTAAGGCCAGAAAAGCTTTTGCAATATTCTTTAAAGCATTTACAAAAAGTTGAAGTGAAATTTTTCCTTTTACACTTTGTTTATCAAAAATTGTATAAGCCAATAAACATGTAAAAAAAGAGCCAAAAGATGTGGTAAGTGCAATGATTATAGCTGGTGGAAGTATCGCAGAAGGGTTCTCAATTTGATCAAGTGCCAGTGTTAACTCTAAAGCCACACTCGCTAAGAGAATATAAGAAAAATAGGGCAGTATTTTGAAAATAAACTGTCGGATATTTAGAGATAGTTTGGGTGCTAGAAAATAGCCGGAAGCAAGTGCTAAAAAAATTTGAATGATGAGATAAAAAGATTGCATATAATAATAGATGGATTGTTTTTAACCCACCTATTATGTCTCGAACATTTTAAGCTGCATAGCTCTGTGAGCTTTTATTTAAGAGTAGGTAATCTTTAGGATTAACTTTGCGTGTTTCTAACCAGTACTTCCATGTATAGGTTGGCCAGAGCGAAAAGTTTTTCCCATCGGCAGATTGATACCAACTACTACAACCTCCAGCTTGCCATACAGTCCCCTGAAGCTGAGTTTGAACCCGCTCGTTAAAAGCATCTTGAACTTCTGGTTTGATCTCAATTGCTTTTTGACCAGACTTTTCTACAAGTTGAATCAGTTGTAAAATGTAATTTACTTGAGATTCAATCATAAAAATAACCGAATTATGACCTAATACTGTATTAGGGCCGACTAATTGAAATAGGTTGGGAAAGTTCTTAGTCATAATGCCATAATAACTTTCTGCGCCATCCTTCCATGCTTGTTTTAATTCGATTTGATTGCGTCCAATACAAGTGAAATGTTTTAAGTAAATACGTGGATCAGTAATAAAACCTGTGCCGTAAATTAAACAGTCAATAGTCCGTTCTTTACCATCTTTAGTAATAATACTGTTTTCTTTAATTTCTTGAATGCTATGCGTTATTAGTTCGACATTTTTACGGTTAAATGTAGGGAAGTATTTATTTGAAATAAGAATACGTTTACATCCCATCACAAAGTCCGGGGTGAGTTTTTTGGCCACTTCTTTGTCTTTCACTTGGAAGCGGATGAAAGCTTCTGCCAACTTTTGGCCATATTTCATAATTTGAGGTTGAACAATCGGTACAACGCGTGACTCATTACTCCAATAAAGACGACTACGATGAATTTGGCGATAAATATTAGAAGATTTGAATAATGCTTTACTCAAACCTGAGTATTTGCGTTCATCTCGTGGTATTACCCACGCTGCCGTTCTTTGAAATACATAGAGCTGCTTAACATCTCCAGCTATTTCTGGAATATATTGGATTGCACTACCACCTGTACCAATCGATGCGACTGATTTACCATTTAAGTTATAGTCATGTTCCCATTGTGATGAATGGAAAACTTTACCTTTAAATTTTTCGATGCCTTGAATATGGGGAATTTGCGGAATGTGTAAAGGACCAGAAGCAAAAACAACAAATTGAGCTTCGATCGAAGGTTGATTTTTAAAATCTAGAGTCCACACGTGACGTGCTTCATCATATTGGACATGAGTTACATCATGGTTAAACTTACAGTAATCTTTAATCTTATATTTTTTTGTAATATCTTGAATATATTGGAAAATCTCTGGTGCTTCAGCGTAACGTTTTGACCAGTCAGTTTTGGGTGCAAAAGAGAGGGAGTACATATGAGATTGAACATCACATGCCGCACCGGGATAGCGATTTTCTCTCCAAGTTCCACCAACATCATTTGATTTTTCTAAAATAATAAAGTCTTGCTGTTGATTTTGCAGTAAACGGATTGCCATTGCTAGGCCACCAAATCCAGCACCAATAATAGCGATTTTAGTTTTTTGAATAGTATCTTGCTTTGCGTTTAGCATTGGAAACCCTGCATAAGCTGAAAAAGAGGATTGCATGCAAGACTAACGTTTTTTGATCAGTTTAAACATGATTGTAACGACGTGAAAATTGATAGATTCGGCAATTAATTTTCTTTCATCTTTATAGTAAAACATTTGAGTCTAGGGAAATTAATAGAAGAATGAAACGGTCGATACTTGGTTTAATGTATTTAATTCAAGGAATGCGCAATGCAGGCATTGATGTCGACTCACGTTTGGCTGGTATAGGAATTAAGGTTGATGCTTTAGATCCGAGTTCCACAATTCATGATCGCTTAGAATGGGATATTCAACAAATTATTAGTGAAAATGTAGAGCCTGAAAAGGGCCTATTTATTGGGCAGCACTATGCTTTAGCGGGTTACGGACCATTGCTTATGTTGCTTGTAACAAGTAATGATGTTCAAACTGCATTAAATAAAGGAATAAAATATCAAAGACTTACTCATTTATTTAGTGCTTTAGGTCTATATGAGACTGATGAGCGTACAATTTTAAGTTATTTGCCTGTTGATTTGAAAACTCAAGTGGGACAGTTACGGGCGCAATGTGAAGTTTCAGGTACTTATAAATTTATTCAAGATATTTATACGATGATGGGATTACAAATGCCCGCTATGCGTATAGAACTCCCATTTGAAAAACCAACTGACTCAGATACTTTATCTCGCTATTTTGCATATTATGGCGATGATGTGCACTTTAATGGTAAATATGCAGCATTTAGCCTAAGCAAGGACGTGCTTGAAATCAAAATCCCTTCAGCGGATATCATTACACATCGTATTTATGAATCAAAATGTATTACAGAAATAACAAGATTAAATCAACAAGATCACCAAACTCCACATATCATACAATGTGTGCAAGATTATCTTGAATTGCAGCAAGGAATTATCCCGAGCATGGCGGAAACTGCTTTTGCATTGAAAATGCCTGAAAGGACATTAAGGCATCAATTGCAACAGTTAAATACGAGTTATAAGCAAATTCGTGAACAAATTATCAAGAATAAGGCATTAAAGCTTATGGAATATAGGGAATACTCAATAGAAGTTATTGCTGAATTGCTCGGTTATTCTGAACCAGCAGCATTTAATCATGCATTTAAACGATGGTTTGGACAAAGTCCTCGACAATATGGCAAAGAGTCATCGTCGTAATTCTTGATGCTAAAAGCTAATGTGGTTGAACAAAATGTTCGCTATACTCCTATCAGTTAAAATTGAAATAAAACGATATGTTAAATTTAAAATCTTCTCATAGTACCGCATTCTCACCTTCTTCCCCAGCAGAACGCTATGCTGAGGCTTTAGCTTCAGGCCAGTTTATGGCAGATGATGCGCAAGCACAGGCAGTGCAAGAATTAGATCGCGTATGGAAAGAACTTTTAAACCGTTATAAAGCCTCTAAAAAAGCTTTCCGTCGTTTTCGCCGCCAAACTTCACCTAAAGGTGTCTATATGTGGGGTGGAGTAGGTCGTGGAAAAACTTGGCTGATGGATCAATTTTATGAGTCAGTGCCATTTCGCCGTAAAACACGTATGCATTTTCATCATTTCATGCAACATGTTCATAAAGAGTTAAATAAGCTTTCAGGCCAACGTAATCCACTTGAAATCGTAGCTGACCAAATTTATAAAGATGCAGTCGTTATTTGTTTTGATGAGTTCTTTGTGTCAAATGTAACGGATGCAATGATTTTAAGTGATTTATTTCAAAAATTATTTGTTCGTGGTGTGACATTAATTGCAACATCAAATATTGCACCAGACGGTTTATATAAAAACGGTATTCACCGTGATCGCTTTTTACCAACAATTGAAATGGTTAAAAAGAATTGCGCTGTTTTAAATGTAGATGCAGGCGTAGATTATCGTTTACGTGTATTAAAGCAAGCTCAATTATTTAAATCACCATTAAGTAATGAAGTCCAAAACTGGATGTCAGAACGTTTTAGTGCATTAACTCATACACAAGCTCATTCTCAAGAGCCTATTGTAATCAATAATCGTATTGTTGAGACGCTAGGACATACAGAAGATGTGTTGTGGTGTGAGTTTTCTGAACTTTGTTTTAAACCGCGTAGCCCAGCAGATTTTATTGAAATTGCAAATATCTATAATACGGTTCTGGTGAGTAATGTTCCTCATTTAACAGATTTCTTGTCTGAAGGTACACGTCGTTTTATTTATCTAGTCGATGAGTTTTATGACCGTGGCGTAAAATTACTTTTAACTTCTCAAGATAGTATTATTGATATTTATCAAGGCGAAAAGTTAGCATTTGAAATTGAGCGTACTCGCTCACGTTTGTTAGAAATGCAATCAGATGAATATTTGCATTCAGAGCATCGCCATATTGATGAAGCTAAAAACGCATAAAAAATAGATATGAAAAGCGCTCTATATAGGGCGCTTTTTTTACAACAAAAATAGATAAATTTCGTTAAATAATGCTTTTTCACGCTGCAAAGTTTGATATAACTAAATACGCTTTAGAAAAATAAGATAGTGGAATTTTTTGTCTGTTAACAAAAAGTCTAGTTTCAGTATCTTTAAATATTGAATAAATTGTTGGGAATCCTAGTTAGAATTTTAATATTTCCTATATAGAAAAATTTATCTTTGTCAATAGTTTTACAAGGGAAAATGCTTACTATTTAGGAATGTGATATTAGTATTCAGCTTAATTTAAATCGGTATACTAGGATTCTCTTGGTATAAAAAGTAGCAACTTCAGGAAAGACAATGACTGCACGTATTCAAAAAGGCAAGTTAGCGATTGCTAAAGAACTTTACGATTTTATCGAAAATGAAGCTTTACCAGGTACTGGTTTAGATAGTGAAACTTACTGGAAGAACTTTGAGCAAGTTGTTGTCGATCTTAGCCCAAAAAATAAAGCACTACTGGCTAAGCGTGATGAATTACAAGCAAAAATTGATGAATGGCACCGCAATAATAAATTTGAATTAGGTGCTTATAAAGCGTTCTTAACTGAAATTGGTTATTTATTGCCAGAAGTTGAAGATTTTCAAATTACAACTGAAAATGTTGATGAAGAAATTGCATTATTGGCAGGGCCGCAGTTAGTTGTGCCTGTGCGTAATGCACGTTATTGCTTAAATGCAGCAAATGCTCGTTGGGGCTCTTTATATGATGCACTTTACGGCTTCGATGTAATTTCTGAAGAAGGCGGAGCTGAAAAAGGTAAAGGATATAATCCTGTACGTGGTGCAAAAGTTATCGAGTTTGCTAAAAATTTCTTAAATGAAGTTTTTCCACTTGCAGAAGGTTCACACGCCGATGCGACAAAATATGCGATTGAGCAAAATAAACTTGTTGTAACTTTGAAAGATGGTTCAAAAACAAGTTTAGCTCATGAAGCTCAGTTTGTTGGCTTTAACGGTGAAGATGCGAATCCTACAGAAGTTGTACTTCTAAGTAATGGCCTTCATGTCATTATCGAAATTGATGCATCTAGCCCAATTGGTCAAACTGATTTAGCGGGTGTTAAAGACTTAACTTTCGAAGCAGCCGTAACAACAATTCAGGATTTAGAAGATTCTGTTGCAGCAGTAGACGCTGAAGAAAAAGTTGAAGGTTACCGTAACTGGTTAGGTTTAATGAAGGGTACACTTCAAGAATCTATCGAGAAAAATGGTAAAACGATTGTTCGTGATTTAAATAAAGACCGCGAAATTAAAAATTTAATTGGTGGCACAACAAAACTTCATGGTCGTTCACTTATGTTACTCCGTAACGTAGGTCATTTAATGACTAACCCAGCTATTTTGGTAGATGGTGAAGAAATTTTCGAAGGAATTATGGATGCATTGGTAACACCATTGTTGTCAGTTGCGGACATTCGTAGTGAAAACGAAAACAAGAACTCGCGTAAAGGTTCTATGTATATTGTTAAACCAAAAATGCATGGTCCAGAAGAAGTTGCGTTTGCTGTAGAGTTATTTGAACGTGCTGAGCAAGCGTTAGGATTACCAGCGAAGTCATTAAAAATCGGTATTATGGATGAAGAACGTCGTACATCTGTAAACTTGAAAAACTGTATCGCTGCTGCAAAAGACCGTACTATCTTTATTAATACTGGTTTCATGGACCGTACTGGCGATGAAATTCATACGTCAATGGAAGCTGCACCAGTTGTTCGTAAAGAAGCTGTAAAAACACAAAAATGGATTGCTGCTTACGAAAACCGTAACGTTGCAATTGGTTTGAAGTCTGGTTTACAAGGTAAAGCACAAATTGGTAAAGGCATGTGGCCAAAACCAGATAGCATGAAAGATATGTTAGCAACTAAAGCTGCACATCCAAATGCGGGTGCATCATGTGCTTGGGTTCCATCTCCGGCAGGTGCGGTACTTCATGCAATGCATTATCATCAAGTTAATGTAAAAGCGCGTCAAGATCAGTTAAAAGCTGAAGAAATGTTGTCATTAGACGACTTGTTGACTCCGCCGTTTGCACCAGAAACAAATTGGTCAGCAGAAGAGATCAACAACGAACTTGAAAATAACTGCCAAGGTATTTTGGGTTATGTAGTTCGTTGGGTTGACTTAGGTGTGGGTTGTTCGAAAGTTCCTGATATTAACAACGTGGGCTTGATGGAAGACCGTGCAACATTACGTATTTCTTCTCAACACGTTGCGAACTGGTTACGTCACGGTATTGTGACTCGTGAACAAGTTGAAGAAGTGCTTAAACGCATGGCAAAAATTGTTGATGAGCAAAACGCGAATGACCCATTGTACAAACCAATGGCAGCTAACTTTGAAACCAATATTGCTTTCCAAGCAGCTTCTGACCTCATCTTTAAAGGTTGTGAACAGCCTTCAGGTTATACTGAGCCGTTACTACACGCTGCTCGTTTAAAGTTAAAAGGTTATACAGGTGACTAATTTTAACCTGTCATAAAAAAAGCCTCTTCGGAGGCTTTTTTTATTTTCGGTATATTTTGTGCTTATAGAAGTAGATTTATAGCTAAAAGGTTTTAAGTTTGATTAATTTAAAAAATCTCAATCGAAAGAATTGGATTCAATGTGCAAGATTATCATTGGATGAATCTCAAAAAGACTATGTTGCACCAAATGTATATTCTATTGCTGAGTCTAAAGTGGAAGAACATTACTGTCCACGAGTGATCTGTTTTGATGATGAAGTCGTTGGTTTCTTAATGTATTGTGTCGAAATTGATCCACCTGATGAGACATTGTTTTGGTTGTTTCGCTTTATGATTGATGCAAATAATCAAGCCAAAGGTTATGGTACCGCAGCTTTGCAAATGGCGATTGATGAAATATTCACAAAAGGAGCTAAACGCATTCGAACGATGTATAAATCATCTAATCACGTTGCTAATAAACTTTATAAAAAAATAGGTTTTATAGAAACTGGAGAACATGATGAGTGTGGAGATATTATTTTAGAGTTGAATATTTCCCTTCAAAAAAAACGCTAACTGAAGATTCAAGTTAGCGTAGGAGTTAATAGAATTAAATAGATTTAAAAGCAATATTAGTTACTGCTCACAATTCCAATTTTAGTGACACCTAAACGCTGTGCTGTAGCCATAACCATTGCTACGTTTTTATATTCAGCCATTTGGTCAGGTTTAAGTTTGATCTGGTCTTGATCTTTTTTGGCAACAACACCTTGAAATAAAGTTTCTAGTGCCTTGCGGTCAGAAACCTGTTGGTTATTCCAAAATACTTTGCCAGCAGCATCAATACGAACATCAATGACTTCAGGTGGCTTTTCATTTGTTGGTGGCGGTGTACCATTTGGCAAATTAATATTAATCGCGTTGTTTGGCGCAGGTATGGTAATAATAAACATAATAATGAGTACCAGCATGACATCAATAAGAGGTGTCATGTTGACTTCTAACATCACGTCATCATCATTATTTGAGCCGACATTCATACCCATAAAATTCTCCTTAAGTTAATTACGGGGAGGCTGGAGGGCTAGTAACAAAGGCAATTTTGCCAATACCGGCTTGTTTGGTCGTGCTAATCACCTGATCTATTGCCTCAAAATGGGTAAGCTGATCCCCACGAATATGTACCTCTGGCTGAGGTCTTTTTTGTGCAACTGCTTGGAGTTTTGATAACAATATTTCTTTATTAGGCACATAGCTTTCATTCCAAAAAATATCTCCTTGCTTGTTCACAGACAGTTGAATATTTTCAGGCGTGGTTGCGTACGGAGTATTTTTTTCTTCTGGTAGTTTCACAGGAACCGTATGTGTAACTACCGGTATTGTAATGAGAAAAATAATAAGTAAAACCAACATGACATCCACGAGAGGCGTCGTGTTAATTGTGCCAATCATTTCATCATCATCTTCAGAGCCAACACTCATACCCATAATGTTTACTCCTGATTATTTAATGCTGCGGTTAATGGAGTTATTGGTATTAATTTCTCCGCTTAATAAAACCGCATGCAAATCTGAACCAAACGAACGGACATTTTCCATAACTGCTTTATTACGGCGAGTTAGCCAGTTGTAACCAAGTACAGCAGGTACTGCGACTGCGAGGCCAATAGCTGTCATAATTAAAGCTTCACCGACAGGACCAGCAACTTTATCAATAGATGCCTGACCTGAAATGCCGATAGCTGTTAATGCGTGATAAATTCCCCAAACCGTACCAAAAAGACCAACAAATGGTGCCGTTGATCCAACTGTTGCCAAGAAAGCTAAACCACCACCTAAGTGATTTTGTATTTTTTCAATTGCGCGTTGAATTGAAATGCTTACCCATGTATTAAAGTCAATACGTTCAAGTAAAGAGCCGCCGTGTGATTTAGTTGAATTAATGCCTTTTTCTGCAATAAAGCGATATGCACTACTTTGCTCTAGATTGTCGGCTGCATTATCTAGTGAAGTTGCTTCCCAAAAACTTTTCTCTGCTTCTTTACCTTGGCGCTTTACTTTAGCTTGCTGTAAGAATTTAGAAATAATGATGTACCACGTACCAATCGACATGAGTACTAATATAAATAAAGTAGATTTAGCAACTAAATCTCCCTCACGCCAAAGCGCTTCTAGGCCATAGGGATTTTTAACAGTTTCGCTAGTTGCTGGCTTTGGTGGTGGAGTTGGAGTATTTGCATTTGAAGTGGCTTCAGTAGTTGCTGTTGCAACAGGAGTATTCGTTTCTTCTGCAAAAACCGAGCTTAATGGAAGTAAAGAGCATGCTGCGATTAAACTTGCAGAAGCGAAGCGTACTAGGTGTTGAGTTGGTTTTTTCATCATATTATCTCCAATATTTTTAATTTCTTGCTAATTCAGTTGTTTATTCAATTACGAATGGATATTCAATTTCATACCAGTCTTGCTGAGGCACGCCATCTTTCATTGCTGGTTTGAACGTACATAAGCTGTAAGCTTTAGTTGCCGCCTTATCTAAAATTTTGCTGCCACTCGATTTTTTTACTTTGGCATCAATAACTTTGCCGGATGTATCAACCAGAACACGTATACGCACTGTCCCTTGTTCTTCATTCATAAGTGCTTCACGTGGATATTCTGGTTTTTCACAGCCAGCAGAACCCTCTGAAACACCACGACTTACACCAGCTGGTTTGGGTGCCGGCGCAGCAGCCACTGGAGCAGGTGCGGCAACAGGGCTTGGTGATGGGGTACTAGGTGCAGCAGGAGCTGGAGTAGCCACTTTAGTTGGTTGAGCTACCGGTGTCGTTTTTTGTACCGGTGTTGCTACTTTCTCTACTTGTTTAGGCGGCTCAGGTAATTTGGCTACCTTTTCTACCATTTTAGGTGGCTCAGGCGGTTTTTCCTTAGGCTTGGGCTCCTCTAGTTTTGGAGGAGGCGGTGGCTTAATATCCTGAATAATTTGTAATTCCACAGGTTTTTCTGCTGGTTTTTGAATATTGTTTGCTAAACCTGACATCAGAATATAGGCAACAAGAAGATGCAGAAAAAGTACTGCGGCAATACCAATTAGGCGTTTGGCAGATTTATTTTCTATGTCTGTAAAAGTCATGCCCATAGTTACTCCTGAAACTGTAGACAAACAATTTATATTGAAATGCTTGGATAAAGACTTATGCATTTCTTGTTTGGCTAAGTGAGAATTTCATTTTGCAAACATGGTCCATCAACGTTATGGAGCCATATTTGCAAAAACACCCATTTAGAACTTGTAAGTACCACGTAGGAAGTACGTACGGCCTGTAGGGTCGCTGTAACGAGGGTCATAACCCATTTGAAAGTTGTCCTCAACATTGGTTGCAGCGGGTTCTTCATCGAAGATATTTTTGATACCAGCCGTTAACTCTAAATTTTTAAAGCCTTTATATGTGCCTGAAACATTGTAGAGTGTGTAGTCGCTGACTTTATGGTTTTGGTCATTGGCGTTTTGATCGTCATAACCACGAGTGAACTGTTGTTGGAAGTTGAGTGCCCAGTCTTGGTAATTCCAGTTTAGGTTGGCAACATGTTTCCATCGAATGATTGGACCAGTACCTTCGTAGCTGCCTACATTGTGAATCCATTCACCATCTTTTTCATTTTGATAGTCATATTTGATGACATAAGTACCATCAATACCAAAGCTATAACGGCCTGTTGCTGTCATTGGTGTAGCATAGTTTAAGCTGACATCAATGCCAGAGGTTTTTAAATCTCCCATATTTTGTTGAGTAGTGATGATATATGCGAGTGAACCATCAGAATTACGTACAAATTTATCTGCATATTTGGTTGGATTGTTAAAAATATCGCTTTCTGGAAGAGCTGAAATTTGTTTTTCAACTTCGATATTGTAATAGTCTAAAGTTAAGACTAGGTTTTTGATTGGTTCTAACACAAAGCCGGCTGTGAATGATTTTGATTCCTCTGCATCTAAGTCTTTGTTACCACCATTTTTACGGTCAAATTGCATATTACAATCGCGGCTTTTATCACCGCCAGCGGCTTCGTTTACTTTTCCACCTGGGCAGAGAATTGGATCATCGTAGCTGGCAGATGTATTAGTTATAGAGTTTGGTGCATTCATTTCCCAAAGAGTAGGGGCACGGAAACCTGTACTATAAGAAGTACGGAACATTAATTGTTTGATTGGTTCCCAACGTAGTGCAAATTTAGGGTTAAAAGTATCGCCAAAGTCACTGTAATCATCATAACGTGCGGCAAGTTGAGCTTCTAATGTTCTATGGAGTGGAATGTGTAGCTCGGTAAAAGCAGCTTTGATTTCACGTTTACCTGTGTTGACAGGTTCATCTGGATCTACACCAGTACTCGGTGCGAGACTTGCGATTTCTGAATTTACTTTCGATGTCCAGTCATCACGACGGTAACTAGCACCGACTGCGAAACCTACATCGCCTGCTGGTAATGTATAAATTGGTCTGCTTGCTGTGAAATCAACTGTGGTTGAATCAACATCGGCATCCATATATTTACCAGTTACGCCTAAAGTACCCCATAAACCAGCATCTTCAGGTTGTTGTGGACCAAAAGGGTTAAGTTTCCCTGCAAGTAGTGCTTCAGAAGTCTTACCGTAGTTTAAGTAGCCGCTGTCTAACGCATCTGAGGCTTTACTTTTTGCATAGGTAATGCCTGTATTGATATCCCAACCATAAGCGTCACCTTCTATACCGCCAAAGATACGATGGGATTCATTGACACTTGTATTTACACGATTACCAGCTTGCGAGCGTAGAGATAGGGTAATGTCTTGTCCATTGACGCCTGTTAATGCAGGAGTAATGCCGTTACCTGGATAGTATTTACTATTTCCTTCAAGTGGTAAGTCGAAGAATACATCTGGTGCAACCGAAGTAGTGACTTCATTACGCGCATATACATATTCAGCTATAGCACTAAAATTATCATTGAGTTTAAAGGTTGCACGTCCCATTGCTGAGATGTCTTCTGTTTTTGGAACAATACCGATTACCGCTTGGCTATTGAAGCGGCAGGTATTTCCATCAACGTAAACAAGAGGATTATCTCCACAACCTGTTGCAGCATAAGGATTCCCTAAATTTTTTGAAATATTTGCAGGAAATGCACCACTACTACCTCTTGTAACACCTAGTTCAGGAAGTAAGCCACCGCGCTTACTAACCTTACGATCTTGGGCCATGATGTCATTACCATGACGATAGTCTACAACACCAAAAACGTTGAAACCATTTTCATCTAGATCACCAAAACCGCCAAAAACGCTAATGTCTTGCGTATCTCCACCAGTTTGTTCTGGCTGGGTCAACCCGGCGCTGATATTTAAACCAGTGAATTGTTTTTTTGTAATGAAATTAATAACGCCACCAATAGCATCTGTCCCGTAAATGGCAGAGGCTCCATCACGTAACACTTCAATGCGCTCTAACATTGCAAGTGGAATGATATTGAGGTTAGTCACACCACTGTCGTAAGCATTGGCTGCTAGGCGTCGTCCATTGAGTAAAATCAGGGTTTTGTTGGCGCCAATACCACGTAGGTTTGCTGTTGAACCAGCTGTACCGCTAGCTCCTACATTTTGTGCTGTAACAAATCCCGCTTGGTTTGCGGTGATTTTAGATAATGCTTCCTCTGTTGTTGTTACCCCTTGTTTTAAAATTTCATCAACTTTCACGATAGTAATGGGTGAAGCACTTTGCGCTGCAACACCTTTGATTGAAGAACCTGTAACGGCAACTTTGACGACTTTTGTTGGTTTATCATCATTACTTGATGGTTCAGTTTCTGCTGCTTGTGCCAGGGTAAGACACATCATGCTTAAACTAAGGGTGCTTAATTTAAGAATTGTTTTGCCGATCTTGGGGGTTACCTGAGATCGAACATTGTATTTTTTTTTCATCGTGGATTTGATCCCTTTTTGTTGTAGTTAGCGATATTGCTGAAAAGTGTTTAAGCAAAGCAAGTGCCAACTATATATTTTTCTTTTTTTAGTTTATGCAAAATATTGATAAATATTGATTTTATTATGGTTGCGGCTGTAATTCAGAGGGTGGAATCAAACAAATTATTTTTCTATTTGGAAAAAAATAATGAGTTGGCGAAAAGTTTCAAATTTATTTGTATAAAAAATAATCATTGTTTGAATCTTCATGTAATACATATCCATTTCTGTATCTTTTTAGAACCTAGTTAAATGTAATTATATAACGTAACATTATGATAATTTCATATACTTCTATTTATAAATCAAAGTATTGATCTGTTGTTTTTTGTGAAAAATAACTATTTTTTTTGAACTAGAATGAAACATTTATGACTTTTAATTGTGCATTATAGGTTAATGGTGGATAGGTTATATAAATATAATATTTGGCAAAAACTTACTTTTATTTATATAGTCCCAAAAGTTTTAAGTGCCTAATAAAAATGTAAATTTTAAATATTTTTATATGGATTATTCTTGATCATAAAATATGGCATGAAATTCGCTTTATATTAGATAGTTACAGCTTTCTAATTTTATTGTTAGC
Organism: Acinetobacter sp. WU_MDCI_Abxb74; assembly: GCF_025513915.1. Taxonomy (NCBI): domain Bacteria; kingdom Pseudomonadati; phylum Pseudomonadota; class Gammaproteobacteria; order Moraxellales; family Moraxellaceae; genus Acinetobacter; species Acinetobacter sp. WU_MDCI_Abxb74. The sequence continues at coordinate 394,346 of NZ_JAHPRP010000001.1, forward strand.
TTTTTCCATTTGATCAAATAAAAGATTGAATAAAACGGTTAGTAATTTACAAAGAAGAAAGTAGTCCGTTGAGAAAGAACTTTTCTTATGCGGATTTAGATGTTACTCAAAAGGATAATATCTTTAAAATATTAATTAAGTAGGTAGGAACTTGAAATTAAAAATTTTTAAGCTCGCCATTTTAAGTCTGGCTATTACATCAGTTTCTTGTGCTTTCGCCCAAACGCCTGCACAACCAAACAAAATATTACATGTTGCTTATGAAGCGCCTGATGATGGTTTTGACATGGTTAAAACCACCAATTTTTATAGTGGTAGTATAGTGGAAGCTATTTTCGAGCCTTTACTCAAATATGATTATTTAGCTCGTCCAGTACAGTTAGTTCCTTATACGGCTGAAAGCCTGCCTAAGGTGGAACAAGACGGTAAAGTTTATACATTTAAAATTAGGCCAGGTATTTATTTTACCAATGATCCTGCTTTTAAAGGTAAACGCCGTGAGCTGGTAGCCGAAGACTACGTCTATACAATTAAACGCATTTTAGATCCTGAAAATAGGGCACCTTCTGTTTCATTCATTGATGGGAAATTGTTAGGTGCCGATGTGGTTGTAGCTAAGGCAAAGAAAACTGGAAAATTTGATTACGCCGCACCCATTGCAGGAGTGAAAGCGCTTGATCGATATACTCTACAATTCACTTTGACACGTCAAGACTATAATTTTCCTTATATTCTTGCCTATATTGCATTTGGTGGTGTTGCTAAGGAGGTTGTTGATTATTACGGTGATCGTATTGGCATGCATCCAGTAGGTACTGGACCTTACATGTTAAGTAAATATGTTCCAAGAAGTAAGGTCGAATTGGTTGCTAATCCTGATTATCGGGGGTTCGTGTGGAACTTTAAGTCGACAGGAACACCTTGGGATAACCAGCTTGTTAAAGAAATGAGCGGTAAGAAAATGCCGCAAATTGGTAAAGTTGTAGTCAGTATTATTGAAGAACAACAGTCACGATGGTTAGCTTTTCAGTCTGGTCAATTGGATTTTGATAGACTTACTGCGAATGCAGTTCCTCAAGCTTTAGATAAGGGACAACTTAAAGCATCTTTTCAAAAAAAAGGAATTAAGCATTTCCCTAATAAAGAACCTGAAATTACCTATACGATGATGAACATGCGTGATCCGGTGATTGGCGGTTTTAGCCCAGACAAGATAGCTCTTCGTCGAGCAATTACTTTGGCATATGATCAAAAAGAAAGTATAAGACAAGCTTACAAAGGGCAAGCTGTTAGAGCAGAAATGTTTATACCTGAAGGTGTAAATGGATATAACCCGAAGTACAGAAGTAGCGTAGGATACAATCCGCTATTAGCCAATAAACTACTTGATCATTATGGTTATAAAAAAGGGGCTGATGGTTACCGAAACTTACCAAACGGGAAACCTTTGGTTTTAAAAATTAATAATGAAAATAGCTCAGCATCGGTTATTCATTCTGAACTCTGGAAAAAAAATCTGGATGCCATTGGCATTCGCGCTGACTTCAAGGTGAGTAATTTTGCGGATAATTTAAAAGCTGCAACTCAATGTAAATATATGATTTGGAGTGGAGCATGGATTGCTGACTATCCTGAAGGAGACAATTTTGCACAATTACTTTATGGTCCAAACGCGGGGCAAGGAAACCATGCTTGTTACCAGTCTAAAACTTATGATGCCCTTTATAATCAAGTCACTCATTTGCCACCCCAACAACGTCTACCATATTATGAAAAGCTTAACCGCCAGATTGAAGCTGACAATCCGTGGATTATTCATGTAACTCGACTTCGTAACTGGTTGATACAGCCGCAAGTTCAGGGATTTAAACCTCATCCAATAATGAATACGAACTGGCAATATCTTGATATTACTCCTGTTAAAAAATAATTTTAGATAAAGATAATTATGACTGAAAATTTAATAAAACAGCTCAAGCATTGTAGTGTCAGCCTATTATTCGCCAGTATGGCATTAACTGGATCTACAAGTATTTTTGCGAAAAGCCCAGCCGATCCAAATAAAGTTTTACGTTATGTATTCCCGACAGCTGAAACAGGTTTCGATCCAGCGTACTCACATGATTTATATTCGGCGCATGTAACCACTTCAATATTTGAAACTTTATATACCTATGATTATTTAGCAAGGCCAGCCAAACTCGTCCCACAAGTTGCAACCATGATGCCCGAAGTGAGTGCAGACGGCCTGACTTATACCATTCACATTAAAAAAGGCATTTATTTTACGCCAGACCCTGTTTTTAAAGGGAAGCCTAGAGAGTTAACGGCCAATGATTATGCGTACTCTTTTAAACGGTTGTTGGATCCGAATTTACGTTCTCCCAACAGCTGGTTGTTAGAGAACAAAATTGAAGGTATGGATGCACTAATAAAAGCAGCCAATAAAACCGGAAAATTTAACTATGACCAAAAGGTAAGTGGTTTACAAACACCGGATAGATACACTTTAGTTATTCGTTTAGTTCAGCCTGACTATAACTTTCCTTTATTACTGGCACATGACCCGACAGGTGCTGTGGCGCGTGAAGTCATCGAAAAGTATAAAGACAAAGCTGGTTTTGTCATGGGACATCCTGTAGGTACAGGACCTTATGTACTCAGTAAATGGGTGCCTGCTTCGCGTATTGTTTTAAAATCTAATCCAGATTTTCGTGGTTTCACTTGGAACTTTGCAGCCAGTAGCCCTGAGGATGAGGCAATTGTGAAGCGCCTGAAAGGCAAAAAAATGCCTCAAATTGGTACAATTGATATTCAGGTTATGGAAGAAAATCAATCACGATGGCTGGCATTTCAGCGTGGTGAAATTGATATATTTCAGCTTGAAGGGCAATTGGTCGCGAAGGCGATTAAAGACGGTAAATTAAGACCTGAGCTTGCCAAAGAAGGTGTTCATTTATCTCGTATTGTTGATCCTGAAATTAGCTATATTTATTGGAACCTTAAAAATCCGGTCGTTGGAGGAATGGGTAAGGAAAAAATTGCATTACGCCGTGCAATTGCAATGTCTCGCTCACTAGATCAAGAAATTAAATTAGTAAGAAATGATGATGCCGAGCGTCTACATTTTCCAGTACCACCCGGTGTCGTGGGATATGACCCTCAGTATAGAACCAGTACGCCGTATTCGGTGAAAGCAGCAAATTTACTATTAGATCGATATCACTATAAAAAAGATGCATCAGGTTGGCGCACACAACCAAACGGGAAGCCCCTCGTCATTGAATATATGGCGCGCAGTGACAGTATTGGTCAGCAAAGTGCTGAACTTTGGAAAAAAAACTTTGATAGTTTGAATATTCGAATGGTGTTTAAACCCATGCTGTTTGCAGATCTAATTCGTGCACAAAAACAATGTGAAGGTATGTTTGGTGCTTCTGCATGGATTGCGGATTATCCTGATGGTGATAATTTTATGCAGAATTTTTATGGTCCAAATACACATATGACGAACTGGTCTTGTGGTCCGATTCCAGAGTTTGACCAGTTGTATCGCCAAACTCAACAAATGAAAGCTGGCCCTGAACGGGATGCACTTTATCGAAAAATGACGCGTTTGTTAGAAGTCTATATGCCTGTGCAGATGTCCTATGCCCGCTACCGAAATATGTTGGCCCAGCCACAAATTATTGGATATAAGAAGCATCCAATTTTACATGCTGAGTGGATGTACATTGATATTGATACAAATACTAAATCTAATCATTAAATGAAAAATCTGGAGATATGATGAAGAATAAAACACTAAAAATGACAACGCTATGTATGTTAGCTATAGGTATAAACCAATATGCTTCAGCTGAAATAACTCGTGCTACATTGCCATTACTTAAAGCAAAACAGCTTCCAACATGGTGTGATTCTAATTTAAAAAAAATTCAGCAACAGATTACAGACTTTGAGAAAACACCTGTTGATGCCAACGCAGCAGCGGCACCTATTTTGGCAAAATGGGATAAAATTTTTGCTCATTTTGAAGATTTTTCAGGTCCGATAAGCTTATATAGCAACGTAGACCCAGATGCAAAATTGCGTAAAGCGGCGGAAGATTGTGAAATCAAAATTAATCAGTTTCACACCGATATATTTCAAAATCCCAAACTATATAACTTAATTAAAAACACACAAGCAACTGACCCAGTTGATAAAAAATATCGTCAAGATATCTTGAGCCAATTTGAAGATACAGGTGTTCAACTTGAACCTACAAAACGCGCAAGAATGAAAGCTATTCTGGATGAATTGACTAAATTAGAACAAGAATATGCCCGTAACGTTCGTGATAACCCTGAAAAACTTGAGTTTACTCCTGAAGAGATGAAGGGTTTACCAGAAAGTTATATTTCAGGTTTGAAAAAGAATGCGAAAGGAAATTATTTGGTTAGTTTTGAATATCCAGAATATCGGCCATTTATGGAGTTGGCAGATAATGATGATGCCCGAAAAAGGTATCAGATTGCTTTTACAAGACGTGGTACCGAGCAAAATTTAAAACTACTCAAGCAGGCAATAGATTTGCGTTATGAGTTGGCACAATTGTTTGGAAAAGCAAGTTATGCGGATTGGGTTTTAAAAGATCGTATGGCTAAAACCCCTGATGCTGTAAACCAGTTTTTGGCAGACGTACAAAAAACAGTAGCACCACTTGAACGTAAAGAAGTCGAAGAACTCCGAGCATTTAAAGCGCAAACTTTAAAAACGCCATTAGATAAAACCGAGATAACACGTTGGAGTGAAGCTTACTGGAGTGAAAAACTTCGTAAGAGTAAATATCAGATTGATCAGGAAAAGCTTCGTGATTATTTCCCAACTTTAGCTGCTCAAAAGTGGTTGTTTGCCATTTCATCTGACCTTTACGGTATTGACTTTAAACCTGTCAAAGTAAAAGCATGGCAGAACGAAGTTGAATATTACGATGTAGTTGATAAAAAGACAGGAAAGCTTTTGGGTGGTCTGTATATGGATAAATTCCCTCGTGAGGGGAAATATGGCCATGCCGCAGTTTGGGGAGTATATGGTGGCAGCACTTTAACCAACCGCTTACCAGTTTCAGCACTAGTTACCAACTTTAACCGCAAAGGTTTAAATAGCGATGAGTTAGAAACTTTTGTTCATGAGTTTGGTCATGCCTTACATGGCATTTTGTCAAATACACGTTATGCCAGTCAGTCAGGAACATCCGTAGAACGTGATTTTGTAGAAGCACCTTCTCAAATGTATGAAGAATGGGCGCGCCGTAAAGAAACCTTATCTAAAGTTGCTGATTATTGTGATCCAGCATGCCCGCGCGTTGATGATGAGTTAATTGCACGTTTAAAAGCGGTACATAACTATGGGCGTGGTTTGCGTTATGCACGTCAGACACTCTATGCACAGTACGATATGTCACTACATACTGCTGATGCTTTAAAAGTAAAACCTTTAGAAAATTGGCAAAAAATGGAAGCTGCTACAGCCTTAGGTTATGTGCCAACAACCGAGTTTCCAGGTCAGTTTGGGCATTTGATGGGTGGATATCAAGCAGGTTATTACGGCTATATGTGGTCTGAAGTTTTGGCTTTAGACATGCTTTCTGCGTATGGTGATAACCTCAATAATCCACAAGTAGGCCAACGTTACCGTCAAACGATTTTATCGCAGGGTAGTCAAAAGCCAGCAGCTGAGTTAGTGAAAGATTTTCTTGGTCGTGAGCCTGACAACAAAGCGTTCTTTAATGAAATTACCGGACAACGGGTTAAATAAGGAATTATCACTATGCTGGCATATGTTATTCGGCGTTTATGGCAGATGATTCCAACCATGTTGGGGGTAGTCTTACTTATTTTTATTCTTTTTAACTGGGTCGGTGGAGATCCTGCATATATTTTAGCAGGCAAGATGTCTAATCCTGAGCAGATCGAAAACATTCGTAAACAGCTAGGTGTCGATCAGCCGTATTACGTTCAGCTTTGGATTTTCATTAAACAAATACTAACTTTTGATTATGGTGCAAGTTGGAGTACTGGCGAACCTGTTTCCCAAATTATTTTAACCCGCTTAGGGCCGTCGCTCACGCTCTTAATTCCGCTCACTATTTTACAGACCGTTATTTCAATTATTTTGGCCTTAGCTGTTGCAGCGGTACGAGGTTCTCTAACAGACCGTATGGTAATGATGTTATGTACTATTGCTATGTCGATCAGCATTTTAGTTTACATTATTGTTTTTCAATATGTTCTGGCTTATCAGCTCAGTTGGTTCCCTGTACAAGGCTGGAGTGACACCTTTACTGAGAATTTATTTAAATTTGCCTTACTTCCAGTTTTAATCATGTTGGTTGTGAGTATTGCACCGACCTTACGTTTGTATCGTAGTTTTGTGCTTGATGAGATTAATCAAGATTACGTTAGAACGGCACGTGCTAAAGGTGTCGGTGAAAGCCGAATTTTGGGAGTTCATGTACTACGTAACGCTTCAATTCCGATTATTACCGATGTGATGTCTACTTTACCGGCGTTACTCATAGGCGCATTTTTAATTGAACGTTTTTTTGGTATTCCTGGTATTGGTCGAGAGGTCATTATTGCAGTTGAACGAAGTGATTTTCCTGTTATTAAGGCAATTACAGTATACATCGCAGCTGCAACCATGATTTTTAATCTGATTGCTGATTTAGTCTACAAAGTGGTTGATCCACGTGTACAGTTGAAGTAGGTGGGCTATGCTGAGCGTTTTATCAAAAAGAAAACAACAAACAAAAGCCGAAGCTCATTCATCTGGTCTGTGGAAACTTGCCATGCGACGTCTTCGGGCTGACAAGATCGCAATGTCATCGTTAGCGATCGTATTGCTTTATTTTATTATCTTGGTTCTATCAATGACGGGTGTGATTGCATCTGACTGGAATAAAGAGGTTGCAGTGAGCTACGCACCTCCCACATTTATAGGTGCAGATAAGACAACAGATGCTGAACAAAATGCTGCGGCGGTTGACGAGGAGTTACCAATAAATCCGGTAGATCCTTTAAAAGATGTTATCAAAGAACTGAATGCGCAGATTAAACAAAGCAAGAGTTCAGGGGACGCGATTGATTACTATGGCGTAGCTGATCCATTAGCTGATGATATGAAAGCCATTGATCAGCAACTTGGTGGACATCTTTTAGACCAGCAAACAGAACTGAAAAGTACACTTGTCTTTGGAGCTGATAAGTGGGGACAAGATGTTTTAAAGAAAACAATTAAAGGGGCTGAAACTTCAATTCTTGTTGGGGTTATATCTGCTTTACTTGCAGTAGGTATCGGTACGCTTTTAGGTGCAATTTCAGGATATTTTGGCGGTTGGGTCGATGATATTCTCAACTGGTTTTACAACATTTTTACCTCAATTCCATATTTATTATTAGTGCTTGCGATTGCTGCCGTACTTCAACAAAAAGGTATTTTATCTATTGTTCTGATTTTAGGTTTAACGGGTTGGACCGGGGTTTATCGGTTAATTCGTGCCGAATATATGAAGCATACTGCACGTGAATACGTTCTTGCAGCTAAAGCAATTGGCGTTGGACATTTCCGTCGTATGTTTATTCATATTTTTCCAAACGTCAGCCATATCGCTTTAGTTCAAATGTCGATTTTGGTGGTTTCTTTTATTAAATCTGAAGTCATTTTGAGTTTCTTGGGTTTTGGTGTACCAGTCGGTGTGGTGTCTTGGGGCAGCATGTTAAATGAAGCACAAAGTGAACTTCTTTTAGGTAAATGGTGGCAGCTAGTCGCAGCCTCTGTCGCAATGGCTATTTTGGTGACCGCATTTTCAATGTTTACTGATGCACTTCGTGATGCGTTAGACCCAAAGCTAAAATAAGAGGAAGGTCCAAATGATAGAACAAGAAAATAAAAATGCGCCGTTACTTCATGTTAAAAATTTACGAGTAAGTTTTAAAGGTGAAGATAAGCAATATATTGAAACCGTAAAAGGAATTTCTTTTGATATTCCAGCAAATACTACAGTTGCTTTAGTCGGTGAGTCGGGCAGTGGTAAATCGGTAACTTCATTAGCTGCTATGGGGTTATTACCTGTAGGGCAAAGCAAAATTGATGATCAAAGTAAAATTATATTTGAAGGTAAAGACTTACTCAGTTTATCTCGTAAAGACATGCGGAAAATCTGTGGTAAAGATATTGCCATGATTTTTCAAGAACCGATGTCATCATTAAACCCAGTTTTTACGGTTGGTAATCAAATTGCTGAAGTGTTGTGTTTGCACATGGGGTTGAGCCGTAAACAGGCTCGCCAGCGTGTTTTGGAGTTGCTTAAAGAAGTCGGTATTCCTTCACCTGAAATTAAAATTGATGCCTATCCCAATCAACTTTCTGGTGGTCAACAGCAACGTGTCATGATTGCAATGGCGATTGCTTGTGAACCTAAGCTACTAATTGCCGATGAGCCGACGACAGCACTTGATGTCACGATTCAAAAACAGATCATTGATTTACTCGAGTCATTGCGTAAGCGCCGTCAAATGTCGATGCTTTTTATTACCCACGATTTGGCGTTGGTCGGTGAAATTGCAGATAAAGTCATTGTGATGCGTCAGGGGGAGATTAGAGAGCAAGGCGCTGCTGAACAGGTTCTTGATCAACCTCAAGATGTATATACCCGAGCATTACTTTACTGTCGCCCCCAAATATCACAGCGTCCTTATCGGTTGCCTGTGACCAGTGATTTTATGCGCCAAGAAGATAATGTCTTGGTTGAGCAAAGTTTTGATGCTTCCGAAATTCCACAACGTAAACGTGGCTTAAATGGCGATGAGCAAATTATTTTAGAAGTAAAAAATCTGAAAAAAAGCTTTTATAGCCGTAAAGGATTATTTGGCAAAGAAGAGTTTCAGGCAGTAAAAGGAGTTTCTTTTAAACTTGCTAAAGGAAAAACTTTAGGTTTAGTCGGCGAATCAGGTTCAGGTAAAACGACGGTAGGTCTATTACTCATGCGTTTACATCAAGCATCTGGTGGGCAGGCTTTCATTGAAGGAAAAGATATTCTTTCATTAACTGAAAAAGAGTTTGCTAAATATCAACGGAAAATCCAGATTATCTTTCAAAACCCATATGCCTCTCTTAATCCACGCTTTACGGTTGGGCAGATTTTATTAGAACCTATGCAAATCCATAACATTGGTAAAGATGATGCTGAGCGTAAACAAATTGCGCTTGAACTGCTTGAACGAGTGAATTTACCTGAGCAAGCTTATTATCGATATCCTCATGAATTTTCAGGAGGACAACGTCAACGTATTGCGATTGCACGATGTTTAACCTTAAAGCCTGAAATTTTGATTTGTGATGAATCTGTTTCGGCGCTCGATGTTTCAGTCCAAGCACAGGTACTTAACTTACTACAAGATTTACAAGATGAGTTTGGACTCAGTTATATCTTTATTTCACATGATTTATCGGTCGTGAAATATATTTCTGATCAGGTGATGGTCATGAATTATGGTGAAGTTGTTGAAATTGCCAATTCGGATGAGCTCTATGCACATCCTCAACATGATTACACTAAACGGCTATTACAGGCGATTCCTCAAGGAATTCAGCACATTTCGTGAGCGTAAAGTTATGTCGTTAAAGGCACGTTCGAGTGCCTTTTTATTTGGTTTATTGACTAAATGCTTATAAAATAAGAGAAGTAAATGTGGAGTATTTTATTTTTACTATGTGCGCTAACTTTAAACCTTTAACTCTTGCCCAATTGCAGCAACTTCAGTTGCCTGTGGTCGGCTTTAGTTATGCCGATGAGGTTTACCCTGCTGGAACAATGCCGCTATTATTTAAATCTCCACAAGGTCTTGAGTGGCGTGAAGTCATGTTTGGATTGGTTCCAAAATGGGCCGAAGATACAAACATAGCAAAACATACTTACAATGCCCGTCATGAAACGATTTTCCAAAAACCGAGTTTTCAAGAAGCTGCACTTAAATGTAAGTTCGGTGTGATTCCGGTGACTGAGTTTTATGAAAGTAAATATATAAATGATAAACCTGAGCGGTGGGGAGTACGCCGTAAAGATGGACAGGCTTTTTTTATTGCAGCCATTTATGAAATTTGCAAAATCAATGAGACGGTTATTCGTTCTGCAAGTATGTTGACTATGGATGCGATCGACCACCCAATGATGAAAGATTTTCACGAGCCTGGCGATGTAAAAAGATCAGTGATTGTGATTCCACATGACCGATTAGAAGAGTGGTTGAGTTTGGAGTCACCCGATATTTCAAGCTTTATCGAAGGTTTTCCAGTTGAGGCGTTTGAATGCTCTCATGTGCCAAAAGAAAAAATTATAAAACCAACACCACAGTTAAGCATGTTTGACTAACGTAAATAAAAGCAGAATGAGGTTATTGATGTTACACCTGAATCAATAACCTATATTGCTTATTCAATAGTTTTACTTAAAGTTTGCACTTCTGAATCTTGAGCTAGGTAGCTCAACTCAATTGGTGAAATCACAAAAGTGGTATTGTCTGATGTCTGTTTAAATACAAAGCCATACTCAAAAGACTGGCTATTTTTACTTGGTAACCAGAATAGATAAGGACATCCTGTGTAACTACCATCCCAACCCATTTCTCTTGCTAAAGCTAAAGCTGTATCTGATTTCGCAATGATTTCTTTGAGAGACTCTTTATCTCTTGTTGAAACACCACCATCATCATCTGCAAATGTTTGTAGAAACTCATTTAAGGGAGTGAGTTCTTCCCAATTGTGTTCTATTGTCGAGAAATGATATCCATATAGCATCATGTACGCTTTCTTCCATCTTGTTATTGTGTGATTGAACATAACAAGAAATACATGAAAAGGAAATGGATAAATCTGATTTAAGTTGTTTATTTTTCATCACTTATAGATTGTTTTTTGTACGTGATAAAGGCTTCTTTTAAACACTATAATTATTCATATTAACTATATAGCGTACATAAAAAGCAGCGATCATCTAATCATTAAGATAAATGACTATTTTAGTAAATCAAACTGTTGGCGAATACTGAATCGTTCATAATTCACCTATAATAGAAATGAAACTATGTAGAGCATATTTATGTTTATAACAACTACACGCCCACAAGATACTTTGATTAATCAGCTTCTTCCAATTTTGGAGCAAGCGAGCCAAATTTTATTACAAGAATATCAAAATTATTCTGCGGGTTATGAGTTTACTATTCACGAAAAACAAGATGATTCACCTGTAACTCAAGCAGATTTAAAAGTGAACCTTTTCTTATTAAAGCACTTGGCAGAGATTACGCCAGACTTGCCGGTTTTGTCTGAAGAAAGTGATTATAGTGCTCGGCATGAGTGGCCTACATGCTGGATGTTAGATCCTCTTGATGGAACTAAAGAGTTTATACATGAGCGTGATGAGTTTACGATCAACCTAAGTTTGATTAAGGGTAAAGAGACGATTTTTTCAGTTATTGCTGTGCCATGTGAACAAGTCGTGTACTTGGGATATCTGCAAGATTTACCTTTTAAATATAGTTTCACTCAAAAACAGTGGTATCAATATCAAATAACCTCGTTTTCGCCAGATGAGCCTATTCAAATAGGACTTAGTCATGGCAGTAAAAATCCGAAATATCAAAAATTTATTCAACCTATTGAAGAAAAACATAGCATTATTCGACGAGAAGCGGGCAGTGCCTATAAATTTTGTATGATGTTAGAAGGTGAAATAGATATTTACCCTCGATTCCATCCGACTTCTGAATGGGACACAAGTTCTGGTCAAGGTTTGTTAGAAAGTATAGGCGGTGGCTTACTTACTCTCGATGGAAAACCTTTTGAATATAACCAGAGACACACGGTTTTAAATAAGGGATTTATCGCATTTCGTGATGAGGAAAGCAAAAAAATAGCATTTGAAGCATTAGCCCAATCAGGTGTTATCGATTGAGAGTTATGCCAGACATGTTATAGTGGCAAGGTATTGAAAAAAGATGACAAGATAAAAATGGCACTCGATTTATTGCCTAAAAGTATGTTTGAAGCAATTGATTTATTGCCCGATGCTTCAACTCCTGTGACCTTATTTACGCGCCATTCTCTAAGAGAACTTGTGGATGGGCAAGGTTTAGCTGGATATGATCTGCAACTCACTCCTCAAGGGCGTGAGCTTGCGCAGGCATGGGGTAACTATTTAATCAAAAATACAGATCGTGTTATTCAGCATTGTATTTCAAGTCCCATACAGCGTTGTGTCGATACGGCTGCCCTCATGATTGAAGGGGCTGATGACGTAAGGCCTGAATTTAATACGCATACAATTGAAATTATTGAGCAAGGACTACTGGTTGAGCCAGGGAGTTTTGTACTCGATATACAACAAGCTGCTCCTTATTTTAAGAAGCAAGGTGCTTTGGGTTTTATTAATAGTTTTGTAAATAATGCATTACCTGGTATGAAACACCCAATCACTGGTGTTTTAGACGTACTAGAGCTTATTTATCATACGCACCCTAAAACTCAAGGCGGACTTAGTTTAGCTGTTAGCCATGACACTATTATTGCTGCAATTGTTGCTGTAATTTCTGGTGAAAATAAAATTAAGAAAGAAGATTGGCCTGAAATGATGGAAGGCTTATTTGTATGGTTTGAAGGCGAAGAATTTCCAAATTGCAAATTAAAATGGATTTGGAGAGGTAAGGCCTATGAGCTGAATGTAGCCAAATTTGGAAAAACGCTATAAGCTCAAAAATGATAGATCATAAAAAAAGCCCTATTGGGCTTTTTTTACATGCTTTAATTAGTTAGCTAACGCTTTAACTTGAGCATTTAAACGGCTCTTATGACGAGCAGCTTTATTTTTGTGGATGATGCCTTTATCAGCCATACGGTCGATTACAGGAACAGCTTTTTGGTAAGCTTCTGTAGCAACAGCATGATCACCACCAGCAATTGCACTTAAAGTACGTTTGATGTATGTACGAACCATAGAACGCAAGCTTGCGTTGTGTTTACGTGCAGTAACGTTTTGACGCGCACGTTTTTTAGCTTGAGCAGAGTTTGCCACTCTTGCACTCCTTGAAAATAAGTTGGTCTGGGCGGGCTGTGGTCAATCCAGTAAACTGGTGTAACCATCACCAGCCCGTAAACAAGTGCCATATTGTGATGAATAGACACCGTGAAGTCAAGCCTTGAGAACGTTTTAAGCTGTTTTAGGGGCTGTTAAAACGGTAAGAAAAGGTTAAATTTAAAACAAAGTTAGATAGGGATGGATAAAAAATGACAGCAACTAAGAAAAAAGCGATTGTGCTAGGCGCAACAGGGCTAGTCGGGTTAGCGCTTGTAGAAAAGCTCCAGCAGGCTCCAGAATTTGAAGCCATTACCGTAGTGGTTAGAAAAGAATCTCAAGTATTTAATACATATGACAAAGTTAATCAGCTCATCATAGAAGATTTCTTAATGTTGAATGATGAAGATGTGAATGGTCATACCCATGCATTTAGCTGTTTGGGCACAACATTAAAAAATGCGGGCTCAAAGCAAGGTTTCTACGCGGTAGATTATGAAATCAATGCTCATTTTGCAGATTTGGTACAAGATAAACATATTCATCTTTTGTTAGTAAGTGCGCTTGGTGCAAATTCGAATTCACCCGTTTTCTATAATAAAGTGAAAGGACAACTAGAAGATTATATTGAGAGTCTGGGAATTGAAAAATTATCTATTTTTAGACCATCTTTACTGATCGGTAAGCGCAGTGATGTACGTCTTATCGAAGACTTGGGGCAAAGTCTATTTAAATTTATTGAGAATAAATTGCAGAAACCATTCAAATATAAGCCTGTAACTGCCGAGCAATTGGCTCATACCATGGTCGTAGCGGCGCTAATGCAAATTGAAGCGTTCAAACGATATGATAATCTGAGCATACAGAAAACTCGATAAGGGAAAATAGAAGTGTCCACAGTACCGTTTGTAACATGTGATTTATTAGATGATAACCCTGAAAAAGACTTACAAGTTGTAATTCCCTCAATGGATGGAAAGTTCTTTCAAAGTTATGGAGCGCGTAAAACTTTTGGGGGACAGGTTGTAACAGTAAAGTGTTTTGAAGATAACTCGCGTGTAAAAGAGTTATTGGCAACAGATGGTACAGATAAAGTACTCGTTGTAGATGGTGGTGCATCTATGCGTTGTGCGCTTATGGGGGACCTGATTGCAGAATCGGCAGTTAAAAATAACTGGAATGGTGCTATAATTTATGGCTGTGTACGCGATGTCGATGCTATTGCTACCCTTGATTTAGGTATACATGCATTGGCAGCAATTCCCCAAAAAAGTAATCGTAAAGGCATTGGCGAAGTAGATACCACTTTGTATTTTGGTGGTGTCACAATTCAATCAGGCGATTATATTTATGCTGATAATAATGGAATTGTGATTTCAAAAGAAAAATTAGTGTAATCACAGTCTATAAAGGATCGCATGATGGTGAATCATCAAATTAAAGTATTACAGGCGGTTGTCTCTGCAATTGCTGAAGGTGGTCGGGGCGTAACAGGTACAGCATTTCCTCAGCAACCTGTAAAAGCCTTGAAGTTATATGAGTTTGAAGGTTCACCATTTTGCCGTCGTGTCCGTGAAGTCCTTACACTTTTAAATCTGGATGTCGAAATTTATCCATGTCCTAAAGGTGGGACAAAGCATCGTTCGGTTGTAAAAGAAAAAGGTGGCAAATTACGGTTTCCTTTTTTAGTAGATGAAAATACAGGTGACTACTTATATGAGTCACAAGAAATTATTCATCATTTATTTAAACACTACGGTAAGACTGGAAAGACGCCTCAGAAATTTTCGAGTTACCCTAAGGTCCCTTATGCTGCATTTGCTGGGACCATACTAAATGGTGCTCGAGGCGTTTGGATAAACAAAAAAATCATTAATAGAGCAGCACCTGAGCACAAACTTGAGTTATGGAGTTTTGAGGCAAGTCCTTATTCCCGAGTTGTAAGGAGTCTACTCTGTGAGCTAGAGCTTCCTTATATTCTGCATAATGTTGCAAAAGAACGATGGCAAGATCAAGGCCCAGCTATTCTTCGCTTAAAACCAGGTAAATATGTGCCTCTAAAAGGTGGAAAACGAGAAAAAATGTTGCCTATTATGCAAGGTAAAATGCAGGTACCTTATTTAGTAGATCCAAATACTGGAGTGAAGATGTTTGAATCTGCTCAAATCGTAAAATATTTAAAGAAGCAATATGCTCGTTGATTAATTAAGATAATTTTTTCAGAGTTTAAGATAATTTATTTAAACTCTGAAAAAGATCAGATTTTATAAGAGCATGAATATGCTAAATTAATAAGATTAAGTACCCAAATAAGGCATATTTTATGGAATGTATGAGAATTCAACCTGTAACGAGCAGTCCTGGTGAAAATGCACTATTTATCGTATTGGGACTCACTCAAGGTGATTCTGTAATAGAAAAAGTAAAAGATTTTGCTAGTAATTTTTCCGCATTAACAAGAAGCCTGTCCAATCGTTATCCAGAAAGTAAATTTAATGCTACTTTGGGTTTTAGTTCCAATGCATGGGATATTTTATTTCCAGAGCAAGCGAAACCTCAAGAATTAGAAACATTTAAAGAAATTAAAGGGCCGAAATACACGGCTGTTTCAACACATGGTGATCTATTTTTTCATATCCGTGCTGATCGTCAGGCTCTATGTTATGAGCTGGGTAATATAATCAATCAACAACTTGGTAAAGTGACTTATTCAATTGATGAAGTTCATGGTTTTCGTTATTTTGATGGGCGAGCGATTATTGGCTTTGTAGATGGAACAGAAAATCCAGAACCAGTTATTGCAGCGCAGTGGGCATTAGTAGGCAATGAAGATCCTGATTTTATCGGGGGGAGTTATGCTTTTATCCAGAAATACACACACGACATGGAGAAATGGCGTGGGTTGAGCGATGAAGAGCAAGAAAAGGTAATTGGCCGTAAAAAGTTCAATGATATTGAGCTAGGTGATGATGAAAAGCCTGTAACAGCTCATAATGTCGTAAGTAAAGCACATGATGCAGACGGTAATGAGCTTAAAATTATGCGAGCTAATATGCCTTTTTCAAACCCGTCAAAAAATGAATATGGCACATTTTTTATTGGTTACTCACGTAAATTTAGTACAACCCGACAAATGCTAGAAAACATGTTCTTAGGAAATGAGCATGGTAATCTTGATCGGTTGCTTGACTTTAGTACCGCACAGACTGGTACTTTATTTTTTGTACCTACTGTCGATTTCCTTGATGATTTAGGCGATGAATAGCCGTTAAATTAGAAGGCTTAAATGATGGGAGTAACTAGAACTTCCATTGCTTGAATTGAAAATTAATATGATGTGATAAAATGTTTAAGAAGATAACGCAGCTTTTTCAAGGCTCAAAAGAAACACCAGAACAAACTTACTTGCAAGAGAATCAATTAAAATTTGATTCTGAACGCGGTCCTATCATTAAAGATGTAGTGATTAATGAAAAATGGTCAGAACATCTTGAGTATTTCTCAAACCGTAAATTGCAAAATTTTGATAATCTTCAAAAGTTATTTTTAATTACTCCACAAATTAATGAAAAGATTGATCTGGAAATCGCAACTCAACGTTATGTAGAAAGATTAGGAAATACACAAGAAAAACTGCTTCAGCTTAAAGCGATTATACAAATATTAAATCAATATTACGTTTTGTTTTTGCGTGATAAATAATCATAGTTGATTGATTAAAAAATATAAAAGGTAGAGCTAACTAGTAGTTTGATTTTCAAAAAAATAACTCAATTCACTAAAAACATCATGCTACTATTAGGCTCATATCTTCTTAGCTGATAAAAGCCACATACATGTTTCAACAAGAAATCTCTCAATTGAATTTACAACAGCTCAAAGCCGGTGAAAAGCGTTGGGTAGGGTCGTTATTAGGTTCATCTGCTGCATTATTATTCAAAGAAATTGCTGTTCAGCATTCATCTTTGCTCGTTGTAGTGGCTCGAAATAACCAACATGTTGCTCAATTAGAAAGTGAACTTGAGTTTTATGGCATAAAACCGACAATTTTTCCTGATTGGGAAATCTTGCCATATGATCGCTTGTCACCTCATCAAGATATTGTTTCAGAACGTCTCGCAATTTTATCTAATATGCCTCAGAAGGGTGTATTACTCCTTTCAGCAAGTACTTTAGCTCAAAGAGTTGCACCGTATTCATGGGTTTTGGGTGAACATTTTGATATTCATGTTGGACAAAAATTCGATTTAGAGCAACAGAAGTTACGATTGGTACAAGCTGGTTATCATTTGGTAGATACTGTTTATGATCACGGTGAGTTTGCTGTACGTGGCAGTATTATGGATATTTTTGCGTCAGGACAAGAAGCGCCTATTCGTATTGATCTGTTTGATGATGAAATTGATACATTAAAATTCTTTGATCCAGAAACGCAAAGAACCACAACAACTCTAAAAAGTTTTACAGTTTTACCTGCAAAAGAATTTCCATTAAAAGAAGCCCGTTCAATTTTTAGAGATCGGTATTCTGAACTTTTCCCTACAGCAAACCCCAAGAAAAATCCAATTTATCAAGATGTTTTGGAGGGAATTGCTTCACCGGGAATTGAATTTTATTTACCATTGTTTTTTGATAAATCACAAATGGAAGCACAAAGTACACTTGCAACGTACTTCCCAAAGAATTGCATTGTAATTACAACTAATGATGTAGACACTGATTTAACAAATTTTTGGAAAGAAGTTTTTCGTCGTTATGAAGACAGACGTCATAACGCAGATCAGCCAATTCTTCCTCCTGAAGAATTATTTATTGCTCCGAATCATTTACTCAATGCTTTAAATCAATTTCCGCGTATGCTCGTGAGTGCAGAAGCGGTTGAAGAAAAAGCTGGTGCATTAAACTTTAAGGTAGAGCCGCCACCCAAGTTAGCGGTCGATCCAAAAAAAGAAAAACCATTCGCGGTAGTCAAAAAATATATTGATGAAGCAAATCATCCGGTCTTGTTGGTTGCAGAAAGTGCAGGTCGACGTGAAAGCTTAAGAGATGGTTTACGTGCCAGTTTAGGAGATATTCCTGGCGTAGACAGTTTTGAGCAATTTCAGACCAGTCAATTTGCGATTGCTATTACAAATGCACCGCTAGACCGTGGGTTGCTTTTAACAGACCAATTGTCGGTTATTTCAGAAAATCAGTTATATGAACATCGGGTAGTTCAGCGTCGTCGTAAACGTCAGCAAGAAGTTTCAGAAGAGTTCTTAATTCGCAGTTTGACTGAATTAAGTATAGATGCTCCTGTTGTTCATATTGATCATGGTGTGGGGCGTTATGCAGGATTAGTTACTTTAGCAATTGAAGGGCAAGATTATGAATTCTTGCAACTAAATTATGCTGAAGGGGCAAAAGTTTATGTGCCTGTGACTAATTTGCATCTTATTAGTCGTTATAGTGGTGGAGACCCAGATTTAGCTCCACTTCATAAAATTGGAAGTGATGCGTGGAGTAAAGCTAAACGCAAAGCTTTAGAACAAATTCATGATGTTGCAGCCGAATTATTACATATACAAGCACGTCGTCAGTCAAAACCTGGTTTTGGTTTTGAACTTGATCAATCACTTTATATGCAATTTGCCAGTGGATTTGCCTACGAAGAAACCCTTGATCAGGCGAATGCTATTGAAGCAACACTTCACGATATGCAACAAGCTAGACCTATGGATCGACTTGTTTGTGGCGATGTAGGTTTTGGTAAAACTGAAGTAGCAATGCGAGCCGCGTTTGTTGCTGTGCAAAACGGCAAGCAAGTTGCTGTTTTGGTACCTACAACTTTACTTGCACAACAACATTACGAGTCTTTTAAAGATCGTTTTGCTGATTGGCCGGTACGTATAGAAGTCTTGTCACGCTTTGGCTCAAATAAAACCCATACAAAAAATATTGAAGATTTAATTGCTGGTAAAGTCGATATTGTGGTGGGAACTCATAAGCTCTTGCAAGAAAATGTGCAATTTAAAGACTTGGGCCTAATGGTGGTCGACGAAGAACATCGATTTGGTGTGCGTGATAAAGAGCGCATTAAAGCTTTGCGTGCAGATGTAGATATGTTGACGCTTACTGCAACACCCATTCCACGAACTTTAAATATGGCTTTTTCGGGAATGCGTGATTTATCTATCATTGCTACACCACCAGCTCGTCGTTTAGCGGTTAAAACCTTTGTACAAGAACATACGGAAGCTTCCATTAAAGAAGCCATCTTGCGTGAATTACTACGTGGTGGCCAAGTATATTTCTTACACAATGAAGTCGATACGATTGAAAGGGCTGCCGAAAACCTCCGTGTTCTTGTGCCTGAAGCTCGTGTGGCAGTCGCTCATGGACAAATGAGGGAAAGAGAGCTCGAACAAGTCATGCAGCAGTTCTATCACAAAGAATTTAATGTATTGGTATGCTCAACCATTATTGAAACTGGAATCGATGTTCCAAATGCCAACACAATTTTGATAGAAAGGGCTGACAAACTTGGTTTAGCTCAATTACATCAATTACGTGGGCGGGTGGGTCGATCACATCATCAAGCCTATGCTTATTTATTAGTTCCTTCTCTAAAACATTTAAAAGGTGATGCAGAAAAGCGTTTGGATGCAATCCAACGTGCTTCAACTCTAGGCGCTGGTTTTATGCTAGCTACAGAAGACTTAGAAATTCGGGGTGCTGGTGAGCTTTTAGGTGAGCAACAAAGCGGTTCAATGCAGGCAATTGGATATAGCTTGTATATGGAAATGCTGGAGAAAGCTACTAAGGCAATTCAGCAAGGTAAAACACCGAATTTTGATGCACCGTTATCACTGACTGCGGAAATTAATTTACATATTCCTGCACTTATCCCAGATGAGTATTTAGGAGATGTGCATCAGCGTTTATTGTTCTATAAACGTATTAGTAATACAGCTACGCAAGAAAAACTCGATAACATCCGTATGGAATTAATTGACCGTTTTGGTGTTCCACCGCAATCGGTTAAACATTTGTTTAGTGTCCATCAGATTCGCTTGAAAGCTGAACACCTAGGTATCACCAAGATCGATATTAATACTCAAGGCGGCAATATTGAATTCTCACCAGATACTCCTGTTCAAGCGATTAGCATTATTCAACTCATGCAAAAGCATCCGACCTATTATCGTATGGAGGGCGGACAGCGTTTAAAAGTTATGGTTCAGCTAGAGGAACATGAAAAACGTATCCAGTTCATTAACGATTTGTTAGCGAAATTATTAACTGAAATACATGTATAAATGATGTTTTGACGCATTTTTTACTACATGTAAATTTTATCTAAGTTGATCGCATGGTTTTATGCACGATTTCTCGGATCAGAAGAGGAATAAGTGCATAAAATCATTGTTATTTGTAATCAAACCAGACACTAGCAATACTCACATCAAAACTGATGTGATAGTATTAGCCATTATTGTTTATTGTCATTTATAAAAGATATGTTTAGTTTGCATCCACAACTTGCTCAAGATACTTTTTTTGTAGGCGATTTTCCGCTTTCAACATGTCGTTTAATGAATGATATGCAATTCCCGTGGCTGATTTTAATCCCTCGTGTGCCGGGAATCACAGAATTATATGAATTGAGCCAAGCTGATCAAGAACAGTTTTTACGTGAATCTAGCTGGTTGTCTAGCCAGTTAGCTCGAGTATTCCGTGCTGATAAAATGAATGTTGCCGCATTAGGTAACATGGTGCCTCAGTTGCATTTCCATCATGTCGTGCGTTATCAAAATGATGTTGCATGGCCTAAGCCAGTTTGGGGTACACCTGCAGTGCCATACACCAATGATGTACTGGCTCATATGCGTCAAACTCTTATGCTTGCTTTACGTGGTCAAGGTGATATGCCTTTTGATTGGCGCATGGATTAAATCGATGTAATGCCACATTTATATAAATGTGGCTACATTGAGGTGTGGAGGATAGGGTGCAATTAGAGAGGTTTATCGATAGAGAGCCTAAGCAGTTTGCATATTTTCATCGCTTGATGGGATATTCAATTCTGTCCTTAATTTTAGTGATCTATGCTTTTACCTCACCTAATACAAATTATCAGATCTATGTTCCACCTTTCTTCCTATTTTTGCTTTTTATTAGCTCAAAGTTAGAGCACTGGCTTCAATATCAATTTGATAAGAAAACACAAAAAAGTGTTTTTTTTGCAATTGATGCAATTGTTGTAGCGGTTACCTTAGCGGGTCTGCATCTTAATTTGGTGCCTACATTTATTGCACTTTTTGCATTATTTTATTCTGCAATTAATAGTCGTATTTCTTTCGCAGTCATTTGTTTGACTAGCTTGTTAGGCGCGATTATTTTTTATTTAAGTACTTTTTTCCTATTTGGTTTTTATACATATTTTGAACCGACTAGCCAAGAGTTAACAGTAATTACACTCTTAGGTTTGGTCATGTTTATCACCATTGGAAATTATTACCAACATCGTTGGGTTAAAAAAATCAGTCAACAGCGTCAACATTACTATGATCAAATGACGCGGTATATTGCTTTTGCTAATCAGTTAAGCCGTTATGCGCCACTCCAGTTGTGGCAATCTATTATGCGCGGTGAAGCGGAAGCAAAAATTGAATATAAACGAAAAAAAATGACTGTATTTTTTTCTGATATTCAAGGTTTTACAGAGTTATCAGAAACTTTAATTCCTGATGATTTGGCATTTTTGCTTAATGATTATTTAAGCCATATGACGGAAATTGCCAAGCAGTATGAAGCTACTGTCGATAAATTTATGGGAGATGCCATCCTCATATTTTTTGGTGATCCGAATTCTCAAGGTGTAGAGCAAGATGCCAAAGCCTGCGTAGAAATGGCAATCGCTATGCGTCAACAAATGAAGTTGTTACGTGAACGTTGGAAAAAAATGGGCTATTCAGCTCTACACATCCGTATGGGAATTAGTACCGGTTACTGCCACGTAGGAAATTATGGGGCAACACATCGTATGGCTTACACCATCGTAGGTCGTGATGTGAATTTAGCAGCTCGTTTACAATATGCTGCTGAAATAGATGAAATCTTAATTTCAGATGATACTTATCAATTAATCAAAAGTGATTTTCTTTGTGCTCCCAAAACGCCAATTTACTTAAAAGGTATTCAAGGTGCAGTAAAGACATGGCAGGTGATGGAGAAATACTCAGGGAATAAGTCAGATCATCAGCAATGGTTTGACTATGAATATAAAGGCTTCCATTTGGTACTTAATTTAGAAGAAGTACAAAACTATGAATATCCTGAATTAGTAGAAGTTCTTGAGAAAATGATTCAAAGGCTTAAAGTTCAACAAACTTTAATTAATACTCAAGGTATTGCACGTTTAAGACTTGAAGATGAAGTTAAACCTGTTGAAATTGATCAACAAGATTAGCTTTAAGGTTTAAAACTAAAATAAAAAAAAGCTGCTTTTAAAGCAGCTTTTCTATTTTAATGACTTTCGGAAGCGTGATTGATTGTATATTTAGGAATCTCAATTTCTAAATCTTCATCAACAATTTTCACTTGGCAGGAAAGGCGTGAGTCAGGCTCAAGACCCCAAGCACGATCTAAAAGATCTGCTTCAACATCATCCATTTCTTCTAGACTATCAAAGCCTTTACGAACAACTACATGACAAGTTGTGCAAGCGCACGACATATCACATGCATGTTCAATTTTGATTCCTCGGTCAAGCAAACTTTGACAAAGATTTGCATTTTGTTCAACTTCAAATTCTGCGCCTTCAGGGCAGAATTGAGCATGAGGAAGTACTTTAATACGGGGCATATTGATCACCTATACCTTTAGTTTGAATTTGACCAATCTTCAAGTTTTGTACCTTTTAAGGCATGGTCAATATGTCGATTCATACGCAGTGCGGCAAAAGCATCACTATGTACTTTAAGTTGTTCTACAGCTTTTTCAATTGCTTGAATATCGTCGCCTTCAAGTTGTGCTTTTAGCAAGTTTTGAGCAGAAGTAAGTGCTTCAAGCTGCTTTTCATCAAGTAAATCGGCATCTACTTTAAGGGCTTGTTCTAAAGCTTCTAGTTCACGCTGAGCTTCAACTTTGGTTTCTTTTAAATGGCGCAGATTTTTATCTTCTTCTGCATGTTGGAAACCTTCAATTAATAAGCGCTCAGTATCAGATTCTGATAAACCGTAAGATGGCTTAATGTCAATTTGAGCCTGTACACCAGAAGTGGCTTCACGAGCAGAAACTGTAAGTAAACCATCGGCATCTACCTGAAAGGTAACTTCAATGCGTGCTTGACCTGCGGTCATTGGTGGAATGCCGTGAAGAACAAATCTTCCTAATGAACGGCAATGTTCTACCAAATCTCGTTCACCTTGAACCACATGAATAAGCATGGCAGTTTGGCCATCTTGATAAGTTGTGAATTCTTGACGACGAGCAACTGGAATAGCGGTATTACGTGAAATAAGACGCTCTACTAATCCACCCATGGTTTCTAAGCCAAGTGAAAGAGGAGTGACATCTAAAAGTAATGAGCCGTCTTGGCTGTTTCCAATTAATTGGTTAGCAGTAATAGAAGCACCAATTGCAACTACTTCATCAGGATTGATTGTGCAAAGTGGTTCTTGATTAAATACATTGCGAACTGCTTGCTGAACAGCATACGAACGGGTAGAGCCACCCACTAATACAACATTCTGAATATCTGATAATTCAAGTTTTGCATCACGTAAAACACGTTTGCAAACACTAATTGTTTTATCTAAAGCAACTTGAATAATGCTTTCAAAAGTTGATCGGTCAAGTGTTAGGACATTTTCAAGCAGTTTTAACTGAACTGATTCTTGTGTAGATAGTTGTTCTTTTGCTTGACGAGCAGCAACAATGAATACTGCATATGCTTCATCGCTCAGAGTATCAATATTTAACTGCTTTTTAGCCCATTTAACAATGAGACGATCTAAGTCATCACCACCTAAAGCAGTGTGGCCGCCTGTAGCTAGTACTTCAAAGACACCTTGTGAGAAACGCAAGATTGATACGTCGAAAGTACCACCACCTAAATCATAAATTACATAGTTATGATCGGTAGCTAAATTAGTTTCTTGGTCTAAACCATAAGCCACAGCAGCAGCAGTTGGTTCATTTAATAAACGTAATACATTTAAGCCAGCAAGCTGAGCAGCATCACGTGTTGCTTGTCGCTGAGCTTCATCAAAATAGGCAGGCACGGTAATTACTGCGCCATTTATTGGATTTTGTAAGCTAGCTTCAGCACGGTCTTTTAATTGCTTTAAAATTTCAGCAGAAATTTCAACGGGGGTTTTACGACCAGCACGTGTTTCAAAAGCTGGCATCTCATTTTCAGAACCCATTAATTCATAGGGATGCTGAAATTTGATATCTGCTTTTGAGCGACCCATAAAACGTTTTACAGAAACAATTGTATTTTTAGGATCGGCAATAAGGAAAGGCTTTGCTTCTTCACCATAGTGAGTTGCATCATTTCCATAGTGCACAATAGAAGGAAGGAGTCTTCTTTCTTTTTCGTCATTGAGTACTTTAGGTTTGCCTGATAACACTGTCGCAACTAAAGAATGTGTCGTTCCGAGGTCGATACCAATCGCAATGCGGTGTTGATGTGGGGCACTGGATTGACCCGGTTCAGCAATTTGCAAAAGTGCCATGAGTTAAATCCCTTGAATATAATTTGGAAAAAGCAAAATTAAAAATCGTCGTCTAAATCAAAGTTGTCTTCATCATCCAACATTTGATCTTCTGCTTTTTCAATATCGTTAAGAACGCGCTGAAAGAAACGTAATTTACGTACGGTATCTCGAGCTTCGCCCCAGTCCTCATCTGCATAATCAATTTTAAATTCGCGAACTAGGCTATCCATCCATTGAAACACTTCTTGTTTAAGTGTACTTAAATGCTCTTGTGAAGTTGCTTCATCAAGTTGTTCACGAATTTCTAATGCTGATTGTAAGAACTCAAAATCGCTAATAGATTGATCGAGGTGGTGATCTTGCTTTTTGAGTGACAATAGATAAGCAGCGCGGCTATCTACTTGCGACAAAGTTTTAAAAGCTTGATTGATTTCACTTGATTTGATCAACGCCTGATCTTTATCTTCAGCTTTATCTGGATGATACTGCTGCTGCAAACTCAAGAAACTAGATTTTAAGCTCGCCAAATCGATATCGAGTTCTACGGGTAAATTGAACAACTCAAAATGATTCATTGGAAATGAGGTCCACATTAATTAAATACATTAAAACAGTGCTATAAAAAGACACTGTTTTAATGAGAGATGAAAGGAGAATGCTTAGACAGTGAAAGATTCACCACAGCCACATTCACCTTTTTTGTTAGGATTGTTAAATTCGAACCCTTCATTAAGGCCATTTTTAACGTAGTCCATTTCTAAGCCTTCTAAATACACTGAGCTTTTTGGATCTACAAATACCTTAACGCCAAATTGTTCGAAAACTTGGTCATGTTCATCAATAGAGTCTACAAACTCAAGAACATAGGCCAATCCAGAACAACCAGAAGTTTTCACACCCACGCGAATGCCTTCACCCTTACCTCGATTTTTAAGGTAATTGCTAATATGAGTCGCAGCATTTTCAGTTAAATGAATCATGAAAACTCCAACGTTTACAATGGTAACAAATTACGCTTTAGATTTTTTAGTGCGATAATCTTCAATCGCAGCTTTAATCGCATCTTCAGCTAGTACAGAACAGTGAACTTTTACTGGTGGAAGTGCAAGCTCAGTCGCAATATCAATATTCTTGATGGTTTGAGCTTCATCAAGAGTCTTACCTTTTAACCATTCGGTTACAAGAGAACTTGATGCGATTGCAGAACCACAACCATAAGTTTTAAAACGTGCTTCTTCGATTACACCGTTATCGTTTACTTGGATTTGTAAACGCATCACGTCGCCACACGCAGGTGCACCGACCATGCCTGTACCAACATTTTCAGAGTTTTTATCTAAAACACCAACATTACGTGGATTTTCGTAATGATCAATTACCTTTTCGCTATAAGCCATGTCGCTTCTCCAAACCTCGGGGTCAGCCTAATATTAATATGAGGGTAAAAACACTAATTTCAATGAATTAGTGTTCTGCCCATTCAACCGTAGAAAGATCGATACCTTCTTTATACATATCCCAAAGCGGAGAAAGTTCACGTAATTTCTCAACAGCGGCTTTGGTAATTGTAAGCACATGATCAATGTCTTCTTCAGTTGTGTATGTACCAAAACTAAAGCGGATCGAGCTGTGTGCTAGCTCATCAGATAAACCTAATGCGCGAAGAACATAAGAAGGCTCTAAAGTTGCAGAAGTACAAGCAGAACCACTTGATACAGCAGCATCTTTAAGTGCCATCATTAAAGATTCACCTTCAACAAAGTTAAAGCTGACATTTAAATAGTTAGCAACGTTTTGAGTTGGATGGCCGTTTAAGAAAACCTGTTCAAGGCCTTGTAAACCATTCCAAAGTTTGTCACGTAGTTTACGAATGCGTTCTTGCTCTGCGTGCATTCTTTTGCCAGCAATTTCAAAAGCTTCACCCATACCAACAATTTGGTGAGTTGCTAAAGTACCAGAACGCATACCACGTTCATGACCACCACCATGGATTTGTGCTTTTAAACGAACACGTGGGCTACGACGTACATATAATGCACCGATACCTTTTGGACCATAAATTTTATGAGCTGAGAAACTCATAAGATCAATTTTCATGGTAGATAAATCGATTTCAACTTTACCGGCAGCTTGAGCAGCATCTACATGAAAGAAGGTTTTATTGGCACGTGTTAATTCACCAATTGCTGCTACATCTGTAACTGAACCGATTTCGTTGTTTACCATCATAAGAGAAACAAGAACAGTATCAGGACGAAGGGCAGCTTTTACCATTTCAGGGGTAATTAAACCTGTTTGTGGTTCTGGTTCTAAATAAGTAATTTC
The DNA here is from genome assembly GCF_025513915.1 of Acinetobacter sp. WU_MDCI_Abxb74. Classification (NCBI taxonomy): domain Bacteria; kingdom Pseudomonadati; phylum Pseudomonadota; class Gammaproteobacteria; order Moraxellales; family Moraxellaceae; genus Acinetobacter; species Acinetobacter sp. WU_MDCI_Abxb74. The sequence continues at coordinate 421,493 of NZ_JAHPRP010000001.1, forward strand.
AAAACCTTGTTCTTCTAATTCACGACAAGGATCTAGAACAGCTTTGTGTTCAATTTTACTTGTAATAATGTGTTTGCCTTTAGAAGCATAGAATTGAGCTACGCCTTTAAGTGCAAGGTTGTCTGATTCGGTAGCACCAGAAGTCCAAACGATTTCACGTGGATCAGCTTTAATTAAATTTGCCACTTGCTCACGTGCATATTCAACTTTTTCTTCTGCCTGCCAGCCATAAGCATGGGAACGAGATGCAGCATTACCAAAGGTACCGTCGAAAGTTAAACACTCCATCATACGTTCTGCAACTTGCGGATCTACTGGAGTGGTTGCTGCGTAATCAAGATAAATTGGACGTTTCATATCAAATACCTGTACCCGATAAAAGAGCTGAATCTGTGCCAGTCACATTTTGGCGCAATGCAACAGTTTGAACGTTGTCTCGGCTAATGAGGTCGGCAAGAGAGATTTTTGCTAAATAGTCGGCAATATGATGAGAGAGTTCTTGCCATAAATCGTGAGTAAGACACATTGCACCATTTTGGCAGTTAGCTTTGTGGTCGCAACGTGTTGCATCAACGGTTTCATTTACGGCTTCAATAATTTCTAACACAGTAATTTCATCAGCGTTTCGAGCCAAATGATAACCACCATTTGCACCACGGACACTAGAAACTAACCCATGACGCTTAAGTTTAGCGAATAACTGCTCTAAGTAAGCAACTGAAATAGATTGACGAGCGGCAATTTCGGCGAGCGTGATCGTTTGCTCAGTTGGCTGCAAAGCTAAATCAAGTAGAGCAGTCACTGCGTAGCGACCGCGAGTTGTAAGGCGCATGATTCGATACACATGTTAAGACTAGATAATAGGATTTTATGAATCCCGACTAAAATAGTCAAGTTTTTTTATTTTTAATTCAAGTGCAGGATCAGGATGGAAAAATAATTTAAGCTATCCACAAATTATATATGAAAAAAACAATAAATATCAGGGTAATTATACCAAAGCCTAAGTTAATGTTGCGTTGACGTTGTTGTAAGCGAGTAATTCGATTTTGATATTGTTTAATTTCCACTTGAAGTGAATTGATTTCTGAACGTTGTTGATCAATTTTTTCAAGCAAAGGGGCAATTCGTTTACGGGAAGCAAGAGTTTCAGCTTCATCATCAGGTGTATTAAACCATTGCTTCCAGTCAGCTAAAAGTTTAGGCAGAGTGAGATGAGAAATTAAGTCAAATAACTCTTTTTTCGTTTCTTCATCACCATCAATACGCATGTTCTTGAGACTACGCTGGTTGGCAAAAGCGAAAATTTTAATCAAATCGATCAGCGTACTATTAATTTCAAGATCAATATGCCGATCAAAAGAGTGGATATCGAATAACAAACCCTTTTCTGTAAATTGAACATAGAAATCAAAAAAAGGAAGGTAGCTATTGATACGAATAGTTGTTTTATTTGAAATAAACTTTTTCGCTTGCAAGCGAAGAACACCATCGTGGGTGAGTATAAATGAAAAGAAAGTTTCTAAAATAATTAGAACAATATTCAGCAACAGACGGGGATGTTTTTGTCTTTGTTGCGTTTCACTCATAAAAGTTTATCCTTACAAATAGTAGTTAACTGAAGAATGGGACATCCTATCCCAAACTTTAATAAATGTCCTGTTAAATATATTTACATGACTTAATTGCTTTGTAGAACAGTTTTGTAAATGGATCAAGTCTTTACTTTGATATTATAGAAATATTTTGTGGTCAAATCAGTCATCATTTCTCTCATCTGACTAGGAGCTTAGATCAATGGATAATGCAAATATAGATACCCCGACAGAAGAGTTAGAAGAAAAAAACAAATTAAAATCAAGAGGTTCAAGAAAATCGGCTTTGGATTTTAGGAAGTATACCAAGCAAATCTGGTTAGCAGGGCTAGGGGCTTTTTCACGTGCAGAGGAAGAAGGTAACAAGCTATTTGATTCTTTGGTTAAGGTAGGTGAAGAGCTAGAATCTAAAACCGGAGATTTAGCAGATAATACTGTTGGTAAGGTCACAGAAAAAGCAAAAGAATCTGTATCTGAAACGAAAGACAAAGTAGAAAAGATTCTTGATACAAGTGTTAATCATTCTTTAAACCGGATTGGATTGGTGACGCCGAAGGATTTACAACACATCGAACAGCTGCTTGTACAACTGCATATTAAGGTCGATGCTTTAATAGAAGAAAATCAACAATTGAAAGCAAAATTGAATAAAAAGTAAAAAAATGTTGGGATTTAGCAAATATATAACAGTTTTTTAGCATTTATTTTTGCTAAAAGCCCTGCTCTAGTATTGCGTTTTCCCCTAAAGCATTGCTATAAAGGCGTCATGGCCTTTTAAACTATAGCCTTGGACCTTAAACAAACGATATTAAGAGGATGTTTTATTCATGAATAAATCAGAATTAATCGATGCAATTGCTGAAAAAGGGGGAGTATCTAAGACTGATGCAGGCAAGGCACTCGATGCGACAATTGCGTCAATTACTGAAGCACTTAAAAAAGGTGACACAGTAACTTTAGTTGGTTTTGGTACTTTCAGTGTTAAAGAACGTGCTGCACGCACTGGTCGTAACCCTAAAACTGGTGAAGAGCTTCAAATTAAAGCAACAAAAGTACCTAGCTTCAAAGCTGGTAAAGGTCTTAAAGATTCAGTAGCTTAATCTTTTAAGATGATTAAACGCGCCAATATAGGCGCGTTTTTTATTAAATATCTGAATTGACCAATATTGCTCATTCATTGATTGTGGTTTTTCAGTTAAAATTCTCCTCGAAATAAAATATTGGAATACTTATGGAATCGTTTCGTACAGTCATTAAGGGTTGGCTCGGCAAAGTCCTTCTAATTTTGTTTTTGACCCCTTTAGCACTTGTAGGTATTGAAGGATATTTTAATAGGGGAAACAAGGCTGATGTTGCAAAGACAGTAAATGGCCAAGAAATATCTAAAAAAGACCTTGAAACTTTAACTCAGTCTTACAAAGAACAATATTTAGCTGCTGTTAAAGGTGATGAGAGTTTACTTAATTTGCCTGTTATTCAGGCTAAGGCACTCGATATTTTAGTGTCACGTAATTTACTAATTCAACAAGCTGAAAAACTAGGTATTTCACTGAGTGATACTCAAATTGAGCAGATGTTAGCTCAGCAGCCTAGTTTGCAAGAGAATGGGCAATTCTCGCAAAAACTCTATGAAAATTATTTACGTTCTATTGGTATGACAAGTCAGGGCTTAATATCTAGCCTTCGTCAAGATCATGCTTTAAAAATGCTAACGTCAACTTTTTCTGATTATTCTTTAGTAAGTAAAGTTGATTTAATGCAAATTGCGAATTTGCAAACTGAACAACGTACATTACATTTGGCTAGTATTAAATTAGATGGTTATAAAACTGGTTTAACTGCCTCTAATCAAGAAGCTACGGATTATTACAACAAACACCAAAATGAGTTTAAGCAACAAGCTTCTGTTGACGTGGATTATGTTGTTGTGTCTCCATCACTGATGGCTAAACCAGCTCCTGCAACTGAAGCTGAACTTCAGCAAGCATATAGCAAGTTCGTTGAAACTCAGAAAAAAGATGCTAAACGGACTGTGAAGCATATTTTAATTACTACAGATGCTCGTGATGATGCAGCAGCTCAAAAACTTGCTAAAGAAGTATATGCGAAAATTCAAGGCGGTCTTACATTTGCACAAGCTGCATCTCAGTTCTCTGAAGATCCAAGTTCGAAAGCAAAAGGCGGTTTAGTTGAAGCATATGCACCGGGTGTGTTTTCCGATGCGTTTGATAAAACTGTAGTGAGCTTAAAAAATGGACAAATTTCTCAACCAGTAAAAACTCAATATGGTTATCATATTATTGAGGCAGAAACTCAAGTTAATCAAATCCCTTCATTCGAAGCAGAGAAGGCGCGTTTAACAGCTGAGGTTGAAAAGAATAAAGTTGCGACTGTTTATTCAGATACCGTAAATAGTCTAAATGAAACGATTGTTGGTAATGATTCTTTAGAAGCTGTTGTGCAAGAAGTAAAAGGTACAAAAGTTGAATCATTAAATGGCGTAACTTTAGCTACACAAAATCCGTATTTAAGTGATCCAAACGTTAAAATTAAATTGTTTAATGATGACGTGAAAAATGGTGACCGTAATGCATCATCTAATATTCAATTAGCGAATGGTGATACGGTATGGGTTAAAGTACGTGATTATCATGCTGCTGGTGTAAAACCTTTAGCACAAGCGATGAATGAAGCGAAAGCAAAAGTTATCGATGAAAAAGCGCGTAAAGCTGTTCAAGCAAAAATTGCTACAATGTTGGCTGAATTTAAAACTCAACCAGCAGATCAAGTTGTTGTTAAAAATAAAGTAGCATTTGAATCGGCTGGCGTATTTAGTCGTTCGCAAGGATTAAAGCGTGAAATTGAGCGCGCAGCATTTAGTGCAGCTACACCTAAGCCAGGTATGTGGTCTGTTTCAACAGCGAATTTACCAAATGAGCTAGTTGTTGTTGCAGTTTCAAATGTAAATTCATCTACTGCAAATGCTATTCCTGCTGATCAGTTACAGCAGTTACAGCAACTTTATCGTCAATCGCGTGGTCAACAAATATTAGAAGATTACAGTCAATATTTAAAATCACATGCGAAAATTAAATAATAATTTGATTCAATAAAAAAAGCGCTGAGGCGCTTTTTTTATTGGTAGTTAATCTAAGGTATGTCCAATATATTGCTGTCTATATTGTTTAGGAGATAAATCAAAAATTCGTTTGAATGCCTGACTAAATGCTGTTTCAGATGAGTAGCCGACCTTATTTGATATTTGTTGAATTGATAAGTTGCTTGTGCGTAAATACTGACTTGCTAAACGGAAACGATAATGCTGCAAATATGTGAGGGGTGGCTCACCAATAATACTGTTAAATATGTTTGCAAATTTAGAACGTGACATACAGCATTGTTCAGCTAAAGACTCAACTGTCCATGCTACTTCGGGTTGGCTATGAATAGCAGATAGTGCATTGCTCAGTTCAGGATGTGTTAAGGCACTTAACCAGTTTTGTTGATCTGTCATCTGTTGAATATGATCACGAATGCATTCAATGAGCAGAATACTGACTAAATGATCAATAATTTTGTCATGACCCGGTCTGATTTTTTGAGTTTCGATTGCTAGAAAATAGAGTCCAATTTGTAGCCATTCAGGTGGATTAGTTTGATTTTCATGTTGAATATGCATGATGGACGGCAATGCATTAATGAGCGGCCCAGCCATATGAGTATCGATTTGGCAGCGTAAACATAGCAATAATGTATTATCTGGAGATGAAGTACCAAACTCGATTGCGTCTTGTCTGTGACCGTTAAAAAGCGAAGTGATATCCAGAAAATCTACCAACTTACTCGCTGTTGATTTTGAGTCAGTCGCATTATGTGCTTTTCCCGAAGGAATTAAAATAATATCACCAGCTGTTGCAGTTATTTTTTCTGAAGCATTAAGTTGTATATATACTGAACCAGTTAAAACAATATAAGCAAGTAGAGCAGATTGATCTTGTGTTTTAAAAGCCCATTCTCCTTGCGCTTTTAAATAGATGTATTCAGACTTATTCAGGTGAATATCATCAAAAAATTTACTTAGTGCATCCATATTTAAATGATCAATCATTATTTTAATAAAATTATAGTGAGCTATAAGAATAGATCAACATGTGTTTTTAGGACAAAAAAGTGGAAGAAAATGCCAAAGACTTTAACATAGGTTTTTTGGACGCTTACTACTGTTAACTAAACACTATTTCTTTAACTATATAGACATATAGAAAAAGGAAATATGGCTATGAATGCACCAGTAAATGTTCAGCAAGAACTTATGCCAGTGCGTGCGTCTATGCGTGAAATAGATCGCAAACGCTTTTTATGGATGATTAGTCCTGCTTTACCTGCTATCGGTTTAGGTATTTTAGCAGGTTATCAGTTTGGTCCACGCCCTTTAAAGAAAGTTTTCGCGTTAGGTGGTCCACTTGTATTACATGTCGTGATTCCTGTAATTGACACAATTGTTGGGAAGGATGCTCGAAATCCGACAGATGAAGAAATTAAGCTTTTAGAAAAAGATCCATATTACTCACGTCTTGTGAAGAGTTTTATTCCTCTACAGTATGCTGCAAATGTGTATGCATGTTATTTAACAAGTCGTAAAACAACATCTTTTATTGATAAGATTTTACTTGGTATCTCAATGGGAGCAATCAATGGTATTGCAATTAATACAGCCCATGAGTTAAGTCATAAGCATGATCGTATAGACCATATTTTGTCCCATCTTGCTCTAGTTCCTACAGGTTATAATCATTTCCGTATTGAGCATCCTTACGGTCATCATAAACGTGCAGCTACACCAGAAGATCCAGCTTCATCACGTATGGGTGAAACATTCTATGAATTCTGGCCACGTACTGTTATTGGTTCTTTTAAATCCGCAATAGAAATTGAAAAAAATCGGTTAAAACGTAAAGGTAAAGAATTCTGGTCTTCAGATAATGAATTATTACAAGGCTGGGGAATGACTGCCGCTTTTCATGGTTCTATGATTGGAATTTTTGGTAAAGGTACAATTCCATATTTAACCACTCAAGCTTTTTATGGGATTAGTCTTTTCGAAATTATTAACTATATTGAGCACTATGGTTTATTACGTCAGAAAAAAGCTGATGGTAATTATGAGCGCACAATGCCTGAGCATAGCTGGAATAATAATAACGTAGTAACAAACTTATTCTTGTACCAGTTGCAGCGTCATTCAGACCATCATGCTTATCCGACTCGTCCATTCCAAGCATTACGTCATTTTGATGAGGCACCAGAGCTACCAAGCGGTTACGCAAGTATGCTACTACCAGCCTTAATCCCTTCGTTATGGTTTAAAATGATGGATAAACGTGTTTTTGATCACTATAAAGGTGATTTAAACAAAGCGAATATTTCATCAAAGCGTCGTGCAAGAATCTTTAAGAAATTTGGGGTAATTGATAAAGCGCTAGAAAGTACAACTACTGAATAAATAAAACATTGATTCCTGAAATACGAAGCCCTCTAGTTATTAGACTAGAGGGCTTTTAAGTTTTGATATAAAGAGCTAATAAATTAAGGGAAGAAATTCCCTTAATTATTATTTTAGTTCGCTAGAAGATTTACCCAGTTCTCGGCGAGCAATGATCAATTGCTGAATTTGTTGAGTACCTTCAAAGATATCGAGAATTTTCGAATCACGCGCCCATTTCTCAAGTAACTCGTCTTCGTTATAGCCAACGCTTGCAGCCAGTTCGACACATTTTAAAGTAATCTCGTTACCCACACGGCCAGCTTTGGCTTTAGCAATAGAAGCTTCTTTAGAGTTTGGCTTTTTGTTATCTGCCATCCACGTTGCCTTTAACATAAGCAGGCGAGCAGCTTCCCACTCAGCTTCCATACGGTAGATTTGTGCTGCAAGATTAGAGGTGTGTAGATAAGGTGTAGAATAGTCAGGATCGAGTTGATCTTTAAAAATCTCTTTAATACGTTCTAGAGAAGCTTTAGCACAACCGATTGCCATTGCAGCGACGAGAGGGCGAGTGTTGTCAAAAGTTTCCATCACTCCGGCAAAACCTTTTGCAACATCAACTTCAGCATTTCCTAAAAGGTTTTCAGCAGGTACACGGCAATCAATAAAACTAATCACTGCTGTGTCTGAGGCTTTAATTCCTAATTTGTGTTCGAGACGTTCAACCTTCATTCCAGGTGTACCTTTGGGTACTACAAATGATTTAATGGCTGCTCGGCCAACTTTGCGATCCAGTGTTGCCCAGACTACGACAGAGTCTGCACGTTCGCCCGAGGTCACAAAAATCTTTTCGCCATTTAAAATATAGTCATTACCATCTTTGGTTGCAGTTGTACGAATAGCAGCAGAATCAGAGCCGCAACCTGGCTCGGTAATTGCCATTGCTGCCCATGTTCCTTTGAAACGCTCTAATTGCTCATCATTTGCAACAGCAGCAATGGCTGAGTTCCCAAGACCCTGACGTGGCATACTCAGCAATAAGCCTGTATCGCCATAACACATCTCAATAATCCCAAGAGCGGTAGACATATTGGTTCCGTTACGGATGCCTTCGTTATCTGTATCGCCACGGTTACCAGCACCCGCAGCTCCGGCATTAATACCTTCGCCACCTTCGTTCATTCCATCGATGAGTGAGGCAAGCATATCGAGTTCTTTAGGATAAGCATGCTCAGCTTTATCATATTTACGAGAAATAGGGCGTAAAACGTTGATTGCAACATCACGTGCTTGATCAATCATCATTTTGAATTTTCTAGGATTTTGCAAATTCATTATAGTATCCTCTGATTGATCATTTAAGCATGTAAGCCAGATTGTAAAATTGCAGTAGCTCGTAAATCACGGTACCAACGTTCAACTGGGTGTTCTTTTGTGAAACCATGTCCACCAAGAATTTGCACACCATCTGTACCAATTTTCATGGATTTTTCAGCACAAAGTAGTTGGGCCAGATAAGCTTCACGGTGGAACGACTTGCCTGATTCTGCAAGGCTTGCCGCATTTAAAACCAGCATACGCATTGCGTCAATTTCAATTGCCATATCTGCAATCATGAAAGCGACACTTTGCCGATGTGAAATTGGTTCACCGAAAGCAGTTCGTTCATTGGCATATTTAATACAATACGCTTTAACCGCTTCACAGGTACCCACAGCCATTGCACACCACATTAAATTACCTAAATCTAAAAAGGCGGTGTAATCAAAATCTGCTGCACCTAAGCGTAGAGCAGGTGTGTTATTAAAGCGTAAAGTTGCCGTTTCTGTCGCTTTAAGCCCCATGGCGGAGGTGTTTTTAATTGAAATTGTTTCGTTGCATTGCACAACAAATACATCTGGCTTGCCGTTAAAGTCTGCACTTACGATAAATACATCGGCCAAATCACCTAAAATAACAAGTGTTTTTTCACCATCAATAAAAAATTGATCATTTTCAAGTGAGGCTTTGGTTTTTAATTCATAAGGATTAAAAGCCGGAGTGGCTTCTTGTACCGCAAAAGTTGCTGTAATGTCTGAGTCTTCTGCAAAACAAGGTAAGTACATCGATTGAACTTCGGTTGAACCCCAACGCGTGATTGCATTAATGACGCTAAATGTACTGAGTAATCCTGCTGTAAGGCTAAAATCACCTTGTGCTAGTTTCTCGGCAATCAGTAAATTACTAACAATATTTTGTTCAGCTGCTACACCACCGAGTGCTTCCGGAAGGGCATAGTAATTGAGTCCTAAATCTTCTAAATATTGCCAGAGACTTTCTGGAAACTGACCAGCTTGATCAGCTTCGTGAGCTAACCCTAATAAAACTTCTTGAGCAAATTGAGACATTGCTTCAGAGGTCATTTGTTGTTCTTCAGTTAGGCTTAAATCAAACAGAGTTTTTTGTTGTTGAGGTAACCGCTGTTGGGAGATCTGTTTCGGTTTAAATGCTTTTTGAGTCTGGCTTAACGCTCTAAAACCAGCTTTCGAACCTTGATAAAGAGATTTTTCTATAAATTTACGCAACTTGAGTTGATCAAGTACATCGCTTCCAGCCAATTTAGTGATCAGCGATAAACCCAAACCCTGAGCTTTATTGATCATACTTGTCATGATTATGGTGTCCTAACACATTGTTATTGTTTTATGCTGACACGCCTGATAGTAAAAAACTATGTCGTTACTGACATTCCAAAAATGAGTAGATAAATGGTAGTTAAGAAGTGAAATTATTTTAAGTTTTTGATTTTATTTGTTTAAAATAATTTGGTTATTGGGTGAGTAGAGATGTATTGACTAGAATGACATAGAATCATTCTAGTCCTTTATTAAATTAAGCAAAGTTACGAATCATACGTCGCACATTTGTTTTTGCATCAATAACCGTCATAAATGTGTAAGCTCCAATAAATTTACGGCTAATAAACATAAATTCTTTTGGAGGAACTGAGAAATAACGTGATGCCATTGATTTACTTGCTTGCTGCATAACACGACTATGTAATTGACTTTTCTTCCAGTCATAACGTTCATGTTCATCCATAAGGCCGGCGGGCATTTCTGGATTATTTACAGGGGTACTAAATGCTTCTGTCGCGATTAAAAAGACATCGGCCATGCCCGGTTTAATACTTTCAGGCATTGCCTCAAAAAACTCATATCCAGTCATTGCTTGTACCATCGCATGTTTATCATGCTGATAACCCGCCTGAATTAAATTACGTGCTACCGATAACAAATGTTCATCAAACTGACGGATAGCACCAAAGTCTAATAAAACAATTTTATCCTGAACATCTTGGCCATTACCTAAACGGACAAGGTAGTTACCGAAGTTAGGGTCGGTTTGCATTTCACCCCATTCAAAAATTTCACGAACAGCAATTTCTAGTGAAGCTTCACCAAGCTGATTACGACGCTCTTGAGGCAAAGACAACATAACAGGGCTATTGATTGGGACACCGCGTTCGAAAGTCATGCAAAGTACTTGGTTCGTACAATATTCATCTACAATTGTCGGAACAATATAACGCTCGTCATCTTTTAAACGTTCACCGAAGCGACGAGTAGTTGCAGCTTCAACATCATAGTCAACTTCACGATGCATCATCTCACGCACTTCATCAAACCACTGATCAAATTCACGGGTTTGTGGCACCATACGTGTCAGTTTAAGCATGTTTTTAAACAAGCTCATATCTGAATCAATTGCGTTTGCAACACCCGGATATTGAATTTTTAGGACTAATTCCAAGCCATCTGATTTACGTGTTGCACGGTGTACTTGTGCGAGAGAGGCGGTACCAATTGGCTCATGGTCAATTGTTAAATCATTTAATTTAGCGCCCAGTTGTTCTTGTAGATGTGGCTTAATTGCAGGCCAATCTAAAGCAACGGTTTGGTTATTTAGGGTATTTAATGCTTGTGTAATCTCTTCTGGTAAAAAATGTTCACCATAAAGAGCCATCATTTGCCCAATTTTAACAATAGAACCCTTAAGTTTACCTATTTCAGAAACCAGATAATTAGCTTGTTCGCTCATCGCTTTTTTGCGTTTCTTTTCTTTTTCTTCATCATTAGAAAAAATAGAAGAAGCACTTGCAGTTGCCCAACGTGTTCCCGCAAGTAAAGAAGCTTTCGCGATTGATAAGCGTCGATCCATGGAAGAAGTTTTTAAACTCTTAAGCTTATCTTTCTGATTTGACATGAAAATAGAATCCTATGCGCATCATGCAGCCAAACGCTGTGATCTAAAATTGTAACGAATATTACATGTTTTAAGCGTATTAAAATAGTTCTCTCGGACTGAATGATAGGTCGAAATTACCATCTTTATTTCATTAGCTCTTAAATAGCCTAAGCAATATAGAAATTTAAGAAATTAACATCCTTCAGATAAGTAAAACTAAAATAAAACGGATCTTTGATAACAAAACGGATTACATCTTAAATTGAATCTTTAATTCAGATTTCTGCATCAAATGAAGGCGATTACTCTGAATATGTTGCAATAACATCTGTTTGACTGAATCATGCATAAAACCAAGTGCATGAGCTTTCACAATAATGATGCTCGGCAGGGTATAAAAGAAATACTTAACATCATCAAGAGTTGCATTATTAAAAATACCTTGTTCAATTAACGTCTGCTGCAAAAACTGTTTTTCATTTAATACAGAATCTGAAGATTCATCCCAAAAACGATGACGCATTGCCATCAGATTGTTGTGTTTATAACTCATAAATTGTCAGCTCAGACTTCAAATCTAAATAAAATATATGGAGTCGAGCCGCGAATATCAAGGTGAGATTATTTTTTCTTCAGTTGCTGATTGAATTTTTATGTAACTGTTGTAAATAGCCTAAGCAAATTTCAAAATTTTTCTAAAAAAACTATAATCAGAACAATTTCATCTATAACACCATTTATTATGACTCCTGCATGCAGATTGTTAAAAAGTAATAAAATTGAATTTTCTATTCATGAATATGAACATGATTCAAATGCCAAAAATTTTGGGTTAGAGGCGGCCGAAAAATTAGATTTGGATGTAAAAGAAGTATTTAAAACTTTAATGGTAAGTGACGATAAGAATTATTATGTTGCTGTCTTGCCGGTTAATCACCAATTAAATTTAAAAAAAGTAGCTACGGCGTTTGGATGTAAAAAATTACAGATGGCTAATCCTAAAGATGCCGAACGTTTAACTGGATATTTGGTAGGAGGAATTAGCCCTTTAGGCCAAAAGAAACGTTTAAAAACTGTCATTGATGCATCAGCACAAAACTTTAGCAAAATTTATGTCAGTGGCGGAAAAAGAGGGCTGGATATTGGTTTAAATCCTAAAGATTTAGCACAGCTTTTAGATGCTCAATTTGTTGATGTGCTTGATTAGTAAAATAAATCTCTTTCTTATCTCATTAAATTAACTAATTTTAAGATAGGTAGTATTAAATTAAATTTTTTAATAAAAACAATTCTCATTATTACTTATATTTAGTATTATTCCGAGCCTTATAAAACTTAACTAATAACTTTTGGGCTTGGAGAAAGGAAAAAATGCATCAATATAAAAAGGTCGGGGCTAACTCAAATCATTTGACGTGTGCTAAACCACGATATTTTAAATTAAAACCTTGTTGTATTGCTGTAGCAGCAATATTTGCGCAGCAGGTTTATGCGAATACAAATATTGAGAAGGCAACCCTTAATAATCAAGCGATACAAAAGCCTGTAGCTCAATTGCAAAAAATTATAGTGACGGCGACACGAACACCCAAAAATATTGCTGAAATTGCAGGTACAGTTCAAACGATTGAGAAGCAGCAAATTGAACAACAAGCAACAGCTGGACGAAAAATTGCCGATATTCTGGCTCAGTTAGTTCCATCACTTGGGGTGAGTAGTGGAACGAGTACCAACTATGGGCAAACAATGCGTGGTCGTGATGTCATGATCATGATTGACGGCGTATCTCAAAATGGATCACGCGATGTTGCTCGACAGTTAAATAGTATTAGCCCAGGCATGATTGAACGTATAGAAGTCCTTGCTGGAGCTACGAGTATTTATGGATCTGGTTCTACCGGTGGGATCATTAATATTATTACAAAACGTGCTGATTCGACTAAACCTGTGAGTTTTGAGACTAAACTTGGTATTACGTCTTCTGATACATTTCGGAGTGATAGTCTAGCTTATGAAGTTGGCCAATCTATTTCATTTAATAAAGATAATATAAATGGTTTCTTAGGGGCTAATTTCACTAGTCGCGGATCTCAGTTCGATAGCCATGGTGATCGTATTGCTATAGCACCTATGCAGGGTAGCCGTCCTGACACTGATACAATTGATATTAACAGTCGTATAAATATAGATTTAACTGATAACCAATCACTAAGTTTGGGTGCGCAATATTATAAAGATGAACAAGACACGAATTATGGTCCTGATTATGGGAAAAATTATATTTATGGAGGAGCGCCTAATTCATATATTGGGAAGAAGGGTTTAGAAATATCTAATCAGCCTTTTACAGAGCGCTACGCATTCAACACTCAATACCAAAATAAAGATATTTTAGGTCAGGTCTTAAATCTAGAAGGATATTACCGTAAAGAAGACGCTCGTTTCTTTCCAGTCTTTTTAGGAGGGGAAAGTACAGAAGCAAAACAATCTCAATCTGAAATCGAAGTTGCTGGTCTGCGGTCAACAGTACAAAGTGATTTAAATATTATAAATCGTGATCTTAATCTAACTTATGGTTTAGATTATGAACATGAAAAAGATCATCAACATTATGAGCACTTCACAGCATTTAATACAGGTTTGACATATAAACCCACAGGTAAAATCTCCGATGCTGGTCCAAATACAACAATTCAAAGCGCTGGCGTTTTTTTACAAGGTGATTACGCTTTAACGGACCGTATGAATGTCCAGGCTGGTACTCGTTATCAATATATTAAAGCTGAAACTGAACAGTACTCGACTAAAAATGGGATACAGCCAAACGGAGCTGTAAATGACGATGCGGTTTTATTCAATTTGGGAGCGATATATGAATTAACAGACGAGCAGCAAATATTTGCTAATTTCTCTCAAGGTTTTAGCTTTCCAGATGTACAACGAATGATGCGTGATGCATTTAATATCTCAACAGCGAATATCCAACCTATTAGTGTAAACAGCTATGAACTAGGCTGGCGTTTACAAGGGGAGCAAAGCCTAAATCTAGGTATAACAGGTTTCTATAATACTTCAGATAAAGTAGTTCAGTTTTACAAGAACAGTAATAAAGAAACTGTTGCTGAGGTTATGGACAAAGACCAGCGTGTATATGGTGCTGAACTAACGGCGACCTATCCATTTATGGAAGAGTTTAAAGTGGGGGGAACGCTTGGTTATACGCGAGGTCAATATAAAGATACGGATGGTAAATGGAAAGAGTTGAATGCTTTTCAGGTATCACCAATCAAAGGTACTGTTTTTGCCGAGTGGAACAATGATGAGGGATATGGCGCTCGTGTGCAAATGCTTGCTATAAAGGGTACAAATGAAGCCGTAAAAGATGACTCACTTTCAGCTGTAAAAATTAAAGGCTATAGCACGATGGATGTTTTGGCACATTTCCCAGCGTGGTGGAAAGGACGTATAGATTTTGGTGTATATAATGTTTGGAATAGAGACTATCGTACTGTCTATAGTCAACAAGCAGAAAAAGTATATGGGCTTGTAGAAAGTATCCCAGCTGAAGGACGTACTTATGGCCTCAGTTATACATTTAATTATTAATGTGAGTTGATATAAGGAATATCTATAAATCATAGATATTCCTTATTAAATATAAAAATAGCAAAATAAACTTGCATCAACAAATGAAAATGATTATCATTATCTATATTAAAAGTTAAAGAATATTTTAATAATTAAATTTAACGCCTACTACTGTAATACTAAGTTTTTAGGCGATTTAAAGTTATACCAGAGGCTCAGACAAGAATAACGGCGAAAGATGAGTTGATTTTTGGTATGTGTACACCTGCAAGATATTATAAAAACATGCAGGTCCAAGCAGCGGTAAATGGAACTAAGAAAAATAAATACGATCAGCGCAACAAAAAGAATAAACCAAGAACAGCAAGCAAGGATGGCTTGCTGCTCTTGTATTTAAAGCCAGCTTCATAATTATTTATATTGTTCAACCTTTTTAGGCTTATAACTCTGCTCAGTAACAGTTTACTTATATTTTTGATTAAAAAATAACCACTAATGTTTCATTTATTAACATCCTGCCTTTTTATCCAATTTTTTGTATACCCTGAATAAAACATGATCAAAAAAGAGGTAAAAACGTGCTTATTTTTCATGGAAAACCTGTTCATGGAGCAATTTTTGATATGGATGGGACAATGTTTGATACTGAGAGGTTGCGGTTTCAAACATTGCAACACGCATCTCAAGAACTCATTGGACAGGAATTTTCACACGAATATTTAATGCAATGTTTAGGTTTAAGTGCAACTACCGCTGAACAATTGGCTCAACGTTTATATGGTGTAAATGTTCCATATAAAGAGATACGAAAAAGAGCCGATGAGATGGAGCTTGACCACATACGAAAACACGGCGTACCTATCAAAAAAGGTTTGGTTCAAGTTTTAGAACGTTTAAGAAAATCGGGTTTGAGAATGGCTGTGGCTACTTCAAGTCGCAGAGCAATAGCAGAAGAATATTTAATTAACGCAAATGTTTATAAGTTTTTTGATGTGATTACTTGTGGGGATGAAGTACAAAATGGAAAGCCTCATCCTGAAATATTTCTAAAAGCAGCAAGTCAACTTCATTTAGATGCTAACCAATGTTTAATGTTCGAAGATTCTGAAAATGGCTTAACGTCAGCGCACACATCAGAAGGTCAAACAATTTTATTAAAAGATATTAAAGAACCAAATGATGAAATGTTGGCAAAAGCCGATTTTTATTACGATCAGATGTATGACTTTTTAACAGATCTTGATCAATTTATTCCTATTGTGGATATGCCAGCAGTACAAGAACCTTTTCCGCAAAGCCTAAATCAACTTACCGTTGGGATACATGGTTTTGGTGCTATTGGTGGCGGTTATATAGCGCAAATCTTGTCGCACTGGGATGGATACACCAAACCAAGACGTATTATTGCTTCTACCCGAAACAGCCTATTCCGCGAAGCGGTAAATGCGTTTGGAACTTATAGCATTCGCTATGGGCAGTTTTCTTATGATGAACGCATTGAAAATATGACAATTGTTGACTCAGACAATGAACAGCAAATGTTAGAGATGTATACCCATTCAAGTTTGATCGCACTTTGCTTGCCTGAACAAGCGATTGAAGCTGAGTCAAAGACGATTGCAAAGGGTTTATACGCTCGTTTTAACTCGGCATTAGAAACTTGTATAGAGCCGTTAACTTTTTTAATTATTTTAAATAAAGTTGGCGCCAAATATTTGGTGATGAAGCATCTTAGAGAAGCACTTTTAGAACTAACTAATGATGAGGATGTGACAGAGCATATTTTAAAAGAACATTACTTTTGTGACACCGTTGTAAACCGCATGGTTTCAAAACTATCTAATCAAAATCTATATCGTCAGCTTCGCATTAAGCACCATTTTCTTGAACAGCACTTATCTGATGTAGAACAAGAGGAGCAGGTCGAAATTGAAGATTGCAATAAACTGACCCAAGATCAGCAAAATCAGGCGTCTTTATATGTAGATAATATGCGTCGTAATTTTCAGCCGGGACATATATTACAAAGCATGGACTTAATCTTGTTCCATAGCGAAACGGATATGCCAATTTATGTAGAAAAAGGTAGCCCTTTACTCGAAAAATTGCGCCAAGTTGTGTTGGTTGAGCAAATTACAGATATTCAATTAATCAAAAACCGACTGTGGAACGGCGTACACGCGATGCTTGCTTGGTATGCATCGTTACTGGGTTATGATTCTATTGGTGTTGCTATGGGCGATAGCTCTGTTAAAGCATTTGCAGAGAATTTAATTACAGAAGTAAAGCAAGGACTTTCAATAGTATTACCTAACTATGCAAAAGATCTAGATCGACTTGCACAGAGTTTTCTAGATTCATGTGAATATGCATTTAAAGATCCGTGTCAACGTGTGGCGCGAGATCCGCTACGTAAACTGGGTCATAATGAACGGGTAATAGCATCAATTGTGGTGAATATTAGTCATGATTTACCCTATAAGAACTTATTAAAGGGCGCTGCTTTGGGTTATGCCTATGTAATTCAATTTTTAAAAATTGATGAGGCTGATGCGATTAAACATTTACAGCAACAAATTCAGAATTTAGATTTGAGTACAGTTCAGAAACGGCAGTTGGAAGTTGAGTTGACGCAATTAATTCAATATTTATTTTCTGAACAAGGCAAGCAACCTTTGAACATGAATAGTACTAACTCCAACACTACGCGCACTCAATATGCTTAAATTCGTTCAATAAATTTGCACTCTACAATTGAATTGAAAGGTAAACATGCTTTAATACAAAAATTGAATCATTTTGAATTAAAGCTGTGCTGCTAAAACCCTCTACGCTCATGGTGCCAACATTTATCCGGGATTATCGGGAATGGCACTGTGGGCGTCAAAATTATGCTTTATGGTATCTGGAAATTAATGATCAAAACTTAGTTGATTATTTAGATACATTACGCGCGCATTTTTCAGATTTTTTATTAGAACCTCATAGCCGTCAATATCATGTCACGCTGTTTATATGCGGTTTTTTGACTCAAGAATCTAAAGTTTATAAAGATGATTTTAGTTTTAGTGAGTTTGAGCAACAGAGGGAATTTTTAAGAAAAGAGGATTTTGCTCCATTTCATTTAAAAATTGGAGCAGTTGATAGTTTTAGTAGTGCTTTATTTGTAGAAATTCAAGATGCCGATAATATCTTATCTCTAATACGACAGAAGTTAGGCACGGTTTCTCATGAAATTGCGGCTTTAGATTATTGTCCGCATATCACCTTGGGTTTGTATAAAAAAGCTTATAGTAGTGATTTGATTTTGCAAAAAATTTCTGAATTACCTGTACAATATAAATACGCTGAATTTGAACTTAAAATTGAGCATTTGACGTTTGGTTATTATCAGGCTCAAACTTTACAAGGTAAGTTATATCCCTCTCAGCATTTGTTTTTAGGTGATTCATGTTGCAACTAATTTTGGGTGGTGCTCGTTCTGGTAAAAGTCGACTGGCTGAACAAACGGCAATAGCTACGCAATTAGCTGTGACTTATGTCGCAACGGCGCAAGCACTTGATCCTGAAATGCAAAACCGAATTGCACACCATCAAAACCAGCGTCCTGCTCACTGGTCATTGGTTGAAGAGCCATTATTTTTAGCAAAAACTTTGCAGAAAATTGATCGACCTAATCAAATTATTTTGGTGGATTGTTTAACGCTCTGGCTAACGAATTTATTACTTTTAGATGATCAAAACGTTCAAGAGTTTGAATGTGAGCAACTAATAGACGTTTTACCTCAGCTCCAGTCAGAAATTATTTTAGTCAGTAATGAAACTGGTCTGGGTGTTGTGCCATTAGGTGAAATTAGTCGAAGGTTTGTAGATGAAGCAGGCAGACTGCATCAAGCTCTAGGACAAATTGCAGATAAGGTTATGTTTTGTGTAGCTGGTTTTCCAATGATTTTAAAAGGTGAGAAGTAAAATGAACTGGTGGTTAGAATCGGTAAAGCAACCTAATCTAGAAGCAAAAAAACAAGCTGAACAACATCAACTCCAACTCACTAAACCTACGGGTGCTTTAGGTGATTTGGAGCAGATTGCAATTACACTTGCCAGTTTACAGTCAAATGTTCATCCTCAAGTTAACCACCCATGGATCACAGTTTTTGCGGGTGATCATGGCGTAGTTGAAGAAAATATCTCTGCCTATCCTCAAGCTGTCACACGTCAAATGTTGCAAAACTTCACAACTGGTGGTGCAGCAATTAGTGTAATTGCTAAATATCATCAAGCTCATTTGCAAGTTATCGATTGTGGCACAGTAGGCGAAGCGTACGAATATGCTGGTGTTGAGCGTCATTGTATTCGGGCAGGCACAGCAAATTTTGCAAAACAAGTGGCAATGAATGCTGAAGAATGCCGTGCTGCTTTAGAATTAGGAAAAAAGACCGTAGATACAGCCAAAGCCGACGGTGCAGATATTTATATTGCGGGTGAAATGGGGATTGGAAATACCTGTTCTGCTTCTGCGTTAGCATGCCTTTTATTAAATGAGACGGCTGAACAATTAACTGGTGTAGGTACAGGAATTGGTGCCGATCAGTTAAGACATAAAATTGAAGTGATTGAGCAGGCAATAGAGCGTCACTATCAACATGTCATTGGTGATGCGTTTAAAATCCTAAGTGCTGTAGGTGGCTTAGAAATTGCTGCCATAACTGGTGCTTATATTCGATGTGCTCAAATTGGTTTACCCGTGATTGTGGATGGATTTATTAGTTCGGTAGCTGCTTTATGTGCTGTACGAATGAACCCTGATGTACGTGGCTGGATGCTATTTGGACATCAATCGGCAGAATATGGCCACCGCCGTATTTTACATGAACTCAATGCTGAGCCAATTTTAAAGATGAATTTGCGTTTAGGTGAGGGTAGTGGGGCTGGTGCTGCTTTGGCATTGGTTAAAATGGCGTGCGTATTACATAATCAAATGGCAACGTTTGCTCAAGCGGCTGTAAGTGGGGACAAAATTGAGTAAATTGAAAATTGATTTACTCAGACATGGTGAAAGTCAGTTTAGCCATACATTACGTGGTCATTTAGATGATGAGTTAACAGCAAAAGGTTGGCAGCAAATGCAGTCAACCATTGAGCAAGTCGCAAATCAGCCATGGGATGTGATTGTAAGTTCCTCATTAAAACGTTGTGCTTGTTTTGCCGAGCAGCTAGCTGAACAAAAAGAATTACCGTTAGTTTTAAGTCCCGATTTAAAAGAAATGTATTTTGGTGATTGGGAAGGAGTTTCAACACAGCAGATTTATGAAACCTCACCCGAGTTGCTAGTAAATTTTTGGCAAAAGCCTAGTCAGTATTGTCCTCCTAATGCAGAAAGTTTAATTCTATTTCAAAATAGAGTTTTGATTGGGTTTAAGCAATTAATTGATCAAATGCAGAGCCAAAACTGGCAACATGCTTTAGTTGTTACCCATGGGGGCGTAATTAAATTATTGGCTTGTTTAGCTGGGCAACAGCCTTTAGATGATTTACTTAAAATGCCAGCAGAACTTGGGAAGTTATATCCTCTCGAATTTTCTAAAACAGATGGTCAATTAACTTTTATACTGAGATAGCAGCTTTATATTTTTATACACATGTAAGTTATTATTTTTATAAAGATATTTAAAATATTGTAATCGTACTGTCATTGCTAAAAATTAAGATATGAGCATTTCTTATTAATAGCTTATCTGACTTATGAATATTTTATTTAAAACGACAATGCTTGCTGCGTCATTAGTGCTTGTGGCTTGTAATAATAATGACGATCAAGATAATCAGCCAACGACACCACCTATAACCCAATCAAAGTATTATCAAACCAAAACACCTTATCAAGCTCAACAAGAATTAAAAAGCTATGAACAAGCACCAAGTGGATTCCAACCTGTTTTTACAGAGTTAGTGGCGCGTCATGGCTCAAGAGGTCTATCAAGTCTTAAATACGATTTAGCTCTTTATAATTTATGGAAACAGGCAAAAACAGAAAATGCCTTAACACCGTTAGGTGAGCAATTGGGAACTGACCTTGAAGCAATGATGAAAGCCAATATTTTGTTAGGTTACGGCGTAGAAGGAATTCGCCAGTACGGTTATGGAAATGAAACCATGACCGGTATTTTAGAACATCGCGGGATTGCTGATCGTTTATTACAACGATTACCGAATTTATTTAATCAACAAGCTTCGATATCGGTACAAAGTTCGGGTGTGGATCGTGCGGTAGATAGTGCTAAATTTTTCACGGCTGAACTCATTAAACAACAACCGCAGCTCAAAGATAAAATTGTTCCAGTCTCTTATACCAATTTATCGAGTGAAAGCGTGCCAAGTGTTGAAGATGGTGGGGTAGACCGTTTTAAACTTTATTTCCATAGCTTGAATGCAGATGAAGACCTAACTCAGCCGCTAAGTGTTAACCAACAGAAAATTTATGATGCAAGTCAGGCCTATCAAGATTTTGAAGAAAATAATAAAGATTTAACCCAAAAGTTAGATGAATTATCAAATCATACTCAAGCTGAACAAGTCGCTTTAACTGTGTTAAGTCCAATTTTTAAAGCAGATTTTATTAAAAAATTGGGTACAACAGGTTATAGCTTTAGTAATACGGGGTCTTTTACAGTCACTTCGCCTAAAGGTGAGCAAATTACGGAAAAAGGTAAGGGTAAAAACACTATCGCCAGTGCAGTTGATGCAGCAGCTTATGTGTATGAGCTTTATTCGATTTCTGGTGGCATGAAAGATGAACTAAAAGGTATCGATTTTGATAAATATATGCCTGTTGAAGCCGCAAAATTCTATGCCGGATTTAATGATGCAAATGATTTTTATGAAAAAGGTCCAAGCTTTACAGAGTCAAATCAAGTCACAAGTGCAATCGCCCAAGGTTTAAAGCAAGATTTATTTCAACAAGTTGATGCTGTAGTCAATAAAGCTCAACCTTACAAAGCGGTTTTACGTTTTGCTCATGCAGAAATTATTATTCCTCTGGCCACCAGCCTAGACTTACATAATATGATGCAGCCTTTACCACTTCGCCAGACGTATAATTACTCAACCAGCTCATGGCGCGGAGAAGTGGTTTCACCTATGGCTGCCAATGTACAGTGGGATATTTATCAAAATAACCAAGGCAATACTTTGGTAAAAATGCTTTATAACGAAAAAGAGACTTTATTTAAGTCTGCATGTAACTACGCGCGTTATAGCCCAACCAGTTTCTACTACGACTACATAAAATTGAAACAGTGCTATCAAATACAATAGATTTTCAGTTTTCTGAAGTATTTAATGGGAATAGGGATTGCTATTCCCATTTTTATTTCTTCATAATTCAATCTGTTTTGAATATAGATCAGTTAGAGACTTGGATTGGATATGACACCCTTTTGGATCGCATTGCAATTTTTAACTGTTCTGCCAATCGAGTTAAAGACAATGCCGACGGCGCAACAAAATGGTCGAGCTATTTTGTTTTATCCCTTGGTTGGGTTCATTATCGGTGGCATTCTTTTTCTTATTGCATGTCTTTTCGCAAAATTACCAATTCTTCTACTTGCCCCCATCATAATGACTTTATGGATTTGGCTAACAGGCGGTTTGCATTTAGATGGGCTGGCAGATACGGCAGATGCGTGGGTAGGTGGTTTTGGAGACAAGCTACGTACTTTACAAATTATGAAGGATCCAAGTTGTGGCCCCATTGGAGTACTGAGTTTAGTTGTTATATGTCTGCTCAAGTTCGCACTGGTCTATGTACTGATTGAACAACATCAAATGCTATTTTTAATATTGGTTCCTGCACTTGGGCGCCTTGTGCCATCCATTTTATTTTTAACTACACTGTATGTTCGTGAAAAAGGTTTAGGCCGTTCTCTGACCGACCATTTACCTAAAACAGCTTCTTGGATAATAATTGGGTTAGTTTTGCTGTTACCTTTATATTGGGGATGGCAAGGTCTAATCGCCGTGATTGGATTTTTAATGAGCCTTGTTTATTTAAGACATCTGTTTATAAAACGTATTGATGGTATCACAGGGGATACTGTGGGGGCCGCAATTGAGCTTAGCGAAACTGTGCTGCTTTTTGCTTTTATCGTAAGTTATTTTTATTTATAAATAATAAAACTTTTAAACCCTATTACGGCTTATCTAGAAATTTCATTAAAATAAAAAGCCCTCAAAAAAGAGGGCTTAATCGATATTCTTAAAAAGATGGATTAACGATTTGGTAAAACGTCTTTTAAAGCTTCATGCATTTCAAGTAATGTTTTTTCGGTTGTTTCCCAGTCAATACAGCCATCAGTCACTGATTTACCATATTCTAGATCACAAAGATTTTCTGGAATATCTTGGCGGCCGCCTTTTAAGTGACTTTCAACCATAAGACCAACAATTGACTTATTTCCATCTAAAATTTGTTCAGTAATATTCTTAAGAACAAGTGGTTGTAAGTACGGGTCTTTGTTTGAATTTGCATGGCTCGCATCAATCATGATTTTATTGCTTACTTTTGCTTTAGCCAAAGCATTTTCTGCTTCTTCAACAGAGCCAGCATCATAGTTTGGCTTACCATTACCACCACGTAAAACTACGTGTGCGTATGGGTTGCCTTTGGTGTTAATAATTGAAACCTGACCATCGTCATTAAGGCCTAAGAAACTATGACCATATTTAACAGACTGCATGGCATTGGTTGCAACAGTTAAGCCACCATCCGTACCATTTTTAAAACCAACTGGTGACGATAGACCAGAAGACATTTCACGGTGAGTTTGGCTTTCGGTTGTACGTGCGCCAATTGCAGACCATGAAATTAAGTCTTGGTAGTATTGTGGAGAATTCGGGTCAAGTGCTTCAGTTGCACATGGCAGACCTTTTTCATTTAATTCAAGTAAAAGCTTACGGCCAATGCGCAAGCCTTTTTCAATATTAAATGAGTCATTCATATCTGGGTCATTGATTAGACCTTTCCAGCCAATTGTTGTACGTGGTTTTTCAAAATAAACACGCATAACCAAATATAAAGTTTCTTTAACTTTTTCATTTAATGCTTTTAAACGATCGGCATATTCGTGAGCAGCTTTAGGGTCATGAATTGAGCAAGGGCCAATAACGACAAATAAACGTTTATCTGAGCCATCTAAAATATTACGGATGGTTTCACGACCTTTTAGGACGGTTTGTGAAGCAACATCAGATAAAGGCAGCTCTGATTTAAGCTCGGCTGGAGTTACAAGAGTTTGAATGCTTTTAATATTAACGTCGTCGATATCTGGCTTGGAAACTGATTTTGAATGTGTATTCATTGCTGTCACTGGTTCGATCATACTAAAGGTTGTTTTGTGTACTGAATATACCATGAAATAATTATGAAAATCCTACATCTCATGGTATTTCGCTTTGGAAAAATCTTATTGATTTTGCTATTGTTCAGTTGGGTTGCTTGTTTTTTCAGCAATCACTACTTGTTGTTGTACCACAGGTGCTTTTGGTTTTGCTTTGACTGGGTTAACCATAAAATTAACACCGAGAGCAAATAGGGTAATACCCAAAATTTTTCGGATTAAACGCTCTGGCATGCGGGAACTAATGAGCGTACCTACAATAATCGCTGGAATTGAGCCTACTAATAACCACATAAGAAGCGTAAAGTCGACGTTTCCAGCACTCATGTGTCCAAGGCCCGCCACTAAGGTAAGCAATACGGCGTGTACCACATCTGAACCAATAATTCGAATCATTGGTAAGTTCGGGAACATGATCACGAGTGCCATAATGCCAAATGCACCAGCACCAACAGATGAAAGTGTTACGAATACGCCTAAAATAATACCCATAATAATGATGTAGAGGCGTTTATGGTGAATAGCCAATTGCTCATTTTCTGTTTGTACTGTTTCTTTGCTTCTAAAACGATTAAAGAATTTTTCAATTCGAGAACGAAAGATAATTGAAACACCAGTCAGTGTTAGCATAAAACCCAAAACCATGGTTAACACAGCTTTATAGTGGGTTGACTGGCTTAAAAAGTGTTCAAGTACCCAAGATGTAGCGAAAGATGCTGGAATACTACCCACAGCAAGCCATAAAACAATTGGCCAGACAATGTTGAGTTTCTTGGCATGAACCATTGATCCACAAAATTTTGAGATTGCGGCATAAAGTAAATCGGTACCAATTGCGATATGCGGTTCAATTCTAAAAAGACTAATTAAAATTGGTGTCATTAATGATCCACCACCAACTCCTGTAATCCCTACACAGAAACCAACTAACATACCCGCTAAGATAAATTCAAAAGGACCAAACATCTTTATCGCCACTTATCACGAAACGTCCATATCTTATTCCTTTTAGAGATAAACAGTTGTCATGAATAATGATTTACTTATGCAAAAAAAAGCTAAGCAATCGAAATATTGCTTAGCTTGAGTCATTTTTCATCAAATTATTAGTATTTAAGATTATTTTGATGATTTTAATGGGTTAATTAAAAGGATGAGACCAAAAGTTAACGGCGTTGCAAATATCCACCAACTGACAAAACCAATTGAAAAGTTAGAATGTTGAACCAAAATGTATGCGCATAAAACAAACAATATGAATGCAGCTATTTTAAAGAGTTGGTAATATTTTTGAGCTAACGATTTGAAATGGCCTGTTGATTTTGGTGATCGATATTTTTCACTCGCCATAAATAACAAATACATTCCTAATAAAATTAAAATGAAAGCTATAAAGATCACGAGCTCACCTCAGTATTTAATTTATTCAGCTTCTTTTGGATTTTTTCTACAGCTTTATGCTGAATAGGTTGAATTTTGCAGAATATAAAAATCGCTAAGCCTGCAAATATCAACAAAAAGATATCTATACGTGCAAATACCCAATAACTGTTTAAGCTTTGAATATAGTTATGTTGAAGTAAATAGCTTAAATTTAAGATTGGAAGCACCATACAAAGCAGAATAAAAATACTAAGTTGAGTTCGCCATAAATATTGTTTTTTAGTGACTAAAGCGATAATTAAGCTGATGAGCCAGACTAAGAAAAAGCTATAAATTTCATAATTGATCGTGGTTGTAGTGACAGTAAATAATCGATTCGCGCTCAAATAGGCCACAGTTGCACACGGCAGTCCTACAAAAGTTGCGACATTTAAACGGTCAACTAAATAGTGTCCAAAATGAAACTTGCTGTTCTTATTTTGAATTTGGCGTTTAAGGCTCCAGAGTAACAAACCAGAGGCAATCATGACACAACCTAAAATGCCAGAGAAGAAGAAACCTAAGCGAAGTAAAGGTTGGGCAAATGTTGCCATGTGTAGACCGTAGACCCCGGCATTAAGCGTTACAATCGCACTATTATTACGTGTATCTGCTAAGACTTTTCCTGTTGATGCATTCAATGTAATTTGAGCCTGATTACGGGTAATTGAATGATCTTCTTTTTGAATAAAGGTGATTTGTGCCTGATTGGTATTTGGATTTTTTATACTAATAGTAGATAAAGTTTTATTTCCCCAATTTTGTTGTACTTGGCTTAATAACTTTTCAATTGATAGGTTCTGAGCTGGCTGTATTGACTGGTTCTCGGGTACAGCCTTTGTACGTATTTCAGTAAAATATTGATATGGGTTTTCTGGATAGAGCTTCTGCATTCCCCAAGGCAGATATAAATAAAAGAAAATAGCTAAGCCTGTAAAGGTAATGGTTAAAAAGAAAGGCAGGGCAATCACCGAAGAAATATTATGAAAGTCTAGCCATGAACGCTGAGACTTAAATGTACGCAAAGTAAAAAAGTCGGTGAATATTTTTTTATGGGTAATAATGCCTGAAACTAAAGCAATCAACATAATAAATGCGGCAAGACATACTATTAGTCGTCCGATGAATATTGGCAAACCGAAGAGTTGATAATGGAAACGGTAAAAGAAATCGCCGCCTAGCGTTGCCGAAAGTTTAAGCTCTTGGCCTGTGTTTGCATCCAGAGTTGCATTTCCATAACCGCCGTCTGATTTTTCCCAATACATCGTGTTTACGGGACTCTCAGGTGTTGCAACAGTTAAATACCAAGATTTGGCATCTGGAGCATGGTCTTGTAAGTATTGATATGCTGTTTTAATAGCAACATCTTGCTTTACTTCATATTGTGCAAGTGGAGGCTGCATCCATAAATTAATTTCGTGGCGGTAATAAGACAAACTTCCCATTAAGAAAATGGCAAATACGAGCCATCCAAAAATTAGGCCAGTCCATGAGTGTAGCCATGCCATAGATTGGCGTATACCTTTATGCATAACCCACCATACGCGTTGCAAAAAAGAAAAGGGTACAGAGTACGATTGATAACCCAGTGAGTTTCAAAAGCGATTGAATGCAAAAACCTATAATAACGAACAATACGTAAAATAGAATTGCTATAAATGCTGCTAGATATATGGCTTCAGGTTTATCTAAGGTCAAACGGAAAATTCCAGTGAGACCAAGACTTAAATACGCCATACAGGCAAAACCCATACCGAAAACGAGCAAAAATCGATAGAAAACTTTTATGCGATATGACACAGGGAGATTTACAGTTTTGGACATCTTTACTGACACATAAACAAAGAATAATAAGAAAAGCCAATCCCTAAATTAGGATTGGCTACGATATTAATATTTAAACTTCACAGCAACTGTATAGTTGGCAGAAGGACCATAAAATCCTTGGCCATCAGGGAAGCTATATAGATACTTCTTATCAAAAATGTTATTACCATTTGCTTGAAGCGTAATATGATTATTTACTTCATAGCTCGCCATTAAGTTGACTAAGGCATAGGCATCTTGTTTGATCGTACTGTTTACAGTTGAGTCATATAGCTTTACACCATCTTGCCACTGTAGGCCTGCGCCAACTTTTAACTTAGGCAGAACTGACGGCGTATAGGTCGTTAGCAAATTAAGCGTCTGGTTCGGATTATAAGTTCTTGCCTCGCCACCATTCTTAATATCTTTAATACTAAACTGAGCGTAACCGAAAGCAAGGTTCACATTATCTGTGATTTGACCTGATAATCCGACTTCTACACCTTGGGATTCCAGATCACTGGTTGGTACTTTTCTATTAAGTGGGTTTCCATCAGAGTTACGTAGTGGATAATTATTTTGTTCAGTTTTAAAGACAGAAAGTGTTCCTGTTAAGCGATCATTTAGCCACGAGCTTTTCACACCCATTTCATAGCTTTTACCCTCAATAGGTTTTAAAGCTTGATTCGTGTCTTTATCAATACCGGTCTGTGGACGGAAAATAGAGGTGTAACTCATATAGCCGGTATATTCAGGCGTAAAGTTATAGGTTAATCCAAAATAAGGGGAAAGCTTACTTTCACTATATGACATTGGTGAGTCGTAACTTTCGCCTTTACTTTCGGCCTTAACGTAGTTTGCACCCAGTAAAAGTTTTAGGTCTTCATTCAGATGTAAACGTGTAGCAGCATAGAATGAATTGATGTTTTGCTTATAATTTGCCGCTTCTGTGAAATCTGACCAAGTTACAGATTGAGGTGTCCAGCTTGCCCAGTCTGTAGTCGTTGATTTTATAACGTTACTGTCATTAATTGTTCCTGTAGATTGCTTATCATGTTGATGACTGCGGACATAGCTATAACCTAAAGATGCTTCATGTTCTTGGTTAAATAGCTTATAAGTCCCTTCGAGATTAAAATCTACAGCATGTTTTTCTTGCTGCTCTTGGCCGCCCCATGGGGTTAAGTAAACACCCGATCCATCTGCTTTTGGATAACCAGAGTAGTAAAGTAAATGGCTATTATGTTCTGTATCTAGATAGTTATATGTGAGCTTAGCAGTCCACTGATCATTAATTTTTTGCTTTAACTCAACAAAAGCATTTTGGGTTTCATTATCCCAATGTGCCCAATCGGGGTTGGGATTGTATGAACGGTCATAAGAAATTTGCTTACCATTTGCGTCTAGTAAGGGTAGAGCTCCCCAGTTATTGGCATTCGGTTTATTTTTTTCTTGGCTATAGCCGACAGTGAGCAACGTACTATCTGTTAGGTCAGCTTCAAGAATACCTGCAAAACCATTTTTTTCAGCAGAGTATCGATCAAGGTAGGAATCACCTGTTTGTTGATAGCCCATGATACGGCCACGTACTTTTCCACTCGGTAGAATAGAACCGGATACATCAGCTTCATAACGTTGTGTATCCCATGAACCATAACTCACGCCACCATTTGCCTGAAATTCTTGAGTTGGTCGCTTTCGGATATTATTAATGGTTGCACTTGGGTCGCCAAATGCATTTGTAAGTGAGTCAGCGCCTTTAACCACTTCTACGCGATCATAAAAGTAAGTATCTGGATTAGTATTATTATAATTATAGTTAGAAAGGGGAGAGCCTACGCTGTCAGTTAAGATATTTGAAATCTCAAAACCACGAGCCATGTACGACGTACGTTCGGTTTCTTGATTGCTCACAGTTACTCCCGGAGTGTTTTTTAGAACATCTCTCGTACTGGTAAGCCCGAAATCTTCAATTTGCTGACGAGTAACGACATTAATGGTTTGAGGGGTTTCTTTAGCTTCAATATTAAGCTTAGTTGCACTATTTGAGTTTTTAACATTATAGGCTTTGGTTTGCTCTGAAGATTGCTCAACATCCGAAGCTTTTACTTTAATCGTTTGCAGGGCTTGAATACTTGTATCTTGAGCATAGGTGAGATTCGCATAACAAATCGCGCAGGCGATGACAGATAGCTTAAACGGTCGAGGTGGGATATTCATAAGATTAAAGATAATGTTAATAATTCTCATTTATTCTATTGTTTGTAAATAAAAGCTACAATTGAAAAAGTATTGTTAATTTAGATTAAAAGATAAATACTTAATGTAATTTTAGATAGTAGATAAAATTTTGTCTTGTGTTTATAGCTTAAGCATCAAGTTCAAGATTGATAAATCTCTATGCTAGAATGCATTATTTCAAATTCTTGGGTAAATCGCCTTGGCAAACCGAAAACTTAAAATAGGCATTGTAGTTGGGGAAGTTTCTGGAGATACACTTGGCGTTAAGCTCATGCGTAGTTTTCGTGAACAAGGAATTGATGCTGAATTTGAGGGAATCGGTGGTCCCCAAATGATTGCTGAAGGTTTTAAAAGCTATTACCCGATGGAAACTTTGTCTGTGATGGGGATAGTTGAAGTACTAAAAGACTTAAAAAAATTATTCGCTGTACGTGATGGTTTAATTAACCAATGGACTGAGCAACCCGTTGATATTTTTATTGGTATTGATGCGCCAGATTTTAACCTTAGACTTTCCAAAAGTATTAAAGAGAAGAATCTTCCAATAAAAACCGTCCAATATGTGAGTCCATCAGTTTGGGCGTGGCGTCAGGGGCGTGTTCATGGCATTAAACAGAGTATAGATTTAGTCCTTTGTTTATTTCCTTTTGAAAAAGTTTTCTATCAGCGATATGAAGTTCCAGCAGCTTTTGTAGGCCATCCCTTAGCAAAGCAATTACCGCTTGAAAATCCAATTCAAATTGCTAAACAACAATTAGGTATTGATGAAAATCAAAAACATATTGCTTTGTTGCCAGGTAGCCGTAAAGGTGAAGTAGAACGACTTCTTCCTATGCTATTGGGCGCTGCCAATATTTTGCACAAGAAATATCCAAATATTCAATTTTTAATTCCTGCAATTAACGATGCACGTAAACAGCAGATTGAGCAGAGTGTTGAACAATTAGCACCTCATTTAAAAGCTGTAGTTCATATTTTAGAAAATACAGACACTGAATCAAAAGTTGGCCGTATGGTCATGAATGCAAGTAACATCATTGCTTTAGCTTCTGGAACGGCAACTTTAGAAGCAATGTTAATGCATAGACCTATGGTCACTTTTTATAAGTTGCATTGGTTGACCTATTTAATTGCGAAGTTTTTGGTCAAAATTCCTTATTATTCTTTACCAAATATCATTGCTGGTAAAAAAGTGATTGAAGAGCTGATTCAGGCTGATGCAACATCAGAAAATTTAGCTGCTGAAATAGAGAAACTGATGAATATTGAAAAAGCTCAAATTCAAGTGATGCAACATTTAACCATGCATAAACAGCTTATTTCTGGGAATACAGAAGATTCAGTACAGGCAATTTTAAGAATTTTAGAAAAGTAATTAAAAAATAGGCATTCTTCTGAATGCCTATTTCTATTTTAGCTTAAGCACGTACTATAAGCTCATAACCTGTATATTTACGAACATTAATCACGCCAATATCAAAAATTAAATATTGACCTTTAATACCCTGTAATACACCACGAATTTTTGGTGTTTTATCCAAATTTAGAGACTTAATTTTTTCAGGGTACTGCTCAACAGGGTAAACAAACTCACGTGGTAACTCATCTTCTAATAATTCAACAGTTTCGTTAAATTCAAGATTTTGGCTAAATTCTTCTCGAATCGTTTGAATTTTAGGTGCAAACTCTTCGATTAATTGATCACGTTGTTCAACAAGGTTAAGCGGTTCAGCCTCACCTTTGAGTAATTTGCGCCAATCAGTTTTATCAGCAACTAAAGAACCAAACATGATTTCAAGTTGGCCAGATAAGCGACGTGAGCCTACTTTTAAAATAGGTAAGGCCTGAGTTGCACCTTGATCTAACCAACGACCTGGCATGTGATTGACACGCGTAATACCCACTTTCAAAGCACTAGAATTTGCTAAATAGACAATATGCGGCTGAAAGCAAACATTGTGGGCAAAGTCATCTTCACGACATGTACCTAAGTGGTAATGGCATGTTTCCGGTTTCATAATGCAGAGGTCACATTCCGCTTTAGTTTTAAAACATTTAAAGCAGTGGCCTTGAGAATATGACTTTGGTGTTTTAGTGCCACAAGAAGTGCAATAAATATTACCTGTCCATTCGATTTCTAGTTCTTGTCCTAAATTAAAAGGAAGATCAATTTCTGAACGGTCTAATACAAATTTGTATTCAACATTTGCCTTGGTTGTCTGTTGATCAGTTACACTAGCATCTTTTAGGCCTGCATGCATTTTATGGCAAATGCCTTGTAGTTCCATAAAGTTTAAACTCACATCTTTCAATTAAGGGTTGCAGTCATGGCTGAACAAAATGTCATCGCTTCTATGCTAGACGATTTATCAAAAGAACAGCCCATTCATACTGCACTTTGTATTGGCCAGAAAATTGACCAGAATAACGCAATTCAATGGCGTTATTTTACCGTAACTGAGCTTTTAAGTCTGCCTTTTACTCAGCGTTATGATTTGGGTTTTGTATTATTTGATACCGATGAAATGCAGATCATAACTGAAGTACAAAAATCACAATTATTAGTAAAACTACGTGATTTATTAGCAAAACGAATTGTTGTGGTGAGCAAACGAAGTGATGAACAGTTATTGCGTTCTTTAGGGTTTACCCAACTCATTGATAAGACTTCGCATGATAGCGATTTTGCTTTATGGCAATTTAATATATTGACCTATAAACATGTTCCAGATTGGTTTAACTCAAGATTTTGGGCAAACCCTGAAAACTGGAATAAATTCCGTTGGTAAAAGACTATTTAACCTCTTTCAAAATTTAACAATTTGGCTTTTGCTGTCTTAACAAGAATCCGCGTATGCTCATGTGTAAACCATACATAAGAGTTACACATGACAAATTTAAGCAGTATTGTTGAAGTTTTGGCTAAGCAAGCTTTAGGTGGGAATCAACAAACATCAGGTCAAGGCGGTTTGGGTGGAATTTTAGGTTCTGTACTTGGACAAATGGGGGATAATACTTCTTCTGGCGCTCAAGGTGGCCTTGGTGGAGTATTAGGTTCTGTATTAGGTCAAGTGACTGGAAATAATAATAATGCGCCTCAAGCAGGTGGCGGTGTACAAAGTTTATTAATTGCAGTTGTACCTTTGATTTTAGGCTGGGTTCAACAACAAGGCGGCTTACAAGCTGCTTTAGAAAAGTTAAAAGGAGCAGGTCTGGGTAATCAGGTTCAAAGCTGGGTCGATCCAAATCAAGCGAATAGTGCCGTTCCTACTCAACAATTACAAAGCTTATTTAATGCTTCTGATATTGAACAAGTTGCTCAGCAAGTACAAGCACCGAAAGAAGAAGTTTACGGTGCAATTGCTTCAGTCTTACCTCAAGTCATTGATTCATTAACGCCTCAGGGTGACAGTACTGATCATCAAGAAGCAAACCAAGATATTCAAAATGTCATGAATCTGGTAAGTGGTTTCTTAAAGTAAGCTAAAAATTTAAAAAAGCCGATAATTTTTATATCGGCTTTTTTAATCTGTACAATAAAATAAAAGGGCCTTAGCCCTTTTATTTTAGATATGAATCAAAGATAACTGATTAGAAGTTATATTCGATACCAGTACCTACAACAGTTTGCTTGTCGTCTTCTTTAATCCAGTCGCGTTTTTGCTGAGCAACAATACCGTAGAAGCGAGCTTGTTTGTTGATTTGATAATCAAGACCTAAGCCGTACAAGTCAATTTTACGATCTGCTTGACCACTTACTTGTGTTTCAGCAGAAGCGTATTCTGCTTTCACTTTAAGCTTAGTATTAGGAATTTTATAAGCAGCAGTTACCGCATAAGCTTCTTCTTCTAAGCCGCGATAAGCTTTACCAGCTTTATCGATTGCACCATCTGATTTATATGTTTGACCATATGCAGTCAAGTCATCAGTAGGTTCAGCATGTTGCCATAACGCACCTACTACAAAACCAGATTTTGCGATGTCATAAGAGCCTGTTACACGGTAAGCATCTGTATAAACATCTTTCAGACCGTAAGCAGCATATTTACCTTTTATACCGAAGTCACCAGCAGCAGCCACTGCTAAGCCAAGGTCTTTGTTTTCATAACCAAGAGAAGTTGATACTGAGTCAAAGCTATCATTTTTGCTATCTTTACCAGTTTCACCATCTTTACTGTCAGAAGTGCTTTCGCCAGTTTGAGCCATAATATTGAATGTTAAACCAGCTAGCAATTTAGGGTCTAACTCAAAACCAATCACGTTGTCTAAACGGTTTTCGCCGTACATGATGTTGGTAATATCTAAACGAGTGTCATCATTAAAGATGTCTTGGTTACCACCAGCAGCTGTCTTGAAGTAAGAGTCATACTTACCTGCTTTTAATGTACCAACGCCTTCAGTTTTTAAACCGATAAAACGGTTACGAGCGCTAAGATCAGTATCAGAACCTGAGCCATCAGTAGAAATTGCCCATTCGGCTAAATAAACAGCAGATAGCTTGTCAGTTAATTTCTCTTCGCCTTTTACCCCAATGCGAGAAGAATTTGAGTTAATTTCGGTAACGTCACTTTTTCCATCGAAATTTTTATTGTCAACTTGGTTAATAGAAACATTCAGTTTGCCATACAAAGTTGGCGCTGCTTGCACCGCGTTTATGCTCAAAGTTGCAACTGCGGCAGCGAGTAGCAATTTCTTCATTGAGATTTCTCCAAAAGTATTTAAAAATGGCGTATGCCTAGTTAACTATTTATTTTGTAGTTGACTTATGTACAAAAAGTTACAAAAGCTCACCAACTTGCTAAGCAGTATCGGCAAACTTTGTGACAGGGGCGTGAAAAATAAATGACAGTTTTATGACGGTTAAAATTTAGAAATATATTAGTTATTTTAGTTTTTTATAGTTTTTAGACGAAAAAAAGCGGAGTCAAAACTCCGCTTTAATGAATTAAAAATCAAAGAGCTGCTTTAATTTTCTCAGCTAATCTTTTGATTTTTTCTTGGTCACCTAACTCTACAGCATGGCGTCCAAGTTGATGCACATTTGTAGGAATAAGGTGAAAATGAACATGCGGAACAGTTTGGCCTGCCGCTGCTCCAGAAAGTTGCATTAAGACAATACCTTCTAAATTGAGGGCTTTTTCCATTGCTTTCGCAATTTTCTGAACAATTTGTATGGTATAAGCGGCTGCTTCTGGGGGTAAATCAAGCAGCGTTACAGCAGGTGTTTTTGGAATAACTAATGTATGACCATCGGCTTGAGGCATAATATCCATAAAAGCTAGAACTTGATCATCTTCATAGATTTTTATCGCTGGAAGTTCATTGCGTAAAATTTTTGCGAAGATATTTTGATCATCGTATGCCATGTATTATTCCTTTAAAAATTACTTACATTTCAATTCTTTCTGACGCTCTTTAATCGCATCAAGACGTTGTTGCTCTTTGTCAGAAAACTTTG
The DNA here is from genome assembly GCF_025513915.1 of Acinetobacter sp. WU_MDCI_Abxb74. NCBI lineage: Bacteria > Pseudomonadati > Pseudomonadota > Gammaproteobacteria > Moraxellales > Moraxellaceae > Acinetobacter > Acinetobacter sp. WU_MDCI_Abxb74. The sequence goes on from NZ_JAHPRP010000001.1 coordinate 456,707, forward strand.
GTTTTGTCGTATGACAGTTTTCATTACCATATTTTTCTTTAGCATCAGGATCTTTAAAACAAAAGCCTTTTGATGCATAAATCAAATTATAATCGTCTTGCAATTTCTGACATTCTTGCTCAGGCGTTGCAGCTTGAACGTTTAAACCAGCAATGCTCACCATGCCAGTAAAGACTGCAACCATAAATTTATTCATGAGCGTTTCCTCAATTAAAGGTATGAACCTGTACTCAATATAAGGTTTATTACCAATATTTCAATGACTATTAATTACTCAAGTGTCATTTTGGTTGATAAATTGTTCACAAAATAAATAAAAACTTTAGATATCAATTATTTATAAAAATCAAATAAAAACATAAACTTAAGATAAATTTTATATATATTTCCAGAATTTGATTTTCATTTAATTCATTCTAACTCTTATTGGCAATATAAAAATATGCTTCTAGTTCGGGTGAGAACATATAAAAAATTATAGGGAAAAATAAGATTTTATAGCTTTTTTATTTGCTAAATAGACGGCTTAAGTTGGAAATGAGGTCAATGAAAAAGAAATATATCAATGACATTATAAAAATACAAAGCGTGATAATTATCACATTTTGTATTTTAGGATTAAGTGGAATTCACTGGGCCCATTTTAATTTAGACGAAAATGGGCTTTTTCTTTTGATATCTAAAATATAGATAAGCCCAAATTAATCTTAGTTTACAATTCAACTGAAAGATGTATTGATTTTACATGTTTTAGCTTCTATTATATTATCCTTAATTGCTGCGTTTGATAGTTTTTGTAGCCCATTTCTAAAATTGAAATGGGCTTTTTTTATATTTAATTTATGTGAAGGGCTCTATAGGACTTTTTGTGGTGATTGCTCTTTAGTCTAATTTAGCTGCATATAGCAAGGCCTTATAAATTTTCAATAGTTAGGACCCAAACTAATACATGCAGCAGATTGACTTATGACCTTATCCTTAAATTTGTGTTGAACGTTCGGTCAGCCATTTTGCCAGTTTTGGCCAGAACTCCAGAGCACTTGCCTGACTCGACATTAGGCCTAAATGACCGCCCGGGATGAGAGTAAACGTGACATCTTGACTGCTTGTCAATTGACTTAATGGAGAAGCAGCGTCAGCAGTTACCAACTGATCACTACGACCCGCACCCACTAAAAGAGAACAATCTATATTTTTTAATTCGATTTTCTTATCTTTTAACTGAATAAAGCCACGTTTTAATGGATTTTGTAGCCAGACATTAAACAACATGTCCTGATTAATCCCACCTGGGTAATCAATCATGTTATTTAAAAAGCTACTTAAGGTTGCATGCTCTTGTACAAATTGCAGGTCATCAAGATTTTTTAGCAATTGAACATGCCCATCGAACCAACCTTTAGGATCAAGAATTTTGAAACCTAATGAATTTAAAATTCCAGGACTATGAATCAGGCGTTTTGGCAATCCAGAATAAATACGGTCCTGAATTTTTTTATTGCGACCAATAAAGTGATTTATGGTCTGGTAGAGCTTTCCAATATGGCCAGATGCATAACTATCTATTGGACTACCAAGAACAATCAGGTTTTTAATGTAATTAGGTTGGTTAAGAGCAGTATATAAAGTCACAAATATACCAGCCATACTCCATCCATGGAGTGAGATTTGCTCACTTTTTGAGTGTGTTCGGACAATTTCTATCGCTTTAGGAATGAAAACTTCAATAAATGATAAAAAGTTAAGATGTCTATCTTTAAACTTTAAACTTCCCCAATCGACCAAATAGACATCGAAACCAGCATTTTGGAAATATTTAATTAAAGAACGATAAGGATATAAATCATATATCGCCATATTAATGGCGAGTGGGGCAACAAATACTAAAGGCTCTTTAAATCTTTTCTGTGTTGCTGCGTAATAGCGAATACGGGTTTGATTGAATTCGCCAATGACTTCATAGGGAGTGCTTTGTGACAGAACCAATGTTTTTGAGTGAAATAGTCGGGCAGAAAGATGCTTCATTTGACTTTGTTCAGAGACAAGGGACTTTAAGCGTTTCATCTTGCTTTACCAACTATTTACTAAAGATTGAATAAAGTCTAAGCGATAATTTTAAGGTTTACCTTGACCTTAAATACATTAGACACTCAAAATGATGATAGTTTTTAGTACATGACCAGTAAAGGCGAACATTTAATGAACCAGTCTGATGATTTAGAATACCAACTTGATACCTTAGCCATTCGTACCGGACATACTCGTAGTTTTGAAGGTGAGCATGGCGAACCGATTTTTTTGACTTCATCTTTCGTATATGAAAATGCTGCTGAAGCAGCTGCAAAATTTTCTGGTCAGGTTCAAGGAAATATCTATTCTCGTTTTACCAATCCGACTGTATCGATGTTCGAAAAACGTTTGGCAGCTTTAGATGGCGCTGAACGAGCTGTTGCGACCAGCTCGGGAATGGGCGCAATTTTGGCAGTTGCTATGGCGTATTTAAAAGCGGGTGATCATGTCATTTGTTCAAGAGCAGTTTTTGGTTCAGTTGTTGCCTTGTTTGAAAAATACATTGCCAAATTTGGTGTAGATATTACATTTGTTGATTTACGTGATTTAGACGCATGGAAAAATGCAGTACGTCCAGAAACTAAACTTCTATTTGTTGAGTCACCATCTAACCCTCTAGCTGAAATTGCTGATATTCCAGCGCTTGCAGATATTGCTCATGCGAATGGCGCATTACTTGCGATTGATAACAGTTTCTGTACGCCTGTTTTACAACAACCATTAAAATTTGGCGCAGACCTTGTCATTTACTCGGCAACTAAATATTTAGATGGGCAAGGTCGTGCATTAGGTGGTGCTGTTGTTGGTAATCATCAGTTGTTAGAAGAAGTTTTCGGTGTTGTTCGTACGCTTGGGCCATCAATGAGTCCATTTAATGCATGGATTTTCTTAAAAGGCTTAGAGACTTTACGTTTGCGTATGAAAGCACACTGCGAGAGTGCTCAAATTCTTGCAGAATGGTTATCTACTCATGAAAAAGTAGAAAAAGTTTACTACGCTGGTTTGCCAACTCAAGAAGGTCATGAACTTGCTGCTAAACAGCAAAATGGTTTTGGCGGGATTGTTTCTTTCGTTGTTAAAGGCGAGCGTGAAGGTGCTTGGAAGGTTATTGATAATACTAAGTTTATTTCAATTACCGGTAACTTGGGCGATGTGAAGTCAACAATTACACATCCTGCAACGACTACGCATGGCAAACTTTCTGCTGAAGCTAAAGCTGCGGCAGGTATCCAAGAGGGTTTAATCCGTGTATCGGTAGGCTTAGAAGATATTAACGACATTATCCGTGATATCTCACGTGGTCTAGATTTAATCTAATTATTTCGATCGAAATAATTCTCTTTGGTTGTCTTGTTTATCAAACCATCTCTTTAATTGAGATGGTTTTTTATATTTAAATGTTACTCAAATTTCAGAATTGCAATAAAAAACCTACATTTTTGTTTAAATGAGGGCTAAGAGCGCAAGGTATAAAGACTTTAAATTTAATTAAAAGAAATGCGAGTTTTAAAAATGCTTAAACCTATTGCTATTGTCGTTGTGGTGGGGGTAATCGGGGTAGTTGGATACAAATTGCTGACCAAACCGAATCAGAACCCAGTAAATGAAACAACCTTATTGATTAACAATGCAGAGAAGTCGGTACAAGAAGCTGATAAATCTATTCAACAAGCAAATACCTCGTTTAAAAAAGTTCCTTTAAGTGAATATAAAACAATTGATAAAGGATTACAGGCCTCTCAATAGTGACCTAAATTTTTATAAGACTTTAATGTTTAAAATTTAGCTATTTATGAAATGTACCTAAGTTTAACCACGCTACTCATGTAGCCACGTGAAATAGAGCTAGAGATACTGATAGAAAACATTAGTCTATTGTGTCAGAATTACAGATTAATTTGAGTTCAATGCACTAATCTGTATGGATTTTAATCACATGGGTTGGTTCAATGAGATTGAGTTTTTATAAAGTATTACCAGATAACGAATAATACTTTAAAGATTTGATAGAGATACGGAGTAAAGTTATGAATATCAATATGCTCATGCAGCAAGCGCAGCGCATGCAAAAAGATATGGAAACAAATATAAAAAAGGCGAAAGAAGAGCTTGCCCAAACTGAAGTCCAAGCAGAAGCTGGTGGTGGTTTGGTTAAAGTGACCATGAATGGTCGCTATCTTGTAAAACGTATCGAAATTAATCCTGAACTCCTTCAAGATGAACCAGATATGATTGAAGATTTGATTGCTGCCGCGGTAAATGATGCTGTGCGTCAAGCAGAAATTATTTCAGAAGAAAAAATGCAAAAAGCGAATTCTGGTATGGGCTTGCCACCTGGCTTAGCGGGCATGTTCTAAGGAAGTTCTGTGTTTAGTGATAGATTTGAACAACTCGTTCAAGCTTTACGTATATTGCCTAGCGTTGGTCCGAAGTCGGCTCAACGTATGGCATTACATCTTTTGATGAAAAATCGAGAAGGTGCGTTCGCATTAGCTCATGCTTTACATGAGGCTTCAAGTTATATTCATGAGTGCAGCGTTTGCCATTCTCTAACTGAAAATGAAATTTGTGATATTTGTGCCTCAACTGAGCGGGAAGATCAACTATTGTGTGTAGTTGAATCACCAGCAGATGTAATGGCGATTGAGCAAAGTGGTAGTTTCCGTGGTAAGTACCATGTTTTAGGCGGGCATCTTTCTCCTTTAGATGGTATTGGCCCAGAAGAAATTGGTGTTCCTTATCTGATTCAGCGTTTAAGTCAAGGCACTATTGAAGAAGTGATTTTGGCAACGAATGCGACTGTAGAGGGGCAGGCGACCGCTCATTATTTGGTAGAGGCGACCAAGCATTTACCTATACAAATGACGCGTATTGCTCAAGGTGTACCGCAAGGTGGTGAACTTGAATATGTCGATAGCCATACTTTAAGTCAGGCAGTTCACAACCGCATGAGAATGAAATAAGCATTCCGATGCTTATTTCTTTGATGCGATATAAAATTGAATTAAATTTATTAATTTAGCTATTAAAGACAAATATTATGTTGTCTTTAATTAGAAAAAATCGTTTAAATAAAATATGAAAGCACATAAGAATCAAAAAGATCTTAGAGATTTTAAACCATGAATATTTGGAGTTAACTTTAAAAGCATAAATAAAAGATCAAAAAATTATCTATTTGCGAAGAATTGTTCAAAAATAGAGTATTCATAAAGGTTTAAGTGGTAATTTCCTACTTCTATGTTATATATACCAGAGTTCTTAGCACTCTTTGCATTTACTTGAGAAAGCATGTTTCAGTTTATCCAACAGCAAACCGAATTGGTTGATGTTCTTCAAAAAATGGATCAATGTTCAATATATGGACTTGATACAGAATTTATTAAGGTTGACACACTCTGGCCTAAACTTGGGGTATGCCAAGTCAATGTAAATGGCGATGTCTATCTGTTGGATGGTGTTTCATTAGATCTAAGTCAGTTTTGGAAAAAAATATTTGTCGCACAGCAAAATATTTTTCATGCATGTGGGGAAGACATCGATTTAATCTACCATTACGCTGATCAAGAAGATCTGCTTAATGTGTTTGATACTCAAGTCGGTCTTTCTTTCTTAGGCCATGGCCTACAAGTGAGTTACCAAGGTGCTTTAAAGCTTTGTCTCGACATTGACATTGAAAAAGATCAAACAAGATCTGATTGGTTGGCTCGGCCTTTATCGCCTCAGCAACTCTGTTATGCAGCCAATGATGTTCTATATATAATGAAGTTAGCTCATCATATTCAAGAACAACTTAAGCAGAAAGGGCTTTATGACTATGTTCTTGAAGATTGTAGTAGTCTAACTAAAGAAATTATTAGTGAAACGCCTACAGAATTACTCTATGCCGATGTTGGTAATTATCGTCATTCGCGCCGTCAATTGATGCAATTGCAAAATTTAAGTGAATGGCGTGAATACATTGTTAAAGCGACCAATCAACCACGCAGTTTTATTCTTAGAAACTCAACCATGATTGATATGGTTGAAAAGAATCCACGTAATAATTTTCAACTCTCGCAAGTTAAAGATATTCGCCCAAATGTAGTTCGTGAATATGGAAAAACAATTCTAGAATTACTGAAAGATTTACCGAGTGAAAGTGAATGGCCAACAAGAATTGCTAAACCTTTTAAAGTAACATCTCAAGAAACTTTACATAAAATGGATATGGTACTTGCCCATGCAATAAGTGAAACTTCTATTCCTAAAGAAGTATTACTTAGAAAAAAATGGCTAAATGCAATTCATCAACATGTTCTTTCTCAAGGGGATGAACAAGATTTACCTGATTATCTTTTGGGTTGGCGTTATGAGCTATTAACTCAACCGTTAATTCATTTATTTCAAGAAGAAAAAGAAAGTCTATCAATTTAAAATGATTTGATCGTTAAAATTTAAAAGGCTCATCTTCGTGATGGGCTTTTTTTGATTATGAAGATTTGAATGCCTTAAATTTTAAATTGAGTAGTTTTTATTTAGAATAATAGATATTTAACTTTAATAGTTAATAAAATGAATAATTATATTAGTTATAGTAAATAATTAACTTATTTTAAAAGCTAGTAAAGTGATGAATTGAAGAAGTTTTAATTTGTAAAAGTGATAATGAATTAAATTAACCGATTCAATGAGAAAAATTCAATTGATTAAACATACAGGTCTGTATATTCTTAGAGGCAAGAAAAACAATTTCAATATAAATAATATATAACTATAAGTTTGTTTCAGTGCAGAAATAAGGAAGCCGACCCAATTGGGTCGGCTTTTTATTTTTTAATGATATAGCTCAGTTAAAATGTCAGTAGGTTATTAAATTTTAAAAATTAACTATTAATATTCTACGGATTTTTTGTGAATGAACCAGCAAGTTCAGCTACAAGCTCTTCAGCTTTTTGAAAAGAATTTTCTAATGACTTCATATGTCGTTCATCTCCAAACTCTTGATATTCTGAAGCAATTTCATGAATTTTCTCTACGCCTAAATATTTACTGAGCGTACGCAGGTGAGGTACAAGATGATTCATGTTCTCCCGAATGCCATCTTTTTCAAATCCAAACTCTCCACTAGACGTGATAATGATTAAAATCTTTCCAGATAAAAGAGGCTGTAAAGGGAAGTCTCCTCGAGCAAGGTCAAAATCAAATGTGTTATTAATTCGAATAATTTGGTCAAACCATGCTTTTAGTTGAGCTGGCATACCGTAATTGTACATAGGAGAAGAAATTAAAATGATATCTGAACTCGAAACTTCCGCTATTAACTGATCTGATATTGATAAGACATCGCATTGAGCTTGTGTTCTTTTATTTTCAGGTGTGAAGACAGCATCAATCCAGTCTTGAGTAATAAATGGTGGGGGATTCATTCCCACATCCCGATAGATATACTCATCCATAGGCCTTTTATTTTTCCATGAATTGATCAATCGGCTGGCAATATTTTTTGAAATAGAATTATGATTTGGATTGGGGTTAATTGCAGCTCGCACGCTAGTATCTATATGTAACATCTTACTCATTATAAATTCCATAAGGGTTAGGAGTTAATTCATTTTGAGTTTTAAATAAGAAGTAGACAAACGAGAAAATTACAGCTATAGATGATTTTAAATCACCTATATTTATAGTTTAGGAGAAAGCATGCAGGTCTCATTGCAAGCACTTAGAGCATTTGAATCAGCTGCCCGACTAGGCAGTTTTAAATTGGCTGCTGAAGAGCTTTCGCTAACACCCACTGCAATTTCACATCATATTACCAATCTTGAAAGCAGGTTAAATGTTGACTTATTTCATCGACAGGTAAGAAAAATAACGCTTACAACCACAGGTGAAAGACTAGCTGGAGCGATTTCTGAAGGATTTCGTAAAATTGAAGATGCACTAGATGAAATAACAATAAATGGAAATACACTCAGAGTGGCGACCACCTCTTCATTAGCAGCACTGTTGTTAATTCCCTCAATAAATGAATTTTATCAATTATATCCTGATATATCAGTTGAATTTTCTACCGGAGAAGCGCTAGAAAATCACTTATATACATTACCTATTCGATATGGTGATGTATCTTCAGTACCTTCTAACGATATTCTTAAATATGAGTCTTTTAATGTATTTGGTGCATCTAAAATTGATCCACTAGAACATTCTAGTGAGCCAATAACGTTATTCACCACAGAATGGAAAAATAAAACCTTACCAAATCCGCCACTAGAGACTTGGCTTGAGCTGAATGGATGGGACCGAACGCAAATAACAATTAAGAAGTTTGATCAGGAAATTTTTGGAATACATGAAGCATTAGCGGCTAATGGACTGGTATTTTGTTCTTCTACACTTGCTCAGAGATTTATTAAAGCAAATCTTATACAACCGCTTAAAACTCAATCAATTCAATCAGAGCTGTGCTACTACATTCCAAAGAAAGAAGAGTTTAAAAATAGAAATGCCAGAAAATTTATTGAATGGATAGAAATGTTATTTAATCAATAAGCTTATTTCTGGTCGGAATTAACGACACAACACTAAAACTATATAATCTTTTTATGCTATAAACTTAAATAAATTAATAATTAGAGAGATAAATATGCTTAATAACTTTAGTGCTGAACAAGCGCGTCAAAATGCTAAAAATTTTAAAATTAATCAAGAGGCCATGTTAGAAAAAATTTTAATAGGTACTGAAATTGAATCTAAGGGAGGGCAGCGAAAAGCAACTTTCCTGTTTCCTATTGACGCTGTAAGTCCTGATCATCTCACACACGTAGAAGAGGAACTTAGAGAGAGAGGCTTCAATGTTTCAACCAATATTGAGCACTCTGGTACAACCATAACGATAGAAATAAGCTTTTAAATATCGATTTTTTATTAGACCGCTTTTTAAGAGCGGTCTTTTATAGAGAGTTAAAAAAGGGAACATAAATTTATTTACATTTAAACTTATGTTAATCATGATTTTCTTTGACAGATCCTATCATCTTCTGTAGCTTTATTTTTTGAGTGGAATATGGATATGAACTTCCAAACAATACTTTTATCTTTCAAAAATCAATCTACTGGTACAGATGCATTTAAAGATTTAAAAAATGCTTGTGAACAGTCTCTTAAAGAATCTCAAAATACAAAAGAAAAAGCAGCCATCTATTTAATCTATGGTTTTGCACGTAGCTACGTGATTTTATATGAAGATGAAGCAGTCACAACTGAATTTGCTAAGTTGTCTAAGACTACGCTCATAGGTTACATGGAATGCCTAAATGAAGCTCTGTTAAGTCAAGATGATGGTGCTATTTTGAATGCCCTAAATCAAGTAAGCGATGACTATATAAAGAGTTCTCGAGTTTTCTAAATATCATTAACTTGTTTTGGTAAAAATACTTCTTTAGCTTGGGCTAAAGAAGTATTCAAAGTTTATATTAATGAGACTTTTTCTTACCGCCGCCATCTTGTTTATTGACGGTAGACCATGCGATTCGTTCAGCCTCTTCTTGAGAATGGCCTCTGTCTTCCTCACTCTCAACAATATGTTTAGCTTGACGTTTTTGCTTTGCTGTGTAAGCTGTTTTATCGCCACGAGGCATAAGTTCATCCTCCACATCTATTATTAAGATACTTATTATTGAAACATATTGAGAATTTAAACCAGTTAAGTAATGTCTGCTAATGTTTGTTAAGTGGTTAGAAGTTTTACTTAAATGTGAATTTTAAAAAGGCAATATCCAAATTTAATATGTTAAATTTCATGGTATTAAAGGGTAAAAGTATTAAGAACAGATCACAAAAATTACTCAATAATGAACAATTTGGTATTTTTCTAAAAATTATTTTTATTTTATTAAAATGAATAATTATATTTAATGTTTTAAATCAATTGGTTATGCTTTTGCGTGAAAGCTAACTTTAGTTTGGAACAAAGTTATTATCGACCTTAATCAATGTTGTAGGTTAATATTTCCCAAGAATTAAAAAAACGACTGATGCGTAAACAAACCTGCGTGTGTGAGTCGTTTTTTTTCATGTATGCTGTCCTTAGTTCAAGAGTTGATTTGAAATGCACTGTGATATTTATAGATCGAGCAAAAAAGATGAAATGTACATTTATATTGCTCGTCCAAACTATCCTGATGATGCGGAACAAGCTGATCCGTTTGAAAAAATTCCCGAAGCTGTTTTACAAGCGTTTGGCCGTGCAACGTTTGTCATGCATTTAGAATTAGCTCCAACACGTAAATTGGCGCGTGCTAATGTTTTACATGTTTTAGACTCATTACAAACAAAAGGTTTCTTTCTTCAGATGCCGCCAGAAGGGTTAATTAACCCAAATGCGGTTGAACCAGAGGGCTTACGTGGTGCGTGAAAATCAAACTGGAATAATGAATCAATTATTTTCTTTTTTGGATGTTATTCCTGAAGATGCTATTGCATTAACAGCTTATGGAATAGGCGCTATTATTGCTTTATGGTGTTGGTGGCGATTAATGCGTCGCCTTCCTACAACTTTTGGTGCAATTAGTTGGCTTGTTGTATTTGCTATTTTAGTTACACCAACCGTGTCTGAAGGGCCGAATGCATCGGTAGCACCTGCTATTTTTGGACTACTTTTTGGTGTTTTAACTAAAGATAGCCCTCTAATTTGGTCAAATTTATCTTTAATTCTGTTTGTAGTTGGTCTAGGTTTGGTGATTGGATATTGTTGGTCAAAATATTCAATAAACAAAAACATGCGTTCCATCTAACCATTGAAATAGAAAAATAAGGTCTTCACATGTCTGCTGATACCCAACATTTTACCGGTACAGATCAATATATCGCGACTGACAGTCTTAAGCTCGCTGTAAAAGCAGCCCGTGCTTTACAAAAGCCTTTACTGGTTAAAGGTGAACCGGGCACGGGTAAAACTTTACTTGCTGAACAAGTAGCAGAAAGTTTGGGCTTAAAACTTATTACTTGGCATATCAAATCGACAACCAAAGCACAGCAAGGGTTGTATGAATATGATGCTGTTTCTCGTTTACGAGACAGCCAGTTAGGTGATGACCGTGTTTACGATATTAAGAACTATATTAAACCCGGTAAATTGTGGGAAGCTTTCACCAGTGAAGAGCGTTGTGTCTTGTTAATTGATGAAATTGACAAAGCCGATATTGAGTTTCCAAATGACTTGTTGCATGAACTCGATAAAATGTCTTTTTATGTTTATGAAACAAGTGAAACCATTACGGCAACACAACGCCCAATTGTAATTATTACATCGAATAATGAAAAAGAGTTACCAGATGCTTTCTTGCGTCGATGTTTCTTTCATTACATTGAGTTTCCAGATGAAGTGACCATGCGAGAAATTATCGATGTTCATTTCCCGAATATTTCTGCAACACTGGTCAACGAAGCTTTACAGGTTTTCTTTAAACTACGTGAAATTCCTAATTTGAAGAAACCACCATCAACTTCTGAGTTAATTGATTGGTTAAGTTTGCTCATGGCAGATGATATACCTGAAGATGTATTACGCAATCGAGATGCATCTAAAGCTATTCCGCCTTTGTATGGCGCACTCATCAAAAACGAGCAGGATGTGCAACTCCTCGAACGTTTGGCTTTCATGTCTCGACGTTAAAGGAGGGAATAACCCATGTTTGTGCGGTTATTTTACACCTTACGTAAATACGGTGTTCCAGTTACAACTCGTGAACTTATTGACTTAAACCGTGCAGTAAGTGAAGGTTTGGTTTTTGCCGATCAAGAAGAGTTCTATCAACTTGCTAAAACTATTTTAGTTAAAGATGAACGCTTTTTTGACAAGTTTGACCGTGCCATAAAAGACTACTTTGACGGTATCGAAACCTTTGATCTGGATGAGTTGCTTAAACAAGTTCATAAACTTCCAAAAGACTGGTTTGATTTAGAACTTCTAGAAAAGCATTTAACTCCTGAACAAAGAGCAGAACTCCAAAAAGCAGGTTCCTTAGAAGAACTGATGAAAATGCTGGAAGAGCGGTTACGCGAACAGCATAAGAAACACCAAGGCGGTAATCGCATGGTGGGTACTGGTGGTACTTCACCTTTTGGGGCTTTTGGTGATCATCCTGAAGGAGTACGGATTGGTGGGCCAGGCCGTAAACGTTCAGCGGTAAAAGTATGGGAACAGCGTAAATATCAAAATCTAGATGACGACCAAGTTCTTGGTACTCGTCAGATGCAAATTGCTTTGCGCCGTTTGCGTAAATTTGCGCGTCAAGGTGCAGCTGAAGAGTTGGATGTTGACGGTACAATCCGTGAAACAGCCAAGCAAGGTATCCTTGATGTTCAAATGGTACCTGAGCGTCGAAATCGAATAAAAGTGCTTATGTTGTTCGATGTAGGCGGTTCTATGGATGCTCATATTGCCCAATGTGAGAAACTCTTTAGTGCGGCTAAAAGCGAGTTTAAAACGCTTGAGTATTTTTATTTCCATAATTGTCTCTATGACTATGTGTGGAAAGATAATCACCGCCGCACAGCTACCCGTATGAATACATGGGATCTGTTTCACACCTATGGCCGCGACTATCGTGTAATTGTAGTGGGTGATGCCAGTATGGCACCGTATGAGCTGAAATCGGTTGGCGGCTCTGTTGAATATATGAATGATGAGACGGGTGAGGTTTGGTTACGCCGCTTACGTCACCATTTTGATAAAACAGCATGGTTAAATCCAGAGACTGAAAGCTATTGGCATTACACTCAAACCATTGGCTGGATTAAAGAAATTTTTGAAAATCATATGTACCCAATGACGCTAAAAGGCATTGAGGATATGACACGCTACCTTTCTAGATAAACTTAATAACTTTAATAATTTTAACAGAGAGACAATATGCAACATCAAATTAACGGTATTGCTTTGCCGAATGAACAAGGATTTTTTGGTGAATATGGCGGACAGTTCATTCCTCCACATTTAAAAGAGGCAATGGATGAGATTAATGTTGCTTATGAAGAAATTCGACACTCCCCTGAATTTCAAAATGAATTGACCGATCTTTTTGCGAATTATGTTGGCCGCCCAAGTCCTCTATTTCATGCCAAACGCCTTTCTGATCAGTTAGGTGGGGCACAAATTTATTTAAAACGTGAAGATTTGAACCATACAGGTGCTCATAAAATCAATCACTGTTTAGGCGAAGCTTTACTTGCCAAATATATGGGTAAAAAGAAAGTTATTGCAGAGACTGGTGCTGGTCAGCATGGGGTAGCTTTGGCAACAGCTTGTGCTTTGGTGGGGATTCCTTGTGAAATTCACATGGGGCAAGTAGATATTGAAAAAGAACATCCAAATGTTGTCAAAATGAAAATTTTAGGTGCTCATTTGGTCGCAGTAACACGTGGTACAGCAACATTAAAAGATGCTGTTGATAGTGCATTTGAAGAATATTTAAAAGACCCAAAAAACTTTATATATGCGATTGGTTCCGTGGTAGGTCCACATCCATTTCCTAAGATGGTTCGTGATTTTCAATCGATTATTGGCAATGAAATTAAAGATCAAACCCATCAGCGATTTGGGAAAAGTCCCGATTATGTTGTGGCATGTGTTGGTGGCGGTTCAAATGCAATAGGTGCATTTACTGCATTTTTAAATGATTCCGATGTGAAACTGATAGGAGTTGAACCTGCTGGACATGGTTTAGATACCAATATGCATTCGGCAACGCTAACTTTAGGTAAGCCAAGTCAAATTCATGGTATGGCGTGTTATGTCCTTGAAAATGAGGAAGGTGAACCTTTACCCGTGCATTCTATTGCCTCGGGACTTGACTATCCGGGCGTTGGCCCACAACACAGTTTTTTAAAAGATTTAGGTCGTGTTGAATATAGCACCGCAACTGACCAAGAGTGCTTAGATGCTTTTATGACACTTTCTCGTGTTGAAGGCATTGTTCCTGCGCTTGAAAGCTCACATGCTGTTGCATGGGCAATTCGCGAAGCTCCCCAATTGGCTAAAGAAACTATGATTGTGGTGAATCTATCGGGGCGTGGGGATAAAGACTCTGATTATGTTGCTGAAAAGCTTAAGCTTTAAAACTCATTAAACTTCAAAAGCAGCCTACCATTTAAGGGCTGCTTTTTGTTTTGAACATCTAAATTAAATTTCATTATTTTATAATTAAAACAAAGTAGTCTGATTTTAACGTGTGATTGTTCAAGATAGGTCTGTAAAACTCCGGTTCACAGGGCAAAGCGTTGCTTTGCTGTACCTCACTCAGTAGAATAGTCACTTTGCAAAATTTGCCTTTGGAGACGCCTAAGTGGAGCGACCGACGATTAGCCCTGAAAACTTACAGGAAGCGGCTGAAAATTTATCAACAATTCGAGATTTTATTCGTTTTGGGGTATCAGCATTACGTCAACATGATGCACATTTAGGACAAGGTACTGAAGATTATTTTGCAGAAAGCTCTGCATTAGTTTTACAAACCTTATCTCTTGAATGGTCAGCAGACGCAGAAATTCTAGATGCGAAGTTATTACCAAGTGAAAAAGCAGAATTTTTAAGTTTATTGGAACGCCGTATCAATGACCGTATTCCAACATCTTATTTACTAAATCTTGCCTATTTCTTTAACAAACCATTCTATGTAGATGAGCGTGTACTCATTCCACGTTCACCAATTGCAGAATTAATTGAGCAACGTTTTGCGCCATATTGTTTAGATGAAAATGGTCAAATGCGCGAAGCGCTCAATAATTTGCCAGAAAATGCAAACCCTAAAACTCCGCATCGTATTTTAGATATGTGTACAGGTTCTGGGTGTATTGCAGTGGCTTTGGCTTATGCTTATCCAGACGCTGAAATAGATGCAACTGACATCTCTAAAGAAGCGCTAGAAGTTGCTTCAATTAATGCTGAGCACCACAATAAGCAATATCAAGTTGCATTGCTTGAGTCAGATCTATTCGCCAAAATTCCAGCTGAAAACCAGTATGATTTGATTGTCAGCAATCCACCGTATGTCGATGCTGAAGACATGGCTGACTTACCAGAAGAATTTTTACATGAACCTGAACTCGCATTGGCAGCAGGCCAAGATGGTTTAGACTTAGTTCGTAAAATGCTTGCACAAGCGGCAGATTATTTAACTGAAGATGGTCTGATTGTCATTGAAGTCGGTAATTCTGAATGGTCAATGCGTCAGAACTTTAATACGATTGATTTCAACTGGCTCACTTTCCAAAAAGGTGGTTCAGGTATTTTTGCTTTGACTGCTGAACAATGTCGCCGTTATAGAAAACTATTTGAAGAGCAAATATAAGGAGTTGGGCATATGGCAGGGAATAGTATTGGACAACTCTTTCGTGTAACTACTTGCGGTGAGTCTCATGGCGTTGGCTTAATGGCAATTGTTGACGGTGTGCCACCGGGCCTTGGGCTATCTGAAGAAGACTTGCAAAAAGACCTTGACCGTCGTAAACCAGGTACTTCTAAATTTGCGACTCAACGTAAAGAGCCTGATCAAGTTAAAATCATTTCAGGTGTTTTTGAAGGTAAAACGACAGGTACGCCAATTGGTTTATTGATTGAGAATACTGATCAGAAATCAAAAGATTACGGTAATATTGCCCAAACTTTTAGACCTGGCCATGCCGACTATACATATACACAAAAATACGGTTTCCGTGACTATCGTGGCGGTGGCCGTTCAAGTGCTCGTGAAACTGCTATGCGTGTTGCAGCGGGTGCAATTGCTAAAAAATATTTAGCAGAGAAATTTGGTGTCTTGATACGTGGTCATGTTACCCAAATTGGTAATGAAGTTGCTGAAAAACTGGATTGGAATGAAGTTCCGAATAATCCATTTTTCTGTGGTGATGTAGATGCCGTTTCACGTTTTGAAGCCTTAGTGACTTCTTTACGTGAACAAGGAACAAGCTGCGGTGCAAAGCTAGAAATTTTAGCTGAAAAAGTTCCTGTGGGTTGGGGTGAACCTGTTTTTGACCGTTTAGATGCTGATATTGCTCACGCGATGATGAGTATTAATGCGGTTAAAGGTGTTGAAATTGGTGATGGTTTTGCAGTTGCTGGACAGTTTGGTCATGAAACACGTGATGAATTGACCAGTAATGGCTTTTTAGCGAATCATGCAGGCGGTATTTTAGGCGGTATCTCAAGTGGTCAATCCATTCGAGTTGCTATTGCACTAAAACCAACAGCAAGCATTACGACACCGGGTAAAACGATTAATTTAAATCGTGAAGATACCGATGTCTTGACTAAAGGCCGTCATGATCCTTGCGTAGGTGTGCGTGCGACACCAATTGCAGAGGCAATGTTAGCCATTGTTTTAATGGACCATTTTTTACGTCATCGTGCTCAAAATGCAGATGTTATTCCACCATTTTCTCCAATTGAACCATAGTCATAATTTTTGATTAGAGTAAATGAAACCCCATATTTAAATTAAATATGGGGTTTTAAATTTTTATTATATTAAGTTTAATTAAATTTTAAATTATTTCCTTGTCTTATAATATTTATATAAATATAATATTCTGCGATTTATTTTTGAGTATATTCATCTGTAGAGCTTGGCAATTAATCTTGTTAAATTTTTTACTGTACCAAATATTTATATTTATCTCTTAAAGGTAATTTTACTCAAATTGCTTTTATATAAGTTTATTACATATTTAAATTTTTATTACTTTAAACAAAGAATTTTCAAAGTCATCATTGAAATTGGGGAAATATCAATGAATCAGAGCACATATAGAATTGGCTGTATGTCAAAGGATAGGCTATTGCCTAAAAATTTAGAGGCAATGATAAAAGTTATTCATGACTTATCTTTGTCATCTCATCTTTTGGGGAATTGGATATACAGTGAAAACAATCCAGATATACATATTATTGATTTAGATAGTGGTTATACCAATATACTTATTCCTAAAAAAATTAAGATCGTATTAAGTAATAACCCTGAGCTTTTAAAAGGTTATCAGTATGGTTTGAAGAGACCAATAAGATATCAGGAACTTCTAAATATTTTACAAGATATTGAGAAGAATGAATATTTCAAAATAAGTCATCAAGAACGTATAATAAATAATGAGAATATAGTATCTAAAGAACATTTAGAGACAAAAATTATTTATAAGCTTATTTGTTATCCAAACTTTAAAAATATTCATGCAGAGCAGATTGTTAATGTCACTAGAGTTTGTGCTTTATTATCTATTGAGTCAAAAACGGCTCAAGAAATTAAGAGATTTTTAAATTTATCTCTTGATGAAATACAAAAAATTATAGAAATAATAAAAAAAGAAGCCTATCCAAATTATGAAACAATACATGAGAATATTGTTTCGATTTTACCATTTTCAGCTGAAGCCATTTCCAATGTGCCGCAAAGAATAGAACAAAATTCATTATTTTATTTTTTAATTAAATTTTGGAAAAGGTTAAAAGGTGAACTCTAATGAAATGGAATTTTTTTATACTAAATTAGCTGTAGCTATCATTTTTATTATCTAGAAATTGAATATTAATGTATTGAAGGCCGGTAAATTTATTAAGTTTAAATAAAAGAGGTTTTTGTACGTATTTGTTCTAAATTACATTTTAGCTTTGCCACGGATGGGAAAGCTAATTGTTTATTTCTATTCATTTTAATTAAAAAAGAAACTATAAAAGCCTGAATTTTTAAGTTAAATCTACAATTTGTTCTTCGTTTACAGCAATTTTATATTGATTACGGCCATTAGTTTTGGCTTTATACAATGCATGATCGGCACGTGCAACAAAAGCTGAAATTGAATCATTTAAACGTGGAATCGTGGTGGCAACACCTACACTAATTGTTACAGACCCAGAAACACTGCTAGATGGATGCTCAATAGCGATTTTATTAATGGCGCTCATCAATCGTTCAACTTGGATCAAGGCTTGCTGAGCATTTGTCATTGGAAACAAAAGTAAAAACTCTTCTCCGCCATAACGAGCAACCAGATCACCGCTACGAGCAGCAATAGAAGAAATAGCAATTGCGATTTCTTTTAAGCATTCATCGCCCTTTAGATGACCTAATGTATCGTTATATGACTTAAAGTAATCAATATCGACCATCATGATAGTAAGCGGAGTTTCATGGCGTAAAGCACGGCGCCATTCGTTATCCAACGTTTCATCTAAATAGCGCCGATTGGCTAGACCAGTGAGTGCATCCTGTTGTGAAAGTAATGAGAGTTGCTGTGCTTGTTGCATCAATTCAATACGATTCAGCTCAATCATGCAGTTTTGTAAGTAATTTTCTCGATGCTGACGGTCAGTTGCATAGGCAAGGGTCATTCCCAGAAAACTACTAAAGGTGTAAGTGCGGTTCAAGAAGGTCCAGTCGATCACCCCATTTAAGTAGTTACTTGCCAGAATTCCAACAAGTCCTCCCATCCATCCAGCAAATATGGCGGTATAAAAGCGCATACCTACAGCACCATAAATAATCACAATGGCATACATCATTGCTGCATGAAAAAGAACATTATCTTGTCCATTTTCAATGACGTTAATTAAAATAAAAGTAATCGCAACAGCTAAAGCTGAACCAATTCCTACATAATAATCAAAATACTGATTTAATTTTTTAATAAATGATAAAATCCAAGCAATAGTAATTATTACACCGACCCATGAATAATAGCTAAACCAGGATAAAACTTGTTCAGTTGGTAAAACTTGATATATACCAAAGCTTAAAAATATATATAATATTAAAATAATAGGAGCTCTATAACGAAACTCATAGGCAGCACCATTTTGGTATTGAGAACGATAGATCGTTTCAAGCTGCTTTGGGAACCAAACAAAGTTTAAGCCTCGTGTGGTTAATAAATCTATTTGTTCCTGTCCCAATATATTGGAACCTTGCAACTTCATAATTAATGCTCACTATATTGGAAGTTGTCATGAAATGAGACTTATTTTAGTAAAGTTCCATCTAAAATATTGATTATATAATGTGTGGTTTATTCAAAATAATAATACAGTTTTTTTAAAAAAGTAATGATTTTTATCTATCTTAAATGTGATAAAAATCACGACATTTCAATGATTAGCGTAGTAAGTATCTAAAGATTCACAATCCATCGAAAAAAGTTACAAATGGTCGATTAACGATTGTATCTTTATCATTTTCGGATAGACTTATAGCGTGAAATACAGATGATTGCTGTCATATAAATAGGAAAATTAGCAATGACTGCTCTAAATCAATATGGAATGCATTTAGAAATTACGCCGCATAATGAATGGTCACAGCAGTTCTGGGATGATCTGCTACCAGTGAAAGAACGAGTAAGTAAACATCCGTTTTTTACGGAAATGGCCAATGGGGGATTGAGCCTAGATAGTTTTCGCTATGCCTTACTTAACTTTTATCCATTGGTTGCCCATTTCCCGTCATACATGGCTGGAGCATTAGCCAAAGCAACGGGGTTTTCTGAACCTGGGGTTACAGAAGCACGAGATTGGTTAATTCAAAATATCAAGGTAGAAGAGCGACATTTACAATGGTATCGCGATTGGGCTGGAGGTTTTGGCTTAACTCTTGATGAACTCGACCATGTACGGCCGCCAGCTGCGATGAATGCAGTGAATCATTTTTTATGGAATATGAGCCACCGTGGTAATTTGGCGGAATGCCTTGCTGCAACAAATCTTGCAATTGAATGGGCGACAGGGGATTGGTCTATTCAAGTATACAAAGGTATTCACACCTATACCGATCACCCGCAAGTGTCCATTAATAAACGTTCTTTAGCTTGGTTGCGTGCACATGCTCACTATGATGATTTACATCCTTATGAGGCTATGGAACTGATTAAACGGTTGTGCAATGATCGTTCTGACTGGCAGAAAAAAGCATTTCATGCGGCCGAAGAAGGGCTACGCTATTATGAATTAGCCTTGGATGATTGCTATAAGGTACAGCTTCAAGCCTCTGCTTGATCTCACCTTAAAAAGAAGGGAAATATCTATGTGTATTTCCCTTTTTTATATTTATTCAAGTAATTTTAAAAGTTTTGCTCGATAAGGCGTGTCTTCAGGTAATAACTCAAGCAAACGCTCTACTGCATCTACACGGTCTGGGACTCGGCCTACAACACGTAATAACTGATCGACATCTTCAATTTGATAAATTACATGGCTTAAACGAGCGTCGAAACAGTCTCTCCATGCACATAAAAATGGACTTTCTGATTTAGCTAAAAAACTCCCCCGATAAAGAGTTAATGTTGTTGCTGTGAAGCCTAGGTTTAATGCTTGTTCTGCCATTAAAAAATCACATTGAATTTCACAGTTAAGTCGATATGGACGAGACTCGATCACATCGGGAATTAAGTTTCTGAGTTGTGAAAGTTCTGCTTTTAACGTCGTGGTACTTACTGGCCGATCACCATATAAAGCATAGTGTAATTCTTCAAGGTTAATACCTTCTGGGCATAGTGTCAGAATGCACAGAATCTCAATTTGACGTTGAGTTAATGTCAGGCTGCGTTGGTTATATTGAATCTTTGGAGTGCCGAAAGCCTTAATGTATAAAATATTTTTTTGGTGAAGCTGAATCGCTTGTTTAACAATGTCAGCACAGCGTTCAACTGCCAAAAGACCTAACGAGTTATGCTTATGAGATTTTGTAGACAAATTCATAATCCCATAAAATTGGCCTGTCTGCGTGTCGGTAATCGGTGCAGCGTAACAGACCCAATCTCTAACACTATTCATTTGGTTTTCATGTGAGTAAACGCAGTTAGCTGAATGAGTATTTAATGCTAAACCAATGGCATTTTGCCCAACTGCTTGAGTAGACCACTGGCCGCCTTCAACAAAATGAACTTGCTCTGCCGATGAACGCATAGGATGACTACTCCATGTCCATAGCAGAGTGCCATGAGGATCTGTCACACCAATTGCCATATCAGCATCTTCGGCAATGTGCATTAAGTTTCGGTGACACTCATGAATAGAACGTCCGAATAATGAATGTTCCCATTCTTCACTTAAGTCAAATATAGGAGCTGCTTCAAGGTCAACTGATGGCTTTTTTCCTAAATATTGAGCATGAGATGACTTTTCCGGCCGAAAGAAGGACGGAGTATTATCCATAAAAGGCGATGATAATTGTTCTGACATATCCATATCGAAATTCCTTTATCATTGAAATGGCGTATCCGTAGCCGCTCAACAGTTATAACTTTTTTATTGTGACTATTTCCTAGTTGTCTCCTTACCTTAAATAATTTTAAAAGGGTTGACCATTAGCCTATTGGATAAGTTTTGTTAATTACCTGATCCTTAAGATAAGACATCTTGTCGACTAAAAGGTTTTGGTACTTCTTCTCCAAAATATTGTCGGTCAGCAAAGTAGCTAGAACGGACCATAGGGGCACTCCAAATATTTTTAAAACCTAGTCGTTTACCATGCTGAGTGTATCTTTCAAATTCTTGTAAATTTACAAATCGGTGAATAGGTGCATGTGATTTTGAAGGCTGCAAATATTGCCCAATGGTCACAAGGTCAACTTGATAGTCTTTCAAATCGTTCAGTAGGGCAAGCACTTCTGCCTCGATTTCTCCTAATCCAACCATTAAACCAGATTTGGTTTTGATATCGGGACAATAGGTTTTAAAGCGTTTTAATAACTCTAACGAATGTTGATAGTCTGAGCCAGGGCGTATGGCTTTATATAAACGTGGAACAGTTTCTATATTGTGATTAAACACATCTGGAGGAGATAAGCTCAAAGTCGAAAGGGCTGTCTCTAAACGACCACGAAAATCGGGGACCAAAATTTCAATTAGGGTTTCTGGACAGCGCTTTCTGATCTCTTCAATACATTTTACAAAATGTGCAGCTCCACCATCGTGTAGATCATCACGGTCTACAGAGGTAATCACTACATATTTTAAGTTTAGGTTAGCGACCGTTTCAGCCAAATGTTTAGGTTCATTTTCATCTAAAGGTTTTGGGCGACCATGAGCGACATCACAGAATGGGCAACGTCTGGTGCAGATATCACCCATAATCATAAATGTTGCTGTACCGGCGCCAAAGCATTCCGGTAAATTTGGACATGCAGCCTCTTCACAAACGCTATGTAACTTTTGCTGACGCAACAGATTTTTAATACGTTTAATTTCTTCAAAATCTGTAATTTTTGCTCTAATCCACTCAGGTTTAGTTGGTAAATCTTGTGTAGGTATAACCTTAATGGGAATACGAGATACTTTATCAGCACCTCTTAATTTAATACCAGTTTCTACTTGTCTTTTAAAATCCATATTATTAATTCCATTTTTTTAAAACTTAATTAAACTCTGATTTTTAAAATTAAAGTCCTATTAAAATCATTTTAATAAATTGCAATTAATTATAAATACAGAGTGTGGCGAGTATTATAAAATAATAAAGGTTGGTTAAAGGTTTGTTTTACAACTAAATGAAAAATATAAAAAAATTCAAAAAATATTTTCAATGGTTAAGTTTTTGAAATTAATGGTTTAATTGGAATTATTTTAATTAAAAACTTTTTAGTCTAATAGATTGATTGTTGATTTTGAGTTTAATTATTTATAGCGAACTAGCATTTTCGCTTGAAACTTGGTTGATTTCTTAAAATCAAGATAATAAAGGAAAAGGATATGCAATTAACGGAAGAGCAATTACTCGCAGCATATAAACGTATGCGTGATATTCGTGAATTTGAAGATCGACTTCACGAAGAAAATACCAATGGTGATATTCCCGGCTTTATTCACTTATATAGTGGTGAAGAGGCTGTGGCAGTCGGTATTTGTGAAAATTTAACAGATAAAGACTATATCACTTCAACCCATCGTGGTCATGGGCACTGTATTGCCAAAGGCTGTGACATTCACGGCATGATGCTGGAAATTTTCGGTAAAGATGACGGACTTTGCCGAGGAAAAGGCGGTTCTATGCATATTGCCGATTTAGATAAAGGCATGCTCGGCGCCAACGGGATTGTGGGTGGTGGACCTCCTTTGGCAATTGGTGCAGCTTTGACAGCTAAAACCTTAAAAACTGGTGGTGTCGGGCTTTCTTTTACCGGTGACGGCGGTTCAAACCAAGGTCTTACTTTTGAAGCAATGAACATGGCTGTTGTACTTAAGCTTCCTGTGATTTTTGTCTTTGAGAATAACGGGTTTGGTGAGGGGACAGGCCATGACTACGCGGTAGGAAGTAAAGACATTGCGGGCCGTGCGGCAGGTTTCGGTTTGCCGGCAGTTAAAGTCGATGGTAGCGATTTCTTTGCTGTATATGAAGCGGCTCAAACTGCTATTGAACGTGCGCGCTGTGGTGAAGGCCCAAGCGTTATAGAAACCATTACTAACCGTTTTTATGGACACTTCGAAGGTGATCCCGGATTGATTCGTTCTAAAGAAGAAGTCGATTTCATCAAAGAAAATAAAGATCCTTTGAAAATTTTCCGAGAAAAAGTCAAAGGCAAAATTGATGAAGCCAAGCTAGACGAGATAGATGCAGCCTCTAAGGCAAATGTTGATGATGCAGTTGCTAAAGCTCGTGCTGCGGCATACCCACAACCAGAACAACTCCTTACCGACGTCTATGTCTCTTACTAAAGGAATAGTAAAGATGCCAAATAAAAGTTTTCGTAATGCAATTAAAGAAGCCATTGAATCAGAAATGCGCCGTGACCCCACTGTATTTGTTGTGGGGGAAGATGTGCGTGGTGGACATGGCGGTAAAAATACCGAAGATAACCAGCTTGAAGGCTTTGGTGGTGTACTGGGTGTAACCAAAGGTTTGTGGACAGAGTTTGGCTCGGAACGTGTTATTGATACCCCGATTACCGAATCAGCAATTATTGGTATGGCGGCTGGTGCTGCTGCAACAGGTTTACGTCCTGTTGCCGATCTAATGTTTATGGATTTCTACGGCGTGTGCCATGACATGCTCTATAACCAAGCCGCTAAATTCCGTTATATGTTTGGTGGCAAAGCAAAAGCGCCAATGGTTGTCCGCGGCATGATTGGCGCGGGTTTTTCTGCAGCAGCTCAGCATTCTCAATCACCTTATAACGTATTTGCCGCGGTTCCGGGCTTAAAAGTTGTGGTTCCATCTAGTCCATACGACGTGAAAGGGCTATTAATTCAAGCAATTCGAGATGACGATCCTGTCGTGTTCTGTGAACATAAAATGCTCTATGACATTAAAGGTGACGTTCCAGATGAAGCCTATACCATTCCTTTTGGAGTTGCGAATTACACCCGAGAAGGTACGGACGTAACTATTATTGCTTTAGGTTTGATGGTCCATCGTGCTAATGAAGTAGCAGACAAACTGTCAAAAGATGGTATTTCGGTTGAAGTGGTGGACCCTCGAACAATTTCTCCACTTGATGAAGAAGGGATTTTGGAATCAGTCGCTTCAACTGGGCGTGTTGTGATTGTAGATGAGTCAGCGGCGCGCTGTGGCTTCGGACATGATGTTGCTGCCCTAATTGCACAAAAAGGTTTCCATTATTTAAAAGCGCCTATTGAGCTCGTAACGCCACCACATACGCCTGTTCCATTCTCACCAGTTTTAGAAAAAGAATGGATTCCAAGTGTAGAGCGTATTGAGCAAGCTGTACGAAAAACATTGGAGGCTTAGGATGAGCGAAATTAAAACGCTGGAGATCCCGAAATGGGGATTATCCATGGAAGAAGGCACGATTGCCCAATGGTTGATTAAAGAAGGCGACAGCTTTAATAAGGGTGATGAAATTTGTGAAATTGAAACCACAAAAATCGTCAATGTATTAGAAGCACCTTTTGCAGGAACACTCCGTAAAATCTTAGCAAAAGACGGGGACACTTTGCCTGTCGGTGGTCTTATTGCTGTATGTGCTGAAAGCCAAGTTTCTGATGAAGAAATTGAAACATTTATTACATCGCTCGGTGGTTCAGCAGCTAAAGCCCCTGAAGCATCTTCGGAACAGAGTAAAGCGGAAACATCTGCACCTGTTGCTGAAAAAGCAGAACAACCACAGTCTGTAGCTGCAAGTGCTCCAGTTCCAGTAAAGGCTGCTAAAGGTGACTACGATGTACCCGAGTCATTACAAGGCTATCAAGCATCTGATGAGTTTTTTGCAACTCCACATGCTTTGAAACTTGCTGAAAAGCATAATGTTAAATTGGCAAAAGTGACGGGTTCAGGTCGTGAAGGGCGTATTAGCGTTCAAGACATCCAAAAGGCTGTACAAGCTGCTGGAGGCCAGTGGCCAGATGTTAAACAACCACATCAAGCTAAAGTAGTTAAATCTACGGCCGATGATAGCCGTGTTTTGGCAACACCAGTTGCACGCCGTTTGGCAAAACAATGGGGTATTAACCTAAACGACTGCCGTGTTTCAGGTACCCGAGGCCGTGTCTGCAAAGAAGATGTTGAAGCCGTTTACCACCGTAACAACCCAACGGCAGTAAATGAACAATCGGCTCAGTGCGCTGTGGCTCAACCGCAATCAACAATCACCACTGTCGCGATGAATGGTATGCGCAAAGCGATTGCCTCACGCTTGCAAGCGGCAAAACGTAATGCACCGCATTTCCGTCTTGTAGTCGATCTAAACGTAGAAGCTTTGCAGAATTTACGTAAGCAGATTAATGAGACTGTTCCACAGGTGAAACTTTCTATTAATGACATGCTGATTAAAGCCGCTGCAGCAGCACTCATTAAAGTGCCTGAAGTGAATGTTCAGTTTGATGAAGCAACACAGTCAATTTTGCAATTTTCACAAGCCGATATTTCGGTGGCTGTGGCGATTCCAAACGGTTTAATTACACCAATTGTGAAAGCCGCCAATCAGAAGTCTTTAGCACAGATTTCCGATGACATGCGTGATTTGGCAACGCGTGCCAAAACCGGCAAGTTACAACCTGATGAATTTCAGGGAGGCAGCTTTAGCATTTCCAACTTAGGTATGCTTGGCGTTAAACAATTTGACGCGATTATTAATCCACCGCAAGGTGCAATTATGGCATTGGGTGCTTCAGAACCACGTGCTGTTGTTGAAAATGGAAATGTAGTGGTTCGTGAGATTGTAACGGCAACATTGTCTTGCGATCACAGGGTTATTGATGGTGCTGTAGGTGCAAAGTTCTTGGCCAGCTTTAAGCAGTTTGTTGAAAATCCAGCTTTAATTTTGGTGTAGGAGAACCCGCATGTCAGAAACTCAATTCGATTTGATTGTGATTGGTGCGGGACCGGGTGGATATGTGGCTGCAATTCGTGCAGCCCAGCTCGGGTTAAAAACCGCAATTGTAGAAGAGCAACATTTAGGTGGAATATGCCTGAATTGGGGGTGTATTCCAACTAAAGCTTTGCTTGCAGGGGCAGAGCTTGCAACCCAGTTTAAACATGCTGGACAGTTTGGCTTTCAGGTATCCCAACTCGATTTTGATATTCAAAAGCTTGTGCAACATAGCCGTCAAGTTTCGGCACAGTTGGTGCAGGGCATAGATTACTTGCTTAAAAAGAATCAGGTCACTGTATTTAATGGCCGCGCCAAACTCACTGCTAAAGAAAAACTTGAAGTTAAAGATGCTCAAGGTAAAAGTCAGGCTTTAAGTGCACCACATATTATTTTAGCAACTGGTGCAAAAGCCCGACATATTCCTCAACTTCCTGTCGATGGAACGTATGTCTGGAGCTATAAAGAAGCACTTATTCCAGAAGAATTACCAAAAAGCTTACTGGTTGTTGGTTCGGGTGCGATTGGTAGTGAGTTTGCCAGCCTCTATCAAGACTTGGGCTGTCAGGTCACGCTTATTGATTTAGCTAAGCAGATTCTACCGACTGAAGACGCAGAAGTTGCTCAGTTTGTCAGAAAACAGTTTGAACAAAAAGGAATGAAGGTCCTAACGGATGCCGTAATTCAAAGTATTCAAATTGAAAATGGTCAGGTCCACTGTGTAATTGAAACTGCAAATGATGTTCAAACGATCGTTTTTGACCGTGTGCTTTCGGCAATTGGTGTACAGCCTAACGCAACTAATTTAGGACTGGAAGGTTTAGGCGTTGAGTTCACACCACAAGGTTTTGTGGCAATTGATGACTATTGTAAAACCAACGTTGCTGGGCTTTATGCAATTGGTGACGTTGCTGGAGCACCGTGTCTTGCCCATAAAGCAAGTCATGAAGCCATGATATGTGTCGAGAAAATTGCTGGTGTAGCAAATGTGCATTCACTCGACCGTAGCCAAATTCCGGGTTGTATTTTTACTCATCCACAAGTGGCTAGCATTGGTTTAACGGAAAATGCAGCCAAAGCGCAGAGCTTACCCGTACGAATCGGCAAGTTTTCTTTAACTGCGAATGGTAAAGCTTTGGCAATTGGAGATGCGTCAGGTTTCGTTAAAACAGTGATACATGCAGAAACGGGCGAGCTACTTGGTGCACACATGGTGGGCCATGAAGTGACCGAACATATTCAAGGCTTTGCAATTGCTAAATACTTAGAAGCGACTGATGAAAGTCTTGCTCAGGTGATTTTCCCACATCCAACATTATCAGAAGCCATGCATGAATCCATTTTGGCTTCAATGCAGCGAGCGATTCATATGTAGAAATTCTGCATTTACAGGAGTTGAACATGGTTAAGGGATTAAAAGATAAAGTCGCTTTAGTAACAGGAGCAGCCCAAGGCATTGGCCGTGGGATTGCCCTGCGCTTGGCGCAAGAAGGAGCACACATTGCATTAGTCGATATGAAACAAGATCGATTGAATGATGTGCAACAGGAAATTCAGGCTTTAGGTGTAAATGCGAGCACATTTATTGCCGATGTCAGTGACCGCGAGCAAGTGTATGCCGCTATAAATCATGCTGAGCAAACTCTTGGTGGGTTTGATGTCATGATTAATAATGCTGGTATCGCTCAGGTTCAGGCGATTGCAGATACCACACCAGATGAGTTTCATAAAATCGTTGATATCAATATTGGCGGTGTACTGTGGGGAATACAGGCTGCTGCTGCAAAATTTAAACAACGCCAACATAAAGGTAAAATTATTAATGCTTGCTCAATTGCAGGCCACGATGGGTTTGCTTTGCTGGGTGTTTATTCTGCTACCAAGTTTGCAGTACGTGCGCTTACCCAAGCCGCCGCAAAAGAATATGCCAGTCACGGTATTACGGTAAATGGATATTGCCCTGGAATTGTCGGAACCGACATGTGGGTTGAAATTGATAAACGTTTTGCTGAAATTACTGGTGCGGCTATAGGTGAAACTTATAAAAAGTATGTAGAAGGCATTGCTTTAGGTAGAGCCCAAACGCCAGACGATGTAGCCGCATTAGTTGCTTTTCTGGCGAGTGAAGATTCAGATTACATTACGGGTCAATCGATTTTAACGGACGGCGGAATAGTCTATCGCTAAAACAACATCCTGATTTGAGGGAGATAATAATGAAAGCAGCACGTTTTTATGACAGAGGCGATATCCGTATTGAAGATATCCCAGAACCAGAAGTCACTGCTGGCACTGTAGGCATTAAGGTTGCTTGGTGTGGAATTTGTGGTACAGATTTGCATGAGTTCATGGAAGGACCAATTTTTATTCCACCGTGTGGACATCCACATCCTATTTCAGGTGAATCAGCTCCGGTTACGATGGGACATGAGTTTTCAGGTGTGGTCTATGCAGTGGGTGAAGGTGTTGATGATATTGAAATTGGTCAACATGTCGTAGTAGAGCCTTATATTGTGGCGGATGATGTGCCGACTGGACCGGGCGATAATTATCATCTTTCAAAAAACATGAATTTTATTGGTTTAGGTGGCCGTGGCGGCGGTCTATCGGAAAAGATTGCAGTTAAACGCCGTTGGGTACATCCAATTTCCAACAAAATTCCATTAGACCAAGCAGCGTTGATTGAGCCGCTATCAGTTGGTCATCATGCTTTTGTACGAAGTGGGGCCAAAGCTGGTGATATTGCTCTGGTTGGTGGTGCAGGGCCAATTGGTTTACTACTTTCGGCAATTTTAAAAGCGAAAGGGCTTAAGGTCATCATTACCGAGTTGAGTGCAAAACGTAAGGAAAAAGCCAAAGAGTCGGGAGTTGCAGATTATATTTTAGACCCGTCAGAAGTTGATGTAGTTTCTGAGGTCATGAAGATCACCAATGGTAACGGAGTTGATGTTGCGTTTGAATGTAGCAGCGTTAATAAAGTATTAGATACTTTGGTGGCTGCAACTAGACCGACTGGAGTCATTGTGATTGTTTCGATTTGGAGCCACCCAGCATCAATTAATGTGCATAGTGTGGTAATGAAAGAGCTTGATGTACGAGGTACAATCGCCTACGTAAATGACCATCAAGAAACCATTAAACTGGTCGAAGAGGGTAAAATAAATTTAGAGCCTTTCATCACTCAGCGTATTCAACTGGACGATTTGATTTCACAAGGTTTTGAGACCTTAATTCATAATAATGAGTCGGCGGTTAAAATTATTGTACAGCCATAAATGAAATGATAAACCCATAAAAAAGAGCGATGATTCGCTCTTTTTTATTAAAGTAAATTGTTATTTTTGGCTTCAATAATAGGCGGTAATGGCTGCCCTAAAGAGCTTAAAGACTCTCGTTCAATCAGGCGAACAATTGAATCAAGCGGTAAATCATTTTCTTGCAAACCAAAAGGTTCTTCAATTTGGGCACTTAAGGCATCTAAACCTAAAAACATATAAGCAATAAGACCAACAATAAGCGGTGTCCAGATGCCTAAAGTTGCTTCTAAGCTAAAGGGTAAAATAAAGCAAAAGCAATAAACTGCACGGTGGAGTAAGACAGAATATGAATAGGGCAAAGGTGTCCCAGCAATTCGGTCACAACCTGCTTGAATATTGCCTAACTCCACAATATGACGATTCAGTGTGCTGTAGATAATATCGCTAATCTCGCCATTTTTAAGCACTTTAACCAAATCTTTTTGAATATTTTCTAAGACAAATTGTGGGGCATTAATATGCTCATTTAAATAATCAAGTGAAGAGTTATTTAAATAGGCATGTTCAAGAAATTGGGTCGGTTCAACAGTTTGCTGACGGAGTCGATCACGCAATAAATTGCTAAAAATTAGTACCTGATGAATTAAATGTTCACGTTGTTCATCTGATAAAACATGGCTGTCTCTGACAATATGCCTCGCATTTGCAATTAAAGCACCCCAGAGTTTTCGTCCTTCCCACCAACGGTCATAACACGCGTTATTTCTAAAGCCCGTACAAATAGAAAGAATGACGCCAAAAATGGTAAATCCAATTGCGGGAACTGTCGGAATTTGAATGACATGATAAAAAGAAAGAAAAACGATCAATGCTGAAATGAGAATAACAATGCTCAGCGCAGGCAGAACCTTCGGCAAAATTGTTCCTTTCCAAGCAAATAATAATTTAAATACATTGCTTTTATCACGAACAATCATATAAAGCCTTTGAACAAACGAACCTAACCAAGAGCAGTATGATACGCCTTAGATTAGATAAATACCTCCCTAAAGCTTATGTTTTTGTCGATAACGCCAAAGTGTTGTACGGCTAATCCCAAAAATATTGGCAACCATATTCAGGTTGTGATTATATTTTTCTAAAGCTGCTTGCACATTTTCCGGATTAAGTTCCGTATTTGTCTCTGGCAATTTAACGTAATCCTCAGCATTTAAGAGTTCATTTGGTAAGTCTTCAACTTCAATTTCGACCTTACCATTGGCCATTGTTAACGCATAAAGCAAGGTGTTTTTAAGCTCACGAACATTCCCTGGCCAGTCATAATTCAGTAGAACTTGCATGGCTTTTTGATTGACGTGACGAGGCATTGTGTCGAGTTGAGTTGAGCTTTCTTTTAAAATCTGATCGACAATCAGTGGAATATCGACTTTTCGCTCTCTGAGTGGCGGTATAAAAATTGGAATCACACGTAACCGATAGAGTAGATCGTGACGAAAACGCCCAGCTTTAGCTTCCTCACGCAGAGCTTTATGCGTTGCCGTAATAATACGGACATTGGCCTGAATCGGTTTTTCACCGCCGACTGGGGTAACTTCACCTGTTTCTAATACACGTAATAATTTAGCTTGAAGTTCTAAAGGAATCTCGGCAATTTCATCAAGAAAAAGAGTTCCGCCCGCGGCACGTTCAAACACGCCTTTATGATCGCGAATTGCTCCGGTGAAAGCGCCTTTAACATGCCCAAACAGTTCGCTTTCTAAAATATTAGAATTTAAAGCTGCACAGTTAATAGCTACGAAAATCTTATTTTTACGCTGGCTATAATCATGAATCGCTTTTGCCACAAGCTCTTTGCCACTACCGGATTCACCGCGGACGAGCACTGGAAATTCAGTAATGGCTACTCTTTGAATGATTGAAAACATTCGAGTCATTTCTGGTGAGCAACTATTAAAAACCTTGGCTAAGTCTTTTAATTGCTCTGTTAATTGCACTTGATCAGCAAAATCTTCTTCTATGCCAACTGGCTGTAAAATATGTAGCTTCCCAATAAAATGGTTCTCTTTAATATAAATATCATGCTCTTGATAGATAAATCGTTTTTTAACTTTATGAGTATTAATTTCAAGATATTGATTGTGATGATCTTGAGTCAGTGCGGCTATGCTCTCGACAGAAATATCATCCGTATTAAATTTATAGTGAATTGCTTGAGTCGTGATATCAGCTAAAAACAGGCTCGCATTTGGGAATAAAGCTTTTAATTGCTCAAATAAAATAAAAAAATCTTGTTCTGACTCAAAATTTAACTTTGCCATTATCTGTGTTTCATAATCGTTTCATTGAAACATACTTGAGTTTCATAGGAACATCAAGCTGAGTTTATTTTCTAACTTTAATTTTACTTATTATTTTAAGTTTTTGATTTTTATGTTTATTATTTAATTTAAAATAATTGGCATCTTATTTGCAAAATATAGGAAAGAAATAAATTATTGGGGTTATAAACCATGTTCTTTAAGCAGTTTTTTGAGCAAGAAAGTTCGACTTATACCTATATGCTTGCATGCGAAGAAACATTAGAGGCCGTTTTAATTGACCCTGTCGCATCAGATATAGAGATTTATGCAAAAGAATTAGAGCAGCCTCAATTTACACTCATATATACCTTAGACACCCATGTTCATGCCGACCATATCACGGCTGCGAATTTGCTGCGTGAACGCTTCCATTGCAAATCGGTTTTACATCGAAACTCAGGTGTAAATTGTGGAGATATTTTAATTACAGATGGTTGCATGCTTAAACTGGGCAATCTCAATATTGAAGCACGCTATACACCAGGTCACACCAATGCTTGTACGAGTTATCTGGTTGAAAATATGGTTTTTACTGGTGATGCATTATTAATTGATGGTTGTGGTCGAACTGACTTCCAAGCGGGTAATGCTGGCACACTTTATGACAGTATTCATAAACAACTTTTTAGTTTGCCTGACGATACTATTGTTTATCCGGGACATGATTATAAAGGTCGCCTGTCTTCGACTATTGGTAATGAGCGCTTAAAGAATTCACGTTTAGGACAGAATCGCTCGCGTGAAGATTTTATTAAATTGATGAATAATTTAAATCTGCCATATCCAAAACAGATCGATAAAGCATTACCTGCCAATCAAGCCTGTGGCTCAACTTCGCAATTTTAAGGTGGCAATATGGAACTCAAACAAATTGATCAAGATTTTTATGTTGCTGGTCAAATCACTGCCGATGAGGTCGCAAAAATTGCAAATCAGGGAGTAAAAACTCTGATCTGTAACCGTCCAGATGGAGAAGGTGCAGACCAACCCAATGTGATTGAAATTGAAGAAGCAGCACAAAGGTTAGGTATACAAGTCATTTATCAGCCAGTGACAAGTGGCAAAATTACCGATCAGCAAGTGAACGATTTTAAGCAGTTTTATCAGAATGCCCAGAAACCTGTTTTAGCGTATTGCCGCTCTGGCATGCGTGCAATCAGTTTATGGGCTTTGGCCGAAGTTGACCCAAAAGATGCAGCTCTGTTAGTCGAAACAGGTCATAAACTTGGATTTAACCTAAAAGGCTTAGTGCCACGTATTTTAAAACGTGATCATGAATCAGCAACGATTCCTTGCTATAGCGTTGTGATTGTTGGTGCTGGAGCAGCTGGAATTTCTGTTGCATCTAGTCTCTTATGTCGTGAACCAAACTTAGATATTGTCATTATTGATCCGGCAGATACGCATTATTATCAACCCGGCTGGACCATGGTAGGGGCCGGTATTTTTAAGCCGCAAGTAACAGCACGTTCAATGACAAGTGTGATTCCATCCAAAGTGAAATGGATGAAAGCTGCTGTTGCTGGATTCGACCCCGACCACAATCAGGTTATTCTGGAAGGATGCCAACCGATTCAATATAAAGCATTGGTCGTCTGTCCTGGCTTGAAACTGAATTGGCATGGGATTGAAGGCTTAGTCGAAACCCTTGGTAAAAATGGGGTGACGTCTAACTATCGTTATGATTTAGCGCCGTATACATGGGAACTGGTACAACAACTAAACCACGGAAAAGCAATCTTTACCCAACCACCTATGCCAATTAAATGTGCTGGTGCTCCTCAAAAAGCGATGTACCTCTCAGCCGACTATTGGTTAAAGCAAGGCAGACTTAAAGATATTTCTATCCATTTTTATAACACCGGCGGTGTTTTATTTGGTGTGAAAGAATATGTACCTGCACTGATGCAATATGTTGAAAAGTACGATTCTGAACTGCATTTTAACCATCAACTTATCAAAGTAGATGGACCAGCAAAAAAAGCATGGTTTAAGGTAGTGAACGATGAAAATGCGGAACTAGTCGAAACCGATTTCAATATGTTGCATGTGGTTCCACCACAACAAGCGCCTGATTTTATTCGTGCAAGTACCCTCACAGATGAAGCTGGATGGGTGAGCGTTAACCCGCAAACCTTACAACACACACAGCATGCCAATATTTTTGCTTTAGGTGATGTGATGAATGCGCCTAATGCCAAGACTGCTGCGGCGGCACGTGCTCAAGCTCCGATAGTGGCCGTAAATGTTCTAGTACAACTTAAAGGTGAGCAAAACTTTTGTGAATATAACGGTTATGGCTCATGTCCACTCACCGTAGAACGAGGAAAGATTGTTCTGGCTGAGTTTGGCTATGGCGGCAAGTTA
The DNA here is from genome assembly GCF_025513915.1 of Acinetobacter sp. WU_MDCI_Abxb74. Lineage (NCBI taxonomy): Bacteria > Pseudomonadati > Pseudomonadota > Gammaproteobacteria > Moraxellales > Moraxellaceae > Acinetobacter > Acinetobacter sp. WU_MDCI_Abxb74. The sequence continues at coordinate 491,052 of NZ_JAHPRP010000001.1, forward strand.
CTTCCAAGTTTTCCGAAGTGGGTGATTGATGGGCAAAGACCATCCCGATTGGCATGGCTACTTAAAGAACAGATTTTACCGCCGATTTACTGGCAAGGCATGCTCAAAGGCCGCGAATGGATGGTCAAACCTGAGCGAGGATAAGTAAAGATTAATAATCTTTACCCGAGCGCAAGTCGAGAGCTGTGCTCGAGTTAAGAGGATAAGTAAAGATTAATAATCTTTACCCGAGCGCAAGGCGAAAGCTGTGCTTGAGCGGAAGAGGTTAAACAAAGCAACGCTTTGTCTGGAGAAGCTGCTAAAGCTTCTCAAGAAGATGAAAGCTGTACTCAAGTGGAATAGTTCAACAAAGATTTACTACTGAAAGGTGGTTAAAACCTTGCAGAGAAGAATAACTTTACCACGTCAAATAGCAGTTCACTGCAAATGCAAAACATGAAATTTTAGGCTTCTGATATGTTATTACTTGTCGTTGAAGGCATTGTGATTGGCTTTTTACTTGGTCTTACAGGAGCGGGTGGTGGCATTCTTGCTGTACCTGCACTAATGACCAGTCAAGGCTGGAGCGTGGCTCAAGCAGCACCAATTGGTTTATTGGCAGTTGCGCTGTCTACACTGATTGGAACGATTGAAGGGCTATTTAAAAAGATGGTTCGTTATCGTGCTGCAATCTGGATCGCCCTTATTGGCGCACCTATGGCACATATCGGAATTTTAATAGCCAACACGATTTCTCCTATTTGGCTCATGCTCATGTTTAGCTTAGTTATGTTTACAGTAGGCTATCGACTCATCAGCCATCGCGTATCAGATTTTTACAACCCACCGTGTCAGGTTAACCCAAGTACGGGGCGTTTCATCTGGAATTTTAAAACGGGAAGTGTTCTCGCGAGCATCGGGATTATTGCTGGGCTTTTAACGGGAATGTTAGGGGTTGGCGGTGGTTTTGTGATCGTACCTGCACTTAGAAGAGTCACTAATCTCGACATGCATAGTATTGTTGCAACCTCACTCATGATTATTTTTCTTATTAGTGGAACGAGTATTGTGATGCATATTGCAGAGGGTTTTCACTATCCAGTAGGCATTACCAGTGCGTTTGCACTCGCATGTGCATTCGGTATGTTAGTCGGACGTCGAGCCATTCGTTTTATTCCGGCTGCAATTGTACAAAAAGTCTTTGCTTTAATGGTTTTTGCTGTCGCAATTTATATGGTAGTTAAGATTGTTAATCTCACAAATATCTAAGTGATATAGTATTTTAACTCACCTTTATAAATACAAGTTTCCAAATGAAGCCTTAACATTAACTTTGGAAACTTTTGAATTTAAACCATTTAAATTTTTTGAGAAAACGATATGAAGCGAATTAACGTGGCAATTTGTGGTTTTGGACGGATTGGACAACAAATTGCAGAGCTTCTTTTAAATCGATCTGAATACTATAAACAAAAATATCAAATTGATGCTCGTTTAGTGGGTGTCTGCAACTCATCATCCGGCTTAATTGATCAAGACGGTTTGCAAGCTGCCAAGTGGCTAGATAAAACTCAATATCAAGCAGGTCAAACTGAGCAAAAGTTTTTAGAACAGGTACAGGCGGATGTCATTATTGAGACTGGGCCAAGTGATTATGTGACAGGGGGCAAAGGCCTGTTTTATTTAAATTATGCTCTAACACATAACATGAATGCGATAGCAGTATCTAAAGGTGCTTTAGTTGTAGAGGGCAAAAAAATAATTAATTTGGCACATCAACACAATAAAAAATTATTTTTTAGCGGCGCGACGGCTGCGGTTTTACCGACAGTTGATTTGTTTGAATATAACTTGGCAGGCTGTCAGATTTTAGAAATAGAAGGTGTTTTTACTGGAACCACAAATTTTATTTTAAATGATATGTTGCAAAATGCATGTGCATTTGCAGAATCTCTTGAAAAAGCCCAAGCAAAAGGTATTGCCGAACCTAATAGTTCTTTTGATGTAGATGGGTGGGATACGGCTGCTAAAATTACGATATTGGCAAATACCGTTTTGGGAGCTGATATAAAAATTCAAGATATTCCAAGACAAGGAATCAGCCATGTTACTGCCGATCATATTCGTGACTGGAAAAAAGAAGATCTAATTCCTCGTCTGGTGGGTTTTATTCATATTGAAAATCAGCAAATTCAAACAGGTGTTGAATTACGATTAGTTCCAGCAAATCATAATTTTGCCCATCTTCAAGGTTCAAATAAATGCATTCGGGTGCTAACGCAAGAAATGGGGGAACTTGTTGTAAGTGGAGGAGCATCTGCTCCCTTAGCCACAGCAGCCGCAGCTTTAAAAGATTTCGAGTTGATGCTAAAAACGGGCTGCTAAAATTAATCATGATTTATAGAAAAGCAGGCTTTTAGGCCTGCTTCTCACAACTTTTTTGAGTAGTAAATAATTTTCCGCCAATTTTAAATTTGCTGAACATTAAGTAATTACCGAGTAAGATCAATAAAATTCCGAATAGAGCGTTTAGGGTCCATACATATCCTTCAAAGAAAGTAGAAACTGTTAAAGCAACTAAAGGGAAGAGTAACGTGCTATATGCTGCTTTGGCTGCACCAATACGTCCAACCAGAGAAAAATAAGCAGAGAACCCAATAACAGTACCAAATACAGCCAAGTAAAGTACCGAGCTTAAAAATGGGAAATTCATTGGAGGCATTAAATCTTGGCCAGTAAATAACGCTAGACTTAACATCACCAATGCACCATAGGTCATGGCATAACAGTTTGTTGAAAAAATATTTAGACCACGTTTTTGGTGTCTAACACTAATCATATTTCCTAAAGAAAAACCGTAAGTGCCTATTGCACACAAGCCAATACCCATTAATAACTGTGCATTAAATTGGCTATTAATCAGGTCATGCCAAAAGAGTAGAACAATACCACCTAGGCCTAAAAGTGCAGCTGGCACAAAGTTTGGGGAAGGTTTCTGTTTAAAAAAGATAAGCGCATTAATGGCATTAAAGAAAACAGCCATCGAAAAAATAACGGACTCTAAACCGCTATTTACATATTTAACGGCAGTATAAAAACAAATAAAGTTTAGGCCGAAAACACAAAGGCCTTGCAGCATACAAAACAAGTGATCTTTTAAAGCAATTCGTTGTAATTTTCCTGAAAATAGTAAAACAACCCAAAGTAATAAGGCTGAAATGGCAAAACGCCATAAAATTGCGACGACAGGCGTTGCATAATGGCTCTGAACGGCAATTCCAATCCATGTTGTTCCCCAAATCAACACCACCGCAACATAGAGTAAAATATTCATAAAGTCATCCTCGATTACTAAGCTTAAGTATCGAGGAATGTTTCATTTTTCACGTATATATTCTTGTGTTGTACATGCAAGATCTTGCGTTTTTTATAGATCTAAACTAGCTCAATTTTGCTGAATATGGTTAACTTAAGTTCAATAATATTCGTTTTAAATTGGCATGGCCTATCAAACTTTAGAACAGCTACAGCAATCTAAAGCCAAGCTTCACGAAACCGTGGTGCTTGATGAAAATATGCAACTTGCATTTTGGTCTAATCAACAAGATCGTGTAAGTGTCTGTAGCGACCACCACACTTTAAGTCTCTATATTCAAGATGGTTATGAAAGCTATCAAAAAACACCTGTGGGCTGGAAAAATGGCGGCGGGCCGGGGCGTTTTTGCTTATTGCCAGAACATCAGGAGTCGACTTGGGATATACGAGGTGGGCTTAAATTCGTTCACTTGTATTATACCGACCAGCATTTAAGAGATGTTGCGGAAAAAATATGGGACAAAGAACCTAATCAAATTGAACTTAACGAAGTTACATTTAGTGATGACGAACGGATTCGCGCGTTATATCAGTTTTTCTTGCTAGATTGTGACTGGCAAGATTCTTCAAATCATTTGCAAATGAGCACAACAGCCAGTTTATTGCTGAATCATTTAATTCGAAAATATAGCAATGTTCAATGGCAACAGCCTGCCATTAAAGGTGGACTTGCACCTCATAAACTTAAATATATTCAAGATTGGATTGAAGATCATTTAGATCAAGCACTTACTTTGTCTGATTTAGCAAATGTTGTGAATTTAAGCGAATATCATTTTGCCCATATGTTTAAACAATCTATGAATATGGCACCTCACCAATATGTTATGCAAAGACGTTTGTTGAAGGCAAAAGGACTAATTCAGTCTTCACACTTTTCTTTACAAGACATTGCATTAGTCTGTGGTTTTAGTTCAGCTAGCCATTTGAGCCATCGCTTTAAACAGTTTTATGGCATGAGTCCTTCACAGTTACGTTAAAAGACTCAAGTTTAATTTTCTATAAAAGATAAGCACCTAAACCAACCAGTGCTGATGCAAAAATCACATACAACACATTAATTCCGAAGCGGAATAAAGCAATAAATGCTGCAAGTGTAATTAAAGCCGCAACAACATCAAAGGGTCCAGAAAAACCTTGAGGCCATAGCACGTGATAACTGAAAAATAATGCCAGATTTAAAATCACACCGACCACAGCCGCGGTAATTGCAGTAAGGGGCGCCGTAAATTTAATTTCATTATGGGTAGATTCAATAATGGGCGCACCAGCAAAAATAAAGACAAATGAAAAAAGAAAAGTAAACCAAGTGACAATGACTGCGCCTAATGCTCCAGCAAAAAATAGATGTTCTGGGCCAAGTAATGCATGATTCACACCTCCTAAAAAACCAACAAAAGCAACCACCATAATCAGTGGACCAGGTGTAGTTTCACCTAAAGCGAGTCCATCAATCATTTGAGTAGGTGAAAGCCAACCAAAGTTATTCACTGCGCCTTGATAGACATAAGGTAAAACGGCGTATGCACCACCAAAAGTAAGCAAAGCTGCTTTAGTGAAAAACCATGCCATTTGAGTATAAGAATGGTGCCATCCAAAATATGAAGCTAAAGCTAAGATGGGTAATAACCATAAGCCGATAGCCACAAAAATAAGTCTAGCTAAGCGCGACCATTGGAATTTAGCGTGCTCTGGCGTGGGCGTATCATCATCAATAAATGCACGGCCATAATCTTTTTGACTGGCTTTATGACCCGCTGCTGAAGAAAATAGCTCAGGATATTTTTTACTGGCTAAGTAGCCTGCAATACCAGCTGATAAAACAATAAGAGGAAAGGGAAGTTTTAAAACAAAAATGGCAAAAAACGCAGCAATTGCAACTCCCCATAAAAATTTATTTTTAAGAGAGCGGCTACCTATACGGTAAGTAGCATGAAATACAATTGCGGTTACAGCTGGTTTAATTCCATAGAAAATTCCAGCAATAACAGGTACATCTCCAAATTTTATATAAACCCAAGATAAACCAATTAAAATGAATAAAGAGGGTAATACAAATAAAATACCAGCAACCAGCCCACCCGCCGTTCTGTGCATAAGCCAACCAATATAAGTCGCCAATTGCTGTGCTTCGGGGCCAGGTAGTAACATGCAGTAGTTAAGTGCATGTAAAAATCTTTTCTCAGAAATCCAGCGTTTTCGCTCAACTAGTTCTTGATGCATGACTGCGATTTGTCCCGCTGGTCCACCAAAACTAATAAAACCCAATTTCAACCAAAATAAAAAAGCTTGCCAGAAACTGATATTTTCCACTGGCCCATCCGCGATGGTTTCTTCTTTTTGTAGCATATCCATCTCTTTAAAATAGAACTTAATTTATAAAAATATTTGCTTTAGAAAGGCCAAATTATTTTTAACAGCATAGCAAAGCCAGATGTACTTTTGATGATCATTTTTTCAATCTTACGTTTTTATGTATATCAACACTTTGAAATTAATAAAAATTATATTTTCAACTAAAGTTATCGCTTTAAATTATTTCCACTACAGAAACATTTTATACATTATTTGCTCAAGTTGTTATAACAGGTTGTGCAGCATGAGCCAGCTCCCCCAAGATTCAAAAAATCATAAACCTCTTTACGATCAGTTAAGGGAACTCATTCTCAATAAAATCGTAAATGGTGAATATGCTGTTCTTAGCCAAATTCCATCTGAAAATGAGTTTGCTGAACAGTTTGGTGTGAGTCGAATTACAGTTCGTCAGGCATTAACTCAATTACAGTTAGAGGGCTACATTTTCAAAGTTCCAGGCAAAGGAACTTTTGTAAGTAAGCCAAAAACCTTCCAGAACATCTCAAATTTACAAGGCTTTGCTGAAGCAATGTCATCTGCGGGTCATGAAATTTTGAACAGGGTTATCTCGGCTGAGCTTAAGCAAATTCCTGTGCATGTCGTACCGAAATTGAAACTACCTGTTAAAGCCAATGTATATGAAATTCAACGTGTTCGTTTGCTAAACCGCCAGCCGGTTTCCTATGAGTTGACCTATTTACCAGAACATATTGGGCTAAAACTTAAAGAGAAAGCGATTGATTTACGTACTACCGATATTTTTAAAGCCCTCGAAGAAGAGTGCGGTATCCCACTGGGGCATGCTGATCTAAGCATTGATGCCACAGTAGCTGATGAAGAGTTAGCGGCTTTACTCCAAGTGGAGTTAGGTACACCTATATTACGCGTAGAACGCTTGACCCACGATGCAAATGGGCAACCGATTGACTATGAATATCTCTATTTTTCAGGTGATACGTTCCAATACCGTTTACGTATTCATCGTTAATAACAGAGATAAAATAAGGAATATACAACCATGGAAACTAAATATCTTGAATATGACATTGTCGTTATTGGTGGTGGAACTGCTGGGCCAATGGCAGCAATTAAAGCAAAACAGGAAAACCCCAATTTAAAAGTTTTACTGATTGAAAAAGCTAACGTAAAGCGTAGTGGTGCTATTTCAATGGGAATGGACGGGCTTAATAATGCCATTATTCCGGGGTATGCAACACCAGAGCAATACACCAAAGAAATTACGATTGCCAACGATGGAGTGGTTAACCAGACAACTGTATATGCATATGCCAAACACAGTTTTAAAACTATTCAACAACTTGATCAATGGGGCATTAAATTTGAAAAAGATGAAACGGGTGAGTTTGCTGTAAAAAAAGTACATCACATGGGCGCATATGTTTTACCAATGCCTGAAGGCCATGATGTAAAAAAGGTTCTATATCGTCAGTTAAAACGTGCTCAAGTCAAAATCAATAACCGGATTGTCACGACCAAACTTTTAAAAAATGAGCAAGGTGCGATTAATGGGGTATTAGGTTTCGACTGCCGTAGTGGTGATTTTTATGTCATTAAGACTAAAGCTGCCATTTTATGTTGTGGTGCAGCAGGGCGTTTAGGTCTGCCAGCTTCAGGCTATTTAATGGGAACTTATGAGAACCCAACCAATGCTGGCGATGGTTATGCCATGGCATACCATGCAGGAGCTGAGCTGGCCAATTTAGAATGCTTCCAGATCAACCCGCTGATTAAAGATTATAACGGTCCAGCTTGTGCCTATGTGACAGGTCCTTTAGGGGGTTATACAGCCAATAGTAAAGGTGAACGTTTCATTGAATGTGACTACTGGAGTGGTCAAATGATGTGGGAATTTTACCAAGAACTGGAAAGCGGTAACGGTCCGGTTTATTTAAAGGTAGATCATCTGGCTGAAGAAACGATTCAAACCATTGAAGAGATTCTACATACCAATGAGCGCCCAAGCCGTGGACGTTTTCATGAAGGCCGAGGAACCAATTATCGTCAAGATATGGTGGAAATGCATATTTCAGAAATAGGTTTTTGCAGTGGACACAGTGCTTCTGGTGTATGGGTAAATGAAAAAGCAGAAACTTCAGTTAAAGGTTTATATAGTGCAGGAGACATGGCTGCCGTACCACATAACTATATGCTTGGCGCATTTACCTATGGCTGGTTTGCTGGAGTAAACGCAGCACAATATGTGAGCGAAATTGTAGATAGTGAATTGAACCAAACTGAAATAGAGGCAGAGAAAGCACGAATCTTTGCTCCACTTAATTGCGTTGAAGGTTTACCCGCAGAACAAGTGGAATATAAGCTGCGCCGTTTTGTAAATGACTATTTGCAGCCACCTAAAACGCGCCAAAAAATGGAAATTGGGCTTAAACGTTTTGAAGAAATAAAACAGGATATTGCCCGAATTTCTGCACAAAACCCGCATGAACTCATGCGCGCCGCTGAAGTATCTTTTATTCGAGACTGTGCAGAAATGGCGGCCAGAGCCTCATTGTTTAGACAAGAAAGCCGTTGGGGCCTTTATCATTATCGTGCAGATTTTCCTCAGAAGAATAACTCGGAATGGTTCTGTCATGCACATTTGAAAAAAGATGAAAACGGCAACATGACCAGTTTCAAAAAAACAATTGAGCCTTATGTGGTTCCGATTAATCAAGATGAAGCTGTGTCTTATGACCGTTTACGCATTCAAAAAGATGTTGCTCTTACAGACTAAATAAATCAGGAACTCAAACAATGGCTTTTATTTTTAAAGAAATTCAGCACCGTACTATTGCTCCCGTCATTATCGATGAAGATAAATGTATTGCTGATAAAGGATGTACAGTCTGTGTAGATGTTTGTCCAATGGACTTATTGGCAATCGATCCTATAACTCAAAAAGCTTATATGCAATTTGATGAATGTTGGTACTGCATGCCTTGTGAAAAGGACTGCCCAACGGATGCAGTCAAAGTAAATATCCCATACTTACTCAAATAATTAATTTGGAATACATAAAATGAAAGATAGAAATAAAAAATTATTACTGAGCAGTTTAATTAGCGCTATTGTCCTCGGCACTATTGGGTGTGGCAGCAAAAGTGAAACTGTTCGGGTAGCGATTGGTACGCAAGACACGACCATCAACTGTGCAACAGGTGGATTACTCATTCGTGAATTGAATTTATTGCCTAAATATTTACCTAAAGATGGTCAATACAAGCATGTTAAATACGATATTCAATGGAAAAACTTTACTTCTGGGGCACCACTAACCAGTGAAATGGTAGCCGGACGTTTGGACCTAGGTGCAATGGCTGACTTTCCTGCTGTTAATAATTTAGCCGCATTTAAAAAGGCCGGAAAAGAAAGCATCTTTTTAGCGCCTCTATCCGGCAGTATTAATGGCAGTGGTAATGCGATTGTTGTTCCTATTGACTCAAAAGTAACATCCCTAAAAGAGTTAAAAGGGCAGACCATTTCTGTACCTTTTGCTTCAACTGCTCATGGACTGTTACTTCGTGCCATTCAAGCTGAGGGCTGGCAACTTGATAAAGATATTAAAGTGATTGCTCAGGCTCCTGAAGTGGCAGGACCTGCATTAAAAAGTCATAAGATTGCTGCGCATGCTGACTTTGTGCCCTTTGGAGAGTTATTTGCTTACCAAGGTTTTGCTAAAAAAATCTATGATGGTTCACAAGCAAAATCACCGACATTTCATGGCTCACTTGCCAGCAAGGATTATGCACAGCAACATCCAGAAGTCATAAAAGCTTACTTACAAGCGACTATTGAAGCAAATCGTCTGATTCGGGAACAACCTGAAAAATATAGTGAACTGATTGCAGAAAAAACGGGTATTCCTGCCGAGGTGGTCTATCTGTTTCATGGACCATTAGGTCTACAAACTCGTGATTTGACTTGGAAACCTGAATATCGAAAAGCAACCCAAATTGCCATAGATACCTTAAAAGTTCTAGGCAAAAACGATGGTAGTCTCGATGTAAATAAATTTATTGATGACCAATACATTAAAGAAGCATTTCAGGCTTCTGGACTCAATTACAGCCAACAACTTGCTGATTATGCAAAATTACCTCTAGTCGCAAATGATGCTTTAACTGGTCAACCTATCAAAACGTTTAATCGGATTACTCAAATTTGGGTAAAGGGTGAAGAAAAGGTTCGTAGTTATGAAACACCTGAGCATGCTTTTTCTGATTTAAAGAAAATTCAAGCGGTAGGAAAAACCGTACGTGTGGTTTATAGCCAAGATCATCAATCCGACATTAAGTTGCTTGCCAATCTGGCATGGTACGCCACAGATAAAGCAGGTCAAGTGCAGGCCTTTTTATTAAAAGATGATGCTGAAAAATGGGCTAAACAACAAGGTGGAAAAGTATATGACTTTAAAGCCATTCAGCTCGTGACCCATGGTTGATGTTGTTTTACCTAATGAGCAGGAGGTGCCGAATGAGTAGTTTAGCCCAGACAAAACCCAAGAACCAAAGCATTTTTTTACTCAAGTTTTTTCAGGTGTTGAGGTCATATCAAACACATTTTAAAAATTATGGAATCGCTTTTACATCCATAGTTTTCTGGATAGTAACTTGGCAAGGACTTGCTCAGTTTAAAATAAATTTAGGTATTGTGAACTTTAGCAATGTACCGACACCTATAGATGTCATCCATGCGCTATGGTCGTTTTTTCAACTCAGCACAGCATTTGAACATGTTGAATCTAGTATTTTTCGAGTTGTAATTGGTTTTTTATTGGCTGCATTAATTGGTGTAGGCATTGGATTGTTGGCTGGACGTTATCAAAAAATCGCTGCATTTTTAATGCCGCCATTAGAAGTATTACGCCCAATTCCAGCAGTTGCATGGATTCCTTTGGCGATTCTGATTTTTCCATCATCAGAAGCTTCCATGATTTTTATTACCTTTATTGGCGCTTTATTTCCGATTCTATTAAACACAGTCCATGGTGTCGGTGCAGTCGACCCAAGATTAATTGCATCGGCAAAAAGTCTAGGTGCTTCTGATCTCGCCATTATCCGTGAAGTCATTATTCCGGGTGCATTACCCAACATTATTACGGGTTTATCCATTGGAATGGGTACTTGTTGGTTCTGTTTAGTCACCGCTGAAATGATTTCAGGCCAACACGGAATTGGTTATTTCACATGGGAATCTTTCACCTTGCAAAATTACAGCAATATTGTAGTTGGTATGGTACTGATCGGGGCATTAGGTATGTTCAGTAGTACCTTAGTCCGTGTGATTGGAAATCGATTTACCCCATGGTATCAATTGAGGAAGTCTTAAAATGTCAATTACACAAGGCCATGTGCGCATTCAAAATCTATCACTACATTTAGGGCAAGGTAAAAATCGCTTTCAAGCATTAGATCGGGTCAATTTTGAAATACAACCGGGTGAGTTTATTTGTTTATTAGGGCCTTCAGGTTGTGGAAAGTCAACATTATTAGGGGCTTTGGCAGGACACTTACCCATTAGTTCAGGAACTTTAACAGTCGACAATGAGTCTATTGTTGAACCGCATCCGGACAGAGGTTTGGTTTTCCAGCAACACACTTTATTCCCTTGGAAAAGCGTTTTAGAAAATATTGCTTTTGGTTTAAAGATGAAAGGAATCAGTAAGCATAGTCGTATAGAACAAGCCAGAAAGATGATTGATCTGGTTGGGCTTAAAGGATTTGAACACAAATTTCCTGCCGAACTTTCTGGCGGTATGCAGCAACGGGTTGAAATTACGAGAGTACTTATTAATGAGCCTCGAATCTTATTAATGGATGAGCCTTTTGGAGCACTTGATGCTCAAACCCGTTTAAAAATGCAAATGCTATTGCTCGAAATTTGGCAAGAAATTCAAACTTCAGTTTTATTTATTACCCACGATATTGATGAAGCACTTTTTCTGGCAGATCGAGTACTGATTATGAGTCATAGACCGGGCCGAATTATTGAGGAAATCAACCTTGATTTTGAACGTCCACGTGATATCGAACTTGTTACGAGTAGCGAATTTACAACCATTAAAAAACATTGCATGCAAACTTTAAAGGAAGCCACTCAACAAGAAGAGTTGAGTCGCTTAAACCCGTTAGGGCTTGGAAAGAAAGCACAAATCAAGGAATACGAATGAGTTTTTATTATCAAACCTTAGACGACCAAGATGAATATAATCAGGAATTTCTCGCCCAGCTAAATCAACCAGATGAAAAGGTTCGGTTTGTTGCTTTAATGAATATTGGTGATGAAGAAAATCCAGATTTATTGCCTTGGGTACATGATGCATTAAAACATGATCCTTCCGCTTTGGTCCGTGAAGAAGCTGCTAAAAAACTAGAAAGTTGGGAAGATGAAGCAAGCCTACATGTGCTTGCTCAAGCATTGATAGATGAAAATGCTGATGTTCGTCAAGCAGCAAGTCAGAGCTTAAGTGAAATCAAAGAAGCTGCATCAGCTGATATACTTGCACCATATTTACAGCATGAAAATACTTTTGTAAAAAGCGCAATTTTACGCGCTTTAAAACCTTTACGAGCGCAGCAATTCTTTGCAGAAATATCAGCTTTGGTACAGCATCAAGATATTCTTGTACGCCGTGAAGCTGTGAGTGCTTTAAGCTGGTTGCAACAAGACCAAGCCATTACCATATTGGCAAAAATTGTTGAAACAGATATAGATGACGAAGTACGACGTATTGCAACAGGTGGTTTGGCTTATAGTAAAAAATTATCAATTGATGTGATTCAAGCACTTAATCATTCACTAAATGCTGAAAGTTGGCAGTTAAGAGTGGAGTCTGCATTAACTATTGGGAAATTACGTATTTCCGAACTTGAAGCACCCTTAATTAAGGCATTAGTGGATCCTTACTGGCAAGTACAAATAGCAGCTGTACGCAGTTTGGGATTGTTAAAATCGAGTTTGGCAGTTGCAGATTTGGCAGTTAATTTTAAACATGAAATTAGCAATTTACGTAAAGAAGTTGCTTTAGCACTTGGGGAAATTGGCACACAAGAAGCTCAAATGCTATTAGAACAGCATCAACATGATTCTGATCCTGAAGTCCGAAAAGCTATTCGTATTGGATTAAATCAAATTGGTGAGGTGAAGTATGCAAACCAGACCTGATATCCGTGTAGATATTTTAAATAAACAAGTTCATTTTATTTGGAATGATGGTTCAAGCCTATGCTTGAGCCACCAACATCTTAGAGAAATTTGTCCTTGCGGTTTTTGCAGATCAAAACGAATAAAACAAATAGAAATTGAACAGGCGGAAATTGAAATTACCGCAATGTTTGATCAAGGATATGGTGCCCAAATCTGTTTTAGTGATGGACATGACAAAGGAATTTATCCTTGGGTTTTCTTAAAAGAGTTTGTTAAGTGTTAAGGATGCCTTTTGCTTGGGACAAAAGGCATCTCATTTATTTAATGGTCATGTTCTAAATAATCTGGTTTTTTCGGAAGCGCGAGGCTACATAAGAAACAGATAATGAGCATAACAATGACGTAGATGAAGAAGGTGTTTTCAATTCCAGCAGCTTTAAACTGTAATGCAACCGAAGGTGCCGACCCACCAAAAATGGCATTACCTACTGCATAAGAAAATCCTACGCCCAATGCACGCACATATGGAGGGAACATTTCGGCTTTAACTAAACCACTAATAGATGTATAGAAACTCAAGATCAACATCATAAAAATGAGGAGCAAGGTAATGATGATCGGCGAATCTATATAATTAGGCATTCCGATTGCCATAACGGGATAGATAAAAATCGCAGATAATAAGCTAAAAGCCAACATTGAAGAACGTCGCCCAATACGGTCGGAAATTGAACCAAATACAGGTTGAGCACACATATAGACAAACAACGCGAAGGTCATTATATAACCAACGGTTTTTCCATCCATACCTAAGTTCGTTAAATAGGTTTTTGAATAAACGGTTTCAACATAAAAAGTTAATGAACCAGCAGAGGTATAACCAACCACCAATAAGAATGTTTTCCAGTGTTTTTTAAAGAGTTCTCTTAAACTACCTGATCCCGCACGTTCACTGTCTTGATGAGAAAGCGTTTCTTCTAAGCGACTACGAGCGAGTAAAGATACAATTGCAGCAATACCACCAATAACAAATGGAATACGCCAACCACCATTAAGTAATTGTTCCTCACTCAAAAACGTTAATAAAATTACGCCGAGCAAACTTGCCAGTAATTGACCACCAGAGAGTGTGACGTATTGAAAAGAGGAGTAAAAACCACGTTGACCTTTTAATCCTAATTCACTCATGTAGGTTGCTACGGCGCCATATTCACCACCTACAGATAAACCTTGAAGTAAGCGGACAACGAGTAAAAGAAAAGGAGCAAATAAGCCAACTTGATCATAAGTGGGCAGGGCTGCAAATAAAAAGGAACTCAATGCCATTAAGCAAATAGAAACGACCATTGATTTTTTTCGACCATGTCGATCTGCAATGCGCCCGAATATCCAACTACCAATAGGACGCATGAAAAAACTTGCAGCAAATACACCCCAGACATAAATAGCTTTGGTCGAACTATCCATGTCAGGTGCAGTTAAGGCTTGTGTAAAATAAGCCGCAAAGACTGCATAGATATAAAAGTCAAACCATTCAACAAGGTTACCAGAGGCCGCACCAACAATACCGCGTATTCTGCTACGTTTTTCTTCCTTAGTGTATGTCATATATATTCCGTCAGTTAGCAGAAAAAATAGAAATTTTTAGGTGTACTGAACAGGAAATAGCATGAGTTTTTAAATATCACTCAATCCTGAGCACATCCTTAGAATTCCTCTCCATGCATTTTTTATAATTTTAAATTTTCATTCTAGTGATTGTATGATCTTTTGTTCGATTTAAAGATATTTTTATCGATTATCGAACATTTCCTTAATTTTGTTAGATGATCATCGCACCATAAACTTTATTTAAAATCAAACATCTAATTTATCAACCATATGCGTTATTGTATTCCTCCTTAGTTTTAGTCCTATTTTGAGCTTAGTTTTATTTTGACTATTTGGTAATACTTAAAAAGTTATAGTCTCAATTTCAAAGAAAATAAATAAAATTCATATAATGATCACGCTTTATTACATAAAATTCAGTTGATCTAAAAATTATATAATTTGTTGTTTCTGGATATTTGTCCCTGTATTCTTTCGAGGCTAAAAATATGGAAGATCTCCGACTTTTAGCACACTTATATTATGCACGGTAGGGGCAGGTAGTTATTCAATGGACAGACACTCGTTAAATCTTCACTTCATAACATGTTCTAAAACAGCATTGGCTTCATCTATTGCACTGATGACATCTGTAGTCTATGCAAATGAAGCGGAGGTTTCACAGCTCCCAACTATTACCGTCAATGCCACCCAAAACGTTGACGCTTTGTATTCCTCAAAAAAAGTTGATTTATCTGGTTTTCAAACAAGCGATATTAAAAAAATTCCTGCCTCCATCACAACAATTACATCTGAGCGCATAGCAGATCAACACGCAAAAACACTGACTGATGTTATTAAAAATGATTCATCGTTAGGGGATGGCTACGCTGCAATTGGGTACTATCCTAATTTTGTGGCTCGAGGTTTTACACTCGATTTAGGCTCAAGTTATCTCATTAATGGCCATAACATTCGTGGTGAACAAAACGTTGCTTTAGAAAATAAAGAGCGAGTAGAAATTTTAAAAGGAATTTCTGCTATTCAAAGTGGAATGTCGACTCCAGGTGGTGTTGTCAACTATGTGACCAAAAGACCTGCCGATGTTAAGAGTATTACCGTCGATGCAAATTCAGAAGGTGGTTATACATTTGCAACGGATGTAGGCGGCTTTTTGAATGATAAGTTTGGCTATCGAATAAATTTAGCTCATGAAAGTATTCACCCAAATGTCGATCATGCAAATGGTAAACGTGAGTTCGGTTCGGTTGCTTTAGACTGGAAAATTAATGATCGCTCTAAACTACTGTTTGATATTGAAGCTCAGCATCAAAGCCAACGCTCAGTGCCGGGCTATCAACTGCTTGATGGGCAAGTGCCAACAAATGTTGATGCAGACCGTTTATTGGGTTATCAGTCTTGGAGCAAGCCTGTTGTAAATAACAGCGTAAATTCAAGCTTGAAATATCAATATGCCTTTAACGATCAGTGGAATGGCAGCTTAAGTGCATCGCAAAGCCGTGTTGTGATTGATGATAATAGTGCTTTCCCATGGGGATGTTATAACGATAATTGTGAAGTTACTGGTTTAGGCAATACTTTTGATAAACACGGTAATTACGATATTTACGATTTTCGTAGCCCAGATGACACACGTATTACCAACCAGTTTGCTGCTGGGTTAAATGGTCAATTCAATACTGGCAACATTCAGCATCAAGTTGCTTTCGAATTACAAAATACTTATAAAACCTTAAAGCACCATACACCTCTGAATGTAGCGGTAGGAACAGGCAATATCTATCAAGATACGATTGACTACAGTCCATCATCAGACAGCTTAGGCGATCGTTACAAAGCTCTAGAAAGCAATCAGACTGCATTTACCCTATCAGACCGAGTTCAATTTAACGATCAATGGTCAACTCTACTAGGTGGAAAACTTATTCACCTTGATGAGCAAGCTTATAATTCAGATGGGCAGCAAAGCCGAGATACGGATTTAAATAAGTTCTTACCACAATTAGCGCTCATGTATAGCCCAACTGCTACGTCTAATCTTTATGCTTCATATGCCAAAGGTTTATCGGATGGTAGTGAAGCACCTTGGTTTGCTAATAATGCTCTTGAAATTTTATCACCTAGAAATTCTGAACAATTTGAACTTGGTATTAAGCAACAAGTACAAAACTTCTTGCTAACAGCTGCTATTTTTGATTTAAAACAGGATAATCAATATAGCAAAGTCAATGCCGATGGAACTTTCGATTTTATTGAGCAAGGTGAACAGCACAATCAAGGTATTGAATTAGGTTTAACAGGTGCATTAACAGATACCATTGACCTAAGCTCAGGTATTACCTATACCAAATCTCGCCTTGTTGATATTGATAGTGACAGCTACAAAGGTCATCAAACTCAAAATGTACCGAAAGTACGGGCAACTGCTCAGTTATCTTATAAAGTACCTTCAGTTGAAGGTTTAAGATTACTCAGTGGTATGCAATATAGTAGTAGTAAATATGCAAACAAAGAGGCAACTGCAAAAGTAGGTGGATATAGCGTCTTTAATATTGGTGCTGCCTATAAAACAAATTTTGCTGGGCATGACACGACGTTTAGACTCAATATTGATAACTTATTTAATAAGAAATATTGGCGTGATGTAGGCGCATTTATGGGCGATGACTACTTATTCTTGGGTAATCCTCGTACAGCTCAATTCTCTACAACTTTTAATTTTTAAAATTTATAAAACAAATAAAAAAAGGAGCTTATAAAAGCTCCTTTTTTTATTTCAGGAATTAAGCCGACATTTTTGGTTTAACCATATTATTAATCGACAAGATATCATCAAGCACTTGTGCCGATAATAAGCCTTCGTTCTGAACTAAAGCCAATACACTTTGTCCAGTTTCGTTTGCAGTTTTAGCAATACGAGTTGTAGTTTCATAACCCAAATATGGGTTAAGTGCAGTCACAATACCAATTGAATTTTCAACTAAAGCTTTACAATGCTCAGGGTTCGCCGTAATCGTATCAATACATTTACTTTGGAACATTGTCATCGCGTTACCAAGCAAATCCATCGATTCAAATAGTTTGAATGCAATAAGTGGTTCCATTGCATTCAACTGTAATTGACCAGCTTCAGCGGCTAAAGTTACAGCTAAATCATTTGCAATAATCTGGAAGCAAGCAAGGTTCATCGCTTCTGGAATAACTGGGTTTACTTTACCTGGCATAATTGAACTACCAGGTTGACGTGCTTCTAGGTTAATTTCGTTAATGCCGGTACGGGGTCCACTTGAAAGTAAACGTAAGTCGTTAGCAATTTTCGATAGCTTAGTTGCTGTGCGTTTTAATAAACCGGATAAAAGAACGAAATCGCCCATATCTGAAGTTGCTTCGATTAAATCAGGAGATGACTTAATTTTCTTACCAGAGATTTTTGCAAGCGCTTGGATCGCAAGTTCGCGATAGTTAAATTCAGTGGTAATGCCTGTACCAATCGCTGTGCCACCAAGGTTCATGTAAGCTAAAACATTTGGAATAAGCGTATTAATTTGCTCAAGGTCTTTTTGTAAGGTTACTGCAAAAGCTCCAAACTCTTGACCCAATGTCATTGGTACAGCATCTTGCAACTGAGTACGACCCATTTTTAAGATGTGAGCAAATTCTTGAGACTTGTTACGGAAACTTAAAATTAAGTTATTAAAAGGGAGATTCAATTCGTCTAAATTTAATAATAAGCCTAAACGAATTGCAGTAGGGTACACGTCATTTGTAGACTGTGACATGTTGATATCATTATTAGGGTGTAAATATTGATATTGGCCTTTTGCGTGTCCCATATATTCTAAAGCAACATTCGCCAATACTTCATTTGCATTCATGTTGGTTGAAGTACCAGCACCACCTTGCAACATATCGATCGGGAATTGATCATGAAAATTACCGCGAATAAGTTGATTACAACTATATTCAATTGCTTCAAATTTAGTTTGATCTAAGCTTTTAAGATTATGATTCGCTTCAGCACAAGCAAGTTTTACCATTGCTAACGCTTTAATTAAATGAGGGAAATTTCCAACTTTGCTTTGAGTTAAGTTAAAGTTTTCTAGAGCACGTAATGTTTGAACTCCGTAATAATCATTATTATTGATTTCTCTATAACCAATAAGATCCTTCTCAATACGGGTGGTAATTTCAGCGTTCATCATTAAACTTCGAATTAGTAGAGTAGATAATTCATATTAGATTTCGAAATGCTTCACTTCTAATGCATTTATCAAGTTAATTATGCATTTTTTGCATATCAAATTTTTTCTTTTCTAAACCTAAAAATAAAAAAACTTTTTCTTTGCTAATTAAATCTAAATTTTATTTTTTAAATTAATGGCTTACTGTTTAGTTAAATTTAATGTATAAAATTACTGAATGAACTAAATGATCATGTAATTAAAAAAATAACTGTATACAAAATTTTAGACTTATTAATTTAAATGAAATATCAAGTAAATTAACGAGGCTAATAGCACAGAGAGTGTAGCTTATCTAACAAATTTATATAAAAATGTGATGCATTTCACATAAAAGGCACTATAATACAAAAAAATCCTAGTTTTTAAGTTTATGTTAAAAGTCACAGCTGCATTAATTATTTTGGGTAGTTTTACATACTATGTACTTTTCCATGGTGAAGAGAAGAGTGAGTCTAAAACCTCTCGTCTGCTTAAAGAAGCTGAGCAGTCTATTGCCTCTGCAGAAACCTCTGTAAACAAGGCAAATAATATCGTAGCCATATCTTATAAATAGCTACGATTACTCAGCTCAACTATTTTATATTATCCATCAAAATATTGTTTTATCTAAGTTTTATTAAATTTTAGGTAAAAGACTGTATGTATAGAGACAAAATTCATGAGAATGAAGTTTATCGCCTATGATCCCAATTCTGGGGAAAAAGTAAGCTTAAAAGAGCATATCCATCAAATGGATAAATACACCACATATATCTTTTTTAGCGATGAAAAAGATAATATGGTATTTAATCCACAGAAAAAGCAAGTTTTTGAAATTACTCAATATACTTCTAACATGATGGTTGAAATTTCAAGAAAGCTATATTATCTCATTGGGGAATATTAGAAATTTGTTTCGGTCTGATTTGGGATAGCTACTTTAGTAGAATAGTCAGGTTTCTTTAGTGGAACTATACTGCAAATATATCTTCTGATTTGAAAGAATTCATTAGGTCAGAAAGCTTAAATCCTGAAATGATCAAAATAGTAATATTTTAGTTTTACAGTCCGTATTCTTCCCCAAGGTGCGGACTTTTTTTATCAAAATTAAAACATGAAGAAACTATAGGATCATTCTTATTTTTTATTAAGGTTGAATTATTCATTTACTAGCGTTATGTCTAATTTAATTGTTGATTTAAAATAATTTTTATTAGAAGAATTTTATATTTGTATGAGTTGTAGAGTTAAATCAAAGTCTTTTATTCTCTTACGCTCTTTTCTATGTCAGAATTATTAAATACTTATTTTTATCGTTTGGCTTTGCCATTCTTCCATCGCATTTTTGCAGGTACTCCCATGTTTTATATTTTTCATTCATCTATTCAGCTATTTCTTCAGCTTCCCAACAAGATAAATTAAGGACATAACTATAAAAAGGGAATGCATAAAATGAACTTAGAAGTACGTTGGGTAGAAGATCTTTTGACATTAGAGCGAGAGCGTTCTATTTCAAAAGCAGCAGAAAAACGATTTATTAGTCAATCCGCTTTTACGCGTAGAATTCAGCAATTAGAAGAGATGATTGGAGCTGAAGTTATTATTAGAAATAATAAAAATAATATTGAATTTACAGACATCGGGCGAATTATGCTGGTTATGTCTAAAAATATTGAGAAGCAGGTGGAAGAGACCGCTAAGCTGATTAAAAATATTAAAAATGAAACCGAATCTACTATTCGTTTTTGTGTGGTTCACTCACTAGCTTCCGGTTTTTTAACGACTTTTTTGAAAAAATTTCCAACGTTTATGCGTGATTTAAAAATTGAAATTGTAGCGACAAATAGTGGCGAGGGTTTATCTCTTTTAAAAGAAGGTGCCTGCGATTTTATGATTTGTTATGCAGACCGATCTCATATTAACCGTGTTGGTGATGATATTTTAAGTGGAATCAAGATTGCTGAAACAGAGATTGTTCCTGTATCGGCTACTGAAGCAAACCATACGCCTAAGCATACAATTCAGAATAATTTTTCATTGCTTGCTTATAGTAAACATGCTTATTTGCGAAAATTAGTAGACCAACTGATCGAAGGTAAACTGATTTATAAAACCTTATACGAAACTGATAATGCAACTAATTTGAAAGAGCTGGTATTACAAGGTTTAGGTGTCGCATGGATTCCAAAAATCAATGTAGAAGAAGATCTTGCTAACGGAAAATTGGTTATGTTAGATCATCATGAGTATTGTCTTCCCCAAGATATTTACATTTTTAAAAATAATTTGAGTGATAACAAAGCAGTCCAGCAAATCTGGAAGGGCTTCCAAACTCAGCCTGATTAAAATTTATAAGGATATGTATTGTATTCAACATATTTACATACAAAGTAATCAATTAAAGCGCCCATACCTTTGTCTTTATGATGAAAGGCTTTATAAAGCATTGCTCATGGTCTAGATTCTTTGTTAATTTAGACCATATATCAAT
The DNA here is from genome assembly GCF_025513915.1 of Acinetobacter sp. WU_MDCI_Abxb74. Lineage (NCBI taxonomy): Bacteria > Pseudomonadati > Pseudomonadota > Gammaproteobacteria > Moraxellales > Moraxellaceae > Acinetobacter > Acinetobacter sp. WU_MDCI_Abxb74. The sequence goes on from NZ_JAHPRP010000001.1 coordinate 512,250, forward strand.
AATTCAAAAATCTAGTGAGCATTTCTATATATGCTGTACCTGATTTCATTCCTTTTGAATGGATTATTTGATCCAGACGGAGACAATTTTGTTTGATCTAGATAGTAGATTACTAAATATTTTTTATCACATTTATCGGTTTAAAAGCGTTTCAATGGCTGCTGATGCGATTGGCCTCACACAACCGAGTGTTAGTAATGGACTGAACAAAATCCGTCAGCATTTTAATGACCCGCTTTTTATTCGTGTTGGGAATGAAATGATTCCAACCGAATTGGCTAAAGAAATCTTTCCACTCATTAGTGAAGTTATTGATAAAGTTGAAAGTATTAACAACTTTAGTGTGAACTTTGACCCACTTACTTCGGATCAACTTTTTACTATTGCGATGACTGATGTATCTCATCTGGTCTTATTGCCGCAATTAACAAACTATTTAAAAGAGAAGGCCCCTTTAATCCGTTTGAATATTCGGCCGATTACACCAGAAACTAGTTATCAAATGGCAAATGGTGAAATTGACCTTGCAATTGGCTTTTTACCTCAATTGGAAGAAGGCTTTTATCAACAGAAGTTTTTCAAACAACATTATGTGGTGATTAGCTCTAAGAGCCATCCTCGTTTAGATCCAAATAATTTTACTTTAGAGGACTATATGCGTGAATATCATATCGATATTGATGCAGGGATCGGTCACTACCACATTAAAAATGAATTACAGAACAAGGGGTTGGATAGAAATATTCTAATCCGTTTACCAAGTTATCTAGGGGTAGGATTAGTCGTTCAAGAAACAGATGCGATTGCAACTGTGCCGTACTATTTGAGCCAAGTCTTATTGGTGAGAGAAAATTTACAGATTTTACCAGCACCTCTCGACTTCCCAACTTATGATGTTAAACAACATTGGCATATGTCTTGCCATCATAAAAGTAGCCACAAATGGTTCCGTCAAACCTGTTATGAACTTTTTAAAGTCTAAAAAAGAAGATGTAAGAAAAACTCTTACATCTTCTTTGTTTTGAATTTTTAGATTTCAATTGCGACTGCTGTAGCTTCACCGCCACCAATACATAACGCAGCAACACCTTTCTTTTTACCTAAGCGTTTTAAAGCATAGATAAGAGAAAGGATAATTCTTGAACCAGTTGCGCCAATTGGGTGTCCTAAAGCACATGCACCACCATGTATGTTAACTTTTGCTTCATCGATACCTAAGTCGTGAATTGGTGCCATTGCAACCATTGCAAAAGCTTCATTAATTTCCCAAGCATCTACCTCGTCAACAGACCAGCCAGCACGCTCAAGTACTTTTTGAATCGCACTAATCGGAGCAATTGTAAATTCGCTTGGATGCTGTGAATGGGTCGAAGTTGCAACAATTTTTGCTAAAGTATTTAAACCATGCTCTTTTGCATATTCTTCAGTAGTGAGTACTAATGCAGCAGCACCATCAGAAATTGAGCTTGAGTTTGCAGCTGTAATTGTACCGTCTTTGCTAAAGGCAGGGCGTAATGTTGGGATTTTCTCAAGATTCGCTTTTAATGGTTGCTCATCTTGATCGATAACTTCGGTACCTTTACGAGTTTTTACTTCAACAGGAACAATCTCTTCTTTGAAGTAACCTTGTGTAATGGCAGTTTGCGCTTTTTTCAGTGAAGAAATCGCAAAGTTATCCATTTGCTCACGTGTAAAGCCTTTGGTATTTGCCATGTCTTGCGCAAAAGAACCCATCAATCGACCCGTTTCAGCATCTTCAAGACCATCTAAAAACATATGATCTTTAATTTCGCCATGGCCCATACGGTAGCCGCCACGTGCTTTTGGCAAAATATATGGAGCATTACTCATGGACTCCATCCCACCCGTAACAATAATGTTAGCACTACCAGCTTTTAAGGTGTCTGATGCCATTAACACTGCTTTCATGGCAGAACCGCAAAGTTTATTAATGGTGACTGCACCTACATGATCAGGTACACCAGCTTTACGCATAGCCTGACGAGCAGGCCCTTGACCTATGCCTGCACTCAATACACAACCAAAAATAACTTCATCTACTTGTTTAGGGGAAACACCTGCGCGTTGGATCGATTCGCGAATGACAGCAGCACCAAGTTCTGGTGCAGTTAAAGCCGATAGGCTGCCTTGAAAACCGCCCATTGCAGTACGGCTACCTGAAACTATAACAATTGAACTCATCTTAATATCTCTTATTGATGTATTTGCTAAATTTACCTTTAGCTGAAACTAAAGGCGCCAGTAAATTAAAAAGTGGGTGGGGTGTAGCTAAGCGTTCTTCCAAAGAACCACAATAAAAATAAAACTAAAGGAAAATGCACGACGAGCTGAGTGACTGTAAAACCAATCACATCTTTTGCTTTTAGTTTTAGAATGCCTAACATTGGAAGCATAAAGAATGGATTGATTAAATTCGGTAAAGCTTCGGCTGCATTATAAATTTGTACAGACCAGCCTAAATGAACTTTTAAATCATTTGCTGCTTGCATGACATATGGGGCTTCAATAATCCATTTTCCACCGCCAGATGGCACGAAGAACCCAAGGATGGCGGAGTAAATTCCCATCACAATTGCAAAGGTTTCTTTTGAAGCGATTGAGACGAAAAACTCGGCAACATAGTGTGACAGCGATAAATCCTGACTGTTTAAAGCTTGCGTCATGATAAATGCAATACTTCCGTACAACGGGAACTGGATTAAAATGCCTGATACAGCTGGAACTCCCTTTGAAACAGCATTTAAGAAGTTTCGTGGTGTTCCATGTAACGCTAACCCAAGCATTAAAAACACAAAGTTGTAAGTGTTTAGGCTTGAAATGGCAATGATCGGATTACTTTTTGAAAATTCAAAAAACATCCAGATTAAGCCTAAAGCCACCACAATAATCGTTAAAATAGGCGAGTTTTCTAACCAGTCACCCGGACGAGTAGATTTTTCCTCATGTGGCTTTTCTTCTTCAAACTGAATGTCAAAACTTTCAATCGTTTTAACATTATTGCCTTTTGGCGCTGACCAATACGCGATTGCGATTGAAACAATCACCAGAATAATGGTCATCGCAATTGATTGCCAAAGAAAGATGGTTTCTGTAAATGGAATAACACCGGTCAAATTATAAATCGACTCAGGCAAACTGCTTTTATTCGCTTGAAGCTGTGCTGCTGAAGAACTGATCCCTAATGCCCAAGTTGCACCCATACCAATAATCGCAGCCGCTGCGGCAGCACGATAATCCATATTCAGCTCTTTACGCTTCGCTAATGCGATCACCAAAAGTGCAGTAAGTATGGTACTTACCGCCCAATTGACCAGTGAAATTAACAAGCTGACAGTTGCAACCAAAACAATAGCACCACGCCCAGAATTTGGAATATGCGCCATTTTTTGAATCAGGAATTTTATTGGCTTAGATACAGAAACGACATAACCCACAATAATCAGCATGGTCATTTGTAGGGTAAAGGGAATAAGACTCCAGAAACCGTTACCGAAAGAAGTTGCTACATCTTGAATTGGGGCACCAATACCCAAAGCGGCAATAGAGACAATAATGACGCCGAGTAGTGCAAAAATATACGAATCTGGAAACCACTTTTCAGACCAATCACTAATCCGAAGGGCAAATCTTTCAAAAATTCCTTGCTGTTTTTCCATAGCTGAAAAAATCCTTCTCGTTCTTATTCATTAACAGCACATCCGGTGCTTAAAAGGGTTAAGACTTAAGCTCACTTTCTAACTTAAGTCTTATAGGGCGAACTAAAAATTAAAATTTATGCGACTAAGGTTTTATAGAATTCGACACCTGTAACAGCTTGAATCTGTTCAAGTGTGACATCTTTAGCAAGTTCAATCAGTTCAACACCTTGTGGAGTAATGTCCATTACACCTAAGTCAGTAATTACGCGGTGCACAACACCTTTACCGGTTAAAGGTAAACTACAGTTTTTCACAATTTTTGGCGTACCATCTTTTGCACAATGTTCCATAAGAACAACAACTTTTTGGACACCAACAACCAAGTCCATCGCGCCGCCCATACCTTTGACTTTCTTACCCGGAATCATCCAGTTGGCCAAGTCTCCATTTTCGGAAACTTCCATTGCACCTAAAATTGCAATGTTTACATGGCCGCCACGGATCATGGCAAATGAAGCTGAGCTTGAGAAAAAAGCAGCGCCAGCGCGAGCAGTAACCGTTTGTTTACCTGCATTAATTAAATCGGCATCAACAGTTTCTTCAGTTGGAAACTCGCCAATACCTAATAAACCGTTTTCAGATTGAAGCCAAACATTAATATTTTCAGGAATATAATTGGCAACTAGGGTAGGTAAGCCAATACCCAAATTGACATAAAAACCATCTTCAAGTTCTTTTGCAGCACGTTGTGCCATTTCATTGCGTGACCAAGCCATTTTATACTGCCTCCGTGCTTAAAGTTTTATGTTCAATACGCTTTTCAGGTGATGCATTAAGTACAATACGATTTACATAGATACCTGCCAAATGGATTTCATCTGGATCTAACTCACCGATTTCAACAACTTGTTCAACTTCTGCAATCGTAATTTTTCCAGCCATTGCGCATTCAGGGTTAAAGTTCTGAGCAGTTTTACGGAATACCAAATTACCCGCTTTATCTGCCTTATATGCTTTAACAAGTGCGATATCCGCTGTTAATGATTCTTCTAAAATATAGTTTTTGCCTTTAAAGGTACGTTCTTCTTTACCTTCAGCAATCAGTGTGCCTACACCAGTTTGAGTGTAAAATGCAGGAATACCAGCACCACCAGCACGTAACTTTTCAGCTAAGGTCCCTTGTGGAGTGAGTTCTACGTCAAGTTCACCATTTAAATATTGGCGCTCAAATTCTTTATTTTCTCCCACATAAGAAGAGATCATTTTTTTAATCTGTTTAGTTTGAAGCAAAATACCTAAACCAAAATCATCTACACCTGCGTTATTTGAAATACAAGTAAGACCAGTTACGCCACTTTGCTTAACTGCAACAATCAGTTTTTCCGGAATTCCGCATAAACCAAAACCACCAACGGCAAGTGTTTGATTATCTGCAATAACATCTTTTAGTGCTGCCTCTGCATTGGCATAAACTTTATTCATTCTATTATTTTCCTATATCCCTTAGTAATCTTACTTTTAGCATCTCAATTTGTATTATAGAAGTTAATTTTTTTAAAGGATTAATAAGTATAATCAATGAATGCTATCAAATTAACAACAAAAGATCAGAAGCATACAAAGCTAAAATCTTTTAAAATATTGTCTCAGGTTATTGAAAAATATAATAATTAAGAAATTCACCTTGGCCGTAAGCTTATCTCATCCTAAAATCCAGTATTTAATTTTTAAAATTTATATTGAATCAATGCCTCAATAAATTGAGTAGAAATATTTGAAATTTCAAAATTCTTTTTATAAACAATTCCAACGGTCTTACGAATAGTTTCGTCTTTTAATTCGATTAATACATTATGTTCTTTATTAATATGTTTCGCAAAATGCCTTGGAATCGCACTTACCCCAATTCCGTAAGCAACAAAGCTCGAAAGCGATGAAATTTGATGGCATTCAACTTTTAAATCAAGCGTCATATTATTTCGCAAACAATTCTGCTCAACTAAATATCGAACAATTGAAGGCTTTTGCAATGTAACGAATGGATTTGAACAAAGCTCTTGCCATGTAATAGAATCAGAGTCGGCAAGAGGATGATTTTTAGGTAATAAGGCTAAGAAATCTTCCTCAAACAAAGGTTTAAACTCTAAGCCTTCGGTAAGATCAGGCTCAAAACAAATACCCAGTTCAAAAATACCATCTTGTACTTTTTCTATAATGGTCTCATTGGGAATATCTTGAATTGAAAAGTTCAGATTGGGATGAAGTGCTAAAAATTGATGAATCACCTCTGGCAGAATTGCATGAGTCACAAATGGCATTGAGGCAATACTTAATGTTCCACGATTAAGCTTAAAGCGTTGTTTAACATCGTTTTCCATTTCCTCCCAATTGGCAAGTAATTTTTTAGCATAGGGAATGAGGGATTTGCCTTCCTGAGTAAGTTCAACACGACGTGTATTACGGTTAAATAGTTTCCCGCCTAATTCTTCCTCTAAGCTTTTAATGGTGAGGCTTAAAGCAGATTGGCTTAGATGTAACTCTAAAGATGCATTGGCATAGTTGAGTGTCCGCGCAAGGGCTAAAAAAGCTTTTAGTTGTTTAAGCGTCATTTCATTCCTTTAGATTGCTCAGCTCACCTAGAAGGGTAATTTATACGAAAACTTGTCTAATATGATGTTTTTTGACAAAAAATATGAAAAAGAAAGTGCAAAACAATAGGCTGAACTACTTAAGTCACCTTCGGGTAGTTTTCTATTTTCCGATCTGGTAAATTTTACTCATAACTAAAATGGATAATTTCATGAAAAAGATATTTGCATTAAGCTTGTTTTTTTTATTAAGTGGGTGTGTAACTCCAACTAATCATATGATTAATAATAAATTTAGTGAAGTGGAAGCTTCAACACTTCCAGTATCAGGTATATGGACAATTTCTATTGGCCCAAGCATATCAACAATAAAACTTGATTCAGATGGCAACGGAATACTTTGTGACGATACCAGTGGGCATGTTGTATTCAACAAAGTTAAGTATGCAAATAATATAATTTACATTCAAAATGGTATGACTCTAGAAGTGAAGCTTTTAAACAGAGATATACTCGAAGCTAGAATAACTCTGAGTGCCTCTAATTCAAACATGGTCTACAAAGCCGATAATGACTTAAAGGCAGCTTCATTGAAGTGCGCTAAAGAATTATAGATAACCGTCTTCATAAACAAACAGTCGTTTTTTATTGCTTGAGTGAATGTAAAGATGGCACAAGAATTACGTCTGGTCATTGTTGTTGATTCGCAAGTTACATTGCTATTAAGAGATTTAGAAAATTTGGTTAAGTTTAAAGCAGATTTTGTAATAAATTGTGGTAGATTCTTAATAATTAAAGTTTTGATAATATTTTAATGTACCATTGCGGGATTATAAAAAATAAAATCTCTAAGGTAAAATGAAATGAATAAGATAACCCTAATTTTACTAGCCGCTCTTCTTTTTTGTATTTTAGCTAACTATGAAAGTTTTAACTTATTAAAACTTCATGAAACTGCCAGTAGTGAAATTAACAAAACTCTTCCTAAAAACTAATCCACCTAAGGGTGGTTTTTTTATATCTTAAGTTCTTAAATTTTAATTATTAATAATAAAGGGTATTTTCATGAGAAAAACTTTAATTGGAGCTTTATTCTTAACGTTTGGAGCCTCGGTAAGTGCGGCATCAAAAATTGAAAAAGAGGAAACAAAAAAATTTTCAACAATGAAGCAATGTATTGAATGGTTAGATTCTAAATATCCAAATAGCAAATGGCATAAAGACAGTGGTGCTTCTTGGAATTTAGAAAATGATAATTCAAATTTTTTATCTGGGATTACGCATGTTCCGAGTGACGAAAATAGAAAATTGACCCATCCGATTGCGATTTATTGCAAATTAAAAGAAACAAGTACCGAAGGTCTTTTCTATGAAGGAAAGTATATCGTTATAGAAGCTATTTAATTTCAAACTTTAACTGACCAAACCCATTCAATGAGTGGGTTTTTTATTTTCTGGAAGAAAGTAAAATGGTGTAAGAGTCCCACTTGGTCATAGTTACATCCTATCTTTTCTTTAAATTACTCAACTCACCTAGAAGGGTAAGTTATATGAAAATTCTTCTAATATGATATTTCTGAAAAAATTAAAGAATATTTATTAAATTATTTTAAAAAATATATTATTTAATTGTCTTTGTTAAATAATATGGAGGTATTAATATAATTTACTCAATAATTAATTAGTTTTATAAAACAATAGTAATTCTTTAAATAATTAAATTTTACCAATTAAATAATATAAGTATTTGTATTTTATATATTATTTTAAAATTTAAATAAATTACATTGTTTTTAAATATTTTAGTGATATTTTATTTTTAAGCTCATTTACCTATTACCAAGCATAGATATTGAGATTTTTATCATTATAGGTTTGGGATAACCTAAATATCTTTTGGTAATTTTATTGAACCTAATATCTATTCTTTAGGGAGAAATTATATATAGCATTTATTTTAAAGTCATTGATTTTAATGAATTTTATTATATTTTTTATTTTAATTATTATAGAACTTTTCGAACATATAGAATTATTAGAAAACAATAACTTAAGAAAGGGTTTTGCAGCCCAATCTTATGTCATTTCGGCAAATGGTAATTTAATACCTACGTCCACATCATTCCATATAATCTCATGTCCAGCTTCATAATGTTCAGTCATTTTCTTACTCGTGTGACCAGCTAATGCCTGAGCAGATTTACCCGCTTTTTTATGCAAGAAAATAGCTAGAGCTCTAATTTCATGAAAGGTCGGTAATTGCCTACCAGTTAAGTTTGGATATGCATTTGACTTCTTAACTGCTTTTAAAAAGTTTGAAGATAAATACTGATTATCAATTTGGGTCCAGTGTTCTTTCTCATATTTTCTCTTTTTACCTTGTTTAATTGGTACGCGGTGAATAATAAAAGGGCTAACCACATTATCTTTACAACGATTTAAAACTTGCTGAAGTTCATTATCAATTTTAATCCTCACATAACCGGCACCTTCAGAAATCTCAAATTCATCTTCTGGGTTATCAGTGGTTTTCTCCTGAGCAACGTGCAAATAACCATCAACAATATCAGTCCACTTCATTTTCAGGATATCGACTCGTCTCTGTGTTGTTAACAGGGCTAAATCAATCGCATTTTGAAGCCATGCAGGAGAGTGCTTACGAACAAGTTCCAAGCCTTCTAACGTATGTCTTCTTCGTTGGCGCTTTGAATGTTTAGGCATCGTGGCTTCAATAGGATTATCTGGACATAATCCTTTGCTGACAGCCACATTAAACAGATCAATTAAAACTCCACGACATCCGTTGCTGGAGGATGCCGTCATATCGTCTAGAAGTTGATTGGCCATAAAGAGAGTGATCTGGTCTATTCGTAAATCACCCCATTTAAGTTTGCATCGTTCCAGATAAGATCTATAACTTTCAATTGTTGTGCTAGCTACGGGTTTACCATCTTTACGTCTTTTATTCGCTAAGTAGTCATCTGCAAATTCACCAAAAAATACTCCACCCATAACTTTACCAATCAGGTCATCTGACGGGATGAGTAATTCATTAAGTTTACGTGCTGCTGTAATCGCTTTTGATTTATCTGAACCCATTGAATGAAACTTACCCGTTACAGGGTGACGGTAACGCCAAGCACTGCCGTCACCGCGATAAAGATTAGCTGGTAAGTCTTTGTTCTTTGTATTACGAGGCCTTGCCATTTCAACCTCTTAAAACACGGTCTACGAGTTCATTACCGGTACGTTTTCGGTAAATTTCCCAGTCTATGTACCAGATCCTGCCGATTTGTTCAGCTGGTAATTCACCACGTCGGCAACTACGGGTAATGGTTTGAGGGGCTGGAGGGGTTGCATCTTTGCCGCCATAAACCCGTTTAATAAACTCAGATACTTTGATTAGACAAGCCATAGGTCTTCCTTACTTTCTCCAAGTCGCTTCTTTAAATTTCGCCTCATCAACTAAGTTGTCGATTTGGGACGGATTCACATTGTCGTAGTAATGGTTCATCAGGTTGCCGAACACAATCAGTGTTCGGGCAGAAGAGGAGTAACGGAAGCTCATTGTTAGTCCTCCAGTAAATAATCTGGTTCGCTGGAAGCGGCATTTTCTAATTCAAAGCGACGCTTTTTAACAGCTCCCATGAGCTTTGGTTGAATTAGTGGATCTCGTCCTGAAACATCAATCTCCAAAGCATCTAAAGTGGTAAGGTCGGATGCGGTCTGGATTTGAACCAATAACGATGGTGGCTCATTACCTGCAGGTTTAGCTTGAGCGAGTTCCTCAAGTCGTTTATGAGTAGCGATTAGCAAAGGTTTGTTTTGCTCATCATTCCAGTGTCGCACTTCTTTATAGACAGCATTAACTTCTTCAACTGTTTTTGATTCACTTACTTGTTGGAGTAGGAATTTAAGTGTTTTTTGATAATCATCTTCGACACTTTCAGTTCTTTGCTCTGCTTTAGGTAATGTCTTTTTTCCAACATCATTTGATGTTGAACTTTGGCTATTCAACTGTTCAGCTTCTTGCTGCTCTAAAGCTTCAACAATACGTACTAAATTTGATTTCTTTAACTTTGCATCTGCTTTCATGAATGAAGTGAAATCAGCTTCTTTAAATACGATTTCACATTCAAGTCCTAAAGCTTTTTGAAAGGCTTTCATTTGTAATTCTGCATTCGTAGCATCACGTTGAACAAAACCATTCTTAACCGCACTAACGAGTTCTTCGTAATTAGGAATGAAAGCACCTTTAACAATACTTCCAGTATTACTTACGACAAAGATTTCTTGGCCTTGCTGAAGCTCATCTAAAGCATAAGGCTTGGTAAAGGTGAACCCAGCTAATTGAACAGTTTCAACTTTGATGCAAAATTCATAACCTGATTTAGCAAAAATTGTGGCAGGGAATTGATCCAATTCCGCGAAATCCAGAATGTCTCCGATAGGACGGCATAAGACAGTTTTTCCAACTTGTAAGGCTGTAAATGCTTCAGCTGCAGTAATTAAATTATTCATGCTGTCCATCCTTCCATATCTGATTTAGCAGTGCAGGCATTAAGTATGTTTTGCTCGTATTTAGTGCTTTTGAAATAATTCACAGAGTAGTCCAGATCATTAGGTGACTGAGCTGCCTCAATGTGTTTAAGCGCTATTTGATAGTCACTTTCTAAAGTCTTTTCTTGCTGTTCAATGAGTTGTTTTTCATTGGCTTGCTGAGCCTGTAGATTTTGTTGAATGATTTTCTTAATGCCTCCGCATGTCTCTTCAAACACTTGTTGTTTCACATCATGAAGGCTATTGAGACTGCGCTTTTTGCAGAACTTTTCAATATCGATGCCAGCTTGCAGCATTAAATGCTCAAGCTCCATAAACTGATTTCCAGTGATACATGCGTTAGCAGATCCAGAAAGCAGCCATTGTTTCAGTAAAACACCATCATGTTCACCTAACTGGCGTGGTTCTAAAAATAGACGTGAACGGTCTTTAGTTGCTACAGCTATGTTGTCATGAGTGAGATCAAGGACAGTCGTAAATTCATATTCAATACCATCACGCTGTTCAGCTTTCATTCCAACTTTTTCAACTTTCTTTTTGCCGTTGTCGTTGGTTTGAACTGTTTCCATTTTTGAACGCATCGTAACAATGATATTGATACTAGATCGAAGCATTGCATCAATAAATTTGCGATGACGCGGAGTAACCTGACTCCAAGCACCCCAAGAGTTACCTTTAAAGGACGTTGACGCTAATTGATCTACGATTTCTAAACAACCACCTACACCAGACCATTCATGTGTAATACTGTCTAAAATTAAAGTATCGAAGTTTGCATTTTCAGCAGCCTTAATGACGTCTATAAACTTCTCAGGTGTGTAGGGCGGTTGAATATTTGCATGTTCAAACTCAACCAAATCTTCATATAGTTCAGCACTACTATTTTCAGTATCTGCAACAGCAATACGACCACCAATACCTTTAGCTAAAACTAATGCTGTGTATGTTTTACCTGAACCAGTCGGGCCCGCTATAGCTAAGCGTAATTTCGCGTTTTTACGTTCTGCTTTTTTAAAGAAAACTGACATATTCAAAATCTCCTATCGACTGCCCGTAAAGCCGCGCTTGTTCTTATAAGCTTTGCGGTCATATGAAGGGATATTGTTTAGTTGAAGGGCAGTTGCTAATGCTTTTTTGCGCTGGAATTTAATCTCATTCATTAAGGCTGTATAAACCTTAGGGCGCTTTGCCTTAAATTCTTCGACATTTAAAGGAGTCTTCACTTCACCTTTTACGGTGTACAGCACACTACCGTTTGCATTAGCTGCATAAACAGTCCAGCCGATACGCACAGAATAGAGACCCGTTAAGCGGTCATGGCCCATATAGGCTTTCATACCGTCTGGATGTGGTTTGAATTGAGTATTCATGATTAAGCCGCTCCCTTAGGTTCTTCATAGATCCAAACTTTAGGATTGCTATCAAACTTGACAGAAAATACACCTGTACCTTTAGTGCGAATAATTACACCTAGATCATAAGCACACTGTTTTTCGGTAATTTGGTGGCCTTTGGATTCCATGCGGCGGACTACTTGCCATGTATAAGGCTGGTGGCCTTCTTTATTAATTTCGATAACAGTTTGCAAAACTGCTTGTTGGCGTTCAGATAGGTTTAAAGTTGAATTAGTCATGATCAGCCTCCCATCATCCAAGATGCTGCGGCTACAGCAATTACCCAAAGGATGAATGAAAGGGTAATAAACTTAATGAAGTCTATTGCGTTGGCTTTAATGGCAGCTAAACGAGAAGGGCGCTGTTCTTCAACAGTGGGGTGTTGATATAAGCGTGCAGTCGTTTGACTAGGGATAGTGTTTTGTTTCATACTTATCTCGCAAAGTTTGCAAAGCTCACTGGGGTTCGAAGATCAGTGGGCTTTTTGTTGTTCATGAGATAAAGGTAAGCTAACTTACTTAATTAGTCAATACAATTGGTAATTAAACTTACTTTTGGTTGGTTTAAATGGACCTTGTTATTGATTTGAATAATAATTGTAGAATAGAGAAAATCTATTTAATAGAAAGGTAGAAAAGAGTGACACAAAAATTCTTTTGGGTTAATCATAAGCAATCTTATAAAGATGAGATAAGCGGAAGTTATGTCTGGTCTCCAAAAAGAGAAGTGAATGGTGCTTTTAATCAGACTTATGAAAATCTGACGTATGTACAACCAGGAGACATTGTTTTTTCTTTCGCATTTGGAGTAATACAGGCGGTAGGATATGCCACCTCTTCATGTTATGAAGCCTCTAATCCTTATGTTAATGCCGCAAATTGGTCAGGTATAGGTTGGAAGGTGGATATAAATTTTTCATACTGCAGCCAAAAGTTTAGAGCTAAAGATTGTTTTGAAGAGTTTAGAAATCTTTTGCCTTTGAAAAATTCACCTATAAATATACTTGGAAATGGAAACCAAAAATGTTATTTAGCCGAAATTTCTATTGAGCTTGCAAAGTATTTAATAGATCAGGTAGAACCAAACTATAAGCGTTTTTATCCTATTAAAGAAGCAATAAGTATTCAGGAAACGTCAAAGACCGTATTGATTATGCAGCGTATTGGGCAAAGTTTATTTAGAAAGAAACTACTAGACTTTTATAAGCAGACTTGTCCAGTTACTGGCATTCAATTACCTATACTTTTAAGAGCTAGTCACATTAAGCCTTGGTCGTTGAGCTCTTCTTTAGAAAGATTAGATCCAGCTAATGGTATCTTATTGGCCGCGCATATTGATGCATTATTTGATAATGGATTAATTTCCTTTGAAGATACTGGCGAAATATTATTTGCTAGTAACGAAGTACTGGATATTTTTACTACTCAAAATATTCCTCAAAAAAAAATAAGTTTAACAGTTGGATCTGAAATATATTTAAAATGGCATCGAGAAAATTTATTTAAAAAAATCTAATTTTTTTATTGATGTTGTCTCATTTTTATAAGACAATTTCGTAAATATTATCAGTTTAATGTAATGAGATGAGCTGTAATTTAACACCTTATGAAATAAGTTTAGAGGTAAAAAGTTATCTTGATCGAGAAGGAATTTCATTAAGAGATGTTTGTAATAAGTTTAATCTTTTGAAGAAAAATGAAATTAATCTCGGTTTGGTAAAGCCTTTGAATAAGGATTTCTTACTTAGAATTAAAAACAGCGATTTTAAGGTTGTGAATAGGCGTGTCTTAGATTTATGCGACTTTTTAAAAATAGGAGTAAATCAAAAAATTCTATCAAGAACATCAATGACTGCTGAATTTCAAAACTTAGAAAGAATTGCTTTAGAGCATCCATCCTTAGAACAAAAGCTAAAAAGCTTGTTGGCAGAAGTAAATGATCTTTTAACAACAAATATTAGAAGGTGAAAAATGAAATTTATAGATCTATTTTCTGGGTTAGGGGGATTCCATGTTGGGTTGGCGCAGCATGGACACTCATGTGTGTTTTCATGTGAAATTGACCCAGATTTAAGAAATCTTTATCAAATTAATCATGATCTTATACCTCATGATGATATTCGTACAATTAAAGAAGAAAATATTCCAGAGCATGATATTTTGTGTGCAGGCTTTCCATGCCAACCTTTTTCTCTTGCTGGTAAGAAGAAAGGGGCTAAATGTCCTGAGTCTGGAAAATTAATAGACCATGTACTGAGAATAGCGAAATACCATCAGCCCAAATATGTACTCTTAGAGAATGTACCGAATGTAATTACAATTGAAGAAGGGAAATTTTGGGGATATATTAAAAATTCTTTTGAAGGGTTGGGTTATAAAATAGATTATAAAATAATTTCACCAACCGATGTAGGAATCCCACAAAATAGAAAGCGTGTTTTTATTGTGGGGGTGAGGAATGATTTAATAGAAGGTTTTAAATGGCCCGAAATCAGTCAAAACTATGAGAATGACTTCCAGAAATTATTGAATGATAATTTTGAATATAAAAAACTTGAACCCCAAAAAAATCAACTATTGGTTAAATGGCAGCAATTACTAACTAATCTTAATTTAGACGAGTTACCTAGTGTATCTATTGTAGCTCCAGAGTTTGGTGCAAATTATCCATTTGATTTTAGTCGTTTAACTTTAAAAGAAATTAAAAAATATAAAGGAGCTTATGGTCAAGAATTAAAACACTGTAAGACCTGGGAAGAGGTTTTAAATCTTATGCCAAGTTACACAAGAAAAAATAAAAAAGTGGCTTTATGGGTTGAAAGATCAGTTATTTATTCAAGAAAACTTTATAAAGCTAATACAATTATATGCGATGAATGGAAATCAGACTTTAATTTTAATAATAATAGTTGGCAAATTTTAGAGTGGCGAGGCTTGCGCCATAGTCCTAATATTTTTAATCATTTAGTACAATTTAGAGCTTCTGGTATTAGAGTCTTAAAATCCAATATTGCTCCTTCACTTATTGCGATGACACCAACCCAGATTCCTGTAATACCATCTCAGGCAAGGTATGTATCAACTTATGAGGCTGCAAAATTACAGCATCTTCATAAGTTGAAAGCTCTACCGAATGATAGAAAAGCTGCATTTAAAGCATTAGGAAATGCTGTAAATGCAAAAATTATTGAGTTAATTTCAAGTAACTTAAAATCATATGCTTTAGTTTAGATAAGTTTAGCTGTTGGAGTAATTGATCTTTGATATATTGCGATACAATATAGGAACTCAAGTAATAGATTGTACTGCTGTACATATGCAGGGAAGAAACTGTCCGGATTGACAATATTATTCCCCTTATGTGCAGATAGGTGCAATGCACTAACAAGACGTTTTATGGGTTCTTCAGAAAAATTTAAATCAAATATATTTTTTTGGGTTTGATATCCATGCGAAGAATGGTTTAGGTAGGGGTGAATTGAGGAAACATAGTTAGTAAAAACTTTTTTTTCGCTAATACTATTTATCATTTCATTAAGTTTATTCTCAAAATTAGTTGCAGTTCCAGAGGGAAATGCTTGGCTATATGTGTAATCTAAATAATTTTCAACCAAATTTCTTAAGGCAATTAAGATTATTGTCTTGTATGTTTTTTTATTAAGAAAAATCCAGTTAATTTGGTTAATTAGGCAGCTGCAATACTCATTAGTTTGAAACGAAGTTTTTAACATTTCTGGTTGAATAAGTTCTTTTTTTATCTCTTCATCATCAAATGGAACTGGCTTAGTCGTATCTGCATTATTATGACCTTCTGAATGGTTTTTTTCATTAGGATCTTGAACTTGAGATGGGTTCGTACCGGTAGGGTTCTGAACTGGAGATGGGTTCGTACCGGTAGGGTTCTGAACTGGAGATGGGTTCGTACCGGTAGGATTCTGAACTGGAGATGGGTTCGTACCGGTAGGATTCTGAACTTGAGATGGATTTGTACCGGTAGGATTCTGAACTTGAGATGGATTTGTACCGGTAGGGTTCTGAACTGGAGATGGGTTCGTATCGGTAGGGTTCTGAACTGGAGAAGAAGATGGGGTTGCAGAATGTATTTCATCCTCATTTTTTATTCTAATTATTTCTTCATTAGTGCGGCCATCAACTCTATAAGTTGATGATTGTTTTAGTAGATCTTGAACTTCTTTTATCTTTGCTAATTCAGTGCCAAAAGCTTCTTCATCAATCTCAAATTTATCTTTAGTATATGTAACTGGTAGGTCATTTGCTATAAATTCACCATAAACACGTTGTGCTTCATGTTTATTATGAGATTTATATAATTTTAACGGCATAAATTTTTTAGAGGATAAACCCTGTATAACACGGTCGTATCTGAACATAACTAACCCAGGGTTATCTGTATAACTTCCTGGATCGCGGAGGCATATAAAACCTTTAATTGGTACGCCTTCAAAACTAAAAGATAAATTAACTTTCCACTGTTTATCCTCACCTATTGCATATAGCTTTTGTTTAATTTTTTTATAAATTGGCTTATTTAATATTTCATATTCTTTGGAAAAAGTAAGATCATGTTCCTCTAGATCGAAAAAAGCTTTTAACTTTAGAGTGGGGGCTTCTTTTCTAGTAAATTTTTGATAAATTTCTTCCAGGTCATTAATTATTGATTCAAAAGTATCTTTACTTATTTGCCTTCTCAAATTATAGAGTGTAATTTTCGTTCCACTTTTTCCTTCATCACTGATCTCTTTAGTATTAATCTTATGTTCATGATTATTAATTAATGATAAAAGATTGAAATTAAGGATATATTTAAATTTTTCTGAACTTGGTTTAGTTTCTAATTTCCAGTTATCTGTAAACCATACGGCAGATGCTTTCATTCCAATACCGAATTCACTTAAACCTTTAGCTGCCGTCGGTCTAGCTGGTCTCATGGCATTTATAAATTTTTTCTTTGTAATACCTGGGCCGTTATCTTCAATAACAATACTATTTTTAAGTTCAGCCTCACGATAATCTTTTGAATAGAAGTATAAATTAACTTCTAATGGTGCAATTTCCTGTTGAGTTTTATTATTAGAAAGATGGGCTTGCAAAGCATTATCAATAAACTCGGAAAGTGCATAAGCAGGATCATAACCTTGACTTTTTAAAAGGTTATACATTGTTATATCTGGTGAAATATCAACTAAAAACATTTTTCTTCCTTTAATTTTAAGGCATAAAATAATTAAGTAATATTAGAAGTGATTTTATTATGTTTGATTCTAAAAAAAATATTAAATTTTTGAATAATAAAATATTCTATCTTAAATCAAACATCCCTATATAATCCTACGACTTTACCAACCAACTTACATCCTTCTCGTAGTGGTATGATCTTTTCATGCCATTTAGGGTTTAAGGGTTCTAAATACATACCGTTGCTTTCTACAATCAATTTCTTGAAAGTTGCTTCTGTTTCCCCCTCGCATGCAACGATAACCAAATCACCTGTTTTTAAATCACTTATTTGAAAGTCAGGATTTACATAAATTTTGTCACTTGGTCTAAAGTCTGGAGACATAGATTCCCCAACTACAATTAAACCGTAACCGTTTTTTCCACATTTAGGGTTTGGTGGTAACCATTCCTTAAATTCAGTACCCATTGGAACAGAATCTGCAGTAGTCCAAGTACCTGCTTGTACCCAAGAAATAACTGGTACTAGGCGACCAGCTATAGGAAATTGGGCAGTGATATTTTTATCTAGAGAATCATTTCTTTTGCCACTTAAAAGGTAATCAGAAGTAACCGCTAAAATTTGGGCTAATGCCATCAAACTATCGTGCTTAGGTAAGTTCTCATCCTTTTCCCAATAAATTACTGATGTTTTAGAAACTCCAATTGCATCAGCAACTTGTTGTTGAGTTAGCTTTTTAGACTTTCTCAGATTTTTTAAACGAGTACCTAAAGTTTCCATAGTTTTTTGCCAGTTCCGTTCGTAAGAAATCTTACCATTTGATAAGGTAAGTTTTATGTGTTTAAATAAAGGTAAGTAAAGTTACTTTTTAGTGGTGAAACGCATGACCAAAACAGAAGCATTGGCCTTGCTGGAGTGCAGTATTACTGAGTTAGCCTACAAGTTAAGTATTAGCACTCAAGCAATTAGTCAGTGGCCTGAAGAAAAAATCCCATTAGCTCGTGAATACCAAATTCGTGATTTGGTAGAAGGAAATGAACCTCTGAAAAATAAAGTTGCTGCTGGCTAAGGACATAAATATGAGCCTTGAAAAAGAAGATCTTCGATTGAAGATGCTTCCAGACATGATGGAACGTTTGAGATTGATTGCGGATGTCCGTGGAAATGAGTATGCACATCAAGCTGTAGTCCTCTTAGAAAAAGCCCTTATGGGGGAATATCATGAAGTTAGCTTAATGCTTGAAAGAGCAGATAAAAATAGGCAGAAGAGGGAGCGTTTGGGCATACGCGGGAAAGTTGAAGTAAACCCAGAATCACAAATCTTAGAAATAAAAAAAGCCTGATCTCGGAAATCAGGCTTCTAGGCATTCAATTGAGGTGAATCAAATGAACACAAATAATTTATCAGAACAACCAACCGAACTCAACTCAGAAGAATTTGTAGTAGGTGACATGGTGGTTATTCAAAACCACATTATGGGCCCACTTGGTAGCGATAGTATTTTCTGCATCATAGAAATAAAAAGTGACTTTCTTGGAGACCATGTCTCTATGACTGACATCAACGGAAAAGTTTGGACATCAGGTGTGAGGTATATACGTCATGCCACTGTTGCGGAAAACCAATTAAAACGTCGATTAACCGCAGAAGAGTTAGCACGGGCGGAGGTGTCATGAGTAGCTTAAAACATCCGCTTATCCGTTATCACGGTGGCAAGTTCCGGATCGCTGATTGGGTTATCTCACATTTTCCTGCCCACAAAACTTATGTTGAGCCATTTGGTGGTGGAGCTTCCGTTCTATTTACTAAAGAACCTAGTGTTATTGAGATCTATAACGATTTAGATAATGAAGTCGTGAATTTATTCAAAGTACTTAGAGAACCAGATCAACGAAGATGCTTAGAAGAGAAATTGTATTTAACACCATTTTCTCGCACTGAATTCTATGATGCCTACGATGAAACTGAAGACCCTGTAGAAAAAGCGAGAAGGATGATCATTCGAGCTCAGATGGGTTTTGGTTCAGCTGGGGCAACTAAAGGAAAAACTGGTTTTCGAATGGCGGGAGGCCGACAAAAGAATTATGAAATTGCATTATGGGAACGTTACCCAAATCGATTATTGCAGTTTGCTGAGCGTTTAAAACAGGTTCTTATTGAAAACCAGCCAGCTGCAAAAGTGATTAACCAATATGACGATGAGAACACATTATTTTTTGTGGACCCACCGTATGTAAGAAGTACTCGAACATCAAACATGACGGCTTACCGATATGAAATGAGTGATCAGGACCATATCGATTTATTAGATCTATTAAACCAGGTCAAAGGCAAAGTCATTTTATCGGGTTATGACCATGAGATTTACAACTCACGCTTAACACACTGGGTAAAGAAAACTAAAGCTGTACAGGCCTCAGGGAATAGAGGGGGCGTGAGTCGTCAAGAATGCCTTTGGATTTCTCCAAATGCCCAACAAACCGATTTATTTGGAGGGGGCTTATGAGTCTAGATGCCACCAAATGGGCTTGGGAAGTCCAGTTCAGTGATCGTAAGGGCGGCAGTCTAAAGCCGCTTAAACGACTCGTCTTATTGTCATTAGCAGATCGTGCTGGTGAAGAACATACATGCTATCCGAGTGTTAAACGCTTAGAAGATGACACCAATCTTGACCGAAAAACGGTAATGAAGATTATCGCCGAATTAATTGAAGATGGTCTTATCGCCGATACGGGTGAACGCACGGGTAAAACCAAACAAGTAAAAATCTATAAATTAATTGGTGTGTTGGGACGCGAAAATAAAAGGGTACCAACAACGGGATACTTACCTCAGGAAAGTACCGATTTAAAGGGTACCACTGTTGGAACAGTACCAACAACGGAACAGTACCATTGTTCCGAGGAAAGAGTACCAACAATCCCATTAAACAGTCCCAACGTTGGGACACGGAATCTACCAAAGAATCTATCAGATGAATCTAAAAATAAAAAAACATGGTTGAGTTTGAAAAAACTTGGCGAAGAAATTCGTTTGGCAACTGATCCGGAAACTTACGAGCAGATCAAAAATGCGACTTGGTTCGATCGGGAGTTACGTGCATTTGAACTCTACAACGCCGAGAAGAGTCTTTGTGATGAACTCATGAATTACCACTTTGCAGATTGGTTAATCAACGCATGTGGTAAATACCAATCACGTGAACAGGCAGCTTTCCGGAATTCAGGGTCGTCAGTTCGGTGCTCGGCGGGCGCACCGCACCAGTTGAGCGACAAACAGGTTCATACCTTCGCACAGAAACTTTCACAACATCCTGAGTTCGCAAGCCAGTTTGCAGCTGCAGGGGAAAGTTACGACCAACTTGCAGCTCGTATCGCCGTAAAACTTAGCGATCCAGATCAGGCGAGACAATGGGAACCGTATCTCAAGCAAGTTGGTTTCAAAGGCACATTGCAGGGGGCAGCATGACATCAATGAGCCTTGCTGAATACCGTGAATTATTTCCAGTGAAGACAAAGACGCGCCGTTCAGCAAAGCAAGGTACCAGACAACCAAGTGAAAGCGAGACGGTACTGGCAACACACTTGAGAGCATGCAAGATCAGTTTTGAACAGGAATACAAATTCCACCCTAAACGCAAATGGAGAGCTGATTTTCTGATTACGGGAACAAAGATTTTGGTAGAGGTGGAAGGTGGTATCTGGAGCGGTGGACGTCACACAAGAGGTAAAGGTTACATCGGGGATATGGAGAAATACAACTCAGCGGCAATGATGGGTTTTACAGTTTTACGGTTCAGTACAGAGCAAGTTAAAGCAGGCGTGGTGATTAAACAAATTGAGCAATTGGTGGGTGAGAAATGAGTGCAGCTTTAAAAACACAACAAATGGAATGGTCTAAATACAGTATCGATGGTTGGTTAGAGCAGTTTGGTGCTTGGTGTGAAACAGTTAGAATGAAAGGTGGAGATTTACCAGATGGACTTCATATCAATCAAATTTACTGGTTAATGCGTGAAGCAAGTAATGAACTGCCTAAGGGAAAATCTTATATTCGTTGTGAGATCGATGATTATGAGGCTGATCAAGTACAAATTCTTTTACGTAATTTACTGAATTCTGAAAAGACAGATTTTACAACTAAATTTGCTTTGATTTGCTTAATCAAAAACAAAGTTGAAAATAAAGGTTTAGGAAAAGTGGCGCAAGAAACAAATCAATCAAAAGCGCAAGCTGCAATTATGGTAAGTTGCGCTAGATTTTATTTAGCAGGCCATGATAAAAGACTAGAATTAAAGTGAAAATTTGAATATATGAAACAGACAATAGTAATTGAGACTTCTGAACGCGGTAAAATGCATCTATATGATTTGATTGAAATCAAAGAATTAAGTTACTTAAGACTTATTGATTGTTTGGAAATTAAAGGAGGTTATGCTTTGTATTTAAAAAGATTAAACTTTTCACATCAAACTACACAATCATTAATTCTTCTAAAAGCAAAATTAGTTTTGTTGGGACTAAATAAATTTGAATATTTAAATAATTGACTGTCTAGACTTATTATGACATATTTATGTTACAGTGTTCGAAGTGTAAATGATTCACTGGTATTAAAGCTCATCATTTGGTGAGCTTTTTTTGTTTTTTATTTCAATAATTTAAAAAAATTCTATTTATTGTTTTAATAAAAAATCTAGGTTAGATTTTAATCTTAAAATAATTTTTTAGGTGTGGGGTTATGAGTTCAGAGAAAATCGGTACTGGTGATATTGTAAAACACAAAGATAAAGATGTTGAGATGCTTGTCATTGGCAGAAGAGGGCATTGGGTTACATGTGAATATGCAAATTCAGATGGTGAGAGAGTTGAAAAAACTTTTGATCAGGAATTTTTAGTAATTGTGCAGAAAAAACCGCCTTTAAAAATTAATCCAAATGCACTAAAAATGAGTTTCTAGTATTTACTATGATAAGTAACCTCCTTCGGGAGGTTTTCTTTCGTGCTATAGTCCAGTACGAAATAAAACTGGTAAATAAAATGACGCTTTGTGTTGGGGGTGAATTAGATGGTCAAGAAATTGAAAAAGATGTGAAGATATTTAAAGCATCCGAAATTGACCCAAGCTACACTTCAACTTATTACTTGCAAATTTATAACCGCGACAATGTGTTTTATAATTTTTGGCATCCTCACGGCGTTGATCTTCATGATCTAACAAACAAAGTATTAGAGATTCTTCGATCATCTAAAAGTTAGTTTTATCGTTGCCGGAAGTATTATGGCACTTGGAGCCCCGCTGAATATCGATTATTGGCGGGGCTTTTGTTTTAAAATATGTTTGATTTAGAGTCTATAAAAAAATATTATTCTTATTAGTATGAATTTATTAGGTTTTATAAGTGTTTAAATCAAATATAGATATCGAAACAATAAAGAAAAATATTTTTACTTTTCGTGAAAGGGCAAAAAATGGATCTGTAAATGAAAATATATTGTACGAATTAACCTCAATATTCGGTAATCGATATGTCGCTCCTTGCGAGTTCAGGTCTATACCTAACGGGACAACTTTTTTTCGTGCAAGAGGAATCCCCTCAAACGATATTACTATACCATTTAATACAGTTAGTAACGTTGGGGATGCATGGGAACCACCAAGTGAATTTGTAAAGTATCCTGGTCGTTTAAATAATATTAATCAAAGCATTTTATATTGTTGCCCTGATGATCCATATCTAGCTATAAAAGAAGCTCGCGCAAGTGAAAATAATTTTGTAGCTATTATGAAATATAAGGCTATACGTGAAATAATAGTCACAGCATTAGGTGATTATGAAAGGTCAAATTTACCGAAAGATGATTTGACAAGATTATTCTATTCTTTTTTAGATGAAGAATTTGCTCAAGATGTTAAGCCCGGTGAAGAGAGCCGATATACAATAACTCGTGCAGTAGCAGATAGTTTTGCTAATTTACCTAATCAAGATGGTTGGTTATATCGATCAGTTCAATCCCCTGAAAAATTTAATGTTGCTTTCTTACCTAACAAACATAGAGAGTGTATTGAGCTGGAAGGAGTATTAATTTGCGATTTAAGTGGTTCAGACGGCAATAATCTGAAAGTTATAAGTGTTGTAGACTTTGATAGGAATGATAATGCAGCCCGCTATCATGCTATGGGTTCAAAAGAGCAGCAAGAACTCTTTCCAGAGTTAATTTCTCGATAATAAGCTATTAAATATTAGACCCTGATATTAATTGTCGGGGTTTTTTTATTGTGAGGAATTTATGAAGAGACCAGAGCCACCAGAGCATTTACTTAAACTAGATCCTAATTATGACAGTGTTGACTTTGAGCCAGCACAAGAACTTGAGAATTGGATTTGGGATACATTCATTGATTCAAACTCCCCATTGCATAATCCGGATCATGATCATTTAACTTATTTTGGTAGTTGTTTTTTTAAAGTGTTATGGGCTTCAACCGCATTTATTAAGGCTGGTCAAGTCGTATTGGGGCAAACCGAGCGCGTCATGTTCCGTGTTGGAGGTTGGCAAAAGATGCGCCAAGAAAGACAAATGATTAATTGGTTTGGCCATATCCCTGAGTACGTTATCACTATTGATGCTCGTTATTCTTCTGAATGTAGTGATATCGATTTTTGTGCACTCATTGAGCATGAGCTTTACCACATAGGGGTTAAGCGTACAGATGAGGGCGACCTGATCTTGAGTCCTATCACAGGAATGCCAAAACATTATTTACGTGGCCATGACGTTGAAGAGTTTCATGGTGTTGTAGGTAGATACGGTGCAAATGACGCCGTACAACATATGGTGGATTTAGCTAATGCAGGTCCGACAATTTCAAAAGCAAAAATTGCTCATGCATGTGGTACTTGTCTTCTGAAACTGGCTTAATTTTTTTGCCTGTTTACGTTGACGTACGTTGACAGGAAGAGGTTTATGGCAGCACTTAGAAAAGAGGTCAAACTCTATATAGTACGGTCACTTGCTGTATTTAACACACCACAAGAGACAGTTGAGCTCGTCAACGAAGAATTTAAGATCAAGATCTCACGCCAACAGTGTGAAAGATATGACCCAACCAAGCGGGCTGGAAAAGATCTTAGTCAGGAGTTAAAGCAAGAATTCGAGCACACACGAAATGAATTTTTAGCAAAGCCTTTAAATATTCCTATTGCTAATCTCGCAGTCAGATTACAGAGGCTTGAAAAACAATATTCAGTTCATGCAAAGAATCCTTTATTTTCGCTAAAAATTCTTGAGCAAGCTGCAAAGGACATGGGCGGACAATTCACCAATAAAACCGAAGTAACTGGCGCTGGTGGTGGGCCCCTTCAAAGTGAGCATGTCACACAAATTGTTGCAACGCCTGAACAAATAAAGCAGGTGTTAAATGAACTCCAAGGTAAATACTAATCTGCTAGAAATGCAGTTAGAGCGAGAGTTATGTGAGAAAGAACATCTATTTTTCACACGGCGTTTTTTCTTGCCTCGAATGGGCTTTAAGTTTTCGGTCAATTGGCATCATGAATATATTGCCGACAAGATTGACGAGGTAATTGCTGGGAAGGTTAAAAACTTAGTTATTAACGTTCCACCCGGAAGTGGTAAAACTGAATTACTAACAAACCTTATTGCCCGTGGCATAGCACGTAATGCGCGTTCGCGCTTTTTGTATTTATCATTCTCACAGTCACTTGTAGAAGATGTATCTGCAACAGCAAGGAACATTGTTAAGTCGGAGAACTTTCAGAATTTATGGCCAGTAAAGATTTCTACCAGTACCGATGCTAAATCGAGTTGGAAAACTACGGTCGATGGCTATGATGCTGGTCATGTTTATTCTGCATCCATGGGTGGTCAGGTCACTGGTCGCCGTGCCGGTACATTAGCGAATGAAGGCTTTACCGGTGCGATTATTCTAGATGACCCGTTAAAGCCTGAGGATGCATTTAGCCAGACCGCTAGACGTAAAGCTAACCGTAAGATTCTAAACACGGTCAACTCACGTAAAGCCAAATCTGACACCCCCATTATTCTGATCATGCAGCGTTTGCATGTTGAGGATCCGACAAACTTTGTACTGACTGGTAATGTGCCGGGTGAATGGGAACAGATCAGTATTCCCGCGCTTATCGATGATGAGTACATCAGTAAGTTACCCGAAAAAATACAGAGCAAAATTCCACGTGATGTTGAGCGTGATGCGAAAGGCAGACAAAGCTATTGGCCATTAAAGGAATCTTTACTTTCATTGCTGCAATTGGAGAAAGGTGGCGAGGATAAAGACGGCGCAACGGTATCGCGTTACACATTTGCGAGCCAATACCAGCAAAGTCCTAAAAAGCTAGGCGGTGATCTTGTTAAAGCTGAATGGTTTGGACGTTACCTTGAATTGCCTGTTCTTAAGTGGCGCGGAATATGGGCAGATACAGCACAGAAGGTTAAGAAGCATAACGACTATTCAGCATTCATATGTGCTGGCCTTGGCTATGACAATAATCTTTACATCATCGATGTGAAGCGTGGCAAATGGGAAGCGCCAGCGCTATTAAAAGTAGCCAAGGACTTCATTAAAAAACACAAAGATGGCAATACCCACATCGGCAAGCTTCGATATATGGCAGTAGAGGATAAAGCCAGTGGTACTGGTTTAATTCAAACCATTGCGAAAGAAACAACATTGCCGATTAGGGCTATTCAGCGTGACGATGACAAGCTATCAAGAACTATGGACGTCATTCTTTATGTTGAAGATGGCCGGGTCTTATTGCCAGCAGAAGCACCATGGTTATTGAATTATGTTGAAGAAATTGAAGGGCTCTCCGCTGATTGGTCACATGATCATGACGATCAGTGGGATCCGACCATTGATGCCATTAACGATTCATTAGCAAGTAAGCCAACTGTATTTGATTAAACGAGGAAATTATGGCTGAAGATAAAAAGTCCGATGCAATTGGCGATGCAGGGGCGTATACAAACTTTGTCTCAAATCTTGGTACCGAACGTGACAAGGCATCACACGGTTCTTTTGTTAAGAAAGTAATTCCAGATGAGCAACTAGAAGCGGTCTATCAACACTGGTTAGCTAAACGTATTGTGAACCGCCCAGCAAGTGACATGCTCCGAGCTGGGTGGTTCTATGAAGGCATTCAAGATAACGAGTTATTGAAACTTAAAGAGGCGTGTAAGGCTTTTAACTTAGATAGGGTGCTCTTATCTAGTTTAGTCCTTTCTCGCTTATATGGCGTTTGCTATGTGCTTCTAGGAACTGTGGACGGCGGTGACTTAGACCAACCGTTTGATTTAAACAAGTTAGGCGTTGGTCGTTTAGAGTTTTTCACGGTGCTGAAGAAAAAGCAGATTGAAGCCGATACTTCAAAGTACTTACCTCCAAATGAAGCAGGTGGGCTTCTAAAGCAACCTGAATTTTACAAGCTTAAGCTCGATGGCAGGTCTAACCAACGGATCCACCACACTCGCTTAATTAAATTTGCCCATGCTGATGTGGTGAATGAAGAGCCTCAAAGTATTTTGCAGGAAGTCTATCAGGATCTGCTAGATCATGCAGCCGTGAAGAAGGCCACTGCTAGTCTAGTCCATGAATCAAAAATTGATGTGATTAGAACACCGCATTTGGTTGATAAGATCAAAGAGGATCTAAAAGGTGTAGCAGAACGTTTTCTTAGTGTTGGGTTGCTTAAAGGTCTAAACGGCATGATCGTTTTAGATAAAGAGGAGGAGTACGACTCTAAATCTTATAGCTTTGGTGGCTTACCTGACCTTATGCGTGAATATTCGATACAAACTTCTGGAGCTGCCGAAATGCCATATACGGTTTTATTCGGTCAATCACCAGCGGGAATGAATGCAACAGGCGAACATGACACACGCAACTATTATGACAGTATCGCAACTAAGCAAACATGGTCATTAAAACCATTCATGTTAAGGCTTCTAGGAGTGATTGTTCAAACTACATTTGGTCGTCAGATTCCAACTCTGGACGTTGTGTTCAATCCTCTATGGCAGTTAGACGCTAAGGTTCGTGCCGAGGTTGAGAAAGCTAACGCAGAACGTGACGATAAATATCTTCAAATGGGTGTCATTACAGAGCCACAGATAGCAAGACAGCTTGTTATTGATGGTGTTTATTCAGTGATTGATGAAGAACATATCAAAGAGCTTGAGACAATGGTGAAGCCTGATGACGACGATAATACAGATACTGAAACCCCATCTCCAGCAGGCGAAGAAACGTAAAAAAGGGCGTAAAGCTTCCAAGCCGAGAGCCGTGCACGTAAATCGCCGTGTAGAGCTGTATTACACACGGCAACTACTGGCTATTTCAAAATACTGTCAGGACCAAACTAAGGATCTAGTCATTCCAACGGTAGGCCAAAACATAGGTGATGCTTGGTTCTCGGACATGATGACTTCGTTTCGAGAGAAGCTGACAAAGTATGTTGTTGAGATTTCTAGGCCGTTAGCCACAAAGGTTGTAACTGACACCCAAAAGGAAGTGGACAAGCAAATTGCAGAGCACACTAAAACAATTATTGGTGTGGATCTAACGCCGTTCTATCGTGCTGCAGATATTCAGGACGAAGTAGACCTAAACATAACCTCAAACGTTAGTTTAATTAAGTCTATTCCTCAGCAGTACACAGACAAGTTAGAGGCATTGGTAACAAACGCTTTGCAAACTGGTCAAACCAATGAAGATTTGGCTAAAGAGATTAAAGCATTAGGGCAATCTACAGATTTTCGTGCACGGCTTATTGCTAGTGATCAGATGGGTAAGATCAATGGGCAGATCAATAAAGCCAGACAACTTTCAATGGGTGTTGAGACATACACATGGCAAACGGCTAAAGATGAGCGTGTGAGGCCAGACCATCAGCATAAACAGGGCAAATCATTTAGATGGGATTCACCTCCAGATGGAGGACATCCCGGTCAGCCTATCCGATGTCGTTGTACGGCATTGCCTAACTATGAGGATATTTTGATTGATTGAGCAACATTTAAATATTATAAGTAATTAACTAATATTTTTAGAGTTAAAGCATATGGCAAAACCATTGAGCGCATATCTTGATCATGTTCAAGGGGTAATCAAATGTCCAATTTGTAGTTATGACTACACTCATCAAGGTAAAGTAGAAATTTTTGAACGTGGTGAAGACGATGAACAAGGAAACCACGTTCAAGTGCTTAACGACGGGATTAATGTTGATAGAGATTTAACAAAAAATCCAAGTCCGCGGCGTCAAGGTATAACTATACATATGAAGTGTGAGGTCGATAGACATCCTTTTAAACTTAATATTTATCAGCATAAAGGACAGACTTTTGTAGAAGTGGAAGTGTAAAAAATATTTTTTAATAGCCCATCATCCGGTGGGTTTTTTATGAGTGCAATATAAGTAAAAAATTTAACACTTCAAGGTTGTTAACTTTACTTTGAGGATATTTTGATTGATTAATAGATAATTGTAATTATATGATCAAGCTAATTTCATATTTTTATAGGTGAATAAATGGGGAATCCCACTCATTTTTTAGTTAATAGGGTTGGTAAAAACTTAGATGAAGCAATAGATTTATTAGCTCAAGTTTCAAATGAGTTTATGTTACATTGGAAAAAAAATTACCTGACTGGATGTAATGAAACAAGTGAAATAGCAATTAAAAATTTTGATTTTATAGTTAATGAAATATTAAGGCTAAGAGATGACTTACCTAATGATTCAAAGAATTATTATTCAAGAGAATTTAAAAGATTGCTGAAATCAGAAGTTGGAAAAGTTGATTTTGATATTTCCTATAAAGATTTGATTATATTTGATCGTTCTAAATCTGGACATGCAAAGATAGATGAAGGAAAAGCGATTAAACAAATACAATTAATTAAGTTGCTTAATAAAATTAAGCATAGATGTATAACTCAAATTAATTTTCGAATTGAAGAGGGTGAGCATATTTTAGTTATGGGTTCCGATGAATTTGGAAGTGATCCTAAATGTATAGTTGAATTTAATGTGAAAAAATTTTGTAGCGAATGTCAAAAAATTTCTAATTTAATCAAATTAAATTCAACTAAAGATTTCTGCATTTAACTTCATCTTTTTGACTTCTTTAATATGATTTAAATATTTAAATCATTTGCTAATTAATTTTATACCACCTTCGGGTGGTTTTTTTATGAGCGCAATTTATGAAAACCATTTACCACTTTAAGGTAGGTGACTTTGCGCCAAGTGAATCATCACGCTTATTTACCCCAGAAGGTTATTTGAAATGTGTAAATGTTCGCTTGGGAAAAGCACCTCAGGTACGTCAGTACTATGCGTATGAGTTCCCAAACTTAGAAGGCTTTTCAGCAGATCAGACTATTAACGTCTACACACCTGCTGAAGAACTTTTTAAACCAGAAGCCATCAAAAGTTGGGATGGGGCAGATGCTACGGATTATCACCCACCCAAGAATGAAATTAATGCAGCCAACTGGAAGGACTATCACATTGGCTATTGTGAGAATGTCCGCCAAGAAGGCGAATATCTATTGGGCGATTTGCTCATTAAAGATAAGGACAGCATTGATTTGATCCAGAACAACGAGCGATTGGAAATGTCGCTTGGTTATGGAGCCACATTAGTTTTAGAGCAGGGCACGGCGCCAGATGGCACGGTGTACCAAGCCAAATTTATCAATTTTATTGGCAATCACGTAGCACTCGTTAAATATGGTCGATGTGGTGGTGATTGTCGCATCGGTGACGAAAAGCAAACTCCACCAGAGGGGAAAACAATGGAAGTAATTGTAAATGGTATGCGTTTTGACATTGGCGATAACAAGCCTTTGGCTGATGCATTAAAGATCCAGCAAGAGCAAATCGATAACTTAAAAGCCGCAAAGCTTAAAGTAGGTGACAAGCAATTTTCTATCGGCGATGAACTTAATGCAGTTCAAGCAGTTGTTGATCAATTGCATACCGATAAAACAACGCTAGAGCAAAAAGTCGGGGATTTGGAAAAGAACCAGATGACACCAGAGAAACTTGAACAAGCTGCTACCGAGCGTGCTGCTGTGATTGCTGACGCTAAAGCATTGGTACCCTCGGTTAAAACTGAAGGTTGCACATGTGAACAGATCAAGCGTGACGTGATTGCGGCGAAAGCGGGTGATGCCTTGGTTGGGGCTGTGTTGGGTAGCGTTTCTGTAGGCGATGCAAAGCCTGATCAGATCGATACAGTTTTCCGCGCCTTATCTGCTTTGAAAGGTACACAACCATCAAATCCTGTAGGTGATGCACTTAACCAACAACAGCAAGTAAATGCTGGTGATGGTAAGCCTCAAGGAGATGAGAACAAAACCAACAACAAAAAAGAAGCTTGGAAACAAAGCTTCTAAGTATCTGGAGAAAAGATAATGTCTTTAACACCTCAAGCAATTCCGGGTATGCGTGCACGTTTGCATATGCCCGAAGAAATCTTATCTTTACCAGTCGCTGGCACAGGCGTAGTAAGTGACGGCGAAGTGGTGGTTCAAGCTGCCGATGGAAAAACCGTTAGCGCGGTAACTGGTGCAACTAATACAAAGTTTGGCGTGGTAGTTTTTCAGCACGTCGGTAAAACAGGGAAAAATGCATTAGGTAAAGAAGCCTATCAAGCTAAGGACTGTGCACCCATCATGCAAATTGGTTCTATTTGGGTGAAACCTACAGCGCCTGTAATTGACATCAATGCAAAGGTGTATGTTCGTACAGCAAACCCAACACCACAAGCACCGCTTGGATCTCTTTCTTCTGCAGCATTAGATTCTACTGAATTACCTAATGCATCTTGGGAAACCATTACGGGTCCAGATGGCTTAGCAATTCTTCGATTACGTGGAGCGTAAACAATGTCAAAACAATTAGAACGAATGAAAATTCGCTTAACGGCTGTAGCCCATGGTGTACAAGCCGCCGTTGGCGATGCCTTTAATTTAGATAACTTCGCAAAGTTACTGTTAAAGCTTGAATCAATTGATGAAATGACACCGCAGCTTGCAGAAGCTCAGGCTTATGCAAAATATTTGCCTATTGAGTCATTAGACGGCGCAGTAATGGGATCCGCAAGTGTCTTACAGCGCAAGAAAGGTGTAGGACGTGGTAAACGTTTCTCGGGTCTAGGCAACGATGTGCCACTAGCAGAAGTTGTTTACGATGAAGTAAAACTCACCGTACAACCGGGTGTTATTGGTTATGAAATCAGTATTTTTGATGCAGCAGCGGCATTAAAAGCTGGTATCCAGCTTACGACTGACAAAGTTGCAGCTGCTCGTCTGGCTTATGAAAATCATATGAGTGACATTGCATGGTTTGGAGAACCTGAAACGGGCTTACTTGGTTTCTATAATCAGACAGGTGTAGAGGTGATTACTTCAACATTAGATTATGCAACAGCTACAGTTGAAGCGGTTCTTGCAGACATTAACAAGGCGATTAAAGGTGCTACCAATGCATCTAAGTTTGATAGCAGTGTTCAGCCTGATACTTTCGTGATGCCTGAGAATAAGTTCACTATCCTTGCTAGCCGTATCGTTCCGGATTCTGCAGGTAAGACTTTTCTTGAATACATTAAGGAAAAGAACACCTTTGCAATGCAAGGTAAAACACTAACGTTTACTTCTGAAAGTACTCTTGAGGGTAAAGGCGAAGGTGATACGGACCGCAGCATTATTTATCGCCGTGATCCAAGCTGCATTACTTTCCGTTGTAATGAACTGGAATTCTTGGCAGCTCAACCTATCAATTATGTGATGCGTACACCAGGCCACTATATGTATGAAGGTGTCTATTTAAAACGTGTCGATTCTCTCCGCTACTACGATGTTGAATAAGGAAAACTAAACATGCCAAAAATTACTTACAGCGGCTCTCAGGCCGCTTTTTCTTTTGATGGGATTCAAGTTGGTCTGGGTCAAACCGTAGAAGTTAGTGCTGCGGATCTCACGCGTATTTCAAAAGGTAAAGCCTTTAAATCACTCGTTGAAAAAGGTGAACTTGAAGTTCAGGAAACCGCCGATGATGAACCAAAAGCAGCAGGTAAAACGGGTGGCCGTGGCGGTAAAGGTGGCAAGCAAACGGATGCAGCCAGTGACGCCGCTAAGGCAGCAGATGAAGCAGCGTTGGCCGCTGTGAAAGCTGAACTTGCAGCGCTTGAAGTAACGTTCAGTGAAGATGAAACACTTGAGCAGTTACAAGCTAAGTTAGCTCAGGCTAAGGAATAAGGTGGACCTGTGGACGTACAAACGTTTCGTGAAAAGTTCTCGACTGATACAGCCTTGGTCAATTTATCTGATGAAAAAATTCAGGACGCATTAGAAGAAGCGGATCTGGTTGTATCTCAAATTGAGTTTGGGGCATTAAAGGAACGTGCTGTAGGTCTATATGCAGCACATATTCTTAAAGTTGGTACCGCAAGCGGCAATGGTGCCGCTTTTGGTACCGCCTCGAGTATGACAATTGCGGGTCAAAGCGTGAGTTATTCCAGATCATCGAAAGAAGCTTTCTATGATCTAAGTATGTATGGTCAGCGCTATCTTGCTTTAAAAAATTCAATTCCAATTGATGATGAAGGCACAAACCCTAATCGCTTAGGTGTTGGTTCTTTTGTCGTATAGGAGATCCCCATGCCTTTTAAATATCAGGCACCCCAAGGTTATAAGCCAACAAAAATCGTTGTTGCTGGTCAAAACCTTGATATCAAAAACGGCGTTTTAGAATCTGAGGACGACATTATTAATATATTAAAGCCTCTAGGTTTTGAGCGTTACATTGAAGTGGTTGAGCCAAAGAAATCGGCGGCCTCTGCTAAAGAGTAATAGGCCATGAGTGATAATCGTGTTGAGACTCGAGTCAACTTTGATGAGATGAATGATCGCATTAGGTTTGAAGTAAGACGCACGATTAACGCTCTTACTTTGCGCTTACAACGGATTGTTCAGGAAGATATGTTGAGTGGCCAACGGCTTAATGTACAGTCTGGCCGCTTGCGTGGATCCGTTTCATCTAAAGTGGATGAGGATAAAGATTCGATAGAGGGAACGGTGGGAGCGGGTGGTGCATTGGTACCTTATGCCTTTGCTCATGAGTTTGGTTTAAATGGTTCTTTGGGGGTTAAAGCCCATCTAAGAACCATTAAGCAAGCTTTTGGTCGACCTATATCACCGGTTCAAGTCAATATTAAGGCTCATTCAAGGAATGTTCGTTTTAGAGAATTACGATTCATGCGTGATTCATTGGATATTGTGGCCAAGATTGTGCCGAAAAATATTGATGCAGCAATTCAGCGAGGTATAGCAGGTGGATAGTGAAGCAATCTATCAAGCATTGTTTGATCGGTTAAGTACAAGGGTAGATGGTTTGATTACGGTCAGTCGCCGTTTACGTCACTTCAATCATGTGACAGCAGAACAACGCCCAGCCATGTTTATTACACAAGGTAATCAACAAGAAGTGCCGGTACATGGTTTAGATTCAAAAGTTGAATTAGCCGCTGAGGTCTATCTCTATATCCATGAGGCCGATAGCGCTAAACCCCCATCATCACAGATGAATATTTTCATCGATCGTGTACGTGAAGCTATTCAGCCAGACCATCCAGAATTTAGCGAATATCAAACCTTAGGTGGTTTGGTAGAGCATTGCTGGATCGAGGGCACAGTAGAAGTATATGAAGCAGTAGAAAACATGCTGGATGATCAGGCGATTGCCATTATTCCTATCCGGATCCTCACAACTAATTAACAAAATATTCATTTTATGACCGCCTCGATGGCGGTTTTGTCATTTTAGAGAGGTCAAAATAAATGGCTCAATATTTATTTGGTGCCGGCAAAATCTTTGCTACACCGATTCAAGATGTTTATGGGCAGCCGATTAGTAATCCCACACCTGTAGAGGTAGGGGTATTACAGTCGGTCGGTGTCGATATTAGTTTTGATTTAAAAGAACTCTTTGGCCGTGGACAGTTTGCCGTAGATGCTGCACGTGGTAAGGGTTCAATTAAAGGTAAAGCATCGTTCGGACGCATTAATGGAACGTTGTTGAATTCTATTTTCTTTGGCGGTGTTGTTGCTGAAGGTGGAATAGAGACAGTATCTCAAACCATTAATGGTGAAACTATCCAAGCAGGCGGCTTGGTTACACCTGTAGTTCCTAATGCCGGCACTTTTGTTAAGGATTTAGGTGTTACAGATGGGAAGGCTATTCCACTTAAGCGTGTAGCTTCAGCACCAACGGCAGGGCAATACAGCGTGGATAACGCAACAGGTGCGTATACATTTGCAACTGCCGATGTCGGGAAGATAGTTTTCATTAGCTTCCGATATTCCGCAACGGTCGCCGGTGGAAAGTCAATTACCGTGTCGAATTTAGATATGGGTTATACACCTGAATTTTCCCTAGATCTTCAGCGTGATTACAAAGGCAAATTCATGCACATGAATTTCTACCGTTGTACAAGTAATAAGCTTGGGTTCAGTTCAAAGCAGGATGATTACGATATTCCTGAGTTTGAATTCCAGCCTATGGCTGATGACCTTAACCGTGTTTTCAAAATCGATTTATCGGAGTAATACCAAATGCAATTTAAGCAAGTTGAAAACCCGCGCGGCTCAACAATTATTATTGATGGCCAGCCATTTGTTTTTGCTCCATTGTCGCTTGGCACGGTTGAAAAGTTGCTACCAGCACTTCAAGCATTCAAGCCCGATGATGTTGGTACCGTGATTGATGTGGCTTTTAAATCTCTTAAACGGAACTATCCTGATATCACACGTGATGATGTTGCTGACATGATTTATATGGATCAGCTTACCGAAGTTATGGAAGCTGTAATGTCTGTTTCAGGACTCAAAGGAAACAATGACAGCAACGCGGGTGGCTCGGGGGAATAGATTGGGAGGAGCTGTACACGCATTTAGTGCTTACAATGGGTAAAGATTACGACTATGTACGTAATGAAATGGATTTACCTAGATTAAGAGCACTAAGTGCATATCAGCAAAGTAACCCTCCCGCACATATAGGAATACAGCGTCTTTGCCGTATCTTGGAAGCTTTTGCAGGAATTGAAGAGACAGACCCAGCAATCACCGTCTCAGATGATGACGAAGACGATATGCTGGAAGTTTTGGAAGGTTACCCACAGGGTGGTTAAGGCTGCCCTAATAAATATTAATGTGACATTAAGTAACCAGTTTGTTAAATTGTACGGACTTTAAAATAATTGGTGAAATTATGACTCAAACAAAATTTTGTTATGCCTGTGGCCAACAAATTGATGTTCGTGCAGAAATTTGCCCTAAATGTGGTGTAAGACAGCAAGATGTTAGAATCACTGGGCGAAAAAGTAAGGTAGCTGCTGGCGTATTTGCTTTGCTTCTAGGTGGGTTTGGGGCTCATAAATTCTATTTGGGTAGAGTTGGTCAAGGTATTTTATATCTCATTTTCTGCTGGACCTTTATTCCAGCAATTATCGCCTTTATTGAGGGTATCCTTTATCTTTGTAGTTCAGATGAAGATTTTGCAAAAAAATATGGTTAATTAATTTGTCATAATCAACTTTTAAAGCCTTGCAGTTGCAAGGTTTTTTTATTTCTAAACAGCCCCTTTGATGGGGCTTTTTTATGCCTGTGAGGAAGTTATGGCAAATAATAACCGTGTTGAAGTACATGTCGGTGCAAGAACTACTGAACTTAGGCAAGGAATGCAGGACGCCGAAAGGATTGTTTCTGATTCTACTGAAAGAATTGAAGACACTGGTCGGAATATTAACTTAAATTTAGATCTTACGAATTTAAGATCAGAGTTAAATGGTTTTGCAACAGGCCTTTCAGAGAGATTTAGAACAGTAGGGAACGATATTCAAAGCTCTCTTACCAGTGGTTTATCTTTAGTTAAAGGTGGTTTCTTTCTTGGTATAGGTCAAGAAATTGCGAGAAGTGCAGCAGAGGCTGTGGCAGCAATACCGGATCTAGTGTCCGCCGTTGGTAAGGCATCTAAAGAATTAGAAATTCAATCTCATTTAGCTAATGCAAATACAACAGAGTTCCAAGAGTGGGCATTTGCAGCCAAAAAGGTAAACGTTGAGCAGGACAAGCTATCGGACATTATGAAAGATGTAAACGATAAGTTTGGTGATTTCCTGCAAACTGGTGGTGGTGAGATGGCCGATTTCTTTGAGAAGATCGCGCCTAAAGTTGGGGTAACTGCCAAAGAGTTTCAAGGTTTATCTGGTCCGCAGATTCTAGAAAAGTACTACCAGACTTTGCAGAAGGCTAATGTTTCTCAAGCTGAAATGACTTTTTATATGGAGTCGATTGCGGATGAAGCGACCGCATTAGCCCCACTCTTAGATAATAATGGTGAAAAATTAAAAAAATATGCAACCCAAGCTCATGATTTAGGCGTAATCATGAGTGAAGATGCTATTGCTGCTACTAAAGAATTTAATGCTTCTTTAGAAATCGTACAGGTCACATTGCAAGGTGTGCTTACACGAATTGCAGCACAAGCAGCTCCAGCTTTAACTGATTTGGCTAATCAATTTTTGACATTTGCTGCTGAGTCTAAAGATGCTATTGATGATTCGATTAAATCAATTATTGGAATTTTTGAAAGTCTCTTTTCTATTCTAAGTGAACAATTCAATACTATTGCAGGTATCTGGAATGACTTAACTGGAAATATTGGGGATGATGCAAACGCTCAGATTAGCTTTATGGATGCTATTTCTGTGGCATTACGCGCAGTGGGTGTGGTAGTAACAGGCTTCCAAGTCGGAGTTCAAACAGCATTCGCTATTATTCGCGCCGTAGTTGTTACAGTTTGTCAGGCTTTAATTATTGCATTTAACGGCCTTATGGCTGGCTTTGATATGGTCCGCAGCACTATTCAATATGGTTTAGATGTACTGCAAGTTAAATTTCAAACTTTCGGCAGTGTAGTCAACAACATTCTACATTTTAACTTTTCGGGCGCTAAGGCGGCGTGGGAAGGTGGCTTGTCTCAGCTTGGTGGTATTACCGATCGATATAAAAACCAAATGAAAGGTCGAATGGCTGATCTGAAAAACTCTTGGAATTCAGGGGCAACCACGGCGGCCAATTCTCTTGTCATAGCAGGTAAACGGATTCTTGATGTTACTACTGCGGGTAATCAAAAGATTACCAACTATGTTTTTAAGGATCCAACAAAATCTATTGGGCCACCGAAACCACCGAAACTTGGCTTAGGTTCTGCCCCTCCAAACACTAATCTTGGCATTGGCACCGGTGAAAAAGATGATAAAGGAAAATCTAAATCATCGGCAAAATCTAAAGCTGAGCAAGAGGCTAAAGAGCGTCAACGTCAGGCTGAGCAGGCAGCGAAAGCACTTGCTGATATTCGGTATAAATATGCATCTGAAGAAAAGAAAGTCGCTTTAGATCTTCAAAAGGCATTAGATGAGATTGAAAAATCTAAAATGTCTGCCGATGAAAAAGCCGCTGCAAAAGTCAAAGCCGAAAAGGACGCTTCAGACAAGATCATTGCTATCCGTTTAAAAGAGTTTGAGGAATATAAAAAAGCTCGTGAAGAACAGATAGAAAACTATCAACAGCAAGCACAGCGCCTATATGAAATTGAGGCTGCGCGGATTCAAGCAGAATATGATGCCAAGAAAATTTCAAACGTTCGCAAAGTTCAATTAGAGAAACAGCTCGAAGATCAATTACGTGAAATTAAGCGGCAAGGTCTATTAGAGCGTCTGGCACTTGAGAACGAGCAAACAGGCGTTACTGGCAAACAAGGCAATCAAAACCAAATCACAAACAATATGTCTGATTTAGAGACAGATCAGAAAGTTGCTGACACTAAGTCTATGGGCTTAATCAGTGATGCGGAAATGAAAGACTTTGAGGCTAAGTTCGGTGGGTTTACTTCTCGGCTTGCAAAC
The DNA here is from genome assembly GCF_025513915.1 of Acinetobacter sp. WU_MDCI_Abxb74. NCBI lineage: Bacteria > Pseudomonadati > Pseudomonadota > Gammaproteobacteria > Moraxellales > Moraxellaceae > Acinetobacter > Acinetobacter sp. WU_MDCI_Abxb74. The sequence goes on from NZ_JAHPRP010000001.1 coordinate 550,671, forward strand.
CTTTGGGATCAAGGCATTCAGTCACTTATGAATGGTACCTTGACTTGGAGTAATGCAACTAAAGCGGTGTTGGCTGACATGGGTGCATTTGCCTTGCAATCGGCTACTAAAGAGCTGCAAGGCTGGCTCAGAATCCAAGCGATTAAGTTAGCTCGAAAGCTTGGTTTCGTTGGTGCTGAAACGGCGGCCGAAGCATCAGGCCAAGCGGCTCAAACGGGAGCAACAATCGCGGGTGAAGCCACAAGAACCGGTGTTACAGCTGCAGGTGGTTTAACTCGTTTAGGTTTAAAAGCTGCTGAAGCTGTCAAAGGTATCATGATGTCAGCTTGGGAAGCGATGGCGGGCGCATTTAAAGCCATGGTTTCTATTCCTTACATTGGTCCAGTTCTCGCCGTTGGTGCCGGTGCTGCTGCATTCGGTTTAGTGGCTGGTCTAGCTGGCAAGATCAAATCTGCTCGAGGCGGTTACGACATTCCATCTGGTGTGAATCCAGTGACCCAACTGCATGAAGACGAAATGGTTTTACCTTCTCAACATGCGAATACTATTCGTGAAATGGGTAAAGCTATGCGTAGTGGTGCAAGTTTTGGAGCAGCAGCTGCTGCTGAAGGTGGTGGAGCTGGAGCGACCATTAATATCAGTGCAATTGATGCAAAAAGTATTGAGCGCTTGTTAAAGAAAAATGGCCGTGCGGTTGCTAATGGTTTGAATAGTTACGCTCGTGGATTCGGTAAGAATGGTAAATAAGGGGGTATAAGTGTCTAACGTTTTATTTCCAGAGTTACCCGGTCTTGAATGGGATACATCAATTACCCCCATGTTCAATACCAAGATCATGACTTCAATTAATGGCCGAGAGCTCCGTGCGAGCTTTCAGGCTACACCTAAATATGAAATCTCGTTGTCTTACGCATTCTTGCGGGAAAGTAAAGGGAGAAAAGAATTGCAGCAACTCAAAGGCTTTTATTTAGAACGCCGAGGCGCATTTGATTCATTTCTTTATAAGATGCCAGACGACAACCAATTTGATTGTACATTTACTGGAGATGGCTCAACTACCTCATACCAATTGTACAAGATGATGTATGACACACCTTTGCCCCTCGGAAATACAGAAGAGCAGATAGTACAGGCAGTCGATCCTAACATGTGGAACCAAACACCGGTTAAATCCATGTGGGATGCAAACACATCTAAACGTATGTGGAATACTGCTACAGCACAAATTACAGCAGATGGTAAATACGTTCTTTCTCAACCTGTAGAGGCTGGGATTGAATTAAATATTACAGGCACATATTACTACCGATGCCGTTTTAAAGATGATACTCAGCAATACGTTAACTTTATGCATAAGCTTTGGAAGGCTGGAAAAGTCGAGTTAATCGGATCCTTGGGAACTAAGATATGAGACAAGCATCACCGCAACTAATAGCTTTGTTAGATGCTGATCAGTTCATTATGGCCGATCTGTACACTATCACGACCATTCAGGGAATTGAGTATCGCTATACAAGCTATGACGTTAATTTGACTGTTCAGGGTAAAGAGTTTCGCGCTGATGGTCCTGTCATTAGCCGAGAAGGTACTAGCCTATCTTTAGGCATTGAGGTAGATAATTTATCTATCACAATTGAGACAAATGAAAGCACTAAATTTGGCGATGTTCCTGTAGCTCAAGCTTTCCATAATGGCATATTAGATGGAGCACGGTTTAAGTTGGAACGCATATTCATGGATATGTATACGCCAACTGATACTAGTGCCGGCACCTTGGTTTTATTTGAAGGTCGTATCGTTGAGCCTGAGCTTGATCGATATGAAATTAATGCAAGTGTGGTTTCAGATGTTGATAACTTAAAGCTTCAGATGCCGAGAAACTTATATACACCAGGTTGTTTAAATACCTTATTTGATAGCGCATGTGGATTACTAAATTCTGATTTCGCTATTAATACTGTCATTGGGTCAAATAGTACGCCTAACCGGATTCTTTGCAATTTAAGTCAGCCTCAAGGATGGTTTACCCAAGGCGTGGTTGAGTTTTTAGAGGGTGTAAATGTTGGTATTAAGCGTACTGTGCGTTTGCATGAAGCAGGTGCATTGCTTCTGACTTTACCACTGTTAGACATGCCTGAAATAGGTGAAGCCATTCGTGTTTATCCCGGTTGTGATAAGCGCCTAGATACGTGTACGAATCGATTTAACAACCGTGCTCGGTTCCGTGGAGCACCATTTGTACCGGTTCCTGAAACTTCTGTTTAAACATATTTATCTTTAACCAAAACCCCGCATTGAGCGGGGTTTTTTTATGGGGCTAGAAAATGGCTTTACCTAATATTGATCAGCTTATCGGCGCCTCGGTAACTGAGGAAGGATTTAAGACTGCACTAAAACAATTTTTGGAAAATGTGGTTGGGCTTGATGCTTTTAATGGGGTTCCATTTATTAAGCCCATTAAAATCGTAGCTGGTGATGATTTTAATAACTTTTATAAACAAGGTATTTACTATCATTGGGGCGCTAACTTAACCAATACGCAAGTACTTAACGGCCCAATGTACTCAGGTAATAATCTGGTACAAGGTGTAACTGTACTATACAACCCTGACCCTACTGGAGCTAAAAGTTCAGGCTGTACCCAAACTTTCTACCCTTTCTTGGATAATACACCACCGATATTTCGTAAGGTGCTGCAATCCACTGGCAACTATGACAGTGTGTGGGATAGCTTTGTAACGCGCTCAACTCAATTTTCCTCAATGACGGCGCTAACTACAGGGCAGGACGTACTAAACTTGCCTGTAGGTCGTTATTACACACCGACAATACCTATCGGTGACTCGTTACTTAACATGCCTTCCATGCCGTTTAAGTTCGGTAGGTTAGAAATCAGCTATACGGCTAACAGCGCATATAAAGAAGTGCGTTTTACCCCTTATGGTAGAGATAAATTCTTTTATGTTAATAAACAATTCGAATCATTATGGTCGGGCTGGTCTGTCTTTAAAGACTCGGCTACGTACAAAGCTGAGTTTGACTTAGCGTATACGAGTAAGACAGAACTAGCCTTATCTGTTGCAGCTGCTCTAAACAACTTGTCTCAAGATAAATATTTCGGTAAGCAGTTTACAGCTAACGAACTAACTGGCTTAGTGCTTCGGTCACAGCCATACGTGGGATATAACAACGTCAGTGGAGCTGGTGGAGTTAATTTTAACTACATTAAAGCTAATCTGTGGTGTACGACTGTTGAACCTATTCAATATCGCGTTTATTACGGAGCTAAAGTAGCTACTGATACGCGCGGCGCTTCTGTACTACAAGCAAACGTCACAAACCCTGACTATTCTGGTGTATGTAAGACTTTCCCCACTGCTGACTCGGGAGCAGCACAAGAAATACAGCTAGATCAAGTTATCTCATTACCGCCAAACGTTCCTTTTGTTATTGTGTTCAGATCAGACACTATAAAATCTATAGGCACGCGCTACTTCTCTGCGGCTAGCGGTAATCTTGAATCTCGCGGATTCAACATCTCAGACGGCACAGGTGACTGGGGTACGGCGCCAATAGCTGTAACATCACCAGCAAGCAACTTTGTTAGTGCTGGCTTTCAACTATTACTTAAATTAGCAAATAGCGGTGGTGGAAATCCTACGCCTATTCAGCCATATGTTCCTGAAGTTTTCTTACCGCCTAAGATCTACGTTATGGAGGGTTTGGAGGGTAATATTTTCTTAGAGAACACGATGGTCGTTGATCATAATTTATATGATTTCGATATCACTTGTTCTAAGGGAATGCATAAGCGTAGAGGTTGGCGCATTAAGCCGGTTGCAAATGATGGCTTGGGTACTTATCCATTAAGCTTGGGTGTTGTTGATAAATACACGGGATTGCACTTGGCAGCGGCATCTTCACAGGTTGTTATTGTCAGCAAAAACGCTAATTCTGGAATTACAAAAAAGGTTCAAGGGATTGGTGATTCGCGTATGGCTTCGGGTGCTATCACTCAAGGCATTCTAAATAATGCTTCAACTGATGTAATGGGTATCACTCTTATCGGTACACGTGGTACTGCTCCGAACTTACATGAAGGTCGTGGCGGCTGGACCATTAATGACTATACGACCGCTGGGCGAACTTATTATCTTTTCACTGTAAGCGGTATTACTACAGCGCCAGCTATTAATGCGACTATTTATACACTCAACGGCGGTGAGTTTACTGTTCAAGAAACTAATCTTTCTAATGGCTCAGGTACTCTTTTATGTAGCTTTACTGGTTTAGCTCCTACCAATGGTGCGGATGGAACTTTAACCAAGAAAGATGCTGCAATGATCGGTGATAGCACTATTGCATTTAGCAATGTTCAATCGCAATCAGGAAATCCATTCTGGAATGCATCAGCTTCTAAAGTTGATTATCAAAACTATCTAACTACCTACAACTTGCAAACACCTGATGATGTTTTCATTTCTCTTGGTGTGAATGATACGTTTAGCCTATCTTCGGATCAGGCTGTAATTGATTTTTGTACGACTGGTTTCCCGAAACTGGACACGCTTATTAATTCGATCCTTGCAGTAAATTCAACTATTCGTGTCGCTGTGTGTTCACCGCCTACTTACGCAAGTCAGGACGCTTTTGGTTATAACTATGCTTGTGGTCAGACTTCTAAACGTGCAAAGCGCAATATTGGACTTTTTAATAAGTTGTTGTACGCATATTACGGTGGTAAGGAATCTTCAAGAATTTATGTTCTTGGCGCAGGTGTCAATGTAGATACAGAGAATAATTACCCTGAATCTCTAGTAGCTGTTAATGCAAGAAACCCTAAGACTGTGACTGAGCAAACTAACGGTGTTCACTCTTCAAATGCAGGTTATTACCAAGAAAGCGACGTAGTTTCACCTTACTTGAAGTCAACGGTGTAACTATCATGAAGAAAAACGAAGAAGCAGTACAAGAGGCTCTTACGTGGTTGGGTACTCCTTACCATCATCAAGGCCGTGTAAAAGGGGTGGGTGTTGACTGTGGAACTCTTATTTGTGAAGTTTACGAAAAAGTAGGCCTCATGGACCACTTAGATCCACGGCCATATCCACCAGACTGGCACATGCACCAGATGGGGCAACGTTATTTAGAACTCATTCTAGGTGTATGTGATCCGATTGAAGGACCACCACAAGCGGGTGACATTGTTTTATATCATTTCGGCAAATGCATCAGTCATGGGGCAATTGTTATTGAGTGGCCGCAGGTCATTCACAGTTATATCCATCAGGGAGTGATTATCCAAGATGGAACTAAAGGAAGTTTAGCCCGCCGTATAGCGGGCTTTTTTCGTATGAAGAGGCTGAAATAATGGGTGGATTATTTGGCGGTACCACGATTAGTACTACTGATACCCGTATTAACTCTATGCGGATTCAACAATCAGCTTATGGGCTTTGTCAGCCTTTGGTTTATGGCAAAACCCGTGTAGCTGCAAATATGTTTTGGTACGGGGATTTCTTGGCTACCCCTCATACTACGGTTGAGAAATCAGGCGGCAAAGGTGGGAGCACTAAAACCAGCAATACTACATTTAGTTATAGCGCCTCTCTCATGCTTGGCCTATGTGAGAACCAGATTAAGAAGATTGGTTTGATATGGGTTGATAAAGACCAGTACATTCCAAAACAAGAAGGATCTATTACGCTGGATCCAATCGATCAGTTAAAGTTTGAATTATGCGATGGGAATAATAACCCGCCGTGGGGTTGGTTAGTTTCAAAGCATCCGGATCAGGCAATTAATTATCCATTTTTAGGATATGTGGCATGCGCCAATTATGAGATGGGAAATAGCGCCAGTCTTTCAAATCATAACTTTGAAGTGATTAGCACTATTACATTGTCAGAAACTATTGATGATGCAAATCCCGCAGATGTAATTGAAGACTTTATTACACATCCTCGGCACGGCGCAGCACCAAATCTAAATATGGCAGATTTGGAAGAGTTCCGTACTTATTGTCGTGCAGCAAATCTTTTAATTAGCCCAGCATTTACAGAGCAGCGAGCAGCCTATGAAACAATTAATGAGATTGTCGAGGCAGTAAATTGTGCGGTGGTACCAAGTCCAGACGGTTTAAAAATTAGATCCTTTGGTGATTCTGCAATTACAGGTAACGGCGTTACGTTTACTCCGGATCTCACACCTGTTTATCACTTAACTGATGATGATTTCATTAGTGATGATGAGCCGGTACGAGTACGCCGTAGTCGTGATACTGATGCCTATAATCATGTGCAGATTGAATACATCAACCGCTATAACCAGTACAACACAGAAACGACTGAAGCCAAGGATCAAGCAAATATTGAGATGTTTGGTTTAAGGACCGAGGATCCAGTAGAAAGCCATTATTTTTGTGAGCCCAAAATAGCCCGTCATGCTGCACAGCTTCGCTTACAACGATTGCTTTATGTGCGTAATGAATATGAGTTTACTTTGGGTTGGAAGTACTGCCGGCTTGAGCCGATGGATATTGTCACCATTACCGATGAAGCATTAGGCTTAGAACAATTCCCTGTACGTATTACCCGTATAGAGGAAGATGAGTTCGGTGAATTAACCATCACGGCTGAAGAACTTGCCGTAGGTTCAAGATCTGCCATTGAATACGATTCACAAGCTTCTAATGGCTATCAGGGTGGCAATGAAGAAGCCGGTAATGTAAATGCTCCGGCTATATTTGAACCTCCGCTAGATCTTACCGATGGAAAGAATCAGGTCTGGGTGGCTGTATCAGGGGGTATTAATTGGGGCGGCTGTAACGTTTGGGCCAGCCTTGATAATACGACTTATGAAATGATCGGCACTATCTATGGATCTGCACGTTACGGGCAATTGGTTACGGCCATTAATGCAGATGATACCGCCTTGCAAGTTGAGCTAAATACAGCAAGTAGAATCTTCAGCGGCACATTAGAAGATGCTCAAGCCGATCAAACGCTTTGTAAAGTCGGCGATGAGTATTTTAATTATCAAGTGGCCACGTTAAACGGATCTGGTCTTTATACCTTAAGTGATGTTCTACGTGGACGTTTTGACGATGCTGAAATCCATAACGCTGGTGAGCCTTTTGTACGTCTTGATCGGGCTATTTTTGAATATCCATATAATGAAAACTTAGTGGGTAAACAGATCTTCTTAAAGTTCACTAGCTTTAACGGATTGGAGCGCAAAGAACAGACATTAGATGAGGTAACAGCATACAGCTATACATTATCTGGTGGCCGTCCTGCGGGGGTGAAAGGCTTGTCACTCCAATCGCCGTTTGTTGGTACCACGTTCAAAGTTCAGTGGCAAAGCTCAACTGGTGCAGATGGCTATCGTGTTCAGGTCTGGTCGAACGGTGCAATGATTCGTCAAGTTGATACAACAAATACGGATTATAGCTATTCCATTGAAGAGGCTAAAACTGATGGTATCGGCCGTGCTTATACAATACGTGTTGCAAGTAAAAACGGTGACCAGATCAGTACTTATGCTGAATTAAGTATTAGCAATCCGGTACCGCCAGTACTTCTAAATGTTTATACAGCTGCTACGGTTGATTCTATTACAGTGAATTGGGTACCGAGTGAAGTTCCCGATCTGATGGATTATGCAGTATGGCTCAGCCCAACTTCTAATTTTGATCCAACACAAACGGCGCCTACATGGACCGGCACAGATTTAACAACTACTTTTGGAGACTTACAACCAACAACCCCATATTACATTCGTGTCGCTGTACGTGATGTATGGGAAAACACAGTCTGGAACTATACAAATCAGATTACTCAAAGTACTTCTGAAGGTTAATTTAAATTATTTACTTAGCACCCAAAACGGGTGCTTTTTTTTGCCTACTTCTGGAGTAAAAGGCATGGAACCAGTTTCTACAAGCGGTTTAACAGCACTATTAAAATTTTACGGTGCTGCAATTATGATTACGCTTGCAATTGCATTAGTTGCAGCAGTTGTTTTGATGACACGTATGCCACGCTCACCGAGAGAGTGGGCCGTAGGGCTCATTTGCACAGTCGTATCAAGTTTAGCTGGTGGCTCATTCATTATCGTGAAGTGGGGGCTTCATGAGTGGGTTACAGATGTATGGGGAATGATTGCACTTGGTGGATTCTTCTTTGTTTGCGGATTACCCGGTTGGGCTTTAGTCCGATGGATCTTTAACTTTATTGACAAACAGGAAGGGAAAACCATTATTGAAGTTATCCAAGAAGTTAAGAAAGCCAAAAGAGATATCGAAAACAGTTAATGCCGCCTTTGGGCGGTTTTTTTACATCTAAAGGAAAACGAAATGAATATTGAACAATATCTTGATGAGCTAATTAAACGTGAAGGTGGTTATGTGAATAACCCGGCAGATCGAGGAGGGGCTACTAAATACGGTATTACTGAAGCTGTGGCCAGAACCAATGGCTTTAAGGGCAATATGAAAGATTTACCGCTTGATGTGGCCAAAGCCATTTATAAAAAGCAGTACTGGACAGCTCCACGGTTTGACCAGGTGAATTCTATTTCTTCAGCTGTTGCTGAAGAGCTTTTAGATACTGGTGTGAACTGTGGTACCGGATTTGCAAAACCACTTTTACAACGTGCTTTGAACTTGCTCAATAACCAAGGCAAAGCAGGGTGGCTAGATTTATCAGTAGATGGAATTTATGGTCCTGCAACTTTGAATGCACTTAAAACTTATCTGGCCAAACGTGGGAAAGAAGGAGGGAAGGTATTAATTCGAGTTCTTAACATCATGCAAGGCCAACGTTACATCGAAATTTGTGAGCGCAATCCAAGTCAAGAACAATTCTTTTACGGTTGGATCACTAACCGCGTTTCATTATGAAATTTTGGTTTTGCTGTGCATTCTGTTTTCAGGATGCACAGCTCATACGATAAGTACAAATGTGAATACTTTTATTTGCGTTAGATCACTTAAAAAAAACCAGATTTCTCAGGGCTCAGTTTTCCTTAAATAAAGGTTCCTTTAGGTCACCATAATTGCCCTCTATCCCAATTAGAGCGTGAAATTGGCTATATTATTTCGGTTTAGAAGGATACTTAGAGGGTGGATCACATCACATAATGAATTTTTTGATAATTTAATCAAAACCAGAGGTTAAGATAACTAATAAAAAAGGGGCTTTTCGCCCCTTAATTATTTAAACTTCTTTTTTATTTACTTTTGAAAATATAAATACCACTAAGAATTAAGAACATAGCTTGGAATAAAAACCATCCAAGTGTTGAATAATTAGAACACTTGATGATGGAATCATAAATAATCTCCTTATAAGATACGGTTTCCATCATGTTTAGTAGTATTAATTCAGCTAATAATAGAACTAGAGAAATAACAGTGTAAAAATACTTATTTCTTATAAAAATTAAAATTATTGAAACGATGATCGATAATAAGCCACACATCCCTAACATTGATGGATCATTAGCTGAAACCCCATTTAACTCTTTAAAATAGGTAATAGTGCCTATAGCAATATATTCATTAATACATAAATCTTGCCCAAACTTATCTATCGTATATCCGCCTATACCTGATAAGAATAAAAATAATATGGCTACATATCTAATCATAATTTACAAACTCAATTTTAATGATGGATCAAATTTCCATGTTTCAACTTGTAGTTCTGGATCTGCTCGGCAAGTTCCTTGGCATCCATCTGGAATTGCTATTACATCACCGTTTAGAGCTAATTTTATAGCTTCTTGCCATTTCCATGATCGAGCATAGACAGCTTTTTCAAGCCTTTCTTTTGGGATTTCTCCCTTTATCCAACTTCTTAAAGCCTTTTCACCAGCATTATAAAAAACTGTTGACTCTTGCAATGTTAATTTCCGTCCTATTATGTTTCCACCACGGACCACATTTTTTGCTACTAAATCCATAGCTACAGTTGCATCTGTACAGATCACAACAAAAGTTTCATAGAGCCAATCTGGATTCCTTTTATCAATATTCATCAACTCTGCTGCTAATCCTACTTGCATCTCTCCAAAGCCATAGCTGTTATGAGGATATACTTCACCTAGATTAAGATAAAAGGATAAGAGGTTTTTTCTATAAGCCCATACACCATGCATTTTTTCTTCAAATACAATTGATGCAACGATCTGAGGATCTATGCCATTTTTAGCCCCAGCTGTTTTAATTTCATTCCTTAAATAAGCAACCATCCTTAAACCTTCAGGTACAGGATAAGTAGTTGGTACAGTACGGTTTTGAACTTTATGCTTATCTTCTTTTTCAGTTTTATCTTGAAATAGTTTAAGTTGATATTCGGTTATTAATGGTTTTGAATTGGCTTCTTTTGTATATGTATGACCATAAATTTTAACTTGAGGATTATATTCAGTACCCGATGGCAAAAATATCTTAAAAGAAACCGTTGTTTTTGCGGCATCTTCATGTTCATTTAACTCAAAAAATGCTTCACTACCCAAACCATTTGGTTGCATTGGAAGTTTTCTGGTTGCTCCAACTCGTCCCTTACTAATTACAAAGGTAGCTACAAAACTAAACTTACTAAAATTTAAGATATTTTTACTTTCTTTGATTCTCAATCTTGCATAGACTTTTGACATTATTAATTATCATCTTCAAGGTTTGTATATTTATCAACCAAATGAAAACTAATGTTTTCTTGTTGTTCAGTATAAATAGGTGAAGTATAACCTTCTGAATTAGTTGTTCCTTCAATCAATTTGCCAGATTCTGTTACTGCAAAATATGCTTTATTTCGATGAGGTATATTTTCACCATCTATAAGTTGAACGCTAACATTGAATAAGCCACTATTTACTTCAGGTAAAGTAGGGATATGGCTAACAACTTGTTCACCAGAATTAAATATATGCTGACCAGCTTTAACCTCAAATTTACCTCCCGTTATTACAGTAATACCTTTATCGTTTATTACTAACCGTGAACCACCCGCCATATTTTTATTCTCTAATTAAAAATTATGAGGCTAGAATAACATACCTTCAGAAAACTCAAAAAAATACAGCAATGACAATGATTATTTCGGCTCATTTGGGAGACTCCATACTAATCGCAGCTGATAAAAGAGCCATGATTTATGATTTAAATTCCAGATTATTAAGAATTTCTCATGATGATGAGGCGAAAATAAAGTTATGGTGCCGTGGTGCTATTACAGGCACAGGCGACAGTTTATTTATAAATCGTATAATGAATTATTTTGAAAATTTAACAGAACAAGAACAAAAACTTGAACAAGTGAATGCTATTCAAATGGAAATAGAAAGAAGATTGTCTGAAGGGGTTTCAAAAGAGCTTCTTTCTAATAATACGCTTATATTCTCAATATTTAATGGCTGTAAAACCTCATTATATATAATACCCATACAGCCATTTTTTGAGACATTTAAACTTGGTGGTCGCGAACATTTAAGGTCCCAAGTTAATGAAATTAAAGAATGGACCATAGAGGTATGCTGTTTAAATATTCCTTCCGATTTAGCATTATTACAAGACTTCCAGCGCAATTTAAGGAGCTTAAATAGCTTTGAAAGTGAGGGGTATTTCATTAGTTACTATATAGAGCATTTAAAGACTATTTTTGCGAAACAAGCTTCTATAGATACTAGTGTTACACCGTCTTTTGACCTGTATTTACAATCATGTGAGACTGGAGGTAGCTTTGCCATTCATATTGAGAACAACTTTTTAACTACTTCAAATGTGTAATATTTTGCCCATTGGACCAACTGGACCAACTGGACCAAGATTAACTAAGTTATTGTTTGCTGTATCGATGATTTTGTATCATTGAAAACTTAGCTTCAAAAACGTTGAAATTAGCTGCATATCATGCAAGGCCAACGTTATATTGAAATCTATGAAAGAAATCCTATCCAATAGCAATTCTTTTACGTTGGATCGCTAACCGTGTTTCACTATGAAGATGTTCTGGTTTTGCCGTGCATTCTGCTTTCAGGGTGCACAGCTCATACGATCAATAACAATGTGAGTGTTGGTATTTGTGTGAAAGCAATACAAAAAACTTTAATATTTAGCTTATTCTCAATAACTTTCATTGAGATAGGTAAAGTTATTAATTTGTTTAAAATATATATTTACATTTTTATTATTATATTAAGTTGTATTTTAGATAAGGGGCGTTTAAAAATATACCAAATGGTAAATTTTTTAATTACCTATAAACTGAATAAATATTTTTACAATCAATATTATATTATTTAACAAGGATTTAATTTGTGAAGAGAGTTTTGCTTTCTATTTTTCCATTATGTATGCCATTCATACATGGATGTTCTGCTGAAGAAAAGAATATCAACCTAACACCTATTACGTCTGATCAGGTTTCTGTTAGTAACATTACTCATGAAGCAAAAGCGAAAGAATCTTATAAGCAATTTTTTCTTCTTTCAAAAGATTTAGAGTTTGATAAAGATTTACATCAGTTAGAAGCGATATGGCCTGGCAAATTAATCCTGCACAACAACTGTTTATCCATTTTAGTGAAAAGCGATGATAAAGAAACTATTCATACCTTAGTTGTGCCTAAGAACTATGAAATCATATTTGATAATCAGAATAATATTGCCGGACTTAAAAATAGTAAGTCAAAAGAACAATACAAATTAGGTGAATCATTGCTATTTGGAGGTTTAGCAATAGATAAAGAGAAAATGAAACCAATTAAAAATATACCAAGTTATTGTGAGCCAAAATTGGCACTACCAGGAGACATTAAAAAATGACAAAACTAAGTAGTTTGAAAAGAAAATTGTTAGCAAGCATATTAATTGGCATATCCCTTACTTCTTTGACTCATGCCGCAGCCACCGTTGATTATCTTCAAAAAAAGTACAATATCTCTTCAGATGAAGCGAATAGGCGAGTTGATTTACAAAATGATGTAATCGCACTTTCTGAAAAGCTAAATCAGGCTAATGATCCTAACTATGCAGATATGTATATTCAACATCAACCTGTGTATAAAATTATAGTTTTATTCGCTGATAATAGTGATCGAAAAGATTTTCTTAAATCTCTAGATCCAAAACTGCAAAGATGGGTACAAATAAAACAAGCAAAAAAATCTAGAAATGTTTATTCAAAAGAGTTAGATGATATTAACATTTCACTTAATCGATTAAATATTATCTACACTTCAGTTTATGATTTAGAGTCACAAAAGTTTTTGATTACTGTCGAAAAGAAGTCAGATGTTAATTTGGTGAAGCAAATTCTACCTAAAGCCAGAAACGGTGAAGTTACAGTTAGAGTTGGTAATGTACCTAAGATCGAGGCTGCACCAAGTGGTGTGAAGGCAGGAGATAAGCTTTATGCAGGAAATACTTTGTCTTTTACAAGTGGAAGTCCGGGATGTACGGCTGGATTTGCTGTAAGTTATATCTCTGGCGGTGTCACTAAAAAAGGAGTCCTCACTTCGGGTCATTGTCCAAATGATATGTTAGTCAAATTCAATGATCATAATGTTTTACTTAGCGGTCCTATCATTGAAAAACAACATCGTAGTGATCCTAGTGGTGGTGGAGATAACATTAGTGATAAGTATGATTATCAAATTTGGGATGGGACAGGACTGAATCTTGATAATCAAATCGCTTTTAAAGATCTAAATGGTATTCCTGAGTTCCCAGCTACAGGTATTTTCCGTCTGACAGCAATTACAACATTCTTAAATCAAAAAAAGGGAATGATCGTTTGTAAATCTGGACAGACCACTGGAATTACTTGTGGTGAAATAACAAATGGTAACGCCTCTCACGATGGGGTTGCTGGTTGGATTCAAGTAGCTAACAGTAATCAAGCGAATATTAGTGCTGGTGGAGATAGTGGAGGTCCTTGGTTCCTATATCCAGGATCTTCAACCAATGTAAATGGTGTGGGAGTACATACAGCAGGTAATAGTTCTACTAACCCAGACGATTATGCTATTTATATGCCAATTGACTACATTGATGATCATATTTCTTCAGTAAATACACTAAAACAATGATATAGATTAATTTTTAAGAAAAAGGTGATTCATACTATTGTGAGTCACCTTTTTTGCTGATATCTAATTGCTGTCATGAGCAATAAAAACGGTAATACAGGATTAGATACTAACGTTAAAGCCATGGCGATTTATCTAGCTTGGTTAAGCGGATAGTGGAGACAGTTTGGACCTGCGGTGAAAGGCATCAATCCACACATGGCCGCAGCAATCCATGAATATTTCAATGATGGTGGCTTTGTTGCTTGGTCATTCATTGAAAAAGATAAGAGAGCTGAGCTACACAAACGTATAGATACTCACCCTTGGCATTTACCACCAATGGACCGTTATCATTTGTTAAATAGAAACTAATATGGCGGGAGTTGAACCCGCGTCTTTAAGAGCTCTCTTCGGAGGGCTTTTTTATGTAATGAGCATATAAAAACTAGAAAATTAATATTTTTATGCTTTTGTAATTCCTCTCAAATATCAGTACAAAAATAACTCCAATAGATGTAATGTCTAGATGGTTATTTACATGAAAATTACAACATCTTAAAAAAGAAATCTTTATAGAAAACTTCAAAACAGATGTTGTCACTTATGTTAGTAAAATGATTATTAGATTTAACTGTTTTGCAGGAATTTTGCATTTATTTTGCAGGATATCGGAATAAATCTAATAAACTTAAAATTAATCAAATAGATATGGAATTTCGAAAATATTTATTCTTTATGGAGAAAGAATATATGTGGGAATTATTTGTAATTCTACTTTCACTTGGGCTGTTAATGTATACAGCTTACAAGGGTTTTTCTGTCATTCTCATGGCACCAATTTGTGCCTTACTCGCGGTTTTGCTCATTAACCCAGCCAATGTTTTGCCGTTTTATTCGGGTGTTTTTATGCCCAAAATGGTGAACTTTATTAAAGATTACTTTCTTGTATTTTTGCTCGGGGCAATTTTCGGTAAAGTCGTTGAAATGTCTGGAATTGCCGAGTCTATTGCACGAACTATTGTGAGATGGATTGGGGCTAAAAAAGCAATTTTAACGGTTGTATTATTAGGTGCAATTTTAACCTATAGCGGTGTCAGCTTATTTGTTGCTGTATTTGCAATTTATCCTTTTGCTAACCAACTTTTTAGACAAGCTAATATTCCAAAACGTTTAATTCCGGGAACTATCGCGCTTGGTGCATTTACATTTACCATGGATGCATTGCCGGGTACGCCGCAAATCCAAAACGTAATTCCAACTACATTCTTTGGTACCAATATTTATGCCGCACCGTTTTTAGGGATTATTGGTGCCATTTTTGTTTTATGTGCAGGTTTGAGCTATTTAGAGTGGCGTCGTCGTGCTGCTGTAAAAGCAGGGGAAGGCTTCTCTGGGTTTGGAGTAAACAATACGGCGTCTCAAGAAATTGAAGCCGATATGACTCTGCAAAATAATGGTAGTGCAGCTCGTCAGTTTTTAGCATTTGTACCTCTTATTCTCGTTGCTGTGATGAACAAATATTTGTCTAAAGCGATTAAAGAATGGTATCCAAATGGCTTTGATTTTGCTGCCGTTGGTTTAGCTGACTACACTGTAGATGTTGCAAAAACTGGTGCCATCTGGGCTGTTGGTTTAGCGCTTATTGTCGGGATTATTTCTGCAATTTTATTTGATTATCAGCGTGTAGTGACTAACTTTAAAGAAGGCATTAATGCCAGTATTGGCGGTTCACTTCTAGCAGTGATGAATACAGCTTCTGAATATGGTTTTGGTGCGATTATTGCCTCATTACCGGGCTTTGCCATGATTAGCCATGCAATGAGTAGTACCTTCACAAATCCACTTGTAAATGGAGCAGTGACCACAACGGTTTTAGCGGGTATTACCGGTTCAGCTTCTGGTGGTATGAGTATCGCTTTAAGTGCGATGGCTGAACACTATAACGCTGCGATTTTAGTAGCCGGTATTCCGCCAGAAGTCATGCATCGCGTGGTTGCAATGGCATCGGGTGGTATGGATACGCTTCCTCACAATGGCGCTGTGATTACATTGCTTGCTGTTACAGGTTTAACCCATAAACAGTCGTATAAGGATATTTTTGCAGTCACAGTAATTAAAACATTAGCTGTATTTGTGGTGATTACGGTCTTTACCGTGACTGGTATTGTTTAAACCAACAAGTTAAAAATATTAAGGAGTAAATAGATGACTAAACTTTTAGACGGAAAAGTAGCCTTTATTACAGGCTCTGCAAGCGGGATCGGTCTAGAGATTGCTAAGAAATTTGCTCAAGAAGGTGCAAAAGTTGTCATTTCTGATATGAATGCTGAAAAGTGCCAAGAAATGGCAAAGCTGCTAACAGAACAAGGCTTCGAAGCACTATCTGCACCATGTGATGTAACTGACGAAGATGCTTATAAAAAAGCAATTGAGTTAACTCAACAGACCTTTGGAACAGTTGATATTTTAATTAATAATGCTGGTTTTCAACATGTTGCACCTATTGAAGAATTTCCAACCGCTGTTTTTCAAAAGTTAGTTCAGGTCATGCTCACTGGTTCGTTTATTGGCATTAAACATGTTTTCCCAATCATGAAAGCTCAAAAATCGGGTCGTATTATTAATATGGCTTCAATTAATGGCTTGATTGGTTTCGCTGGGAAAGCAGGTTATAACAGTGCTAAACATGGGTTAATCGGTTTGACAAAAGTTGCGGCATTAGAATGCGCACGCGATGGTATTACCGTAAATGCACTTTGCCCAGGTTATGTTGATACACCATTGGTTCGTGGTCAAATCGCAGATTTGGCAAAAACTCGTAATGTAAGTTTAGACAGTGCACTTGAAGATGTAATTTTGGCAATGGTTCCTCAAAAGCGTTTGTTATTGGTTGAAGAAATTGCTGATTATGCAATTTTCCTTGCAAGTGACAAAGCGGGCGGGGTAACAGGTCAGGCTGTGGTTATGGATGGTGGTTACACAGCACAATAATTTAGAGTTTTATAAAAGCCGCTTATTCTTTAATAAGCGGTTTTTAATAAATAAAAGATATGTAAGTTTAGTGTTCAAAACGATGATTTATCTCAACTATAGTTGCTTATAAAAATCTAATAAAATAAGTTTGTTAAGGTATGAAATTATACTTTAAAGGTATTTAACTTATTTCCAATTTTAAAATTTAATAGAGTATGAGAAAGTAATCTTTACTCTCTTTCTTGATATGATGGTTTTCAAGAAAATTCGTCAATTAAAGGATATTAATTGGCATATAAGTTGCTTTTTTAGCAATAAGTTATTTAGCTAGGTGAAAAGGATATGACATCACTCAGCCAACAGATGGAACTCAATCATTATTCGCGTAAGGCTGAATTTGCGCAGAATTTGATGTCCACGATTTGTGGAGAACACCGTCTAGACACAATTTACAAAGATACTCTCGATTTTCACTATGATGGAATGCGCCTGCCTAATAAAAAAATGGCAATTGGCACGATCAGTTATGGTGCAAATGTAGCCATTAATATCTCAAATTTAAAAGCTTATAGCATTAGTTTGCCGATACAGGGGCGACAAGTTCTCAACATTCGTGGCGCTCATTATCAATCTGATGAAAACAGAGGTCTGATTGTTTCAAATAACGATCAGCAAGATTTAGTGATTGATAAAGATTGCAGAAAATTTCAGGTGGTTATTCCTGAGCGGAGTATGCAAATTGTTCTTGCAGATCTACTGAATAAACCCATAGAAACTCCCATCATTTTTAATCCTGAAATGCATCTAGATTCTGAGCAACTTATTGGTGCATGGTGGAAAAATATTCAGAATTTTTTACAGCTAAAATCGCAATATAGCAATTTTTATGGTTTGCAGATGTTGTCTGAAGATTATGAAAATTTTGTCATTAAAGCTTTACTGTTATCTCAAGAAAATAATTATTCTGAAGCGTTAAAACTACTCTCACATCAGGATGAACCAGCTTACCTTCGTAAGGTTCGTAATTTTATTATTGAGCATGCCCATGAAGAAATCCGTGCAGAAGATTTGCAACGTCTGGCTGGGGTTTCAAAATCAAAGTTGTATGACGAATTTCAACAGTGCTACGGCACAAGTCCAATGTCCTATTTGAAAAAATATCGTCTCCAACAAATTTATAAGATTTTGAGCACCACAGGAGCAGATAGAAAAATTTCTATTTCAAAGCTTGCTTATGATTGGGGCTTTAACCACTTAAGTCGTTTTTCTCAAGAATATCGTGAAGAGTTTGGCGAAAACCCAAGTGAAACTAAAGGCAAAATTTTCTGATATTTAATTTTCCAAATAAAAAACTGATTTAGTTGCCTAAATCAGTTTTTTATTTATCGATTAATATTTATATACTTTCTTCAAGCTTCAACACTTGTTTACTTTTTGATTTTTCATGAATGACTTTAAGACTAAGGGCAATAAATGAGATGAACGTTGGCAATGCGAGAATGAAGAAAATACCACTTAAACTTAAGTTAAACGTGAAAATGAGTGATCCAAAAAAAGCACCTATAATTGCGCCGATACGACCAATACCATGCATCCACGAAACGCCAACCGCACGGCACACTGCTGGGTAGAACATAGCTGCAAGCGGTAGTAAAGAAGATTGAGCACCCGCGAGTAATGCACCAATTAAGAAGATAGTAAGCCCTAACAAGAAAATATTTGAGCTTACCAGACCAGCAACAATAAATAAGCCGAAAGCAATTAAATAAGAGTATTTAATGACTGTGGTTGGGTTTAGTTTATCCATGTACCAGCCCATAATAGTTGCGCCAATCACGCCACCAAAAGGGAAAATCGCTGCAATTAAACTAAACTGTTGTGTGCTAAAACCTGCTGTTTTTAAAATCGTTGGCATCCAACTTGTTAAAAGATAAAACACCAATAGACTGGTAAAGCAGCACAGCCAAAGCATGCTTGAACCCCACAGGTATTTCCCCAAAACGATTTTAACCGGATTTTCATCTGAGGCATTTTCTGTTTGAGTTAAAACAAGTTTTACAGGTTCTTGAAATGAATGGCCCTGAATATTTTCTAAAATACGCTGTGCTTTATCTTGTTGTTGGCGCGTAATTAAGTATTGAGTTGATTCAGGTAATTTAAGTAATAAGGCAACCACTAAAATTAGGGGAATACTTCCACCAATAATAATGACCTTAGCCCAACCATAACTTTCTAACAGATAAGCTGATAACACACCGCCACAAGAAATACCCAGCATAAAACCACAGCCAGCAAGACCGGTAAGGAATGCTTTACGTTTTACAGGCATATATTCAGAGACAATGGTACTGATGTTTGGCATAGCTGCGCCTAAACCTATACCTGTAATAAAGCGATAAATCATTAAATCTTGAGTCGAGTCGGCAAAACCACACAAAATCGTAAATATTGAAAATAATAGGCTCGTAAAAACAATGACGCCTTTACGCCCAAACTTATCAGACAAAGGCCCCGAAATGATTGCCCCGATTGACATACCGACTAAAGCTGCACTTAAAACAGGAGCAAGTTGAGGCTTGGTAATTCCCCAGTCATCCAGTAAAGCGGGAGCAATAAAACCAATAATCCCTGTGTCTAAGCCATCACAGAAGAAGACAAAAAAGCCCAATATAAAAACCGTCCATTGTAAGGGGGATAGTTTTTCGCGGTTGATAATCGTATTTGCATCTATTGTTTTCATATGTATTCCTTAACTCATTAAAATTTTCTGCTGTAATTGACAAAGAAACGGTTTTCAGAGAAATCATTTCCATGCTTAATGTCGTAATTAATAAAGATGTACTGAAGGGCTAAACCTTTGAGAAAAGGCTGTTGAAGGGCATAATTGACAATAACGTTTGCTTCATTTTCTTTGTTTTTTAAGCCATCTGCTGATTTAAAGTGATCGCCATATACATATTTGAAAGTCGTATTTAAACCGGGCACCTGATCTTTAAAGTCATAGCCATAGATGAAGTGATAAGACTTTTCATCCTTTTTGAAGAAACCAGTTGTATTCCAGTTAATAAAATAAGTTTCAGGCAAGAAACCATCAGGTAGCGGGTAGGCAGACTCACCAATAATTTGTTGATAACCCAAGCCAAAGCTGTGATTTTTTACTTTAAGCGTTTCTAATAAACCTACATTCTGCGCATCGATGTCGAAAAGATTTCCATTATTTTTGGTATTGAAATATTTGAATTTTGAATTAACTGAAAAATTGGAGTTTTTCCATAGGTGTTCAACACCGACATAATGTTTATTATATAAATTCTCCATATTTCCAAAGTAATATTCGCCCTTCAACGTAGGCGTGATTTGATAGCGCAGATCTATGTAGTTAAGGCCGTCGGAGTAGCCAGTCACACCTTTTGAAGTAAAAGAAAATCGGTGAAAGTCTTCTTCATTTCGTGGCGATACTTTTTCAATACGGCCAATTTCAGCAAAAAGCTTATCGTTTAATTGAGACTTAAGGTTGGTTCCCCAATAAGAGGTCAGTAGCTGACGACTTGCATCTACAGTGGTTACGGGTAAATCCAGCCATAATTCACCAATGCTTAGTAGAGTCTTGTTATAGCCTAATTTTAATGTTGCACCATATTTTAAATAATCGGGCGCTTGGGACTGAGTTGCTTTATCAAAAGGTAATATGGTATCTGCAACATGTTTATCTTGGCTTAAGCGAACCGCATATTGTGCTGAAGCATTTGCCCCAATTTGAATCGGGGTTCCGCCAATTTCTAACGGCGTGTCATGCATATTGGAGTTATAAAATAGAGAAACTGATTGCGACCAGCTACCCGTGTCTTTTACATCTGGATTGTCATAGTTTCTATCTATATATGCATTTTTTAATGTAAATTTCCATTCTTCATCCGCTGAATAAGCCTGAGTAGAAAATGCACTGCAACATAAAATATTGATGAGCATTAACGTTTTCTGTTGTCCATAAATTGGCCATGGTCGATGCATAAATAAAACGCCTTAATTTAGAAAATGGCTGGGCTTTTCTTATGTAATCAAAGTTATTACATGACTTTGATTGAACTATTTTTAGCCAGTAGTCACTATCCAATAAGTCCTAATCTTCATCCATTTTTTCCAAATTAGATAAAAAGCATCATTTTTGTTTTTATATTAAAATATTGAAATTCATTAACTTTATTCTTTTATATGTTTTATCCATTGCTATCTTTTTTCATAATTGCGCACAGATTGGATAATGTTTGCAGCTTTTGGACAGTCTAAAAAAATATTCGGATAGAAGATAAAGCCATAACAATGTCAGGAGTTGACACTATGGCTGGTCAAACCGTTCAAATTAAAACTGTATATGGAAAACAGTTCAGTGCGTATCTAGCGACACCAGAAACAGGAAAAGGGCCTGGAGTGGTGCTTTGTCAGGAAATCTTTGGGGTGAATGCAGCAATGCGGGAAAAGGCAGATTTTCTTGCAGAAGAAGGCTATACCGTTTTAGTTCCTGATCTATTTTGGCGTGTAGCATCTAATATTGAACTGAGTTATACACCAGAAGATTTTCAAAAAGCTTTTGAACTTTATCAGCAATATGACGAAAACCTCGGTGTTGAAGATATTCAGGACAGCTTAACTTTTTTAAAGACTCTACCAGAATGTGATACCTCTACAGGCCTCGGTGTGGTGGGGTACTGTTTGGGTGGAAAGCTTGCATATCTTGCAGGCTGTCGACTTCCGGAAGTGGCATGTGCTGTAGGTTATTATGGTGTAGGCATTGAAAAAGCGTTAGATGAGTTAGCCAACGTAAAAGGACGTTTGGTCTTACATATTGCAGAACTGGACCAATTTACACCGCCAGATGCGAGACAAGCGATTGTCGATGCAGCTAACCAATATTCAAATGTACAAGCCTTTGTTTACGAAGGTGTCGACCATGCTTTTGCACGCCCAAAAAGCAATCATTATCACAAACCTTCAGCACGTTTTGCTCACGAGCGCACAGTAACAGCTCTACATGACACGATTGGACCGAAATATGACTTAGTTGCCTTGTGGGAAGAACATATTCGACATGAATTTGATACGCGTGACGTACCGGCAACCATGGCGACTATGGTTGCAGAACCTTATGTCAACCATATTCCAACCTTAACTGGTGGTGTAGGCCAAAGCCAGCTTGCTCGTTTTTATCAATATCACTTTGTTCATCAAAACCCGAAAGATATGAAGATCACTTCAATCTCTCGTACTGTTGGCTCAACGCAAGTGGTAGACGAGTTCATTATGAGCTTTACCCACGATGCTGAAATTGACTGGTTATTACCGGGTGTAAAACCGACTGGTAAATATGTCGAAATTCCAATGTTGGGTGTAATTCAATTCAGAGGCTCAAAGCTGTGCCATGAGCATATTTACTGGGACCAAGCATCGGTGCTCGTTCAAATTGGTTTATTAGACCCAACAGGCTTGCCCGTTGCAGGCGTTGAGACTGCACGAAAACTTCTTGATGAAGATCTTCCTTCAAATACCTTGATGCTGTCTTGGGCAAGTAGTGAAGGCAAGCCAGTCAATTAAGGAGTATCTGCAATGAATATAAATTTAAAAGGAAAAGTCGCTGTGGTGAGCGGTGGAGCAACACTCATTGGTAAAGCAGTTGTACAAGCCTTAGTTAGTGCAGGTGCTCATGTCGCTATTTTAGATATTGATGCCAAAGGCAAAGCGATTGCGGAAAGCTTTAACCATGATGTGATGTTTATTCAAACCGATTTAACCAGCGATGCGGCTATTCAACAAGCTGTGGCAGATATTCACCAACATTTAGGTGAAGTGAGTTACTTGGTAAATCTGGCATGTACCTACTTAGATGATGGTTTTAAATCTTCACGTCAGGATTGGTTACAAGCACTCGATATTAATTTGGTCTCTACAGTTGAGCTGAGCCGTGCTTTATACAATGACCTAAAAAAGCAGCAAGGTTCAGTCGTTAATTTTACTTCAATCTCGGCCAAAGTGGCACAAACAGGGCGCTGGTTATATCCAGTGTCTAAAGCCGCGATACGTCAACTCACACAAAGCATGGCAATGGATTTTGCTGCCGATGGTATTCGCGTCAACTCCGTTTCACCGGGTTGGACATGGTCTCGTGTCATTGCAGAAGTCAGTGGTAATAACCGTGAAAAGGCCGATAGCGTGGCAGCCGATTATCACTTGCTAGGCCGATTGGGTCATCCCGAAGAAGTCGCCAATGTTGTTTTGTTTTTATTGTCACCCGCTGCGAGTTTCGTCACTGGAGCAGATTATGCGGTCGATGGCGGATATTCAGTAATGGGCCCTGAAGGATCACAGCCCGCTATTCCACGTTTAGCTGAATAGCACAGCGTTTTAACACATTTAGAAAATTATGGAGAAGATTATGCGCCGTATTGCAATTGTTGGAGCAGGACAGTCTGGTTTACAGCTTGGTTTGGGCTTATTAGATACAGGCTACGACGTGACAATGATCACCAACCGAACTGCCGATGAAATTCGTCAAGGTAAAGTCATGTCAAGCCAGTGTATGTTTCATACCGCTTTACAAACTGAACGTGACTTAGATTTAAATTTTTGGGAAGAACAATGTCCAGCGGTGGAAGGCATTGGGCTCGCTTTAGTGAACCCTGAAAATGGTGATAAAGCATTTGAATGGAGTGCTCGTCTTGAGCGCTACGCTCAATCGGTCGATCAACGCGTCAAAATGCCATATTGGATGGAAGAATTTGAACGCCGTGGCGGTCAATTGGTCATTCAAGATGTGGGTATTGAAGAGTTAGAACAACTCGCAAACGAGTATGAATTAGTACTACTTGCGGCTGGTAAAGGTGAAGTTGTTAAACAGTTTGAGCGTGATGATGCACGTAGTGTTTTTGATAAGCCTCAACGCGCATTAGCTTTGACTTATGTCAAAGGTATGAAGCCAATTTCACCTTATTCACGTGTGACTTTTAATATTATTCCCGAAGTCGGTGAGTACTTTTCATTTCCCGCGCTTACCGTGAATGGGCCTTGCGACATTATGGTATTTGAAGGTATTCCAAATGGACCAATGGACTGCTGGCAAGATGTCAAAACACATGGACAGCACCTGCAATGCAGTTTGGACTTACTCAAGAAATTTGTGCCATGGGAATATGAACGCTGCACAAATGTTGAGTTAACTGATGCTGGCGGATATTTGGCAGGACGTTTTCCACCGACCGTACGCAAACCAATTTTGACATTACCCTCTGGCAAGCAAATTTTTGGTATGGCAGATGCCTTAGTAGTCAATGACCCAATTACTGGTCAAGGCTCAAACAATGCTGCCAAATGTAGCAAGATTTATTTCGATGCCATTTTAGCCAATGATAATCAAGGCTTTAGCGAACAATGGATGGTTCAAACTTTTGAACGTTATTGGGCTTATGCAGAAAAAGTAGTGGCTTGGACCAATAGCTTGCTCGTGCCGCCACAACCGCATGTCGTTGAGCTATTAGCAGCTGCAAGCCAAAACCAGAGCATTGCTTCAATTATGGCCAATAACTTTGATGACCCACGTTCTTTTGCCTCGTGGTGGTTTGATGCAGATCAGGCTCAAGCATTCTTGGCTTCAAAAACCACCGCAAAAGTGGCTTAAGGGCAAAACATCAAAGGGAGATTTAAAAATGGACACAATTGAAACTCACGACTTACAAACCATCAATGCTGAAAACCCAAGAGAAATCCGTAATTTACTTGGGCAGTTCGCAACTGGGGTTACAGTGATTACAACCCGTGGTAAAGATGGTCGGAAAATAGGGATGACAGCAAACTCTTTTTCCTCACTGTCTTTAGATCCGCCATTAATTTTATGGAGCCTTTCAAAAACAGCACCAAGTTTGTCTGATTTTGTAGAAGCTGAATATTTTGCCATTCACATGTTGGCACAAGAGCATCATCAGCTTTCCGGGCATTTTGCTCGAGGTGCTGACGATAAATTTGCAGGCATTGCACATCAACAATGTAATGCAGGCGTTCCAATTTTGGCAGATGCACTCGCCACCTTGGTTTGCCGCAATATCAATCAGTATGAAGGCGGAGATCATCTGATTTTTATTGGTCAGATTGAACAATACCAACAACGTCAAGGTGAACCATTGGTATTCCACGCAGGAAAGTATCGGATTGCCGCAGAGCATCCAGAATTAGCACATTAATTCACCATAATCACGATCAATCCGGTCGTGATTTTTTTATAGGAAATAAGAAGATGAAAAGCACTTTAATAAAACATGGATTTTTAGCAGGGACATTGTTGGGTTTGCCATTGGTTACACATGCCTATGATTTACCGACCGTAAACTTAGGTATGACCAGCTTTCTCGATGGCGGCTTACCCGCAGGGCCCGGCTGGTATGCTCAAACCTATTTTCAAAATTACGATAGCAATAAACTCGTCGATGCCAATGGACAAAAACTCGGTTTACCTAAAACTGATTTAAACTATCAAGTACTGGTTGAACAGATTAGTTATTTATCGAATGTCCGAGTAAAAGATAAAGCCAGTCTAGGCATGAATTTTTTAATTCCCTTTGTCAGTAAAATGGACATGGATGATGGCTTGAATAATGCTGCAATTAAGGCCCAAAGTGGCTTTGGGGACATTATGATTGGGCCGTTTATTCAGTTCGATCCAGTCATGGACGCACAAGGGCCCAAGTTTGTACATCGTTTTGAGTTTCAGGTAAATTTACCTACTGGCGAATACGACCAGCAAAAAGATATTAATCCAAGTAATAACGCCGTTTCATTTGATCCTTATTGGGATGCAACATATTGGTTTAACCCCAAGTGGACAGCTTCAACACGTATCCATTATCTCTATAACTTTAAAAATGATGACCCAAGCTATGCGTTTGCTGGAGCAAATGATATGCAGGCAGGACAAGCTCTTCATGCAAACTTTGCAACGGACTATGCCATTACCGAACAGTTCCGTTTAGGACTAAATGGCTATTGGCTAAAACAAATCACCGACACCGAAGTTGATGGTGAAAAAGTCAAAGGCCGACGTGAACAAGTCTGGGCAATTGGTCCTGGTGCGATGTATAGTTTTTCTAAAAATGATCATCTGGTTGCAAATGCTTATTTTGAGCAAGATGCTGAAAATCGCCCAGAGGGAACACGACTTCAAGTTCGCTATGTTCATCATTTCTAAATCATAAAAAGCCTTTTATATCAATAAATATAAAAGGCTTTTATCTATTTTTGGTTTAAGAAAAAATTGAAGTAATTAAGCCTTCACTTTGACCAGAGCGGCGAGTAGAAGAAGGTAATTCACCATAACGACGTTTATATTCTTGTGAAAAACGGCCTAAATGGCTAAATCCCCATTTAAATGCCACATCTGTGACCGATAGATTTTCATTATGCATAAGCTCTAAATGAGCTTGTTCAAAACGTAATTCTTTTAGATAAGACATTGGGGTGGTCCCCAAATAATTTTTAAAACCTGTAAATAACGTTCGAACACTCACGCCTGCATGTTCAGCCAAAATTTCTACATTAAGTGGCTCATGTAAATGTTCTTTAATATAGGCTTCTGTACGCTTCACGAAATAAGGAGAGACCGTTTTTTCTTTATAATGATCAATCTTATGTAATGCATTATTAGGTTGACCATAAATCAGTGCATTAAACAGGTTTGACTCAAATTGTTTAAAGGCTAGAGGGTGATGGAGTGGATGTTGCTCGCATGCTAAAGCATCCATCAAGGTTCTAACAAGTTGTAAAAAGTAGGCTCCACTTTGTGTGGCAAAGTCTAATTTTGGATCAAAAACGAGTAAGTTATTTTCCGAATCGGCAATATGTTGACGGCAGTGATGTACAAAATCATCCTTTGAAACTTTTAGAATGAGCTGTGGCGAGTTCGCGTGCCAGCGCATACGTAAAGATTGCTGCGGAGAGATCACAGACGCAACTTGAGAATAAGAAATAAATTTTTGTGAACCAAATTCAATTTCAGCATAACCTTGAGTCGGAATCTGAATTAAATAAAACTTATCAAGATGATCCGGTTCAATAATGACGTCCGCGCCATATTCCAAGCGACTAATCGACAATGCACCTGTTTTAACATGGTGCATGGTTGCACTGAAATCTCGCTTCTGTTGAGAGATTTTAAGGTCATGCGGTTTAAAAATTTGCCCTACATTTCGGCAGGTTTCGCTTAAATCTTGGTGATCAAACACCAAATTATGATTGGTAAAGATAGACTCATTTTGAAAATGACGTCCACTGAGTTCTGGGGAGTTGGCTTGGTTCATATTTATCCCTTTTGGCTCACTCCTGTATTTACTTGTGTTGCAGAAGCTTTAAAACTTCACTATGCAGCAAGTAAATACGGCACTTAAAAAATTAAGTTACTCGCAAATTACAATAAGATATAAGCAAAATACAGACCAATTTAACCGCTAATTAATGTGATTTTCTCAAATTTTTAATTCGGATTTTGTCCATCAGTCTAATAAATTCGAGAAATAGAATAGAGGGATATAAAAGGCGCTATAAGTTAATCTCATTATGATCTTATTCCTTAAGATCTATCAAAATTTATAACAAATCCAAACGAACTGGTCAATTTATTTTGTCGGAATTTATTATTTTATATTATTGAATATAAAGGTTTTTTAATTTTTTAAATAAAAATTCAATATACCCCTTACAGAGTATATTGAATCATTCAGGTTTAGTGTTTTTTTAAATTATTTGCACTTAAGCTATTTATATTTTCAACGTGATGTATTGCTCTGTAAAAACTTCTCGCTGTAAATACGATAGTTTTGCAAAGATTGCTCATCTAACCAATTTTTTACGGCTTCAATCATCGGTGGCGGACCACATAAATACATATCAAAAGCCTGCTCAGCCAATTGATCTTTATTTAAATGCTCGTGAATATAACCCGCTTTACCTTGCCAACTTTCCGTTGCTTTAGTCACGATCGGGTGATAGCTAAAGTTTGGAAGCTGTTCTGCGTAGGCATGTAAACGCTGTTGTTCACACAGGTCGGTTTCATTGTTTACGCCGTAGTACAACTGAACTGCAGGTGAGTTAGGCTGATCAACCAAGTTATCAAGCATTCCCAAGAAAGCTGATAATCCTGTTCCACCTGCCACAAAAACCAGTGGTCGTTCTACTTCGCGCAAATAGAAACTACCTAGAGGTGCTTCAATGAATAGAGTTTGTCCAACCTGACAGCGATCACGCAAGTAATTGCTCATAACACCATCTGGCAATAGACGAATTAAAAATTGCAATTGATTGGTTGCGTTCGGTCTATTGGCAAATGAATATGAGCGCCAATCTTCAGTATCTGGAATTTGCAAACGAGCATATTGACCCGGTAAAAACTGAAGTTGTTCAGCGTGACTGCTCGCGTCAAGATGCAAAATTGCTGTCGTTTCAGAAACCAGTTCAACAGCGGTCACTTTGGTTTCAATTTTTAAGGTATCGCCAGCATTACAAATGGCAGAATCATGATCGAAATAAAAAGCGGCATCAGATTTTACACGTGTCTGGCAAGCTAACATTTTTCGCTCGGCCAAATCACGTTCACTTAATGCATCTTCATCGACATATTCTTGTTCATAAATACCAGTTTCACACTGTCCCTGACAGGTACCACAAACACCTTCGCGGCAGTCTAGTGGTAGGTTAATTCCTTGGCGAACTGCTGCATCGAGCAATAATTCGTCGTTATTTACCGAAATGAAAAAGGTTTTGCCATCGGCAAAGTTAAGTGCAACTGAATGTCCCATTTTCATTCCCCTTAAACGTGATAGAAGTCTAAAACGGAATCAATTTTGTCATTGAGCAAAATGCTGTGCTGACGACGGATACGGAAACCATCGGCGGTTTGGCGTAACAGATAAGTAGCATGTCCGTAAAAACAGCCTTCTAAGCCTTGGCGGTTATATAGCGTTTGCCATACAACTTTTGCTTCGATGAGACCATCCTCAAGTGTTTTAACTCGAATGTTATTCATGCTGTGTAAAGTGCGTGGTAATGGTGTTGCAGAAGCTGCTTTACCAGTACGAATGCGGAATATGCGGTCTTCAAGCCCTGTACGGTCCGCATAATAAATATAAGATAAACCCTGATTCGGATCTTGAACATAGTTATGGTCATCAATCCACTGGGGGATATGATATTCACTATCTTCATCGTAAAGTTCTAAATAGGCATCCCAGTCATAAGCATCACAAAGTTCTGCTTTTTTGTACAAAAACTGAGATACAGCAAAATATAGTTCTTGTGACATGGTTATACCTCATCCATTACGACATTGTTTTCGAAAGTAATATCTTGCATTTTCAATGCTTTCTTGTTTAAGCCATCAAGCATTAGACGTTGCCAGTGTCCATGTTGGTTTACATAGAGTCCTTCATGGGTAAATTCACGGCCAGTAATGACTGGTTGGATGCCTAAATCTTGTGAGTTTTTGGTCGCGCCATATTCCCAAGACTGGCAGCCACGAGAAATATCGCTCCAACGTTCAAGTCGCGCTTGAAAGCCTTTTTGCTGTTCACGGAACTCGACTAAATCATCTGGTGTACCAAGTCCTGACACGTTAAAGAAATCTTCGAACTGGCGAATACGGTTACGGCGTGCTTCAGCAGATTCACCTTTAACCCCAATGCACTGGCTAATAACTTCTGTTTTATTCCACGCAACAGGGCGAATAATACGAAGTTGCGAACTAATTTGATCCATAAAAAATAGGCTAGGGTACAAGTTTAAGTTTCTTAAACGGTGCATTGCCCATTCAGCATATTTGTCGCCATACTTTTCAACCATATACGGCATAACTGTGCTGTAACCCGGACGAACTGTTGGGTTCGGCATATCACTGAATAAAACACTGTGGCCATTTTTAAAGCTGAACCAGCCATCATCAGTTTCTGAGTCACCCGCACCCAACTTGCTATAGTCAAGGGTGTCGAGATCGCTACCATTAGATGCGTTCACTTGTTGGCGGTGTTGGACTGTAGAGACATAATTATAGTGAACGGTACTGACATGGTAGCCATCTAGGCCATTTTCATTTTGTAGTTTCCAGTTACCTGCAAAGGTGTAAGATGACTTACCTTGAAGAACTTCTAGTTCACCCGTTGGTGACTGATTAACCATTAAATCAAGGAACAGTTTTGTATCGCCCAAAAAGTCTTCTAAAGTATCTGTTGCTTGCGTATCAAGGCTTACAAATACAAAACCACGATAGCTGGCAATACGGCCTTGTTTTAAACCACGGCTTGATTTATCGAAATCTTCGCAATATTCACTCGGTGCTTTGACTTTGACTAAACGGCCATCTGACTTATAGCACCATGCATGGAACGGACAGGTAAAGGTTGACTGATTGCCTTTAGCAACGCGTGTTAATGTCGCGCCGCGATGCTCACAAGCATTGACCATGGCATGCAGTTCGCCTTTACCATCACGGCTGACAATAATCGGCTGACGACCAATTTGAACGGTTAGGAAATCATGATTGTTTGGAATTTCACTTTCGTGACATGCATAAATCCAAACCTTTTCAAAAATAAGTTCCATTTCCAAATCAAATAGCTCAGGCTCGGTAAACATATTACGGGCGATACGAAACACGCTATCTTTAGGACGGAAGTCGATACATCCATCTACAAAATCATTCCATTGTTTTAAATTAGATGAGGTCATTTGCTCAATCCTTTATTCATTCAGCTTTTAACTGATTGAACCGCGATTAGACCTTTAGCTCTATCCGTTTTTTCCAGATCTTTATCCACTTTGTGCAGTTTTGATTTTTTAATCACACTATTTTTAAGATGAAATCGCATTTTAAAAATGTATATGTCCTATCTTTTTAAATTTCCCTATAATCCTAAAGAGCATAAAGTAAAACCTTGTGAGTTAAGTCTATGAAAGAACATAAATTAAAATTACAAATCAGAATTCTTTCAGAGCGAAATATTGCATTTGGTCCTGGAAAGGCAGACTTACTTGAAGCAATTGAGAGAACTGGTTCGATCTCACAAGCGGCAAAATCTATGAATATGAGCTACCGCCGTGCATGGCAGTTGGTCGATACCATGAATCAGTGCTTTGAAACAGCTTTAGTTGAAACTCAAACGGGCGGAACACATGGCGGTGGGGCAGCAGTCACAGCTTTGGGCCAGAAAGTTTTAGAGCAATACCGACAAATGGAAATAAACGCTAGGCAAGCTTTGGAACATGATTATCAAATCATGAGTAGTTATTTAAAGAAAATAGATTAAAAACTTATATAGATTGAATAGATTGGTATGGCTTTTGCTTAGTTTAAAAATGCTCGCTGAAAAAGCACTGCTGCAATTTCAGTTACACAGACAAAGACGTCTATTCTGCACTATCTTAAATGATGGTCTGGGATAGACGTTTTTATTGCGTATCTAAAAAAGTGGCTGGCATAAACGACTGATCTGTTTACAGATATTTATGGTCATCGCTATTATCTTTTTGATGTAGTGATGACCATAAAACCTATCTAAATCATGCTAAAAAAGAAACATAGATGGATATTAGATAGAATCTAAACATAAAATCGTTCTTTTATATTTTGCTCCAATATAGCTCAAAAATATAAGATGCACTTTCTATGAGCATTTTAGTCATCTATCTTTAAATAATTCTACTTTTCATAAGCTATGCTTATCGCTATATTCTTGGATATATATCGCTGCATAAATCAATAAGAAGGTGAAAAATAATGTTAAGCGCTCCCCAGATTGAGAAAATGACGCTTTTAAGTACTATGCTGAGTTTAGGATTATTATTTAATAACTCAGCACATGCAGAATCAGTTACGATTTATGCAGCAGCAAGCTTGACCAATGCCATGGGTGATTTAGAAAAAATTTACGAAAAAAAGAATAAAGTAGAGGTTAAAACCTCTTATGCAGGTTCATCGACATTAGCTAAACAAATTGAAGCTGGCGCACCAGCCGATATTTTTATTTCAGCAGATACGCAATGGATGGATTATCTACAAAATAAAAAATTAGTCACAGCAAATGACCGTTTAAACTTACTAGGTAATCGATTGGTACTGATTACACCTAAAGGACAATCATTAAAGGTTAAATTAGATAAAACTACTGATCCGAATAAAGCGTTTACAGGGAAGATTTGTACTGGAGATACTAAAAGTGTGCCTGTAGGCAAATATGCCAAACAAGCATTTACAAATTTAGGGTGGTGGAGCCGTGTTGAGCCAAAATTAGTCGAAACAGAAGATGTTCGAGCGGCGTTAAATTTCGTTGCACGTGGTGAATGTCAGGTGGGCATTGTTTATGCAACCGATGCAGCGATTAGTAAAGATGTAACTGTGGTGGGTGTATTTCCAGAAAATACGCACTTACCAATTATTTATCCTGTCGGGATGATTAAAAAGAATCCGAACTCAACAAAGTTCTATCAATTTTTACAAAGTAACCAAGCCAAAGTCGTTTTTAAAAAATATGGCTTTAGTGTATTGACTCCAGCAAAACCATGATGTTTTCTTTAACCCCAGAAGAGCTCAGCGTTCTTCAACTCTCTTGTAAGGTTGCAGCAAGTTGCCTGATTGTCAGCCTTGTGCCTGCAATTTTTGTAGGGTGGATATTGGCACGTAAAGAGTTTTGGGGAAAGTCATTCATTGAAACATTGGTCTTTTTACCATTGGTACTACCTCCAGTTGTGCCGGGTTATTTGCTATTACAAGTCTTTGGAAACCGCGGCATTATTGGGCAATACTTAGC
Source organism: Acinetobacter sp. WU_MDCI_Abxb74 (assembly GCF_025513915.1). NCBI lineage: Bacteria > Pseudomonadati > Pseudomonadota > Gammaproteobacteria > Moraxellales > Moraxellaceae > Acinetobacter > Acinetobacter sp. WU_MDCI_Abxb74. The sequence continues at coordinate 583,546 of NZ_JAHPRP010000001.1, forward strand.
ACCTTTAGGATTGGAGTTCGCCTTTAACTGGAAAGGGGCAGTTCTTGCTTCGGCAGTAATGGGTTTTCCACTTTTAGTGCAATCCATTCGACTCGCAATTGAGCTGGTCGATCAACGTTTAGAAATGGCAGCAAAGACATTAGGTGCTTCATCTTTTGGGGCATTTTTTCATGTCACGTTACCACTTGCCAGTAGCGGCATTTTAATTGGTGCCATTTTATGTTTTTGTCGTAGTTTAGGTGAGTTTGGGGCCACCATTACTTTTGTTGGCAATATCTCTGATGAAACAAGAACCTTACCTCTAGCCATGTATAGCCTGATGCAACAACCCGATACAGAAGCAGCTATTCAAAGGTTGATTGTCTTATCTTTAAGTGTGGCTTTTTTAGCATTATGGTTTGCACAGTGGTTTCATCGTTATCAAAAAAAGCGCTTAGGGCGGTAATATTATGTTAATTGATTGCCACTTTCAGCTACACATGGGCCAATTTCTTATTGAACCCAATTTTCAGTCGGATGCTTTAGTTATTGGTTTATTCGGTGCATCGGGCTCAGGTAAAACTTCAATATTGCATGCCATTGCTGGCCTGAACACTCCGCGCAGTGGACTCATTAAAATACAGGGCCAAACATGGTTTGATTCCGATCAAAAAATTAATTTGAGCACGCAAAAGCGGCATGTTGGATTGGTTTTTCAAGATGCTCAGCTTTTTCCGCATAAAACGGTAAAGCAAAACTTATTATTTGGCCTTAAACATCTTGCACAACAAGAACGTCACTTTGAAGCAGATTACATTATTGAATTATTAAAGTTAGAGCACTTGCTAGAACGTATGCCTATCAAACTTTCAGGTGGGGAAAAGCAGCGCGTGGCACTAGGTCGAGCATTGTTATATTCACCAAAGCTGTTATTACTTGATGAACCTTTATCAGCATTAGATGCGAATCATAAAGCTGAAATTATTCCTTTTTTTCAGAAAGTAAAAGAGGAAATAAAAATTCCGATGATTTATGTGAGTCATGATATTCAAGAAATTAAACAACTGACCGAAACAATGTGGATTTTATAAATTTTCATATTTCACACATTATTTCAGTCTTGTCGATTTATGGTTATTAACCAGCCCATAAACTGCCCAGTGGAGCAGCTTTCAAGCGATCTTGAGCTTGTTGATAAAAACGCCAGAAAGCGAAAGCAAAAATGACAGCCAAGAAATCAACCATCAAAATTTCTCCACCATGAACCCATAAACCACTTTGTGGAATTAAGTAGGCTGTAAGAGAGGTTAGAGGAATCGCAAATAACGCCAAAACTAAGGTTAATAGCAGTTGAGGTAAAGCTTTTGCATAGCCAATGACAAAGGTGTAAATCAAAGTCAGTAAGAAAATTGCATAATAACCATACATAAATAAGTGATTCATGCTTTCAATATTGAGTGCTGCGAAAAGCCAACGACTGGCTAACATTGTGCCCACTACAGCTAAAACACATCCTAAACATGCACCAATAGTTAAATTCGCAAGGAACACCACATCTTTACGTTGAACAGGAACAGGGTCTTCAGCACGCTTTTGCTTACGTGCACGAGTTTCAACCCAAAGAATATTACCCGTATAAAATAAGAAAGCTCCGCCAACACCTAAAACAAAATAGATCCAGCGTACACCCGTACCACCAAAACTTCCAAAATGTAGGCTAAACATGGCGTTGATTAACTTATTACCTGCATCCGTCTGCGTGTTAATGCCTTTATGATTAAAGTGCTCAACTGCATATGGATTCATCCGCATAAAGTCATGATTCGCACCGCGCAACATCTGATCTGAACTATAAAGGGCAATTCGTGCATTGGCTTTTTCAGGTTTATCGAGACCACTGAACTGGATATAGTCAACTGAATATTCAGGCGCAACTTTTTTGGCTTGAGCTAATATTTGCTGCACATCAATTTGTGTTTGTTTTGGTTGAATAAGCGCAGGAGGCGAACGTTGAAAAACAGGCTGTCCTTTTAGAGCAAGTTGTCCAATCGCATCATAAAAAAAGTCATGAAAAGCAAAGACAATAACGCTAATACTAATAATGATGTGGAAAGGTAAGCTGGTAATTCCAATCACATTATGCGCATCTAGCCAAAATCGCTTTTTATTCTTACCAGGACGAATGACAAAATAGTCCTTTACCAAGGTTGGTAAAAGAATAATGACTCCTGAAAGCAATGCAAGAAAATATAAAATCGAAACTACACCCATCACATAGAGACCCAATCCGTGATGGCCTGCCATGCCCGGTATACCTGCTGTTTCATGTAACTGTTCGATCAGCCAGCCCGCTTTAGATAAGTTTTCTTGAGCAACAATTAACTGACCTTTTTCATCTAAGCTGGCCATCCACGTGGACTGAGCAGCATTAAAGCTATCTCCACGTCCATGTTCACTCCACGTAATGGGCGCATAGTGAAATTCATTCGACGATAAATTGAGAGTAAAGCCTTGTTGGGTTGCAGGGTAGGCAGTCTGTACTTTCTGAATCAGCTCATTATATTGGTCGGGTGAGACTTTAGGTAAAACTTGCTGCGTTGGTGTGGCCCACTTACTAATATGGTGCTGAAACATGCTGAGGCCGCCAGCAAAAAAGCAGATAAAAAGTAAAATCCCTGCACATACACCCACCCAAGTATGCATGCTTTTTGCAAGTTTCATGATATCCGAACGTACTTTCATTATTTAACCCCGAATTAGAAACACACAGCTATAAGCCAGTACGTTGGCAACAAATAAATAAACCATTGCTTGTCTTCCTGTCACAAAGAAATAGGTGCCAAACATAATTGGCATCCAAACCCAAGGAATACTCCACATGCCTAATTGGGCCAAAAGGTCCATTGAAATATAAGGCTGACCCAATAAAACAATCAGGTTGCCAAAAGCAATAGCAAGGCTTAGCCCTAGAAAACCACCAGCAAAAGTTTTACTCCACCAATCTGGCTGAATAGGAGACTGAATTTTAGCTTTCATGAAATCAGTTTCCGTTTAAAAAGCGCCATAAAAGGAAGGAATGACCATGCAAAAATGATAAGCATGAACCAACAAAAAGCGGCAACAACTTTGGGTAAGCTGGCAAAGAGTGCAATTAATCCAATGACTAAAAACAATAGGCCTAAATACTTAAATAGAGTGGGAAGATGCTGAGATAACAGGTTTTGGTTGCTATGACTACAATAGATACTGACTGCTCCCAACAGGGTCAAAAAAAGTCCTATAAGTTTCATGATCAATATTTTTAAATAAATTAAGGGGAAAATTTATCCAATAGTATAAGTAAATAATAATTATTATCAAATGATAAATATAATTATTTATCACTTTATTGCCATGCGATAAGATAGGAGATAACTTGTTAAAAATTCTTTACTTGATGTCAAATGTTGTGTGTGATTATTTATATATTCCTGAGTCTCTTTGTAAGTTAATTTTTGAAATCTCTAAACCAACTTTATTTAAAATGCCATTCTATTGTTATGGTTTAGACTTATCAAAAACATTGCATTTACATATAGATCAGCAGCTAAAACCCCCAAAACTGATTGCTCAAGCGCGTGTCGAACGTAAAAACGAGTACTTATGTGGAAGAATATTGGCTCAAGCTGTTTTAAGTCATCATTTTGGTTTAGATCAGCCAATAACTTCTATGCATGAACATTTGCCCGTCTGGCCAACTCATGTTTTGGGTAGTATTAGTCATTCACAAAATAAGTTGATCGTTATGCTATCCGACAAAGCCAGTTATTTAGGAATTGATATCGAGCATTGGGTGACCTCAAAATTTGCTCAAGAGAGTGCGCATCTTATTTTAACGCCTTCTGAGCTTGAACTTTGGAAGATTAAAGCCTCTGAGTTTTTTGATTTTTCTCAATTTGTGAGCTTAATTTTTTCTGTTAAAGAAAGCTTATATAAAGCTGTATATCGTATTGCTAAACAATACATCGACTTTTTAGAAGCTTCTGTAGTCGATATTGATTTTGAAAACCAAGCATTAACTTTGGCTTTTACATCAGAAATACGAAATCGATATCAACTTTTAGAACACTATCAAGGCGGCTGGAAAGTGGAACAAGACTACATTATGACTTGGGTTTTTAAAGCGAATATATCTGCTTAAAACAAAAGAAGGCAACGAATTGCCTTCTTTTTTATTTGGTGATTAATTTTCTTGTAATTTAGGATCTTGAAAGCCCGTTTCACGCATATCTTGAGAATTGAATAAGAACATAAATCCTACCGCAAAACTTAATATGCCGAAGAAGAGAATGCTTCCTGATATTGGTAAAAACCGCGTTAAAAGTCCTAAAGTTGTTGTGGCAATCGAATCACCTAACGCATCTTGCGCGAGCCAGATTGCATTAATACGGCCTAAATATTCATCAGGTGTATGTCCTTGTACAATGCTGTATTGAAGCAAGTTGGCAATCGACATCAAATATCCAAACACACATAAAATGGGCAAAGTCATGATTAACCATGGTGAAAGCCCAATCATAATCATGCAGCTAAAGACGCCTAAACAGGTGTAGAGCATGACTAAGCCTGGTCGCAGTAATCGTGTTGTCCATCCACTGAGTAAGGCACCTAGGGTTGAACCTAAAGGTACGGCCGAATACATAAGACCGAGTTCAAACGCGCCGCCGTGAAAGATTTCATCTGCCATTTGTGGAAAAATAATGCGAATAGCACTGCTAAAGCTAAGCAATGTTCCAATTAAAATCGTGCTGCCAACCACTTTGTTTTTAAAAACGAATTTAAACCCTTGAGCTAATTGACGAAGAGGACTTTCACCATTTGATGTGTGTTGCGGTTTAAGTGCAGGTAGCCCCATCAATAAAAACACGGTGAGTAAGGTGCCCACCGTTGAAACCCAATACACCGTTGCAACACCGCTGACTGCAATTAAAATACCGCCGATTGCTGGTGAAATAACGGTAGCAAGTCGTACAGATACCATACTGATCGCACGGGCTTGTATGATATTTTCACGTCCTACAATCACAGGCATAATCGCCATCATTGCGGTTACACCCAAAGCACCAAAGAAACCATCCCATGCTGAAAGAAAATAAATGGCATAGAGCGAAGGATGCTCAAACATAGCATTAATCGCAAGCCCTGCAAAACCTAAACCGCAAACACTGCGCGCCAATAAAATCAGCCATTTTCGGTCTTTGCGATCTGACAACAAACCACCGAGTAACAACCCAATAAACATCGCAACGCCTTCAAAGGCCATTGCAACAGCAACATTTAACGAACTACCAGTTAAGTCATAGACTTGTTTGGGAATGGCAACGACCAACATGCCAATGGTTAGTAATGATAGCGTGCGGGCAATAAATACATGTCGAAAATGAGCATTACGTTTTAAAAGACTGAAATCGGTCAATATTGATTTAAAACTCATGACATTTGCTCCTCTAAATCGCGTGCCTGACAAATCATGCGATTTAAAATTGGGCCAAGTGTTTCAAGCTGCTGCGGAGACAATATATCGGTATGGTCTGCATCATTTAGACGAACAATATTGAGCTTTTTAACTAAAGGCGACCATTGTTGTTCTGGTTGGATATATGGAAGTAAATCTTTTTCAGCAACAACTAAATGTAGTTCACCTTCAAAGTGCGGCATTTTATAAGGTTTTAATAAACGGACTGCATCACGATAGTTTGCAAAAATATCCTCTTGTAAACGGCGAGTTTCTTCGTTTAGCGCCGTATCTGCATCGACCAGAATATCATTGAAGAATTGAAGCTGTTCCTGTTCGGCTTCAGCATTCATTTCTTCTACAGATAAATCTAACCACTGATGAATTTCGGCAGGGTAAGTGTCTAACAAGCCTAGAAAATCAACCTGTTCACCTTGTTCAGTTAACTTTGCTGCAACCGCATAAGCGACTGTGCCGCCTAGTGAATAACCTAATAAGGTATAAGGTCCTGTTGGTTGTTGTTTGCGAATAATCTCAAGTTGTTTTTCAACCAACTCATCCATATTTGCGCTATTTGCCAATAGGCCATCTGGGCGAGGTGACTGCAAGCCGATAATTGGTAAGTCTGAATGCAGATAACGATTGAGCACTGTGTATTGCCATGCCGAACCAGAACCTGGGAAGAAACAGAACAATGGATGCCCAGAGCCAGAACGGATTGGTAAAATAGGTTGCATACCAGTTTGCTCAACTTCTTCTAAACGTTCTTGTGTAAGAAGCAAAGCCGCTAAACGCTGAATAGTCACATGACTCATTAACTGACCAATTGGAATGGTCCGCTTAAATACTTTTCGGATTTCAATTGCAAGCTTCATGACCAAAATGGAATGTCCACCAATGGCAAAGAAATCTTCGTTTATGCCAATATTTTGTTCTGTATTTAAAACTTGCTGGAAAATACGTGTCAGTTCATGTTCAAAAGCAGTTGTGGCGTACTGTTTTTCTGTATTTGAAGTATCAAGTTGTGGTCGCGGTAGTGCTTTACGATCTAGTTTACCATTATGACTTAATGGGAATTGCTCAACTAACATATAGTGTGTTGGCAACATATAAGCAGGAAGCTGTTTCGCAATACGTTTCTTCAACTGATCAATGTCAACAGATGTTGGTGTTTGCAAATAAGCAACTAGTTGAACGTCTACTTTATTTTGCTCAGAAACAATAGGGTGGACAATCACATCATCTAACCCACTGGCTAAACGTAGCTGTTGCTCAATTTCACCCAGTTCAATCCGTTGCCCTCGTATTTTTAGCTGATCATCTGCACGGCCTATATATTGAATACTGCCGTCTGCATGCCAACGGGCAATATCTCCGGTGCGATACATTCTTTGACCTGCGACAAACGGGTTTGCCACAAAGCGTGTTGCTGTTAAGTCTGCTCGATGTAAATAACCCATGGCGAGTTGATGACCTGCTAAATAAAGCTCACCGTCCACTCCAACAGGAACAGGGCGTAAATATTGATCTAAAATATAAAGCTGCGTATTCCAGACCGGATAACCAATTGCAACGCTACTTTCTTCAGGATGTAATCCCAACGTTGCATCCATATAACTCACATCTACCGCAGCTTCGGTTGGGCCATATAAGTTATGTAGCTCACAGCTAAAGTGCTCAGTAAATGATTTTGCTAAAGCCGTTGGTAATGCCTCACCACTACAGAACACTCGGCGAATTGACAAACTTTGTCTTTGAGTAAGTGACAAAATTTCTGTTGCTGCATTTTCAAAGACAGCCAGCATTGATGGTACAAAATGTAATGTGGTTACCTGATATTTTTGAATGAGATTTAATAATGCCAACGGGTCACGGTGTGCATCTACAGGTGCCATAACCAATCGAGCACCGACCAGATACGACCAGAAAAATTCCCATACAGAAACATCAAAAGTACATGGTGTTTTTTGCAAAATCGTATCGGCTGCTGAGATTGGATACTCTGATTGCATCCACAAAATACGGTTCACAATGGCTTGGTGAGAAACCATGACGCCTTTTGGCTGACCTGTTGTACCTGAGGTATAGATTAAATATGCCGGATGTTGTGGGGTAATGACTGTAGTTTTATAGCTGCTTAAATCAACTTTTGTTTCATCAAACAATTGATCGAAAGCAAAGGTGGCTATTGATGGATGGGCAATAGCAGCTAGATCTTTTTGTTCACCAATCAAAAGTTTAGATTTGGCATCTTGCAACATAAATTTGCTGCGTTCAGTTGGGTGTTGCAAATCGAGTGGCAAATAAGCTGCGCCTGCTTCAATTACCGCTAAAATAGCAATACTCAGTTTGACTGATCTTGGCAGGGCAACGGCAACAATATCTCCAGCCTGCACACCCGCACTTTGCAATTGCTGTGCTAAGGCACAAACTTGAAAACGTACTTCACTGAAACTGAGCTGGTGAGTTTCATCACATAACGCCGTTTGTTCAGGAGTAATTCGAGCTTGCTCTCTGAGTAATTGCTGTAATGTTGTTGGACGAACATAATATTGAGTTTGATTCGTTTTTTGGATTAAATCGCGCTCTTCGGCCAGTTGTAGACAGTAATGGCCTAAAGCAGTTTCTGGTTCATTTAGTGCAATTTCAATAAATTGAACCATTCGCTGTAGGAAATGTTCTGGCTGATCGATTACACCACGTTGCTCGAGTAGTAATTCAATTTGATGATCAGGGATGACTAACAACGCAAGCGGATAATGGCTATAACCGCGATTTGTGAGCTTAGAAATAGCCGCATCGCCAAGTTTTTGCTGTAAATATTGGTTATCTGGGTAATTTTCTACGACTAACAAACTATCGAAAAGATTACCTTGCTCCATTAATTGCTGAATTGCACCCAGTCCTAAACCGTCGTGTTCTAAATGTTCAACATGCAATTGCTGTAACTGAGCTAATTGTTCCCAAAGTGTTTGCTGCATGTTCAACTGTACACGTACCGGAATAGTATTTAAAAACAATCCGATTTGTTGCTCTAAACCATTGATAGGTGCTGAACGCCCAGAAACAGGAGTTCCAAATACAATGTCTTCACGATGAGCATAAATATTTAAAGTCATTGCCCAGATCATTTGCATGAAGACATTGAGTGTGATGCCTTGTTGGCGTAATTTATGTTGAAGTTTAGCACCCAACTCAGCACTTAAACGATATGAAGTTTCCTGTACAGCTTGCTGTGGTTGATTAAATAAAATAAGTGGCTGCAAATCAGCTAAATCACGTTGCCATATTACTTTTGACGTTTCATGATCACGCCCAGATAAGGCTTTAATTACCATTTCATAGCTATGTTTAAGCACAGGCAGTTGTTGGTTAGTTTGCTGATAGGCTTTAATAAAGTCTTGTAAAAACAGTGGAGTTGACCAGCCATCAGTTAGCAAGTGATGCACCATAATCAATAGTTCTGATTGTTCAGGAGCATGTTGAATTAAAGTTGCCCGAATCAGACCATAGGGTTGGTCGAGGTGAGTCGGTTGTTGTAATACCTTTTGAATGGTTTGCTCAAGCAAATCGGGAGTGACCGAACAAAACTGAACTGGCCAAGCTTGAGTAGGGTGTAAAGAATAGATAAAAACAGGTTCTTCAGCCAACTCGCTATCAAAATGTCCACCTAATTGAGGGTGACGTTTTAGTACGGCAATCAGCGCTTGCTGTAAACGTACCGGATCAATATCTCCATTTAAACTAAGACGAGTAAAGGCATTATAGTTCGATTGATTTGCTACTTGAGATAAAAACAGCATGCCTTTTTGCAAAGGAAGTAAAGGTAGAATTATGCTGTTTTTGCCATATTTTTCTTGAACCTTTTGTTCTAGGTCTGCTGAAAATAACGGTTTTGAAATGGCCGTTTGTTGCTCATCTAAACGTGTCAGAAGGGGTACCAGAGCAGCAACTGTTTTGAATTGGAATACATCACTTGGTCTTAAGCTGTAACCATGCTGCCGTAGTTGAGTACACACCATGATGGCAGAAATGCTATCACCACCTGTCATAAAGAAGTCGTCATCAATCCCAATAGAATCTAGTTTCAGCACAGATGCGACAATCTGACATAAAAGCTTCTGTTCAGGTGTTTCTGCCATACGACTATGACTGCGAACCTTCGGACGCGGTAGGGCCTTTTTATCAACCTTACCACTTACATTTCGGGGAAATTCAGCCATGACTGTGAGGGCTGAAGGCACCATATATTCAGGTAGGTTTTGACGTAACTGACTTAAATACTGCTGACTTAACTGCTCACTTATTTTTTCATCGAGTTCGATGTCTTTGACAACACAGTAACCGAGCAAACGGTGGCTGTTATTAATTGGCTCTGCAATGACGACAACACTTTCAATATTAGGTAAAACGGAAAGTGCATTTTCTACTTCACCAATTTCAACCCGATAACCACGAATTTTAATTTGGTCATCGCAGCGCCCCATAAACTCAAGCTTGCCAGCCGTATTCCAACGCACCAAATCACCCGTACGATACATGCGCTGTCCATGTTCAAATGGATTGGCAACAAAACGAGCAGCACTCAAGTCAGCACGACCTAAATAACCATTAGCAATACCAAAGCCAGAAATATAAAGCTCACCAATCACGCCAGTGGCACATCGCTGTAAATGTCGATCAAGTACATATGCTTGAGTATTACCAATTGGGTTACCAATGACTGGACGTGATGTGTGCTTTAATTCTGCACGGAAAGTATCAACCGTATATTCTGTTGGGCCATATAAGTTATGTGCAAAAAGCTCTGGCTGAGCATTAAGCTGTTGCCATAAAGCTAAAGGCGCAGCTTCACCACCAATCAAGATCAGACTTGGATGATGTTGACCATCTGAAAATAAGCCATTGGTAATCATTTGCGCGCAAAAAGACGGCGGTAAATCTAATGTATCGATTTGTCGTTGCTGAATTTCTTGCACCAAACCAAATGCATCACGGCGCATGTTTTCATCAAAAATATGTAGCTCTTGTCCCCATAGCATCCAGAAAACTTGCAACCAAGAAGAGTCAAATGAGAAAGAGTGTGTATGTGCTGCGCGTAATGGACGATCAGGAAAACGCTGCTCTACAGCATTAAGTACAGGCCAATAAATTGTAGGTTTATGCGATAAAATTAGGTTGAGTAGCGAACCATGCGTGTTCATGACACCTTTCGGACGACCGGTACTGCCTGATGTAAAAATCACATAAGCCACATCCTGAAAATCGAAATTACGACTCTGGGTAGGAATATCACTCGTTTCTTGTTTTTGAATCTGCTTTTGAACATCAATATGGTCAAGATGTACTTGCTGAATATTTTGAGGCAATTGGGTTGACAGCGCCTGTGTTGTAAGCACAAACAATGGATTGGCATCTTCACACATCATTTGCATACGATCGATTGGGTAATCTAAATCGAGTGGTAAGAAGCTTGCACCCGAATTTAATACCGATAGCATCACAACAACTGAATCGATAGAACGTGGAATAGCACCCGCAATAACCGTATGTTTTTTTGCGCCATTTTCCTGTAAAAAACGGGTAAGTTGGTTCACCCGAATTGCAAGTTCAGAAAAACTAAGTTGTTGTAGATGCGGACGTTCACCACTAATAATTGCAATACGTTCCGGATACTTTTGAACTTGTTCATAGAAGAGATCTAGAACATTATTATATTGTTCAGGATGGTTAACGCGAGGGCCTATACCGCTTTTTGTGAGCGCACTAAGTTCTTGTGGCGTCGTAATATTAAAATTGCTACATGGATGCTCTGGTTGTAATAAAGTCTGCTCTAATAGCAGCGTTATACGCTGACCATGCATGAGTAACTCATCTTGAGTATAACGCTGCGCATCCGCACGTAATTCGATAATGAGTTCATGATCTTGAACGATAAAAGAAAACTCAAAATCATCAATGGGTCCTGTTGAGATATGATGGGTTTTGACCTTTTCACCATCTAACACCAAGTCTTGATCAAAAGCTTTATAATTTAAAATAGGACCATACATTCGTTCATGGATATTGATACTATTTAAATCTCTTAAAATTTGTTCAGCATCATATTTCTGATGCGGACGAATTTGTCGTAATTGTTTTTGAACATGTTGAGCCAAGCTCACCCAACTGTCTTTTTCAGCCACATTAAACTTCACAGGCAATACATTTACGGTCGGTAATGTTGAGCGAATTGCTTTTGAGCCTAAACGGCGCATAAATGGAATACCGTTAACCAACTCGGCTTTATCTGTCATTTTGTAAATATAATGTAATGACAATGACATCATCATGTCATTCAAAGCTAATTTTAATTGTGCTGCTAAAGCCTGAATTTGCTCTAAAATTCCTGTAGAAAAACGCAGCTGGTGCTTAACAAATTGGGCTGTTGTTTTCGAGGCTAAGTGGTGTGTACTTAAACTAATAGGACTAGGCAAGTCTTCACAGTAAGCCTTCCAAAAAGCTTGGTCTATTTTAAATTGATGGCTATTTTCATAAGCCTGACGCTCTAAGATGACATCATTAATATCAATAAAAGGTGAAGAACTAAGGTCTTTTCCAGCTTGTAATTGTTGATATAACTCAACAATTCGTTTTGTGAGGTTAATCATGCTAAAACCATCAAGCATGATGTGATGATAACGTTGATACCAATACACTTTGTCGTGTGTAGTAAATAACACCTGACGGAACAGTTGAGATTCACCAGCTTTAAGTGATTTAGCGCATTGGCGGTCAGATGGCATCCAATCCCATAACCGTTGCTGAGCTTTTTGAGGGGTTAAATGGCAAAAATCAAATTCTTCGATTCGAATCTGCATTTGCTTATTAAGTTCAATAAAGGGCTGTGCCGGATCCGATGAATATGAAGCAATCACAGTGTCAGCTTCATTTAAACCCATTTGAATTGCTTGCTTAAACACTGAAATATCAATAGATTTTGGTAATTCTAAGCAGTGTGCAATCGTATATAAGTCTTCAATAAAACTTAAATGATCGGCAAGAAAAATACCGAGTTGAGTAGATGCCAATTCAAAACGAGCTGGTTGTGAAATATCGGAAGTAAATTCATTATTTAATGCCTGATTCATGACAATACTCCTTTACGCTTGCTGAAAGGGGTTAATCGCAACCCAATGCTTTTCTACATACGCAATACACGAAGCCCGTGTATCTGGACCATGTTGAACGTCCCAACCTGATGGCACCTGATGTTGGGCTGGCCATAAACTGAATTCACCTTGCTGATTTTTTAAAACCTGAAAAGACAAACTTTCATTATCGAAAGGATTAATATAGTTTTCCTGTAAGTTGCTCATGATATTGTTATCCTTGATGAAACAAATGGTTATAGTGAAAGAATTTTTTGCAATGCCTTAAGCAAGTCTGCACGCCAGTTCACCGCATCGTGGCCGCCTGAAAAAGTTTGAAAACTCACTTGATTGAATGATTGCAATTGTTGATAAAGCTGGTGGGCATCGTCCCGCATATCGGTTTCATACGTGCCTGCACTGATATAAATTTGAGTTGTTTTTGGTAATGGATGAGATAAATTGAGTAGTTCTAAAAGGTTACCTGCATGGTTTCGTCCCAAAGCGCTGTTAGAAAAATCTGACCACCAATAAGAGCCAGACTGCAAAACTAGCGATGTAAAAACTTTTGGGAAAAGTAATGCACTATGCAAAGCACATAAACCACCTAAACTTTGACCGCATAAAGTGATGTTTATTGTTGAAATAAATGAATATTGTTCTAAAAGAATTTCTAATAATTCATTTACAAGCGCCAGACTAAATCCATCATGGCAACCATAATCTTTTATACGTTGTTGGCTGTTTAAACTATGGATAAATACGTATGCAGCTGGACGGAGTTTTTTTAAATTGGTTAAATCTCGAATTTCGGAAAGAATTGAAAGCTCTCGACTCCAGACTTGCCCATCAAGAAAAATAACGAGTGGTAATGGCTTTGGAACTACCTGACCGCTAATAAAAATATCAACTAAATAGTCTTGTTCACATAACACACTTGACCACTGAAAAGTCTTTGTAATAGAGCAAGGAGTGGCGAGTAATTGTTTTGTCTTTTCGAGTTGAACTTGATTAATGTAACGAGCCAAGTGTCCGCTATAAAACTGCTGATGACTTAATGAGTCAATCTGAGCATTTTGTTTAAGCTGGGTTTGCCACCATGATCGTCGCGTTGCCGCACAATTTGTTTGTGGTGCTTCCTCACTAGCTGTAACTACAACATAACTACCGTTCCACGCCACAGGGAGCTCTATTTCAAAAAAGTACACATCTGTCCCAGCTATATGGCTAAAACGATTCCACTTTTGATAGATAGATGGGCTTTGTGAATAGACATCGATATAAACGAAGCAACACTCTTCGTGCTGGGGTTTGCGCCAAACAAAAGTGCAAGAAGTTTTATTTTTTGTTTGCACACTAACAAGGGGATTACCTAATTTTTTAACGGTATTCCACCAAGTTTCACATCCAACATTTGATTGTTGAAACAAGGGGTGTAAGGGCATAGAAAATGGCTTCATGATTGAATCCATATCGACAAGAAAGCGCGGTCAAATTATCAGAATGATTCTCATTAGTAAATGAAAACAATTATCATTATAATCAATAAAAAAAGATGATTTTTATTAATATTAATTAAAAACAATAGCTTACTTTGAAATTATGGTTAATAAATAACTTAATTTAGATTGTAATCTGATGTTTGATATTTATCGCCCTTGATAATAATGATAATTATTTGCAATTATATTGTGCAATTTAGTGAACAAATCAGACGGGAGTTAAACATGAGCTCTACCATCGTAGTCACAGGCGCTGCAAGAGGTATCGGAGCTGCTATTGCAAAGCAATTATTGCAACAAGGGTATCAAGTGATCGGTATTGACCGGCAGGAAAACCCAGAACAATGGGAAATCAGCAAAAATCTGACATCAGATGAATGTTTACGTTGGCAAGGCATTTCACAGGACATTACACAGCAACAAGCTACTCAAAAGCTTATTGCCGATCTTTTAGAAAAGCACAACATTACAGGTTTAGTGAACGCAGCAGGTGTCTTGATTATACGTTCTATGCTTGAAGCAAAAACAGAAGATTGGGAAACACTTTTTGCGGTAAATGTCATGGCACCTATTGCGATTAGTCAGCAACTTGCCAAACATTTTTGTGAAAAAAAACAGGGAAGTATTGTCACGATTAGTTCAAATAGTTCACGTATGCCACGGATACAACTGGGCATGTACGCTACAAGTAAAGCCGCGCTGAGCCATTACTGCCGTAATCTTGCACTTGAAATCGCACCTCATCAGGTACGACTCAACATTGTTTCACCGGGCTCAACTTTAACCCAAATGCAACAGCAGTTGTGGACGGACAATACACCGCCACCAGCGGTAATTGATGGCGATTTAAGCCAATACCGCACAGGCATTCCTTTAAGAAAATTAGCCCAGCCTGAAGACATTGCAAATACAGTCAGCTTTTTACTTTCCGATCAGGCAGCACAAATTACCATGCAAGAAATTGTGGTTGATGGGGGAGCCACTTTAGGCGTTTAAACACTCATTCATTACAACAAAATAACGGTATAAGGAGTCACGAGATGTCGGCACAACATCCGTATTTTATCCAACGAGAAAATTTTACTGAAAGCCACGTTGCACTTGCTCAAGAGGTTCTAAAGTGCGGACATGATGCGGGTTTTATTTTTACCACACCAGAATACACAATCAATAGTCATCAGAAATTACAAGATATTCAGGTCGCTAAAAATAGCCTTTTAAAAGACTGGCTACAAGAAGCGCGAATTCAATTACAGCAAGCAATTAACGACGGTTATAAAGACGTCAAAATTATGGGCGGACTGCCGTTTTGCTCGGCAGCAGATGTCAATTTAATGCTCATGCAAAATGCAAAAATATGTCAGAAGGTACTCTACGCACAATCTGATATAGATCTTAATTCTTTAAGATTAAATAAGGCTGATTATTTCCCGTTAGGTGAACATTACCAGCAGCAAGTTGAATATCTAGTTCAGCAAATGCAGGCAAAGAAACTGGATAAAGCTGTTCTAGCACGCATTTTACAACTTGAATATGAACAAAATATTCCAGTCTCAGACTTATTTTATAATTTAGCGAAGCATAATCCCGAAGGCTATAACTATGCAGTCGCAAGGCACCCTCAAAGTGAGGGATGGTTTGTTGGTGCAAGTCCAGAACTACTAATTGCAAAGCAAAATACAAAAATTTGGAGTAAACCGGTTGCGGGTACATTGGCTCGTGATGACGATCCAACTCTAGATCAAAATAACGCCAGAGCTTTACTTGCCTCACAAAAAGATCAACATGAGCATGCTCTTGTGATTGAAATGATTGCAGATGAACTCACACCTTTTTGTAAGCAATTACATGTTCCTAAGCAACCTTCTCTTATTCGTACCAAACGTCTTTGGCACTTGGCTTCACATATTACTGGTGAGTTAAAACAAGCCGACACCCATGTATTTGATCTCATTGAACGCTTACATCCAACGCCTGCAATTTGTGGTGAACCGAGCCCAGTAGCCAAAGATTTAATTCAGCAACTTGAACCATTTAATCGTGAACTCTTTGCAGGAACCATGGGCTGGGCAGATGAACAAGGTAATGGTGAATGGTCGGTGACTGTCCGCTGTGCCCGAATTTATCAGAATATTGCGCGTTTATTTGCCGGTGCAGGCATTGTGGAAGCTTCTCGTCCGCAAGCTGAACATGCTGAAACTGCCGCAAAATTCCGTACTGTGCTGGACGGATTCCACATTTCACCCAATCAATTGCCAATCCAAGGATCAAACACATGACAACACAAGTTTATTTGGATGGTGCTGTGCCATATCCAGCAGAGTTCGCTGAGATTTACCGTAAAAAAGGTTATTGGATTGGGCAAAACTTGAGTGACTTCTTGCGAGAAAGTGCTCAAAAGTACCCGAAAAATATTGCAATCTATGATGGTGAAAAAGCCGTTACTTACTCTGAGTTTGATTATTTAGTCGATTGCTGTACAAGCCATTTATATCAACACGGCTTACATGCGGGTGACAAAGCAGTTGTACAAATGCCGAACCACTATCAGTTTTATGTTTTATTTTTTGCACTTATTCGGCTTGGTGCACTACCAGTAATGTCTTTGCCTGCACATCGCTATGCAGAACTCAGTAGTTTTTTCAAACAGACTCAAGCAAAAGCTTATTTCTGTGCTGATTTTGGTGCACAAAAATTTGACTACAGAGAACTTGCCGAAAAGCTTCAGCAAACAGCTTCTTGCTTACAACATGTATTTGTACTTGGAAATGCTGGTAACTTTGCTGCCATTCAAGACCTATTAAAAGAAACAAAAATTTTGGATGAGGCGATCTCGCCGACTACGGCAGATCAAGTTGCTTTTTTACAGCTTTCTGGTGGAAGTACTGGGGTTCCTAAGCTTATTCCACGTACCCATGACGACTACCTCTACAGTGTTCGTGAGAGCGCAAAAATCTGTTGTCTGGACCAGTCATCACGCTTACTCATGGTTTTACCTGCGGCGCATAACTTTTCAATGAGCTCAGCTGGTTCTTTAGGTATTTTTTATGCAGGTGGAGCGGTCGTTTTAGGAACCGATCCAAGTCCTGACACGGCATTTCCATTAATAAAAAAACATGGAATTACCGATGCCTGCCTAGTTCCTGCATTAGTTCGACCTTGGATGGATAAATCTGCAAAAGATCAAGACCCAATATTATCGACATTGCGTTGCTTACAAGTGGGTGGGGCGCGATTACCTGATGCAGTTGCCTCACGTTTAATTGATGAGTTTAAGGTCAATCTGCAACAAGTCTTTGGAATGGCTGAAGGGCTGGTGAACTACACCCATTTTGATATGACCAAAGAGCAGATTATCCATACCCAAGGCTTAAAAATTTCAGAAGATGATGAAATTTTAGTGCTAGATGATAACGATCAACCAGTAGAAGCTGGGCAAGTGGGGCATTTGGTTACACGGGGTCCATATACCATTCGCGGTTATTACCAAGCACCAGAGCACAATGAGCGCTCTTTTACTCCCGATGGTTTTTATCGTACTGGCGATTTAGTCCGTATTCGTGAAGATGGCTGCATTGTTGTCGAAGGCCGTTCTAAAGAACAAATTAATCGTGCTGGGGAAAAGATTGCCACCGAAGAAGTTGAACAAGCGCTACTAACCCATCCTCAAATTCGCCTAGCAGCACTGGTTGCTATGCCTGATGAGGTTATGGGTGAAAAAAGCTGTGCCTTTGTTGCATGGCAATCTCAAAGCGATGATCCAAGTCCAATTCGTCTTGCGATGTCAGTACGCCAACACCTTAAAGACTATGGACTTGCGACCTACAAAATTCCAGATCGCGTGGAATTTATCGAGCAATTCCCATACACAGCCTTTGGAAAAATCGACAAAAAAAGATTGCGTCAACAACTTGAAACTAAAACCAATGTTCTTGCTTAAAGGTAAAAAAGGAAAAATTTGATGAGTATTCCAAAAATTGCTAGTTACAGCATGCCCCAAGCGCATGAATTTACGGCGAATAAAACACATTGGCAGTTGCATACCAATCGCGCCGTTTTATTGGTTCATGATATGCAGCAATATTTTTTAGATTTTTATGATCAGACTCAAGCGCCTATTCCAGAGCTCATTAAAAATACCAAAGAACTGATTGAAACTGCACGCAAGTTTAATATCCCTGTGGTCTATACCGCCCAGCCTGGTAACCAGACGCCAGAACATCGCCAGTTATTAACTGATTTCTGGGGGACAGGTCTAAAAGATGATCCAAATATCACCCAAATTTTGCCGGAAATTACGCCTCAGAAAAATGATACTGTTTTAACAAAATGGCGTTATAGCGCATTTAAGTTTTCTCCACTCGAGCAACTTATGCGTGAGTCAAACCGTGATCAACTCATTATTTGTGGTGTCTATGCACATATTGGTTGTCTCATGAGTGCTGCAGAAGCGTTTATGCTAAACATTCAACCATTTTTATGTGGTGATGCACTCGCTGACTTTAGCCGTGAAGAACACGATATGGCTTTGAAATATGCTAGTACAAGATGCGCACAAGTCATGATGACCCAACAAGTCACACGAGCTTGGGAACTTGAACAAGCCGCATCGCCGTTAACCCAAGAAGGTATTGTCTTGGCAGTGAGTGAACAGCTACAGATTCCTGCATCAGACATTCAGTTAAATGATGACTTACTCATGCTTGGGCTTGATTCGGTACGCCTCATGACACTGGTAGGTAAATGGCAAGCTTACGGTGCACAGGTGAGCTTTGAAGATTTAGCCGAACAACCAACACTAGAAGTTTGGATTGATAAGCTAGTCGCTTAAATTGAAAGAATAAAAAATGGCAGATTTAATATCTGCCATTTTTTTATTTTAACAATTAGAACGAGGTATTATCTTTTTTAATACGGCGGTTAAATTTCAAAGTTCGAGTAAACCTGAGTTTGCTGATTGACCACTGAAAACTTGGCACACTATGAATAATAACAAAGAAAAACACCGTAAATAGCGGTACAAGTAAGGTGCCAAACACAACACTTCCAAATACGCTCATGCCAATTTCATAACGACTAGCAGCGCCTGCACCTGTCGCAAAAATTAAAGGAATAACACCCGCACAAAAAGCAAGGGAAGTCATCAAAATTGGGCGTAACCGCAACTTTAACGCTTCACTTGCTGCGTCGATTTTACTTTTTCCTTGTTTGAGTGCTTGGGTCGCAAACTCCACAATGAGAATAGCATTCTTACAAGACAAGCCAATCCCCGTTAATAGGGCAATTTGAAAATAAACATCATTCGGTAAGTTAAAGATCTTGGCAAAAACAATAGTGCCCGTAATTCCTAAAGGTAGGCCTAATAAAATAATAAATGGGACTTTCCAACTTTCATATAAAGCTGCCAAACATAAGAAAATAAACAAAATAGAAATGACATATAAAAAGATAGCCTGCCGATTAGATTGCTGCTCTTGTAACGAGAGGCCACTCCAAGCAACGTCTACACCAGATTGTTTAGCAACCATATCCGTAAGTTCTTGCATGGCTTGTCCTGAACTAAAGCTTGGACTGATATTCGCTTCAAGTTG
The DNA here is from genome assembly GCF_025513915.1 of Acinetobacter sp. WU_MDCI_Abxb74. Taxonomy (NCBI): domain Bacteria; kingdom Pseudomonadati; phylum Pseudomonadota; class Gammaproteobacteria; order Moraxellales; family Moraxellaceae; genus Acinetobacter; species Acinetobacter sp. WU_MDCI_Abxb74. The sequence goes on from NZ_JAHPRP010000001.1 coordinate 603,242, forward strand.
TATAGCAGCTAATCCCATAAAGCGAGTTAAAGCTTCCGGTCCACCAGTCCACTGACTTTGAGCAAAATGCGCGAGTGAAAGCATTCCACCTGTATTGTTTCGTACATGCCAGTAAGCTAAGTCTTCGGGTTTAGAGCGAAATTCAGAGTCACCCTGCATAATAATTCTTTTAATTCGACCTCTTTCAACAAAATCACCAACATAGTTTCCACCCCAAGCGGTAGATAAAGTTGAACGTATCGCTTGCTGATCAATTCCCAGCATTTTGGCCTTATTCTGATCGAGTTGAATAAATACTTCGGCTTTATCTTCACTCACAAGGGGACTTAGATTTTCAAAGGCCGAATAGTTCTGCGCCTCTTTTTCTAGGGCTTTATATTGCTTGATTAACTCATCGCGTCCTTGACCATTTACATCTCTAAGCCAAAGTTCCAAAGCATCAGACTGTCCTAAACCAGATACAGTTGGTGGCATTCCTACCATGACTTTAGCTGGCAAGTTTTTTTGCAAATAAGTTTGAGCGCGTTCACGAATAGCACTCGCCGTATTGGCTTCGCCTTTACGCTCATTCCAATGTTTAAGCGAAATAAACGCCATGCCTAGATTTGGCCCACTTCCTGAAAAATTTTGTCCATTCACCACAAGTACGGTATTAATATTTTTGGCTTCATGTTCAAAAAAATAATTATTGACGAGCTTTCCAACTTCTTCGGTCTGACTCATCGAAGCACTATTATGCAAACTGTAGGGAACAGCGAGTAGTCCTTGGTCTTCGTTAGGAATAAAGCTTGTAGGCAAGCTGCGGTAAATCATAAATAAAATAACCGCTATGCCCACAACTAACAGACTGGAAAAGACTTTGAACTGAATTAGGCGAATGGATAAAAAACTAAAAGTTGATCTGACTTTTTGAAGAGCAAGCTCGAGTGCTTGTCCCCATTTTGGCTTTTTATTATGTTTTTTTAATAAAACTGAGCACATTGCTGGCGTAATAGTCATTGCAACAAATAGCGATAACAACATGGCTGCCGCTAAGGTAATAGAAAACTGACGGTAAATCATACCCGTCGAACCACTAAAAAAGGCCATTGGAATAAATACTGCGGTTAATACAAGTGTAATACCGACCAATGCACCGCTAATCTCTTGCATCGACATTAAGCAAGCTTCACGTACACTCAGCTGTTGTTCGTGCATAAGTCGTTCAACATTTTCGACCACTACAATCGTATCATCCACCAACAGCCCAATTGCTAAAACCAGTGCAAATAGGGTAAGGGTGTTTATACTCATTCCAAACAAATACAACACCACAAATGTCCCACTAATTACAATAGGAACCGTAATGGTTGGAATCAGTGTTGCGCGCCAATTTTGTAAAAAGAGGTACATAACGATCACGACCAATACAATCGCTTCAAGCAAAGTGATAATGACTTGCTTAATTGACTCTTCAATAAAGGGGGTATTATCTCTTGGATAGACAATTTTATATCCGACTGGTAAATGCTGGCTAAGCTGAGCCATTTTTTCTTTAATAAGAGCAGAAGTCTCAATTGCATTGGCATCAGGGCTTAAAGAAATACCTAGGCCTGCCGATGGATAACCATTAAGCGTATTAATACTTTCATAATTTTCTGCACCTAATTCGACTCTCGCGACATCTTTTAAATAAACAAGGCTTCCATCAATATTTGCTTTAACCACCACAGACTTAAAGTCATCTATTGTTTTTAAACGTGAACCTGCTTTTACTTTTGCATAAATATTCTGGTCAGAAGCGGAAGGCATTGCACCAATCGAACCCGCAGCAATTTGGGTATTATAATCTTCGAGGGCCTGTTCAATATCACTCGGCACAAGTTGGTAATTTCTAAGCTGATTTGGATTTAACCAAATTCGCATGGCATAACTCGAACCAAAAACATCAACCTCACCAATTCCTTGTAACTGGCTTAAAGGTTGTTCAAAGTGATTCACCATATAATCAGACAACTCAATATTGCTGGCTTTTCCTGTTTCATCATATAGCCCAACAATAAGCAGCATATCACCCGTGGTTTTCCATATGTTTACGCCTTGCCTTTGAACTTCTTCTGGCAAACGGTTTAACGCACCATTAATTCGGTTTTGTACTTGTAACTGTGCTTTATCAATATCTGTTCCAATTTTAAAGTGAATATCAATGCTACTCGTTCCCGATGATTCACTATAGGACGTAAAGTAAAGCAAATTATCCAGACCTTTTATTTGTTGTTCTAAAATTTGGGTCACGCTTTCCTCTACAGTTTCAGCAGCAGCACCACGGTAGTTGGTAACAACAGAAACACTCGGTGGTGCAAGGTTAGGATAGCGTTCGACAGGCATGGCCAAAGTCGCAAAAAAACCAAAAATAAGAATCGTGATTGCAATGACAGAAACAAAGATAGGGTGATAAATAAAAAAACGAGAGAGCATTGTTATGTCTACTTTAAGCTTGTTTTAAATAGGTTTTTAGGCACACGCAAGTATAATATTAACGCTTTTTTACACCACAAACAATAATGATTATCATTATATTATTAATACTTATTTTTATCTTGAACCTTGAAAGCCATGAGGATATGATGCATCCCATCATTACAAATGATAATTATTATCATATGGTAATCGTTATTTAACAGAGGGGTCGAGAAATGACATTAACCAAAAAGGCGCTGGTGGTCGCCATCTCAACACTACTTCCATTTGCGGCTCAAGCAAATTTGGACACAGAAAAATCTGATAAAAATGAACCTGTTCAAAAACTTAAAACCATTGTGGTTTCAGCAGCATTAAAAGAACAAGATGTTGATAAAGCACCTGCATCGATTAGTGTGATTACTAGTGAAGAGATTGAACGTAGTGCAGCACTCAGTCTTGCTGATGTTTTACAAAAACAAGCTGGGGTTTATAACTACAATAGTGGACAAGATAAGATTGTTATCCGAGGAATGCTCAACACATCGGGTAACTACACTTTAATTTTGCTTAATGGCAAACGCATGTCATCAAACGGAGCAATGTGGCGAGGCAATGACTTTGACTGGAGTGCAATTCCTTTAAATAGTATCGAACGTGTTGAAGTCATTCGTGGGCCAATGTCATCACTTTATGGGGCAGATGCCATGGGTGGGGTAATCAATATTATTACCAAAAAAGCCGAAGATGGGCAGCTTCATGGTTCGATCTTTGGGCAATATAACCGAGCAGACCGTGGCAATGGTAAGGATCAATTCCGTTACGGGTTTAACTTATATGGCGGTTTAACCGATAATTTAAGTTTTACTTTGGCAGGTGATGCCTATAACCGTGATGCATGGTACCGAAATGGTAAGCCAGATCCAGATGGGGCGTACTTTGTAGAAAAAGACACTAAAAATGTAAATGGTACTTTAAGCTGGAATATTAGTGACCAACAAACTTTAGATTTAGATTTGGGTTATAACAACGATAAACGACCTCTTACCCAAGATGCCGCAACTTCCATTCAAGAATCAGAAATGAAACGTACCAATGTGGGGATTGCGCACCGCGGAAAATGGGGATGGGGTAAAACAGAAGCATACATTGGTAAAGAAACAGCAAAAATTTATGACTACGACAGTGAGTATGACGCACCGCAAAGTCGTCAATATAAGCAAGAAAATTTAATTGGCCGTGCTTTCGCTAACTTTGATTGGCTGATGAATAACACCACAGCAGGTTTTGATTATAAAGATCAGAAAATTACCGATGTTGTGAGTTATATCGGCACTGGAAAAAACCAGCAGAAGAGCTACGGTGTATTTGTTCAAAATGATACCCACATTAACGATGCGCTGACCTTAACTTTAGGTGGACGTTATGACGATTTTGATGACTTTGATGGCAAATCAACAGGCAAAGCCTATTTAACATATGAGTTAGCAGAAGGAGTTATCCTTAAAGGTGGGGTAGGACAGGCATATAAGGTCCCATCCCCAGCTCAGCTAGATATAAATTATTCAATGATCTCATGTGGCGGTAGTTGTCATATTCGAGGTAACCCTAATTTAGATCCCGAAGAAAGCACCAACTATGAAGCTTCTTTAATTGTGACTCGACCAAATTGGAATGCTGGAGTTACGGTTTTCCAAAATGATGTGAAAAACCTGATTGAAGCGATTACCTTAAGTGATGGAGACCCTCGTTTAGAAGGTGATTTTAGAAAAATTTGGACCAATGTAAGCCGTGCAGAACTCAAAGGGGTTGAGCTCACTGGTGGTTATGACTTCACAGTTAATTTAGGTGTGAAAGCAAATGCAACTTACTTAGATGCAAAAAACAAAACTACAGGTAAAGATTTAACTGAACGACCAGAGTGGCTCGCTAATGGTTCAATTTCTTGGGCGCCCGTTGAAGATTTCCGTGTAAATGCAGGCGTAAGTTATGTGGGTAAACAAATGTACTCAGCAACTAAAGAGCTACCAGCTTATACCACTTATGACGTCACCTTTACTTCACCACTTTCACCACGTTTAACATTGGATTATGGTGTAAAAAACCTGACCGATGTTGACCTTGAAGATAAAAACAAAACCTTTAATACCAAACTCTATGGGCGCAATTACTTTGTAAAAGCGACTTATAGTTTCTAAGGTAAAACTAAGCTCAAAGCTTATTCATAGGGGAATAAGCTTTGTTTTTTAAATCAATAAATACCCATAATTTTCAAGCAAGTATAGACAAAATAATTTTAAGAATTTCTATACTTCTAAATATTCAGGCTAATTAATCATGACGGCAACTTCAAAATCATTATTAAACGGACTACCGATAAAAAAATCGAGAATACACGTTTTTGAAATCTTAAATCAGAATCCCCAAGGTTTAAGTGCAGACAATATTTATGCTCAAATTAAAAATGAATATAAAATAACCTTGGGAACGATCTATAGAATTTTATCTGAATTTGAAAATCGTAAACTCATCAAAAGGGTATTCTTAGGGAAAAGTAAAAGTATCTACAAAATCAGAAAAGATAAAATGAGCTGTAATCTGATTTGTCTTAAAACATCAGAAGCTTCAAGTTATGAGCATGAAAAAGTTAATGAATTACTTCATGAAGTCATGGAGATTATTTTTGCAAATACTGGAGCAGATATTAGTAGTATTGAGCTTAATCTCTATACAGAATAAAAAGTTTAGATGAAAAAAGGACAGCCTGAACTGTCCTTTTTTTATTAAATTTCTTATTTGATGACTTTAATTCGAGTTGTAGCTGGAATAATTAACGGTGAATTCTTAGCAATATAGCTTTCAAGGGCATCAATATCTTGACCGCCACCTACACGGTTTTGGCCATCTTTTAATACCGTAAAGTTATCGCCACCATCTGCCAAGAAGCTATTTACCGTCACACGGTATACTTTACTGTCAACCAATGGTGAACCAGCAACCATAATATTACTTGCTCGCGGTGAAACAGAAGTATTTGCCGCATATTGATAACTTAATTCTTTAGATGGCTGTAAAATTCTCGCTGAGTTTGCATTTGCACCAGACCATTGCTGTTCAATCACATCTCGAATCTGTTTGCCTGTTAAGCTCAAAGTCACAATAGAGTTACCAAAAGGTTGAACTGCAAACACATCGCCAAAGGTAATCTGGTTACTGCTATTAATGAGTAGGTCTGCACGTACACCACCTGGGTTCATTAAGGTAAAGTCAGAACCTTGGTTACTTGCTTTTAAGGCAAACGCTTGCTGAGCATCGGCAATCATAATCCCTAGTGGGCTTTCACCACTTTCGACTTGAGTACGACTTACAACTGCTGTCGCAGTTCCAACCACACGACTTGAAATGGTGGTCACAGCTTGGCGGTACTTATCTAAAATGGCCTCAATGCTTGGCGTTTTACTAAATTTTTGATAGAGATCTGTAAGACTTACAGTGGTTGTACCAGATGTGTAGGCTTCACTTTGTATAGGAACCTGTTTAGCATCCTTTTTAATCACATCACCAGTTTTACCATCAAGCTCAACCTTAATGTCAGTGATAAGCGTGCCATATTGTCCAGCTGAGGTAAGCAAGAACGGTTTTGCCGGATTTTTTGTAGCATAGTCACAAATATAAGATTGATGCGTATGCCCCGAAACAACAATATCAACCGCTGGATTAAGCTTATCTAAAATACCTAAAATCGGGCCGCTTAAGCCATCACATGTTTTTTCATTAAACTTAGTACCTGGTGCGGCACCTTCGTGTACTACAACCACAATTGCTTCAATCCCTTGTTTTTGTAACTCAGGAATCAATGCATTTACCGTATCTGCTTCATCACGGAACTCAACATCTTTAATGCCAGCAGCGGAAACAATACTTGGGGTCGCTTTAAGAGTTAAACCAATAAATGCGACTGGAATACCGCCGTAAGTTTTGACTTTATAGGCAGGAAAGATTGTTTTGCTCGCATCATTTTTCATTGCTACGTTAGCTGCAAGAAAATCAAATTTTGCACCGCTAAAGTTTTTATTAATTTGGCAAGGTGTAGTACTCGTGTATTGCTGACATCCACCGTTCTTCAAACGACGTAACTCATCTGTACCACGGTCAAATTCATGGTTTCCTACAGCATTAAAGTCAATTTGAATATCATTCATCACTTCAATGGTCGGTTCATCTAAAAATAAAGATGAGGTAAGTGGAGAAGCACTAATTAAATCGCCTGCCGAAACCACAGCATTATTTGGATTTTCTGCTTTAAGTTTTTTAATTGCATCGGCAAAGTAACTGACTCCACCCACAGGAACCCGAACCGACTGCGTTGCATCGTTTGGATTAGGTGCTTCAACATAACGCTTTGGTGGCTCAAGATTTCCATGAAAATCGTTAAAAGCTAAGATATTTACGGTCTGATTGCTTCTTTGGGCAGGTGGTGCTGTGTCGTTATCATCATTGTCATTACACCCAGCCAATACAATCATCGCCAGAGAAAGCGATGTTACTTTAAATAGTGTTGTTGAATTTTTCATTTTTTTATCATTTGATCAATTAAGACGGATAAAAAAATACGCTTTTAGTATGAATATTTGATGAAAAATGAAGATGATAAAAAATAGAAAAACATTAAAAAAGTTAATGATCGAGCCAAATTAGCGTAATAAAAAAAATTTACCATTTTAATAAAGTTCTATTTTATTAGCCTATAACTAGGCTGATGGGTTAGAAATATTAAAATTTGGACAAAAAACACAATTATCGAACAATATCTTAGCTAGAAGTTGTCTACAAATCCCAATTTTTTATTTAGAATAAATTTTTAATTGCCTTATCAAATTTAATCAAGTGATTCATTTCATAAGATTAATATGAACCGGAGATAATTTATGCAATGGACTAAACCAGCTTTTACTGATTTACGCATTGGTTTTGAAGTGACTATGTACTTCGAAGCACGTTAATCAATTTCATCTAAATGTGTCATAAGCCCTAGTCTTGTTCTAGGGCTTATCTCTTTCTAATAAGATATTATTTTATGTATATTCATGTTTTAGGCTCAGCTGCCGGAGGCGGGTTCCCGCAGTGGAATTGTAATTGCCCCAATTGTCATGGTGTTCGCACAGGTACAATCCAAGCTAAAGCACGGACTCAATCCTCAATTGCTGTTTCTGAAAATGGAATAGATTGGATTTTATTAAACGCATCACCAGACATTCGCCAGCAGCTTTTCGAATTTAAAGCAGCTCAACCAGCGCGTAAATTGCGTGATACAGGCATCACTAGCGTTATTTTAATGGATAGTCAGTTAGATCATACCACTGGGCTTTTAACCTTACGTGAAGGTTGTCCAATGAATGTGTGGTGTACAGAAATGGTCTATCAGGACCTGACTACTGGCTTTCCAGTTTTTAATATGCTCAAACACTGGAATGGTGGTCTTCAATATCACGAGATTAACCCTAAACAAGCTTTTAAAATTGATGGTTTTGAAAATTTAGAATTTTTACCTTTAATTATTAAAAGTGCTGCGCCACCATATTCACCACATCGAAATGATCCACATGACGGCGACAACATTGCCTTAATTATCAAAGACCATAAAACACAAAAACAGTTATTTTACGCACCAGGTCTTGGAAAAATTGATGATCACATCATGCAAATTATGCAGAGTTCAGACTGCGTCATGATTGATGGAACGCTCTGGACAGACGATGAAATGCAACAAACGGGTGTTGGTAAAAAAACTGGCTGTGAAATGGGGCATTTATATATTAGTGGCGAAGGTGGTTCACTGTCTTATTTAAATCAGCTGAGTACACCTAAAAAAGTGCTCATCCATATTAACAATACCAATCCAATTTTAAATGAAAACTCTAGCCAGTTTGCTGAGCTTAAAGCAAATGGCGTAGAAGTTGCCTATGATGGCATGCAGATTGAACTCTAAGGTGAAACATGACTCAAACACCTGAAGCTTTAACGACCGAACAATTTAAACAAGCGATTATTGATAAAGGCCAGTATTATCATATCTATCATCCATTTCATGTGATGATGTATGAAGGCAAAGCAACTCAACAACAAATTCAGGCTTGGGTTGCAAACCGCTATTACTATCAAATTAATATCCCGCTCAAAGATGCAGCCATTATGGCGAATTGCCCAGACCAACGCGTTCGTCAAGAATGGATTCAACGCATGATTGATCAAGATGGTGAATATCCTGATGGCGGTGGCCGAGAAGCATGGTTACGGTTAGCCGAAGCTGTGGGCTTGAGTCGTGAACAAGTGATTTCTGAAGAACTGGTATTACCAGGTGTTCGTTTTGCCGTAGATGCCTATGTGAACTTTGCACGTCGTGCCTCATGGCGTGAAGCGGCAAGTAGTTCTTTAACTGAGTTGTTTGCCCCGAAAATTCATCAATCACGTCTAGAGTCGTGGCCACAGCACTATCCATGGATTGATGATAAAGGCTATGAGTATTTCCGTTCACGTTTAAGTCAGGCACGCCGTGACGTTGAACATGGCTTAACAATTACGCTTGATTCATTTACGACTCATGAGCAACAAGAACGAATGCTTGAAATATTGCAGTTTAAGCTGGATATTTTATGGAGCATTTTAGATGCTTTAACTTTGGCATATGTTCACAATGAAGCACCGTATCACAGTGTGACTAGCAAACGGGTTTGGCACAAAGGACTATTTAAATGAATAAAGAGCAGTTTGATTTAAACCTTGTTCCGAGATGGCGACAAGGTTACCGTTTTCAGTTCGAGCCAGCTCAAAATAGTTTTGTGATTTTATATCCTGAAGGCATGATCAAGTTAAATGAAAGTGCAGGGGCAATTGGTCAATATATTGATGGACAACAAAATGTTTCCGCAATTATTGCTCAGATAAAGCAAAAATTTGGTGATATTGCTGAAATTGATCAAGATGTAGTGGATTACATGTTGGTCGCAAAACAGCAACACTGGATTGATTTAATATGACAGAAGGTGTTGGTCTACCTTTATGGTTATTAGCGGAACTCACTTATCGTTGTCCGCTACAATGCCCATATTGCTCAAACCCATTGGACTACGCCCAGCATAAAAATGAACTGACCACTCAAGAGTGGTTTGATGTTTTTGATCAGGCCCGCCAGATGGGCGCCGTTCAACTCGGTTTTTCTGGCGGCGAGCCATTGGTACGCCAAGATTTAGAACAACTGGTTGCACATGCTCACCAACAAGGGTTTTATACCAACCTGATTACCTCGGGCATGGGACTCACCGAACAACGCATTGCCGATCTAAAGCAAGCAGGGCTAGATCACATTCAAGTGAGCTTTCAAGCTAGTGATCCTGTGGTAAATGATGCCTTGGCAGGTTCAAAACATGCTTTTGAACAAAAGTATGAAATGTGCCGGCTGGTTAAGAAATATAATTATCCGATGGTGCTCAATTTTGTAATCCATCGGCATAACATTGACCAGATTGAACAAATTATTGATCTTTGTTTAGAGCTCAATGCAGACACCGTCGAGTTAGCAATTTGTCAGTTTTACGGTTGGGCTTTTTTAAACCGTCAAGGTTTGCTACCAACACAGGAACAACTGATACGTGCGGAACGTATTACCAATGAATATCGAGAAAAATTAAAAGCGCAAAATCATCCCTGCAAACTCATTTTTGTAGTGCCTGATTATTATGAAGAACGACCAAAAGCCTGTATGAATGGCTGGGGTAAAATATTCTTTACAGTTGCTCCAGATGGTATGGCACTGCCTTGCCATGCGGCACGACAATTACCAATTTCATTTCCAAACGTCCGTGAACATAAATTGTCAGATATCTGGTACAAATCAACTGGATTCAATCATTTCCGTGGTGATGCATGGATGCCTGAAGGCTGCCGCAGTTGCCCAGATAAAGATCGTGACTTTGGCGGATGTCGTTGCCAGGCCTATATGTTGACTGGCGATGCGGCTAATGCCGATCCTGTCTGTGGTAAATCGCCGTATCATCAAATGATTGAGCAAGCACGGGCAGAAAGTCATGTAGCCGCTCCACTACAACAACTTGTGTTTCGGAACAGTAGAAACTCTAAATCTTTAAGTGCTACACAAAATATTCCAGTCCACACAATTACCGATAAATAGCAAGCAATAGGAATGTTCATGAAGCCTAGCAATATTCCAGTTTTTGATGGACATAATGATGCATTAACGCGTCTATGGCTAAGTGATCATGCAGATCCCGTACATGCTTTTATTCATGAACGCCTAGAGGGCCATCTTGATTTAAAACGCTGCCAGCAAGCAGGTTTTGTTGGTGGAATGTTTGCGATTTTTTTACCTCCATTTAGCTATGTTCAACAGCATCATCCCAATAAACTATTTGATCAAAATGCTTCTGATTTTACCCAGCGGCAAATTGAACAGATTTGCTTAGAGCAACTCGATATAGCACACCAACTCGCAAAAGGTTCTACAGACATTCAAATTTGCACATCAGTTCAGGATATTCAGAGTTGTGTAGACATGCAGAAACTGGGCATTGTGCTGCATATGGAAGGTGCAGAAGCTTTACAACAAAACCCCGATTTACTTGATGTGTTTTATGACAGAGGTCTTCGTAGTATCGGCCCACTTTGGAATAGACCAAGCCGCTTTGGACATGGCTTAAATGCTAAGTTTCCTCACTCACCCGACACAGGAGCAGGCCTTACACAAGACGGCAAAGACTTTGTAAAGCGCTGTGCCGATAAAAAAATGGTAATTGATGTTTCTCACATGAATGAACGGGCTTTTTGGGATACTGTAGATCTATTGCAACAGCCAATCGTAGCAACACACTCTAATGCACATGCCTTGTGTCCCCAAGCGCGAAATTTAACTGATTCTCAACTCAAAGAAATTCGAAATAGTCAGGGCATGGTCGGAGTAAATTTTGATGTTGCTTTTTTAAGGCCTGATGGACAACGTAATGCAAATACATCTATAGATATAATTTTAGACCATCTAGATTATTTGATAGATCGACTTGGCGAAGAACATGTGGGTTTTGGTTCTGATTTTGACGGCGCGCTCATCGGGGCCGAGCTTGAAGATGTTACAGGGCTACGCGAGCTGATCAATCGTATGCAACAACGTCATTATTCAAGCGAACTCATTGAAAAACTATGTTTTACGAATTGGAAAAAAGTGCTTTACCAAATTTTGGGTAAATAAGTTTAGAGCTAAACATATTAAAAATAACTAATTATTTGCATTTTTTGATTGGCCGAAATGACTTAAAAAAATACAATTGGTTTAATTGTCAACCATTCGTTAAATTCACTAAACTCAACCTTACTGAATGTAAGAACATTTAGTATTTCAGGTCTTTTGTGGTTTTCACATTACCCATTTCTTCATGAGAAGTAGAAATGGGTTTTTTCTTATCTCAATCAAATAAACGTGATAGTAATCACAATAATCACTAATTATTAGCATTCTCTCAATCCTATCTTGACTAAAAGATCTGCATTAAATACATTTGTAGTGTATTTAAAGATAAATAAAATTACTTAAAAGTAATTCATAATACTGCTTAGTCCTGAAATACAGTAAAAGGCCTACCCATTTGAGTAGGCTTTTTGCTTTGTATCAAAATTTATTCTTTTTAATTATTGGACTCTTCAATTAACATAAAAATTAAACACCTTACAAAAGCGGCGCAAATGAAAGCCGTTAAATAACAAATTATGTGCTATTAATTTAAGTTGATTTATCAAAATTTACTCCATCAGTCGAAGAGGTGCAAAATGTTAAAGTCAATTTTAGTAATAGGTACAGGTATTGCGATTGGGATGTCTATGTACAAGAAAAAGCAAAAGAACAGTAAAAGTTTTAACACGGATAGTGATACTGACTCAGTGACTAGTAAAGACAGGACTCAAAATCAAACTAATGGTTCACTGGATCACACTGTACAAGTTTAAATTTAAATAAAAAGGGGTTCAATTGAACCCTTTAATTTTTATTAAAACTCATAATTATTTTAAATAGATTAATTTAAAGATATTATTTTAACTCAAATAATTACTCAACTATTCATTTAATTATTACAAAAGTATGATTAAAACAAAAAAAACACTTTCATTATTAAAATTTACATACTGTATCAGTGGAGTCTTTATTATTATCGATGCGGATAATAAAAATGGAGACTAGAATGTCAAAGCGCCATATTTTAAAAGAAGTTAACGCTAAAAGTATGTGTGGTATGGAAATTGTTGTTGAACAAATTTATGAAAATATTTATGAAAAAAACTTTGTCGAAGCTGAGAGGGAGCAAAATTGGTTGCCACTTTCTAAAATTGTGATTTCAGATAAAGTTATTAATTTAGATCAAGATAATACCTTTGCTCATCCAAGAACAGGCAAGGTGTTTAAAGTCCTGAACTCTTAATAGTTTTAGTTCCACCAATCCACTTTGCAAGTTTTAAATTATTGAAGCGGCTCTTCCAAAAGTGTCGCTTCAATGCATTTAACTCAGAGCTAATTTCTTATATTAACGCTTTAATGAAGATAAATTGCATTTCATGACTCGTGATTAGCTAAGAAATAGGTTAATTTATTTATAAAGTTTTTAAGTAAACACTGATTTTTTATGATAATTGAGATAGAAACACACCCACTAGAACCATTTTTACCTAAAAATGCACATCTATTAATGTTAGGTAGTTTTCCACCACCTCGTAATAAATGGAAAATGGATTTTTACTATCCGAACTTTCAAAATGATATGTGGCGAATTTTTGGTTTAATTTTTTTTCAAGACAAAACTTATTTTTTAAGTGAAAACCAAAAAAATTTTAATGAAGAACGTATCCGAAACTTCTTGATTGAAACAGGTATTGCGATCTTTGATACTGCTTACCAAATTAAGCGATTAAAGGGGAATGCCGCCGATAAATTTCTTGAAATAGTAACGCCAACAGATCTTGCGGTTCTACTTCAACAGATTCCGTTATGTCAAACCATCATGACTACAGGTGATAAAGCAACTGACACTTTAATTTCAGTTTTACCAGAGAACACCGAAAAGCCGCTTATAGGAATGTCTACATCGACTTATTTTGCAGGAAGAGATATTAATTTATATCGCTTACCATCTTCCTCTAGAGCTTATCCATTGGCACTAGAAAAGAAAGCGGAGGCTTATCAAAAATTCTTTAAAGAGATTGGTCTTTTATAAATAAAACTGAAGCGTCCTTACATCATCCATTCAACTGGTAAATATGAAACGGCTTTAATCATTGTACGTTGAAAAAGACTCGTATCTGGGTCTTTTTCATATTCAACAACTTTCCCATTCGATTGATAATCTAGCCAAATGATTTTCCCTTCACTATTTAGCTTAAGCTGATAGGCGACTTGAGGTAAGTGCTGATCGAGCATCACAGAAATTTGAGCCTGTAATTGACTCGACTCAATCACAAGACCAACCTCGGTATTTAAGTAAGTCGAGCGTGGGTCAAAATTAAATGAACCAATAAATACTTTACCGTCTACATCAAAAAATTTGGCGTGTAAGCTCGATTTATTTTTACCTTTTGCGGGGATAACGCTTCCGGTCACAACCTCATACCATGTTCTACGTCTGCGTTCTAAAAATGGCTTAAATTCAAATAATTCTACGCCACTTTTGAGCATTTCGACTCGATATTGACTATAAAAAGCATGCACAATTGCCACATCATTTGCAGCAAAAGAATTGGTTAAAACCCTGACTTTAACCCCTTGCACTTTTAGCTGTTTTAAATAGTAAGTGCCTTGCTGGGTAGGAACAAAATAAGCTGAAGCTAACTCTATATGCTGCTTCGGTTCACCCATAATGGCCATAACTTGTCCATAAAGCATCTCTTCTTTAGAAGCTACTTCTAAAATTTTTTTAGGTGAGTCTGCAACAAAATACGCTTTTGACCATTGAATTGGATAGCTTTCTAAAAGCTCTTTTAAATAAGTTTGTGCATCGTAAAGCTTATCTTCAGTTTGAGTATGATTTTCACTTTCATGAAGTAGATCATGATAATGCTGTCGTAAAGATTGCAAGTGGTGGGCAGCACAAGTTCCGACCAACTCAGTGGCGTTTTGGCTTAGCTCGCTTTGCCAAAAATCATTAAAAACGGCTTGAGCATGCTGTACTGTATGCCCATAAAATAAAATATCCAGATCTGTAAACTGAAACTCACTACTTGCATCAAAATACTCACTACTGATATTTCGACCACCTGTTACTGCAATTACTCCATCTGCAATAATTAATTTATTATGCATTCGATGGTTTACTTTTTTGAAACGGAAAATATAGTCTAAAATTCTTATATATCTGAATTTGTATGGATTAAATAAGCGAATTTCAAAATTAGGGTGGTGGAGAAGGCTTCTGAGAACACCATCAAGCTTTACGCCATTTTGATCGTCAATGAGTAAGCGGATTTTTACGCCACGATCTGCTGCCGTAAGTAATTCATGCAGCATTAAATTTCCAACAAAATCATTTGTCCAAATATAATATTGTAAATCGATTTTTTCTTTTGCATTTCTAATGAGATACATACGAGAAGCGATACTGATAAAGGCGTCATCTAGTGCTACAAAAGCGGTTAGTCCTTGTTTAGTTTTTTCCGTAGCTTGCTTATCATTTAACCAATTAAAGCTATTCGTCACTGTATCGTTCTCATCAGGGTCGTATGTATCGTTATACGAAGGTGTATTTGTAAAGCACCAAGCATTTAATGCCATACTACTATATTGCTGATAGAGTTGATGAATTCTAAGCATACTTATTTTCATCCATTATAATTTAATTAAAAAACAGTATGTTAGCCAAATAATCTTTACTTAAAACCCATCTTATAGTCATCTATATGTGCGCCAAAAGGTTATTTATATAGCTATATTTGGCATAAAATTGTTAAAGTAAAAAGAAATCTACACCAGAAAAATGAAGCTACCAAACCCTATTAAACGTGAGGAAACTTACCGTATCAGCGTGACTTTTAACAAACAAAGATATTCTTGTACTCGGGATACAGCAAAGGAATGTGAGCAGTGGGCAGCATTAAAGCTACTTGAATTAAAATCTGGCAAGGCCGAAATAGAGAAAGGTGGTAAGCCGCATTTTTCATTAAAAAACACTGAGAGAAATATTATTTAGAAAAGGACGTAAAGTTAAAATCTAAAGAAACAATTCGCATCAAGATTAATAAACTTGAAAGTATGTTTGGTGACATAGCATCAAAAACAATTTGTCAAAAAAGCCCTGAACAATCAGGGCTTTCCAATGTAAGCTTAACGCGAGTATTAAAACTTAGAAAGAGATTGTTTCACCATCTAAAGGAATCGATACTTTATCTTGAATACCTTTTTCTTTTACATATTCAGATAGCTGGGCACGTGATACAGACATATGGTTAATTGCATCCATATGAACAGCAACAATTTTAGCCTTGGGTGCTTTTTGAGTAGCATGATAAGTATCTTCTTTACCCATAATAATGGATTCTTTATATCCTTCCATCAAAGCATTACCTGTATTTAATACAATCACTTCTGGTTTAAATTTCTCTATAGCTTGATCGACCTCGGGACGCCAAATAGTATCACCAGCAACATAAATTGTTTCATGACCAGCTGCTTCAAAAACCATACCCATGGCTTCACCTAAAGCAGCCCCTAGCTTAGAATTGCGATACATCTCATCAGTACCATGTTGGCCACCGATTTTAGTTATTTTGACACCTTCAAATGTGGTCTGAGTTAAGATACGTACATCTTTAAAACCTTGAGACCGAATGGTCTTTTGATCATCTTTGTTTTGTACAAAAACAGGCATGTTCTTTGGTATAGCTGCTTGTGCGGCATCATCCCAATGATCTAAATGAGTATGTGTAACAATAATGGCATCAACACCTTCCAAAATCGTTTCAGGTTTAATAGGCAAATCTACCAAGGGATTACGTAAATAACTTCGGTAAGTATTTGGGAATCCTTCATAAAAACCTTTTTTTGCAAACATTGGATCAACTAAAAAAGTGGTATCTGCATACGTAATTTTTACCGTTGCATTACGAATTTCTTGTAGATGAGTTATCTTTGACGTATCTCTTTGGACACTTTCATTCGCATATAAATTGAATGAAGCAGTTGCTAAAGTAATAGCGATAAGAGAACTATTTAAGATTTTTTTCATATCTAATTCCAGATAATTTACTGATATTGAAATTATGAGGAAAGAGATAAATATAAAAAATTGTCCTTAAGGACAACTATCGAAACTATTAGGACAAAATGCTATATTTATACTTTTCACAGCTAAAGAATTTGTATGGAAATACCAGTCATTGGGTTATTTGTTTATCCCAATATAAATCCATTTCATTTTTCTATTCCTCATATCATTTTCAATATAAAAATTGAGGATAAGAGCTTATTTAAGCTAAAAATATTTTCGATGGATGGACAACCTGTAAAAACAGAACAGTCAATGGTCATTATTCCTGATGGCGGAATAGAGCTAATTCCAGAATGTGATCTTATCGTTATCCCTGGTTGGGATGATTTTAACCATAAGCCAGAACCTTCTCTTATTGAAAGCCTTCAACAAGCGTATCAAAAAGGGAATAAACTTGTTGGTCTATGCTATGGCACTTATGCACTAGCGTATGCTGGTTTGTTAAGCAATAAAAAAGCCACTACGCACTGGTTGGCCGAACAAGATTTTAACGAAAGATTTCCTGATATTAGACTCGACTCAGATGCTCTTTATATAGAAGACCAGAGAATTATTACATCTGCTGGTACAGGAGCAGCTCTTGACTGTTGTTTATACTTAGTTCGTGAAATATATAACGCACAAATTGCGAATAAAGTATCTAGAGTTATGGTCATTCCCCCACATCGAGAAGGAGGACAGGCCCAATTCATTGAACAACCTGTGGCGAATTCAAGTCAAGATGCGCAAATTAATGTCCTGCTCGATTTTTTAAGAAAAAACTTAGCTCAGCAGCATAGTATTGAAATCTTAGCTGAAAAAGCACATATGACGCGTAGGACATTTACACGGCATTTTAAAAAAGCGACTGGAATGACTTTGGTAGAGTGGATCAACGCAGAAAGAATTAGGTACAGCTGTGAATTATTGGAGACAACTAAACTGTCTATTGAACAAATAACCGAGCTCTCTGGTTTCAACAATACGGTTATGTTTAGAAAAACGTTTCGTGAAAAATATGGCACAAGTCCTCATGCTTGGAGAAAAGCTTTTGGCAGTATTGAGGAAAAATAATTAATCTCTCAATAATGATGTGAGTATGTAGATTTATATAAAAGCCCTCGGACGAGGGCTACTTTAGTCAGTAATCTGACTGAATATTAGGTATAAACATACATTAGAGCAAATCTTCTATGTATTCCCAACCATGAGACTTCATATCTTCAAACTTTCTTTTTAATTCTTCTTTTTCATATTCACGTGTATCGCGCCCTAAAAGAACATGATACGAATTGCTCTCAGGCTCTATAGTCACCTCAGTAATTTCTACAGGTTGAATTACTCCACCTTCAGTTAAACCCATATCTGTAAAACACATACCTTTTACAGGAATAACAGTACAGTTATATTCTTTTGAAATAAAATAGATATTTGAAGCAGCAGAATATGTACGTGAGGCTCTAATTTTCATTTATATCTCCTTGAAGGATAGAGAAGATCATTTATAGTCTGGTGTTCTTCTAGAGTTAATACTGTTTAATTTATATAGTGATTTTATTTCAGTTAAGATTAGTGTAAATACTTATAAAGGATCCCTATTAAAGTGTTAAAAAGTATGAATAAAGAGACTCTTTCGGTTGTTTTAATTCCCGGTTATATGCTTGATGAGTCTCTCTGGGATGAAGCCGTAAATGAGATGCCTAAAGAGTGGGAAATATTTCGGGCTACTTTAAAAGAAGGGCGGACCATAAAAGAAATTGCCCAAAATATCGCTGAAAATGCACCAAAAAACTTTATTCTGATTGGATTCTCACTTGGAGGCTATATTGCTAGATCTATAGCGGAACAATTTCCTGAAAAGGTTAACGCATTAATCTTAATAGCTTCTTCATTATGCTCTGATAGTGAAGAGCAGAAAAATCAAAAGTTAACTGCTATTAGGCTTAAACTTTAATTTTTTCGGATGGTTATGCTTTTAAGTTTCACAAAAACACGTTAATTACAAATAGCAATACAACAATTACATTATAAAACATAATATCTATCATACTTCCTTAAAAAGCTGAATGAGTAGCTGGACAATAAAAGGGAGAAAAGGAGATGCCACAATATTTAATCATTGCTGAGAATGTGTACAAAAAGATTGAGGACAAAAATTTATTTTCAGAAAACTCAGCAGAGAACTTAAATCAGTTGGTTGGTGTAATTCGTAAGGAAATTAAAGGAACTAAGTTTAAACTTAAATATAATTTTATCGATTTTGAGGAGTGCTTAACCAAGCCGTTAGAAGAGTGCGCGATTAAGTTGGATATGAGTCTCATGCCCAACCATAAAAATAAAGATGAATATATACTTTGGCTCGCCGGCTTTATTGAAAGAATTACCACAGGAGGAGAGGCTAAGCTTCCTCCGATCTCAAAATTTATTCCTCCAGACTTTAAGTTTAACTATGAAGAGCCTCCTAAAGTGTCATCGAAAGGTGATGATGGAGAGATGATTATTAATTATTTCAAATCAGATGCCTTCACTAAAATTATAAAAGAAGAAAAATAAGTTTAAAAAATATAGAAGTGATCGTCCACTACACTTCTATATGTCGCTGTAAATTCAGCAACCGCCTTCTGGGGCGGTTTTTTAATTTAACTCGCCTTATTCTTATAAAATATATTGTTATAACTTTTCACAAAAGTTTGCATAATGCACAGAATCAGATTCATTAGACTAAAAACAGATACAACCTTCAATGTTAGTTTTAAATTTACTTAACTACCTTTTGGAGATATATATGTTCAAAGCTATGTTTTTCTTTAGTGCGGGTGCTGTTTTCGGTTACTGCTGTAGACACAAGGAAGAAAAGGCTAAAGAGGAAAATTCCTCTAAATAAGCTAAGTATATTCATAGAGAACTTACTGCTGAGTTGGTTCTTTATAAGGAGGTGTCTATGCTCCACAATCTTAGACAGGTTTTCTGTATTCACATCTGGGAATATGATTTTGATATTGCTCATGACGAAATTAAAGAATGCAGAAAATGTGGAAAAATTCACAAAGTGAAGAGTTCCCAAAAATTCACTTAATATCTAGGTTAGTACTTTTAGACATAAGTGAAGATTAAAAATTAAATAGGCTTAATATTTTAAATATTGAGCCTATTTAATATAGAACTTGAATCGATGGCTTTTAGATGAAATTAAAATACTAATCAATTTAATCAGAATATAATTCAAACCCCATCACACTTCAAAAAAATAACTAGTTGCATTATACACAACCTATCAATTAAAATTAAAAAACAGCAACAATTTAATAAAAATTATAAACTTATTTTTATAACTGAAATCTTATACTTATATCTTTTAAACAACGAATAAGGAGATAAATATGCCAAAATACTTATTATTAGCAGAAAAAATTAATAAAAATATTAAAAGTAAGTCTTCAAACAATCACTTTAAAAACTTAAATAATCTCATTATAGAAATTAAAAAAGCCATTACTGGTACAGAATTAAAATTTTTATATAACTTTGTGAACTTCGAAGGTACGGTTGTGAGTGTAAAAAATGAGTTACCCATTAAATTAGATATGAGTTTGATTCCAAAACATAAAAATGAAGATGACTTTATTTTATGGCTAGCAGATTTTATTGATCGAATCACCGTAGATACCAGCAAAACAGCCATCAAATGAGAAAGATCCTAGTAAGACAAGATCACTTTCAAGGTTCTTGTTTAGGCGCTGAATTCATATCGTGTCGAACTCTACTTATATTTTCATAAATGATTTTACGCATTCTGTTTACTGCACCCAATGGCTTATGTTCGGGCAAGGCATGCCACGGCGTAAAAGATAGATTTTCACAGAACTTATTTTGCTCAGGTGTGTCAAAGTCCTGCTTTGGAATATGAATAGTCGCTACTTGATAAAAAGGGGCCGCTTTCTCATCCCATTCTGTCATCGAGTCTTCGACTAGCATTTTATTTGAGGTCCGCGGCTGAATAAGGAACTCCATACATGCATCAGTATTTTGCAAAGTATTCTTTAAAGCTTCTCTTAAAAAATCATGACTCGGATTTTTAGGTAGATTGTTTGCTGTCACTGAGCAAGCACGTACTGAATATTTAACTGCTTGTCGATCATTACCAACCCCTAACTGATAGGGAACCATAGACCAGTAACGCGCATGGAGTGGATTTGCAATTTGTGAGTTGCGTGCTCCCAGTGCATTCATTGTTCCTTTAAAGCCTAAGGCAAATGGAATATGAAGTTTTCTAATCATATTATGGCTATTCACATCATTCATAAAAGAAAGGTATCGTTTAGCATCATTCGCAAAAAAGACTGGGTGATTAATCATAATAAAATCTTGGGTGGTTGCTTGCTTTTCATTTTCTAAAATTTTCTCTCCAGATACACCTAAAAGTTTTATCGCTATACCACGTGCGTCTTTGTCAATGTCAGCACTAGTGGCATCATTTGAAGCATTGGAAAAACGAATCCATGCTTGATAACTTTGGTCGGGGATAAACACCCCTTTAGCAAACTGAGTCGGTATATTTTTTGAGACATGAAATTTAGCTCGAACACAACCATGCGCTTTAGGGTGGGCATCACGTAAAGCATTTCCCGCCGTATATTGTTCACGAATTGACTTTTCAATGACTTGAGCTATGTTCTGGGCTAACACTTCCTCATTAGGCTGTAACTTTTCCCCTAAAGCTGTATCAACTTCTGGATAAGCGATACTTTCTGAAGACATCTTTATTGGTATAGTTCTTTGGGTATGTAAAACTTCACTACAACCTGTTAGTGCAAACACAAGAGGAGTAAATACAAACAATGCCTTAAAATTTATAGGCTGTATAAAATTTGACATTTATTATCTCCTCAGTGCAAAAAATATTTTAGGATAATATTAAGTTTATTGTTTAACTTTATTTTGAGCTTTATAAAAATATTAACTGTAAATAATCTAAACCTCATTGTTACTTATCTGAACAATAAAATAAGAATTATTATTTAATATAAAACCTCTTAATACATTAAGAGAATGACGACATGATAACTAATCTACAAAATATGCAAAATAATTCTAATTCATCACTACACCCAATCACTCAAAATACACTTATTGATCGGTTTAGTCCTATCTATTGGAGAATAGATGGTCCACAAACGATGTCTTTTGCTATTACTAATTATGGAAATGGTTTTGAAGCATCTTTTAGAGCGCGGATGGCAAATGATTTGGTAGGAATTACGTGGGATTCTTATGACATTAAAGACCATAAATTTTTAGCTTATCAAACCAAATATAGCTATGCAGGGGTGGTCTGGGACTTCGATATTGAGTTATCTGCCACGATGCCAGTGCTGAACAATCCAAGTTTAACGCCAACTTTAACGGTGTACTATAATGAAAATGGCGTAGATAAAGTTGCCTATGTTGTCTTATTTAGATATGCAAATAATCCTTCATCTCGTACAGCACATATTCACATTAACTGGGATACAGTAAAAGCTGGCTTTTCTGCTACAGATAGCTTCCCAGTAACTAACATTCAGCGGATCTCATTTTCCGGTTTCACTAGCCATTATAATAGCCAATCAGCCACACCTTTAAGCCAGCCTGAAGATGGCTACATTCGCCTAACCAACTCGGTTGTTACCGGAACAAATGCAAAGTTAAATCTGAGTCGTGTTGTTGTGCCTCAGCATAGCTATGGCATCTGTACCAGCTATGACGACCATTACGATTTAAACCCGCAGCGCTTAGTCAACAATATGGCTGCTTTGGGATATCAAGGTTTGGTTAATCATTATTGTGGCATGTCGCATTACCCTGAAATGAAATGGAAAAGTGATATTAATAAATGGCAAATACCAGATACATTGGTGACGGGTGAGGCTGTTGTTAACTCATGTACTCGTAAATGGCATGAGAAATATGCTCAGGCTTTACATAACGCCAGTATGCAACCCATCTTTGGGGTAAGTTTTGAAATGTATTCTTTGGGCGCCAACGAATTTTGGGCACAGCGTGACTGGAATAGTAATTTGGGTAAAACAGGCTACCAACCACCGAGCTATTTTTTTAGTTTAAGTGACCAAAATGCTTTGGCCTATCTACATAAAGTCTTTATTGAGTTTGCAGATGCAATGGTTGTCGGGGGATGTGATGTAAACATGCAGATTGGTGAACCTTGGTGGTGGTATAACACTGGCACAAATTTACCTTGTGTGTATGACTATCCAACAAAACTGGCCTTTAATGCAGACACAGGTTTATATGCGCCAGATTTAGGCACAATTTATGAGGCAATGAATAAAACAGGAACGCCGTATGATGAGTTTAAAACATGGCTTAGAAATAAATTAGGACAAACCTGTCAAAACATTCGCACCGTTATCAAAGCCAAATACTCCAGTGCAAAAGTTAGCCCACTCATTTTCTTTCCTTCTATTCAATCTCCAATTCAGACACTAGCAACTTATATTAACTATCCAAGCACGCACTATTCATATCCTAATTTTGATTACATGATGACGGAAGCCTATGACTGGCTATTAGAAGCTCGCTTAGACTTAGCACATCAGGCAGTTTCCCAAATACCTATACAAGGTTTGGGCTATCCTGCAAATAAAGTCGTTTATTTATCCGGATTCGTTCCTGATGCATCTATTGCCTATATTTATGGATTTGATAAAACAAAACCTTATCGAACACCCATCTGGCAACGAATTTTTGGTGACATGAAAAATAATGTTTCTTTGGGTTTAATGAAGCAATTTATCTGGGCATACCCTCAAGTCATGTTTGATTCAATTACCATCGATACTACTCAAGCCCCAAATGGCTTTTTTGTAGAAAATACGCTTTATTCTCCAATTAGTGATAACACACCATATCCACCAGATATTTACCTATAAGTAAATATAAGCCGTTTATAAGATAAGTGATTTGATAAGAAACCTCTTCAAGCAAGAGGTTTCCTTCTTTTTGAAACATGGGCTTGCTTAGACGTATCCGACTGGCTATGCTGTGATAGCTTGTCATAAAAGCCAATTTTAATTTAAGCAAATTAAGCTCTTGTATTACTGTTACATAATCTATTTTGCTCGACTATAAATACCGAATGATTTAAAGGAAACCCAAAGATGAAATCTCGTGCAGCTGTCGCCTTTGCCCCAGGAAAACCTTTAGAAATTGTTGAAGTTGATGTTGCGCCACCTCAAGCGGGTGAAGTTTTAATAAAAATTACCCATACAGGGGTATGTCATACCGATGCTTTTACATTATCTGGTGATGATCCAGAAGGTGTTTTCCCGGCAATTTTAGGTCATGAAGGTGCAGGTGTTGTGGTTGAAGTCGGTGAGGGCGTAACAAGCGTTCAACCAGGTGATCACGTTATTCCACTTTATACAGCTGAATGTAAAGAATGCTTATTCTGTAAATCCGGAAAAACTAACTTGTGTGTTGCAGTACGTGCAACTCAAGGTAAAGGTGTAATGCCGGATGGCACCACGCGCTTTTCTTACAATGGCGAACCGATTTACCACTACATGGGTTGTTCAACCTTTAGTGAATATACGGTAGTTGCGGAAGTATCTTTAGCTAAGATCAATCCTGAAGCGAATCACGAGCAAGTTTGTTTACTTGGATGTGGTGTGACTACGGGTATTGGCGCCGTGCATAACACAGCAAAAGTACAAGAGGGTGACTCTGTTGCTGTATTTGGTTTGGGTGGTATTGGTTTAGCTGTTGTACAAGGCGCACGTCAAGCGAAAGCTGGGCAAATTATTGTGGTAGACACAAACCCAGATAAATTTGAACTTGCTAAGCAGTTTGGTGCTACAGATTTCTTAAACCCTAAAGATTACGATAAACCTATTCAGCAAGTGATTGTAGAAATGACAGGCTGGGGCGTAGATCATTCATTTGAATGTATTGGTAACGTCAATGTTATGCGTTCGGCTCTAGAGTGTGCACATCGTGGTTGGGGACAATCGGTCATTATTGGTGTTGCTGGTGCAGGCCAAGAAATTTCGACTCGTCCATTCCAGTTGGTTACAGGTCGTAAATGGTTAGGCACTGCTTTTGGTGGGGTAAAAGGCCGTTCACAACTTCCAAAAATGGTTGAAGATGCGATGAAAGGTGAGATTCAACTTGAACCTTTTGTCACTCACACCATGCCTCTACAAGACATTAATACAGCTTTTGATTTAATGCATGAAGGTAAATCAATTCGTACTGTCATTCATTTCTAAATGAAATAAAAAAAGGGCTGTGATTCAGCCCTTTTTTACACTTCATAGTTTATATCTTAAATTGCATTACCACACATGTCAGTTGTGCCCTGAGGGTAGTTAAACTGTAGCGAATTACGGTCAGTAATCAGTTCGTTCGACAACTCTTGTCCAAATAATTGTTCAGCATCTATTGATATAGCACTTGAGACAGAAAAGCTTATATTCTCAAGTGGAGCGGGTAAAGTAGATTTATATCCCTCATCAACACCATTTACAATAAAGCCAACCTGCTTAGTGTTCTGATTAATATATATGCCTAATCTCTGGTATCCATTTGAACTATTTGTCATGTTTTGACCCTTATAATATGGATTGTCAGGCCCGCTATTATCACTAAGTCGATAAGCTACAGAATAGTATAATCTAGCAGGATTCTCACCAAAATCTGGATCATAAGTGCCCATATCAAACCAATAGTTGGATCTAACTGTATAACCATTATTTGTTACACCACTAAATCCAATGCCAGAGGAGTAATAAGTAGAGTTTCCAAGTGATGAGCTCCCAAGAGCTGATGTTGGAATCTTAAGCTCTATTTCAAATGCAACAATACCTGTGTGAGGTATTGTTAAATCTCCAATGTCATTAGACGAATTAAGACTAGCTTTACTTCTAGCTACATACTCTACAATACCATACTCATTTTCTGGTATAGGCTCTACTTTAAGACTAAATTTTTGGTCAGTTATCAATGGGAATATTGTCATAGACCAATAGTCAGTGTCTTCATTATTCCAAAGATCATAATCTTCTTGAGTCGCATCAAAACTGTATCGGCAAACTTGGGCAGAATTAAGGGAATTCGTTTGCGCCAAGGGCATTTGAGGCGCTAATTTTTCATTCTTTGCAGTTGATGAAATCGTTTTAGATGCTACTTTTTGGCTAGATTCGCTATGCGTTACTGTATTGGTATTATCAGGGTATGCCTCATACATAGCCCAACATAATGTCACTGCACTAACAGCAACTATGCCTATTTTTTTATAAAATATTCCTATCGAGTTAAGTATTAAATTTTTAGAAAGTAGTGATAAAGTAAAATTTATTATTAATATTTATGTACTTGAAATTATTTGGTTTAAAAACTATTGAATATGATTAATCATATTCAATAGTTACAGTAGCCATTGCACGTACTTTACCAGCAGTCACATTTGTTGCTGTTTGATAGTAGCGGGCAGTCATCGGTACGTTATATTGAATTGTCTGGTTAGAAGACAATGTACCTAGGGCTAATTTGTCACCTTTTTTGATAACCTGATTTTTATTTTGATAGTTCCAGAGTAACTGCACACCTACGCCGTTTGCTTTTTCAGATGCAGCAGCCGTATTTGCCAGTACCTGATTATTTGTTCCGTCTTGGGTAAAGTCGTAAGTTAAACTAATCAGGTTTTTCTCTTCGTAACCCGTAGGGTTGATACCACCATTACATAAGATATTCATATCAAAAGTTTGTTCACCTTGAGTGGAACCAATGCCTTTGAAACCTGCTTTTGTTACTGTTGGAAGCTGTACAACCTTATTGATATTACCTTGAATTTCACACGAAGATGATGCAATAGTAATTGCATTACCATAAACTGTACTGGTTAAAAAAGGTCGGTTCGTATAACCGCTTACATAGTATCGACTATATAAACCAGGCACTAATGTACCCGAACCAGTCTGTGGAGCAGTTTTCACAATTTCGACAACAAAATATCCTACTGCAAGATTATAATATGTTCCTGGTGTTAAACTACGGGTATACGGATAATACCCTGAAAAATTAGTTGCATTTTCCGCTTCGCGGTATAAACGAATACCAATCCCAGGAATATTCGTCGAATAGATATTATTCCCTAGTGGGCTTAATGCATAACCTTGGGTAAGTGCGGCAGTAATAGTATCACTATATGAAGTACAACGAGCTCTTGAACCATTTTCGTTAATTGGAAAAGTTGCTTTTCTTAAAATCGTTCCAACAGGGTCACTAGGTCGGACCACAACACGACCTACAGCCATGGGAATGTCAACCGTACTAAATGAGGCTCCATAATTCTTATTGTCTAATGTACAGTAAGCGTTAGCTTCACCATACACGCCAAAGCCAGCCGTAAATAAAAA
Source organism: Acinetobacter sp. WU_MDCI_Abxb74 (assembly GCF_025513915.1). Lineage (NCBI taxonomy): Bacteria > Pseudomonadati > Pseudomonadota > Gammaproteobacteria > Moraxellales > Moraxellaceae > Acinetobacter > Acinetobacter sp. WU_MDCI_Abxb74. The sequence continues at coordinate 630,387 of NZ_JAHPRP010000001.1, forward strand.
ACCTGTTAATAATATTCTTTTCATTTGCAGACAGCCTCAGTCATTACCATGCTTTGTTGCTTATTTTGCAACTGATTACTGATGTTGTACTCAACCGAACAACGCTCATTGCTTTCATCGCCCCATTTCACATAGAGACGATCTTGAGCAAGTGGAGTACGTAAGTAAATCATACTACCTTGCGCAACAATACCGACAGCTTCATCTTTCTGATTAAAGACTTGCGCTGCAAACGGTAAACTGTTGCCTTCAGCAGTTTTACTAGTAATGTAAACCGCATAACCAGTTTTAGTTGCAAAATCTACTTTAGCAATTGCGCCAGCAAAAGGTGCAATACGTTGACTTGTTTCTTCAAGTTCTACTTCGCTCGACATCTCTTGTGGGTCAAGAGTAATGTCATTAAGACGGTAAGGCGTTACATAAGGAATAACCGCATAACCAGCCTTATTCACACTTAAACCAACGGTATTATTAACTTTTGCTCCAGCTGCATCAGGTGCATGCACAAGCACCATTGTTTGGCCTTGCTCAGGTCCAAATAAAATACCATCTGAATGCGCAACTACACTACCACTTAAGCTAACCATTGCTTGCTGGTAAGAATCAGCCACACTATAAGAACCACCAACAGTTGCATAGTTAGTACGATAACGACCATTTACGTTAAATGATGGATTTGCGTAGTCCTGATGAGACATTGAAGCACCGTAACTAAAGCGATCTCCAACCATCCCACTTGCCCCAATAGTACGGCTATCTTCAGAAGCAGTGGCATTGATGTTGACTGAATTCTTCTTGAAGTTAATCGGGAATGAAAGCGTCATTAAATATTCAGTATCATGCGATGCATCATTTGAACCATACTCAACCTTACGGTTAATTGCAGATAAACCATAAGTTAAACCATGGTAGTTATTGCTATAACCAATTTGGTACTGTTTAGTACTTTCGCTACGGTTCCAATAGTCAACCCATGAGCCAACCACATAGAAATTACCCCAACCTTCAGGAAGACCTTGGTTTAAAGTAATTTGGAATTCACTGCGCTGATGACCCGCAGCAGCATAGGTATTGACACCTTTTTCTTCTAAATCGCGAATAAGTAGAGCATCTCGTAATTTATAGAAGTTTTCTGTCGAGTAACGATAAGCTGCCAGTGTTAAGTTTGTGTTGGTTGGAGTAATTAACTTACTATAACTTAAACGGAAACTTTGCCCAGATTGTGATGACTGCTTTTCAAAGTCAGCCTCAGAGTGGGTAATATCTAACGCAACCGCACCGATTGGTGTAGCAAAAGCAGCACCTAATAACACAGCGGCATAGTTTTCCGTTGCTTGTAGGCCTGTATAACCCGTTAGGTAGTTGTTAATCCCTTGCTGATATTTACCTTGAACAACCCAAGGATTAATATCAATGTCTTGATCGCGGAACTGACCCACAGTTAAAGAGTAACGGTTTACACCTGGACGCAACATTTGTACTACTGAAGCATAGGGAACCGAGAACTTTTGTATTTGGCCATTTGCTTCAATAATAGAAACTTCAATTTCACCACCAAAACCAGTCGGGTAAAGGTCATTAATTTCAAAGTTACCTGGCGCAACAGTTGTTTGATAGATAAGTTGGCCTTGTTGGCGAACTTCAACTTTTGCATTGGTTTTTGCATTACCACGAATACGAGGGGCATAGCCCAACATACTATTTGGTAACATTCGATCATCGCTTGAGAAATCAATACCACGATAACCAATAGAGTCAAATACTTCACCGTTTGTGAAACTATCACCTAGCGTTAAAACACCGCGGTATTTAGGAAAGGCTCTTTGTAAATATGTACTTGTTTCTTGATAATCAGATTTAGATTGATTTTCAGCAGGGGTATCTTGCCATTGCCATTGGCCATTATGACGTAATTGCCAACCCGATATATTTAATCCAGCAGTCACGCCCATAAATGCGTTTGTTGTTTCGCTTTGGTCACCAGACTGACTAAATGTTTTATAGGCACTACCACTATAAGATAGAAAACCAGCATTAATGCCTCGATCCCATATACTTGGGTCGACATAGCCTTGCGCATTTTTTTGTAAAGCAACTTGCGGAATCGAAATATCTACACGTAAACGAGATGTGTCAAACTCATAAAATGCATTTTCAACCCACTCTTCAATTTTATAACAACTACTATTTTCTTTTTGAAGAGGAGCGTGTTGCGCTAAAATCTCTTGTTTAACACCATATTCAGCAAGAGTATTTCCCGTAAAGCAGGTTACAGCATTTTTATTTGATTCTAATGCTTTAAAAAACATACGACGTTTGCCAAACCATTGGCCATTTACATATAGGTCAACATTATATTCACCTGGTAGAACAGGATTGCCGTATTTAAAACGAGAAATATCGACTTTTTGTGCATCCCCAATTAAAAAAGCAGAATCGAATTCAGCCTCTACGGGAGCACTCGTAGCTGTTTCTTCAGCATGCACGAATACAGGCATTGTCATTGTGACAACACCAGAAGCCAAGTAGTAACAAATATGGCGTTTTAATAATTTATAAGATTCTTGCCTTTTTTTTGGCATAGCTAAGTCCGCCTACACATATAGGTGCTTAAATTTATTAAAAAGATAAATCTGATTACTAAAGTTTTATTGGGTGTTCGACTCGACCACCGTAGTCATTGACATTAATAAAACTCATATCTTGAAGATTGCCATTCTTAAGCTGAACTGACGCTTCAGAAAAAGGCTTAATCATTAGCCCTTGAGGTAATAAATCAACTTTTTTATCACCTGCCTTTTGGTAAACAGAAGTCAACGTGATATGAAAAGGAGTTGGATTTTTTACCGTTAAACTTTGACCAGATTTAATCCATTGAAGCTTATCTGATGCTAAATTCGCATCTTCTTTAATCGATGATGGACGATAGAAGAACTTAATACGTGAACGAATTGCAAGTTGCAGGAAATTATCAGGTGTCGTATCTTCACTTTTTGAAGTAGGTCTAGGTGGAATATCTAAAATATTCAACCACAAAACTGTTTCTTGCTTCTGATTTAATTGAGAAGCATTTGGCAAAGCGGTAATACGGAGGGTCTGACTTTTCGTTGCTTCAACACGAGAAATAGGAGGAGCAATCATAAAAGGAACTTTTGATTGGTCTGGTGTACTTTTTGGGTCACCTTCATCAATCCAAGCTTGGACAAGTGCTGGCTTTGAACCGTTATTGCTAACTTGTAGCGTAACTTCTCTAGCATCCGACGGATAAATTACACGGGTGCCATGAATTACAATTTCTGCTTGAGTAGCAGGTGCGACAACCGCTGAAGCAAATGCCAAACCTAACAAAAAATTATAACTGTTCAATTTCATTTTTCGAGTTCTCAACCAAGAAAGATTCGGGAAGGTGTTACACAAAACAGGGCTTCCATGCGAACATAGAAACCCCGCTATCAATTAATTATTGATAGATAATTGTGTATTGAACAGAAGTAGTTACTTTACCAGCAGTAGAAGCGCCAGTTGCATAGTATTCAGCATAGTAGTTAAGGTCAGCACTTGCGCCTTCAGCTACGTCAACCCATTGAGAGTTAGCTTGAGCACCATTTGCACCCGCAGCAAGTACTGGGATGAAGTTGTTGTTGTTACCTAAAAGTTGAACGTTAACGTTTTTAGCACCAGTAGCGTCTTGGTTAAGTAAACGACCAGTATTAAAGTCAACAGTTGCACCTGGTTCGAAGTAAGTAGCCACTTTACCTTGTGAACAGTTAGCTAAGTTGATTTGGAAAGGAGTACGACCAGCAACATCCCCAGCAACAGCTAAAGTTTGTTTAGAAACAGTTGGAAGAGTAACTGTGAAGTCTTTACCAGCTGGGGTAACGATGTCACAAGTTTTGTCTGTAACTAAACCATTAATTGTAATTGTACCATCAGCAGCTTGAGCATTCGCAATCCCTACAACCGAAAGAGCAGCGATCAAAGCAAGTTTTTTCATAGTGTTTTCTCAAAAGTCTGGATAAAAGTTTATTTCCTTACTTTTCCAGTGTTTGACATCTTGAAAAGTAATGCGGCGATCTTAACACTTCTTAAACAAAATGCAAACTAGATCACATTATTTTTTCATAATTTTAATTGAATCACACTTTTTATTTGATATATAGAACGAGAAGAAATAGCTTATATAGCTGTTTATAAAAGTTTTTTTATTTTATAAAAAAGAGACATTACGGAAAAAAGCAAGTTACATAAGAACACTATGTAAAGAGAAAAGAATTGAACAATTTATGTGAAAAATAAGCTTAAATTCTTAGAATACAATTATATAGAATAAATTATGCATATGTATACAGAAAAAACATACAAATAGTCACTTTTTATAGAAAAAGAGTGATTTATCTATTTTTCATCAAAATATGCGATGAGTTCGACAAATCACTCTTTAATGAAGCTTATTATAGGAATAGCCTTAAGTGCTATGCCTAATAAGTTAATGATAGTTGATAACCACGACTTTGTGGTTAGAACCTATGCTTTCAATGCTAGTGTCCATTTTCTCAGTATGTTGAGCTAAGTTAGAAAGACTATTTTTGTTTAAATATTCACTATCAAGTTTAATATTTAAATTATTTACCTCAACACATTCTATCTCGCTACGTTCTGTTGAACATGTATCTTCAACAATATTTCCTCTTATCATTATTGTGTTATTTGCATAACAAAATAGTGGGGAAGTAGAAAGCACCATCAGAATAAGAAGTTTAAAAATATTATTTTTCATTTTATATGCCTATTTATAAAATAGTTTATATATATATTTGATACAATATTTTTAATTTAAAAACAATCATTAACTTTAAACCAATAAAAATTATTAATTTCCATGTGATATAAATCACATTAACTACCTTAAATAAGGTAATGGTTAAAATTCTTACAATATTATTAATAAATATAATAATTATAATGCTACAAAAACCATCAATATCAAACTAAATGATTGATATTTATATAAATTTAAGAATTTTACTTTTATAAAAGAATAAAATAATATATGGTTAAATATTTAATAAATATGTAATTTATTTTTCATAATTTCAGTATTTGTATTTAAAATAAATTATAGAGAAGTAAGATGCTAATTTTATTTAAAATGTGATTAATTACACCTTTTAATTACAAAGTGGAAATTAAATTATTTTTCAAAAGTGATCACTACATAGACATAATTTAAAAATTATTACACATTTTAAATATATTAAGGTGCAAAAGCTAATTTTAGCTTTCTAAGGCTTCTTAAAATTCTTCTTGGAATATAAATGTGTATATTTTTTTCAAAATAAAACTATATCAGGTAGAAATATGGGCTAGAGAAAAGGACTGATAAGTAGTATTCAAATACAACATCTAAAGGAAAATTACTCAAAGTAGATGCACGTGCTGGAGACAAAAGCACAATGAATATTCGTTTAATTCTAGAGTCACAGAAATTTGATCATGGAGTTGAGCAAATGGTGTCATGTATGCAGGTAGTTAAATTTCATGAAGATCATCAACATTTATTTGAGTTTTATAAATATTATCTGAATAAAGAAATCTTTATTCCAGTGACGTTGTCATCAATGGCAGCAATATTTTTTATCGTACAACTGTGATGGTAAGGCAACAGCAAGAAGAAAATGTAGCTAAAGCTTGATAGAACTAAACACATAATAAGGAATTATATAATTGTTCGTATAATGTGAGCCTGATTATGTAACATAGCCGATTTGCAACTATTCCAACTGCAAATCGGCGTTTTTTTACATAGTCGGCATTATGCGAATTTGAAGCCGAGGCGGGGAGTCCATGCTTTCTAATGGTGGACTCTAGTCTCAAATTTGAGAATTTATCGGATTATCTCGAGGTCTTATTGGTTACTTTATGATCTTAACCTGACCGCTGTTACCAACTTCCAATTGATCTAAACCCTCATCTATCAGAATATGAACTAATTCACTATCTCGTAGTGGTTGTTGACCTTTTTGAATTAAAACCTTGTTTAATTCAACTGCTTTTTTTCTAAGTTTTTCTTGCTCTTCGTCGTTAATCCTAACGCTCTTAACCATAGTATGCATACCTTGTCTCACAATGCGGATGATAATACATGTATTTTTGCATGCATGTATTGCGCATGCGTGTATATTTGTGTTAGTTTCCTCTACATTGCATTTATGCATGCATGTAAACATATGGGGGCAACATGGATAAAAATAAAGAAGTAGGGGAAATAGAAAAAATCTTTATTAGTGGTCTTGAGTAATAGTTATGCTCGACCATCTTTGTATCAATGCTCCCTTTGAGTCTAGTTTCTTCTCTGTGAACGAAGCGGGCGAGTATTTTTTTATTGATGTTGATTTACATTCGATTGAAATACCACTTGCATCACGTTCGGTTCATAAGAATGAAGATGGTGCAATTTCTGCTGCTGCTTTATTTCATCCATTTGAACGTGTGCCAACCCATTACACGGGCATGGCAATGAAAGTGTTCTTTGACTCAAGTTATGAGCCTTACGTTCAAATTAAGGCTTCGCCTGCCAAGTTACTTCAAGGTCATAACGTCTTTGGCAGCGATAACATAGAGCAGGGTGCTGATGAGATGATCGGCTTCTTGCACATGGCTTATCCAGTGTTAACTAAGATGCTTGACTGGTCTCGTGCTTGGGTTTCTCACATAGATGTAACGTATTCAGCTAAGTTGTCAGATCAGACAACAGCTAAAAAGGTTCTGGATTTTCTGGCTAATGTCAGCAATGGTCAAACTAGACTTTCTAACAAGCGGTTTGATAGTTCTGTGTATTGGGGTGGCCAGACTTCCAGACTCGTAAACCATAAATGCTATTTAAAGCATGACGAATTTATTAGCCAGTTCGAAGAACTTAAACAACTGGCAAAAAAGAATGATAAGTCAGCTCAACGAGTTGTCGATGTCATGTCTGACTCAAGGTTAATTAACTGGACTGTCGGACTTTTACGCTTTGAGTCACGTTTAAAAAAACGTTGGCTTGAGCGCAATGGAGTACCAACGAACCTTTATGAACTTATAGCATTTCAAAAGGCAAATCCTGATTTACTTCAAACACTTTGGACTAAAGCAACGCACGGAATATTTGATGCCATGAGAGGTCAAACTGTGAAATTGATTAATGATGAAAGTGTTTTGGAAGCCATATCTAACTCGCCAGTTGTCGTTACCAATAGCGGTAAGGTTTCTCAAACACGTATTCGAAATATTTATTCTACGTACTGCTTAGTACGTGAACATGGTTTAGAGAAGTTAGCGGAAATGCTTCCTAAGCCTACGTTTTATAGACATTTATCTGAACTTTGCGATTGTGGCTTTTCAAAGGCATTTTTGCAGAACTTGCATGACAACAAGGCTAAAAACGTCATTCCATTTATGAAGCTCGTAGAAATCGACTTTTCACAACAATTGCCTGAGTGGTATCAGCCACCAGTATCGCAATTTAAATCAGTAGCTTAAAGGTGAGCAAATGAACAATTCACAACAACCAATTATGACTGTAACTGGCATCCGTAAGGCTGCGGGTGATTTCCAAGATCAGACTTCAGGTAAAACTATTGAATTCTCAAATACCGTTGTAACGGTATTACAGAATTATTCTGAGCGTGAACTAGAACAAGGTGCAATCGGTTTTAAATCAACGGACTACAAGATTAAAGGCGCACAGTTCTTTAATGATTACATGCATCAGAAGTTACCCGCAGATGCTGCAATGATCTTTGATTGGGATTTTACTGGGAAACAGCCGAAAGCTGTACTAGTAGCATTAGACTTTAACGCAAAGAAAGCTATATAAATCAAAGGCTTAACACTGAATAATAAGCCTATTCGCATAATGTATAATATGTAAATAAATCAATAACTTACGTTAATTATTGGGGATATTATGAGCTGCTTAATCTATACCTGTCAAGAGTGTGGAAACACGTTCTTCTATGAAGGGGTGTACATGGCTCATATCTCTAACTGTAAAGGCTAAAGGATTCTGGCGATGGTAATAGATGATTGCTCGGTTACGACTGTGATTGACGGCATAAATTACTGCATCGTCGTCTTGCATCAACAGTCTTGGATGGATGAATTAAATAACTTACCGCCTGAAAAGGTGGCTGCATTAATCTCCGCTACGGCTTTGATATGGTACGTCGCATCAGCGATACGTACTAATTTAAAACTACTTGGCTCGAACGATTCGGAGGTATAGCCATGGAAACTAAAGACCAAAACACTACTAATCAAGCTATCAAAAAAACTAATTCAGCAGTTCGCTATGCCATTGCTACAGCAGGTGTAACGCTTGCAACAATGGGTACAGCATTTGCTGAAGATGCGCCTACATCAATCGACTTAACTGTTGGTCTTGCGGGTGTTGCTGTAATCGGTGGTTTGATGGCTTCAGGTACGCTTAAAGCGTTACCTACTTATGTAGCTTGGGGAATCCGTAAAGCGTTGTCTATGCTTCGCTAACGGACAATAAAAAAAAGGCGGATAGGAGCGCACGACCGTACGCACCGCATCCGCCTTTTTTATTGGAGTAAATGAAATGACTTTCTTCTTCATCGTCGTAGTTCTAGCAGCATTTTGGATAGTTTTATCAGGGGATTAGCATGATCATTCGTTTATTACTAATTTATCTTGCTTTTTTCACTGTTGAAGCTCGCGCTACTGACAACGGTGATTGGTGGCTACAACGAGAAATCACGTTACAGCAAAATCGAGAAGATTACGCTAAGCGCGTTTATGGTCGTTCTGCTCGGTCTTTTGTTGAAACCGATCCCGTTACTGCAAAATCAAGAACAGTTACTAAGATTGCAATCGCTGAAGCAACACCTACAGCTAGTCGAGTCGGTTCTACAATGCTTCAACGTGTTGCTTTCTACGCTAGAAATCCAGGCGTACAAATGGTGGGTGTTTATGCCGTTTCACAGCTAATTGAGGGTATCGGTTGGGTTATGGATGAGGGCTCAAAATCATATGTGAAATATAAGCCTACTAATCAATCATGTCAGAATCTAACTTATGCACAGAATGGCGGAAAAGCTAATACAACATCATGTACTGTTCGTGATTCTTGTATGCTCGAAGTAGAGTTTTTAAAAAAACAGTTTCCTTCACGTAATTATGCATTTAAATCTTCTTCAGAGAGTCCTAGACAATGTAGCTTTACTTGGGTTAGTGGTTCGGGCACCACAGAAACTGGTTCTTCTGCATTGTTGACTTACGTTAATCCAAATTATGACCCAAATGCAGCAAAGGAAAAGATTCCCTTAACTCCTGAAGTGCTTGGCGCTGCCATGATGGGTGAAGGTTATAACGATCCAGTTGATCCAACTCTATACAACCCAATTGCAAACAATGGTCAGATGAATCAATCAGTTGCAAATTCATATGAGCATGATCCAACTGGTATAGGTGATGATCTAGCAAAGGAAATGGATGACAAAATTAAAAATGCTCCTTTGACACCAGATGGAAAGCCAGCACCTTTTGGCGCTCCTCAATATTCAAATCCACCAACTCCGTCTGCACCAAATATGAATGATCGCTCATGGATTTCCGATGGTGGTACTGCTGACGGTACAGCACAACCATCTGATCCAAACGCTCCAGCACAGTCAATTTCTATTAAATTCCCTGTTTTTTGTGAATGGGCTTTTACTGTTTGTAGTTGGTATGACGCTTGGAGACAAACAGACAACTGGATGAAACAAGAACCACAATTAAAAGATGAAAAATTAGAAGTAGAACAAGAGGATATTGCAACTTATCAACGTCAAGATCATGTGGTATTTGCCAAAACGTGTCCTTTTGCCCCCGAACGAGTTGTTATTGGTTTGGGAATTGCGGGTGCTATGGAATTTGATGCTGATTTAACATTCTTCTGCACTATTGGTGGACAAGCAGCGCCTTATATACAGGGGCTTGGTTATCTTGGAAGTCTTATTTTCTTAATGATTGGTTTAAGGAGCGGTAATGCTTAAATTTCTTGCCGTTCTGGGTGAATGGCTTCTAAAAAATTCAGTACAGAAAGTCATTGCCGGAGCCGGTCTATCTGTCGTTGGTTATGTGGGTATTTTAGTGGCTGTACGAGCTGCATTTAATACCATGATCGGTGATCTTAATTCTATTCCTGCAACTCTTTTGCAGATGATGGGGATTTGTCGAATAGATCATTTTATTGGTTCATTTGTTTCTGTTGCTTTGTTTCTACTGACTCTTAACTCAGGCAAATTAATGATAAGGAAAAAACAATAATGTTTGATCAATCTCAAGCGGGTGGCACACTCCGTTTAACATGTGGTGCATTTGGGGCAGGCAAAACATATTTAACAGTTAAAGATGCTGTAGCTGCTCACAAGAGTGGTATCTATAAGAACATTTATTCAAATGTCCGTGGCCATGCAGAGTTATGTGAATATGTTCGGCCTTTACCTGAAGATTGGCGGGATTGTGAACATTACAGCTTAATTATTATTGATGAAGTACAGACACATGAGAAGTTTTCTAAGCACTTCTCAAGCCGTCGAGATTCTGAGATTGTAGATATTACTATGGTGCGTCATAACCATTGTGATATCTGGATGACTTCACCAGATCCTGCTTTATTGAATGCTGATGTACGTAAATTGGTAAACCAGTATATTTATTGTGAGGCAAATGGTAGTAAAACTTCTAAAGCCTACTGTTTTACAAAGGTACAAAATTCAATCACTAAGTCGACTAAATTACAGGCTTATGATGAATATACTTACACAATTGAAGAGAAGTTTTACAAGCTATATATCTCTACAAAAGATGGCAATTCATCAGGTCGTGCATTTCATCGAAATATCAAGTTGTTAGGGTTTATTGGTGGCATGTGCATCATTGTGGCTATCATTGCGGGTTTAGCTTGGTATCTAATGAAAGGTACTAAAGAAGATGCTAAGAAATATAGCCAAGCTGTTGAAAATTCTGCGTCTAAAAAAGATTCCCAACCTATGAAAGATGTTACTAATCAGGTTAAGTTGAGTGATGAGGATTGCCGTAAAGGTATTAATGTTCAGAAACCTGAATGTATCGAGTACTTTAATCGTTTAACTAAGAATGGTGAATCTGTGGGGGCAACTGCTCAGCAAGTAAGTTATGATCCTTCTAAGCCATTTGAATCTGCTGAACAAATTCAAGAAAATGTGACCTATCAAGTTACTACTAAGCCTGTCTTATCTGGGTGTATGACAGATCGTCAAGGTAGATTAATTGGATACACGCAACAGGGCACGATTATTCATGGCCTTAACCAGTCCGATTGTAAACGTATAATTAAGGGTGATCGTCCGTTTAATTACTTTGCTCAACCTGAGGCACCGACACTTGCTCAAGCTGCGACTACGACTGCTAGCACTTAAATTTTTCATCTTTGATTACTAAATCCGTCTATATGTTGTGACGTCGCGTTATTAAGGAGTGTCTTCAGGGGAATTGAGACACATCGTGACAATCTATTGATTTACCGTAAAATATGAGTGTCTCAAGGCGTAGTCTAGACACTTCGACATGATGATATGTGAGCGTTCAGAATGTTTGCTGGAGTTTGGAAGGAAAACGTGATTGCAGCGGTGCCGTAATCGAGCACGACGCACATGCATAGTGTCGTAGGCACCGCAAAAGGTAAGTGGCTGTAAAATGGATAGGAAATTTCTGAAGGTAGAGAGCTTATCACTTAAGAAGTATTAATCTCGCCTTGAGACACTTTAAAAATAAGGGGAATTTGATGGTTATTTGGCAATTTGTTAAAGATAACTTTGGCACTATTTGGGGTGTTATTACTGCTACATTGATTTTAGTATCAATGGCGGTTTCGCTTATTCGCGAGATGAAATGGCAACAAGATGACGATCAATACATCCCTTAAATTACCCTTTTAAAACTGAAATTTTTCAGCATATTTTTTAGTGTCTGAAAGTTCGCATAATGTGAGCCTGATTATGTAACATAGCCGATTTGCAACTATTCCAACTGCAAATCGGCGTTTTTTTACATAGTCGGCATTATGCGAATTTGAAGCCGAGGCGGGGAGTCCATGCTTTCTAATGGTGGACTCTAGTCTCAAATTTGAGAATTTATCGGATTATCTCGAGGTCTTATTGGTTACTTTATGATCTTAACCTGACCGCTGTTACCAACTTCCAATTGATCTAAACCCTCATCTATCAGAATATGAACTAATTCACTATCTCGTAGTGGTTGTTGACCTTTTTGAATTAAAACCTTGTTTAATTCAACTGCTTTTTTTCTAAGTTTTTCTTGCTCTTCGTCGTTAATCCTAACGCTCTTAACCATAGTATGCATACCTTGTCTCACAATGCGGATGATAATACATGTATTTTTGCATGCATGTATTGCGCATGCGTGTATATTTGTGTTAGTTTCCTCTACATTGCATTTATGCATGCATGTAAACATATGGGGGCAACATGGATAAAAATAAAGAAGTAGGGGAAATAGAAAAAATCTTTATTAGTGGTCTTGAGTAATAGTTATGCTCGACCATCTTTGTATCAATGCTCCCTTTGAGTCTAGTTTCTTCTCTGTGAACGAAGCGGGCGAGTATTTTTTTATTGATGTTGATTTACATTCGATTGAAATACCACTTGCATCACGTTCGGTTCATAAGAATGAAGATGGTTCAATTTCTGCTGCTGCTTTATTTCATCCATTTGAAAGTGTGCCAACCCATTACACGGGCATGGCAATGAAAGTGTTCTTTGACTCAAGTTATGAGCCTTACGTTCAAATTAAGGCTTCGCCTGCCAAGTTACTTCAAGGTCATAACGTCTTTGGCAGCGATAACATAGAGCAGGGTGCTGATGAGATGATCGGCTTCTTGCACATGGCTTATCCAGTGTTAACTAAGATGCTTGATTGGTCTCGTGCTTGGGTTTCTCACATAGATGTAACGTATTCAGCTAAGTTGTCAGATCAGACAACAGCTAAAAAGGTTCTGGATTTTCTGGCTAATGTCAGCAATGGTCAAACTAGACTTTCTAACAAGCGGTTTGATAGTTCTGTGTATTGGGGTGGCCAGACTTCCAGACTCGTAAACCATAAATGCTATTTAAAGCATGACGAATTTATTAGCCAGTTCGAAGAACTTAAACAACTGGCAAAAAAGAATGATAAGTCAGCTCAACGAGTTGTCGATGTCATGTCTGACTCAAGGTTAATTAACTGGACTGTCGGACTTTTACGCTTTGAGTCACGTTTAAAAAAACGTTGGCTTGAGCGCAATGGAGTACCAACGAACCTTTATGAACTTATAGCATTTCAAAAGGCAAATCCTGATTTACTTCAAACACTTTGGACTAAAGCAACGCACGGAATATTTGATGCCATGAGAGGTCAAACTGTGAAATTGATTAATGATGAAAGTGTTTTGGAAGCCATATCTAACTCGCCAGTTGTCGTTACCAATAGCGGTAAGGTTTCTCAAACACGTATTCGAAATATTTATTCTACGTACTGCTTAGTACGTGAACATGGTTTAGAGAAGTTAGCGGAAATGCTTCCTAAGCCTACGTTTTATAGACATTTATCTGAACTTTGCGATTGTGGCTTTTCAAAGGCATTTTTGCAGAACTTGCATGACAACAAGGCTAAAAACGTCATTCCATTTATGAAGCTCGTAGAAATCGACTTTTCACAACAATTGCCTGAGTGGTATCAGCCACCAGTATCGCAATTTAAATCAGTAGCTTAAAGGTGAGCAAATGAACAATTCACAACAACCAATTATGACTGTAACTGGCATCCGTAAGGCTGCGGGTGATTTCCAAGATCAGACTTCAGGTAAAACTATTGAATTCTCAAATACCGTTGTAACGGTATTACAGAATTATTCTGAGCGTGAACTAGAACAAGGTGCAATCGGTTTTAAATCAACGGACTACAAGATTAAAGGCGCACAGTTCTTTAATGATTACATGCATCAGAAGTTACCCGCAGATGCTGCAATGATCTTTGATTGGGATTTTACTGGGAAACAGCCGAAAGCTGTACTAGTAGCATTAGACTTTAACGCAAAGAAAGCTATATAAATCAAAGGCTTAACACTGAATAATAAGCCTATTCGCATAATAGACACTAGATTATGTTACTAAGCCCCAGTGAGAAGATTATCCAGTCTCACGGGGCTTTTTAACATCAATCTGCATTATGCGAATCTTTGAAAGGTTGGGGGAGTCCACGTCTTCTAATGGTGGACTCTAGTCCGATATTTCGGAATTTTACTTCTCTTTGTACTCTTGCTGCCAAGCGATTACGTCTTCTGCTTTTAAATCTTTTAAGTGTTTTGCAATAAGAGCATTGACGATATCGGCCTCATCAATCGGCAATCTTGTTTTTACAATAAAATCTATGTGTGTTTTTTGTATCAGTGACACATATTCGGTTTTAACTCTATACGTCTTTGACATTTCACGCATCTCTAAGCTCGTTGATTCTTATATTTTATCATTGTGACACTGTTGCATTGTCACAAGCAACTGTGATACAAATGCAGCATACAGTCACATGCAACGGTGTCACACCATGTTGGATCATATTTGCATAAATGCGCCTTTTGAGTCCAGCTTCTATTCAGTAGATGCTGAAGGGCGTTATTTTTTTGTAGATATTGATCTGCATTCTATTGAGATTCCGCTTGCTTCTCGTTCTGTTCATAAGAATGACGATGGTTCAATTTCTGCTGCTGCGCTATTTCATCCGTTCGAGTCAGTTCCGACTCATTACACGGGTATGGCAATGAAAGTATTTTTTGATTCTAGTTTCGAACCTTTTGTACAGATCAAGGCTTCACCTGCGAAATTGCTTCAAGGTCATAATGTCTTTGGTAGCGACAATATAGAGCAGGGTGCTATGGAAATGATCGGCTTCTTACATGAAGCTTATCCGCTTCTTGCACGCATGTTAGATTGGCCTCGTGCTTGGGTTTCACATATTGATGTGACTTACTCAGCACGATTGAAAGACCAGAGCACGGCTAAAAAAGTTTTGGATTTCTTGAGTAATGTCAGTAATGGCCAGACTCGTTTGAGTAACAAGCGTTTCGACAGTTCAGTCTATTGGGGAGGTCAGACTTCAAGACTTGTGAATCACAAGTGTTATATGAAGCATGATGAATTTATTGCTCAATTTGAGGAGTATAAAATGCTCGCAAAGAAGAACAATAAGGCAGCTCAAAGAGTTGTTGATGTCATGTCCAATTCGGATCTGATTAACTGGACTGTCGGTCTTTTACGTTTCGAATCACGTTTAAAAAAACGTTGGCTTGAACGTAATGGAATTCCTACCAATCTCTTTGAATTAATTAAGTTTCAACGTTCTAACCCTGATTTACTTCAAACACTCTGGAACAAAGCTACTCATAGCATTTTTGAAGCCTTGCGAGGTCAAACTATGAAATTAACAGACGATACAAGTGTACTTGAAACAATTGAACGCTCAGAAGTTGTAATGACCAAATCTGGCAAGGTTTCCCACACTAAAGTGCGTAATTTATTCGCTATGTTTTGTCTTATCCGTGAAAAAGGATTTGATGAAATTAAAAATAATTACGGTAAGTCTCAATTTTACAACCTAGTTTCCCAATTGTGTGAATGTGGCTTTTCAAAAGCATATTTACAGAACCTTCATGATGAGAAGGCATCAAACGTCATTCCATTCGTAAAGCTCGTAGAAATCGACTTCAATCAACAATTGCCAAACTGGTATGAAGAGCCAGTTTCGCAGTTCAACTATAAAATCGCATAGGTGAGCAAATGAACAATTCACAACATCCAATTATGACAGTTACAGGTATCCGTAAATCTGCGGGTGATTTCAGTGACCAGACATCAGGTAAACAAATTACGTTTTCAAATACGGTCGTAACGGTACTTCAAGAATATTCAGCCAAAGAAAAAGAACAAGGCGCAATCGGTCTTAAATCGACTGACTACAAAATTAAAGGCGCTCAGTTCTTCAATGATTACATTCATCAGAAGTTACCAGCCGAAGCTGCAATGATCTTTGATTGGGATTTTACGGGCAAAGCGCCAAAGGCTGTATTGGTATCGTTAGATTTTAGTGCGAAGAAAGCTATATAAAACAAAGTGTTAAATATGTAATACTTCGTATAATGTATAATATGTAAATAAATCAATAACTTAGAGTATATTTGATATTAGCACAGGGGATATCTTAATGACAATACTAGTATGGTATTTCTTCATTTCTGGCGTTTTATCAAATATTTATTTAGTCATCAGATATATATTGCGGAAATTTAATAATGGCGTATCTGTGCGAAACAATTCAGATAATTGATTCCGTTCAATACGGGGTTAGTTGTGTTGAGTCAGCAAGTTTACTTGAGCTGTCTAATGAAGCACGGGACGAAATTCTTAAATACGTAATCAAGGTTTTTGCAATGGTGTTCATTGCAAGAAGAGTGCTTTCCATTTTCGATAGGAGATAAATCAATGGGAATCAATAAAAGTGTTGTAGGTATTGCTGTAGTAGCTGCTTTTGCTCTTGCTGCATCAACTGGTGTTTTTGCTTTAACTGCTGCTGAAGTAAATACGGCAACTGCTGCGTCTGGCTCTGAAGATACTATTAACGCGGGTTATTTATGGGCGTTGGGTATCGCTGTTGTCATCTTTGGTGGTCGAAAACTCATTAGTATTTTCGGTCGCTAATTAGGGGATGCACATCATTATGAATAATGAATCTTTAATGAATTGGATTATTGTCGTAGTGATGTGCTTCGCTTTATCGCGATTGCTTAAATGAATGTGGGGGTTCATTTATGCATTATTTTAGATATTTGATTTTTATAATTATTAGTTTATTTTCTCTACCTGTATCGGCTGCGGGCTATTATTGGGTTCATCAGAGTTATTTAACATCGAATCAGGGTTTTCAAGCTTTCCCTAATCCTAACTCATTTTCTAGTATTTCTGCTGCTTGTGGCTGGATAAATGGTAAACCTATTATGTCGAGTGGCACTGCCCAGCTTACAAATACAGAAGTTTTATCTAATGGGGATGGTAAATGTACCTTTAATACTACTTTGGAGCCTAATAGATTTTCTACATCTATGGTTATTAGATCAGCCTGTACTTCTAATTCTACTATTCCTGCTTGCGCTCCGCCTCAATGTCCTAATTCTGGCACACCAGTTCCAGTATATTTTGATCCTAATACACCTATTCCTTTACGTGTTTGTAAGGCTAATCCTGACGGTACGTTTTGCGTTTATGATGCTGCAAATAAAGCTAACCCTTTAGTTATTTCACTTAGTGAAAAGCAGCAAATTGTTTTGCAATCTATCAGTAGTATTCCAAGCCCTTCATGTACACCTGAATTTTCAAAGTCTTCTTGTGACCCTAAAGACCCATATGGGGGTTGTTATAAACCACCTGATGATGGTTGTAACCGTATGGCAGACGGTTCTATTTATTGCCCAGAAGGTACACCTCCGCCACCAATTCAAACGGGCTGTAGTAACAATGCGACATATTGCAATATGCCTCCAACTGGATGTGGTTCAAACTATGTTCCGGGCAATTTTAACGGTCAGCAAATCTGTGTAAAAAATAGCAATCCACCGCCTACTGATCCAATCGATCAACCGCCTCCGGCTTCGGAACCTCCTTTACCAGATCCAAATGACCCTAATAATCCGCCTCCATCTTCTACGCCTCCGCCTGTAATACCTCCTGATAATGGTCCAATTTTAAGGTCTATTTTGGATGCAATTAATGCTGTTAATAACAAGTTGAGCTGGGTTAAAGATGAGATTGTTAACTCGGTTAATAATGTTTCTAGAACATTGGGCATAACAAACCAGAAGCTTGATACTGTTAATTCATCAGTTAAAGAAACCACTGCTGCGGTTAAAGAAACCACTGCTGCGGTTAAAGAAACCACTGCTGCTGTAAACAATGTAAAAGCTGCTGTAGATGCTAATGCAACAACGGTAAAAACGGCTGTAGAAGCGAATGCAAACACGGTTAAAGGTGCTGTAGATGCAAACACTACTTCAACTGCTAATAAGCTAAATGAAGTTGTAAATGCAATTAATAATAAACCTATTGGTAGTGGTGGTTCTGCAACAAATATGGAGCCTACAAACAGCCTTCTTACTGATATTAAAAATTTTCTAACTGGTGGAACTTTACCTACAGATAATGGGGAAAAAATTGAGACTAAGGAATTAACTAACCAATCTTTTAATACTGGTCTTATTTCTTCAGGTGGTTCTTCTTGTCCTCCAGATTATCCGATTAATTGGTCTACACCTTTTGGAACAATTAATAAATCTATTTCTTTTGAAAACCTTTGTTCTCAATCTTCTTGGATTGGTTACTTAGTTTTAGCCTTTGCTTACATGGTAGCAGCAGGCATTGTGGTGAGGGCTTGATATGCCAGCTTTAGGCCCTTTATTAGCTTGGTTTGCAAGCTATTTAATTTCTAGTCTTATTTTTAGACTTTTCGTTTCGACTGGTCTGTCGATCATCTCTTTTTATTTTGTGAACGAGCTTGTTTCGACTGCTAGGGATCAAGTCCAAAATGCATTTTTTGGGCTTCCTGTTTATATGCTTGCTTTCATTCAACTTTACAAAGTTGATCAAGCTATTTCAGTGGTTTTGTCTGCATACGCAATTGCGGCATATATAAAAACAGCACGTGTAGTCATCGGGCGCAGCGGATAGCGTGGCGGGGGTCGGTGGGATGTGCGCAAGCGCGTCCTGCCGCCCGCGCGACGCTGACGATGTGACAGAGGAGTAATATTAATGAGTATTGTAGTTTCTGCGCCAATTCGCACAGGCAAAACACTGTATTGCATGCAGGTCATAGATAAAATTTCAAAAAAAGAACCTCATAGAAGAATCTATACAAATATTATTGGTTGTACTTATCCAGGCGTAATTGCTATTACTTCAGCACAGGATAAACCCTTTGATTGGCGTGACTTACCAAATGGTGCAGTCCTTATTTATGATGAATGCCATGAACACCCTGCATTTTCAAAAGATGACCTTTTAAAGACTTATGAAATTGATGATTCTGAATATATTTTGGCTGTAGCTAAAATTAATATTGACCCTAATTTGAAGGTTAAAGAAAAAGAAGAGCTAGTGCGCCAAGAAAAGAAAAAACAGGAAATGCGTTTAGAGAAAGCCAAGGAAGATATTAGAGATATTGGTAGATCATTAACCCTTCATGGTCACTTTGGTATTGATATTTATTTTATTACTCAAAAACCATATTTATTAAATGCGTCTGTTAGGGCTTCGTGTAATGAACACATAATTTTAAGACGTTTATTTAAACTTAAGGCGGCTACCATATATCAATTTGCTGAACTACAAGAGCAGTTCGGTTTATCGACTATGAAAAACGCATTAACTTGGAGGTTCTGGAAATATCCTAAGCAGCTATACAAATTCTATATTTCTGCTGAAGAGCATGAGTCATCGAAACAGATTCCTTTCCAGTTGGTTTTTTGGTTACTTTTACCTCTAGTTATTTTTGGTTTTGCGTTCAAAAATTCCTTAAATTCACCTTTTTTTAATAAGTTTTTTGGTGATGATGAGGTTAAAACGGAACAATCTGCCTCTGATATGTCTATTGCTGACCAGCAAAAACAACTCGATGCAAAAATGAAAGCTGCTGAAGAAGAAAAGAATAAACCTGTCGATTGTAATGATCTAATGAACTCACACCTTGAACAGTGCGTAAAATTCAATACAGAGCGTCAGAATCGCTTAAATCAGCAAGTTCAAGCTGCAACTGCTTATCCAGTATCCTACGATCCTAATGATCCTTACAGCGCATCTGGTAACGCTCAGTACGTTGCTACAGCTCAACCTGTTTTTGCAGGTTGCGTCAAATATAAGGGCAAATATTATGCATTTTCACAGCAAGGTACACGGCTTAATGTTCCTTCGTCTGATTGCAAACGTTTGATTGAAGATGGTGACAGACCATTTAATTACTTTGCAAAACAGCAACAACAAAACCAGCCTATGCAACAACCTGTACAGCAAGCGCCACAGGCTGTTCAACAATTTGATGCGGAATTTATTGCTAAGTATCAGGCAGCTAAGTCACAAGGTTTAATTTAAAACCTTCTTCTTTGACTACTAAAAACCGACTATTTGATGTAACGTAGATTTAGCAAAAAAGTGTCTTCAGGGGAATTGAGACACACCGCATAAAACATTGAATTTTGTATACTTTTGCGTGTCTCAAGGCGTAGTCTAGACACTTTGACTCGAGGTCTTATTTATGGATTTAATTATTAGATTGGGTTTTGGATTTTTCTGTTTTCTTATACTTTTTACGATAGTTTCTGCTCCTTTTGCTAAACGCAAGTAATGAGCATTTTTTAGTGTCTGAAAGTTCGCATAATAGACACTAGATTATGTTACTAAGCCCCAGTGAGAAGATTATCCAGTCTCACGGGGCTTTTTAACATCAATCTGCATTATGCGAATCTTTGAAAGGTTGGGGGAGTCCACGTCTTCTAATGGTGGACTCTAGTCCGATATTTCGGAATTTTACTTCTCTTTGTACTCTTGCTGCCAAGCGATTACGTCTTCTGCTTTTAAATCTTTTAAGTGTTTTGCAATAAGAGCATTGACGATATCGGCCTCATCAATCGGCAATCTTGTTTTTACAATAAAATCTATGTGTGTTTTTTGTATCAGTGACACATATTCGGTTTTAACTCTATACGTCTTTGACATTTCACGCATCTCTAAGCTCGTTGATTCTTATATTTTATCATTGTGACACTGTTGCATTGTCACAAGCAACTGTGATACAAATGCAGCATACAGTCACATGCAACGGTGTCACACCATGTTGGATCATATTTGCATAAATGCGCCTTTTGAGTCCAGCTTCTATTCAGTAGATGCTGAAGGGCGTTATTTTTTTGTAGATATTGATCTGCATTCTATTGAGATTCCGCTTGCTTCTCGTTCTGTTCATAAGAATGACGATGGTTCAATTTCTGCTGCTGCGCTATTTCATCCGTTCGAGTCAGTTCCGACTCATTACACGGGTATGGCAATGAAAGTATTTTTTGATTCTAGTTTCGAACCTTTTGTACAGATCAAGGCTTCACCTGCGAAATTGCTTCAAGGTCATAATGTCTTTGGTAGCGACAATATAGAGCAGGGTGCTATGGAAATGATCGGCTTCTTACATGAAGCTTATCCGCTTCTTGCACGCATGTTAGATTGGCCTCGTGCTTGGGTTTCACATATTGATGTGACTTACTCAGCACGATTGAAAGACCAGAGCACGGCTAAAAAAGTTTTGGATTTCTTGAGTAATGTCAGTAATGGCCAGACTCGTTTGAGTAACAAGCGTTTCGACAGTTCAGTCTATTGGGGAGGTCAGACTTCAAGACTTGTGAATCACAAGTGTTATATGAAGCATGATGAATTTATTGCTCAATTTGAGGAGTATAAAATGCTCGCAAAGAAGAACAATAAGGCAGCTCAAAGAGTTGTTGATGTCATGTCCAATTCGGATCTGATTAACTGGACTGTCGGTCTTTTACGTTTCGAATCACGTTTAAAAAAACGGTGGCTTGAACGTAATGGAATTCCTACCAATCTCTTTGAATTAATTAAGTTTCAACGTTCTAACCCTGATTTACTTCAAACACTCTGGAACAAAGCTACTCATAGCATTTTTGAAGCCTTGCGAGGTCAAACTATGAAATTAACAGACGATACAAGTGTACTTGAAACAATTGAACGCTCAGAAGTTGTAATGACCAAATCTGGCAAGGTTTCCCACACTAAAGTGCGTAATTTATTCGCTATGTTTTGTCTTATCCGTGAAAAAGGATTTGATGAAATTAAAAATAATTACGGTAAGTCTCAATTTTACAACCTAGTTTCCCAATTGTGTGAATGTGGCTTTTCAAAAGCATATTTACAGAACCTTCATGATGAGAAGGCATCAAACGTCATTCCATTCGTAAAGCTCGTAGAAATCGACTTCAATCAACAATTGCCAAACTGGTATGAAGAGCCAGTTTCGCAGTTCAACTATAAAATCGCATAGGTGAGCAAATGAACAATTCACAACATCCAATTATGACAGTTACAGGTATCCGTAAATCTGCGGGTGATTTCAGTGACCAGACATCAGGTAAACAAATTACGTTTTCAAATACGGTCGTAACGGTACTTCAAGAATATTCAGCCAAAGAAAAAGAACAAGGCGCAATCGGTCTTAAATCGACTGACTACAAAATTAAAGGCGCTCAGTTCTTCAATGATTACATTCATCAGAAGTTACCAGCCGAAGCTGCAATGATCTTTGATTGGGATTTTACGGGCAAAGCGCCAAAGGCTGTATTGGTATCGTTAGATTTTAGTGCGAAGAAAGCTATATAAAACAAAGTGTTAAATATGTAATACTTCGTATAATGTATATTATGTTAAATAGAAGATTTGGAAAACTACCATATATAAGGCTCTGGCTACTCTGCATTGTTACTACGGCCGTTTATGCTTCTACACTGAATTATTAAAAGCTTATTCAACTGCATCTATTGCTTGAGCAATTTACTAAGCCGCGGCAAACTTAACGACTTAAATTGGCTTAACCCTATTTCTAATTTTAGCCAGAGTAATTCTTTAGACAACTTTCTGTAAGTTGTAATTACACTTTTATATTTACCCTAGTGAATTGCACATCATCTTTACGAGATGTATTTTTGCGTCTACTACTGGCTGCTATATAGATTTCTTATTATAGATAGCCTTTTAAACATTAAAACTAAAAACATGTGTGCACCTTATTTTGAGGCATTTTCGTTAGTCGTTAAAAGCAAATTATAGATTTCATTAATCAGCCAATTTCTACAATCAATTACAAGTTGATAAGCCTTTGGATGTGTTTTAGCAATCTCAAAAATGGCGCTTTAAATGGCAAATGGTAAAGTCCATCTAAGTCGGCATGTAAAAAGTAAATCTTACGAAGCTTTTCAACCAGCGTTAAGTCTTTTTGAACATAGATAAGCGAAATGACCTCATATTCTCTCCTTTTGTCTCTACTCCATATAATCAATAAGCATGATAAATCTTCTAAGGTTTCATGTTACTCATTTTTTCTTTATTGAGTAAGGATTTTTATAGGAGCTATTAAACTCAAGAATATTTATATTGTTGACACATCAACAATGTTGGTATTTAATGGGTTGTCGGATGAATTTTAAACGCATAGGAGATGCTCATGATCGGTAAACATTTAGAAAAATAAAACTTAAGTTGTTAAATTAATTAATTTTTATTTTCATCTTTCTAAAAGGTGGATAAGGAACTTTATTGCTCTAAAAAAACTAGATGACAGGATTATCTCCAAACATCGGACTGTTTGGATTGAACAAGGAATAAACAATGTATATTCATTTTAAATACCCTCAATTACTTGCGCTAGCTAGCCTTTCATTAGTTATAGTATCAGGACAGACTTTAGCAGCGCCAAATGGTAACCCTACTCTGCCTGGCGGCACCACCCAATTTTTTATTGCTGAATTTCCTCCAATTACTGGAAATTATCTTCAAATTATTTCTAGTTATTCTACGGCGGATCAATTTAATGATCAGAATGGTAATAAAAAATATGATCAAGACCTTAAAGTGGCTGCACAAACTTTAAGACTTACAACCACTTGGGATAAGAAAATCTTAGGATCAGATATTACGATATCTGAGATTATCGGAACTTATGTTGATTTAAATAATCAAATACACACGCCATATGGAGATGTCAAACTTAATGATGATGGGCTCTCCGATGTTTTATTTGAGCCATTAATTCTTCAATGGAATAAAGGACAACAGAAACAATGGCAAATGGTTGCTGGTTTAGGTTTTGTTTTACCCATCGGCACTTATAGTAAAAGTCATGATGTGAATGTTGCAGGCAACTATTTTTCGATCGCACCACGCGTAGCTCTTAAATATAAGTTTGAAAATGGACTTGAAGCAGCCATAAGTCCGATGGTTAATTTCAACTGGAAAAATTCAGATTCTAATTACAAGACGGGTAATGAACTGACCATTGATTACTTACTTGCTTACCACAGCAATAACTGGCGCTTCGGGGCGACTGGATATTATTACACTCAACTTGAAAATGACGAATTAGATGGGCAAGAAATTAAAGATTCAAAAACGAAATCATTTTCTATTGGTCCTGCTATCCAATATCAATTTATGAATGGAAAAGGTCCACTAGTCAGTGCGAGCTGGATTAAAGATGTAGATTCTGAAAATAAAGCTGAAGGTCAAACTTTTTGGCTAAGTGCAGCAATCAAATTTTAAAAGAATTAATATTTTTTCAAAGGTACAAAATTATGGAAAATTTTCTTAAAGATCGAAAATATATTGATCTCTCCGTTACTTTAGAGAATAACCCATATACGGACCCTCCTCCTTTGCTCCCGAAAATTGAATATATGGATCATCAGGAAGGTTGGCCTGAAATGGAGGCTATGTTTCCAGGTTTAGAGTTAAAGGATTTACCCGGAGAAGAAGCGTGGGCTGCAGAGCGTTTAATTATTACCACGCATAGTGGAACACACATGGATGCACCTTGGCATTACAGCTCTACAACTGATGGCGGAAAACCTGCTTATGGAATAGATGAGCTACCTTTAGATTGGTGTTTTCGACCAGGTGTAAAACTTGATTTTCGTAATAAACCAGATGGGCATGTAGTATCAGCATCTGAAGTGCAAGAAGAATTAAGCAGAATTGGATATACACTTAGTCCTTTAGATATTGTACTTATTAATACCTCAGCTGGGGCTTATTTTGGACAACCTGAATATTTAGGTAAAGGCTGCGGTATTGGTCGTGAAGCGACCTTATGGATGTTAGAGCAAGGCATTCGAGTAGTAGGTACAGATGCTTGGAGTTGGGATGCTCCTTTTAAATATACAAAAGAGAGATTTACCGAAACAAAAGATGCTTCTATTATTTGGGAAGGACATAAAGCTGGTCGAGATATTGGTTACGGGCAAATGGAGAAATTGGCAAATCTAGAAAGCTTGCCTGACTATGGATTTTTAGTATCGTGTTTTCCTTATAAAATTAAACATGCTTCCGCAGGTTTTGTGCGTGCTGTTGCTATCTTATAAAGATTAAAAACAAGATAAATATTAAGGATATATTTTTCTACAAAGTTAAATATATCCTTAATTTATTGATTCTGTATAATTTCATTCTCTCCTCTAATTACTACGATCATCGAATGCAAAAAATTAAGATTGACCGTCATGCAACAGCACAAATCAACATGTTGGCAAACAAGCTTATGTTGAAATCAAGTACCGCGTACACACAAAAATTTGGTATCGGGATGACAGAATGGCGGATCATTTCAGTTTTATCTGGTACTTCCGATTGTTCTGTACAAAAAATTAGTGATATTTTGGGCCTAGACAAGGCAGCCGTTAGTCGCACAATTAAAAAGCTTGAGGAAAAAAAGTATATTGAAGTTAATGGACATGCTGAAGATAAACGAATATATGTCATTAATTTAACCCAAGCTGGTCAAGAGCTTTATGAAGTCGCATCAGATTTTGCAATTGAAAGAGAAAAGCAACTTCTTGAAGAACTGGAAGAGTCTGAGAAAGACCAGTTATTCAATTTATTAAAAAAACTGCGTAACAAAGTTGATCAAATGTAAAATATAAAAAAGCTTTGTAGGTAGTTATTCTATAAAGCTTTTTTATTAACTAAGCAACCATTGTTTTTGATGGATACTCTTTAAAATTTAAGCTAGTCATCATTAACAAGGAATAAACTTTGTTTTAATAGGTCCAAATATTGATTTCTTACTTTTATCAAAGACATTAATTTCGACGGTTTCACCATATTGAATGAATTCACTTTTGGCTGCACCATGTTCAATCATTTCCAAAGCAATTTTTTCGGCAAGACAAGCAGAACCAGTATGTTTTGCATCTTTATTTGATACAGTGCCTGACCCAATAATGGTGCCGGCCTTAATGTTACGGTTATAAATTAGGTGAGAAATAAGATCGCTAAAGGAATAATTCATCTCCTTTCCATTTGGTGCCCCAAACCATTGATCGTTTCGTTTAACTTCGATATTTAGGCCAATTTTTTCATCATCCCAGGCTTTTCCAAGTTCATCTGGTGTAACTGCGACCGGAGCAAAAATCGTGGCGGTTTTTGCCTGAATAAAACCAAACCCCATTTTTATTTCACGATTTAAAATACCTCGCATGCTCACATCATTTAAAATCATGACTAACTTGATGCTAGATTTAATTGTATCTTTTGAGCTTCCCATAGGAATATCTGAAACTGCTACAGCAAATTCTGCTTCAAAATCACATAAATCTTTTGTAGAGGGAAAAGCATAATCATCTACGCCTGAACGGAAGTCGTCACTTTGGCGTTGTATTAAAATCGGAATCCCTTCTGGTTCTTCATTTTTAATTTTGTAGGCTTCTTTCATAATTCGGCCATGATTTAAAAAAGCAGAGCCATCAACAAACTGATAGCAGCGTGGTAACGGCGCTAAAGTTTTTTGTGTATCAAATCCAAAACCATTTTGCTCAGGATTTTCATTAAATAATTCATAAGCTTCATATAGCTTATTTTCCAATTCATCCCATTGCTCTAATAATTGCAGCATAGTTTGTGCAAATTCCGGAATAGTTCGTGCCCATTTTAATTCACGGCTTACAAAGACCAGTTGACCGTCACGAGTTCCATTTTTTAATGTGGCAAACTTCATGTTTCACCTCTATTCTTTCAAAAATTAAGCCCAAAGATCTTGCACTTCTTCGGGCCAGCTTTAAGTTTTACGCCTTAAGCGGCTGTGTTAATGCTTCAAATGCTTTTGTTGCCAGCTCTCGATGCTCAACAGGTGAGCCATTACTCATCTCAATTTCACCTAGACGAGTCGAGACACTAATAACCATTTTTGCTCGATCAAAATGACGCTGCTGATATAGATTTAAAGCGTTTTCTAAGGGTTGATCTTTTGCTAACTCTTCACTTAAAAGAATAGCACCTTCAATTGCGAGACCCGCTCCTGAGGCCAGATGCGGAGTTGTGGAATGCACGGCGTCACCCAATAGAACAACACGACCTTTATGCCAAGATTCTTCGACCAGTAAAGTGTGTAATGGACGATAAAGAATATCTTCTGCTTTAATTTTTCCTTGATCGATATCAGCTTTTACTTCCTGAACAACGCTACCAAATTCAGCTAATAAACCAGATAACTTTTCAGGCCATAGATGCTGTTCAATAAAATCATCACTTTCATGACGGTCTAATACGCACATATAACTTTGCGAATCACTAATAGGACTAAAAGAAGCTTTAAGCGTTTTACCAATCAGCATTGAAAAGTTATTAAAATATTTTGGTACAACAATTCGCCATGCCCCTTGGTGGGTAAAGGTACTTTCAGGTAATTCAGGAAAGACCAGATGCCGTATTTTTGAATGTATGCCATCAGCTCCGATCACTAAATCAAATTGTTGCTCCTGCCCATTGGTAAATAGGACCTTGACGGAATCTTTGTTATTTTCCAACTTATCGACAGTTGTACCTAAAATAACGTTAACGCCTAGCTCACGTAATTTATTTTCCAATACTTCAGCAAACTTGGTCCGCATCACTCCAATACTATTTGCAGCTAAATCTTCTGCACCAACTGCTGGCTTAATCGGCGCTTCGGCAATCTTATAACCATCTGATGTGTACATATCGAATTGTGAAAACTGCCCTGATACTTCAAATAACTCTTGCACTACCCCAATTTCTTTAAGTGCACGGAGTGTTGCCGCACTTAAGGTAATACCAGCACCTATGGGCTTGAGCGTATCCTTAATTTCAACTAAAGATACGTTTTTCCCAAGCTTTTTAAGTTGGATGGCTGCACACATGCCACCTATGCCACCACCGATAATGGCAATATCTACGATCCCTGTCATATTGTTTCTCCAATTTACTTTGAGGTTCTACCGCCTAAATGTTCTGCCAACCAATCCGCAATATACGCACCGGCATTTAATGGATTATCAATTGAACTGTGTTCAACGCCTCCCATCTCATCATCAATGACCAATAACTCTTTATCTGGTGAGTTAACTAGTTGATCATAAGTTTCATAAGCATATTTCAATGGAATCTGGCGATCCTTCTCACCATGAGTTACTAAGAAAGGCACTTTAATACGGTCAAGAACTCCATTGAGGTGCATATTCTCTGCTATCTCAAAAAATTCTTTCTGGTCTTTAGCCCCAAATACCCATTCCACATGTTTCCAATAATGAGGAACTGGGTTCTCGCCTTCACGTTTTAGACGAGCTTGTTGAACTGCTCGCCAATCATGATTTGCACCCCAAATTGCTGCACAACAAAAGCGTGGTTCAAAAGCAACAGCTCGAGGGCAATAATATCCACCTAAAGAAATACCAAAAGCGGCAATGCGATTTTGATCAATTTCTGGTTGTTCACATAACCAGTCGACAATTGGAGTAGCCCATATTTCAGAGTTATAGACAGCACGCAAATCTTGTAAGCGAATCGCCTCTCCTGTACCCGGTTGATCAACCATAAGTACTGATATCCCGCGCTCTACGAGTTCATCAGCTAAGGGGCTGTAAGACATTAATTCTTTAGTAGAATCAAGCCCATTCATCATCACAACAATGGCCTGCTTTTCATCCGTAGTTTTTCCTTTTGCATAAATCGCGCTTAGATGGCTATTTTGATAAGGAATTTCTACTCGCTTAACATCATCTTTTTTATATTTTCGGTATAGCTCAGCTAACTCTAAATAACGTTTATATACTTTTAAACGTTCAGGATGACCTTGTTCTTGCATACGCTCTGCAATTAAATAATATAAGGCAGCACGATAATATTTTTTTGCGGCAGACAATTCTCTGTTTTTCTCAAGATCTTGTTCAGCCATCTTAATCAGCTTATCTGCACCGCCAATCCACGCATGAAGAAATTCGACAGTTCCGACATCTGCATCATCAGAAGACTTTTCTAATAATGGACGGCAAAACTCATCAATTTCACCGATACTTCCACCATGTGTTGCAGCAATAACGGTGGACATACTCCAAACATAGTTTTTTGGAAAATAAACAAACATAAAAACCTCTTAATCCTTAAGATTGATTAAACTTTTCGATTCAACATAAATCTCACCATTCACTTCATGATGCTGAATCTTTCTTAACTTTTTCCCTTTACATGGGCCTGCAGAACACTCTCCAGAAATTTTGTCAAAATGTGCAGAATGTGCATAACAAACAATATGTTTCCCATCAGCCGATAAAAACTTATCCTTTTGATATTCCAGTGGACGATGGTTATGTGGACAGTCATTTACCCATACCGCTACTTCTGTTTCTGTCATGACCAAAAAAAGTTGATCATTTACTCCGTCTAATGAAATTCCTTTTGCACTGCTCTGACTAAGTTCCGAAATTTTTGCTATAAAAATTTTTTTATTTAACATTATTCCCCTGGTGACCATTTTTTACGTTGATCAAATAAGAACACTTGTGAAGTATCACTTCCCATTGGCATTGCACGTGGTGTCCAATTGTCATCATGCAAATCCATATCTGCATCAAACTCCATCGTTCCACCAAATGGGCTATTAAAATACCAAAAGAAATTACTTCCCATAATATGACGCCCCGGTCCCCAGAAGCTCTTATATCCCTTCTGAGCAAATTCCCAACCATTTCTTAAAACCTCGTAACCTGAGCCGAAATGGAAAGTAAAATGATTTAACCCAACCATATGTGGATTAAAGCTTTGAATTAGAAATAAAGAATGGTGTTCATTTAAGCCAGCTGGACGCATAAAAGGTCCAATATTGATAAAACGATCAGTCGTGATGAAACCGAGTCGATCAGCATAAAAAGCTTCAGCCTTTTTATGATCTGGGACGAAATAAACAACATGGGAAAGAGAGCGTGGTGTTTTACTATGACCTTCAAGCAATACGCCACATTCATTAATGGCTCTTCCAGGTTCTTGGCCCGGTACATTTATCCCTACATAGGGGGCAACTATTTTACGTTTACGTGTAATACGGAATGCGATTGCAAATCCACTATCATCAAAAGAATGGATTGTTCCTTCATCGTCAACACTCACTTCTCTATCTTTAGAAAGTTCTGCTGCAATAAGGTCTAATTCATTTTGATCAGCAACGCCGTACACTGTTTCACGAATATTTGGTGCTGGAGCATTCGCCTTTGGCAACGATGGATCTGTATCTAATTTAAAAATAACAGTACCGCCATCTAAAGCTTCGTAAGTTCCACCACGTTCATTTTTTTCAACAAGATTTAAACCATAATCAAGTAAGTACTGGTGACACGCATCTAAGTCTAATACTCCAAAAACCAGACTTTCTAAGCCAAGAATGTTCATGCATTCAACTCCATTTGAGAAACTTCAAACTAAAAACTCAAAGGTTTCTAATTCATCTGGAATTATTAAAATACAAAATTAGTTGATGTGTCAACAATTATTGTTGACACATCAACTAATTCTATTTTATCTTTTATTCAGAGTGTTTTTTGTTCACTCATAAAAAGATGAATTAAGAAAAAATCTCATCTTTAAAGGGATTATTTAAAGGAATAAGGATTATGTATAAAATCGAAAGTAAGCGAGGAATGCTTGCGCTCATGACCTCCCACTGTGCAGGCATGGTTGACTTGGTTGCCTTACCTATCTGGATAGGCACACTCATTGCAAATTATCATTTTGGTTTTCAACAAGCTGGTGGTCTAGTTACGCTGTTCTTATTAGGAGCAATGCTGGCAAGTTTGATATTTGCCCCTATTTTTAACCGTTTCAATCCTAAATGGCCCGTTTTTATTGGGTTCCTTTCTGCTTGTTTTGCTTTCTACTTAGCCTCTAAAAATACTCATTTCTCAGTATTAGCAATATTACATCTGGTAGGTGGTTTTTCTGCTGGTCTTGCCTTGAGCTTTACTCATGGCACCATGGGAAGAAGTATAAATCCTCATAGAATATTTGGATTTTCTGGATTAGCACTTGGCATTTTCGCTATTTTATTTTTAGCTGGTTCTTTAAATTTAATTAGAAATTTTGGTGGTTCTACACTATTTTTGATTCTTGCCTCAATTATGGCAGTTGCCGCGTTTATTGCTTTGTTATTCTACCCCCAAATCAATAAAAAACAGGACAATATTCAATTTGAATCGTACCATCGTCCTAAATTTTCAAAATACATTTGGTGCTGTATTTTTGGAATATCTCTATTGGCCATGACGAACTCTATGAATGTCAGCTTTTATGAACGTATTGGAATTGCACGAGGTTTTGGAGAAAGTTCTGTCGCACTCACATTAATTATTTACGGTATTGTTTCTATTTTTCCAGCACCGATCGCGGCTTTCACTCAAAAGTATTTTAATCCACTCGCCGTTATTTGTATTGGCCCCATCTTTCAAGCCATATTTTCATTAGTGCTTACCCACAGCCATAACTACTTTCTTTATACGCTTGCGGGCTCATGTATGGTTTTCACTATTTTATTCACTCATACCTATGCTTTTGGTTTACTCGCTAGACTTGAGCCAACAGGACGAGCTGTTGCAGGAACTCCTGCAATGTTAATGTTCGGTGCAGCCTTAGGACCAATTTTAGCGGGTACTTTAGTTCAATATATTAGCTTTGAAGCAATTGGAATCATGGGTTGTATCTTGGTTATTGGTCAATTGATTTTATTTAATATCGTTAGAGCCTATTACACTAATCATGGTATAGCTCAAAATGCTTAATTTTTAAAAGATTCAACTAATTCTTCTAAAGTTTTTAAAAAGCTCTCTCTTTGAGGGCTTTATTTATAAATTACTAGTAATTCTTCCTAACTTATCTTCTTTGATGCATAAATACTCATATAAAACTGTTCCAAAACTAATCAAATGCCTTAGTTCATGAACTCAATTTTTTATTATTTAATAATAAATACATTAAGATATTAATTTTAAATAATTTATTTTTTATTTTATTTATAAATATCACTTAAGGTGAACATAAGTGTAAATCAAACCTCTACTCAATTTGCTTCACAACAAATTTAAGCAAATCTCTATGGCTTGTTTAGATCAATCTAACCCTCTCATTTACCAACTAGCTCAGGTTATAATAATAGCCTCCCAAAATATTGTTGATCTATTATGAACACCTCCAATGACCCTTTACACGGCAAAAAACTTGCTGACATTTTGGATGAATTATTGGATTACTACGGTGGATTTGAAGGCTTAAGTCGTAAAATTGAAATTAGATGTTTTTGCATAGATCCAAGTGTTAAATCATCATTGCGATTCTTACGTACCACACCATGGGCACGTGAAAAAGTAGAAAGCTTATATTTGTATGTCTTACGCCAAAAAGCCAAACAGAAACCGTAGCTATCAAAACTTTTACTACTTATATTAGTGAATTCGCCACGGTTTATTTTTGGTTTTTTGCTGTAGAAATTGAATAAAACACTTAATTCTAGGGCTTTGAAGTTTTCGATTTGCATAAATAATATACTGAGGTTCAGTTATTCCAGAACGAAAATTCCCCAGAATCGGTGTCAGTCTTCCAAGTTTTATATCTTCACCAATATGGTAATCTGCTAGTCTTACTATCCCTTCTCCTCTTAATGCAAGATCTCTCAAAAAAGTCCCTTGAGAAAAGGATGCGATCGGTTTGACAGGAACAATAAAACTTTCATTATTTTCAACAAAATCCCAATTATTCCAACTACTTGAGAAATTAAAATGAAAACAACGATGCTGTAATAATTCTTGAGGATGTTTAGGTGTTCCATATTTTTCGAGATATTGAGGTGAAGCACAGGTTATCCACTCACTATCTCCAATTCGAGTTGCAATTCTTGATGAAGATGGAAGTATTCCTCCATAGATTGCGATATCAACACCACGATCAAAATCATCCTGATATACCGCATTCAACTCAAAATCTACACTTAAGGATGGATAATTATCTAGAAACTCAGGTAACCAAGGTAAAATTTGATGTTGTGCAAAAGTTGGCATCGTTCTAATTTTTAAAACACCACTCACACGGGTTGGAAATGCTTCAGCTAAAGAGTCAGCCTCATTCATTGCAGCTACAACATTTTGTGCACTCTTTAAATATGCAACGCCTTCTTCGGTCAATGTCAGTTGTCTTGCTCCTCTTTGAATAAGTCGCACACCTAAACGATTTTCTAGCCGGTTAATTAACTTGCTAATTGCAGATGGCGTTAAATCATTTGCTCTTGCTGCTGCTGAAAAACTTCCATGCTCGTATGCCCAGATAAAGGCCATCAGTTGTCGATAATTGTCCATAATATTTTTCTCAAACATCATTAGAGTAAATTTGAATATAACAGCTTTTAATTTACATAAACTTTGCCTGTTATTCACATGTAGTTTGAATTTGATGCAATCTACGATCAAATTGCTTTTGCTAG
The DNA here is from genome assembly GCF_025513915.1 of Acinetobacter sp. WU_MDCI_Abxb74. NCBI lineage: Bacteria > Pseudomonadati > Pseudomonadota > Gammaproteobacteria > Moraxellales > Moraxellaceae > Acinetobacter > Acinetobacter sp. WU_MDCI_Abxb74. The sequence continues at coordinate 664,035 of NZ_JAHPRP010000001.1, forward strand.
TATCTAACTCAATCGGAATGCTTTATTTCAAGGAGAAAGTGATGCTACAGCAAAGAAATCCGGATTACTCAGCCAATGAAGAACTTATGCCTTTTCAGTTACCACAAGTTCCCTATATGTCGCCTGATCTTGTAATTCCAGGCGTTTTAGATGCGGCTTTGAAAGACGATAATTTATGGGTACCTACCTCTGATTCTGTAAGTTTTAAACCTCTGCTTTTAAATACTAGTTCTGGTTACTACATAAACTTATTACGTGTTCGAAAAAGTGGTGTGTTATCTAGACATCGTCATACCGGAGCAGTACATGCATTCGTACTTAAAGGTCGTTGGTATTATCTTGAGCATGAGTGGATTGCAGAAGAAAAATCATTTGCTTACGAACCACCTGGCGAAACCCATACTCTTTTCGTACCTGAAGATGTTACTGAAATGATTACGCTATTTATCGTGCATGGCGGCTATACATATGTAGACCCATTTGGAAAAGCTGTAGGTTATGAAGATGTGTTTACTAAATTAGAAGCCACACGAGAACATTATAAAAATATTGGCATTCCTGAAAGTGAATTAGAAAAAATCATCCGATAGTAACTGCCTTTTATAAAGAAATGCCAATTCGTAAAGTGATTGGCATTTTGTCTTTTCTACTACTGAAAATTAACCAAGTTTATTAAAGGATTAGATATGTTAAAAATAATGGGATTTCCTGGTGAATATATTCAAGGTGAACATGCTCTAAGAAATATTGGTGATATTGCAACAAGACACCAATTTAAAAAAATTGGAATTATTTATGATCCAGCTATTGAGGGACCTATTTTAGATAAAGTCACTATGTCGCTTAAGCAGTCAAATTTAGATTTTATTAGCTATAAGTTTCCTGGCGAATGTACCTATGAAACGATTGAGCGACTTAGTCGTAGTATGGAACAACACGATATCGATTCCATTATTGCACTAGGTGGCGGTAAAGCAATGGATACCACTAAAGGTATTTCAAAAAAATTAAATATAGCCATTATTATTTGCCCTACAGTCGCGTCTAGCGATGCCCCTACAAGTAGGCTCATAATTGTTTATGATGCGAATCATAAGGTTCAAGGTGTAGAAAAAACAAAGCGAAACCCAGATATTGTATTAGTTGATCTAGATACTATTGTGCAGGCGCCTGCTCGCTTTTTTGCTGCGGGTATTGGGGATGCTATTAGTAAAATGTTTGAAGTAAACCAATGTAAAAACTCACATGGCCTGAATTCATTTTCGACACCACCTTTAGAAACAGCATTATTATTAGCAAATAATACTTATAGTAATCTCATCACATGGGGAAAAATAGCGTATGAAGATGTCAAACAGCACCATATTACCCCTTCAGTTGAACGAGTCGTTGAGTCGACAGTACTTTTAAGTGGTTTAGGCTTTGAAAGTGGCGGCTTATCTTTAGCACATGCTCTTATAAGGGGTTTAACAGCCATTCCAGAACTGGCTACCAATTTACATGGAGAGTTAGTGGCTTATGGTACCGTTGTTCAAGCTGTATTAGAAAATAGAGAGCATATTTTTATTATTGAGCTGATTAATTTTCTTAAATCTGTTGATTTACCGACCACAATTGCTGAACTGGGATATCATCAAGAGATCAGTGATTCTATGTTAGAAACGATCATTATGCATACACTGCAAAATGACTATAGTAAAAACTTTGAACCTCCTCTGAATAAAGAAAACCTGAAACAGGCAATAATAAAAACCAATCATTATTGCTAAAGAAAAAAGGGAGACTTCTCCCTTTTTTATCGCATGAGCCAACCACCTGCTATATCAATCACTTGTCCAGTGACGAAACTACTGTCATTTGAAGCCAGAAATTCTACGACTTTTGCGACTTCTGTCGGGGAACCTAATCGGCCTAAAGGCGTATCATCAATCACATGTTGGTTTACTTGATTGCCTACTTCTAAAACCATAGGCGTTTCTATGCGTCCGGGTGCAATTGCGTTTACATGAATGTTGTAAGCACCCAGCTCTCCAGCCAAGTGTCGAGTTAAGCCAATAATTGCAGCTTTTGTTGCACTGTAGTGGCAAGCAACCACAGGAAGATATGCATTTGCAGCAACTGACGATGTATTAATAATTTTTCCAAACTTATGTTTAATCATCTGAGGAACTAAAATACGAATCAAATTAAAAGATCCATTTAAGTTAACATCTACTACCCGTTGCCATTCTTCCGGAGATAATTGCCAGATTTTATGGGCATGTCCTTGATGCTTTGGTGAAATCCCAGCATTGTTTACTAAAGTATCAATAAAGCCTATTTCGTTATAAAAATATTCATAGGCAGCCTGACAAGCTTCATAATTAGCAATATCAGCACAAAATGAACTGACGTGATAGCCTTTATCTGCCAACTCTTGATGCTTAGCGACCAATAGATCGCAATTAAAATCTATTAGTGCAACTGTCGCACCTAACTGGGCAAGATGCTCTGCAATTGCGGCACCAATACCGTTACCAGCACCCGTAATTAAGACTTTTCTATCCTTAAATAATTTTTGCATTATAACTCCGTTAAATATTTTTAAATTTCCATAAAAAAAGCAAAGACCTCTATTTCGGTCTTTGCTTTTAAGTTTTTACTTAACCTGATCTAAATCAATGCCTTTATTATTCTTCCAAGTTAATACTGCAATCGAAGCGATTATGGACACCACAATTAGATAAACATTAAAAATCCAACCTTTATCTATTGAGTAAAGCCAAGTATTCACATAGGAAGCCGTACCACCAAAAATGGTTACTGCCAAAGACATGAAGAAGCCGAGAAAATTAGTTCGATATTTTGTTGGAATTTGTTCTGACATGGCTGCTGGTTTGCAAGACATTAAGAAACCCATTGTAAATAGCCCAATGCTTTGAGCAACTAACAAAGTCCAAGGCTCATTACTAATTAATGACCACAACGGGAATAGCAATAAAGATGAACCAATGTAAGTGATTAAAGAGTTATTGTTTCTTCCAATGTAATCAGATAACCGCCCTTGAAATGGTAGACAGATCAGATAAATTACTTGTGCAATACAGCTCATCATAAAAGCATCTTTTGCAGGCATTTTTTGTATACCAATTGCATAAATAGCTGCACAAGTGACCCATGTATAAAAGGTTAAAGTTGAACCCGCTTCATAAAAGAAAAGCTTAATACCAACTTTCATAATTTTAGAAAAAGGCCAATTTACCTCATCTGACATTTGATCATTATTTTTTTCAATATGTGTTTCGATCATATTTCTACGGAGATAAATTGCAAAAAATGCAAGCCCACCACCAATAGCAAAAGGAATTCGCCATGCCCACTCGTGCATTTGTTGATCTGTATAGGTCACATTGAGTAATGCTAAAAAAAGTGTTGCTAATAATGACCCAGCACCCACTGCAAAAAATGACATGCTAGACCATAAACCACGCCTTTTGGGTGGAGCAATTTCTGCAATATATGCATATGAGGTTGCGGTTTCTCCACCATGAGCGAAACCTTGAACCAATCTAGCAATGAGTAATAGACCTGATGCCCATGCTCCAATCTCTTCATAAGATGGAATAAAAGCAATCATTAAGCTTGCTAAAGCCATCATTACCATGGTGACCAGCATAATATTTTTTCGGCCATATTTATTTGCAAGTGGACCAAATACAAATCCACCTATTGGCCTAGAAACAAAGCCAACAGCAAAGACAGCTAATGTATTTAACAATGCTGATGTTGGGTCAGTTTTATCAAATAATGCTGAAGCAATATATACGGAAGCGACAGCATAAATTGTCCAATCATACCATTCCAATAAATTGCCTATGCCACTCGCAATTAAGGATTTTTTTATGTCTTTCTGCACAACTTGCTGTGACTGAGACTCAATATTTGAAAAGCTAGTCATGGCTACTTCAATCCTTTAAATTAAAAAATAAATGGCATTCCTATTACTAATTTCATTCAAATTAGTGATTTGCCTGACTAGAATTTTTGCATATTTTTTATTGTTTAACGGTGAAGCTCATTCAAACGCATTGTGAATGAAAGGAACATCTATTGGGTAAATTTCCAAATTTTAAAAGAAAAAATAAAACAACTGAAATTTATTGGAAAGAACCAGAACACTGTTCACAAGCGTACCCTTGTGAACGTTTATTAATTTAATCACTCACTCCGATGGCTTTATAATTTTGCCAACAATATGTTCATGCGTAGGTACAAGACCTGCTTTTAAACCCAGTGGCTTAAACACCTTATCTAACACTGATTGAGTAAGTTTACCTTTGTCCTGCTCAATATCAGTTAATGTTCGACGACTTATACCCACCAAAACTGCATATTGTTCTTGCGACAACCCCAGTACATTCTTTCGCAAATGCGACAGCAATTGTCCTAGCGTAATTTCATTAAATAAATATTGTTTATATAAATCGATAAGAACTTGCTGACGATCTTGAGTCTGATTTTTTATATTCATAGCAGTTCCCATCTTTTCAATTTAGCTTCTATGTAATCAAATGATAGCGCTGGCATTTCAATAATATTTTTCGGTACTCCTTTATCAATTAATCGCTGTTTTAACCCAAGCAGATTAATTGCCAAAGACTTTAATGTTCCTAGAGATAAATCAGGATCACACCAAGGCGCAAGTTTTTGAGTAATTTGAGCCCAACGGTATTCACCTCCTTCTTCATACGGACTTCCCCAAGTCGTCGATCTGGTCACAACTTCTGGATCGGCTTTCATAGGTGCAAAATCGTAAATAGGTGAAAGAGAAATTTTTCCAGATTTTTTTAGAAATGATGTATTACGACCATGATTATCTGAATTACCCAAAATAATATTGAGTAAGTCTCTTTGTAACCACTCACAAATGAATTGTGAAGCATCAAAATCTGAGTCAATGCTAGTCAGTAAATTACATAAATCGTCAATAACGTCAAAATGGTTAAGATGACTGCCAGAAGATTTATTTAGCACCGAATAAACAGATTCTAAACCATGGCGATGCCACTGTTGATTACGCCATTCTGTATCAAACCTTGGTAGCCACAAAGACGGATATTTTGTACCTTCAATAAGCTTCATTTGGGTTGTTTCAATCGTATTGAAACCTAATTCAGTGAGCACCTGATAGTAATAATATTCGGCTCTGAGAATGTCACAATCAATCTCGCTGCGTTTATTTCTTGGAAATTTTACTAAATAATGTTGATCTGGCTGATTAAAATTTTCTTGATAAGTATCAATCCAGACTTTTTGTTCTGGTGAAACACGGATAAGTAATTTGGGAGCTTCCCCGCCTGCGCCAGTTGCACCGCCACTAATGGCACCCATTTGCTGAGCATATTCCAGAAAATCAATATTACGCTCAGCAACATCTTCCTTGCTAAAATAACGTAAATGTAAGGTTGATTCTGGATTTATAGGAGGCAAGGCTTCCTTAATTCGTAAATTACCAACGGGTGCCATCCCCCCTTTTTCTAACAAAATACTTTCTTGCTCAGAATAGGTTAAACGTTGTAAATCTAGATAATTCACCCAATAACGGCGTGCAGCGCCAGAAGGAACAATATCATCCAAAAAGCCAAACCATGTGTTCGATTCATGTTTTATAAGAATTTGTACAGGAAGTGATAGACTACAGGCATGCTCATCTCGTCTGTCTAAATATTGAATTGCATAATCCAATTCATATTCTAATTCACTGCCACTCGTTGAACCCAACTTAGGTTCTAGCAGTTTTAGATCTGCTATATCTACCCAGTTTTTATCTAGTAAGGCTTGTATTGTTAATTTTTTCATAGCAGCAAATGCGCAAATATTTTCTCAAAAATACTATAAAAAAGAGATTTTGTGAATATATTTGCGCATTTTTATTTAAATTTCTAATTTTTGCGCAAATATTTGCTCATCACTATATTTGTAATATGAAGCAAATTTTAGCTTAATATTGCTTTATAAAGCTGCCAAGCTAGTGAGCTGATTTCTCCTCAGCCCACTTTAAAACCTAAATAGCCTGATTACTGTTGATAGACTTTCTTCCCATTAAAAATAGTCCATACCACCTTTGTTTCAGCCAACTGTTCAGGTGAAACTTTAAAAATATCTCTATCTACTAAAATCATATCGGCTTTTTTGCCCGGTTCGAGCGTGCCTATGCTTTTATCTAAATAAAGTGCCTTAGCTGAATTAATCGTATAAGCCTTAAATACTGTATCTCGATCAACTGCTTCCGCTGGGTTTAAAACATCTCCTTCAATTCCTTTTCTTGTAATTGCTGTAGCCATAGCAACAAAAGGATTGGCGGTTGAAACTGGTGCATCGCTTGCACCTGCAATTGTCGCGCCGTTAACCAACAACGAATGCGCAGGGTACATCCCGTTATAAGATGATGCATCAATATAAGGTTTTACCAGTTCTTTGTTAAAACTGTCTTCGTAGGCCCATGCTAGTTGCATAGAAGCAATCACATTATTTTGTTTAAAGCGCTTATAGTCTTTAGGATCTACGAGCTGGAGATGAGTAATACTATGTGGGACATTGCTCTGACGTTTTGAGCGAGCATATTCAATTGCATTTAAAGATTCCTGTACAGCTCTATCCCCAACAGCATGGATATGAACCAGCATATTCCGCTTGTCAGCTTCATCAACAACCAACTTAAAGGTATTTGGATCGAATAACAAAGTCCCTTGCTTGTTACTATTAGAATATCGGCCAAGTAGTGCAGCTGATTGGGCTGGAAACTCTAATACTCCATCCGCAAATACCTTTACGCCAATTAAATTAAAGTTATCTATGTTTTTATATTTACTATTGATTGACTCAATGATGTTAAAAACTTGAGGTGTACTTTTTGAGTTGATTACATGCAAACCAGAAACTCGCGCCGTTAACTCTCCTTTCTTAGATAATTCTTTATACATAGGAATCATCCCCAGTGTTTCCTCTGTATTATGAATATTGGTAATTCCCTTATTGGGACTGGCATTCGCAGCAATATCCATCCATGCCGTTATGCCTAAACTGTTATAGTATTTGACCGCTTCTTTAGAGCCTTTATAAAGCAGATCATGTGATACAGATGGAATTTTATCACTCACCATATCCCAGCCAGAATCGACCACAAAACCAGTGGGTTCAAACTTGTCATTATGTGCAATATTTTGCTGATCCTCTGGGGTTAATTGCTGAATGAAGTGTGCATCTATATCCGCCTTTTTTAAGAGTGCTTGGTTTGCCCATGCCGTATGATGGTCGCTACCCACTAATGCAATTGGACGATCTTTCCATTCATTATTGTTAAATACATTGGATAGTTGGTCAGCTAATTCCCAATATTCTGATGACAAACCATTTAAAAATAGAACATCTCCAGCAACACCCGTACCATCCAGACTCGATTGTCTAAGTTTTGCTTCCACCTTAGAAATATCTATTGTTGTATCGTCACTATCCATGGTTGCTAATACAGCCTCTACACCAGAAGCTAAGGCATGAATATGACTATCAATTAAACCTGGCATTAAAACCTTGTTATCAAGGTCAAAAACTTGTGTATTGCTATCTGCAATTTTTTTAATTTCTTCGTTACTCCCCACTTTTATAATTGTTCCATCATGGGCAATTGCGATGGCTTGCTGAAAAGAGTCTTTATCTTTAGCGGTATAAATTTTTCCATTAATATAAATACTTTCAGCACCAATATTGTCGGCACTATCATTGTCTGTACATCCCAAGTTTATAAAGAGCAAACCTAGGCTGAGTGCTAAAAATCCTTTTTTAAATCTCATATTTAACTCCAAAAAATAATTTAAATTCTAATAATCGTTTTCCAATCTTCTTGTTGATATATTTACATCCAGTCTTTGAGCACTGAGGTCTATCCATCGACTACGGTTTGCTCACCACTCATACTTTTAGATAGTTCAATTACGCTATTCGCTAGAATCTCTATTTCACTGTTTGGTAGGCCCGTTAGCGCTGAGCCCATAATTGCAATTTTTGTTTTTAAGATTTCCATAAATTAATCTCCATTGGGTAATGGATAAACTAATTTTTAAGTTTATTTAAGGATATAAAAAGAATAGAGAAAATACCGCTTTATGAGATTTCTGTCCGCAAATCGGACAAAATATATTTAATATATAAATGCATTAATAGTTACTCTTTACTGTCTATGCAACATTATTGAATGTGCTTAAAGATAAACCTTATTAAGCACTATATTTTATTAAAATTTTCCTTTAAGGCATTGATTAAGATATTCAATAAAGGTGCTTGCTCACGTCTATGTGGATAGTACAAGTGATAAGGTTCATAGCTATGTCGCCAGTCCTTAAGTGTTTCTTCTAGTTCACCATTTTCAATATAAGGCTGAACCATATCAATGGGCAGATAAGCGATTCCTACACCACTCCTTGCTGCTTGAAGTACTGGAGATAAGGTTGTAAAAACAATTTTAGCGTTAACAGTAATCGTTTGTGTTTTACCTTGTTTAGTAAATTGCCAACGATAGAGTTCACCATGTGTAGGCAATCTTAAATTGATGCATTGATGTTCAACTAAATCTTTTGGTTGCTTTGGGTGACCATAACGAGCTAAATATTCTTTGGTGGCAACCGTTAGCATTTGTATTGGCTCACTGACTTGTAAAGCGATCATATCTTTAGAAACCAAACCGCCTCTTCGAAGCCCTGCATCGAAACGCCCCTCTACAATATCCACAAGACCATAGTCAGATATGATTTCTACTGAAACTTTAGGAAATTGTTGGATCACTTTTTCAACTGCGGGCCATAAAACACTTTGGATTCCATATTCATCGGCGCTGATACGTAGTGTTCCTGTTGGATCATTTTTTAAAGCACTGATTTGATTTATGCCATGCTCTATTTCTTGTATTGCAGGTTGAAGCAAATTGAGTAGATATTCACCTGCTTCTGTAGGCGCTACGCTTCTTGTGGTTCGTGATAATAGTTTTATACCAATTCGGTCTTCTAAATTGCGGAGTGTTTGGCTAATGGCTGACTGGGATGTTCTTAGTTTTGCAGCCGCACGGGTGAAACTTCGTTTTTCAGCAACGACCATAAAAGTATGCAGATCATTTAAATTTTCTTTCATTATTTATAAGTATTCAATATAAGTGCTATCTGATTATAGTGGATTATCATAATGAATCACTATGGTTATATTTGTTTCATCGACCTAGTTCTTCTCTCAGAGATAAAATGATGAAAACTGTAACTTTCAAAAATAAAAATATCGATGTTTCTGCAACCATTCGTTTTCCAAAAGATTTTGATGAAAACAAAAAATATGCAGCCATCGTATGCGCCCACCCAATTAGTAGCTGTAAAGAACAAACTTCAGGTGCAATTTATGGTGAAAAACTCACTGAAGCAGGATTTATTACATTAGCTTTTGATGCTTCCTACCAAGGTGCAAGTGGTGGCGAACCTCGTTTCCTTGAAGACCCAGCAACTCGTGTAGAAGATTTCCGTTGTGCAGCCGATTATTTAACAACTCTCGATTATGTAGATGAAAATCGTATTGGTGTATTAGGCGTATGTGGTGGCGGTGGTTATGCTGTCAATGCGGCTATGACCGAACGCCGTTTTAAAGCGGTCGCAACTGTTGTGGCAGCAAACTATGGTCGTTTAATGCGTGAGGGCGATCAGACACCAGAAGCTGCTATTAAAACTTTAGAAGCCATTGCTGCACAGCGAACTGCCGAAGCGCGTGGTGCTGAACCTTTTATTACCCAGTACATTCCAAACTCACAACAAGAGCGTGAACAAGCTGGAATCAATGATATTGATATCAAAGAAGCGATTGATTACTACAAAACCTCTCGTGGACAGGCAGAAAGTTCACCAAATAAACTCCGTTTTTCAGGTTTAGCCGCTGCTGTTGGGTTTGATGCATTTCATTTGGCAGAACACCTACTCACTCAACCCTTACAAATTGTGATTGGTGATATAGCGGGTGGATTCGGTTCTTATCGCGACGGTTATGAGCTATATAGCAAAGCTGCATCTAAAGATAAAAACCTCTTTGTGGTGAAAAATGCGAGCCATTATGACTTATATGACCAACCTAAACCTGTTGCTCAAACTTTAGAAAAAATTATTCCTTTCTTTCAAAAGCATCTTTAAGTTATATATTGGAAAGTTTCTCAATCGAGGAACTTTACCTCTTCATCCCATTTCCCCCTCTCTCCTGTCAAAGTGAATATATCTATGAAAACTGTTATTATCACTGATACCACTCTAGTATCGATAAAGCGATGAGTTAGAAATTTGCTTCTGCAAGCTTTAATTTAATTATTGGCGCCCATCGCGTTAAGGCAATTAATCTTGTGAATAAATATATATAGGGTTTGGAGGCTCATTACCAAACAATTTTTTTGATCTTGCTTTTTGCCATTTTTTACAACGATTATTAATATCATTTGTAAAACTTTGATAAAATTTATAGAAAAGAATATTTTCATTTAAAATAGATTCATTCCATGTATAAAATCTAGAATCTACTATTTTTGTAAATAAAATCATATTTTTCCAAAAATCTTCATTATTTTCTGCAGATACCATTTTTTGAAACCAATATTTCGACCAAATGTTTCTTTCATACATATACAACGATGCTTTATAAGCTTCTCCAATTATCCCCTTATAATCTTTATATATTTTAAAAATTTCTTGAGATAAAGAGTTTTCATCTAAACATCCAGCAACAAGAACTCCTCTAGCAATTTGAGATGGTTCTACACAATTAATTTTACTATTAATATAATCATAAATAATATTTTCATTATTACTTACTATTGCTGCTAATACATGACTATATATTTCCTCATCTGAAAGTGCTTGGTCAAGTAGGTTAAATCGATATGAGTTCAAATCTTGATTTTTACCACTCCAAACTGAAATACGCTTTAGCGAAATCTTTTCTGGACCAAATGTTATATTTATAATAGATTCATTATTTTTGACTTTATCCCAAAGCAATTGAGATTTTTTAGGGTCATTTTTTGAAAAAGCATAAGCTAGTAGTAAAATAAAGTTATAAAATTTCGGTATATGACTTTCAGATAAATTATAAAAAATATTAAACCATTTATCTTTTAATTCTGGCGCTGAATGTACTATACTTGCAAATTCTTCTGGTAACATGCCATTCAAGATAAGATTAGCCCCTTCAGATTTTAAATAATTTATATAATTTTTAAATTCCAACTTTTGATTTTCATGCCTTTTCTCAAAATCCTCAACAGATTCAGAAAGAAATTTTAAATGTTCCTCCAAATCAATCTGATTTTCTTTTTTATCAATTGAAAATATCGAAGAATTTCTTTCATGAAATAGTATATTTTCAAATATTTCCAAAGTCGGGAAATTAATTTTAGTATTATTTATATTATTAAATATATAATTAATTATATAAGCTATTTTTTTAAGCCCTATATTAGAAAGATATTTATTAGCAACACCAAACACACAAGGATTAATATTTTTTATAGCATCTTCTTCAGTAACCAAATGATTTTTTGCTGATAGCAACCATAATGATGACCCATAAAATAATTCATGATTATTATCTACTAAAATAGGAGACCACCTAGCACTAATAAAAAAATTCAATAATTCAATATCATCATATAATAAAATTGATTTAAAGACCTCAGCTCTTACAAATGAATTATGACTCGTTATATTTTCTTTTAAAACTTTTCGAAACTTTGGATTTAATTCTATTTTTTTAATATTTACATAACAAATCAGGTTAAAAATTTGATTTTCTGATAAATTTCTATCAAGAATTAGTTCAAATTCTTGAGATGATATAATTGTCATATATTCAATAAGGTTAATAAATGCTATATCTTCTTTTTTGAAGCTCATTAAAATTTCAAGCTGTTGAATTGGTTTAATATAAGGTAAAGCCATCATGATCAAATACTGGTTAACAAAATTTTTATCGTTTTCAGTCAATTGATTAAATACTTCTGAATATTTATTTATTTTATGAAAATCTAATAATTTATCGATATGCTCCTTTGTGAATAAAACATTATGTTGATAGATATTTATTATTCCACATCGTAAAGGGTACTGAGATCGGCTTAAAATATTAGCAATTAGTTTTCTATATTTAGATATAATTTCTGCTGATCTAAAACGTGCTAAACCTGTCTCAATATCGTGTAGCAGAATACTTTCTGAAGTTTGATTTCGATCATTCCAAATTTGATTAACATCAAGTTCTTCACATTTTTTAGTTGTATTTACAATGTTTTCTGGTTCAAATGATTCAGGATCACATGGGTCAGTAGAACAATAATCTTCAATTCTCCGCCAACCTATTGAGTGAGCAGTAGGTCTAAGTTTATTTATAATCTCTTCAGCAATATTGTCATCTTTAGAATCTCCTGTTGAACAAAGTATTCTGACATATGCCAATTTTGCGATATCCGAAGTATCTGAAGAATTTAAAATTTGTGCTTCATTTAATAGTTTAGTTCTAGTTTCTTTCCAATCAATAAGGTTATACCTAATTAAGCTGATAAAATCTTTATGAGGAGAGTTATAACTTGAATTTAAACTACAACTAAAACTCCATTTCACAAATTCAGAGGCAAAACTTACTAAAGGTTTACCTGCTAGTATATGACAAGCCGTAATTACTAATAACTCTATGTTTCCTGTATTTTCAACTAATTGACTTAACAATCTATTCTCATCTTTTGATAATTTTTTTAATTTTTCTAAAATTTTTTCTTCATTTTTATTAGTTTCAATCAATCGTTCTTCTTTTTGATTTGTTGAATAATAAGAAATATTTTTTTCTGGCGATAAAGAATAATATATTAGCCATTGTTTTATTTTTTCTTCAATACTTGACCAAGCTGATGATGTAAAAGGAATACAGGTAATTGAGGATTTAATCCAGTTGAAATTTGGCTGATTTCCTCCATCTAAACACAATTCTTCCAAAATATTTATAAAATCAGAAATTTTCTTTTCAACAATTGTAGTAAAATAACGAAGATGTGATTCATCAGTATTTTGTAGAGAAATAAAACATATTATTAGTGCTTTTAGGACCTCACTAGAATAGTATTTAGGTTCAAAAATCAATATAGTTAAACAAGATATAATAATATCTGATGTTTTATCTAATGCATTTATTGGTTCGATAAATTTAGCTATGCCTTCATCAAGATTTTTTCCATTTCGCTTCATTTTATTTAGCTGAAGAATTATTTCCAAACCTAATGCAAAGCTTAGACCTTCATCTCTTAATTTATATAAATTAAGATCATCTTCAACAATTTCAAAAAAACGCCCTTCAGCTGCAGCTTTTACATTTCCTTTAAAATAATTGAGATCCTCTATTTCTGATTTGGTTAATCTTCCAATTATTTCTTTTGCGTGAATTTGAAGGTTTTCTAAAAAGTTTTGGTATGATATATCTTCATAATTATCAGATTCCATTTGTCTGATATGTTCTAAAAGTATTCTATTTACATCTAATTCATCTATTTTTTGAATTTCTTGTTTATCAAATAAACCAAGAGCAATATTTAGCAATCTAGGATTTAATAACGATTTTGCTACACTATATGTTAGTAAATTTGGATCAATCTGTCTTTGAGATAAAATTTCGTTTCGTTCATATTCTGACCATTCTGAAACTGCTAACACATTTATTCTATGATCATCTATAATTTTCCTTCTAACTTTTTCATTAAAAAAGATGGTTCTTGATGTAACTAAAATTTTTACTTTTTTATTTCCAAATAAATGAGAAATTTTATTGATAATAGCAGACCAATCTATATTAGGTTTTTGGTTTATTCCATCAATAGTTACTAATAGATTTATATAATTTTCATCTGAATAATTTCCCCATTTTTTGAATCTATCTGACCATTTTTTAAATGAGATTTCACTTTCTTCATCATTTGTTTGTTCAATAATCTTTTTGATTAAAAATAATTCCAAGTCATTATTACTAAATTGACTAAAATCCTGAGCAGTCAGAAAAATATGTAAAGGTCTATCTTCTAGAGATAGCCAGTTTTGTGCGGCAACCCATGACTTACCTACACCTTCTTTTCCTAAAATAAAAATAATATCCTTTTCACATAAACTATTATGGATATTAGTAATTAAAGTTGTTCTAGGTAACAATTTAGTCAAATTTGGATCATTTGGAGCTAAAGGTTGACCAAAACTGTGTTTTGCTGCTCTATTATCGGAGAAAGATTCTAATAACCATTCATGATTCTTTTGTGAAAGAAGCTTGAGTTCCGCTGATTCAATATCTAATATTGTTTGAAAAACATTACATTCAAAAAAACTATTAATTTCTTTAAAATTTAATGAATCTAAACTTTCCCCTCCTAAGTCATTATGACTTTCGTTATGAATAATTACCGATTTTGCCGTTTTAGTTATATTTTTTGGATCATAAGTAAAAACTAAAGAGCCAGACATACCATGAAAATTCTTGTTTTTTTCTATTAAATTTGGAGTGGTATTTGAATATATATTATAATACATTATTGAATCTTTACATCTCGGAGTGTCTAATACTAAGTCAACCCATTCATTTGTCTTTTCATTAAAACCTGAAGCAATATATTTATCACTATTAATTTCTTTATTAATAGTTAATTTTACATGTGAAATTTCATTAGTTTTTATAATAACTATATCTTTATTTTTTGCGTAATAAATATTTTCAATTTTAATTGGAACTTCATTTTCACCTTTTAAAAGCTCAATTTTATTAATATCAAATTCTAATGGACAGGTTCTGCAACAATCCTTAACTGAATTAATAATAAGATCACATGTTTTTCTTACTTCACAAATACTATGTTTAGATGTGATAACAAATGATTTCTTCTCATCAGAAGATAAAAAAAGATACCCTGTAGATTCTGCTTCTTCGGGGCTTATAACTTTAATTAAGTTCTCATTATTCATAGTATATGCAATTAGATAAGTGTTTTAATAAAAATTAGAAGCTGTATAAACTTCTGCATCTATATAGCTCAGGAGCTCTTCACATTTTGAAAAAATTTGCTTTGCTGAAGTGCTGCACTTCCGCGATCCCCATGATCTACTAACCAATCAATAATTTTTAAGAATTTTCGTCGTAACTCTATTGGCATAGATTGTTCCTTGTCTATAAAAATTTGGATAAGGCTAGATATCCTTTGATATACTTGCTCATTCCAATTCAATTGCTCATCTAATAATATTAGTTCTAAGATTTGGTCAGCATAAATATTTGATGGATAATTTTGAATTGATCGTTCACACAATTTTAAGAACAATTGAATAATATATTCGATCCAACCTCCTGTTAGGACATACTTATCAACTAAAGGTAAGATTATATCAATTTCAGACCAATCACCATTCACAAACCTACTGGCTAATGGTGCATTTTGATCTATTGATACAAACATTAGTGATTTTGCAATCTTAGGTAAATCAAAACCAAAAATCCGCCCTGCTCTATAACCTTTTTTATCAAAAAAGGATGCATTTAAAAAACGTTCCAAGCATAAATCCAGCACATCTAAAGCATTTTTAGGTATGTTTTGTGCATCATAAATATAACGGCAAATATAATCCTCAATGAAAGGATAAAGCAATTCCCAGCAAACATCTGTTTTAAGATTAAGAATTGGTATAAGAAATTGTAATTTGATTTCTTCTGTAGGAAATATTCCAACAACCCTTGCTAAAGCACTAGCTATGCTATGATTCCATGTATAAATAATATCTTTATCATCGAACCTCTGGTTCTCTTCGAGCCAAGAAGGTTCTTGTTTTTCTATAGTCCATTCTAAGCAACTTTCTAAAAAATCTAGAATATAGGTTTGAGTAGTATTACGAAGTAATTTTTCAGGTAGTAATTTAAAAATTTTTCCTGAAAACTCATTATCCCAATTATTTGTTTCTACCCATCTTGACCCATTTTTATTATCTTTTGTCCAAGGAGCATCTGGTATAGGTAATGAACACCAGTCATCTTCAGATTTAAAATAGTTGTTTAGATGTTCATTTACTTGTTTTAACTCTTGTTGTGCTTCTGGATATTCATCTAATCGATAGATTCGATATTTTAAATAATCTTTACATAGAGCAAATGCAAAATAAATTGCAGACCAAGTCAATTTAGGTTGTATATCAAATAATTTAAAACATTCTTTTAAGGCCACTAATGAAATTTGATGAGATGGGCTCGCTACAATATTTAAAAGATTACTCAAAGTTGAATCATTTATAGTGTTATGAATAATTTCACTGACTAAAGCCTGTGCAAGAAATTGCTTTGGATGAGACGTTAAGGAAGCTTGTGGACAGTCTACTTCATAAGAATTGTATGGTAGTTGAACTACTTGATTTAAAATATCACGAGCCCATTCTAGATCGTCTTCTCTACTATTAGCTCTAAATACTAAGATTATGGTAGCTAATCCACTAAAAGCACTTTGTTTCATTCTTTTACGTGTAGACGAATCTTCATACAAATCACAAGCATCTTGAAATAAGTCTTTTTCTTCTAAATCTTTGAATACTTCAATAATTGAATTTAGGGTGTAGTTATTTTGAATTATATTAGTCTCTAATGATTTCTCAACCCAATGTACTACTCCAGAATATAAAGCAAACTCATCCAGTTGTTTATGCTGTTCCGATTCAGCTCGCTTTCTATACTGAGGATGTTTGAACAAAATACCAATTTGATTCTCATCAATTTTTTGATAAAAGTAATTTTCCAAATTGCAGTATTCCGAATAAAAATTAGCCCGCTCTTCTAAGAATTTAATTCTAGTCTCATCGATCATCTCATGTTTAAAATTAAAAGGAAGATCAGCTTTAAAATTAGATAACTTATCTTTTGTGAGTTCATGAAATTCAGGGGTGATAAAGTAACTTCGTAGTAAAAACTCTAAATTTAATTTATGACCTTCTCTATTGTAGTTGTGTGTGACAGCTTCAATATTTTTTTGATATTTTGATTCACCTTGAAGAGAAATTAAAGTTATATTAGGCTCTTGTAAGTCTTGCTGAAATCGATACTTATCTAGTTCCAATATTTTAAAATTAGTAACAACTGGTAATATAGAGTTAGAAATAACTTGCTTGTTTAAAGCTAAAACACTTATTACCCCAAGAATTGCTACTGATTCATGTCCTGATGTGATTTTTTGAATAAGTTCATTAAAATTTCTACCTTTTTCAAGCTGATCAAAACCCCATTTTTCTAATGCCATATAAGCCGATGAAATCACATTATTTATCCAAACAGGTTTTTTCCAAATATATTGCTTTTCATTTCCCCAAAATTCTTGTACTCCCCACGGAAATTCAATGGTAGTTGGTATAGGTGTTTGTTCAGAAAGTTCACATAATTGTTTCCATGCTTGAATAGCATGGTTAGACAAGTCACATATGAGCTGTAATCCATAATCTTCCGAATACTTTAATAATGAAGAAAATGGTTCTTTTAAAGGTGAGCTAGGATAAAAGTGTCTAGATTCATATTTAATTGATAAATTTTCCCAATCCTTATGCTGAATTTTTTGATATGGCACTTGACTAACATATAAAGAACGATGATCTATTTTTGATTGTTGTTCTTGAGTTCTTTCTTCAACTGCTATAGACATTAGTTTTTTAATGTATTGTTTTTTTCTCTGATATATCGCTTTTTCACGCTCTATTCGTGTCTTAGGTAGTTCATCTAATAAAAATTTTAGCGTTAAATCAGCAATTAATTTTGGATAATGTTGCGAAACAAAAGGTGAAGCACTTACTATATGTGCATAAATTTCTCTAGAAACTTCATTTTCCGAAAGTAAAAAGTTTAGATATCTTTCCATGTAAGATGGATTTGATTGAATTGAAACTAAAATTAAATTTATTAGCCCCAATTTAAAATCTTTTAAGTTAACTATTTGTTTCCAAGCATTAGACCTCTCTTGTTGAGAAATTTCTAAAAGCCAGTCAATTGATACATCCAAAATCATTTTAGACATTTGATTTGAAGGTATATGAATGCCTAGATATTGCCAAACCTCAAAAATTTTCAAAATTTTAGGGTAAAGCCTATGTGGTGTACGTGGGATTAAATTAAAAATATAATCCAATAGTTTTTGCCATAATATAATATCTGATGGCCAAGCAAAATGTATGGCCTCTTCTATTTGATTTTTCTGTTTTAAAAGTAATGGATTAGCTCTTGTTTTTTCGGCTTGAACCCAAATTAATAAGTTATCAACTAGATGAAAATCATTTTTTATTAAAGCAGTTGTATATTCCGTATTTGATTCAATGAACTTAGGATGTTGTATGGGACCAATTACCCATGCTCTCAACCATTGGGATCTTAGCTCTTTAAACTTTGGATTTGATAAATACTTACTCCACTCATTGTCAATAAATTCTCGTTGAGCAAGTAATTCTACAACTCTTGCTATAAAAGGTGGTTGTCCAAAGCTTTCTATTTTACTTAGCCATTCCTCTTGTTCTTCAAGCAGAACATAAAGTAACGCCCATTCAAAAAATATGTCATGTGTAAAATCAACGGTAGAACTTTTAGAATTTACATGAATGATTCCATCAACAACCAAGCTATCTAAAGCTTCGATAGGCTGAATCTCTCTACGCTTGACGCTATTACTAAGATTTTGAGCTTTGATTTCAGAAATATTTTTTAATAGGTCTTGTCTATTATAAATCGCTTGTCCTGTGGCATTAAATCCTCCACGTTTCCACCATTCATTTATTAGTTCTAATTCAGAGTCAGGTTCAAAATCATTAGAATTTAAACTTACTAAAACTTTAGTAAAGAATGGACGTCTAATAATGCTCCTTATTTTACTCTCTCTAAATAACAGTTTACTAATGCTAGGAATTCGTTGAGCTAATTCGTTACACTCATCATCACTTAAAAGATCGACGTTTATAGTTTCGATCGATGTATTTTTCAAAAGATCACCGACCCACGTTTTTAATGGCTCAAGTCCCGTGTCTCTTAAAGTCGTAATAATTTTCCAATTGGTTAAATCAGGATTATTGAAAATTGTACGAATTAAATCTTCAATAATTGGTTTACTGTTTTCATTAACTCTGTCTATGCCATCTATAAAGACAATAGGAACTCCCTCAACAGCTTCCAAGCTTATTAGCCACTCAGTAATTGAAAAACTCGGCAGTCCAACTCTAGATAGGTATTCTAACCAATTATTACTTCCTGTAAGTTGATCTGATTTAATAAATAAAAATGGTAAGCCATTAGCTTTTGACTCTGCGATTTGTCTGAGGAAAACTGATTTACCTGTACCTGACAAACCTGTAATTTGGATAAATCGTCCTGAATTGAATTTTTCTTCAAACTCACTGTGTAATTCAGGTCTAGATAATTCAAAGTCATCAATCGTGTTAAGCACTTGCTCCAAGCCCTGTCGACTAATCTCTCTGATCTTTTGTACTTCTGGAATGTAAAGTCTCTGATCAAATACTCTGCAATCAAAAAAATCATTGATTTCACTGAAATTTAAAGTATCAAGACTTTCTGCTCCAAAATCATTATGATTTTCATTATGGATGATTAGTGCTTTTGCTGTGGGATAATCATGATGTGTAAAAATTAATGATCCTGAAATCCCTTTAAAATTTTCTTCTTTTTCTATTAGATTAGGAGTTGGGTCAGAATGTAGATTGTAATAAATAAGTGTATCAACGATTCTTGGGGCATCAAATACTAAGGGTGTTACGCCAAAATCTCTACTATTAAACCCAAAACTTACATAGTAATCACTAATGCTTTTTTCATTAATAATTAAAGTATCATTAGCTGTTTCAGTTACATTGATAATTACTAAGTCTTTTGATTTTTCATAGTATATTTTTTCCACATGAAGAGAAACATTATTACTTAGTAATTGAATTTTTTGAGTATCAAATTCTAATGGACAGGTTCTGCAACAATCTTTAACTGAGCTTTCAATAAGATTGCAAGTACTTCTAAACTCACAAATACTATGCTTTGATGTGATGACAAATGATTTATTTTCATCATAGGACTTGAAAAAAAATCCACTAGATTCGTTTTGGAGTACTTTAACTTGTATTAGATTATTTGTATTCATAGCAAAGTGTATTCACGCCATTAGTCGGATATGATTCATTAATACTAAAACCTAGTTTTTTAAAATCATTAATTTTTTCCAATAGACTAGGATTATCTGAGCTTAAATGAATAGTTGGGGTGTTATCTAAACTTAGTATTCTAGCTAATGTCATATTATTAGGGTGATAATGCTTTTCATTGTTTGCACACAATATATAGTCAGTCTTACCCCAAAGACTTAATGATTCAATATTTGTACTTCGTTCACTTCCATGATGAGATATTTTTACCACATCAAATTGATGATTATTAAAACCTAAAATATTCAACCCTTCAATCACATCTTCAGCATGAGCATCCCCTAAAAAAAGCCCAGAGAAAAATCCGCATTGAATGACTAATCCTATACTTGATTTATTAGTAATAGATGTATCTTTTACGAAAACATCTTGACCAGATTGAATTTTTTGTAAAGCCTCCTCAGGCTTTATTTCTTCAGTCTTCGAACTTGAGATCTGTTTTTGCCTTCTCTTTTTTTCTTCTCTTTCTTTTTGAACATTGGCATCATTTAGCATGCATTCTAGCGCTTCAGCGGTTGGCGTTATCGCAGTTAACGTAATATCATTAATTATTAATGGACCAGAATCTCTTGTTAAACATAGAGTTTTAATTCCTCGTTCTGCCAATAATCTTTGCTTAAGAGCATTATCTTGGTTATATGAAATTTGTTTTTGTGAGTTTTTTATAATGTCAGGAATATCTTGAAGACTATTAAAAACAATAGTGTTAATTTTGATAGAAGTATCGAGCAAAAATTCAAATCCACCGATGTGGTCATCATCATTATGAGTGACTATCGCTATATCAATAACACTATTTTCACCTAAAATCTTTTCTATATTAGCTAGTACATCTCTACGAGCTTTGAATGATTTTGGACCACAATCGATCAGAATTTTTGAATGATCGAAATCAAGAAGAAGACAATCTCCATGAGTCGCATCTATTACATGAATCTTTAACATTTAATATTTCTATAAAAAAATAATGATTTATATTTATTCTATAGATTTTAAAAGTGGATGTAACTATTTTTCATTCTAGCTCATGAACTTAGTAATAATCTTGTACTAATTTATGGTTGACCTCACTCCAATAACTTAAAGGGGCTAGTAAACCTATTGAAGCTCCGTTATTTACAGAATCTTCTAATAATAACGTTAAGCCTTCTTCATAATTGCTAATTTCTTTTATCTCTAAAATTTCAATGTCTTTCATATTTTTTCTCAGTTAGTTCAACTCAATCTTTTGCTAAATGCATATGCGGGGCAAAAATAAAGTGTCGAGGTTCTTGGTATCGCATAATTAAAGAACGTAGTTCAGTAATAAATGCCTCTGCTTCTTCTTTGTTAAGATTAATACCAAATGAACA
Organism: Acinetobacter sp. WU_MDCI_Abxb74; assembly: GCF_025513915.1. Lineage (NCBI taxonomy): Bacteria > Pseudomonadati > Pseudomonadota > Gammaproteobacteria > Moraxellales > Moraxellaceae > Acinetobacter > Acinetobacter sp. WU_MDCI_Abxb74. The sequence goes on from NZ_JAHPRP010000001.1 coordinate 685,669, forward strand.
ACCATCATCATAACCAATTAAATGAACAGTACCTTGGCTGCAATCTGGCAAAAACGGTGGATTTGAGTTTCCACCCCAAGGTCTGTATACAATTTCAATAATCTTTTGAGTATTAATATCCTTTGTTAACAATTTTTCCCCAAGGCATTCTTTGGAAATGCGAAGATTGTTTTTAGAAATAAAAAATATTTCTTCTGCATTTTTAGCCCATCGTTTATTTCTTCTATATTCATAATGTAAGTAGAAAATAAATGGTAATACTAGGAATATTAAAATAAATGTTAGGACACCATCATTTTCTACATACACTTCATAAACACCATAAAAAAATAGAATGTCAAACAAAATTATCGCTATACAGTCGAAAGCTATTAAATTTTCTACAAGCTCCCCATTCATATTTAAATGAATCGTAGTTCCCGCATCTGAAGTATGCGTTTCAAATTGATTTGGCATCCAGTACTCAATTTTCTAAGTTTATTGTTTAATAAAACCGCTGTACCTATTGAATCTTACTTATTAGCACGGCGCTTAAACTTTCGTTATTGCTGTGTATTATAAAATCACAAAGCAGAATTTTATAGCGGTTTAAGACGGCATGTGTCTCTTTCAAGCACACTCCTAAATCTCACAACAACTGTAATAAAAAATACTCAAGCAATCTCTTTCGTTCATCTGGTTTGTTCGGATCTAAAAGCTGAACCATTGCTCCATCAACCACAAACAAAAACATGTGTGCATCTTGTTTTGAGGCATTTTCGTTGAATGTTAGAAGCAAATGATAAATTTCTTTAATCAGCCAATTTCGATAATCAACTACGGTCCTATAAGCCTTTGGATGGGTTTTAGCAATTTCAAAAATCGCTTTAAAGGGCAAATGATAAAGCCCGTCTAAATCTGCATGTAAAAAGTAAATCGTTCGGAGTTTCTCAACTAGCGTTAAGTCTTTCTGGACATAGATGATTGAAAGTACCTTTTCTTTTAAACCATCTTTTTGAAAGGTTAGGCTCATTTCAATGAGACGTTCTTTAGAGTGAAAGTAATTATAAAAGGTGGCTTTAGGGACGTTCGCCGACTCAATAATTCGGTCTACCCCTACATTATGAAAGCCGTGTTTATTAAAAAGATAGCGAGAGGTATGAAGCACGCTTAAAGCACGAAATGGAAGATCTAAATGTGGCATAGTTTTACCGTTATAAAAAATTATTGTTGTATATAAATGAGATATAAAAAGGCATAGCAAAGCCGTAAAGACTGTGCGCAGCACATCTCAAGTTTTAGTTGTTGCTAAGTTTTAAGTAATAACGAGCTAAAGCCTGAAAAAGCCTTACGGCGATCAAGCTGCGTTAAGTGTTTTAAGCTGTGTTGTTATAGCTTTTGGCAATGACTGCCAAAAAATGATGAATGTGCAAAGCCAACTCCTTTTTATTGGGAGTTCTGCCAAAGCATAAGATTTATGGTGGCAGAACGAGCAAGGGTTCGCAGACTGATAGTAAAGAATCAGCACACCCGAAGGTGTCCCTCACTCGTCCTACCGCAACAAGCGAGGGACGATCGATATACACAAGAATACTCCTCAGAAGGAATAATCTGATGCACTTTACTAAACGGTCTGCGACAACCGACTGGCAATGTAGGCCAGCCCGCAAATGGTAATCTTGAATATTTAAGGTGTCAATGTGAAATTGGCTAGAAAATATTTAAATAGTTATTATTTTTCATTTAATTACATAATTAAGGAAACTCTTAAGTAATATTTACAATCTACTTTCATATCATTAAGTTAAAGTTTAAAATTTCAAAACATTAAGTTCTGGATTGACCTATCTCAACTAAGAATGAATAAATAAAAATGAGTAACTACTGTTATGCCTAATCTAAGTATTCAGTATAAAATTGTATTTAAGCGACCCATCTCGCAAATTAGGCCGTGTCATATACTTAAAGTGATAAGAGCAAAAAATGACTCAAAATAAAGTTGAATTAGCAGAGAAATTGTCAAAAGAATCTCATCAAGGTCAAAAGTATGGTCCTCATGATTACTTTGATTACCATATTAAAGGTGTGGTCAATTCATTAATTGAGCATCGATTTTCAGAAGTCTATATTATTACGGCCCTTCTCCACGATAGCGTTGAAGACACACCTCTTACGCTAGAAAAAATCGAAAGCTTATTTGGAAAAGAAGTCCGTGATGCCGTTGATGCATTAACCAAACGAGAAAGTGAAACACGCGAAGAATATTTAATTCGTTGTAGTTTGAATCCGATCGCTCGAGTCGTGAAACTTCATGATGCAGCCTTTAATGCGCATAACTCACATAAGGAAAATAATCAATCACGTGTAGATTATTACCTTCAAACCATGTTAATTGTTTCAACAGCCCAACATAGGTTGGGGTAAAAAGACAACGAAATGAATCCGTTGCCCTTTTATTTTTAAGATTGTGCAAATACCCAAATATCTTTTGATGCAACCGTGTCAGATACAAGTCTAAAACTCATAGGTTCTAAGTCTTCATCTACCACAACATAACCTTTCGAGTTATTTTTTAGCGCATCACACTTGTTATCGATAAGTTGATAGTTTGCGGTATTTGCTAAAGCACTTTCAGTAATAACACCTGTAAACACACAATTTGGGTCTTTCGAGACAATCTTACCTTGTGCGTTGACCTCGGCATTTACCGTTGTTCCATCTGGAAAAGATAAATCGTATGTTCCGGCTAATTGATTAATCGAAAGTTTTTGATCATCAATTTTTTCATAATGCGCTAATTCAACTGTCATCGCTTGATTAGACTGATTGCTCTGCCAAGCTTTGGTTTTTGCATCATAGCTCATCACAATTTTGGCACGATTTTCGTCATCATCTAAAACCAATAATTTATTACCATCTGTGCCAGAGTAGTATTTACCCGCCATAGGCAACTCCTCTTCAGTTTCGGTACTAATAATATAGGTACCTACATCTAAGCTCGGAGCTAAGGCAGGTTTTTCAGTCGAGGTTTGGTCATTATGATCATCGTCATTACAAGCCGCCAATCCAAGCCCAAGAAGTAAAACCAACAAACAACGTTTCATGGTCTTTCCCCCTTACTTGTTAAATAGGCTTTTTAAACGAATTTTGAGCCATTCTTGAGCTGCTGGTCGCTGATCGTAAGCAACTTGCATTGCAGTTACAGCAATTTTGCTTTGCATGACGGCGCTTTCATCCGACATTTGCGCGGCTGTTGGAGCCGATGGTGCCGCATCAATTCCTAAACCAAATTGGTTATTGCCTTTATTGTCTTTAGTCACTTGGAACTTCAATTTATATAGATCATAAGTACCAATTTTTGAAAATGCAAAAGGTGTGCTGGTTGTTAAATTTTTTGGAAAATTAACATTGAGCGTAATTCCTTTTGGCAACAATTGGCCCTTACCTGCTTTATTTTGTAATTCTTTTAATATCACTACGGTTTGTTTCGCCACAATTGCAGAGTTAGGGTTGTTTAAAGTCTTATCGTCTACCGTGTTTGTATCGGCGCTTAAAGCAATAGACGGAATGCCACGTCCTGCTGAAAACTGTACATTGCCAATCGTACCCGAGTGCACAACAACTTTGCCGACATTTTGACCTTCATTAGGACCAGATAAAACTAAGTCTGGTGCTTTACCCCAACGCTTTGGCGCAACAATATCTAGGCCATAAATTGTCGCCATGACTGGTGTGCCATGTGCGTAATTCCAGTCACCATTGGTATAACCTGCTTTTGTAAAGGTTCCAGCAGCAGGTGCACCAATCGGTGCTGCGCCATTATGGCAACCACTTTCAGCCGCAATTTGCTTATCATTATCCGCAGAAATGGTCGTTGAGCTGTACATCACAATTGCGCCACCGCGGCCACTTTGTGGTGAACACGGCACAGACACAAGTACGTTATGACCATTTGCTTTTAATTCATCATAAAGTGCTTTGACATTGCTGGTTAGACCATCATCGTTAACCAATAAAATATTTAGTGCAAAAGCTTGAGTTGTACACAAAGACAGAATAAGACCGCCCAATAAACTTTTTTTCATCACTTAACTACTATGTTGTCGAATTTCGATTTGTATAGTAGTTGCGCTATATTTATATTTAGTGACTTAGCCATAATAAATATTAAAAAAATTAAAAGTAAATTAAATTAACTCATTATTATTTAATATAAAATTTAATATTAAATTGAATAATTATATTATAATTTATTCCTATATTTTCTTTTATGAATTGATTTATAAGTCCCCTAATCAGTATTAAAAATGGCATAAAAAACCCACTTCCGTGGGCTTATTTAAGTCTAGTACAAAGACATTTTATCTAATTGCTGAACCCATAACTCCGAACGTACAACTTGTAATTCAAAGCCTTAAGTCAAATACGCCCAACTTCTAAATATGGAATCAGGTTTTTATCAAAATGTGGTCTTGGGTCGCCTTCATAACTAATAAAACCATGCATTCCAGTTAAGCGTTCACCTTTATAAAACTGGTTTAACTGATAACGCGGGTCTTTATGTGAAAGCGTAAAGCTCACCACACCAACGCCCTGCTGTTTTGACTTGTTATAGGCATCTTCAAGCATTTTATGATGCAAAGCCAAATCTTGTGGATGGCACATTAAGGTGTGTAACACGTGATACTTAATAGAGTCACCAAGTTTAGGCAAACGCATGCCTTTAGTTAGCGGAGTCAATAAGTTATAAACAGGCCTAAAAATTCCAATGACTGAACTGTAATGTAAAATTTTAGTTTGCTTAATGCTATGCTGATCCCACAAGCCAAACATCCCCACTAGTTTTTCACCCTTAAAATAAAGTAAAAAATCTGAGAGTTTTATCCCTGAAAAATAGTGATGTCCTTGAGCCAGTTCTTCAAAGTTATAGGCTGGTATAAAATTATAAAACTGCGCCATATCGGCAATAAACTGATTCATGGCTTCCACATGTTCAGCTTCTGCAACACATGTGCGAATCTCTTGAAGATCACTCTGATTAGCTTTCTTTAAAAAAGCCGTGATTTTTCGTTTAGCGCCAGTGCTAGTCAGACTTAATGTCTCGATAAGTCCTTCATCATAATAATCAGGCATTCCAGTTTTGCCCGTTTGGATGGCAGCGCGCGCCGCGTGATTATCATCAAAAATAATCATTTGGCTATAATTCGGTTCATGCATGGTTTGTTTTACATGCTTTGCTAAAACCTTAACCAGTGATTTCCCACGATAGTTGTGGTCTACACGCAAATCTCCCGCGTATCGTAAGTTTTGAACGTTCCGATCGACATAACAAGGACGGTGACCATTGCTATAACAAGCGACATGCTTCTGACTCTCGGTGTCTTCAATCACCACATGCAGTTTATGTCGATACACAATATCGGAAGCTTGAAAATAACTGGGTTCACGCTGAAAGCTAATTTGTATCCCTTTGGTGGTCATAGGTACGGCGATTAAGTCTCTTAGCGCCTGATCGTCTGCCAAAGTGGCTTCTCGGGTAATGAGGGTATTGTCAGCAAGTGGTGGATTTGTTTTCATTCATTATTCACCTGTTGTGCGGTCTGTACGGGCACCAAATTATTTAAACGTCCCATTTGGTCGAGCAACTGATAGACAAACACGACTTCATCTTGATCATTCACGGTTTTTTGGGTTTCTGCATCAAGTAGCTTCTGCTCAGTATTGAGCAAATCAAATGTTGTTTTGGTGCCGACATCAAACTCTTTACGTGTGTAGACAAAGGCAATCGACGCTGCCTCTATGGCATTTGCCAGTGCTTCTTTATTTTGTCGAATGGTTTGAAGCTGCGCGTAAGTCGTGCGGGTACGCTTATTCAAATCCAGTTCAAGACTTCGCGTTTTTTGGTTAGCCAAATCTATATCGGCCTGTGCTTTTTTGACATTGGCCCGATTTAAACCATCATCGTATAGCGGTACATTCAACTGCACCCCAACCATATAGTTATTACTTTCAGAACCAATATAGCTTGCTTCATCTTGCTTTCCTGCACGGCTGGTGAGCATGACCGTAGGCCAAAGTTCCCGCTTAGTTAAAGCATATTGTTTCTCAGCAGCCTGTTTTTCATATTTGCTACGCATTAAAGCTGGATGATTTTTGGTTTGAGCCAAAATTTCATCTAAGTTCGCGGGAATAGCAGGTAGATGTTTAATGGCCACAAGGTTTTCAGGTGTTGCGCCTGTCACTTGATAAAACTGTGCTTCGCTTACGGTCAAGTTAGACTGAGCCTGTGTAATATCGGCTTGTCCTTGGGCGACTTGTGCCAAAACCTGAGCCAAGTCCGCACGGGTAATCATCCCCACATCAAAACGGCGCTTTGACTCATATAGAGACCGTTGCAGATTCGCCATGGTCTTTTGTCTAAGTTCTAAAATCGCTTTCTTCTTTAATACATCGGTATAGACCATGACAGTATTTAGAATAGTTTCCGATCTTTGGTCTGATAACCCTTGGCTTTGTGCAGAGAGCTGGCTTTCGGCAACATCAATTCCTAAACGGTGTCGTCCAGAGGTATAAATCGGATAATCTGCCTGCAATTGCAAACTTCGACCTTTACGGTTTCCTTCAGTTGGAAACAGGACTTGTGAAGGCGTATCTATTCTTTCATAGTCAAGTTGCCCCACCAAATTGACTTTAAGTCCATCGCGTTGTTTAGCCTGTTCAAGCATAGCGGTGGACTGATTTACGCTTAAACGGCTCACTTCAAGCTGACTTTCATGTCTTAAGCTAGCAGACAAAGCCTCGTCTAAAGTCATGGCATGTGTATTCGACACAAGCAACACGCCTAGATACAAGGCATGTCGGAGTGATAAAAACCGAGTATTAAATTGCTTTTTCCCTTTCATAGTTGTTCCAAACTATTCAGGGTGACTTTTTTGAGTGGCTCAGGCTTGATATTGCCTTCGATAATACCGTCAAACATGACCAGTTTCTTGTAAGCGCTCCAACCATTATTGGCCTGACGAATCTGTGGCTGATCTAACTGTCCTAGGTTGCGAGCAAGTTCATAATGAAAATTTTGACGTAAAATACTGTCGATATATTCATTGTTAATGCTGTGATGAATTTCGCCTTCAAAAAGCACGCAATAAAACGGTTTAACGTGTTGCTCAGTATCAATCGCCAGTAAAGAAATCGCTTTCGATTCCGTTTCATTTAACTGCGACAATAATTGCTGGGCAGTTTCAGGTGCGAGTTTCTCACCGACCAGATCTACACCAAAACGGCGGCCTTGGAACTCAAAACACGGGATTTGTTCTATAAAGCCAGTTACGCGTAAGCAGTCATCCATACAGTAACGAAGCAAGCCATTACCAGATGTAATGAGTGGGCTCACCACATCACCTTGTTTAAGTTGCCACGACGGAATGATTTGTCCTTGTTTATCACCCTCTAAATATTCAAATTCATAGAAGTGACTTTGATACGCCAGCGGGTATTGATCATTATAGGGAATCGTGACTACACCTTCAGTCGCCCATAGACCTTTTCCTTCAAACTGAACACTGGGTAATTTCTCTTGTAATTTTTCGGCCCAAGCTTTTGAACCTGCGGTATCCCAACTCGACACTAAACTTAACTTTGGCCATAGTTGTTTGAAGTCGATCTGTTCGCCATTTGAACTATCAATTAGGGCTTGAGCACTTTCAAGGCTATGCGGTGCATTTACTTCTTTTAATGAGCTTTGGCGATGCCCCCATAAACCCGTCTCTAAAACCTCAATAACTTCCTGTTGCATTGACTCTAAACGTTCAAGCAATTGCAGCGCAAACGTTGGGCTCCACACCGAGATCATGGCTAAGTTACGGTTTGCAACCAAATAGCAAATTGTGGCAAAGAGTGCATCGTCGGCATTGGCTGCAAATGCAACATTACTTGGAACGGCTTGGGTAAACTTAGATAAAATTCGCTTACCTACACCCAGTAGCGCACTATCATCATTTAGGTTTTTGTCTTTTAAAACTTCACGCTGGCTTTCAGGTAACCATGACACCGACCAATAATGCGTACCCGAACTCAGCTCCGGACATTTACGGTATAGACTTGCCATCCACGGCGCAATCGCATGGTCAAGCTCATCTAAAAACAGCTTGGTGTATGGAATAAACTTAATCTGTTCACTCGACCCACTGGTCGGCTGGAAACGAACCAGTTTACTGCTAGACAATGAAAGCTTTTGTTCACGGTAACGTTGAATGTCTTCTCGCCATGCGCCATAACGTGTCGCAGAAAATGATTTTACAAACTGTTCATAGTTTTGAACTTTCTTATCTTTAGCAAACGTAGAGGTCTGTAAAATCGAATGCAGAATTTGGCGTTGTGTTGCTTCTAAAGCATTAAACCGTTTTTGAAAATTTCGGTCAGATGCATCACACCATTGTTTTAAAATCAGATGCGAACCCAAAGTTAGCCATTCATTAGGTTTCATTGGATAGCCTCTCTACGTTTTGTTTTGTGTGTTACACAGGCTTCAAACTTTCCTTTACTCGTGGGTTTGGTGATGAGTTTTACTGGGAAACGAGCAAGATCTTTCCAGCCTAATCGACCAATACACGGTAATTCAGTACCCGCACTCCATGTTGGATTCATCTGTTCAAAGAAATGAATATTTGGGTTCTTTTCTCTCATTTCGGCAGTAATCGGCGCGACTTCACCTTTTAATGGTTGATAGTCATCTCCAAAATTTAAGAGGCCCGCATCTTTATCATAATATTCCCCAAAGAATTTCTCACAGTAGTGCTCGACCACTTCCGACAGGTGCTGGTTTTCATCTTTAATATTTGGGTAGTACACATAGTAGTTATTGGCGAGTAATAGATAGGTTTTATAACCTTTAGAAATCAGCAACCAATAGAGTTCGTTAAATGGATATTTGATTCGAAGCTTAATCATAAGTTTGAGCATGGTACTTTGCAGACTACGCGTGCCCCAAAACTTCTTCAAAATGACCGTATCACCGCTAAATAACACGGTGTAGTCTTTACCATTTAAATAGAAGTGCTGCACAACAACGGTTGAGAACCCCACAATCTCATCTGTTGCCGAGTCAAAAATTAAGATCGCGCCACTTTTATTTTTAAAATCATCTACAAAAATAGAAAATCTCGTATTTTCATAATACTGTTCGTAAATGGAATACATCACTTTTAATCGGTCAGTATCGATTTGCTCTTTTTCAAAATATTGACCATAAGTCGTGTTTTTCAGGTTCAATTTTGAAATCAGTTTATACGTTGTATTAATCATAATCCTTTAACCTTCCACCTCTAATTTGCGAGTTCCCCGATCTCATCTACCGATATTAGAAAACTCATATAAATGTTCTTTTTCTATGAAGGGATACGTTTTGATATGCCCTATTGTTTTTCATTCTTTGAAAGCTGCTCTTTATTTCTAAATAGCTACATATTCATTTTCTTCCCCCGATCCATAAATATGGTTAAAAAGGCGGTCACAAACATGATGATTGCGAGCATGCGTAATAAATCATTAAAACTAGATGTAAGTGCCTGAAAATGAATGTCACGATAGATCACGCTGAGCGCAATTTGCTGTGCATTTGAGCCGACTTCCTGATATTGCGCCGTGAGCTGATCGAGTCTTTCTGTAAAGATCCAGTTCTGCGGGGTCATCGACTGATTAATCTGGGTAACATGAAGCGCAGTCAGCCAATCTAATGATGAGTTAATCAGTGCCAGTCCAACCGCTCCGCCAATATTGCGCATCAGGTTATAAATACCGCTGGCATCGGCCACTTTACTCAGTGGCAAAGTGCTCATGGCTAAATGCGAAACCACAATCAGACAGATCATGAGGCCAATGCCGCGATAAATTTGTGGCCAAAACATAAAGTCATAATCGCTGTGAATGCTGAGGTGAGAATTGAGCCATACACCAAAACCAGCCAGAATCATTCCAATAAATACTGTTTTGCGAGTATCAAAATTGGGAATGAGCCACGCAAGAAACGGCGCAAAGCAGAACATGACAATGCCTGTCACCATCATGACGTGACCAATTTGGCTACTGTTCATTTCACGGACTTGCCCCAGAAACACTGGAATCATGTAACCCAAGCCATAGAGCGCCATACCAATCACAAAAGTTGTGATGGCACTTAAGGTAAAGTTTTTATTCTTAAATACGGATAAATCGAGCAATGGCTTAGGTTGGGTAAAGCTTCTAGAGAAGAAGATCATGCCACCCACAACGCAGATCATGAAAGCAATTCGAACGCCTGTGTCTGCAAGCCAGTCATGCCGTGCGCCTTCATCAAGGAAATATTCCAATCCACCCAAAAACATCGCCATACCAATGAGGCTGAACCAATCCATGCTTTTGATGAGTGAATGATTCGCACGGTCGATATTTGGGCCTGAGTAGATGACCGTGGCAATGATAATGCCCGGAATGATATTAATCAGGAACATCCAATGCCATGAGAAGTTATTGGTTAACCAGCCGCCAATGGTTGGGCCGATGGCTGGACCTAAAGTACTGATCATTCCAAACATAACCAAAGGCAATGAACGTTTTGCTTCTGGAAACAGCAAGTACAAAGCGGTCATGGAAGTTGGAATCATGCCACCGCCCATAAAGCCTTGAATGCCACGGAAAACCAATAAACTCTCTAAGTTCCATGCCAACGCACAAAGTAAAGAACTGATAGTGAAGCCAATTGCACAGATCGTGTAATAGACCCGTGTTGAAAGTACTCGCGAGACAATACTCGACATTGGAATCGCAATAATTTCGGCAATTAAATAAACCGTTTGCACCCAAGTCACTTCATAGCGGCTTGCACTCATGCCGGCTTGAACTTCATTTAAAGAACTCGCCACAATCTGAATATCAAGAATCGCCATAAAGTTGCCAAAAATCATGGCAGCAAAAATTGCCCAAGCCGTCTTTGCGGGAAACTTCCACTCAGCGTCAATATGCTTATTCATTTCTTATTACCTAAAAATTTTATTATTAAGTTCTTAGGTCAACCGTAGCGCTAACCGACATTCCGGGTTTTATAAGATCAATATGCGGACTTGAATCTATGGCAATGCGTACAGGAATACGTTGTACAACCTTGTTAAAGTTGCCTGTGGCATTGTCTGGTGGCATGAGTGAGAAAGTTGCACCAGAGGCTGGTGAAAAACTCTCAATTGTTCCGCTGTAAGTCAGGCTGGGGTAAGCATCAAGTTTTAATTTAACTTTCTGGCCAATATGCATTTTTTCAATTTGGGTTTCTTTGAAGTTCGCTTGTACATACAAACTATTTTCAGGAATAATCGCCATTAAACGGGTTTGCGGAGAAACACGCGAACCTTTCTGGATTGCAAGGCTTCCTATTTTCCCTGCGACTGGGCTCACCACTTTTGATGAAGCCAAATCAATTTGATAAAGGTTTAAGTTTGCATTGGCACTTTGAATATCTGCCAAAAGTTGCGCTCTACTGGCCTGTAAACTACCCAACTGAGCTTCTGCTGCATTTACGGCGGCTTGCGCCTTGCTTAGCTGTGCTTGAGCCGTTAAATATTGAGATTGAACCCCTTCAAAGTTTTGACGGGTAATTACTCCATCTTTTAATAAATCTTGATAACGTTCAAAATCTTTTCTTAAGCGAGATAAGTCTGCTTGTGCCGCAACGACACCACTATTGGCTTCACTAATTGAAGACTTGGCAGACTTTTCATTTTGTTGTTGTACACCCAGCGCCGCTTCTTTTAAGCTCACGACAGAGCTAGCCTGATCATAACGAGCTTGGTAATCACGATGATCTAATACAGCTAAGGTTTCCCCTTTCTTTACAAACTGATTATCGTTAATTAATAACTCCATCACTTCGCCTGAAATCTTTGGCATCACCCAAGTGACATCCGCTTGCACATAAGCATTATCGGTCGATTGATAAAATCGGTATACAAAAAAATAATATATAATGCCCGCGACTAAAAATAACAGCAGGACACTAAAAACACCCCAAGTTATCTTTTTTCGACTTTGGAAATTAGTATCAGTTTCTAGCTGAGCTACGTTATCCATATTCATTCCGTTTATTTGTAATATTCGATTTTTTATTTACACCAATAAACTATTAGCGTCTTTTTTACGTAACTTTTCACTAGGTTTTATTAAATGAATCGTGATAGCGTAAAATTAGTGCAAATTATCATTCTTAAGTCAATTAAAGATCATTGACCGTTTTGTCATATATTTTTTCTATTTCTGCCAATAAGCTAAATATTATAAAAACTATATTTAAAAATTATTTAATTTTAGATTTTGTCTAATATTTTTCTATAAAACTATTTTTTAATTAAAATAATTTACCTAAAAATCAATTATTTAATATAAAATATATATGTTTTTAGATAATCCTACATCGAAGAATAAGAAGAGTAAGTACAAAAAACTAATTACTAAACTCTAAAAATTACCTCAATTTTTCGAATACTACATATCATTAATTTAATTAATATGTGAATTTCATCACAATTAACAACTTCCCTGTTATTCTTATGAAAATAAAATATAAATATTGTAGTTTTAAAAAAATAAAGAAACTTAAATATTAAAGTTTGCTAAAGATACACACTTAATAATTTTTGAATTAATTATATTTAGTTGAATAGTATATTGTTTTTTACAAAAAAGACGGAGTCTCGTCAAGTAATTACACATTATTAAAAGGAAAAAATAAAATAAAAAAGAGTTACTTTTAACTCTTTTTTATTTAGGAAATAGAGGGTTTAGCTTTTTAAACACTAAAACCCACTCATTAAGTGGGCTTTTTTATTACTAACCGTTTTGTTTGAGGTGATCTTGGAACTCTTGGTCGTGTATTTTGTCGTAATTAATAGGGTCGTAAACGCATCCACTTAAAATAACAATTACAGCAAGTGCAGCAACTAACTTTTTCATTGAGAGAGCTTTCCTTTTAACGCAAAAGATTTGCTTTAAGTATACTCCTAGGTAATCATTTTGATTGAACATAATTAAGGCAAGTAATTGTTATTTTTAAATTATCGCCATGGTTTAGCATATCAATTAATTTTGAAATCAAATCAAAGGGTAATACAAAACTTAAGCCTCAGTCGCTAAATACCAATTTTTCCAAGAACTGGTTCCTCTCGTTTCAACAGGTACGGTTGGAATCAGTTTTTCTTTTAATACTTCTGTTTGCTCAACTGCTTTTGCAAGTCTTGCTTTGACTGAATGAATACACTCACGGTCACCAAATTCACAGCGATCTAAAGTTGTCCCGCCACATGGTCCGTTGGCTAAACCTTTTGGACACGTTTCAGGACATATATATAAAGTATCGCTTAGGCGACACTGACCACAGCTTTCACAACCGACTAGGCTATGTTTACTCAGCACTTCTGTTTTAATTAATACTTTAGCTACTAAAGAGTTTTCCCAAAAAGATGCCTTGAAAATAAACCGCCCTACACCTTTGGCAATTTTTGATCCAAACATTGCTTCATGCATAACATGCAATTGGCGATATTTAATTATTTGTTTAGACGTTGGCTGACGCGAAAAACGAGCAATTACAGGTGAAAACTCTTTGCCTGATGTGACTTGCCAAAGTGAATTCCAAAGCTCTTCTAAGGCTTCAAGCTCCAAATGTCTGTACTGCTCAATATAACTTTCAAGCAAAATTTGTTCTTCTGGCTTATGGCAAGCAGATAAATGAATGCCTGCAAACCCTAAGTGTTTACATATTAAAATCTGTAAAGCACAGCGTAAATAAACACGGTCTGTATGCCCTGCTAGTTTTTCATCTGCCAAGACTTTTAGCATGTGTGGAGTAATTACAATACCCGCGACGTTATGCTTCACCATGAAATTAGCACGGCCCAAAGTCAGTGGCATGACACAAGCCAGTATTTGCTGCGAATAAGCATGCTTCGTTAAAAATGATTTGGCTTGCTTTAAGGCTTCAATGTCATAGCCCAATTGGGTAATGATAAAGTCAGCGCCTGCTTTAATCTTCTTATGCAGTTTTAAATACTGTGCGTCACGCTCAGCTTCAACATATTTAAATGGGTTAAAAGCAACCCCAATACGAAACCCGCCATGCTGCTTGGCTGCCATTACGGCATTTACAGACTCAAGGTATCGACTACGAGGCTGCCCATCTCGTCCATTATGATGTTCTTTCAGTTTATCGCCTGTAAGCAATAATAAGTTTTGAATATTGGCAGACTTGGCTTGTTCTAAAAAGTGCTCAAAATCTTGTATGTCTCGGGCCTTACCCGAAAAGTGTAAGACTTTATCGATTGAGTCTGGATAACTTTTGCTGGCCTCAAGCGGCGCAATATCATGATCTGAATGTACGCGATCTGCCAATGTCATTGCAGCTGGATATCCTGCAAACTCATATTTCACAGGATAAATCTCGTGTAATGAAGTGAGGTATTCCACCAATACAAAAAACTGGTTTTGCTGGAAGCAGGGAGAAACGTGTGACATAGGCAAAGTGCTGATCAAAACATGACATTAATCATAAGCGCGGCATTATAAATCAAAAGTGCATCAAGATGCGCTAGTCAGAAAGCTCATTGTTTTGCTTATCTTCACCCTCTTTATTTCTGGGTAATTCGAGTGAGCGAGGAAATATAAAATCGAAAGAATCGAGTGCATAACGGTAAAGCTGAGCTGGTCGTTTACCCACAATTTTACTGTGATTAGTTTCTTCAACTGCGCCCGCTTCTATCATACGGCGTCTAAACGCTTTTTTATCTAAAGATTGCCCAAGAATAATTTCATAAATGGTTTGTAGCTCAGTCAGTGTAAATAATTCAGGCATCAGACTGGCTGGCAATGCGGTATAGCGGGTTTTATTGGTCAGACGTTCTAATGCTAGGCTAAGCAATTCATTGTGATCAAAAGCCAATGCTAAATCTTGTGCTTTTGCTACGGACACCCATTCGCTGTATTCAGCCAACACTTGATGTTGGTAAGCATTAAAATCAATTAAAGCAAAATACAAAATGGTCACAGCCCAACCACGCGGGTCACGTTTGGCGTTGCCGACAGAGGCAACCTGTTCCAAATAAGGTGAAGCAATCCCTGTTTTTTCGACCAGCTTACGATAAGCCGTGGCCATCAAGTCTTGATCATGGGTTAAATCGGCAAAACCGCCCGGTAAAGCCCATTGGTCTTTGGCTGGAAAGTTGGGTCGCTTAATGAGTAATACCTGCAACTGACCATTAAATACCGAGAAAATAGCCATATCTACAGTCAGTAAAGGTGCGTCATAATCTCGGCGATCATAACTGGCAAGGAATTCTTGTTCAGTTTGAATAGTCACGTTCAGTCTCTCAATGAAAACGATGAACCGATACTCATGTAACGGCTCATCTAAACTCAGTTATGCGATGGATAAACGCTCACGAATTTGATCCAAAGTACACTCATATTGAAGTTTACCATTTTCAAAGACTGTTTTTAGTGCTCCGCCCTTTTCTTGTTCGGCTGTTTGCTCATCAAACAAGGTAAAACCTATTTCACTTTCTTCAATGCGTAATAGACCTTTCGCAGACTTTTTTACACCTGAGTCAGTAATCGGGTCTTTAAATAGCTCTCGACCCACGCCATTGACTTGCCCCCAAGTTGCTTTAACAGCAAACCCAAAGGTATCGCGAGTTAAGTAGTTATAGGTAAAGCTGCCGATCCCAAACACTAAATTGTTTGAAGCAAAACCTTTAGCTTCTAGCCCTTCTAAAATGCGCTGTGCACGGTCTAGGGTAATCGAGTCACCGTAAATTAAACCGACACGCTCATTCAGTACTTTATAGCCTTGGTCAGTTGTTGTGCCACCAAATACTTCCCATAAGCATTCAACCGCGCCTTTGTAAGCTGGGCTGCCGACTTCGGCATCTGGATCACCACAAATAATTTTAACAGGGTCGCCAGAGTCTGGACGGAAAACCAATTTAGCCAAACCTAAAGCGTTGGGCTGTCTTGCCAGAATTTCAGGTTTTAAAGCCACCGTAAACTCGGTAATCACTCGCCAAAAATCCCAAGTATCAGACACGACACTGACAACACCCGACGGATAAAGTTCGCAAATTAAACGCTTAAATGTTTCTAGCTCACTGTTTTCTGTGCCCATACACATCACACTGTGTTCGGTCGCTGGTACAGACACACCAATCACACCTGTGGCATTGTAGTAGTCTTCAGCGTAGTCGATTGAAGCAACCGAGTCCGTTCCAATAAAACTGGTTAAGTGCCCCACGCCAGATTGCGCTGCATCATAAATTCCACTCATGCCCCGGCTACTAAAATCGTGTCCCTGCACAGATACAAAATCGAGTGGTGCGCCAGTTTTTAAGGCATATTGCGTTAATAAACGTTTGTATTCGTAGGCAATTGTGGCTGTAGTACAACTTTTCCAAAGCTCAGCACTTAACACAGTTTCAATATAGTTGGTTAACCAAAAGAAACGCGGGTCGGTATTAACTACAGTGAGCACGGGTACACGCATATTGACGCGGCTGCCTTCTGGCAATGCTTTAATGCGTAATGGTAAATAGCCCAAGTCGTGTAATGCTTCAATGTGATCGACCGGTACAGCACCTTCACCCAATGAAGTATCCATACGGCGTTTATAAGTAGCTACCACTTTATCTTTAGGTTGTTTAAAAAAGCCTTCATTCCACGTATCGATCAAAAAATGTTTGATAAAACCCTGAAGACCAAAAAATACAACTTTATCATCGAAGTCAGGCAACATTTTAGCGAGTCGAGATGAACGCGGCGTAAAGTTTGCGTACACATATTCTGTGCCTACTGGATACTGACGTCTGTGATCAGCTTTATAAAAATCGATAGCGTTTAGCGGGTTAAGTTTAATAGTCATCTTTATTCTCTTTATTTTGCTGCAAAAGCAATTACTGAAATTTTGTCTGTTGGCTGTTGTGGAAAGCTGTCTGAAGTAAACAGTTGATCTAGCAGCCCATCAAAAACTTCAATTCCTTTACTAAAAATACCGTGGGTCACATACAGAACGACCTTATGGCAATTGAGGTGACGGAGTTCTTTGGCAATACCAATAAAAGTTGCACCGCCGTCGCAAATGTCATCGGTGATTACCGCGGTTAGGCCTGATAAATCAGTCGCATGTACATGTGTACCTAAAATTTTGCCAGTCACTGGGTCACGTTTTTTATCACACTGAACAATAGTGATGGGTTGTTTGCGCTCGTGATTAAAAGCATCTGCAACCATTTGTGTACGTGCTTTCGCCCCTTTGTCTGGGCAAATCAGTACTGTTTTTTCATCTTTTAACAATGCACTCAGCGCTTCATTCTTTGCGATGATGTCGACTGAACTGACATTTACAACTTCACTAAAAGAAGTATTGGCTGCAAGTAATGCTGTTGTTACTTCACTATGGCAGTCCCATACAGTTACCTTGCCTTGTTTTCCCGCTTTTTTGTCTGCGTTGATGTTGAGTAATTTGGTCATCACATCAAGTGAGAACGCTTGGCCTACTGCACAAATACGGTCCTGACGGGCGTATGGAAAATATGGAATTTCTAGGTCAACGGTTAAACCCTGATTCAGCAATACATTTTCAAGCAGTAAATAGTCCATCACATCGTGGCTTGTGGTCATTTGTGCACGAACCAATACGGTGCCAGATAAAGAAGCTAAGGTTGTCTCATCAATCTGAACATGACGCTCTCCACCAGAAAACTGCGTGAATTTCACTGGAATTTCATTTCTTGCCGCATCTAAAAGCTGGATAGCCATATCACCCTCTTTTGTCTGATGACTTTTGATGAATATATAGTGGCATAAAGCCACTATATATTTCAAGTCTAATTTTCAAACTTTTTTAAGGCAATCGCTGAATGACATTTGATGTGAGATTTTTGACACATATTTCGAGATTGTTACAATCTATATCAATTAAGTTTACGCAATAAAAAATCCGTCTTAATGTCGGATGTTTGTCTTTTCATATCAATAGCACATATGCTTTGTTGAGACATGAATAGACTTAATTACTTATCACGAATAGCCACACCTTCAACTATTTTAGAAACAATACTCGATATAATTGAATCTTCAGTATTCTTTTTATGGATAATAATAATTTCTCGATATAAATCTGGTTGTTTCAGATCAATAATATTAATATTTTTTTCTTTTAATTTATTCATTCCAATATCTGGAATCAAAGCTACACCTAAGTTTTTTTCTACCATTCTGATGATTGCTTCAATTTCATCAACTTCAATGATGTCCTTTGTTTTTATTTGATTCCTATTTAAGTAGTTTGCAACAACTTTCCCCCCAAATGAAGAATAGTCATAACGTATAAACGGATTATTTTTCAAAATTTCAACAGGGTGTTTTTCGTGAATATCAATTGGGGTAATAAGAAGAATAGGCTCTTTTTTTAAGGTGTAATAACAATAGTCATCTGAAATTTCAAAATTAGGCTTAATGATAATCGCGAGATCTATCTCATTTTTTCCCAGCTGATGGAATAAATTGAATGACACTCCTGGTATAAGCTTAATTTTTGCTTTAGGAAAATATTTAAATAGTTCTTCAAGTATTTCTGGCAAAATATTTGATTGGATCGAGGCAATTGCCCCTATTCTAATCTCACCCGTAAAATCTGCCATACATTCGGGTTGTTTCATCTTATCAACGAGTTCAAAAAGTTGCTCAGCTAATGCAAGTACGCGTAAACCCTCACTATTAAATTGAACAGTTTTTCCATTTCTTTCAAAGAGCTTAATCCCCAAATAAGATTCTAAAGATTTGATTTGTGCGCTGACAGCTGCTTGAGTAAGCCCCACATTGTTACCTGTAGCACTAAATGAACCATATTTTTTAATTGCTATAAGGGTTTTGAGCTCATGAAACATACTATCTGCATTCCATTAAATGATAAAACCAATCCTTGTAGAAATTATACACTTCCTAAATTTATATAGATAAGTATCTCTTAGTGCGATACTTATCTTTGGTTTTAATTTTCAGTTACAGTATTAAAAGACTCTAACCGTTTCGTTTTCCACTTTGCTACAACAAGTGGTGCAATAGCATTTCCAAGAACATTTAATGTTGTAGTACCACTTTCAATAATTCTAAAAATACCAGCAATTAACGCAACACCCTCTAGCGGTAAACCAGCTGTAGCTAAAGTTGCAGATAAAATTAGAATTGCAAAACCTGGAACTCCTGCTGCCCCTTTAGATGTTAAGACCATAGTCACAACCAATAATGCTTGTTGAGAGATAGACAAATCTATTCCATATAATTGAGCGACGAAAATTGTAGCCACACCTAAGAAAATTGATGCTCCATCTAAATTAAATGCATACCCCATAGGCACTACAAAACTTACAATACGGCGTGGAACGCCATAGTTTTCCAGTTTCTGCATTAATTGCGGCATAACAGCAGCAGACGCACCAGTTGAGAAAGCTAGAATGAGTTCATCTTTAAAATATTTAATAAGGTGAAATAAGTTTTCTCTTATATACAAACACACAGTACCTAGAACAAAAATAGCAAATAAAGCTAAAGCTAGATAAACGACTCCAATTAATTTCAGTAATGGCAATAAAGAACTGAAGCCAAAAGTCGCAACTGTCGCTCCGATCATACCAAACACACCAATCGGTGCATAAGCCATGACTAAACTTACCAGCTTAAACAATGCATCAGATATTCCCTGTAAAACTCTTATTACAGGTTGGCTTTTTTCTTCAGGAATTTTGTTTAATGCTAAACCAAAAAGAATCGCAAAAAATAGAATTGATAGTAGTTTGCCTTCATATAGGGCTACCACAATATTTTCTGGCACGATATTTTTTATAATCTGTAGAGCGCCTTTGTTCGTATCAGTATGCAGTACTACAGCTGAGTGTGCCATCCCAGATATATCTGTTCCAACCCCAGGTTGAAAAAAATTGGCCAATAATAAACCCCAAACAATCGCAAGGCTTGTTATTGTAAAGAAATAAAGGAGAGAACCCGCACCCATTTTTCCAAAAGACTTATTATCACCTCCTCCTGCGATGCCTAAGATCATGCAACACAATACAATAGGTACAACGACCATTTTCATCATATTAATAAAAATATCGCCTAACGGTTTTAATATTTCAGTGCTTACCCAAACTTGATGAGTTGGATTTACATTAAAATACCACCCGACTAAAATACCTAAAAGAAGACCAATTAATATTTGCCATACCAAAGAAATACTTTTCATAAATCATCCTTGTTTCTTCATGTCCTCAAAAAAGGGATACAAATAATATTCGTATCCCTCATTACTTTATTTCGCAAAAAGCTGAGTCATATCTTTAAATGCTTTAAATTCAAGCGCATTACCACACGGATCAAATAAAAACATAGTTCCTTGTTCGCCAACTTTACCTTTGAAACGTACATAGGGTTCAATCACAAACTTTGTACCTAAAGACTTTAATCTTTCAGCTAAAGTTTCCCAATCTTCCCAACTAAGAATAATTCCGAAATGTGGAGCAGGCACATCATGGCCATCCACAGAATTAGAAACAACTTTTTCTTGATAATCCATTTTAGGATGTTCATGAATAACTAGCTGATGTCCGAAGAAATTAAAATCAACCCAGTGATCACTAGATCTTCCTTCTTCTAAACCAAAGACTTCACCATAAAAATCTCTTGCAGCAGGTAAATCATAAACAGGGATAGCTAAATGGAATGGTGCTAAACTCATAGGAACCTCTATTAAATTGACTTTTGTCTTAAATAAAAATTTAAAATAGAAAGGTTTTTCGAGTTAAAATCTAAAATTTAGATTCTGTCTTTACTCGTATAATCCTTTATACCTGATAGGAATTTAAGATAATAAGAATCTATTCGACCTTATTTTCTTATATCCTTTAAACAAATTTATGCTATATAAAAAAAAGCATGCATAGAAACAAAAATATTTTTTTAAATTAACAAATTATTCCTATATAAATTTCAAGACGTTGAAATAAAACAAATTTAATTAAATAAAAATGATTATCAAAATCATATATGCATATAATATTTTTCTATCTATCTAATAAAAAAATATTGTTTATTATATTTTTACTTTAAAACTATAATTTAACATTTAATAAACTGCTATGACCTTATATACTTGGCTCTTATTTCTATCTACTATTTCTGCCCTATCAGCAATACCAGGCCCTAATATGGTATTCATCTTAAATACGAGACTAAGCCAAACTTTAAAAGAAACGTTAATATCAACTACTGGGTGTTTACTTGGAGTATTAATATCAATTACAGCATGTTGTCTTACACTCTTATTTTTAAGTAATTTACAAACTATCTTTATTAAATTAATTAATTTATTTGGAATTATCTACTTATTTATAATAGGTATAAAACACTTAAAATATAAATCAAAACAATTAAACCATGACAACGCATTCGAATTTAAAACACGTGGAAATTTATTTATTAATGGTTTTTTTATAGCTATTAGTAATCCTAAAACATTACTTTTTATTATTTCATTTTTCCCTCAATTTATTAATCCAAATTCACCTCTCCTCTCACAGTATTCAATACTGATTTTTACTTTTTTTGTTTGCGAATTTTCTTGGATGCTCATCTACATTTGGGGTGGTGAAAAGATTAAAGTGTTAATAAAAAAACCAAAATTCTTTTATTTATTTAACAAAATTATTGGTACTTTCTTTATTTTATTTTCAATATCTTTAATATCTCTAACTTTAACATGATTAAAATATTTACTGTATTGGTACATAGAAAATGCCAATACAGTAAAATTACAGCTAGACTAAGGTCCTTTATTTACTTTAAGTCCTTGGCCTATAACATAAAACTGTCCACCAGCAATATAATGTAAAGTTTTCAGTTCTATCGGTACGTCATCAAATTGCCAGTGACCATCTTTAAAGACACGATCATCAGCCCAAGCACTAACCACCTCTCCAATGAAAAGATCATGAGCTTCTTGATTGTGTGGCTCTGGAATTAGTTTACAGAGTAGCCAAGCTACACAACCTTCGACTAAAGGAGTTTGAAAACCATCTTGGTAAAATAGCTTTACACCAAATTCGTTCAATTTATTTGGGTGGTCTTTTAGACTTTCACTTCCAACATCTACAACCATTTGAGCCTGCTGCGCAACAGGAACTTGTAATGCAAACCATCCACTTTGTTCAACTAAAGAACATGTAAATGCCATTTTATCTAAAACCACAGTGACTTTCGCTGGAGAAAACTCCAATGCACAAACCCATGAAGCAGCCATCACATTCTCAGTAGATTGATGTTTTGCAGAGACCAACACAGTTGGTCCATGGTTCAATAAGTGATATGCTTTTTCTAAAGGTACAGATTGAATTGCCATATTATGCTCAATATTTAAATATCAACTGTTTTCCACTCAGAGTCATCTTTAAGTGGAGGTAAATAGGATAAACGGCTCATATTTTGTTGCCACAGATTATTAGGAATACGATAACGATCAGCTTTATGAGGGTCTATTGCTAAAACAATTTCGCTCTCGCGCCCATTCGAAATTAATGTTGCAAGATCGGGATTCATCATTACTGCTTTACCAACTGCAATAAATTCAGCCCATTTAGTTTCATATGCATCTAATATCTGATCTGCACTAAATAAACTTCCGACACCAATTAATGGAAGCTTACCTGCAATTCTCTCATGTAGAAGTTGCATACGAGTTAAGCTTACATCTGCCCCTCTACGTGCTTTTTTATAAAAATCCCAAAGAGATACATGCAAATATTGAATTGGTTTTTCTACCAATGCGTCAATTAGAGCAAATGTATCTGCCATTGTTAAACCGTGCTCTCCCGGTTCTTCTGGTGAAAACCGATAACCAATAATGAAATCATTTAACCCATGTTTCATTTTGACAGCATGTACAGCATCTACAATCGATAGTGAAAAACGCATACGTTTTTCAATACTACCACCCCATTCGTCCGTGCGGCGGTTTGATTGTGCTGAGTTAAATTGCTGAATTAAATAACCATTTGCACCATGAATCTCGACACCGTCGAAACCCGCTTGAATAGCCAAATCAGCAGCATTAGCAAATGCTCGGATTAAATCATTAATTTCAGAATGTGTGAGTTCACGTGATCCAGATTCTAGATCTTCTGATGGCGCAACCATTTCAGCACCATTTAACAATTCATCAATGCTGAGTTTCCCACCATGATGAATTTGTAAAATTGCTTTTGCACCTTGAGATTTAATTAATTCAGCAACTGCTTTCAAACTAGGTAAATCTTTATCGCTAATAGCCTCAGGCTGACCTACAAATGCTTTACCCTCAGGTGAAACTAAAGTCGCTGCACTAATGAATAAGCCAAAGTTTTCTGCACGTCCTTGAATAAAAGCACGTTCTTCATGGCTTAAACTACCATCATCATTAGAAGCAAAATGTGTCATTGGAGCAACGACTAATCTATTTTTAATCGTTACCCCATTATTTAAAGTATAGGGTTGGAATAAGGGAGAGTATTTAGGATTCATCATATTCATCTTCAATTTAAAAAATCTTTGAACTTAATCTTTGCTTTAAAAGCATTAAACAGAAACGTAAAACTTTATGGGGAGACTTGATTGAGCGCTTCTATAATTGGAATGTCACCATCAGCCATCGTAATTACCTGACCAATCGTATTTGGAGCACTTAAAATATTTGCAAGTGTTTCTACGACATTATCAATACTGTTACTAAGAGGCTCTGAGACATTAATTTTGATTCGGCCACTACCTAAATTTTCCTGCAATGCACCTGGTTGTAGAATAGTAAAATCCAAATTACTTTGATGAACTAACCAATGATCTGCGAAAAATTTTGCAATGTTATAATCAGTAATATTCTGTAAGAATGACTCACCCCAGCGTTCAGGTTGTAGTGCAAAAACTGAGCTCAACATTATAAATCGACGAATACCCACAGCTTTCGCGGCTTGCATCACTTTCACTGCACCAAAAGCATCAACTTGAAGAAGATTTTTTCCTCTAGAGCCTGCAGTGAAGTAAATTATATCTATATTTACAGATTCAAAACGTTGAATGATTTTTTGCAAATCAGCTAGCAAATCCAATTCAAAAAACTGAATAGAAGGATTCGTAAAACTCAATGAATCTTTGCGAGCTCCTGCAAAAACTGAATGCCCCATTTCTGCCAATGTTTTGACCAAATGAGAACCTACTCTTCCATTTGCACCAACAACAAGAATATTCATAGATACACCTTCATGATAAAGTGATTAATATCCAACCCTGAGTAAAAAGCATCGCTTCTCCACCTCACATCTTGTAAGAATTGGAAAAGCGATAGAATGATAGTGATTACCAATTTTGACGCGTCGGAGAAATGATTAAATCATTCACAGTGACATTTTCAGGTTGATTAAGTGCATAGACTACAGCGCGTGCAACATCCTCTGGATCTATGGCAATTTTGTTGAGCTCTTGAGCTGCCTTACGGCCTTCAGGGTCAGTGACTTTGTCCGCCCAGCCTGTATTAATAACACCAGGACTAACAGTATTAACTCGGATACCATGGTTAACACCCAAATCTTTACGCATTGACTCAGTCATAGCTTGTACAAAAAACTTTGTTGCACAGTAGATACCCGCAGCAGGATCTACTTGATGTCCCGCAACTGAATCCATATTCAAGATTTGTCCAGACTTTTGCTCAAGCATAATTGGCAATACGCCTGCTATGGCATTCAGATAGCCTTTGATATTGGTATCAATCATTTTGTTCCAATCATCAATTGCTAAATCGCTCCAATATGAAAAAAGCATAAGTCCAGCATTGTTAATTAGAATATCGACAGAGCCATAAGTATCTTTAGCGAATTGAGCAAGCTTTTTAGAGTCATCAAGGTTAGTAACATCTGCTACAAAGCCTGTGATTTCACCACCAAGCTTTGTTACTTCTTTAACTAATTCATTAAGACGTTCTTGATTTCTTGCAACCGCTATAACTTTCGCCCCTTCAGCCGCTAACATTATGGCTGAAGCTTTACCAATACCTGAAGAAGCTCCAGTAATAATGATTACTTTACTTTCTAAATAATTCATGCCCGCTCCAAACATTAATTTGTTGAATGGGTATGATAAATTTTACTAACAACTGTCCACTTACCATCTACTTTCAATAAGTTAAAGAAGTCTGTAAAACAAAATCCAGAAATATCATTAGTATCTATACGTGCACTTGCAGCAGTGCCAACGATATCAATATTTACGATTACACCTTGGGCATCTGGTGATGGACTAAAATCACGATCAATCACTTCGAATAAACCTTGGATAGGACCACCAATAAGTTTATTGTCAGCATCAACACCAAAGATAGTTGCTTGTTCATTAAAGGCAGGTTTCATTATGCTGCTATCTGCTTGTTTACCACCTTGATTATATTTATTTAATACTTCAACAATTGCATTGTATTCAGTAACATATGTTGGTTTAGACATCTTATATTTTCCTACTTAAGTATGAGAGTTCAGTCGTGGACAACAACATTCGCCTTTAGAACAGAATGCATGTTCAACTGTTATGAAAATACTAGAGCAACCACTGTTATAAATATAATTATAGAATCGTATATACAATATTAATCACATTAATATCTCTTGTAGTTAATACTCTATACAAAGATCAATTAAGGGCTGTTATAGGGATTTGCTCACTGATGATGTTTTCGCTTTTCAGTTCTACCCAAAACTCATAAGGTATTATTTTCGAGAAAGATTGGATATTAGTAATAGTTTCTTCTTTATTTTTAGCACCGAAAACTAAAGATGTAATTGCTGGATGGCTTGCTGCAAATTGCAAAGCTGCTGTGGCAAGAGATACATCGTATTTTAGACAAATGGCTTGAATTTTTTGTATTTTAGAGACGATTTCAACAGGTACTTTTTTATAATTATAACTAGCTTGTGAAGTATTACCTAAGGCAAGTACACCAGAGTTAAAGATTCCCGCAGCTAAAATTTCTACATTAGATTCGGATAGCTTTTTTAAATCTTCATATGAGTTTTTATGATCTAATAAAGTATATTGACCAGCAATCAATGCACAGTCAATTTTAAACTCTTTAGCTACTTCTAAAACAATTTCAGTTTCATTTACACCTAGTCCAACTGCTGAAACATTCCTATTCCTACGCAATTCTTCTAAAGCCTTAAAGCCACTTTCACAAAATTGATTCCAAAATAGTTC
Source organism: Acinetobacter sp. WU_MDCI_Abxb74 (assembly GCF_025513915.1). NCBI lineage: Bacteria > Pseudomonadati > Pseudomonadota > Gammaproteobacteria > Moraxellales > Moraxellaceae > Acinetobacter > Acinetobacter sp. WU_MDCI_Abxb74. The sequence continues at coordinate 711,979 of NZ_JAHPRP010000001.1, forward strand.
AGCTTTATCTCCATGCCATTTTTTCCCCAGATCATGCACTAACAATAAATCAATATGATCCAATCCAGTACGTTTTAAGCTACCTTCGAAAGATGACATTACCCCATCATAAGTATAGTCATAGTAGTAATCAGGATAATTTAAGTACCAAGACGTATTTTTAGAATAAAAGCCTTGTGAGTTTAAAACACGTCCAACTTTGGTACTGACAAGAACACTCTTTCTGATCTCTAACTCATGTAGAGCGGTACTCAATGTATATTCAGCCCGCCCAAATCCATACATTGGTGCACTGTCAAAGTATCGAACACCCTCATGATAAGCTGAATATATAATTTCTTTAGCTTGATCAAAGCTAATTCCGCGCTCATAACCAATCTGAACTGTACCTAATGCAAGTTTACTCATAGGTAATGAACAATCACCTATAAATTTTGATGAGGTTTTTATCATTGTGGTGGCTCTTTAAAATTGGAGCTTTGCATAATAGAAAAGGCTTTGTTATAAATATAATTATCAAAATATATACATGCTATAAATATGGCTAATATCAATAATCTCGATTTAAACTTACTTAAAGCTTTAGATGCATTACTAGATGAGAAGAATGTTACACGTGCAGCAGATAAATTAGCTTTAACTCAACCTGCTGTTAGTAGCATGCTTAATCGTCTAAGAGATCGTTTTGATGATCCATTATTTGTTCGGGCATCATATGGTATGGTTCCAACAGATAGAGCTCTTGCTTTAGCTGAACCTTTAAAGAAAATATTAAGTGAAATTGAGCAATTAATACAACCGCCTATCTTTAATCCAGCGGAACTAGAAACAACTTTCAGAATTGCTGCGACTGATAACGGTATGCATTGTGTAGGTGTACCTTTTACATTAGCTTTAAATAAGATTGCACCAAAAGTCAAAATAGCTCTGATGTCTATTCATGGTCGGAATGTCGAAGCTATGCTGATGAATGGAGAACTTGACCTTATTATCGTGGGTGAACCAACAGTTCCCTTGAACCTTCGTTCACGGATAATCCATAAAGAAAACTATGTTTGTATGATGCGAGAAAATCATCCATTAGCTAATCAAGAGCTTGATATAGATACATTTTGCTCTCTCAATCATGTATTAGTCTCTTACGATGGAGGTGGTTTCACTGGAGCTACAGATGTTGCATTGGAGAAAATCGGGAAAAAGAGAAATGTTGTAATGTCTATTACAAGCTTTTTATTGTTACCAGAAATTCTTAAAAATAGTGATTGGATTGCTGTTGCTCCACATCATTTATTAGAGAAAGATTCAGGTATTATTTCCAAAAAACCACCGATTGAAGTTGGTGGTTATAATAAATTAATGGCATGGCATGAACGCACACACCATGATTCTATACAACGCTGGTTTAGAGATTTTCTTTTGGAAACCTGCTAGATAGAATAAAATATCCATTACATAGAATATTACTAGTAGATTAGTAGTTATGCCTTAAAATATTTTTTAAATCTTTTAAGGCTGCTGCAGCTGCCACCTGTGGTGAAAATGCGTATAAATTTTTTATTAATTCACCTAATAATTTACCATTCGTAAAGCCTTACATCACAGCAACTTTGTGAAATGCCTTTGCAATGTAGTCGGTGCTATCAATGCGAAGACCATCGACATATTTTTGCTCAACACCAATCACAACAGTGCAATCACTGGTGGGCGCATGATCACAATAAAAGTGAACGAACTTTTCATCGCTGGTTTAAATCAGAAACTGGCATGACCTTTCAAGCATGGCGTAATCGGGTCTGCATCATCTATGCTTTAAATGCATTAAAAGAGAATATCTCGATTACTGAAATTGCATTTAGTTTGGGCTATGAACACTCGGCAGCTTTTACAGCAATGTTCAGTAAAATTATGGGCTATCCGCCTACCCATTTTCAAAAAAGATTTCATGTGCATGATAAAGCACTATAAAGATTTACTCATGTGAATGGTGTCATACGTCTCGATCCATTCTCGATTAATGACTTCAAAGCCTTGTAGAGTCCAAAACGCTTCAGCCGCAGGCAAAAATGGATGAGTGTGCAAATACAAAGTAGCAATTCCATTCTTTTTTGCATGGCTAAACAACATGTCACATAGCTTGGTCGCTATGCCACTACGGCGGTATTCAGGCAGTACAAATAACTTGACGACCTCAACCGTATTTGGTGGCAGATTTAAATCAAAACGATGGTCATACGCCCGATATGCAATGGTGCCAATAATACGGTTTTTATCTTTTACCGTAATAAAGCAACCTAATGGGTTATTGGCATAATATTGCTCAAAATTTTGTAAATCTTTGGGAACTTGCCCATGATAGATTTCTGGGAATAAAAGCTGTCTAGTATAAAGTGCAAACTCTACCGCAGATGCATAGTCTGATTTGTCCGCTAGCTGATAGTGAAATGTCATATTTATAGCCAAGAATGATCAGGGATAACAATGGTTTTGTCTTGAATCATGGCTTCATGAAACTCAACATCATAGACACTTTTTAAAAACTTCGGATCGGTGACTCGGGTTTTAGACTCAGGCTTCACCACCTCATGTTGCCGCATGAAAAACAAATGATCTGCAAATAAAAATGCTAAGTTGGGATCATGCATAATCGCAATGACCGTAAAATTTTGCCGCGACAACTGACGCAATTTTTTCATTAAATAAGACTGATAATAAACATCAAGATGGTTAGTTGGCTCATCCAGTAAAATAACTTTTGGTGCTTGCACTAAAATACGCGCAATCATGACCAATTGTCTTTCGCCCCCCGATAGCTCGGTATAAGGACGATCGCGTAAATGCTCAATGTCTAAATCAAGCAAAGCTTGGTCAACACGCTCCCAATCTGACTTTAAAGGACGATATCGACTAAAAGCGGCACGACCCGTAATCACGACATCTTTAACCAAAAATGGAAATACGGTTTTATGAAATTGCGGTAAAAAGCCAAGTAAAGCAGCCCGATCTTTACCTTTAAAGTCCGATAATGGCTTTCCTGAGTAACGGATCAATCCATCTTTTACGGGTTCTAACCCAGCCATCAACTTAAAAAGTGTCGATTTTCCGCAGCCATTACGCCCTAAAATCACTGAAAACTGATTTTTAGGAAACTCCAGATGAATATTTTTAAGAACCTGTTTGTGCCCATAGGCATAATTTAACTGATCAATTTGAATCATGCCCAATGATTCCTCTGTGTTTTCATTAATAATAAGAAAAATGGAGCGCCAAGTAGCATGGTAAAAATGCCAATCGGTATTTCAAACGTCAGCAAAACCCGAGAAAAGTTATCAATCATCAGTAGAAAACTACCGCCCAACACCATATTGGCAGGAATACTGTAGCGGTGATCTGGCCCAACCAACATTCTCACAATATGCGGCATAAAGAGTCCATATAGACTAATAATGCCTGCTGCAGCCACAGAAGTTGAAGTACATACAGTCACCAAAGCAATTAAAAGAAGCTGTTCCCAGCGTGGGTTAACACCAACCGCCTGCGCTTCTTCGGCACCGAGTGCCATTAAGTTTAGGCGCCAGCGCATCGTAAATAATCCGGCAAGGCCAATGCAGATTGGTAGCACGGCATATTGAACCTTTTGCCAAGAAGCTTGATGTAAGTTACCCATGGTCCATTGCACAATGGCTTGCAATTTAAATGGATCACTTAAATATTGAATCACCGTGAGACCAGCCAAAAATAGCCCCGAAACAATCATGCCCGATAAAATTACCATCACTAAAGACGTCTGGCTTTCATGTTTTTGATGCGCAAATAAATACGTTAAGGCAACAGCGCAAACACCAAAAATAAAGGCGGATAGATTGGGTGAAAGCCAACTTAAAGAAAGTGCCAAAGCTGCACCAAATGCCGCGCCAGATGAAATACCGAGCACATAAGAGTCGACTAAAGGGTTACGAAATAACGCCTGCAAACCATTACCCGCGGTTGCTAATGCAGCCCCCACCATAAAGGTCAGTAAAATTCTGGGTAGTCTGACATTCAAAAGAATATTTTGCATCAGTCTAAATTGTTCAGCATCAAAATATGGTGTACCAAAGACTGCTTGCACACCCCACCGCAAATAGTCCCATGCACTCAATGTCTGCGTTGGCCCAATGAGCAACGAGATAAAAATCATCACGACTGGTAATGGGTAAAACCAATAATATTTCAATTTTTGCATATTCATTGCACCAACGCTTTGGCAAGGCGCTCACCATACAACTGAGTTAAAATACGCTGTTGTAAAGCACTTACAGGTAAATCGGACTGTTCAGGATAAATACTGTGATTCAAATAAATCGCCGTAATAATAATTTTGATGGTGTGTGGGTTATATATAAATGCAGGACTCAAATTAAAGACCTTTCGGTTTTGTACGGCGCTTAAACCTTGTAATTCTTTTCGTTCATAAATCAGTTTTGGGTTGGTGTTCCAAAGCACAATATTGTCTGGGTTCCATTCAATTAAGGTCTCGGGGTTCACATTGGGTTGATTGGCATTGGCCTGAACAATGTTGTAAGCACCCGCCAGCTCAATAAAGTCATTGGTAATCGATTGACGTCCCGAGGTAGAAAAAATTCGTCCACCTGACCATGCATAATAAATCGATTGTTTATTTGGCTGACGTGCAGTTTTAGCTGTGACCTCTGCCACAATTTCATCAGAAAAACTTAAAATTTCTTGAGCACGCTTTTGAGCACCACTAAGCACAGCGATTTCAGATAGCTCTTCTTTCACTTGCTGGTAAGTGCCAGACTCCATCACATATACAGCAATCCCAAACTGCCTTAACAGTTCAATTGTTTGGGTTTGTCCGCTCCCCAAAATCACCAGATCTGGTTTTAACAGCACGAGACTTTCAATATTGGTGGCATTTGCACCTTGCGAAGGTGTAGCAAGCTCTCTATTGGCAATACGTTGATCGATTTTTGAATAGGCATTAAATAATAAAGGCTGTATGTACACTTCAGCTGGTATACCAATCACTTTATGGCCTTGCCCTAGCATATATAAGCCATCTAAACCGGACTCAAACAAAGACACAATTCTTTGTGCTGGTTTATCTACACAGACTTTTGTATTTGTACTATCAAAAACACATATCGAATGGGCTGCTAACTTTTCTTGTGTTTTTCGCTTTTGTTCAGATGAAGAACATCCACATAGAATGAGTAAAGTGAGTATTGAAAGCAATAACTTCATTACAGCACCCAACGCACAAATACAGTGCAAAATAAAAAGACGCGTCTATTTGGTGCATTTTTCATGTGAAAAACACACTATAAGAGAGCAAAATAGTTTGAATCATCATTTATACAACAATCAAATTAAGTATGTTAGATAAGGTATTAGATAGTAAGCAAAAAAAACGCCAAATTTACCAAGTAATAAAAACTGTTTAATTATTGGGTTAAAAAGTCTGCATAAGGGCTATTCAAATAATTTAATAGAGGTTACAGCTCAATCAACATCACAAGAGATAAATCGTTATAATCCAGCCCAACACCTGATAGACATTATCTTCTAATGCTGACCCATTCATCCTTCTGGCGTAGTCTTTTTCGTTTAATTCATATTTATGCTGGTATTTTTATTGCACCATTGATATTGGTTGCTGCAATCACCGGCTTACTCTATGCGATTACGCCACAACTTGAACAAGCGATGTATAAAGATGTTCTAAATGTTGAACCATTGAACCAAGCACAATATAAGCTCAGTCAGCAAATTGAAGCCGCAAAGCAAGTGATGCCCAAGTCTGCACAGGTGATTGAAGTTAGACCCGCCCCAAGTGCTGACCAGACAACTCGTATCATTTTTTCAGATCCTTTACATGATTTTACCAGTGAAGCAGTTTTTATTGATCCTTTTACACTTCAGGCGAAAGGTCACCTAGCTGTCTATGGCACCAGTGGAGTTCTGCCGTTTCGAACGACACTTGATCAATTACATAGCAATTTATTACTCGGGAAATGGGGTCGCTTTTATAGTGAACTGGCAGCAAGTTGGGTAGCCATTTTGACTTTAACTGGACTATATAATTGGTGGAAACGACGTCAAAATCTTAAAATCAGGCAAACACAAAAAAATAAATTATTGAAGTGGCATAGCACGCTTGGTCTAGTTTTATTTCCACTCTTATTAATCATCGCCATTACTGGTCTTACATGGTCGGAGTGGGCCGGAGATAATATTCGGGTTGCTCGTCAATGGCTCAACTGGCAAACCCCAACATTAGCAACTTCTCTTCAGACAGATAATTTACCAACAGTGATGCATCATGAACATCACGAAATGCCACACAGTGAAAACCTTAATTTAAATATTGTCTCAAGTGAGTTTGATACCGCTCTTTCAATAGCCAGAGCACATGGTATTGATGCGGCACAAATACAAATCAAACCACCCACCAGCGGAAATCAAGCTTGGGAAGTGGCCGAGATTCAGCGTAAATGGCCAACTCAAGCAGATAGCATCGCAATTGATATGGAACAACACAAAGTTATCGATCAACTTGCCTTTAAAGACTACTCATTCGTTGCTAAGCTAACTCGGTGGGGAGTTGATGCTCATATTGGTATTTTATTTGGTTGGATGAATCAGTTAGTTCTTGCGCTTTATGCGCTTGCGCTTTGTTTCATGATTATTTATGCATATAAAGCTGCATTTAAAAACTCAAACTTAAAACTTATGACAAGTCACTTTGTTGGTCAAAGCTTATTTGTTTGGACGCGTGCAACTGGTCAGCAAAAAGTATTGTTAATGCTAGCTGGCATTGTGTTAGGCCTAAGCTTACCTGTTTTTGGTTTTAGTATTTTGCTTACGATACTCATCCTTGCAATGCGTAAATACATCCCATCTAAACTATAACATCCACATCCGTATTAACTCGGTGTACTGTGCACTCTACGTTCAGAATGCACAGCAAAGATCAAATAAGATTAATGATCAGATAAAGTTTTCATATCAATCACAAAACGATATTTCACATCACTCTTTAACATACGCTCAAAAGCTTCATTGATATTTTGCATATCAATCATCTCGACCTCAGAAACGATGTTATGTTCACCACAGAAATCAAGTAACTCTTGTGTTTCCTTAATCCCGCCAATCACCGAGCCAGCAATTGATCTTCTTCCTAAAATCATAGGAACTGAATTTGCGCTAATTTCACCCAAATATCCAACCAACACAATGGTTCCATTTAAAGCTAAAGTTGGAATATAAGGCTTCAAGTCATGGTTATAAGGCACAGTATCAATAATTAAATCAAACTGATTTAACACTGATTTCATTTGAGCTTCATCTGTTGATAACACAACATGATGCGCTCCGAGTTGTTTTGCATCTTGTTCTTTGTTAGCTGAGCGAGTGAATAATGTCACTTCCGCACCTAGAGCATTTGCAAGTTTAATTGCCATATGTCCCAAGCCACCTAAACCAACAACTGCAACTTTACTACCCTTTCCAATATTCCAATGACGTAGAGGCGACCATGTGGTAATCCCCGCGCAAAGTAATGGCGGTACAGCTTGAGCATCCAGATTTTCAGGTACTTTTAAGACGAAATCTTCGCTACACGTAATTGTTTGAGAATATCCACCATAGGTTGGTCGTTGATCATGACGATCGACACCGCCATAAGTCTGGATGTTACCTTCTTCACAATATTGCTCTAGCCCTGAATGGCAAGCAGAACAAGTACGGCATGAATCTACCATACAGCCAATGCCTACGAGGTCACCAATTTTATATTTAGTGACTTTGGAACCAATCGAGGTTACACGCCCTACAATTTCATGGCCCGGAACTAACGGATAAGCACTAAATCCCCAATCGTTTTTAGCTTGATGTAAATCGGAGTGGCAGACACCACAATATTCAATTTGAATGACAACATCATCTTCACGTGGGGTTCTACGTTCAAACTTAAACGGAACTAAAGGAGTTTCTGATGACAGCGCAGCATAACCTAAAACTTCAATTGTCATATTTTTTCTCTCATGTTTAATGTTTAAATAAAGGCGATTTCATCACTGGATATTCATTGATGGCTATTGATTTTGAATACCCATGAATACGTTTTTGGAAACGATGATCCAGCAGACTTTAATCAATCGACTTTTTTGCCATGTTCATCAGTATAAAAATGAAAGTTATAAGCTGTTGTTCTATTCCTCTCACAGATTTGCCCAATCCTCCGAATTGTTGCAATTCTCTCTATTTTTCTTATTTGAAATGCCTACAATAAAAACACAGATGACAATAGGTGAAATCTGAATGACGAATATGTCTCTAGGCAATAATGAAACACTGGCTCAACTTGTCGATCAATGGACCCGAGAAAAAGGTACATTTGAAACGCCTATTATGGGACTGACTTTATTTCGTGCGGAAACATTGACCCAACCAAATAGCAGTATGATGGATGCCAGTCTATGTATGATTGCTCAAGGGAAAAAACAGGTGATTCTTAGTGAAGAAACCTATACCTATGATTCTAATCATTTCCTTTTTACGGCAATTGACCTGCCAGTGATTGCTCAAATTCTTGAAGCATCGGCTGAACTACCTTATCTTTCAATAGTGCTACGACTAGACCCCTATGTACTTGCCCAAATCATGCTTGAAGCCCATATCCCTTTTAAAGACATAAATACTGAAAAAAAAGGAATGGCTGTTGAAGTCGTAAATTCGGAACTGAATGATGCTTTTATACGGTTATTAAAACTATTAGACACTCCACAAGATATTCCAATCTTGTCGCCTCTAATTATTAAAGAAATTTTTTATCGTTTATTAATGAGTCCACAAGGTGATCGACTTAAACGAATTGTAGCGGCGGGAACTACAGGCCATCGAATTGTGAAAGCCATTGAATGGTTGAAAACAAATTTTGCAAAATCATTTAGCATTGAAGAGCTTTCAAGCACAATGGGTATGAGCCCCTCAAGTTTTCATCAGCATTTTCGTGATATAACCTCAATGAGCCCCTTACAATATCAAAAAAGAATGAGGCTGACCGAAGCACGGCGCTTATTGATGACTGAAGAATGTGATATTTCAACCACCAGTATTCAGGTCGGGTACGAAAGTTTGTCGCAATTTTCCAGAGAATATAAACGCTTTTTTGGGGTTCCGCCGTCGGTGGATATAAAGAGCGTATAAAAATGGACAAGCATATCGCAGATTAATTTTTTATAACCTGAATTACTCTAAAAATAATTCAGGTTTGTTATGCGTGAACTTTGTAATTTCATCAACTACGACTCTTATTTTGGGTTGTAAATGCCATCTTTTTTGCCATAGCACATGAATTGGTATTTCTACACCCGATATCTCTGGAAGAATAGAAATTAACTTTCCAGCTCTTAATGCATCAAAAGCTAACCAACTTGGTAGTTGTGCAATACCAAGACCGGAAGTGCATGCGCTTAGTAAAGCATCACCGTCTGGAATTTCATGTCTATAATTAATTTTGAACTCTTCCATTTCTCCTAGCGCATTTTTTAAAAACCATTGTCCTTTATAATTTCTTCTCCAACCGATTAGACAGTTGTGATGTTTTAAATCCTCTTTATTGGAGGGATAACCATTCTTTTCTAAGTAAGCTGGCGAAGCGCAAATTAAAAGTGTTTGGTGACCAAGTGATTTTGCAATTAAGTCAGTAGAATCTTCTAAGTCACCTATTCTGACAACAAGATCTACCCCCTCACTAATCATGTCTACAGCCCTGTCTTGAAAGGTTACAGATAAATCCAACTGAGGATATTGCTGAGCTAAATCCAATAAAATCGGAAAAATATATCGACGGCCAAAAGTCGTAGGAAGATCAACTCTTATACGCCCTGTAGGGTATGAATTTTCTGTCGAAAGTAATGTTTCTATTTGATCTAATTCTTCCAAAATACGACGACAACTCACAAGCCATGCTTCTCCCTCGGGAGTTAAAAAAATGCGTCTGGTTGTGCGGTGAAGAAGTTGGACACCCAATCTTTTTTCTAATTTATTAATACTTTTTCCTACCGCAGATCCGGTAATTCCAAGTATTTCTGCTGCACCAGTAAAACTTCCCTGCTCTACAGCCGTAACAAACTCGAGTATTCCTGAAAACTTACTATCCATAAATCACCTATTAAGGAATTTTATTCCACAATGAATAGAATTTTATCATATTAATAAAATTATTTTCTTGAATTAAGATGAGTTCAAATGATAGCTAAGTAAGAAAGTTATCAAGTTCTTTTAAGAGGAAAAGATGATGAAAGCATGGTTACTAAAAGATTTTGGTTTAAATAATTTAAAATTAGAGGAAGTGGAAACCCCAACTCCAAAAGCTGGTGAACTCCTTATTAAAGTTGGAGCAGTTTCTTTAAACTATCGAGATAAAGCGATTATTGAAGGTTTTTATGAACCCCACATGGTTCCAAAACCTTTAATTCCCGTATCCGATGCAGCAGGTACAGTTGTGGCTGTGGGTGAAGAAGTAACGCGTTTTAAATTAGGTGATCGAGTCAATACTACTCTCTATTCTCGCTGGATTGATGAAGAACCTGGACCCAATGAACCGGAATATTGTTTAGGTATGCCATTACCAGGTGGTCTTGCTGAATATATGATTTTGCATGAAGAAAGCGCAGTAAAAGCTCCAGATAATATGTCTGATGCTGAAGCATCTACATTACCTATTGCTGCATTAACAGCTTGGTATTCACTTATGGATATAGGTAACCTTAAGCCAGAACAAAATGTTCTTGTACAAGGGACTGGTGGTGTTTCTATTTTTGCAATCCAATTAGCTCACGCCTATGGGGCAAGAGTCATCGCTACATCAAGCAATGATATAAATTTAGAAAAAGTTCGCGCTTTGGGTGCAGATGAGGGAATCAATTATAAAACTCATCCAAATTGGGATGAGCGAGTACTCGAATTAACTGATGGTAAAGGTGTAGATGTAACAATTGAGGTTGCGGGCGGTAATGGTCTTAATCAATCTATTGCAGCCACAAAAGTAGCAGGCACCGTGGCCCAAGTTGGCTTTCTAACTGGACAAACCACCCAATTAAATTTAATGCCACTTATTTTTCGTCAGACCAAACTTCGAGGAATAGCCGTAGCACCAAGAGTTTCATTTGAACGTATGAACAAGTTTCTAAATGAACATCAAATTAAACCGGTTATTGACCATGTATATAAATTTGAAGAAGCTATTGAAGCCTTTAACCATCTTTCTAGAGGCGCATTTGGCAAAATTGTGATTGAAGTTGATTCACAATAAATAAAAAAGGCCCTGAATATTCAGGGCCTTTTTTTATCGCTTATTATTCTGGAATAATATTTACAGCACTTGGACCTTTTTGGCCTTGAGCGATATTAAACGTTACTTTCTGACCTTCATATAAAGTTTTGAAGCCAGAAGAAGCGATTTCTTTAAAATGAGCAAACACATCTGGACCAGATTCTTGTTGAATAAAACCGAAACCTTTAGTTTCGTTAAACCACTTTACTGTACCATTAGTTGTATTAGACATAACATATCCTTGAATTTTAATAATTTAAGTCATTTAAAAATGACAAATTAACTTGAAAAAATAATAACGAATTGAGCTTAATATCTGAAAAAACGAAGGATTATGACTAAAACTGCGATACTTAAAGAAGATTTACTACAAGTCTTTTTTCTAGTTAAATTAAGCATACAGGAAATCAATATTTATTCAAGATTTTTATATGCAATATTTATTTGTTTTATATTAAAGAGAGAGATATCACCTACTTAGGAAAGATAAATGCGTATTTTCCTTAGATATTTATCTCTCATGCGTCTATCTGACTCTTTAATTATATTTTTATAAGCCAATATAAGAAAACTACATTGGACTCGCGCCTACAGGCTGAGCATTGGGATGTAAGATATGAAATTTATAGTCTTCCACAATGTTCTTTAATTGATTTTTTATGGCTGCATTTTTATCTTTATAAAAATGATTATTACGATTGTCACGAGGTTCTATATTGCTAAAAGTAAGCTTAGCTTGATGATCTTTAACTTCTACTTTCAAAATATAATTAAAGGAATCATCTGCGACCTTAATCATATTCCTGCTTAGACAGTCCATACAATTATCAAATTTTAGCCCTGCATGTCCTTTAATTATCAGGACTTTATTCACTTCATCTGCCTGAATAATCTTTCGACTTGAAACATAATCCACAACATTATTTCGCCAGTTTTTAGAAGCATCATAAATTTGCGTTTGGCTTAAACCTTTAAACTTAATAATTTCTGAAAAATACTCGTTTTTCTTTTCAGCAGGTTTTTCATCAACTTTATTAAGTAAAGAAAGACAACCTTGCATACCTAGTACAGCAAAACTTAATGTAGCAGCTAAAATTACTCTTCTCACGTAACGCTCACTTTTTAAAGAGACTAGAAGTTAGAACCTCCAAATTTACACCCGCACATCGAATAATTTGGTTTATATAAAGTTAAAAAGCAGCACTTGATTTTCAGGTCCTATCAAGTGCTGCTAGACCTAAATCAGTTGAAATCATTGCTAGACTTTTTAAATAAAGAAAAAACTTGCCAATTTTGAGATTAGAAATACTTATAAAATTATTTTAACTTCTCATTGTAATTGATATTTTTCAAAAACAAATCAACTGCATATTCAACCCACGAACCAATTTCATTGTCCGATATTATATAGTTAGGATGAGTCAAACACTTAAGATGGGCATCACTTCGTAATAGAGCTAAAAATATATTCGCGGCGATATCCGAAGAAGACTCTAATTCAATTTCACCCTTTTTTGATGATTTCTCAAGATAACCCGCAATAATATTAGCGAGTCTTTGTGGACCAACTTGAAAGAATTTTTCAGACAATTCTGGAAATCTGACCGCTTCTGCAATACATACCCTAAAAAAAGCCAAACCTGAATGCGATAATATAAAACACAAATAGGTTTTCCCCATTTCAGTTAAAGCAGAACGTAGGTTTTCGGCTTTTGTCTCGACTAAAATAATTTGTTCTTGCATGTTGGTGCATTGTCGTTCAATCACGGCAGCAAACATCACTTCTTTATTTTTATAACAACCATACATGGTGGCTTTTGAAACGCCCGCCTCTTTTTGAATCATGTCTGTTGTGGTGCCACTAAAACCATGAGTCAAAAAAAACTTTGTTGCTGCATCCAGAATTTTTTGATCTTTTTCATTGGTTTTAGTAGTAACTGACATAGTGACCTTATAAAAATTTTAGCGATTTCTTTCCTAGTGTAACTCATCGAAAAGTTCAAAATCGAGAATTGACGGCAATTTAATTAGAGAGTACAGTACCGATCGGTACAGTACAGTAAATATCTGCTCCGTGCAATGAATTGATGTTTAAGATTTAAGGTAAAAGATGAATACAAAGCCACTCATCGGTTTAGCAGGTGCAATATTTGCTGCAATGACTGTCGAATTTAATAACCGAATCACCAGCATTACCTTAGTCGACATACGTGGAGCTATGGGTATTAGTGTCGACTCGGGTTATTGGGTCAACAGTATTTATGCAAGTGCCATGATTATTGGCATGATACTTTCCACCAGTTGGGCCGTCATTTTTTCTATGCGGAGAGTTCTTCTTTTTGCCATAGGGCTTTGCCTCTTCTCTAGCGTTTTAATTCCTTTTAGCCCCAATATTGAAATATTTTATTTATTGCGCGCCTTGCAAGGCCTTGCCAATGGCCTAACCATTCCTTTGCTCATGGCCTGTGCGCTCAGATTTCTGGGGCCAGATATACGACTATGGGGCTTAGCCTGCTATGCATTAACTGCGACTTTCTTTCCCAACTTAAGTGCTGCGCTTTCTGCTTTTTATTTAGATGTGCTGGGCTGGAAGATGATTTTCTTTCAAACCATTCCTTTTTGTGCCTTAAGTGCTGCGTTGGTTTATTTTGGTATTCCTCAAGATCCTTTAAATTTTTCAAGAATAAAAACTTACGATTGGGCAGGCGCTACTTTAGCGATTATTAGCTTGGCAAGCCTGAGTACCATGTTATTGCATGGCAATCATCTAGATTGGTTCCACTCTAAATTGATTAGTGTATTGGCGTTAATAAGTGCCATTACATTACCGTTATTTTTCATACATGAATGGCGTTCTCCATCCCCATTAATTAAGCCGCAAATGCTCGAAATACGAAATTTTGCTTATGCCATTTTTGCGCTGTTTTGTTTTGTGATTATTGGAATGTCGACAAGTACATTACCGCTCAATTACCTGAGTGCTGTACACGGCTATAAACCGACTCAAACCATGTGGATTGGTTTACAAATTGCGGCATTACAATTTATCTATATTCCCATTGTGGTTAAGCTTTTAAATCAAGCTTGGGTCGACAGCCGCTATGTGCATGGCTTTGGTTTGCTTCTGGTGATTGCAGGCTGCCTAGGTGCAAGCCAACTCGACACAACATGGAACCAAGATCAGTTCTATTTTTGGCATGCAATTTCATGTTTAGGGCAAACCTGTGTAGTGCTCTCGTTACTCATGATGGGTACAAACAGCGTACATCCAACCATGGCAATTTATGCTTCACCGATGATTAATACCCCGCGAGCCATTAGTGGCGTACTTGGTGTTTGTATTTTGGATTGGGTGAACCGAGTACGTGGTGAATATCACTCAACACGACTGATTGAAAATACAGCCCAACATGTTTTTCAAAATATTCAAGGCCCTGTTATTAACCCTCTTACCCCACCTGTACTGACTGAAAATGGCGCAGAACGGGTTTCAGGTGGTTTATCGGCCTTAAATTCTGCGATTCAGGCGCAGCAATCTGTTTTAGTTATTAGCGATCAATATCTGATTTTGGCCGGACTTACCGCAATTTTGTTCATTGTTATGCTGATTTTGCCCGTTAGAACTTACCCGCCACGTATTGCTCTCATTAAGTTAATGAATAGTCATAACTCAGGAAAATCTTTATGAGTACTCTCGAAGCCCAAGATACCACCCACACTGAACCACCCAAGTTAACAAAGGTGCAATATCTCAAAAAGCATTGGGTTATGGTTATCGCATTCATTATTGTTTTAGCATCCATTTTGTGGGTTTTAAAACTTATCTTTTTACCCTCATCGATTATTGAAACAGACGATGCGCGTGTGGATGTAGAGTACTCAACCATTGCCCCAAAAGTGTCTGGTAATATTGAAGAAATTTATATTAAAGATCATCAGACTGTAAAAAAAGGGCAACTTTTAGCACGAATTGATCCACGTGATTATCAAGCTGCTTTGGCGGAAGCTGAATCTAATTATGCGAAGGCACAAGCTGACTTAAGCGAAGCCATGTTAGCCGTGGAAAGACAACCGACAGTTATTCGGGAAACAGAGGCTCAGCTTAGAAAAGTAGAAGCTGGAATTAAACTCACAAAAGATAATACGGCGCGGTATGAGCAATTACAGGCACTCGGTGCCGAGTCGAGATTAATTACACAGCAGTCAAAAACCACATTGACTGAGCAATATGCCGACTTAGACAGCAGCAAAGAAAAAGTAATAGATGCGCAATATCAACTCAACCAATACAAGATTCAGGTACAAGCCAAACAAGCTGCCCTTAAACAGGCACAAGCCGCACTTGATAAAGCAAAACTAAATTTAAGCTATACAGAAGTTCGAGCACCTATTGATGGCATGATTGGTCAAAAGTCTGCCAACGTCGGTAACTTTGTTGGCGCTGGTAATCCATTAATGGTTGTTGTGCCTTTAAATCAAGTCTATGTAGAAGCGAACTTTCGTGAAATTGAGTTAAAACAAATCAAAATCGGACAACCAGTTAAAGTGTATGTCGATGCTTATAATATTGAATTAAAAGGTGTGGTAGACAGCTTCTCTCCATCTACTGGCGCATTTTTCTCTCCAATCTCTGCAACCAATGCGACTGGTAACTTTACTAAAATTGTTCAGCGCCTTCCATTACGCATCAAACTTGTTGAAAATCAAAAAGACGTTAAATTATTACGTCCTGGTTTATCTGTTTTAGTTTCTGTACATACAACTCAGAAATAACTCATTTTTATTTTGGGATAAGAGAAAAAAGAGACCATTTACGGTCTCTTTTTAATTATAAAGAAGCTAATTTTTAAATAATTAATCTAAATTTATGGCAACCGCTCTGGTTGCTTTACGCTTTCGCGTAACGACCAACCCGCAAACAACCACTGCCAAAGTTACGCCCAAAGATAAAGTAGTTTCATAACTATAGGCTGGTGATAAGAACATATAACCTAAAACGGTCATAATGACTAAAATCACAAACCAAGTTAACCATGGGAATAACCACATTTTAAAAGATACGGCTGTGCCCTCTTTTTCCCATTTATGTCTTAAGCGTAATTGTGAAAATGCAATCACCAAATACACCAGTAACGCAATTGAGCCTGTGGTTGAGAGCAAGAACCCAAAGACTTGGCCTGGAAACATATAGTTGACAGCACAGCAGACGACTCCAACCAAAGTAGATAAAAATACAGCCGAAGTCGGTACACCTGCTCCATTAATTTTTGTCACAACTTTTGGGGCTTCCTGACGGGTACCCAAAGCAAATAACATGCGAGATGAGGTATAAACCGCCGCATTCATACAACTTGCAACCGCAATAAATACCACGGCATCCATAATCAGTTTAGTTTCTGGAACATGTAGGCTCATCAATACAAACTGAAAAGTTCCAAACTTTTGTAAATCTGGTGAACGCCAATCGACCAAAGCAACCGCAAGAAAAATCGAAACGACAAAGAATAAAATAATTCGATAAAGCACCAAATTGGTTGCACGTTTAATTTTTTCTTCTGGATTTTTTGATTCAGCAGCAGCAATAGAAAGAATTTCTATTCCAAAAAATGAAAATGCTGAGATTAAAATGGCCGATACAACTCCGCCCATGCCATGTGGCATAAAACCGCCATTTGAAAATAGATTGCCGACACCACTGACATTTTTGGCTAAAGGCCACATTCCAAATACAGCCATTACCCCAATAATAATGAATACTACAATCGCAAAGACTTTAATCAGCGCAAACCAAAACTCAAATTCACCAAAACTTTTGGTACTAAAAAAATTGGCTAGACTAAGTAAAATAATAAAGGCGAATGCATAAATAGCACTAGAAATTTGCGGGAACCAAGCATGTAAAATTTCAGCACCCGCAATCGCTTCAATTGGAATAACCAGCACCCAAAACCACCAATATAACCATCCGATGGTAAACCCAGCCCAAGGTCCAATTGCCTTACGGGCATATGTAGAAAATGAACCTGTATCGGGCTGCGCTACGGCCATTTCGCCCAGCATGCGCATGACTAGAAAAACTAAAATACTTGTAATTATATAAGCGAGTACAGCGGCAGGGCCTGCTTTTGCAATTGCCGCAGAAGAGCCTACAAATAAACCTGCACCAATAACGCCACCAATACTAATCATGGTGACATGTCGATTAGAAAGTCCTTCACTTAATTTTATTGTTTTATCATTGTTCATATTCGATTCCTTCAAATTAACAAACTGATTTTAAAACCGTCTTAAAAATGTACTTCTCCAACTTGTACAAAACAAAAAAGGGAAAATCAGAGTTTTCCCTTTTATTCATCAATTTAATGTAGGCATAGCAAATTGTTTAGATTCACGAAGCTGAGTTGAAGGCCAACGCTGCGTAATAGTTTTACGGCGTGTATAAAAACGCACACCATCTGGCCCGTAAGCATATAAATCACCAAACAATGAACGTTTCCAACCACCAAAACTATGATATGCAACTGGTACAGGTAACGGCACATTGACCCCGACCATCCCCACTTGAATATTGTTGGTAAAATAGCGTGCGGCTTCACCATCACGAGTATAGATACAAGTACCATTGCCATATTCGTGGTCATTAATGAGCTGCATTGCATCTTGCATGGTTTTGACACGAATGACCTGTAAAACAGGACCAAAGATTTCTTGCTGGTAACTGGTCATGTCTGGCGAAACTTGGTCAATTAAAGTCGGCCCAACAAAAAAACCTTTTTCATAACCTGCTGGTTTTGCATCACGACCATCCACAACAATTTTAGCACCTTGTTGCTCTGCACTTTGAATAAAAGCTTGTACTTTATCTTTATGTGCTTGCGTAATGAGCGGTCCGAAGTCATTACGCTCATCTGCATAGTGACCAAACTTCAATTGCTTCATTTCTTGTTTTAATTTTTCAATTACAACATCGGCAACTTCATCACCAATTGCGACAGCCACAGACAATGCCATACAACGTTCGCCCGATGAACCAAATGCCGCACCCAACAAAGAAGTCACTACATTATCAATATCTGCATCCGGCATAATAATCGCGTGATTTTTGGCCCCGCCTAACGCTTGGCAACGCTTACCACTCGCGGTTGCTGTACGGTAAATGTACTCTGCAATTGGGGTTGATCCGACAAAACTAACCGCTTGAATTTTTGGATGATGCAATAGCGCATCAACAGCGTCTTTATCACCATTTACAACATTGAAAACACCATCAGGCAATCCAGCTTGTTTTAATAGTTCAGCTAGAAATAACGCAGCCGACGGAGCTTTTTCTGAAGGCTTTAAAATAAAACAGTTACCGCAAACAATCGCCATTGGGAACATCCACAATGGAACCATTGCTGGAAAGTTAAAAGGAGTAATACCAGCAACCACACCTAGCGGTTGAAATTCACTCCATGAATCAATATCTGGCCCAACATTTTTCGAATATTCACCTTTTAAAAACTCAGGCGCGCCACAAGCATATTCAACATTTTCGATGCCGCGCTGTAATTCACCTTTTGCATCGTGACAAATTTTTCCGTGCTCTTCACCAATCAGCTCACAAATCTTGTCAGCGTTTTCTTCGAGTAACTGCTTAAACTTAAACATCACTCGCGCACGCTTAATGACAGGTGTATCACGCCATGCTGGAAAAGCTTGCTCTGCAATTTGAACCACTTGATTCACTAACTCTGCATCTGCAAGTGCAACTTCTTTGGTACTTTCACCAGTTGCAGGATTATAAACAGGTTGTTTCATGGTGGTTTTAGTGACAAGTCCACCATCAATAAAATGCCCGACTACTTTAACGGTTTGCTGACTTGAATTTGTGTCTGTGTTCGCAACGGCATTGCTGTCAAAATTCTCTAAAGTGTTCATCTTTATTCCTTGTGTCTATTCATCTTTTCCAATTAAGTTTTAAGTCGATCAGTGTTATTTCACTTGATAAATTGCTTCACCTACGGCGTTCATGAGTCGCTGTAACTCTGCCTCTGTGCTATTAAACATTGGGCCAAATTGAAGCGTGTCGCCGCCAAAACGCACATAGAAACCTGCTTTCCAAAGTTGCATGCCAATTTCAAAACCACGAATTGTCGCATCGCCATCACGCGGTGCTAATTGCACAGCACCAATCAGCCCGCAGTTGCGTATATCAATAATGTTTGGAGCGCCTTTTAACTCATGTAAGAGTTTTTCAAAGCTTGGAGCCAATGCAGCGGATTGATGAATTAAATTTTTCTTTTCTAAAACATCGAGTGTTGCTAAAGCAGCCGCACAAGCTACTGGATGCGCCGAATAGGTATAACCATGGGTAAACTCAACAGCATGTTCTGGTAAATCTTGCTGCATAAAGGCATCATAAATTTCGTGGCTTGCAACCACGCCACCGAGTGGAATAGCACCGTTGGTAATTTGTTTGGCAAAATTTAAAATATCTGGTGTAACATCAAAATATTCTGAAGCTGTCCATTTCCCCATGCGCCCAAAACCCGTAATGACTTCATCAAAAATCAGCAAGATATCGTGTTGATCGCAGATTTCTCTTAAGCGTTTTAAATAACCAGTCGGCGGCACAATGCACCCTGCCGAACCAGAAACTGGTTCTACAATAACCGCAGCAATATTAGATGCATCGTGTAGCTCAATTAACTTAAGCATTTCATTGGCAAGCTCTACACCACCAGTTTCAGCACAGCCTTTAGTGAAACTTAAATCGGGCTGTAAGGTGTGGGGCAAATGGTCTACATCCATGAGTTGACCAAACATTTTACGGTTACCACCGATACCACCAAGACTTGTCCCTGCAACGTTGACTCCATGATAGCCACGTGCGCGCCCAATCAACTTGGTTTTGCTTGGTTTGCCTTTAATGCGCCAATAGGCACGTGCCATTTTAACCGCGGTGTCGGCTGACTCTGAACCTGAGTCAGTAAAAAACACATGCTGCAATTTTTCAGGCATGTGTTGAATAATTTTTTCGGCCAACTGGAACGACAATGGATGACCAAATTGAAATGCTGGCGAATAATCAAGCTTTGCCAACTGGGTACTCACGGCTTGTTGAATTTCAGGAAGCGTATGACCTGCACCACAAGTCCATAAACCTGAAAGTGAGTCATAAATTTCACGGCCCGAATCATCAATCAGATATGACCCTTTTGCGCCCACAATCATGCGCGGGTCTTTAGCAAAGTTTCGATTTGCAGAAAAAGGCATCCAATGCGCTTGATAATTTAAGCTCATCTGAGCATTTGATTGAACGGTTTCCGATGCAGAATCACCATCAGTTAATTTGTCGATATCAAACATAATCACTCTTCTTGTTTTGAGGCTATTTTTTGAGTGTACAGAGCGATATAGTTTTGATAAATTCAAATTATCTTGAGTTTAGATTTAAAAAAACAAAACTAAATGAAACCTAAAAAATTAAATCAAGTCACTGATTTTGATATTAAATTACTTAAAATATTTAAAACGGTTTGTGACTGCCATAGCTTTACGTCTGCCGAAAGTATTCTTGGCATTAGCCGATCTGCCATTAGTTTGCATATGAGTGATTTAGAAAATCGTCTGGGCATTCGGCTATGCCAGCGTGGACGCGCAGGGTTTGCCCTAACCGATGAAGGTCGGGAAATTTTAGAATATATAGAAGTGCTTACCGCATCTATCGAAGACTTTCGCTCTAAAGTGAATCAAATGCATAATCGTCTTAAAGGCGAGTTCAACATAGGCATTATTAATAATTTAGTCACCATGCCAAGTGGCTATATTACCAATACGCTGGCACAACTTGCCGAAGAACACTCCGAAGTGATCATTAACATTAGTATGAGTACACTTTCAGATATTGAGTGCCGTGTGCTAGACAACCGTTTACATGCAGGAGCAATTCCTCTTGTTACCCCTTTGTCTGGCCTAGACTATTTTGATTTATATAGAGAAAGTTCTTTTTTATATTGCGGTAAAAACCATCCCTTGTTTGGTCAGTGTAGCAAGATGGATTTAGATGAATTAAAAAAATGGCAAGCTGTGCTCCCCAATTATGCCATCACGCCAGAAGCAGCGAAGTTGCACCAGCTTTTAGACTGTAAAGCGACTGCAAGTGACCGTGAAGGAATTGCATTTTTGATTTTAACCGGAAAATTTCTAGGCTTTTTACCCGACCACTATGCAAAAAAATGGGTTGAAGATGGTTTTATGCAACCAGTTTCTAAGGACAAAATGCTTTACAGTACCCCTATTTGCTTAATTACTCATAAAGGCAAAAACCACAATATTATTTTAAAAACTTTTATGGATATGCTTGAGAAGCGAGTCCTTGGGAATTAAGAAATTAGTTAACAGGTCATGTCTTCAGATAAAAAAATGCTTTAATTCTTTTTAATTTCAGTATCACTAAGTTCAATTTTAAACGGTTGCGTTAGATACATGCGGTCTATATTTATATTGGTTATTGGCTTGAAATGGGCTTCCTTTACAGCCTTAAGTATTTTCTCATCTAAATCTTTAAATCCACTGCTTTTTTTTAAATATTCCTCATGTCGTCCATCTTTGTAAAGCTCAATCAAAACTTCAGCATACGCATATTTCGGTTCAGGATTTAAATCATTTTTATCTTCAGCAAAAACAATGGTATTTGAGAAGGCAAAAACTAAAAATAATAAAATAGCTTTCATAATATGTGATTTTCTTTATTCGTCAAAGTTATACCTTATAAGCTTAACATCATTTATAACCAGTAATAAGATAGACTTATAAGATCTACTATTTAAACATAACTCTCATTTCTCTAATGCATATTTAGAATCATCTGGTGTTTCCAAATTGCTTTGTAGAATAAATTTCACCCAATAAAAAGAGCACCTAAGTGCTCTCTTGATCTTATTGATTTTTGGATAAGGCAAAATTTATTGCCCTGTCATATGCGTGTTCTTGTAGCTCAGTATATACATAGAAATCCTGTTCTGCCTTGGTAACAGGATTAATGAGTTTCATTGCTTCATAACTATGAGTATTTAAATCATTGGGATCAACATCAAATGCTTCTAATTGCTGCTCTCGCCACTCGCCACTTAGAACACCACCCACACAAAGCCATTTTGTTGAATTGTCTGACATATATAGTCCTTATTATTGGAGGTGCTTTTATACCATATCACGATGACCTTTAATTCAGTTTAATTTATCATTCCATCAAAAGAAAAAGCCCCGTGTAGGAGCTGTGTAGCTAAGTTTTTTAGTTCTTGTTGGCGACTAAATTTAATGTACTTTAGATTTAATACATTTTTCTTTAAGCTCTTCCAAAGCTGACAGTAAGATTGGAGCACTCATCATGCTTCTATTGTGCATTCTTTTAGTAGAATGCCAAGACCAAATCAAAGCGGGCTTACTGTGCCGTAAGACGTTCGTCAAATTAAAATCAACTATTAAAAAAACCCACCGAAGTGGGTCATGTTTACTCTATATAATAGCTGTTGCCATCGGAACTGTTGAAAACCAAATTTAAAGTAGGGTAAATACATTCACCTTTTAACAAAATATATTCAACTTTGGGTCTCTGAACTCTAGATGAATGACTGATTTTATTAGTATTTACTTCCGTATAGTTTGCCTGCGCTTTTTTTTCTTTACCTTGGAAATCAATAATTGTAATGTCTTTTAGCATTAATATGCTCCAATTTAATCCTACATATTATGCCCAACGATATTTTTATACTATCAATATTTTGTAGGCAACTAGATTGAATTAATTTTTAAAACTTTATTAATCCCATATCTTGAGAAAATTTATATATGTGTGCTTTATGTACCCCTACTTGAAAGTTGGATACCGTAATTTCAAAATTTAAAGGATAAGACTCAACAGGTTATATATAATTGATTTTATTTATGAAATAAGTCCTCGAGATAAAGATCTTTTCTAGGACATATCAACACATATAAGTCTTACAACTACCGTAATGTAAAGACTTTTAAAGCGTACTATGAATACTCCCTAGTGAAGATAAGAAGATAAAAATGACAGGTTTTAAAAGTTTTTCTCAAAATACAACTAACCACGCCAATATCATTAAAGCTCAAATGAACAAGCATTCTGCATCAACACCACCTACTGAAACTCAGCCTTCACAAGTTCCAGGCACTGTAAAAGATCTGCCTGAGAATAATGAACAACCTGATCCTAATAACAAATAATTTCTTATTAACAGTGCTTTGGAAGTTATTTTGAGGCTCTGCTACTATAAAGAATAAATTAGTGCACTGATTTACTCTACTATTAATTACTTTTATCAATTTGATTTGTTTAGTTATTTAAGAAATTGCAGCCATTCATTCCAGAAAATTGATATGACTAGTCTCTCAGATATGAGGGGCTTTTTTAATTGTTTTTTCACTTAACCAGTATTTAGCCTACTTACTCTAGATAGATTAAGCCCACCAAAATTGGCGGGCTTATTTTTTAATATCTGAATTATGAAAGATATGGATGTTTTTGCGCCAAGTAATCATTCGCTATTTTTGTTGTCTCAGCATAGGTCAACTCCGCACACAGCCAAAATCGATATATATTTTCACCAATAATATAGCTCTGGCGGTTGTATGTTGATTCTTTTGAGGAATTTATTTCACTAGCTTTAAAGAATGTTCCTTCACGGTTATTAACAACTTCACCGTCTAAATCACCACCAATACAAATGAACATTGTAAGAAACCATAAAATTATAAAGATCAGCTTAACACACAAAGTAAAAAGCCCCGCCAATAATCGATATTTAGTGGGGCTTAATTTACGGACTATGCTGTATTTACCTATATCCAAAAAAAATGCTATCGCATTTATGAAATTTAATTAGTAAATGAAAGAAAAACCATTCTCATAAATTTTATCTGTAGGACCATAGTAATATCCTTGACAAACACCTGTTACATCATCTATTGCTCTAAGTGAAAGAATACCGTTCCACTGAAGATCATTAGATCTGCGCAAATGGAATCTCACCTACAAATGTATATTGTTTCCATCCTGTTTACTCTTGAAGTTATTCGGACAATGAGCAGTTGTACTCATTTACTTTGTACCACTAGCGTTTTTAATACCAAAAGCAGTTACAGTCTCCATATCTTGTCGGATCGATTTGTCCTGCAATAAAATGTTCCACCATGAGCATCGACTAAAGGTTTGATAGTCCAATTAACAAATTTAATTTCAATTGGTAGATTTGGATTTTTCCAAAGAGATTGTACTTGATCAACCTTCTTTAAATTTTCAGCAGTACTTTTTCCTTTAACTTCAACAACAATATTCCCATTTTTTTCATTGTAGCTAAGAGTTTGAATGGTATTAAAATAATTTTTTACTAATTTTTGTGCTTTATTTATCTGACCTTTAGCAACTTCCCTGGTTTCTTTAGCGCCATATTGGATATCAATAGGCAAATTACTTTTGGAAATTGCATTTCCTACTGCGACATTTCGTTTCTCATTCTGACCATAACCTTTAACTCTAACCACAATTTTATATGTAGGTGAACTTTCAATATAAATACCAGCTATACGGCCTTTAAATTCTTTTTCAATAACGTCGAGTGCAGAGTCTCGGTTCGCTTCTAAAAATAATGCTTTATTTGCTTCTGCTGTGCTAACGCCATGCAATAAAGAATAACTACGGATGTCCTGCTCAATTCCCTCATTTGATGCAGCAAATGTACAAGATGATGAAATTAAAATTGTTAGTGCTAATATTTTTTTCATTTTTCATCTTATTTTTCAAAAAATAAGGGTTAAATATAACGATATATTGTTTATATAAAAACCAACAAAAAATTAAGCATAGATCCCATACCCTTAAGCATCCCTTTAACAATTCATCATTAAATATACTATTTCTAAGCAAAAATTTAAAAATTACAATTTATAAAACAAAATATTATAAACCGTTAATTTTTGTTTTATTTACACATAATTTCTTTGATCCTATTTATCATCTTAAACTACAGTTTGAATAGATGATCTTCGAATCATCATCTATCACTACGCTCAAGTGGTTATAAATTAAATTTGCTCTAACAGAAATAAACACTACTCCAATAAAAAAGCCCATCTTCCGATGAGCTTCTTAATTAAGATGATTAAATGCATTAGGCTTTAAATTCTGCTAATACAAATTTTTTTACTATTTCATCGAAATTTGGTTTTTGAAGAGTTGGCTTGCCATTTTTTATAGTTTGATACCAATAACTCGCTGCAACCCCCATACTAACCAAAGCTAACAATTTCATTGCTCACCTCACTTATTAGGAAGAGTGGAGTTTAAATTATCATCCACATTTGTAGCAGTCCAACTCGTTTTAGAGAGGTTTCTGTATATTTTTTAAGCAATGTGTAATAAAAAAGCCCACTTTTCGATGGACTTAACTTTTTATGAAAACTGATTTTATTTTTTTCATAAATTTCATTAATTAAAAAACACGCTTAATTAGAGGATCTGGTTCAAAGCTACTTAAGTAAATTTACAATATTGTTCCATCCCATCTTATGAGCCAAATCTAAAGGAGTCATTGATTGATTATTCATTACCAACTTATTAACATTTGAGCTTAAAATTTCTCGGACAAACAAATAATTACCTGCTAAAACTTCACGATGTAGCAATTGATTACCACTTTCATCTTTTTCAGTAATGATTCTGGGGTCTGTATTAATAATGTTGATAAACTGATCTAAGATATTCTTACACATAGGATGTTCATCTAGATTTTCGGGACAATCTTTCTGATCATAAACTAGAAAAATTTCATCAGGATTGCCAAAATCAATCCCCCATGCTTCATCATATTCTTTACGATCTACTGCATTTAAAGTTTTACGATATTCTTGAATCGTAAACCCACCATGAACAGTACCATTAGATAAAAACATCCAATCAACTATAGAGTCAAATTGAAGACTTACGGTTTCACCAGCTTGTACATTATCAATAATATAAGGTTCATTTAACAAAGTTCCTGAAATTGTACTCCCATCAAAACCAATTTGATCAATCCACATATACTCAATCAAAGGTTGATTTTTATCTTCAAGGTTTTCTTGGATAAATGCACATTTCACATAAGCTAGTTCTAGAGCAGGAATAATTCGTCGATATTCCCAATAGAGCTCACGCCAAAAATATTTAAATGTACTTACAGCTTTGTCAAAAGCTAGAATCATTTCTGGAGATTCATTCTTATGCAACTTATTCATATAACCCATATTACAGTTATTTAATATTAAACTTACTTTGTTAACACTATGATAAATTTAAATATCTTAAAATTCCTTCAACTCTGAACAAGAATATTCAAAAAAGAAAAAACACCAAGATCAAATCAAAGTGGGCTTCTTGTGCTGTAAAACCTTTAGCAAAGCACTTTCAAAATAGATTAACTTCTATTTAAACTAATCTTTACACTTAACTTTCAAAATCGCTGCTTTTGTATTCACCGGAATAATCATTCCTGAATTATAGGCAGTGTGATGATTTACAATTTTGTTATTACTATCTAATTCATCAAAACCTTTATTCTTACATACTTCTTCTGCCTTATTGATGAGCTTTGATCGTAAAGCATCCCTTGAACCAAATGCATTGCTTTGAGCATGAAGTTGATAAATTCCAGGATTTATCTCAGCTACAGTAGGCGGAAACATTTGTAGACAGCCTGATAACATGAGTATAACTATTCCCAGACTACTTATTAATTTGATCTTTTTCATTTAACTGATCTTCAAAAATAATTAAGCAAAATAAAGTTTAAAAATGACATATAATTTCAATACTTTTAAAAAGCTTACTTTTTCAAGTGAACTTTACCCTCATGAGTTTTCTACTCACGAATAACGAGCACTATAATTCAAAAAATACTCGCCTATTAAAATTAAATTATCAATTTCGAGAATGAAATCATCTGAAATTAATTCACTAAAGACTGATTAATCAATGATTCAATTTTTTGAGAAGCAACTGAATTATAGTAAGTACATTCATTCTTTGCTTCTTCAATCGCACTTTGGAACGAAATTACATCGATATTATTATTAAATGAATCAAGTGATCTTTCATAACCCGCAATTATAGTCTCAATTGAAGTATTCGGATTCTTTTGCCAATAACCTGAAGCTAATTTATTGCCTATATTCATATAAACCGAAATCGTATAATATTTTGGATCATTTGCCTCTGTATTTAAATAAGCCCACTGTACATTGCCCCATTTTCCAGTAACGGCATTACTTCCTGCTAAAGAGATATAATTTGAAAGGTTATTAACACTAACACCGCTAACAAAAGCCAAGCTATCTGTATTTGTAATTACATAATAAGGTACTGAATAATTTGTTCTTTCAATCTGAAAACATTTCGCTCCTACTGGAAATGTATTTTTCTTGGTTAAAGCTAAAAAATCTTTAAACTGATCACCAATAGGTTCTGGATGAAAAAATACACTTGTAGGAATTTTCTCTGCAAGAAGATTCCAATATACGGCGGTTCTGTCGCTTATTCTAACATTTTTTAAATCAACCCAGCGCCCTTTCTCTTCTACGACAATATTCTTAAAGCCATCTTTGTTATAAGGGGTTTTTCGAAGAGTGGTTCCATCTTGTGAAGTAGATCTTA
Source organism: Acinetobacter sp. WU_MDCI_Abxb74 (assembly GCF_025513915.1). Classification (NCBI taxonomy): domain Bacteria; kingdom Pseudomonadati; phylum Pseudomonadota; class Gammaproteobacteria; order Moraxellales; family Moraxellaceae; genus Acinetobacter; species Acinetobacter sp. WU_MDCI_Abxb74. Next base: position 740,022 of record NZ_JAHPRP010000001.1, read on the forward strand.
AAATATACCGTCTATAACCTAATGGATACTTCGTCTCATCTGGTCTATAAAGGCCATCTGTGCTTAACATTAAGCGTCCAATATCTGGTTCAGTACTTTTATCTAACTTAGGATAATCCGCATACCAAATATTTCCATTTCTTGAATTTCTGGTAATCTCAACAAATGTAGTATCAAACTGAATAGATGCCCATTTGTAAGAAGTAGTATTGTCAAACTCTTTACTAAGAATTTCATCTTTTGTTGTGGTAACTGTATCACTACTTCCGCCACCACCACAGCCCACCATAAGACCTGAAAGTAGAAAAAGAAAATTAGTTTTATTAAGTGTCATCAAATTTACTCTTTTTATTGACTGATATAAATTACTTTTAAACATAATAAATTAAAATTTTATTATAAGAAATAATTAATTCTCCGATTTAACTTCCTCATTATCAGGTGTGATGGTAAAAGCTTGTATGAATTAAAATGGATAATCAATTACTAAAAATTAAAGTTATTAATTCGTTTAAATTTTAATGAGTACTAATTTCTATCTGAAAAACCTCCCCACCACTACATCTCTTTCATCCAAACTATTTGAGCTTAAAATCTGAAACATTAAACCATCAATTAAGTTTAAAACCATATTAGCATCAGGTTTTAACGGGCGGTTTTCCAAGCTAAAAACCAGATCAAAAAGCTCTCGAAGCAGCCATTTTCTATACTCAATTGCCATGTGGTAGGCCTGAGGGTAAATCTGTTTAATTTCAAAAATGGCTTTAAGTAATAGATAGTACAGACTATTAAAATTAACATGTAAAACAATAATCTCTTTGAGTTTATCGCTTGAGGTTCGGTAACGGCTTGAGTAAATAATTGCCAGTACTTCTTCTTTCAATCGGCTTTTTTGAAAAGATACGCACCTTTCAATAAGCTGCTCTTTTGAATGAAAGTAGTTATAAAAAGTAGCTTTAGGAATTTTGGATTCTTTGGCGATTAAGTCTACACCCGTATTGTGAAATCCATAGATATTGAACAGCTCTATTGCGGTATGAATAACCTGTAATTTTTTGGAAGATGTTTCTAAAGTTGGCATAGTTTTACCGTTATAAATTCTTGTTGTTTCTAAAAGAGATGAAAAAGCCTGTGCCTTTTCTGGGAGAAAAAAAGGCATAGCAAAGCCATAAAGACTGTGCTTGGCACATCTCAAGTTTTATTGTTGCTAAGTTTTTAGTCGAAACGAATTAAAGTCCGATAAGCCTAATGGCGATCAAGCTTCTTTAAAGTGTTTTAAGTGGTGTCGATATAGCTTTTGGCAAAGACTGCCAAGAAAAAATGAATGTGCAAAGCCAACTCCTTCTATTGGGAGTTCTGCCGAAACATTATAAATTATGGTGGCAGAACGGAAGCAGGTTGACGGACTGGTTTGAACTCCAGCACACTCGAAAGTGTCCCACTCCCGTCCTACCGCTACGGGAGGGAACGAGGGGTGCACACAAAACTATTCCTCAGAAGAAATAATCCTGATGTGGTTCAAATAACGGTCCGTCAAAACCGACTGGCAATGTAGGCCAGCCCGCAAATGGTAATCTGCAATATTTAAGGTGTCAATGTGAAATTGGCTAGAAATTATTTAATTAATTTATTGTTTTTCATTTAATTACACAATTAAGAAAAACCTTAAATATTAACTTAATAAAACGCTCCTGCTTTATAAGCATTGTTAACTGTTAGGTTCAACTTGAGTCGTTTTACTACTTGAATAGATAAAATAAAGAGCAATTGCTAAACAGATGAGTGCGCCCAATCGATATGTTGAAAAAGGCAGAATTTCATTGCCAAACCAACCAAAATTATCAATCAACATACTCATTAAAAGTTGCCCAAAAATCACTGCAACCGTAGCAACTGCCGCCCCTATTCTTTGCACAGCTAAAACCATAATTACAATATAGGGAACGCCACACATTGCTCCGAGCAATTGCCATTTAGGTACATCTAGCAGTGTTAAAGTTTGCTTGGGTTCAAAATAAAAAATAAGCAATGCAGTAATTAAAGCGCCTACCGAAAACGTCAAAAATGCACTACGAAATACGCCAACTTTACTGCCAAGCTGACCATTAATTGCGGCTTGAACACTTAAAAGAGCACCGCCGATGACAGCCAATAAAATCATAAATATTGTCATATTACCCTCTTATGCTTTTGCGACTAATGAAAGTGCGACCACAATAAAAACAAGCGCAAGCACACGTTTACGATCTACTTTTCTATGCGGAGTTCCGAGTAATCCATAATGATCAATAATAAGGCTCTTAAAAACTTGACCAGCCAAAATCCCAATCATGGTCATGGCAATACCAATAATCGGCGCGGTAATGGTGAGAATAATGACGTAGATGGGCCCAATAACCCCACCCAATAACTGCCAAGATGGAAGAGTGAAAAATGAAGGGCTGTTACGTGGACTAAAAAACAGCATCAATAAAAATGTAAGGGCTGCCCCTACTCCAAAAATACTAAAAGTAGCCCACAACTCCCCAACTTCTGTACCTAATGGCCCTAAAAGCCCAGCTTCTACGGATAACCCCATTCCACCTAAAATGGTGAGGAACAGTAATAGAATTTGCATCAAACATTGCCTCATTTTATTTAGGCAATGAATACTAAGGTAGCCAATTCATCAGAAAAATAGCATAATTCATGAATCACTTTTGCATAAATTGCACAGATGAATTTAATTAATTCGATTGATATTCGTACCCTTCGCTTTTTTGTCAGTGTATATAATGCTCAAAACTTCTCTATGGTGGCGAGAAAAGAAGATGTGTCGGCATCGATGATTTCTCGGACTATTCAACAGTTAGAAGATGCTTTAGGGCAGCAACTTTTTTATCGAAATACACGAGCAATCACACCGACCGAATCGGGTAAATTATTTTTTGAATATGCCAAAAGAATTACAGAGCAATTTGATGAAGCTCAAAAGGCATTGCAAGATAAAACAGTAGAACCATCTGGACTGGTCAGAATTAATGCACCCGTATTTTTTGGTCAAAGGCATATTGCGCCATGGTTAGCGGGTTTATCAGAGCGTTATCCAAGGCTTTTAATAGAACTAATTCAGACAGACGAATTTATAGACCCTCTTCGGGATAGTACGGATTTAATTTTTCGTATTGGAACCCTGACAGACTCATCATTTCATGCGCGTATTTTCAGCACACAAAAATATCATTTGGCAGCCTCTCCAACCTACATTGCTAAAAACGGCGCGATTGATCATCCCAAAGAACTCAATAAACATAAATGTTTAGTCTATAAAGGGTTTGAAGGTCCTAACCGTTGGTTAGTTAGAAAGCCAAATCAAGAGTGGATACATTATCCAATTTTACCTTTACTTGCTTCAAATAATGCTGAGAGCTTAATGACGGCCGCACTCAATGGGATGGGAATTGTTTTATTTCCTGACTGGTTAATTGGTGAGGCTTTAAAGCATGGCAAATTAATAAAAATTTTACCGCAATATGAAGCTTCTATTAAATCGCAACCCCAGCACATCGCAGCAATTTATCCTAATGTGCGTCATCCGCCCTTAAACATTCGGGTAATTATTGATTATTTTGCTGAGGTCTACGGCTCGCCACCTTATTGGCAGAATTAATTTTTCTTTTAATTACACAATTAAGAAAAACCTTAAATATTGGCTTAACAATTTACTTTTACAACAGCCTGTTAAGTGACCTGTTTGTAATTACCATCATTTAAAAATGCCAATGCTTGCTCAGTCGATCCCTCATTTAAAGGATTATGATTGGGATTAAAGTATCGCAAGCAGGCACGTATTATATCGTCAATCTTAGGCACACGGTCTTGTCGAGCTGCTCGGAAATAATCTTTGAAACGAAAACGATGTGGTAATTGTGCATCTTGTTCTACTAGATTTTCGACAGCAACATAAGCCAAAACAATAAATAGAGGGAACGTGAAAGCTGCCGCCCCCACTCGAAGTACATTGCTCTTGCTAAAATATCTAAACATTGCATCGGCTACTTCACGGTGCTCTACCTCTTCAGCTCCGTGCCATTGCAATAAGCGTAACATTTCTACATCGACAGGTGCTTGTTGTAGTCCCTCTGCATTGAGAACCCAGTGCCCTAACACTCCCGTCAGATGTTCGGCAGCAGCCACCATTGCTAATCGGGTCGTTAGCCACATCGACTTTAAGCGCGGATGCTTCAATTCATAGCCTAATGGTTTTGGGCCAATCATGTCATTAAATATCCAATTCGTCATCTTGGTATAACGACTTAAATCAATTCCTAACGCCTCTATGTGCCGAGTTCCGAGAGTGTGCCCATAACTATGAGCGCCCTCTTGTTTAATGAAAGCAATTGCTGCCTCTTTAAGTTTTTCATCTTGAATGTAAGGCAATGCATCTCTAAACGTCTGACAAAACCAACGTTCTGGTGCAGGTGTAATCGGGTTAATTGAATTTAATATTTGTGACACTATTGGATCGTCATAAATCCAATGCGTTGGCGTTTCAGTAAAATTAAATACAGGACGTCGCGGGACAATGACATGGTTTTGTCTGATTAAACTATTCATGATAATAAATCCTTATATATCAAAAGTGCTTACCATTAATCCTGAGTCAAAATGTTAAAGCCCATGCGTGGGCCAAAAGCAATCAATGTTCGCACTAAGCCCTTAATCGCTTTGGGTTGTTGCCCACTGCTAATACGGCGAAATTGCGAAGCATGCCAAGCAAGTTGCAAATAGGCATCAACGGGTTTGTATCCAATGGCTGGAATTTTTGCTGGTTTTAATACCGATTTTCCGGTTAACAGTTGTTTTGCTAAATCTGGCTGTACTGCAAAAGGCCGAGCCAATCCAACCAAATCGACCGTACCATTAGCAACAATGTGATTCATAAAATCTACATCACGCAGTCCACCTGTTAACATCAGTGGTAATTTGCTTTGTTTACGAAGTGCGGTGGCATAGTCAATAAAATATGCATCACGTTGAGCAGAACGATCTGGTGCATAGCCTAACTGTGCAGGAGATTCATAATTCCCGCCTGAAATCTCTAATAGGTCGATCCCTTCTGCTTCTAAAGCTAATGCAATTTGTAGAGACTCTTCCTGACTTAAGCCGCCCTTTTGAAAATCGGCAGAGTTGAGTTTTACGCTTAATATTTTGTCTTTGCCTATTGCAGCTCGTACAGCTCGAACCGTTTCAATCAACATACGGCGTCGATTTTCAGGACTTCCTCCCCACCCATCTGTCCGAACGTTGGCCAAAGGTGATAAAAATTGCGAGAGTAAATAACCATGTGCGGCATGTACCTGTACGCCATCAAACCCTGCTTTAACAGCAAGCTCTGCGGTTGTAGCAAAGCGTTTAATTTGCTCCAAAATATCTGCTTCAATCATTGCCCGTGGAATACGAATAATATTCATAGCAGGTAAATCAAGCCCGACTGCTGAGGGCGCGATCGGCTTTTTCAAAAGTGGTAAAACCGCAACACGGCCCGGATGGTTAATCTGCATAATAATTTTGCTGCCGTTGGCCTTAGCAGCCTGAGCCCATAACTTATTTGCTTGTAAAAATTGCTCATCTTGCAAAACGACATTTCGTGGCTCAACAAAAGCACGGTGATCAATCATCACATTGCCCGTAATTAATAGCCCAGTTCCACCTCTTGCCCATGCCGCATAAAGTTGCTGTAAGTCTGTGGTGGGTGAGCCGTGTCGATCAGCTAATTGTTCACTCATAGCCGACTTTGCAATACGGTTGGGTATGGTTATGCCACATACCAATTTTAATGGTTGCTGTAACGGAGAATTTGTAGATGTAGACTGTGCCATAATAATTATTCCTAAAATTGTTTGTTCTGTGAGTACTGCACAAGCATCAACTTTTGATTATTTCAGCAGCTCTTCATTGAAATATTGTTTTTTTAATAAGTTCATCATGACCCGATTGTCATGCTGCCAAGGGTGAAAATCTGCGGAGAAAAAGTCGAGATAATGTCTGCCAATCCGTCTGACTAAGCCTTGTTTTCCAAACAAATAACGGAAACCTTGATAAAGTTCTTTTAAATCTCGTTGTTTACCAGAAGCTCGTAACAGTTCGGTTGTTCCTCTGCTGGTAATGATAAGAAAAGAAAGCGTGGTTTCTATCATGACCAATCGTAAGAAATAAGGTCTATTGACCAAAGACTGATACACATCAAAAGCTACAGCTTTATGTTCTGTTTCTTCAATCGCGTGCCATGCCCAGATTTTTCTGACATGGGTATTAAACAACTCTAAATCTTGAGGTGCGGTACTAATAAAATAGTCAGCTAGAATTGCTGTGAGGTGTTCCATACATACCGTGCAAGCAAGCTGATGAGCTGTAGAGAATTGCTCTTGCATCAAGCGATTCATTTTTTTAAAGCGCTTATAAATTCGGTCTACGGGATAACCCTTTTTGAGCATGACAGAATTCAGTGAATCATGTTCTTTACCGTGATGTGCTTCTTGACCAATAAAGGCACGGACTTGTTTAAGCAGAACAGGATCTTCAATTTTTGCCTGATAATTACGTACACTATGAATAAATTGACGTTCACCATCTGGAAATGCGCTCGATAATGCAGTCAACAACATCGTGAGTAAGGCATTGTTATTAAACCAGAACTCAGGAATTCCATCTGGAAAAGTAAAATCCATTGTTCTTACAGGAATATCAATTGAAGCCGAGATTTTAGAAAAATCTTGTGGTTGTTTTGACTTAAAGAACGCATTCATCTTTATTCTCCAGTTATAAAACGCGAGGATTAAATTGGCGCAATAAAAATAACGGCGTGCGTAGACGAGGTATTTGAATTGGAGGAATTAACCCACCTGATAAATCAACTCGATGCAATCTTGCTTCAATGACTTTACCTAGTCCCATATCGTGTAAAGGATCATTTACAGTACCCGTAAAACGTAAGTTCATTTCTACACGACGGACTTCAAGTGGATGTTCTTTCGGGGTAAATCGAACTTCACGTGGTAGACCAAGGCCCAATCCACCTGTGATATTACGATGTGGTAGTCCTAAAATTGGAGGTGCATCATCAATGACTTCACCAAGCTTGGCATCCATTTCAATGAGTGTTGTACCGCGGCGTGAGGCATTGCTAACAATACGTTTGCCGTCATTTTCCCAACTAATCTCACCAATCTTTTTAGGATAGCCTAGCAACTCACGTCCAATAATCATGGCTCGATCATCGTCTAAAATCATCCAAGGACAAAAGATTCCTGTTTTATTGCCTACTTTAATATGAACGAATAAACCCGCTTCATGGTAAGCACCAGTATAGACATTTTCAGGGAAATACGCACAGAACAAATCAGCTCTTGCAGGTTTCACCAACTTCATTCCTGAGGGTAACCAGCGAGCTATGACTTTTTCATCAATTTCAACCACAGCCGTTAAGTATTGGGCATTGTGATACAGCTTATTTCCAAGATTGGCTAAACCCACTGGAACACTTAAATCATTGATGAGTTGTCTCATGATTTCAATCTCGAAAATACTTGTTTCAGAATCGGAAGCAAAATGATACGTGGGGTATAACGCCCCCCAAAAGTTTGCGCCTGTGCAATAAAACCGGGAATCACAATACGGCGATTGCAATCCATCCCTTGAATCGCTTCTTTGGCTACTCTTTCAGCCGTCACCCAAACAAAATTTCCACCAACTCCGTCAATTTTGGCTATCCCTGCGACTTCATTAAAACCTGTTTTAGTCGGACCCGGAGCCAGCAAGGTACAGCTAACCCCTGTTCCTTTGAGCTCGCTATGTAATGATTCAGCAAAAGAGTTTGCAAATGCTTTAGTTGCTGCATATGTAGCATTTGCTGGAGTCGGCTGGTGGCCAGAAGTAGAACCTACAATCAGTATTGCTCCAGCTTTTCGTTTGAGCATTTGTGGCAACACAGCTAAGGTCAGGTCGTGAATTGCCACACTATTTACTTCAACCTCTTCGCGCTCTCGGTCTGCATTTAACTCTTGAATTCGTCCAAAAGTGGCAAATCCTGCGTTATTACAAAGAATTGAAATCTCAATACTTTCTAAATAATGACGAAATTTAGCTCTAGCTTCTCTATCTCCCAAATCACAAGGATATAAATCTACAGATATTTGATATTCAGCTTTTAATTTTTCAGCCAGTATTTCTAATTTTTCAACTCGGCGAGCGACTAAAACTAAGGAATAGCCTCGTAAAGCAAACTGTTTTGCTAACTCTTCACCAATGCCCGATGAAGCACCTGTAATCACAACGCGAGATGAGACTCGTGGAATAGGTAGGCTCATAATTCTTGCTCAAAATAGAATAAATTGATTATTCCGAAGTTTTAACTTGAGCGTGAGATGTAGATCAGACATACTGATAATCATTTTCGGCCAAAATAAAAAAAGAATATGAAGGATCCATATGGGCTATCTAAAGCCAGCATTCCTATTTCTTATGCTCATTTATTATTAGAAATTATGGTAGACAAAGGGTTTTCAGCCCTTGAGATTTTGAAAAAAAGTAAAATTCCCTTAACGCTTTTAGACCAATTAGATGCCCGAATTACTCCTATGCAATGGTCTAAACTGGCATGGGAAAGCATAATATTGTCAAAAGATTCTGGTTTAGGATATGAGTATGGAATAAAACTGCGTTTAACCGCCCATGGGCCAATGGGATATGCCTTAATGAGCAGCCCCAATTTACGACAGGCAGTTGAGGTTTCAACACAATTTTTTAATATGCGATTGAAAGATTATCGTATAACTGTACTTGAAAATAATGAATTTTCTATTGTTGAGATTAAAGAAACTCACCCTGTTGTCAGCAATCAACCAACACAAGCAGAAATACTGAGACGATTTTTTTATGAGTGTTTGATGATTGGCGTGATTCAAGCTGGTCAATTTCTTATAGAACATAAGAATTTTGCTGATATTGAGCTATCGGTCGACTGGTCAGAACCTAGCTATCACAAAGCTTATCAACACTTACTGCCACTTATTCGCTTTAACCAAGCGACTAATCAAATTCGGTATAAAAAACAGCTTCTAGATTTACCTATTAAGATGGCAGATCCATTTGCTTTCAAACAAGCTCTAGCCCAATGTGAAGCTGAACAACTCCGCTTTTCCGAACAAATTAAAGATATATGCCTGACCGTAAAAGCAGAGTTAAATTTAAAACCACAATTGGGTTACCCCACTTTTGATGAAATTGCTGATCGCTTAAATATGTCGAGTCGAACACTGAGGCGCCACTTAAGCCAAGTCGGCTCTTCATATGTGCAATTATTAGAAGAAGCACAACAAAAAGAAGCTGAAAACTTATTACTTAATAGTGATATGGAAATACAAGAGATTGCGCTTTATCTAGGCTATATACAGCCTACAAATTTCACACGCGCATTTAAAAAATGGACAGGACAAACGCCAATCCAATTTCGAAAGAAAGAAATATAAAAACTAAACTATCACAAACAAACATGTGCATTTTGCTTTAAAGCATTTGGTTTAGTTGTTATTTACTGACTCAATAATTTGGTCTACCCCAACTTTATGAAAGCCGTATTTATTAAAATATACAAAAGGCCTAAATCCAAACAATTTAAGCCTTTTTTTGATAAGAGCTATAGCGTTAACTTAAGATAAGAATTCTTTAATAGTCTCTTGCATACTTGTAGTGGTGCGGCCAATTAACTGGTGCAGATCTTTGCTATCACTATACAAGCCGCCTTTAGATACACCTTCATCTGAATCTGCCAAGATACCAGCAAACCCTTCTGGTATGCCCAATTGTACCAAGAGCGCTTTATATTCCTCTTCTGGTAGGTCTTGGTAAATTACTTCTTTTTTGCTAATTTCACTTGCCCATTTTGCAACATCATCAAGGGTATAACTCGTATCACCCGCTAGTTCATAAATTTTAGTTTCATACCCTTCTTGCGTTAATACTACAGCAGCAGCAGTCGCATAGTCTAAGCGTGAAGCAGAAGCAATTTTGCCGTGATGAGTTGCCCCAAAAATTTTGCCGTGCTCAACTGCTTGTGCAAGTCCCATTGCATAGTTTTCGCTGTACCAGTTATTACGTAATAGCGTATGTGGGATATCCGATTTTTTTAAATATTTTTCAGTTTCAACATGTTCTTGTGCTAATAGAAGTGGTGATGTATCTGCGTTTAATAAACTCGTGTAAACAATAAATTTTACGTCTGCAAGTTTTGCCGCATTAATCACATTTTGGTGCTGTACTGTACGTTGACCAACTTCACTCGATGAGATTAATAAAAGCTTATCAATACCAGCCAATTGAACCGAAAGTTTATCTGCGTCATGGCCATAATCAAAAGCACGCACTTCGATCCCTTTTGAACTTAAATCTGATGCTTTTTCTGGACTCCGAACTAATGCGACAATATTTTTTGCCTCAGTCCGTTCGAGTAATTGAGAAATAACCAATTGGCCGAGTTGACCTGATGCACCAGTAACTGCAATACGCATGATGATCTCCATCTGAGGTAGTTGATATATTTCAATCATCGTAGTACCTTAACTTACTAAAAGTAAGTACTTACCTAAAAGTAAGTTTAGAAACAAATGTAAACTTTTGTAATTGAGGTAGTGAGTGATGAAAGGATACGTTTTTGCAGCAGATTGCCCCTCTCGAAAAATTTTATTAACACTTACTAGCCGTTGGAGTGTTTTGATTTTAGTTGCACTTCGAGATCAGCGTCTGCGTTTTAATGAATTAAAGAAAATTATTGATGGCATTAGTGAAAAAATGTTGGCACAAACCTTAAAAACGCTTGAGCATGATGGTTTTATCGTACGTCAGGATTATGCAGAAATACCGCCTCGTGTAGATTATCAATTAACAGACTTTGGACGAGAGGCTTCCGAACGACTTTTTGATTTAACTACTTGGCTTGAAAATAATTTATCCAAGTTATTAGAAAGTCAGCCTAGCGCAGACATAGTTCAAAATTGACTCGAGAAATAGACTTATTATCGTATATTAAGCATTCAAACTCGCTTAATTCTCCATTTTGTGTTAGTATTTTTTTAGTAGTTACTATTAAGTTAATTCATTTCCTATGAGTAAAAATATCAATCTTGAAGTTTGTCCCATTGCCCGAAGCCTTTCAGTGCTAGGCGATGCATGGAGCATGCTGATATTGCGAGATGCTCATGCGGGTTTCACTCGTTTTGATCAGTTCCGTAAAAGTTTAGGTATTGCGCCAACCATGCTAACAAAACGGTTGTCTGTTTTAGTAGATGAAGGATTGCTCGAAAAAAGACAATATTCTGAACATCCACCACGCGAAGAGTATGTATTAACTCAAGCTGGGAAAGACTTTTTACCTGTTTTATTTGTGATTGGTGCATGGGGCCGAAAATATAAGCCCTATGAACAGCCTGAAAAAATGGTGACTTTCATTGATGCAGAACAAGGTACTGAAATTAAGCCGATTGTAATTGACCAAATGACTGGCGCTGAAATTGGTACCCGTCCGATTAGTCAAAAATAGCGAATAATTTAAATTAGAAAAAGCACTCAATTGGAGTGCTTTTTATTGGTTCTCTTTAAAATCAATTGGTTATTTTGCTCGGCTACGTTGGGTTGCGTAAGTTCCCCAACCACTGCGTAAAACTGATTTAATAAATGCCCATAAGCCACTTTCTTTAGGTTTTGGTTGTTTACCTTTTCCAATCCGTTTGAGTTGCTGGGTGTACCAAAGTACTTCCATCACGCCAAGACTATCAATTTTTTTGATGCCAGTTTTAATAGGTTGCACCGACTGAAGACCATTTTTACCTGCTAGCAAATATTTAGGTACATCAGGTTCAATTGCCATAATTCTTGCAATCCCAATAACATCACACGCTTGAGACTGCAAAGCTTGATTCATACCTTCTACGGTACGAAAACCACCTGTAACCATCAACGGCGTTTTTACCAGTGTTCTCACTTTTTCTGCAAAATCAATAAAGAAAGCTTCACGTGCAATTGTCGATGCTTTTTGTGGTGCTTTGGCTACGCCAGACTCATAGGTGCCACCCGATATTTCAATCAGGTCGATTCCTGCATCCGCTAAAGCCTGAATTGTTTCTAACGAGTCTTGTTCGGTAAAGCCGCCTTTTTGAAAGTCTGCCGAGTTAAGCTTAATTGCAACTGGAAATTCTTTACCGACTTGTTTTCGGATTTCTGCATAAACTTCCATTAAAAAACGACGACGTTTTTCTAGTGTACCGCCCCACTCGTCATTTCTTAAATTATGCAAAGGCGATAAAAACTGATTTATGAGATAACCATGTGCAGCGTGAATCTCGACTCCACTAAATCCAGCCTTTTTACATATCGCTGCGCTACGACCAAAGCGCTGAATAATGTCGATAATCTCTGCGTGTGTGGCTTCATGTGGTGTTGCAAATAAAGACTGCATTTCTGCACCAAATGGCACTGCCGATGCAGAAATATTACGGACATTTAGTCCTTTTGGTGATTGTTTTCCCGGATGATTTAACTGTGCCCACAATTGAGAACCTTGTTCGGTCACGGATTTTGCCCATTTCTGTAAAGTCTCAAAATCACGCTCATCTTCAACCACCACATTGCCTGCTTCACCTAAAGCACGTCGGTCAATCATAATATTGCCAGTTATGATCATCCCAATTCTTGATGCAGCCCAACGCTGATATAACCGAACATGTTTTTCGGTTGGGTTGTTGGCATAAGTCGCTAAAGTTTCACTGGTTGCAGCCTTTGCTAAACGGTTTGGAATGATGACACCATTCGGTAAAGTTAAAGGCTGATTCAAAAGATTGGTTTTTAATTGCAGTTGAGTCATGGCTTTATCTCACACAGTTAAAGAGGGTTTTGAATGAGGTTGAATAAAGTCCACTAAACTTTGAAACCACATCACATCCACAAAGTTTCCAGTAATGACAAGGTCTTGTGTTTTAAGTGCAGTTAAAAAAGTGTTTACACTGTCTTTCGCTGACAACACGGCAAACCCTTTGCTACCCGTTTTAAACGTAAAGGTAAAACTTGGTGACTTGGTTAGCCCTGAGTAAGAGTTAATCTTGCCATTTTTCACTTCGAAATAGCGGCCTTCACCACTTGCTGTTTGAATCTGAAAGATGACATTTTTATCTTTCACAAAAGCTGCGCATTTCGGGTTATTTTTTACAGCACGCTGCATGAGCTTGGTCAGCATCCACAGCAATAATTTAAATTTCATCATTTTTATCTTCTTGATTCATCAAATTGAATGGTCCGAACTCATGAGCATTATTCATCTAAAAACTGGATTGCATGTTTTACGAAGCGTTCAGGGTATTGAAATTGGGCACCATGTCCTGCATCGGGATAAATAAATAACTGTGCGTTTGGAATGTTAAGTGCCATGTGATATGCATTGATGGTCGGAATCATCACATCATCAACACCATTTAAAATGAAAGTAGGTTGTTTAATCTCACGTAAATGTGCAAAAGGATCTTGTTCATCAAGTTTAGGTAAAAAATGCATATTGGCTTCTATCTGTGCCTGCATGACTTCAACTGAGCTTGCTAGATCTTGGTCTTTACGCTGATGACGACGTTGCCAAAATTCATGCCCCGCCTGAATAGCAGCTTCAGATCGGCCAAAAAATAAAAAGAGGAAGTTTTCTTCAGAAGGCACAGCAGTTGTTGCATGCTTCAATACCAAAGCAGCGACTTCTGGATCATCTCCACGTGGTTTACCGCCTCTTGGTCCCGTACCTAAAAGCATCAGCTTTCTCACAAGTTCAGGATGACGGCGTACTAAATCTTGTGCCTGAAACCCACCAAGTGAAAAGCCTAATAGGTCAACCTGCTTTAAGCCTAGTGCACGAATGACTGCTGCCGCATCGTCTGCCATATCTTCAATGCGAGTACGGGGCTGGCCTGTAGAGGAAGCAACGCCACGACCGTTGAACAAAATGACTTCACGCCCTTGTGCCAAACCATCAGTAATGAGTGGGTCCCAATTGTCTAAACCACCTCGGAAATGCTGAAGAAAAAATAGCGGTGGTTGCCCTGTATTTGCATTACCCCATCGACGATAGGCAAATTTTGCTCCATCTACTTCAATGAATTGGGTCTCGGCTGTTTGGTGTGTAATTGTTGTCATCATCATTGTCCTAAATTTAAGCTTTTATTTATCTAAGAATGTAAGTGATTGTTTTACAAAATCTTCTTGGAACTGAAAAATTCCACCATGGCCAGCATCTGGATAGATAACAAGTGAGCTATTTGGTAAGCGCTTTGCTAAATCATAAGTATTTACTGTTGGCACCATTCGGTCATGATCACCATTAGCAACTAACACTGGTTGTTGAATCACAGAAAGGTCGGAAGGTTTTTTACTTCCCCATTTTTTGAGTGCTTTAAGCTGGGCACGATAGGCAGAAATAGTGATTTCTTTATCGCGGTTTTCGGTACGTTCATTAATACGTTGAATAAACTGTTTTGCAGCAGCTTTACCATTTTCTGTACGCGTGAAGAAAAGATAAACCTTAGGGTCTTGGTGGGTAACCATTCCACGGAATAAATCCCAATTTGAAATTCGTCCTACTGTACTAATTCCTGTACCGCCCGCAGGGCCAGTTCCCGATAAAATCATTTTTCGAACTAAATTCGGCTGCTTCAAAGCAATCTCTTGTGAAATCATGCCTCCCATCGAGAAGCCAAATAAATCAACTTTTTTAAATCCTTTTGCCTGAATAAAAGCAATCGCATCGTCTGCCATCTGCTCAATCGACTGGGCTGGTTTACCTGTAGAAGCGCCAACACCACGATTATCAAACACGACAACATGATGTTTAGCCGCAATTCCATCAATCATTCGTGGGTCCCAGTTATCTAGAACTGCCGCTAAATGATTTAAGAAAATGACAGGCGTTCCACCGTTTTGCTGACCATATTCTCGGTAGGCGAAGTTAACGCCACCTGCACTAATAAATTGAGTTGGCACATTTGTCCAATTTGTATCTAAGTGAGAGGTTGAGTCTGATTGCTGATTGATCACAGTATTTGATGACATTTTCTTCTCCTGAGTTGCGTGGTCACTAAAAGAAATAGATGCCACCGTCTCTGCCTGAGTTAAGGGAGCACTAAAAATAGATACCGCCGTTAATCCCATAGCAATTGTATTTAATAGAAATTTCATTTGTTTTGATCCTAATTCTATTCATTCAACTGATTTAACTGTTTTGATGAGCAATCTATTGAGATTAGCGACACCCTTCACAGTTACTACTCATTTAATACTTACTATACGGCTACATTATTTATTTGTCACTATCTTTTTAGTAGTAACTATTTTATTTTTAGATTATGATGAAAAAATCAAGCCGGAATTCATTCGTTCAGGCGACAAAGTTTAAGTAAGGAACATGATATGACCAGCAAAGTGGTTCTCATTACAGGTGCATCTTCGGGTATTGGTTTAGCAGCCGCCGACCTTTTACATGAGGTAGGATTTATTGTTTATGGCACAAGCCGACAAGCAAAAAATTCATCAAACTATAAATTTCATCTTATTGAGTTAGATGTGAACCAAGACGAGTCGGTAATGCAGGCCATTGAAAAAATAATTGCAAATGAAGGTCGAATTGATGTCTTAATTAACAATGCTGGTTTTGCAATATCACCCGCTGGCGCTGAAGAAAGCTCAATGCAGCAAGCACAGGCTATTTTTGATACTAACTTTTTTGGTGCCGTTCGAATGACTCGCGCAGTTATTCCACACATGCGTCAGAAAAAATCAGGACTTATTTTAAATATCAGTTCAATTCTTGGACTTGTGCCTATGCCATTTGGCGCACTTTATTCTGCGTCTAAACATGCACTTGAGGGTTATTCTGAATCTTTAGACCATGAATTAAGGTCTCAAAACATTCGTGTTTCTTTGATTGAACCGGCGTATACCAATACCTCTTTAGGAATGAATTTACTTGAAGCCGACAATAAAGTTTCTTTTTATGATGAAGCTCGTAAAAAGCTCCATCAACAAATGATTCATTTAATGAATAAGTCAGATGAGCCAAGCGTTGTTGCCCATGCAATTTTAGAGGTGATTCAAAGTAAACATGTGGTACCACGTTACACAGCAGGCAAAACTGCACAAAAACTAAAAGCTTTAAGACGATTTGCGCCTGCAAAGATTTTTGACAAGTTAATTCAACGCAGCGTGAAAGTTTAGAGCAAACTTAAACGTATAAAACATGAAAACAAATTTCAAAAAATAGAGGTTCCAAATGAAAGCAGCCTACATTAACCGTTACGGCCATATTGATGATGTACAAGTCGGTGAACATCCAAAACCTTCTCTGTCAAAAGATGCTGTGCTTGTTAAAGTGCATGCAGCGAGTATCAACCCTCTCGACATAAGAGTTTTAGGGGGTGAATTTAAAGCAATTCTCCCAGTAAAATTTCCGTTCATATTAGGCAGTGATTTTGCAGGAACAGTTGTAGAGGTTGGATCAAACGTTACTCAATTTAAAACTGGTGATGAAGTCTATGCCAAGATCGACCTAAACGGCGCTTTTGCTGAATATACAGTGGTTCAGCAGTCTTCACTTGCCCTTAAACCTCAAAATATTTCGATGGAACTAGCGGCCTCTTTGCCTCTGGTGGCATTGACTGCATGGCAAGCACTGGTTGAAATTGCTAAAGTTCAACCAGGACAAAAAGTGCTCATCCATGCAGGTTCTGGCGGTGTGGGATCAATTGCGATTCAACTTGCTAAGTCCCTTGGAGCTATTGTTGCCACAACAACAAGTGGTAAAAACACTCGTTGGGTTAGAGAACTAGGCGCCGATATCATTATTGACTATAAAACGGCAGACTTTGAGCAAGAGCTTAAAGACTATGACGTGGTTTTAGATACGCAAGGTGGAAAAACTTTAGAGAAATCGCTGAATGTGATTAAACGTGGTGGGCGTATTATTAGTATTTCAGGTCCACCCGACCAAGCTTTTGCAGAAGCAGTTAATCCAAACCGATTTCTAAAATGTGTTATCCCGCTCTTAAGCTGGCCAATTCGACATAAAGCAAAGAAACGTGGCATTACCTATTCATTTTTATTTATGCAGCCGAATGGTCAACAGCTCTCAAAAATTACTGAATTAGTAGAAGCCGGAAAAATTAAACCCATAGTTGACCAAACATATGACTTTGCTCAAATCAAGGAAGCATTCCAATATGTAAATACTGGCCGTTCAAAAGGAAAAGTTGTTTTAAAAATAGCTGAACTTTGAGCATGATGATGTGAAGATAAAAACACTACAAATGGTTAATCAGTCATTAAACATTTTGATTATTCAACCATTCGTAGTGAATTTATAAAAGGTTATAGAGCTAAATGGTTCATTCGCTCTAACTCACGAATTAGACCAGAATGATCAAGCTCACCGTCTCCCGCCCCAACCATATTCTGAAAGAGTTGATTGACCAATTCAGCAATTGGTAAATTCAACTCAAGTGATTTGGCGTAGCTAATGGCGGTATCAATATCTTTATATTGGGTGCGAGCAGTACCTCCGGGTTTAAAATTGCGCGTTAATATCCGTTCACCGTGCTGCTGCAAAATCGGAGAGTCTGCAAAACCACCTGTTAATGCCTGTTTGAGTTTTACGGGGTCAGCTCCAGCTTTACTGGCAAGCAATAATCCTTCGCTTACGGTTGCAATGGTGGTTGCCACAATCATTTGATTGACGAGTTTTGCAAGCTCACCACAGCCAGCCCCACCCACTAAAATTGGTCGTCCCATTGCACTTAAAATAGTTTCAGCTTGTGAAAATGTTTTAGCTTCACCGCCAACCATAATGGCTAAGCTTGCATTTTGAGCACCTTTTTCTCCGCCAGAGACCGGAGCATCTAAGTATCTAAGACCTCTTTCTTTACACTTTTCACTTTGTTTTTTTGCAATTTCCACCGGTATCGAACTCATCACAATGACCGTGCTTTCAGGCTTTAACTGTGAGATAGCACCGTGTTCTTTAAACAGGATTTCATCACAAGTTTTTCCATCACTGAGCATACAAATTAAAAACTCTACATCTTGTCCGACTTGTTCAAGTTCACTGCAAACATATGCACCAGCGTCTTTTAAAATATCTGCTTTAGATAGGGTTCTGTTCCAGACCTTAACTTGATGCCCTGCTTTTAGTAAATTCATGGCCATTGGCAAACCCATAATGCCTGTACCAACAAATCCGATGGTCGCCATTATTTCATCTCCGTCGCAGTCCGAACTTTGAATTGTTGTTGTTCTGCTTTTAAGCTATTCGATTTTAACTTAGCCAATAACAACAACCCTAAACCACCCATTGCAACAAATCCAGCAATCACGAGAAAGGCCACTGTGTAGGTTCCAGTGGTTGTATATAAATAACCTGTTAAATACGGACCAGTAAAACCACTTAAGTTGCCGACCGAGTTAATTAAACCAATTCCGGCTGCGGCACCTACACCTGTTAAAGTTTGCCCAGGAATGGTCCAAAAAATATTAATTGCACTAAACACACCAATCGCAAGAAGAATAAAACCTACAATAATTGCCCAAGGCTGATTCACAATTAAGGCAATAGCGATTGCGGAAGCAGCCATGAGTGCAGCACAAGCTCCATGTTTATAACGTTCTTGTTTGCGGTCAGAACGGCGGCTCCATAAAACCATGCCCACTGCTGCAAAAGCATATGGAATTGCGGTGAGTAAACCATTTTGAATGAGGCTGATTTCCATACCAAAGGTGTTTCTGAATGACTCTAATACACTCGGTAAAAAGAAAAACATCGCATTTGAACCAGACGTAATGCCAAAATAAACAATTGCCATAATCCAGACCAATGGGTTTTTAAACACTTGTTTAATCATTTCACCTTTGGTTAAAGCCACTTCTGTAGATTGCTCTTTCTCTCGTTCTTCGCGCTCTAGCGTGGTCATTAGCCATTGACGCTGCTCTGCTGTTAACCACTCAGCCTCTTTAGGATTATTGGTTAAATATTTTAGACAGATTAATCCTAAAATAATTGAAGGAATACCTTCCAAAATATACATTAAGCGCCAGCCTTCATAGCCAATGGTATTACCCCATTGCATAAGACCTACCGAAATTGGCGCACCAATAATTTGAGCAATTGGCAATCCAAGATAGAACGTTGCGAAAACGCGGGCACGATATTTTGCAGGAAACCACAAGGTTAAATAAAAGATAACACCCGGAAAGAAACCCGCTTCGGCAATTCCGAGTAAAAACCGTAAAACAATAAACTGAGTACCGCTATGGATAAAACCCATAAGTCCAGCAATGATTCCCCAAGTAATCATGATTCGGGCAATCCAGATTCTTGCTCCAAACCGATGAAGTAAAACATTACTCGGTACTTCCGCAATAAAATAACCAAGAAAAAATACGCCCGCACCTAAACCAAAAATGGTTTGAGTAATTCCAAGTGCATCATTCATGTGTAGCGCAGCAAAACCAATATTGGTTCTGTCTAGAAATGCCATAATGAATAAAATAATGAGAAACGGGATAATTCGACTCGAAACACGCTTAATCGTCTGCTCTTCGAGAGCAGTTACATTTTTGATATCTTCCATAATAACTCTCACATCAACTGGCGATCACTGCCATTAATTTTGGGTATCTTCTATATGTGCCTGAATGACGCTTTCAAAATTTTCATCTGCTCGGAAACCTAAAGATTCGGCATATTCAGCCTTCACCTGAACAGGCCAACTTTTAACAATACGTTGAATGGTTTGGTCTTCTTGCCATTGCACCAAATCGGTTGCTTGTTTGCCTGCAACTTTTTCAAGCGCTTCAAGCATTTCTTTAACGGTAACGGTTAATCCCGGTAAGGGAATAATTCGATTATCTTGAAGTACGTCTGTCGAAATGGTGGCAGCCTTAATCATCGATTCAACACAGCGCCGTGGTGAAGTAACAAAAACTGGGGTATCTGATGGTACGGGGCAAACTGCCGTTTCGCCTTTTAACGGTTCACGAATGATTGAACTAAAAAAGGTAGAAGCTGCTTTATTTGGTTTACCGGGACGAACCACAATGGTCGGTAGTCTCAAAATACGGCCATCAATAAAGCCTTTTCTTGAATAATCAGACACCAGTAATTCGCCTACCGCTTTTTGCATGCCGTAAGAAGACTTTGGTGTAACTACTGTCTCGTCTGTTACCACCTCTGGCAATTGACCGCCAAATACAGCGCAACCACTGGCAAAAATGACTCGAGGCCGTGTCTGTTTTTTTCTTAATTCTTCTAATAAATTTAATAGGCCATAAAGGTTAACGTCCATTCCTAAATCAAAATCAGCCTCCGCTGCTGAACTCACTACTGCTGCTAAGTGCCATACCACATCAATATTGTCTGTAATATTTGCCACAGTGGTTTTATCGGTAATATCACCGACAATAACTTCAATTTTCGGGTCTTGCGGTAAATCTTCACCAGCAAATGCATCAAAAAGAATAACTTTATTGATGGCTTTAGGTTGATCACCATCTAAAGTAAGGCTACCGGTTTTTAGAATCTCTTTCGCAATTTGTTTTCCAATAAAACCAGTTCCGCCAGTGATTAGTACATTCATACAGGGATCCTTTCCTAATTTTTATTCACTTAAAAATTTTTTAATCATCGTGAATTAAACGATAAGGAGTCCAAGCAATAATTTCCAATGAATAATTTCTAAATATTGATAACTTTTTAATATCAGTTTCATGTTTATATAATTCAACAATAATCAGTTATTTTTCTTATTTTTTTAATAAAAAAGCCCCAAATTCTTTACTGATTTGAGGCCTATCTTTTTATTTACGTTTTGCGTTTTTTAATAAAATGTTGATAAATGCCGATGCGATGTCAGAAACAGGCTCACCTTTACGTGTCAAAATTCCATAATCTTGTGCATCTAAAATCAAATCCGTTTCTAAAATCTGTAGTTGACCTTCTTTTACCTGATCAATCACCATCGCTTCTGGCAACATTCCGACCATAGGCGCACCTTTTAATATCTGTAAAAAGGTTTGCATAGACATGGTATTCACCGTATTTAAAGGTATTTTGACTTTTGCTCGGGCAAATGCACCTTCCATACGCTCTCGAATTGGGGTGCCTTTAGGATAAAGTACCCACGGCCAGTTGAGTAACTCCTCTAAAGTGCAGAATTTTTTTTGAGCACATGGGTGGGCACTATTCACAACAATACAAAATGGCTCTGGGCCTAAAGGTTGAAAATCGAAAAACTGGCTTTGCGTCACATCGGTAAAGCGGCCTATCGCTAAATCTAAAGTATGTTCACTTAACATTTCCATTAAATGGTCACTGGTTTGCTCAACCACATCGATAGAAAGTAATGGCCATTTTTTCTTGATTTCAATAATTGAGTTTGGAATCACCACAGCGGTTGCCGCAAAAATACCGCCTACTTTTAAAAAACCGTGTCCACCCAATCGTAAAATTTCAATGTCTTCGACGAAATGCTTTGCATCGTTTAACACACGCTGCGCATAGCGAATCACAAGTTCACCCAAAGCAGTAACAGGCATATTTCGGGGCAATCGTTCAAAAACAGGAAAACCAAGCAACCCTTCAATTTCTTTTAGCATTTTACTGACCGCAGGTTGACTTAGGTTCATCTGCTCGGCGGCCAAATGCATATTATTGGTTCGAGCTAAAGTTTCAAGAAGAACCAAATGCTTGAATTTTAACCAATTATTTAAGCTTGCGTAAGTCAAATCCGCCATTTATAAAATTCCTTTTCGATAACTTTTCGTTATTAATAATTAAATTATTACGATTGGTGTTTATTAAATAAGAAACATATCATGATTTCAAATAAAAGAAGGATGCTTTAAATGAACTTTACCTTAAATTCCCAGAACTCATTACCAGACGATGCTACCCAAGGATGTTTAATTGGTCGTGCGTGGATCCCAAATCAAATTGCTGGCCCTTCACCTATCATTTTAAAAGATAATCAGGTTTTTGATATTTCAGAGAAGTTTCACACAATTTCTCAGTTGCTTGAAAGTTCAGATCCATTAAACGCTTTATCTGAAATTGAAGGGAAATTAATCGGGTCAATTGATGAATTATTTGCAAATACGGTGGCTGAACCAGATACAAATAAAGCGTATTTTTTAGCTCCTATTGATTTACAAGTGATTAAAGCGGCTGGTGTAACCTTTGCCGCAAGCATGTTAGAGCGAGTGATTGAAGAACAAGCTGGTGGCGATGCACAAAAAGCTCAATCCATCCGTGAAGTTGTGCAGAATGTGATTGGCGATAATTTAAAAACAATCGAACCCGGTTCAGAAAAAGCACTACAGCTGAAAGAATATTTAATTGAACAAAATATGTGGTCTCAATATCTTGAGGTAGGTATAGGAATAGATGCAGAAATTTTTACCAAAGCACCTGTTTTAGCAGCCGTGGGAACGGGTCAAAATATTGGTATTCACCCTAAGTCTGAGTGGAATAATCCAGAACCAGAAGTGGTATTAGTTGCAAACAGCAACGGTAAAATTTTAGGTGCAACCTTAGGCAACGACGTTAATTTACGGGACTTTGAAGGTCGTAGTGCTTTGCTCTTAAGTAAAGCAAAAGATAATAATGCCTCTTGTGCAATTGGCCCTTTTATTCGTCTTTTTGATCAGACATTTTCTTTAAATGATATTCGTGCTTGTGATGTTGAACTGCAAATTCAAGGTACGGATAACTTTGTGCTCAATGGCATCAGTTCTATGTCACAAATTAGTCGTGACCCAGAAGATTTAATCCAGCAAACACTCAATGAAAATCACCAATATCCAGATGGCTTTGTCTTGTTCTTGGGAACTCTATTTGCCCCGACTCAAGATCGCGAACAAGCTGGCGCAGGCTTTACACATAAGGTCGGCGATGTCGTTCGTATTCATTCACCTAAATTAGGCACTTTATACAATACGGTAATGACAAGCGACAAAGCGACGCCGTGGAATTTTGGAATAAATGCATTAATGCGTAATTTGAAACAACGAGAATTATTATAATTTTCACGTATTATCGATCAGTTGAATTGTAATATTCATTTCGTGAAAAAGTTAAATTTTAAAAAGTATGAGTGAAAGGATCTAAAAATGAATGATCAAGATAAACGGATTTTTTTACGTAGCCAAGAATGGTTTGATGATCCTACACATGCTGACATGACAGCGCTCTATGTTGAACGTTATATGAATTATGGGTTGACCCGTGCCGAGTTACAGTCGGGCCGACCAATTATTGGCATTGCGCAAACTGGTAGTGATTTAACTCCATGTAACCGCCATCACAAAGAACTGGCTGAACGGGTTAAAGCAGGCATTCGTGATGCGGGCGGTATTCCAATGGAATTTCCAGTTCACCCAATTGCAGAACAGTCTCGACGCCCCACTGCTGCGCTAGACCGAAACTTAGCTTATTTAGGTTTAGTTGAAATATTACATGGTTATCCACTTGATGGTGTGGTGCTAACAACGGGCTGTGACAAAACCACACCTGCTTGTTTAATGGCAGCTGCGACTACAGATTTACCCGCCATTGTTTTATCTGGTGGTCCAATGCTAGACGGTCATTTTAAGGGCGAGTTAATTGGTTCTGGCACAGTGCTCTGGCACGCACGCAATTTACTTGCAACAGGTGAAATTGACTATGAAGGCTTCATGGAAATGACGACTTCGGCATCACCTTCGGTTGGGCATTGCAACACCATGGGCACTGCACTTTCAATGAATGCCTTGGCAGAAGCTTTGGGTATGTCATTACCCACATGTGCAAGCATTCCTGCGCCGTATCGCGAGCGTGGGCAAATGGCCTATATGACAGGAAAAAGAATTTGCGAAATGGTTTTAGAAGATTTACGTCCATCTAAAATCATGAACAAACAATCATTTGAAAATGCTATTGCCGTAGCGTCTGCTCTAGGCGCATCAAGTAACTGTCCTCCCCATTTAATTGCAATTGCCCGCCATATGGGCATTGAACTGAGTTTAGAAGACTGGCAACGCGTTGGAGAAAATATTCCATTAATTGTGAACTGTATGCCTGCAGGTAAATATTTGGGTGAAGGTTTTCACCGCGCTGGGGGCGTTCCTGCGGTTATGCATGAATTACAAAAATCAGGTGTTTTACATGAAGACTGTGCATCGGTCAGTGGTAAAACAATGGGTGAAATTGCTAGAAATGCAAAAACCTCAAATGCAGATGTAATTTTCCCCTATGAACAGCCACTTAAACATGGTGCAGGCTTTATTGTGCTGAGTGGTAATTTCTTTGACAGCGCCATTATGAAAATGTCTGTCGTTGGCGAAGCATTTAAGAAAACGTATTTATCTGACCCCAATAGTGAAAATAGCTTTGAAGCAAGAGCGATTGTTTTTGAAGGCCCCGAAGATTATCACGCACGAATTAACGACCCTGCTTTAGAAATTGATGAACGTTGTATTTTGGTCATTCGAGGTGCTGGAACAGTCGGTTATCCGGGCAGTGCCGAAGTTGTCAATATGGCCCCACCCGCACAGTTAATTAAAAAGGGAATTGACTCACTGCCTTGCTTAGGAGATGGCCGTCAAAGTGGAACCTCTGCCAGCCCTTCTATTTTAAATATGTCACCAGAAGCAGCGGTAGGCGGTGGAATTGCGTTATTAAAAACTAACGATCGATTGCGCATTGATCTAAATAATCGCTCCGTTAATGTACTCATTTCTGATGAAGAGTTAGAAAAACGCCGTCAGGAATGGCAACCCACTGTGTCTGCATCTCAAACACCTTGGCAAGAAATGTATCGAAATATGGTAGGCCAATTATCAACGGGCGGCTGCTTAGAGCCTGCAACGTTATACATGCGTGTGGTCAACCAAAATAATCTTCCAAGACACTCTCATTAATTTCAGGATATTCGTTATGAACATTATTGGACACAACTTTATTGGCGGTTCACGCAGTGCTCAAAGTACAAACTTATTAAAAAGTGTGAATGCAACGACAGGCGAATCTCTGCCTTATGAGTTTCACCATGCAACCGAACAGGAAGTGAACCAGGCTTGTGACGCAGCCAGTCAAGCTTTTAAAACTTACCGTCACACTTCACCTGAACAGCGTGCAACCTTTTTAGAAAACATTGCCGATGAACTCGATGCTTTAGGCACAGATTTTTTAGAGGTCGTTTCACAAGAAACTGCTTTACCACTTGCACGCTTGCAAGGTGAACGTGGCCGTACCAGTGGACAAATGCGTCTGTTCGCCAAAGTGTTGCGCCGTGGAGATTTTCTAGGCGCCCGTATTGATACAGCTTTACCAGAGCGTCAGCCTCTACCGCGCCCAGACCTGCGCCAGATTAAAATCGGTGTTGGCCCTGTTGCAGTATTTGGTGCCAGTAACTTTCCATTGGCCTTTTCAACTGCAGGTGGAGACACTGCTTCTGCTTTAGCAGCTGGCTGTTCTGTGGTGGTGAAAGCCCATAGCGGACATATGGCCACAGCAGACTTTGTCGCGCAAGCGATTGAACGTGCCGTAGAGAAATCAAATATGCCTAAAG
Organism: Acinetobacter sp. WU_MDCI_Abxb74; assembly: GCF_025513915.1. Lineage (NCBI taxonomy): Bacteria > Pseudomonadati > Pseudomonadota > Gammaproteobacteria > Moraxellales > Moraxellaceae > Acinetobacter > Acinetobacter sp. WU_MDCI_Abxb74. The sequence continues at coordinate 765,674 of NZ_JAHPRP010000001.1, forward strand.
GCGTATTTAACATGATCTACGGTAATGGTGTGGGCGAACCTTTAGTTAAGCATCCGCTAATTCAGGCGGTTGGTTTTACCGGTTCACTCCGTGGTGGTCGTGCTTTATGTGACATGGCAGCAGCACGCCCACAACCGATTCCAGTATTTGCTGAAATGAGCAGTATTAACCCAATGCTGATGTTGCCAGAAGCCTTAAAAAACCGAGGTGAAAAAATTGCACAGGACTTGGCAGATTCAGTGGTTCTGGGCTGTGGTCAGTTCTGTACCAATCCGGGCTTAATTTTAGGAATTAAATCAGCCGAATTTAGCCAGCTCATTACTAACCTGACCAATATTATGGGCGGCAAACCTGCTCAAACCATGCTGAATGCCGGAACCTTAAAAAGCTATACAGCAGGTCTGGAACACTTAACCGAGCATCAAGGTATTGAACATTTGGCAGGCCAAACCCAGCTAGGTAATCAGGCACAACCACAATTATTTAAAGCTGATGTTGAGTTATTACTGGCAAGTGACCAGCTTTTACAAGAAGAAATCTTTGGGCCAGCAACTGTCATTATTGAAGTTGAAGATAAAGCCCAACTTCTTCAAGCGCTACAAAGCATGAACGGTCAGCTCACTGCAACTTTAATTGCCGATGAAGCAGACTTAAACGAGTTTACAGATGTGGTTCCGGTGTTAGAAGAAAAGGCAGGTCGCTTACTGTTAAATGGCTATCCTACTGGTGTTGAAGTGAGTGATGCGATGGTACATGGTGGGCCATACCCAGCAACCTCAGATGCCAGAGGCACCTCGGTTGGAACCTTGGCAATTGACCGTTACTTACGTCCGGTGTGTTACCAGAACTATCCGCAAAGCTTATTGCCGGAGGCTTTGAAAGACAGCAACCCGTTGCAGATTTTAAGGCTGGTTAATGGTGAGATGACCAAAGATACTCTGTGCCAATAAGGACAAGGATATTCCTTAAATAAAAAATCATGATATTTATAGGATGCTTTCTGCTACAAGAAATCGGCTTAAATACGTATAAAAAAACCTCAATGAGATATTGAGGTTTTTTATACATTTGCGATAGTTTTATCAGTTTTGCTGATCTTTTTGCCGCTGTATATCTTTCTGATCTTTCACGTTTTGTTGCCGCTGTTGATTTGGTATATGGTGTTGGTATTGGTGGTTTTGTTGCTGTTGTTGATCCTGTTGGTTTTGCTCGAATTGTTGATCTTGCTGTTTATTTTGGCGATCTTGATCAATCTCTTGTTGCCGGTGTAGATCACTTTTTTGATTAGCCATATTAATTGTCCATTCTTTAATATGATTCATTTTTAAATTTACATCCTTATCATTATAAGGCTACCTACTTCATGTGACATTTTCTTTCATTGTAAATTTTATGATTGAAGATAAAAATATATGACTAATAAAGATGCATTTATTTAAATTTTCTAAAAATATAAATTACATTGACTACTTGATAAAACAAATTTTATTTTAGATTCATAGATTAAAATGCTTTTCTCTCACCCCCACCCCAACAAAAAATACTCAAGCAACCTCTCCCGTTCATCTGGTTTACTCGGGTCTAAAAGCTGAACCATTGCTCCATCAATCACAAACAAAAACATGTGCACATCTTGTTTTGAAGCATTTGCGTTAGTTGTTAAAAGCAGATTATAAATTTCCTTGATCAACCATTTTCGATAGTCAATTACGACCTGATACGCCTTTGGATGTGTTTTCGCAATTTCAAAAATAGCTTTAAACGGCAAATGATAAAGCCCTTCTAAATCTGCATGTAAAAAGTATATTTTCCTAAGTTTTTCAACTAGCGTTAATTCTTTTTGGACATGGATGATTGAAATTACCTCTTGTTTAAGCCCATCTTTTTGAAAGGTTAGACTCATTTCGATAAGACGTTCTTTTGAGTGAAAATAATTATAAAACGTGGCTTTCGGGATTTTTGCTGCTTCAATAATTCGGTCTACCCCGACATTGTGAAAGCCATGTTTATTAAAAAGATATCTTGCAGAATGAAGCACACTTAAAGCACGAAATGGGAGATCTGAATGTGGCATAGTTTTACCGTTATAAAATAAATTTTTGTTGTATATAAATGAGATATAAAAAGCCTTGACCCTTTTGAGGGTGAAAAAAGGCGTAGCAAAGCCATAAAGACTGTGCTTGGCACATCTCAAGTTTTATTGTTGCTAAGTTTTTAAACGAAATGATTTAAAGTTCGACAAGCCTAAAGGCCATCAAACCATTTAAAGATGGGTTAAGTTGTGTCGATATAGCTTTTGGCAAAGGCTGCCAAGAAATAATGAATGTGCAAAGCCAACTCCTTTAAGTATGGAGTTCTGCCGAAACATTATAAATTATGGTGGCAGAACGGAAGTGGGTTGACGGACTGGGTTCGACATCCAGCACACTCGAAAGTGTCCCACTCCCGTCCTACCGCTACGGGAGGGAACGAGGTGTGCACACATGAAACTATTCCTCAGAAGGAATAATCTGATGTGGTCGATCATCGGTCCGTCAAAACCGACTGGCAATGTAGGCCAGCCCGCAAATGGTAATCTGCAATATTTAAGGTGTCAATGTGAAATTGGCTAGAAAATATTTAATTAATTATTGTTTTTCATTTAATTACATAATTAAGAAAAACCTTAAATATTGGCTTAATAAAATTATTGGTTCTGAATAATTATTTAAAGGTTTTATATTCAGAATAAAGAAATCCGCTAGGCTATTAATATTAAAGTCATAGCGGAAAGTTATAATGATTAAGAACATGCTCCTACTTGCTGCGCCCCATATCGAGCCTGTTGCTCAGTAAATCTATCACCAGCACTGGACGAAAGTTGGTCAATAAGGCCACTACAAGAAAAACCTGTTAGTTCTATATATTGTTGTGCTGCTTGTACTGCTTCCTGATTCCAATCTACATCCATGCTATCGACCGCAGCCTCGGCATCTGCATAGCTAAAACCATCACCAGCGCTTGAAGATAATTGGTCAATTAAGCCTTTACGAGAAAAACCCATCAGATCAAGATATTGCTCAGCAGCTCTAACAGCATTGCGTTGTTGATTAGTCAAATTAGAGGTGACCACAACTGGAGTATTTTGATTTTCGGCTTTATTCGCAGCATCAACTGCTGCCTGTGCCTCTTCTGCAGCTTCAACTGCTTCACTTGCTTCACTTGCTTCACTTGCGGCAGCAATGGCTTCTTGCTTTGCTGATTCACTAACATTATTTGAGGAAGTTGATGATACTTTTGAACTGTTCCCTCCAACAATAAGGGCTAATACAAAAATAATAGTAAATAGAATACCTACCCACATAAAAAATGTCTTCATACCCTATTTCTCCTAATTTTTTAAAATCGATATTACAAAAGTAAAGTTATGTATTTTCTATGTTATTGGTTTGTATTTAACCTAATTATTAAGGTAGATTCAAGAATAATTAATTCTTCTAAATTTACTTTAAGCTGTACAAAGAATTCTTCTTAACTCGTGAAATAACTAATTATATTTATAACCATAGAAAGAACTACATCTTAGATAATCTAGATTAGTAAATTGGCTTTTATTTATCTGATGAAAAATCAAAAAATAATAAAAATTAGTATGGTAGTTTTACTATTAAATCTTTTGCTGGGAATGGGGAGAAAAGCTAATGTAAGGCTTCTTTATTTCACTTGCACTCTAGCTATTTTTATGTATGATTGAGTAATCACTCAATTAATATGTTTGTGTATGGCTCGTCCTCGTAGTGAAGATAAACGTAATGCAATTTTAAGTGCTGCTATTGAAACATTGGCAGAGCTTGGCGAACGTGCATCTACCTCAAAAATTGCCAAAGGCGCTGGTGTGGCAGAAGGTACTTTATTTACCTATTTTAGTAGCAAAGAAGAGTTGCTTAATCAGCTCTATCTTTCACTCAAGGCTGAACTACGTCAGGTCATGATACTCAATTACCCTGCTCACGCCGATTTGCAAACACAAATGTCTCATATTTGGCAAAGCTATTTGGACTGGAGTTTAGAAGCTCCACTCAAACGCAAAGTAATGGCACAGCTTTCAACCTCTGAACAAATTACCGAGCAAAGCAAACAAATTGGTATGCAAACCTTTTGCGATCTGACCCAAAATATTCAAGAACATATTAATGGTGGAACACTACGTGATTACCCACCATTATTTATTGCTTCAATTTTGGGGGCGCTTGCCGAAGTCACACTGAATTTTATTGCCCAAGACCCTTCTCAAACCGAGCGTTATCGCAAATCGGGTTTTGAAGCATTTTGGCATGCAGTTTCAATATAAATAAAAGATAAGGACCTACGGCGTCCTTATTTTTGAACCAATTAATGAGTGAGTAAATACTCATTTATATAGATATTAATAAGTACTCTTAAAGTTCTTATTTGCACATATAGGTTTATTCCACTAAAGGAAAAACAAGATGACTATTTCAAACACAACAGACTTGCCTTCTCCCTTAATGTCGTCACAACAGCATGATGGCAAATTTAGAAATACACGTCCGAACCAGCATAAGCCTTCTTTTGGTAAGTCACTTCAGTTGATGTGGAAGTTTCTATTTAACAAACCGAAAGACACTGTTCCAAATAAACAAATTCCAGTTTTAAGCTTGTCGAAAGAACAACTTCTTAGTGCACCTGACCGTTCCCTATTTCGTCTGGGGCACTCGACCATTTTGTTAAAATTGCGCAATGAGTTTTGGCTAACCGACCCTGTTTTTTCGGAGCGCGCATCTCCTTTTCAGTGGATTGGGCCAAAACGTTTTCACCAACCGCCAATCAGCATTGATGAATTACCACCCATTAAAGGCGTGATTTTGTCGCATAACCACTATGACCACTTGGACTATCATGCGGTCATACAACTTAAAGACAAAGTTGAGCACTTCATAACACCGCTTGGTGTGGGTGATGCCCTGATTAAATGGGGAGTTCCAGCAGAAAAAGTTCAACAACTCGACTGGTGGGACACCACACATATTGATGGTTTAGAACTGGTAGCCACCCCTGCACATCATTTCTCGGGCCGAAGCTTGAGTGACAGTAATGCAACTTTATGGGCATCTTGGGTAATTATTGATAGTGATCTACGCGTATTTTTTAGCGGTGACACGGGATATTTTGATGGCTTTAAAGAGATTGGACATCGTTATGGACCTTTCGATCTCACCATGATTGAAACTGGAGCTTATGACCCAGAATGGCCAGATGTTCACATGCAACCAGAGCAAACTTTACAAGCCCATCTCGATTTAAAAGGACGTCATTTGTTACCTGTGCACAACGGTACTTTTGATTTAGCGCTTCATGCTTGGGATGACCCATTTGAACGTATTGTCGGTTTGGCTAAGCAAAAAGATTTAGGCATTAGCACACCGCAAATGGGTGAAATCCTAAATCTAAACGAGCCAAATGTCGAAAATTATTGGTGGCGTTCATAATTTTTTTCTCGCTAGTTTTAAATTATTTTCTCTCTTAATATTTCATTAAAGGCTTTTAAATTCATTAATATAACTAATATTTTCTTTATCAAAATCACTCAATAATAAAACTAAGACTAACTTTGTCTTAGTTTTATTATTGACTAAAAACACAGACCGAGTTAGTCTGTGTTTGTAATTGATCAATTATGAAATTAAATGGCTTATATCACTAGTAGCGTCGAGTATGCGATTCACTGTCTTCTTTTTCTTGTGAACAATGAAGATAAACCTTTGAGTAGTAAGGATCTGGCCGAATTACAAGGAGTCTCTCCGAGTTTTATGGCTAAGATTTTTCCTAAACTTGAAAAGGCAGGTCTGGTAGTTGCACAAGAAGGTGTCCGCGGTGGATATTTACTGGCCAAACCGGCTCATGAAATCAGTTTTTTAGATATCGTGAATGCAATCGAAGGTGAAAAACCGCTTTTTGAGTGCCAAGAAGTCCGTGGGAAGTGTGCAGTCTTTAATCATGCCCCGCCAGATTGGGCAACCAGTGGTGTGTGTGCAGTGCATGCCGTCATGCTACAGGCCGAAAAAGCCATGCGAGATGCGCTAGGTGCTCATACACTTGGTGATATTGCAGACCGTTTTGGCCGTTATGCACCCGACGTATTTTTTAGTGATGTAAATGGCTGGATCAATGAACGCATCGAAGGAAGAACAGCAAAAATGCGGAAAAACAAAATATCACGGGACACCCCCGACTAACGAGCTGATAGGGCCTCAAACCCTGACATAAAACTCCCCTAATCGTTTTAAACACCTTCTCAGATTTTTCGGACAATCAGAGAAAGGATTCGCTCACCCTAAATTTGTGATGAGCTGGAATTTATTGTCCGAAAAAACCTATCAAAAGGATAATCAAATGAGTAAGCGTATTATTATTGCTGGTTCTGGCTTTGCTGGTTTATGGGCTGCACTTGCTGCACAAAGAGCAATTCACCTAGCTTCGCAAGAACAAAATATTGAAGTAGTGATGGTTTCCCCTACTCCCAATGTTGATATTCGTCCTCGTCTTTATGAACCCGTACTTGAAAATATGAACCCTGATATTTCAGAGTTATTAAGCGTGGTTGGAGTTAAGTTTCTGGCAGGCTGGGTAAATCAAATTGATGGCGACCAACAGACCATTGAGGTTTCAACCACCGATGGCAACAAACAAACCTTAAGCTATGACCGTTTTATTCTGGCAACTGGAAGTACCACTTTTATGCCTCCTATACCGGGTCTTACAGAATATGGCTTTAGCATAAGTACACTAGAAGATGCCGAAAAACTAGATCAACATCTTAAAAACTTAGCCAATAAACCTGCAAATGCAGCACGTAATACCGTTGTAGTTGCAGGTGGCGGTTTAACTGGGCTAGAAACAGCAACTGAAATGCCCGAACGCCTGCGTCGTATTTTAGGTGAAACTGATGTGCGTGTAGTTTTAGTAGATTCATCTACAGAAATTGGTGCGGCAATGGGTGACCAAGCTGCTACAGTTATTCGAGAAGCTCTCACAGAACTAGGTGTGGAAGGTAAAGCTGGTCTACGAGTTACTGCGCTTGATGCATCAGGGGTAACACTTTCTAACGGCGAAAGAATTGAGGCTGCAACTGTTATTTGGACTGCGGGCATGCGAGCAAATCACCTCACTTCTCAAATCGCAGGTGAAAAAGATAATTTAGGCCGTTTGATTGGAGATGCTTATTTACATGCACCTGAAGCAAAAAATATTTTTGTGACTGGTGATACGGTAAAAGTTCCAACCGATGATTTAGGTAATTTTAATGTGATGTCTTGCCAACATGCCATGAGCCTAGGCCGTGTGGCGGGTTACAATGCTGTGGCGGAATTGGTTGATTTACCATTGCATGCATATAGTCAACCAAAGTATGTGACTTGTCTTGACTTAGGTGCATGGGGCGCTCTTTATAGCGAAGGTTGGGACCGTCAGGTTCAATTTGTTCGCGAAGAAGCCAAAAAAATCAAGCAGGAAATTAATACGGTCTGGATTTATCCACCTGCGGCAGACCGCGATGCTGTGTTTGCGATAGCAAATCCTGATTTTGTTATTGTTCCTTAAGGTTAGCTTTTCAAAATAGAACAATCCCCAAAAGTTGTAAGTCATGATTGACTTCTCTTTTGGGGATTATTTTTAATACATAAAACCTAGGACTTTTCTAAAGCTTCTATAATTTCTAAAGCCGTTTTTTTAGCAGAAAATGGATTTTGGCCTGTAATTAAATTTCCATCTTGAACCACATGTGGTGCAAATGGAATTAAAGCCTTTTCATAGTCTGCACCATATTCTTTTGCTAACTCTTCGGCATTATAAGGCACTTTTTTTGCTACCCCTGCCAAAACCTCTTCGCTCCAAGCAAAGCCAGTTAACTTCTTCCCTTCTATAAGCCGTTTACCATTGGAAAGCCTTACATTTAATAGACCACAATAGCCATGACACACACTCGAAACAATCCCACCTTTTTCATAAATATTTTTGGTGATTTCTTGAAGTTCAGGGTTATCTAAGAAATCCCACATTACCCCGTGGCCGCCAGTATAATAAATAGCATCATAATCCTGCCAATTGATATCTGACGGTTTGAATGTATTTGCCAGCAAAGTCATAAATGCTTGATCGTCTTCTCTCGCTTTTACAGATTTATCGGCAACTAAAGCACCGAGTGACTTTGGTTCAATCGGCGTTTTTCCACCATTCGGACTTACAATATCCTGAATATAACCTTGTTTCTCAAACTCATCATAGGCATGAGTGAGCTCACCTAACCATAGACCTGTGGGCTCATCTACATCTTTGTAACGTGAAACGTTAGTCACGACATGTAATATGCGTTTAGACATCTCTTCACCTCATTTTCATATTTATAATTCTGTTCATTAATTTATCAAAGCATAGAAACCTGTTAATGAAAGTGTGTGCTTGGTAAAGTTATGAACCTTGCTTTTACAACACTATAAGTCTAAAGTTAGCTTTAATGTCAAGAGAGTGTGTGGCTATGAATATTAGTGAGTTATCTAAATTAAGTGGCTTAAGCACGCCCACAATTCGTTATTATGAACAAATCAAACTCTTGCCTAAAGCTAAGAGAAAATCAAATGGCTATCGCGAATATAGTAACAACGATTTAAAGCAACTCTCTTTGATTCAACAAGCCCAGCAAGTTGGTTTTACTTTAGCAGAAATTAAAGCTTTTTTGCCTTCAAAAGTTGCTACTTGGAACCACGATGAACTCATTCAAACACTTGAAACTAAAATTCAAGAAATAGAACTTTTAGAACAGAAACTAAAAGCAAGTAAGCAAAACTTACATACAATGATTGAAGCAATTAATAACAAGCCAGATGAAATTACTTGCGAAGAAAATGCAGAAAGACTCATGAATCTCTACTATGACAAAGCAAAAACACCATAAATTTTCTAAGAATTCTATTGACCTTCAAGCGAACTTTAAACATACGATTGACTACAGGTGATTGATGAGGAACCTGTCATGTTTAAAGTTTGGGATATTCAGCGTTGGTTAACAATTATTTTTGCCATCTTTTTAACTTCAAATTCGGTACACGCCGCAGAGTCAGCTAAAACTCAAAGCCTTACTAAAGCAAGCGGAAAAATTTTAGTAGTGATGACTAATCATTCAGCTTACCCTACTCGTTCTGATAAAACAGGACTTTGGTTGACTGAACTCACTCATTTTTATGATGTCGCTTTAGCCTCTGGCTATAAAATGGATTTTGTAAGTCCACTCGGTGGTGAAGTTCCGTTAGATGAGCGTAGTTTAAAGTCAATTTACTTAGATAAATCGGCACGAAACCATTTAGCCGACCCAGCCTTTATGCAACTTCTAAAAACCACACTATCCCCGAGTGCAATTAACCCTTCACAATACAAAGCCATTTACTATACCGGTGGTCATGGCACTATGTGGGATTTTCCAAAAAATCAATCTTTGCAGAACATTAGCGAACAAATTTATCAACAAGGTGGAGTCGTTTCAGCGGTATGTCACGGTGTAGGTGGGTTATTACCTCTACAAGATGAAAATGGCAAATCGTTAATTGCAAATAGAACCGTTACTGGTTTTGCAAATATTGAAGAAACACTGTCAGGTATTAAGTCTCAAGTTCCCTTTTCTTTACAAAATGGACTCATTGAACGTGGAGCAAAATACAAGCGAGCGTTTGTTCCATTTACTTCTTATGTAGTTTCAGACGACAGAATTATTACTGGGCAAAATCCTCAATCGAGTAAAGAAATTGCCGAAGCTGTCATTAAACGTTTAAGTACGATTCAATAAATCTAAAAGACGAATTATAAACGAGCCCTGTAATTCGTCTCTGGTATATAAATACTTTAGAAAAGATCAGCTTATTTTTTGATAATGAAGACCTATCGCTCCAGAAGCAAAGGTTTTATTTTCGATGAGTTTAAGATTCGTCTTTTCACTACCACCCTCAAATAAAGGCAATCCATTACCAATCAAGACTGGAGAAATTGTAATTTTATATTCATCAATTAAATTCAGTTGCATGAGGTAGTGCGCAAATCTAGGACTACCGAGAATAACCATATCTTTACCCGGTTGCTGTTTGAGCTTATTGATCTCTTCTTCAACATGATCTTTTACAAGTCTGGAATTATTCCACTCAACTTTATCTAAGGTTGTTGAAAAAACGATTTTTTCAGTCTTTTCAATCCATTCTGCATGATTCCTTTCGTGCTCCGAAGCTTCTGGATTGGAAAGTATAGATGGCCAGTAACCATGCATCATTTGGTAAGTCGCGCGTCCCCAAATCACCGTATCGGCAGTACTTAAAATGTCTTTCGCGTGTTTTGCCAAATCGGCATCATAAGCAATCCAGCCAATATCCATTGCCCCATTTGGACCTTCGACAAAACTGTCAAGCGAAGCATGTAGAAATAGTATGAGTTTTCTCATTATTTACATTCCATTGTTTATAAAAAATATGCATTACATTTTAGTATATTCAATTTGAATTATTTCTCGTGGCGTGTTTTGTTTTCTGTTTTTCTTTGAACCTAAATGAAGTTGTATTCTTTGAAATATCTTTAATTTTTATTCATTGCCCGAACAAGAATTATCTTATTCGGGACTACTCTATAAATATGCTGTTTTAACCAAGTTTCTGTTAAGTAATGACCAACGGTCCAGAACCTGGTAGCTCAGTCACTAGCTTATAACCTATCAGTTTCGCTGGTGTATATGTACCACCTTTAACGGTATTTTTGAGTAAATAATTCACCACGGTCAGTGAACCATTGACCGTAAGGCTATAAGCGTTTTCTGTTTGGATACGGGCAGTTCTGATTTCCCCACGTGAATTTCTGGCTTCACCCCAAACATAGGTCGGTATTTTTGCGCGGAGCTCTTCATTTGGTCCAACGACTGTTTTTTCAATACGCGCCTTAATAAACTTCTGCACGGCTTTAAGTCTTAATATTGGACGTACATAGTTCATCATTTTTGCGCCCATAATCATTTTTGGAAACGCCGGAACAAACACTTCAATGTTTGGAATACCTGTTGTATAGAAAGCGGTAGAGACATCTCCCCATGGAACACTCATGGCACTTTTTTTACCGTCACCAAAATCAATGGTCCGAACATAATGTGCTAATGGAACAGTGGTAATTTTTCCGTTTTTACGAATTTTTCCACCTTCCCCCATACCTTCTATACTTGTTTTGGCAGTACCTGGTGAAAACCCTGTTCTAGAGTCAAAACCAAGCGCTAAATGGGTTGCATCTGGTAGTGCTTCTTTCAGTGCAGCTGCCACGCAGTCTGTCGGAATCACATCAAAGCCAACACCCGGACAAAGCACAATATCGGCTTTTTCTGCTTGAGTGTTAAGTGACTGCGCTAATTCAAATACAGAAATTTCACCCGTAATATCGAGATAATGAGCACCTGCTTTTATACATGCTTCCATCATCGGCTTTGAAGTAGCTGAAAATGGCCCTGCACAGTGCATGACCAGTTTAAAGCCTTGGAGTTGCTCACTTACCGCATCTACGTTATCAAGCCCAAAAGCTTTATAGTCGAGCCCTAACTCTTGAGCAAGTGCTTCAACTTTTTCTTCGTTACGACCTGCAAGTGTCGGTTTTAAACCTTGACGTACAGCTTCACGAGCGATTAACTCGCCCGTGTAGCCATTTGCTCCATAAATTATCCAGTTTGAATCGTTAGGATTTGTCATAACACAACTCACTTATTAAGAAGCAAATGAATAGTCACGCATACCTTTTTTGTATTGGCGGGTACGGCATGACATAGCTGATTGTTGCAAAATTAAAGCCCAAGCTGGTGAAACAGTCGGTTTTGTTTTTTTACCAGAGCTTAAATTACGTAACTGGAATTTGACCACCGCCATATTGGCAAGTGAAGCCAGTGTTTTGTTTTCCCAAGTAATCGGTTTTAATTCAGGAGTAAGATTCTGGCCTTGTTTCCAAGCATTTGGCAAATTAGGTTCAATTGCTAAAGCAGTTGCAATACCGACCATATCTACCCCGCTTTCAACTACTTTCTCTGCCACTTGTTTACGACGAATGCCACCTGTCACCATAACAGGCATTTTGGCCACTTTACGAATTTCTTGTGCAAATTCTAAAAAGTAAGCTTCACGGGCAAGTGTCCGCCCATCGCGTGCTTGGCCCTGCATTGCAGGTGCTTCATAGCTACCACCAGAGAGCTCAACCAAATCGACCGCATGTTCATTTAACATTTTAACGACTTGTTGGGCATCTTCTGTGCTAAATCCACCACGTTGGAAATCAGCTGAATTTAGCTTTACGGCAACAGTGAACTCAGGTGTCACCACGTCACGGACTGCTTTAACAATTTCAATTAAAATACGAGCTCGGTTTTCTAAAGAACCACCCCAACGATCTTGGCGTTTATTACTGAGTGGAGAAAGAAACTGACTTAATAAATATCCATGCGCTGCATGAATTTCAACTCCGGTAAATCCAGCTTTTTCACCTAAACGCGCCGTGTTTGCAAAACGTTGAATCACCTCTGCAATCATGTCTTCATTCATTTCGATTGGTGCATTAAAGCGATTTGACATTTTGCCTAAATCTAGTGAAATTGCCGAAGGTGCCCATGTTTGCTGACCAAGATTGGCTTGCATTTGACGCCCCGGATGATTAATTTGAAGCCAAACCTGCGCGCCTTTCGAACGACCAATTTGTGCCCATTTTTTAAAAGTATCTAGATGCTTCTCATCTTCAAGCACCACACCTCCCGGTCCAGTCATTGCTCGACGGTCTACCATCACATTTCCAGTAATGATTAGACCTACACCACCATTCGCCCAAGCCTGATATAAACGCATTAATTCTTCTGAGGGTGCATGGTTAATATCAGCCATATTTTCTTCCATTGCCGCTTTGGCAATACGGTTAGAAACATATGAGCCATTTGGAAATACTAATTTTTCGAACACTTTCATTGGAATGACCTCATTCAGTATGGCTTCACTTTAAGATTAAAGCTAACTTTAATGTCAATACTTTTTTACCTTATATCACTTAATAAATTGAATTAACTTATTTTTTATATAAAAAAGAGGCATTTGTTATGCCTCTTTTTTTACAGTTTAATATTTTTAATTACTCGCGAATGAAGGCTAATAAGTCCGCATTAATCACTTCATGGTTTACGGTTAACATGCCATGCGAAAAACCTGGGTAGATTTTGAGTTGGCTATTTTGAAGCAGCTCAGCAGATTTCACGCCAGAAGTTTTATAAGGCACGATCTGGTCGTCATCACCATGTAACACTAAAACAGGAACCGTGATTTTCTTTAAATCTTCGGTGAAGTCAGTTTGTGAAAAAGCTACGATACCATCGTAATGTGCTTTCGCGCTGCCTGTCATCCCCTGACGCCACCAGTTAGCAATAATACCTTCCGATGGCTTCACATCAGGTCGGTTAAAACCATAGAACGGGCCAGATGGAAGGTCTCGGAAAAATTGTGCGCGATTGGTAAGAACTTGATTTTGAAGATCATCAAAAACTTCTTTTGGTAAACCTTCGGGATTATTTTCAGTTTTAACCATCAGCGGCGGTACTGCGCTAACAAGGACAGCTTTTGCAACATTTTCTTCGCCATGACGAGCGATATAGTGAGCCACCTCACCACCGCCTGTTGAGTGGCCAATATGAATTGCATTTTTAATATTGAGATGTTTAACCACCTCTGCAACATCATCTGCGTAATGGTCCATATCGTGGCCATCCCAGACTTGACTAGAGCGACCATGCCCTCGTCTGTCATGAGCCACCACACGATAGCCTTCTCCTAAAAAGAAAAGTAATTGAGTGTCCCAATCATCTGAACTTAAAGGCCAACCGTGATGAAAAAATAAAACTTGGGCATCGCGTGGTCCCCAATCTTTATAGAAAATGTCTACACCATCTTTTGTGGTTACATAACCCATCTTTGTTCTCCTGCTGAAAATCTGTTTGTAGATCGTTATAAAGGTTTGAATGTTTATACTAAGGTTAAAGTTAGCTTTAAGGTCAACAGTCTTAACTTATTTTTAAAATAAAATTTATATGAATAGTCTAGGGTACTTTGTATCTTTTTAATATTTAATTGTTTTTTATTTTATTTCTTTTAAATATTAAAGCTCTTACACATGAAAATTAAAGCCTTGACTTTAAAGTTAACTTCAATCTTATAGTGACTACATTGGCTATAAATTAACACGTCTTAATATGGACAAACGTAGCTACTCGGTCAATTAATGTAAAGGTGAACTCTCATGAATATAAAACAACAGTTTACTGAGGTTGAGTTTGGGCAACAAAAAGTCAAAGTACCCAAAGGTGGTTATTATGACCGTTTTAGAATGAATCCCGATTTAGATGAAGTCGCTCAAGACCCTGCTGCTGGCAACATCGATTTTTTCCGTCATATTCCTAAAAAAATTGTCGAATCTCGTGTAGGTCCTGTTTGGGCACCTAACTTTTATTATCGTAGTGCTAATGTACAGCTTTTAATGCTCGCTCCGATTAAGCACATTAAGGCAAAACTTCCCGCTGCTTTAACGCCACTACAACCATTTCCGGGTTATGGGTTGGTAGCCGTCACATTTTTTACCTATTCAGTTTGTGACAATGACCCATATAACGAAGTGTCAATTGCGATTGTTGTACGTAAACCTAATGCTCGTGGGCCACACATTGCAGAATTAATGAAATCGATTCGTCAACGTCATTTTCATGCCCATGTTTTAGCTTTGCCTGTAGATACAGAAATTGCCAGAGTACGAGGCGTATATGGTTACCAGCTACCGAAATGGCTGACTAAAATTAATGTCAACATTAACCCAAAAGAGATTCAAGCCGATATTGCCGATCTTAATGGCAAATTAGATTTAAGTCTAAAAACAGCTGTTCCAACGTTAAAACATGTCGATTCTGAAACGCATATCAACAAAGCCACCATGCTACATGTGGTTGATGGCAAATGGCACCAAACAGAAGTTCAATCTAATATCCTTTCTTTTGCGCAAAAGCTTTTCCCGAAAAATGTGCAACTTGAGAAAAATGAGGGACCTTTAACAAGGTTACTAAATGAATTAGGTGCTTCAAAAATTCTACGTTTAGATGTGGTGGAAGATGCTCAGGTAGTGTTAAATCTACCAACTATACTTGATTAATATCAATTATTTAAAAAGATTGCTCTAGATATTTTATTAATTAATATAATTAGTCTATGTATGAAATTAGAAATATTTAGAGTTAATTCATAAAATCTGCTTGGTTATCAGGATTTTTACCTATGCTATTTAAATACAGATGTAAGTCTAAGACTGCCTTGAGGTATTTAAACTGTATTATTAAAAATAAGATAAATTTATTTGCTCACAATATAATATTAGAGCTTGAAGATTTAGATGATTTTTTATTATTATCACTACATAATTTAAAACAAAATTGGACAAAAAATGTCAAATCAATTTGATTTCGTTTCTATAAAGAAAAAAGCTAATGTCCACTATGAAGGACGTTCAATTAGTCATGTAATTGAACTTGAAGATGGAACAAAAAAGACTCTAGGAGTTATTCTTCCATCAGACAAGGCTTTAATATTTAAAACTCATGTGCCAGAGCGCATCGAAATTATTTCTGGGAAATGTACTGTTCAAATTGGTGATGAATTAGAAGCTAAAATTTACTCTAGTGGTGAATCTTTTAATGTTCCTGAAAATAGCAAATTTAAAATTACGACAGATGAAGTGATTGATTATGTCTGCCATTTAGAATGATTTGAACTACTATTTGCTATTTATCTATATTTATTCAATCTAAAAATTCAAGATACAAGTTCTTTTTAATGTGAAAAATATTTATAACAATAAGGTTATTCATTTCTTAATTTATGAGTTTTTAGCTCTAAAACTTATTTTTATTCAATCATAATTTAAAACAATGAGAGGATTTAAAAAAACTATCAAATAAAATAAAAAAAATATTTAAATACAAAATGTTATAAATATTAAACTTCATTTCCCTCTTCAAAAAAATTACTTATTAAACTATTGATTAAATTAAACCTTCTCTCAGTTTTGATATTAATAAGGAAACTTGATAGTAAGGGATATTTACTGTGAATCAAACTCAACATCACACCACGGAAGTTGCAATTTTAGGGGCAGGACCAGTTGGATTAACAATTGCAAATTACTTAAGTAAACAAGGTGTACAAGTTACTGTTATTGAACAATTAGATCAGCTTATTGATTATCCTAGAGCAATTGGCATTGATGATGAGTCGCTAAGAACAATCCAGTCATTAGGATTAATTAAACAAGTTTTACCGCATACCACTCCAAATCATGCAATGCGCTTTTTAACTCCTAAAGGCCGTTGTTTTGCAGATATTCAACCAATGACTCGAGAATTTGGCTGGCCACGCCGTAATGCATTTATTCAACCTCAAGTTGACCGTGTTTTACTTGAAGGTTTAGCGCTATACCCAACAACACAGGTGTTTTTTTCACGCCACTTAAATAGTTTTACTCAAGACAAAGAACATGTAACTTTAAATCTAACTACAAAAGATAAAAAGCAAGAAGTTATACAAGCACAGTTTTTGATTGCTTGTGACGGCGGAAATTCATTTGTACGACGAAATCTCAATATTAATTTTGAAGGAAAAACTGCACCTAACCAATGGATTGTTATTGACCTTGCAAATGATCCATTAGCTACTCCTCATGTATATTTATGCTGTGATCCAGTTCGTCCTTATGTATCAGCAGCTTTACCACATGGTATCCGACGATTTGAATTTATGGTAATGCCTGGAGAGACCGAAGAAGAGCTGAGCAAACCTGAGAACATCAACCGTTTACTAAGAAAAGTTTTACCACATA
Source organism: Acinetobacter sp. WU_MDCI_Abxb74 (assembly GCF_025513915.1). NCBI lineage: Bacteria > Pseudomonadati > Pseudomonadota > Gammaproteobacteria > Moraxellales > Moraxellaceae > Acinetobacter > Acinetobacter sp. WU_MDCI_Abxb74. The sequence continues at coordinate 782,621 of NZ_JAHPRP010000001.1, forward strand.
CAGATAATATTGAAGTCATACGCCAACGTGTATATACACATAATGCACGTATAGCAGATCGCTTCCGTGTCGACCGTATTTTATTAGCTGGTGATGCTGCACATATTATGCCTGTATGGCAAGGCCAAGGTTACAATAGTGGCATGCGTGATGCCTTTAATCTTGCATGGAAAATGGCCTTGGTAATTAAAAAAGTGGCAGGTCCTGAAATTCTAGATAGTTATCAACTGGAAAGAAAAGACCATGCTCAAGCAATGATTAACTTGTCCGTTCTAGCTGGTCATGTACTTGCTCCCCCGAAAAAATGGCAAGGTATTGTTCGTGATAGTATTTCTTATGCATTAAACTACATACAGCCAATAAAACGCTATTTACTAGAAATGCGTTTTAAGCCAATGCCAAAATATAGTGAGGGAATTTTGGCACCATTTTCAGGAAAAAATACACCTGTTGGCAAGATGTTCATACAACCTCATGTCCAGTTTCAAAACAAAGACAAAATTTTATTAGATGATGTCATTGGAAATAACTTTGCTATTCTCGCTTGGGGGGTTAATCCAACTTGGGGCATATCACCAAATAGTATGAAAAAATGGATTAAATTAGGTGTGAAATTTATTCAAGTTGTTCCTAACGTGCAATTAAATTTACCAAATCAAAATCCTGATACAGATTTCATTACAATCGGTGATATAGATAGTGAAATCCGTACATGGTTTGGTCAAACAAATCAATCTATGGTGATATTACGACCTGACCGTTTTATAGCAGGTCTTGCCATTCCCCAAACGGTAAATAGTATAAGTGAAGAACTTTTTGAAAAAATGTATTTAATTAATTAAAATTATTTAAGCCATTCTTTTGAATGGCTTTTTTATATTAACTAAAATCAAGATAAAATTGTTTTTTAAGTACATCTAAAATTAATTCTATAGCTTTATTAACATTATCCTTTCGATAAGAAACATATAAACTGATCATGGGTAAGGGTTCTATAGTCTTCTTGACTACAATTTTATCTCCTAATAAAGGAATTACATACTGTGGTACAAGACTCCATCCAATTTCCATTCCGACTAAATTGACATTAAGTAAAATGTTAGTTGAGTGTTGTACGATAGATACATTAAGCTTATTTTTTTTAAAAAAGTTATGAATAATCCGATAAAGTTCAGGCGATGACTCTTCATTACAAATCACAAAGTCATGTTGTTCAAAACTTTTTATGTTAATACGTTCCTGCTGAGCATGAAGCGAGTTTTTAGGAATAATTAAAGTAAGTGGTTCTTGGAATACTTGAATAGAAACCAATTCATCTGAATCAGCGCCATAACGAGTAAAAGCGATATCTATCTCACCTTTTTTAAGCGCGGCTAGTTGTGCATCATCCGTAAGACTATGAAAATCAATTGTAAGTTCTGGAAAGTGGGCTCTTATATTTGGCATTATGTAGGGAAAAACTTTCATTTCTGCCACTGGAACAAAACCAATATTTAATTGTTCTTGTTCAACTTTAGCAGTTTGTTTAGCCAAACTAATTGCTTTTTCTGTATGTTCTAAAATGATTAGCGCTTCTTTAAAAAAGACTTCTCCTGCTTTGGTCAGTTCAACTTTTCGCTTACTTCGTATAAAAAGCTGAACTCCCACCTCTTCTTCTAAATCTTTAATCTGCTGACTAAGAGAAGGTTGTACCGTATGCATGCGCATTGCTGCCTTAGTAAAATTCAGCTCTTCAGCAACCGCAACAAAGTAGCGTAAGTGACGTAATTCCATGTCATATCCTGATTATTGTCTTTCCATCTTTATTACATATCCAACGATATAAAAATAAAGTCATTATCGTGATGAAGGCACACAACTGGTAAGTTTTCTCATAACCTATTTGGGCAATAATTATTCCTACCAAAACTGAACCAATGGCCATCCCTAAATCAAATAAAGTAAAAAAGGTTGAAACAGCATGCCCTATCCTATTTTTCTCAACCGATTGTATTGCCATAGTTTGAAAAATAGGGAAAAGTGAACCATATCCCATACCTATTAATGCTGCAGCCAACCAATAGCCCCACGGTGTTTGCATCCAACTAACTAAAAATAAGCCTATTGAAAAAAGGATAAATGAAGGGTAAATCACGGAATTAGCCCCTCTTTTATCATAAGAGTAACCTACCCAAGGGCGCACTATAATCATTGATATTGCAAAGATAATAAAAAATATGCTGGTCGCAGCTAATAAGCCTTTTGTTTCACTATAGACACTAATAAAGCTCATAATGCTTGAATAAGACATTGCAGTAAATAAAGCAATAACGCCGATAGACATCACCCTTTTTTCAAAGATATCGTCAAATGTAATACTCCGCTTTGCAGAGATGATCTCCTTATCTTTTAAGGAAGAAACAGGAATAAGAAAACAAAAAATTAAACCCAAACAAACAATTGAGGCTAAAAAGGCAAATAAATTATAAAAACTGGTGTACCGTATCGTAGCTAAAGCGATCATTGGACCAAAAACAACAGCCAGATTCGTAGACATTACGAAATATCCCATACCTTCGCCTTTTCTCTGCTCAGGAATAAAATCATTCACTATAGGCACTATTACTGTCGTCAAAATGCTAAACCAGATCCCATGCACACAACGAATAAGTAATAAAAGCCATAACTGATTTGCCCACAGATAACTTAATGCCAGAAGTGCAAATAATAATGCCGAACCTCGTAAGGCATATTTTTTACCTAAACGATCAATAATTAAGCCAGAAAAAGGACGAGTGATAATAGATGAAACCAAAAATAAGGTTAACGCCAAACCTGCCTGACTAATTGAACCGGATAATTCTTTTAAAATATAAAGAGGTAATATTGTGAGTAATGCATAGTAGTAAATGAATAAAAAAAGATTGTTCAATACACAAAGAATAAATGAACGATTCCAAAGCTTTTCCTTGGCAGCTGACATTTTTCTTACTCAATATAGATGATTAGTAAAACCAAAATCATGTTCATCTGATCGTTACGATTATTGATTTATTCAAACATTAGGATGATCAAATTTGAATTTTCACTCAAACAATGCCACGTATGAATAAAGCTCCCAAAAGTGAGCTTTATTCAACTTTTATGATTATTGTTCAGACTGTTGAGTCTGATGTAATTTGCGAATCACCAAAAGCATCAGTAATGCTGAAATGACAATTCCAGGAATAGCAGCAGAAATCACACCTGTAGCACCGCTTCCCATCGTGAGTAATTGTCCAGCAATCGCAGGTCCTAACATTGCACCAATACGCCCAACCGCTGCGGCACTGCCTACACCAGTTGCCCGAATCTCAGTTGGATATACAATGCTACCAAACGCATACAGGACTCCTTGCCCCCCAATTGTAAATGTTCCCATTAAGGCTGCCGCTGCATACATCGCAGTTAGGCTATTGGCACCATTTAAAGCAAATAAGCCAGCTAAAATACCGATGTACATTAGGATAATCACATAGGCTTTATTCCAGCGATCAATCAAAATACCCAAAACAACCGTACCTAGTGCAGCACCCATTTGGAAAAAGACTTGAGCTAAACTACCCTGTTGACGAGAGAATCCCAACTCCATAAAGAGAGACGGCAACCAGCTCAACATGATGTACACAACCATCAAGGTAAAAAAATAGCTTGCCCAAAGTAATAGAGTCTGCCCTGCATAGTTATTTCTAAATAGATTTTTAAAAGAGCTTTCTATGCGTGTAGTAGATTTATCCTGAAATCTAGTTTGTAAAAACTCCCGTGACTCCGGTAAAAATTTGATCATAAGTGGAAGTACAAGAAGAGGAACGATTCCCCCAACATAAAAAATTGTTTGCCAATGCCCACTTACATCGTAGGCTGCCAGTAATGACACCAATATGGCGCCTATTGGCATACCACAATACATCAGACCTACAGCACGCCCACGATTTTCGCTAGAAACAGCTTCCGAAACTAGAGCAATTAAATTTGGCATTGCAGCCCCTAATCCAGCTCCCGCTAAAAAACGTACCAACAGCAACATATAGAAACTATTTACCCAAACGGTGCAAAGGGTAAATACTGCAAAAATAGCGACAGCCCCGATTAACACCATCTTACGACCAATACGGTCTGCATAACGCCCACCAATTAATGCACCGGGTAATAACCCCAATATTCCGACACTAAAAAAAATACCGAGTTGAGAGCTATCCAGACCAAAAGATTCTCGAATACCTACAGCAGCGATACCAGCTGCCTGAATATCAATCCCTTCAATCACAGCAACTAAAAAACAAATGACGATCGTAATAATAGAGTGCTTATTTCCTGCACGGTCCATAGAAAAATCCTTTTCTACTAGTTTAAAAAATCATTCACCATCATTTCTTAACTGCTTTTATTTCTAAATTAGCCTTAAGTTCTATAATTTTATAAAAAAATTAAAAAACATTTACTACATTTTACTTAAATACTTTAGTCTTATAGAAATAATCTATAATAAAATTAAAATAAACTTATATTTCAATCACTTAAACTACAAAAACAAAATTTAAAATCCAAAAAACATATTAATCACTCAATAAAAATTAAATCTATTAATAGCTAAAAATTATAGTGCAGTTCAAATTAAGTATTAATGATATCTACTCATGGAAAATATTTATGATTAACCAAAAAAAACCGCCATATAATCATGACGGTTTTTATTTTCAATATTAAATAAGCTTTTAGTATAACAACCCCAATTAAATTAATTTGCGTAATTCAATAGACACATCTAGCAACTTTTCTTTATCAAAGGTGCTAGAACTAGAAACCAATTTTTTTAAATGCCTAACCTCACGCGCCTGATTGACTGCAATACCCGCAACAACGATGCCCTGATCTAACCCAAATAAGGTGAATCCAACATTTTTGTCTTCTTGTGGATTCATATCGCCTCGGACATGCCATTCTTTTGCAGACATATCGCCAACGAATTGAAAATTAATATCATATTGATCTGTCCAGAACCATGATGGATTCGCTTTAGGTTGTGCTAATTCCATGACATGACGAGCAAACGTACCCGCTTGGTTATTGGCATTTTCCCAAGTTTCAATACGGGCATAATTACCATCTGCACGCAACTGAGTTGCTACATCACCAGCAGCATAAATATCTGGATGGGAAGTCTGGCAATTTTCATTCACTTTAATGGCAAAATCGACATCTAAACCAGCCTCTATGGCCAATTGAGCATTCGGTACAATCCCAACACCATAAACAACAGCATCGGCAATCAGCTCTTCACCACTTTCCAATATTACGACTATCTCTTCCCCACGTAAGGTGACATTGGCAATTTGCACATTTAAGTGAATATCTACCCCTCTATTGCGATGTTCATCAAGTAAAAATTGGCTAATAATCGCGGGTGAACGTCCCATAATCATTGGACTTTGTTCAATTAAGGTCACTTGACAATCTTTAAAACGAGCACTTGATGCTAATTCAAGACCAATAACCCCACCGCCTACAAGCAAAATGCGCTTCCCTGCTTGAAAGACTGGAACCAAAGCTTGTGAATCTTCCAAATTTCGCAGGGTATAAACATGTTTACCGACTGCATCTAAAATTGGAAGACGACGAGGAGCCCCTCCTGTCGCGAGTAATAACTTGTCATAGTGAATACTTTCACCATTTTTCAAAATCACTTGATATTGTTCAGGCTCAATGCGAACAACCGCATTGCCTTGAATGGCTTCGACACCTAAATCTTTCAATTTTTGTTGTGATAGAATTTCAATTTTGGTCTGTTCAGGCCTTAAAATCATATCTTTAGATAAAGGGGGACGCTCATAAGGCAGATGAGATTCATCTCCAATCAAAATGATTTTGCCGTCGTATTTGTTATTACGTAGTTCCAGAATAGCACTTGCACCTGCCTGTCCAGCACCGATGATGACAATAGTTTGAATATTCATCGTTTTATCCTTTATTTCAGCTCGGCAGATACAATGCCAAAACCAGCAATCCATTCACTGATAGGTTCATAGCAATGTAAGGTCATCTCATAATCGCCAACAGCTTCTAATGCTGCAAAAGCAGCCATCCATGTACGAACTTCTTGCCCACCACGCCCACCTTCACGGCGAATTTCATCTTCAGTCATATTTTCAAGCGCAGCAAAGTCTGCATTTTTGAATTTTTCCAATAACTGTTCATCCCATTTAGGATTAAGTGGAACAGATACGCTCTTGTCACCTGCTGCCAAACGCTGTCCCACTGAAATGATTTTGGCCTGACGTGTATTACGGGCTTCAACAGTTGGGTTACGGCCAGCAATAAGAAACTCTTCAACTTCAGGTGGTGCAGAGCCCATTTGAGGAGTGGGTGGATCGTGTGAAAGTCCACCTGTGCCCAAAATCAATATACGTTCATGTTCTAGATTAATTGAGTTGATAAAAGTACCAACCGCTCGTCCTAAAGCAATAGTTCGTTTTGTCGTAGGCATTGGTGCAGCAGCACCATTAATAAATATTGGAATGGTTGGGTAACGATTAAGTTGACCATCACATAAAAAATGCAGCGGTTGGGTTACGCCATGATCCGCTTGCATACGATATGAATATGCAACATCCACACCTTCATCAAGTACACGTCGAATTAAACCCAATGATGTGTTTTCTGGCACATTGAGCTCACCCGGACCATAATTCCAATCACCTGCCGCCGTCGCACGTACACCCACGCAGAAACTCGGCATCAGGTCATAAAAGAAACCATTAAAATGATCTGGCCCAAAAGCAATAATTAAAGTGGGGTCGTATGCTTTGACCTCGGCTGCCAGTTTTTCAAAAGTATGACGCACCGTTTGTTCTTGTTGTTGTTCTGCCGGAGACGCAAATTCCATTAGCGGGCTATGAGAAGCACAAATAAGTTTAACAGTCATGATTAGCTCCGAAATAAGACAGTTTTTAGCTGCCTTATTAGTCCATTAATATCGGATTAAAATTAAGCATCAAAAAAACCAGCGTTCGCTTGGCGTAAGCCACGAATACCCAAACCACAGTCAGCATTTATAAAAACGCCAGATAATGGTCGGTTATTTTGACGTGATGCGAGCAATACATAAGAACCAGTCATGTCTTCTGGTTCTGGTAAGAATCTCAATGGCATGCCCTGCCCAATTTTTTGGGGATCGCGTGCATCAAGTAATCCTAGATTTTCCTGCCCAAGGGATGCAGCACCTTTCACATTGACATTCATGCCAGATGGAGCAACTGCATTCACACGCACTTTCGGTGCCAGCTCATAGGCCAGTTCACGCACTAAACCTACACCAGCATGTTTTGATGCGGTATAAATTGGACCACCACCAGATGAATAAAACGCTGAGTTAGATAAGGTAAAAATCATCGAGCCTTCAGTTTTGAGTAACTCATCTAAAGCTGCTTTTGCACCAAGCAAATAACCCTTCGTGTTAATACTCATGATTTCATCAAAGGCTTTATCTAACTGTTCGCCACTCATGTTAACGATGTCGGCATAATGATCCCAAATACCAGCGTTACCAATAAAACAGTCCAGTTTTCCAAAACGTTCTACTGTAGCCTGCACAGCACGAACGTTATCCTGAAAATTAGCCACATCTCCATTAATGGCCACAATTTTGTCACCATAGTGTGCAATCAATTCATCTACTTTTGATTGAGACCTTTGCAATACACCAACATGTGCACCCTCTTGTAAAAAGCGCTCAACCAACGCAAGCCCTAGTCCCGAACCACCACCAGTAATTAGTGCAACTTCACCCTCTAACCATCCCATCATTACGCTCCTGCCATTTCGACATAGAGTGCACCATCTTCAATCACGACTGAGAATGTCTGAATCGGATCAGTCGCTGGTACACATTGTGGTACGCCAGTTTTCAAACAAAAACGTGATGCATGAAGTGGACACTCGACTGTACCATCGTCTTCCAAGTAACCTTCTGACATAGAAGCATTACCATGACTGCATTTATCATTCATGGCAAAAAATTCACCATTGAAATTGAACACTGCAAGTGCAGCAATATCACCTACATTACAATCTACTTTCAGCGCTTCGCCTTCATCCAACTCATCAATCTGACAAACGAAAATCTTATTCATTAGAAAAACACCGTAATATTGTGAGAAATCAAAGTCGCTTGATCGAGGGTGATATCGCGTTTAGCAATTTTCCAACCTAAACCACTGCTATCATCTTTTCGAATTAGATCAACTCGTTTACCAACATAGGTCAATACGTCTTTTTCTTTTTGCGAGCGATAAAGCAAATAATTACTAAAAACTTGATATTCATTTGCTTGCGCAGTTGCTTCGACCCGAATATTAGTAATTAAGTGACGAGTACGTGATGGCGGTTCTTCGGACCACGACATCCCTGTTTCTAATTTTGCTACGCGACGCTCTAATACAAATTTGTCGTCGTGATAAATCCATGTTGATGGTGGTGCAATACATTTACGACGATCACGTGTTTGCGCATTTGTCGTCGTTTTGAGCGTATATAAAATATCTTCGCTTAAGATGTCCAACCAATCACGGAATTTCCAGTCATCTAACAACTGTGCTTCTGCATATAGAAACTGACTAATGTCGTGGTGAAGTTCCAATCCAATAGAACGCCATACTGGCTGTGGTTTTAATGAGTCAATGATCTGGTTCATTTCACAAGCTCCTTCTCATCCTTTTTAGCCGCCTTTTTCAAAAGCTCTTGCTCATAAGCTTCATCTGCCCGTTGTACGTCTTCCCATTTTTCATGCATCAACAGGTTTGCCCAATGACGATACATGCCACGTGCAGCAGTTTCAGAAAAAACATGGTTAGTAATACCGGGAATACCATCTTCACGGTATTTTTCATTGCCAAGGCCCATTTCCATGATGAGTTTGCTTTTTCGCGCTTTATAACCACGTAACACTTTCTGGATCTCAATCCAGTTTTCACCATCGTCTGCTTCAGCAAAACCAGCTGGGCCAAATGCTCGGCAAGCATTCAACTCCATCGCTTCCTTAATGTGCTGCGGCGCTGCTTTGTCCGTGATACAGAATGCCCAAACTTCAGTTTTATCTGGTCCACGTGGATGCCAAATACGCATCGTCGTCATACCGTTCAACCAAGATAAAGTTGGGAACATGGTGTTGTGTCCAGCCAAGCGTAAAGCACGTGTGTCGCCCAAACGTTCTTTTGTTTCTTCATAGGTTTCACGGAAGTAATCTGCTACTTGACCATCAACCCAGAAATTGGCATCTGGTTTTTCCGTAAGGAAGAAACCTGAACCATGGCCACGTTGACCATATTGCACACAGCTTTCTGCTGTTTCCCAAACTGGACGTGCCGTTTGTGCTGCACCTAATGCTTTTGATGCATCATCAGGTTTACCACCTAAAACTTGTACTGCAGAGGCATGCGAGTACGGCGCGTGGTATTGATCAGAAGCAAACTGTTCTGCTGCAAATTTCCAGTTACAGTTGATTTCCCATTTATGAATGCCACCAATGACTTCCGAACCACCTTCACGGCGGTCAATCATTGCATCGAGATACCAAGCAATATCACCCATATAGTCGAGTAATTCGGGTGTGTCATCTGCCCAACAACCAAAAACTAAACCCTTATAGCTTGCAACACGAGGAACCTCTTGCAATCCCCATTCTTCTTTACAAGGCCCATGTGGAAAAGCGATACCTTCCAATGGAATATCTTTAAGAGAACCGTCAATCCCATAGGACCAGCCATGATATGGACAGGTAAACGCACGCGTATTACCACAGTCAGCATAGCTAACTCGCATAGAACGGTGACGACATTGATTTAATAATGCTTTAATCGAACCGTTTTTTTGACGCGTAACAATAATTGGGTCCTCACCCATATACGTATTGAAAAAGTCGCCTGACTTTGGAATCTGGCTTTCGTGACAAAGAAATAACCAACAACGTCCAAAAACACGCTCTAACTCTAGTTCGTATAATTGTGGATCTGTATAGATAGTTGGCGAGATACGTCCATTTTGTGCATCGACTAACGCATCGATTTCACACACTTCAATTTTTCCATTCATGAGAAGCACTCCTGCTGCCGCCAAAAACGCACAACATAAAATTCAATTTGAATGGATAATGATTTTTTAAATGTTTTAAGTGAAATATTTTATTTGTTTCAAATTAGACTTTTTATGAATTATTCATTATAGATTTTAAATATTAAAATTAAGTTCGACTGATACTGATCAGTGGTTTTATAAACGGATTTATGGTTTTCAAGCATTTAGCATATTTTATTAACTATCCAAAGTTAATAATAGGATTTTGGGATCACAACTGATATGGAATTACGTCATTTACGCTACTTTGTAATGGTGGCAGAAGAACTCAACTTTAGTAAAGCTGCACTTCGTCTCTACACAGCTCAACCTTCGTTAAGTCAACAAATTAAAGATCTTGAGGATGAGGTGGGCGTTACATTACTACATCGCACTAAACGTAAAGTTGAACTCACTGAAGAAGGTAGTGTATTTCTTGAACAAGCCCGTCTGACTTTAGCTCAGGCGGACAAAGCAATTGCTATGGCTCGTCAAGTTTCAAAATTTAAAAAACAACAACTGACCATTGGTTTTGTTCCAGTAGTAGAAATGAAAGTTTTCCCGTGTGTTCTTCCGAGTTTACGCATACAAAATCCAAACTTAAAAATTGAATTACGGAGCATGAATAATACCGAACAAATGGAAGCATTAAAGAAAGGTGAAATTGACATTGCCTTTATGAGGGATAACTTAAATAACGATGAAATTCAGAGTCAGTTTGTATTACGTGAACCTCTAATGCTATTGCTTCCTCGAGATCACCCACTTGCTCAGTACGAGCGTATTCCAGTAAAACTTTTAAATAATATTGATTTTATTATCCCATCATCAGAACAGTCATCGATTTTACATAATACAATTCTTAATTTTGCTGAACTTCATAAAATTAAATTTAACATTGTGCAAACTGCTCATAATATTTTATTTAATATTAATTCAATAGGGATGGGATTAGGTTGCGGGATCTTGCCTAGCTATATAGAGCCGCTCACTTTAAATCATATTGTCACTAGACCTGTTGATGTCGATCTACCTTTTTTAGATTTATTTGTAAGCTATCGCAAAGACGCAGAATCTTCTGGGGTTAAAGAATTCATGGATTTATTAAGTAAAGTTTTTTACTTAAATATTAACCAGATCTAACTTATCTTATTTAATACAAAAGTCTAAGATAAAATAATAGGGCTCAGCAAAAAACCAAATTTTTTAATTTAAATACAGGAAGAATAATAATTTATCCTTCCTGTATTTTTTATATTTTATTTAACATCATGTACTGCTAAATATTGTTTAATAATCTGGTTAAATTCTTGTGCTCTTTCAACTTGTGACCAATGACCACATTGACTAAAAATATGTGCATCAGCATAAGGTACAATATTCAAAATATCCCATGTACGAGATACAGGAATAACCACATCTTGCACACCATGAATGAGTAGTACAGGAACTTGAATCTCTTTCATCTTTTCAAAATCAAGCGGGAACTCAAAACGGTCGCGGTCTCGTGCACCAACAACATCCATCAATCGATCTGATGCGTAGTCATTTTTTGCTGAGTCAAAACGAACTTTAACCAATTCATCTGTGACTAAAGACTTATCGACTACAAACATTTCTAAAGTTTTACGGATACCAGCTTCTGTCAATTCAGGATTAGCATGTGCTTTAAGTGCTGCCGTCTGTTTAGCACCACCCGTTCCCATTGATACAATACCCATTACACGCTCTGGGTAATCCAATATAAACTGGAATGCTAACCAACCACCTAAAGAATTACCTACTAACCAGGTTTTTTCAATTCCTAAAGCATCTAATACACGGACTGCATGATCTACCCATGCACGGATACCGTAAGCTGTGCCTTCTGCAACAACAGTTTGTCCATAACCAATCGAATCAATAGCAATACAGCGTGCCTGCTCAGCAATTTGTGGTAAGTTCAACCACCAGTTTGCTGCTGCTGAAACACCAGTACCCGAACCATGTAAAAATAAAATTGGAGTACCTTTTCCAAGCTCATGATAATGAGTGAGCTCGCCTGCTGCTGTTTCAATCCATTTATCTTCCAAACCAAAAAATGGATCTGTTTTATATTCGGGGATTTGTACTGTGCCCATATCATTCCTCTTGCAATTTATGCAGCTCAACTCAAGATTAAACTGCTTTTACTAGGCCAAATTTTAAATGTTTTGCTCATCCATATTACCCGTTCAAAGTACTTAAACTGATACTTGTTTACGATGATATGATATAAAAAAAATATTAATAACTATTTGTTATTTAAATAAATATTTAAAATCCTTTAAAATTTATAGGTGTATGTGGTTGCAATACGATGTTCCTGCAAATCGCTTGCTTGGCCTGCAATATTGTCAAAGTTCACATCGATGTACATCCACTGAAAACCTAAGCCTTTTAACTTCCCTTCCGGCACTACGTAATTCAGAATAAAGTTAAATTCATCTTCTTTGCCTTTGCCTGTTAATGCACTTGATTCATAAGCTGAATCAATGCCCCAACCATGCCAATATTTTGCAGTGGTTTTTAAACCTTTAATGCCAATATCGGTAAAATCATAGCTATAAACCACACCCACCGATTTCTCATCTTTACGGATAAAACTCGCAACTGACCAGTTATCCAAATAAGGCTGAGGTACCCAACCTGCGAGGGATGGGAAATATGGTGCACCAGTTGCTGCACTCGGGTTACTACCATGGTCACCAAACATTTGCTGATAAGATAAACCTAGGCTGTGTGAGCCATAAGTTAAGGTTGAGCCTATAGACAATGCCTGATTATCAATATCACCATACAAAGCATCTCCCGACTCTGCATTGTCGAAAAAACGTATGTGTGAATCGACTTTTAACTTTTCATAATTGTTTTTATAGTTCACACCCAAGTAATTTTGACGATAGATATTCGTCACATCGCCATAAAAGTAACTTGCAGACCAGTTTTTATTTAATTGGTAATTTATGCCCGCGACATACATCCCATCAGTTTTACCATCATTATTTAATGCTTTAGGCCATAGACCAAAATCCATTGGCTGATTTTCATAGCGAGCGTTGATACTATCCAAATAACCCAGTGTTAATTTAGTATTTTTAAGATCTTTTGACTCTAGCCAGACCCCATTATAAGTGGTCAATAATTGACGTGATGGATCAAAATGAATTACTGGTGTTACAGGTAAAATTTCACCAATTCGTAATTCAGTTTGGCTGATTTTCGCTTTAAGAGTTGCTCCTATTTTTCCAAACTGGCGATCTTGTTTTCCCGTGCCTGTACCGGAAATCCCACTGTACGGCAGAACCCAATCGGCATTACGGTCACGGCCATCCAGACGCACAGCGTACTGTGCTAACACATCAACACCGAGTTGTAACGCCCCAAACTCTGCATAGCCCGATTTTGCATCCAGTGTCGCAGCTTGCGACCAACTCCCCCAGTTTTTTGCGGGGGTGTCATCATACTGACGATCTAAATAGAAGTTTTTAAATTTCAGCTGAACCTGACTATCTTCAACAAAGCCTGCATATGTGCCAGTAGCCCCTATTGTTGCTATTGCGCAAGCCATTGCGATCCATAACGTTTGACGACGCATTGCGTACTTCCTTTCAATCAATCCATGAAACCAAGCCCTATCATGCTCAACTCTATTTTTATGAAAAATTCGACTAGAGTATTAAGATATTTTTCTTTTTAAACTCAATGCTTTAAAAAAATGTTACTTTTCCAGTAATGAAGATTTTTAACAGATCACTAAAAACGATTAATCATCTCCCAAAAAACAGAATAAACATTTGTTATATATCTATTTTTTATTAAAATAGCTTTATTTAAATTCGCTATTTTTAATTTTCTAATCGTTTTTTTATTTAAATAGAAGCTCATCCAATCAAAAATAATATCTATCCATTTATAGAAAATAACGCTTATATTCAAGTTATTTCATCTATATCAAATCAGTAAATGAAAAAAAGCACTCTCGTGGAGTGCTCTTTCTCATTTGTAAAAAACTTATGCGCTCATTACTTTCGCTTTTGACATGGTCAAGGCAAGATCTTCAATCATATCTTCTTGTCCCCCAACCGTACCACGGCGACCAAGCTCTAATAAAATTTCACGTGCAGAGATGCCATATTTAGCTTCGGCACGTTTTGCAAACAACAAGAAAGATGAATATACACCTGCATAACCTAATGTTGCTGCATCACGATCTGCACGAATTGGGTTTAGCATCATTGGAATCACAAGATCTTCTGCAATATCCTGTACCTTAAACAAGTCTACGCCTGTTTCTATTTGCATACGATTTGCAACCGCAATAAATAACTCAAGTGGTGTATTGCCTGCCCCAGCTCCTAGACCAGCTGCTGCCAAATCAACCCGAATTGCACCAGCTTCAACTGCAGCGACTGTATTGGCAACGCCCATACCCAAGTTATGGTGGCCATGGAAACCTAACTCAATACTGCTATCAAGTTCTTGACGAAGTAACCCAACCCGATCAGTAACATCTTGTGGCAACATGTACCCAGCAGAGTCAGTGACATAAATACAGTTAGCACCGTAAGACACCATTTTTTTTGCTTCTTCTAGCAAATGTTGTGGCGATGCCATATGTGCCAACATTAGAAAGCCTACGGTGTCCATTCCCAATTTTCGTGCAGCAGTAATATGCTGCTCAGACACGTCTGCTTCTGTACAGTGTGTTGCAACACGAATGGTTGAAACACCAATCTCATATGCCATTTTTAAATGATCAACTGTTCCAATGCCAGGCAATAACAACGCTGACACCTTGGCATTTTTCATGCGTGGCACAACCGCAGATAAATATTCTTCATCTGTTGCAGCAGCGAAACCGTAGTTAACGGAACTCCCCCCTAAGCCATCACCATGAGTCACTTCAATTAATGGCACACCCGCTTCGTCTAACGCGGTTGAAATGGCAATCATTTGCTCAACTGTAGTTTGATGACGTTGTGGATGCATACCATCACGTAACGTCATATCATGCACAATAATCTTAGACATACGGTTTCTCCTTAAACAACTTCAGCTTTTTGATTAGATAAAACACGTTCTGCAAACATTTCTGCAGTACGTGCAGCTGCCGCAGTCATAATGTCAAGATTACCTGCATATTTCGGTAAATAATCGCCTAAGCCTTCTACTTCAAGAAACATAGAAACACGATTGCCATCAAATACAGGTCCATTCACCAGTTTGTAGCCGGGTACGTACTTTTGTACCTCTTTGATCATGGCATTTACTGATTCAGTAATTGCAGCTTGGTCAGGTTCTCCATCAACTAAACAATGTACGGTGTCACGCATCATTAATGGTGGTTCAGCAGGATTGATAATAATGATGGCTTTACCTTGTTTGGCGCCACCAACTTTTTCAATTGCTCCAGCAGTTGTACGGGTAAATTCATCAATATTTTTACGCGTACCGGGACCAACTGATTTAGTTGATACTGTTGCAATGATTTCAGCATAGTTAACAGTCTGTACCCGTGAAATTGCCGCGACCATCGGAATAGTGGCTTGCCCACCACAAGTCACCATATTCACATTGGGTACTTCACCAGCATCTAACAAAGCTTCCAAATTCACTGGCGGAACACAAAATGGACCAATTGCCGCAGGAGTCAAATCAATCATTAACACCCCAAGCTCATTGAGCTTGCGACTGTTCTCTGCATGCACATATGCTGAAGTTGCATCAAAAGCAATTTTGATCTCATCTTCAAGTACATGAGGTAATAAACCGTCAACCCCTTCAGCCGTGGTTTTTAAACCCATTTTTTCAGCGCGAGCCAAGCCTTCGGAAGTAGGATCAATTCCAACCATCCATACTGGCTCCAAAACTTCACTACGCTGCAATTTATACAACAAATCTGTTCCAATATTTCCTGGACCAATTAAGGCACATTTTATCTTTTTCATTTTCCTATCCTTTATTCAGCAGCAAAGCATGCAACAACTGAATTGAAGCCTTCAATTTCAACTTTAAACTCATCCCCTGGATCAGCCACCACCATTGGACCCAATGCCCCAGTCAGGACAATATCTCCTGCTTGTAATGGACGTCCGCGTCGTACCATTTCATCAGCTAACCAAACTGCTGCATTCAATGGATTAGCTAAACAAGCTTTACCAACGCCTTGCGAAACGACTTCGTCACCACGAGTCATCGTCATTTTGCAATTAACTAAATCGAGTTGATTAAGCTGTACTGGACGTGAACCCAGCACAAAAGCTGCACTTGATGCATTATCAGCAACTGTGTCAATCAATGAGATTTTCCAGTTCTCAATACGACTATCAACTATTTCAATAGCTGGTAATGCATAGTCTGTCGCACTAATAATGTCTGCATATGTATGTCGGGCTTGAGTTAAATCCTTTTTGAGTACAAGCGCAATTTCAGCTTCAACTTTTGGCTGAATCAACTTACCCACTGGAATGACTTCACCATCGCCATATGCCATATCAGCAAATAACATCCCAAAGTCAGGTTGATCTACGCCGAGTTGGGCTTGTACTACTTTAGAAGTTAGACCAATTTTTCGACCTACTAAACGACGCCCTTCCGAGAGTGCACGTACAGTATTGATTTCCTGTACTGCATAAGCGATATCCACATTTGCCTGTTCACCACCGAGCTCAGTACGAATAGGAATAATCGCAGTTTGTGATAGTTCAGCTTGTCTTAAGGCAAAAGCAACTGAATCAACAACAGCAGAATTCGACATCAATATTTCCTTAAACTGCAAAATTGAACGTATACTGCGTTACTGAAGGTATAAAAACGGAATACGAAGTTCAGGCAAAGTTAGACACAACAAATCCCTTGTATTTTCCGAGACAGCTACCTACTGGAACGTGTACATAAAAACAGTTTAAGAATGGAAAAATCCTCGGCTAAATACCAATACTTATTTTGTTTCATATAATAGTTTTTATTTATAATCGGAATAGAATACTTTTAAAGATTTGTATTAGGCCTACGAGATAACTATGTTAATCTACAAGTTCTAAAAACTCTTTCACCTTTATCATTTTCAATGAAATATTATTATTCTTTAAATTTAAGCTAGATTAAATTATAGGAAATAAAAAATATTTATAGCTCTTACTTCACAATGAGTACTTAGATCCAAACTTAATAAAACCTGTATTATCATAGATGCAGCTTCTGGTATGGGAGAGTTAGGAGCAATCTCTTTTTGTACAATAGCAAGCAAAATTAATAATTACTGTCCATAATTTAAAACAAGCAAACTAAGTTACCTAGAATATTATAAATACACGTAGCGATGCCATAAATTTGTCTGCCTGATAAAATTCTTCTGGAAGTTTTTAGCTATTTTCCTCGCTTCCGATGAGCACGTTTTATGAATGGCTCATGTTTAATTGATGGTATATACACAATTATTTAATAAGTCATCTTTACTAATCTAATAGGTAAATCTATTAGACGCTCAGGTGGTACTTAATTTGCCGACCCCACTGTAGATTTATTGCTATTCATAACAAATAATGAAAAAGAGACCATTAACAGGTCTCTTTTTAGTTTATTAGATCGCGCCTCTGGTCATTTCGCCATTTACAAGTCTTAAAATCTGCAATGGGTTACTGTCTTTCAAAGCCTCTGGCAATAAGCTTTGCGGATAGTTCTGGTAACACACTGGACGTAAGTAACGGTCAATTGCCAAGGTTCCAACCGAGGTGCCTCTTGCATCTGATGTTGCTGGGTAGGGTCCACCATGTACCATAGCGTCGCTCACTTCCACACCTGTTGGATAGCCATTTAACAGTAAGCGACCAGCCTTTTCTTCGAGCACAGGAACCACATCTGCAAACTCGGTTAAATCGGCTTCGTCGGCTATTAAAGTGGCTGTAAGCTGACCATTCATGCTTTGTAAGGCTTGAAGGAGCTGAGCTTTATCTGCAACTTCAATAATGACAGTTGCTGGACCAAAGATTTCTTCTTGTAAAAGCTGGTCACCCGCCAGTAATAACTCAACATCAGCTTTAAATAATTGTGGCTGAGCCTGATTGCCTTGCTGGGTTTGACCCGCCAAATGTTCAATGCCTTGGTGCTCAGTTAAGTGTTCCAGACCCGCCGAATAGCTTTTTAAGGTTCCGGCATTCAGCATGGTTTGAGCAGGTTTGCCGCCCATAATATTGGTCAGGTTAGTAATGAGCTGACTAAATTCGGCTGACTTAATTCCCAAAATTAGGCCCGGATTGGTACAGAACTGACCACAGCCTAGAACGACTGAATCTGCCAATTCCTGTGCAATTTTTTCACCACGGTTTTTTAAGGCTTCGGGCAACATTAGCATTGGGTTAATACTGCTCATTTCAGCAAATACTGGAATCGGTTGTGGGCGTGCTGCCGCCATATCACATAAAGCCCGTCCACCACGCAGTGAACCGGTAAAACCTACTGCCTGTATTAAAGGATGTTTCACTAATGGTTCACCCACACCATTGCCATAAATCATGTTAAATACGCCTTTTGGCATATTTGATTTCTCTACGGCACGTTCAATCGCCTGAGCGACAAAGTCTGCTGTCGCCATGTGACCGCTATGGGCTTTCACCACCACCGAACATCCTGCCGCAAGTGCAGAAGCGGTGTCGCCGCCGGCAGTTGAAAAGGCTAATGGAAAGTTACTTGCACCAAATACAGCAACGGGGCCAACACCGATTTTAATCTGGCGTAAGTCTGGTCGTGGTAAGGGCTGACGCTCTGGCAAAGCAGTATCAATACGGGCGCCTAAAAAGTCACCACGGCGCAACACTTTGGCGAACAGACGCATTTGTCCACTGGTACGTCCACGCTCACCTTGCAAACGGGCAAGCGGTAAAGCAGTTTCTTGTGAAACGACCTCTAGAAAATTTGTACTTAAAGCATCAAGTTCATCGGCAATATTTTCTAAAAAGGTGGCACGCTGTTCAGGAGAGGTATGACGGTAAGTTTTAAAAGCTTGACTGGCTGCTTCACAAGCCTGATTCACTTCCTGTTCAGTTGCATGGCGAAACTCATAAGGCAGAGATTCGCCCGTCGTTGCATTCACACTTTTTAATAGTGTTGTACTTTGAGCACTGCGTGAACCGCCAATAAAGTTGTATCCAATGACCATTTTAAATTCCTTAAAGTGTAATGACTGAACCAATAGGTAGTTCTGGTTGTGTAGGGGCAAGTTTGTTTTTAAGCGGGTAGCCAAACTCTTTCATCTCTATTTCAAACTCATCGTTGACCTGCGCTTGAATACCATCGGCAAAAGATAAAGTCGCTGTACCGAAATAGTGAATGTGAACATCGCCTGCTTTTAAAAATTGTTGATACTTAAAGTGGTGATATTCTAGATTTGCCAAGCTATGACACATATTGTCTTCACCCGACAGAAACTCTTTTTCCCAAATGATTTGTCCATCACGGCGCAAACGGCTGGTTCCCACTAAATGTTTTGGTAATTCGCCTGTCCGTAAAGCTGGACCAAAACTGCAAAAACGCAATTTTGAATGAGCTAGATATAGATAATTACGGCGTTCCATCACATGATCAGAATATTCATTACCCAGTGCAAATCCGATTCGGTAAGGCTTTAAGTCTTCGCCAATGACATATAGGCCTGCAATTTCAGGTTCTTCTCCGCCATCTTCGGCAAAGGGAGGTAAAGGTAATTCAGCCCCCGGTCTTACCACAATTGAACCATCGCCTTTATAGAACCATTCTGGTTGTGCGCCCACCTGTCCTTCTGTTGGACGGCCCTTTTGTAGACCCCACTGAAATATCCGCATGGTGTCTGTGACGGAGCTATCATCGCTTAAATTTTGTTGATGCATTTTGTCTCGTGCAGATGCAGAACCTAAATGGGTTAAACCTGTGCCAGAAATTAAACAATGTGTCGGATCTGGATGGTCCAATGGTGGCAAGACTTTTAGGTCTGCTAATAAAGATGAATAATCATAGGTCTCTGATTCAAACCCTAACGCCTCAACTTGCTGTTCCAATGAAACTTTATTACGAATTGCCAAAAGTGCTAAATCACGAACCGATTGAATATTTTTAACCGGATACACCATGTTGCCTTCCACTTTTGCGACGGCACGCTGATTTGCACGATTTTCAAATTGAATAATTTGCATGTTTTATTCCTTTAGAATGGCTTTTGAATATTCACTGTTTGTGTTTTTTGACGTTCGAGCTTGGCATATACGATGTAGGTCAAGATCAAGCCGAAAATCATGACAATTGATAAGAAATACAAACCAGCAGCCATATTTCCTGTGTATTCTTTTAAAAGTCCGATACCAAACGGCCCGACATAGCCACCTAAATTCCCAACAGAATTGATTAAGGCAATACCAGCAGCAGCGCTTGTGCCTGTTAAGAAACGCCCCGGTAAAGTCCAGAACACAGCCGTTGATGAAAATAGGCAAAATGCAACCACAGCCAAAGCAGCCAATTGCATGACTGGAGAATGTAACCAACCACTTAAAAACATTGCGCAAGCGCCTAATGCGTAAAGAAAACTTAAGTGTCCATAACGGTCATTTAGACGGTCGGTACTGCGTGGAATAATGAGAAGACCAATAATTCCGAAAATGTAGGGAATGCTAGACAAGAAACCAATTTGAAGATCGGTGCCGCCTCCAAATTGTTTGATAATAGAAGGCAACCACAGATTTAGACCATAAATACTTAAAGTTACTGGTAAATAGTAGAGTGCCAATAAAAGTACGCGTTTATCTTTTAAAGCATGTAATGGATTGGCGTGTCGAGTTTGATCGTATTCCGCTTCATCTTTAATAAGTTCATTTTTAAGCCATTGCTTTTGCTCAATGCTCAACCATTTCACTTTATCAATATTATCTGGCAGCCAAAGGAATGTTGGTAAAGCTAATAAAACCGCAGGCAATCCAACTGCAATAAATAACCATTGCCAACCATGTAAATTTGCAATGCCATCCATGCCAAGTAATAGACCTGCTAAAGGCCCAGCAATCATCATGGCAATGGGCTGTGAAAGCACAAACATGCCCATGATTTTTCCGCGGTGGCGTACCGGATACCATTGCGTAATCAGATATAAAACACCCGGAAAAAAGCCTGCTTCAGCTACACCGAGTAAAAACCGTAGAAAATAAAAGCTTTTTGGTCCTTGAATGAGTGCCATTGCCATGGTGATTAAACCCCACGTCAACAAAATGCGGGTAAACCATTTACGAGCGCCAAATTTATCTAAAAGCAAATTACTTGGAACTTCAAAAAGAAAATATCCAATAAAAAATAGACCTGCTCCTAGACCATAGGCTGCGTCGCCAATTCCAACATCAGCACCCATGTGCAAATGAGCAAAACCAACAGCAGCCCGATCGATATATGCGACCAGATAAAGTATGACTAATGCAGGTATGAGCTTAAACGTGACCGTCCGTATTACATCCTTTTCAAAATCCATCTTTGTCTCCATTTCCATTATTTATGTATAGAGCTTCTTGCTCACAAATAATCATTTTTATTTAAAATATAGTATTACTATTTAAATTTCAAACCTTTTAAAAGTAATTTTTTTAGTGTATTTTGATTTAAATAAATTTAAATAGTAATACTATATAGGGAAATTTGTATGGAAAACAAACAAGTTCTTCGTTCAGCAGCCTGGTTTGGTACAACTGATAAAAATGGCTTTATGTATCGTAGCTGGATGAAGAACCAAGGAATTCCTGATCATGAGTTTCAAGGTAAACCGATCATTGGAATTTGTAATACATGGTCTGAACTCACACCCTGTAATGCACATTTTCGAAAAATTGCCGAACATGTAAAAAAAGGGATTTTGGAAGCAGGCGGTTACCCTGTGGAGTTCCCAGTGTTTTCAAATGGTGAATCAAATTTGCGTCCAACCGCTATGTTCACGCGTAACTTGGCCAGCATGGATGTTGAAGAAGCCATTCGTGGCAACCCTATTGACGGAGTCGTGCTACTTACAGGTTGTGACAAAACCACACCTGCATTATTAATGGGTGCTGCAAGCTGTGATATTCCAGCAATTGTAGTGACTGGTGGCCCAATGCTTAACGGTAAACACAAAGGTAAAGACATTGGTGCAGGCACAATTGTTTGGCAAATGCATGAAGAATTAAAAGCAGGCAAAATTGATTTAAATGAATTTTTATCTGCCGAGTCTGGCATGTCACGCTCGGCAGGTACATGTAATACCATGGGCACAGCTTCTACAATGGCTTGTATGGCAGAAGCTTTAGGTACGTCTTTACCGCACAATGCAGCTATTCCAGCAGTTGATTCTCGGCGTTATGTATTAGCTCACCTATCGGGTATGCGTATTGTCGACATGGTGCATGAAGATTTACGTCTATCTAAAATTCTAACCAAAGAAGCTTTTGAAAATGCCATTAAAGTCAATGCTGCAATTGGTGGTTCAACCAACGCCGTGATTCACTTAAAAGCAATTGCGGGACGTATTGGAGTTGATTTACAACTCGATGACTGGAACCGTGTGGGCCGTGGCATGCCTACCATTGTTGACTTACAGCCTTCTGGCCGTTTTTTAATGGAGGAGTTTTATTACAGTGGTGGTTTACCAGCCGTGATTCGTCGTATGGGCGAAGCGAATTTATTACCACATCCACAAGCGTTAACCGTAAATGGTCAAGCCATTTGGGAAAATTGCCAGCAGTCACCTATTTATAATGATGAAGTCATTCGAAAAATTGATAATCCAATTCGACAAGATGGAGGGATGTGTATTTTACGTGGCAATTTAGCGCCCAAAGGTGCTGTGCTCAAACCCTCTGCTGCGACACCCGAACTCATGAAACACCGTGGCCGTGCAGTCGTATTTGAAAACTTCGATGACTATAAAGCTCGCATTAACGATCCGGACCTTGATGTCGATGAAACATGTATTCTTGTCATGAAAAATGCTGGTCCTAAAGGATATCCTGGGATGGCCGAAGTTGGAAATATGGGGTTACCTCCAAAAGTTTTAGCCAAAGGCATTACCGATATGGTCCGTATTTCCGATGCACGTATGAGTGGTACAGCATACGGCACCGTAGTTTTACATGTTGCACCCGAAGCCATGGCGGGCGGGCCTTTAGCCGCAGTTCAAAATGGTGACTTTATCGAACTCGATGCCTATGAAGGAAAACTTCACCTAGAAGTGAGTGATGAAGAACTTCAACAACGTCTTGAGAGTTTAGCGCCTCCAGCACCGCCAAGTTTTATTGGTGGCTACCGCAAACTCTATGTAGAACACGTTTTACAAGCCGATGAAGGTTGTGATTTTGATTTCTTGGTTGGCTGCCGCGGTTCAGAAGTTCCACGCCATTCTCACTAAATTTATTTCTATAAAAAGATGACCTTGTTAAAAGACAAGGTCATCTATACCATAGGATATTCAACGTGTCGTAATAGTAAAATATGAGCAAAGCTGACTATAAAAATCCTATTCCTAGCAAAAGCCAACATGCATTAATTGTTCAACAACTCGGGCTAAAAATTGTTTCTGGAGAAATTTCGGAAAATGAAAAGCTGCCAAGTGAAGTTGATTTGTGTGAGGAATACAAAGTCAGCCGCCCTGTTTTTCGTGAGGCGATACGTGTTTTAAATGCCAAAGGTTTAACTTACTCAAGGCCTAAAATTGGTACTGTTGTTAGACCTAAAGATGAATGGCATTTACTCGACCCAGATGTACTTTTTTGGCTGATTCAAACGACTCCTGAACATGAGTTTTTTAAGACTCTCTCTACCGTACGACGAGTTCTTGAACCAGAGTTAGCTTATATTGCAGCAAGCACAGCCACCGATGAAGATATTCAACGTATTAAACATGCCTATGAAGGTATGGAAAAAGCTGTAACGGTGGAAGAATTTATAGAACCGGATATTCAATTTCATCTGGCGATTGCCAAAGCAACACATAATGACCTATTGGCCTATATGTCAAAAATGCTGGTTTTACCCTTACAGCAATCTATTCAGGTCACCAGTCTACGCCCAAATTTACAAGGTCATTCATTGCCAAGGCATAAAGCAATTTTGACAGCAATTGAAAATAAAGATCCATTATCAGCACGCCATGCGTCACTCGTTCAATTAGACGATACTAAAATGGCTTACGATTTAATCAAAAAATAATTTTTATACATCTTAATTATTTAGCACCTGATTATCCCAAGACAAAGTAATCAGGTGTTTTTTATATTTTGAAATTAGAAAACCTTTTTCACTGATACCGTAAATGTTGAGTCAATCGGATTCGAAATAGGTGCATCTGGCTCACCATTACTATACTTCTTATAGAACCCATCCTTATCCCAAGCTTTGGTGTAGGCTAATCCTGTATTCCAACCGTCACCTAAATCTTTAATAAGTTCGACTTTAACATCCTGAAAATTAGCTTCTGAGAAATTTTTAATTCTTTCATAGCCATAATGGGCACCAAAAGTCCAAGTTTCATTTATTGGCTGCGTAAAAGTTAAATCCAGATATGTTGTTCCTCTTGAGCGTTTACCTTCTGGACCACCCATCGTATTTGAGTTATAACCTGCATAATCTGGCGTATAGGTAATAAAGTATTTAAGCGTTAAAGGTCCATAACCAATTTGCGGCACAATTTCGCCATAGTCATAACTGGTACTACCCGTTTCAGGTGTGCTTTCAGCTCCTGGATAGTAGTAATAAAAAACCGTCATGCCAGCCGAAAACTTATCAAAAGTTTTTAAGTAACCAGCATAAAAGTCCCACTCAACTGAAGCATCTCGAAGATAGTTAGAACTCACATTTGATGCCCAAGTACCCACAAATAATCCATTCGGATTTGCATAATCTAAACCAATCTGTAAAGCTGGTTTACCCCATGTTTGTTGGAAACCACGTGATATATATTGACTCGCGAAAGTTACATTTGCACTGTATGGAGAAATTTGTTCTTGTTCATTTAATTGTTCAGCATGTACAACACCAGTAGACATAATGAGAGAAGCTATTCCTAAAATTTTTCTCATTCAATAATTCCTTTTACATATTACCTATAGGTTTAAAGTTTTAAAATAACATGAAAATTCAATTTTAATCGTATTAAAAATTTATAAATTCAAATTTCTAGACACTTCTTCTTGGCTATAGATCTCTTCAATACAATCTAAAATTTTAGGAATATACGAACTTTGATCCATGTTTCGCATAGATAGAGAAATCGGACTATAAGCTTCTAAGTCTAAGATATTTAAGTAAGTTAAATTCTTCATTCCAATGTCACAGGCACTTTCTGGAATAATACAAATCCCTTCTCCGGACGCCACGAGTCCCAATGCCATATGAATTTCTCGCACTTCGGTGAATTTGGCTGGAATTAAACCTAACTTGGTAAATAAAGCTTGAATAGTGGTGGAAAAGTTCGGCTTAGGCGTAGTTGGATAAGAAAAAATCGTCTCATTAATGATTTGAGATAAATAAATTCCCGAATCTTGAAATTCACTTAAAGGATGTTTTTTATGAATCGCTAATTTTAATTTTTCTTTTCTGAGTAGAAGTCTTTTAATGGCTGGATCACTAATGGGTAATCGACCAAAACCTAAATCGATTTTCCCTAATTTTAAAGCTTCAACCTGATCTCGTGTTCCGCACTCAATCAGTTCAACATGAATGTCAGGATTTTTTTGTCTAAATAGATAAATGATTTGTGGTAGACGCCCGTAAAGCAGTGAGCTGACATAACCTACTTTGACAATGTTATCGACCAGCTTCATTTTTTTAGCCATAGAAGCCGCTTGAGCGGTATGCGTTAAGATTTGTACCGCATGTTGGTAAAAAAACAGGCCTGCTTCTGTCGCTTTTAATGGACGTGAACCTTTCACAAACAAATCAATCCCTAACTCTTCCTCTAGCTTTTTGATTTGACGCGTTAAAGGTGGCTGGGCAATAAAAAGCTTCTCAGCCGCTTTTGTCAGGCTTTGCTCTTCAACAACGGTAACAAAATAACGTAGATGTCTTAATTCCATTAATATACCTTTTTAGTATCTTAAAATACCGTTCTATATCTATTTTAGGCTATTACATTCTTCTATGGTATGTAAATAAGTTTGAAATAGTTGAAACTTCATGTATAGAACCATAGAAACCATACTTGTGGATATTCCAACTATCCGTCCTCACCAGTTGTCTGTAACCACAATGCGTACTCAGACTTTGGTGCTCGTTAAAATTACGACTACGGATGGTATTGTCGGTTGGGGTGAAGCGACCACCATTGGTGGACTGAACTATGGTGAAGAAAGTCCTGAAAGTGTCAAAGCCAATATTGATACTTACTTTGCACCATTACTCACATCAGTTAAAGATTTAAACGTTGCTCAAACACTAAAACTGATTCGTAAAAATATTAATGGTAACCGTTTTGCGAAATGTGCCATTCAGACTGCCCTACTTGATATTCAGGCAAAACGTTTAGGCGTGCCATTAAGCGAAGTTTTAGGTGGACGTCTACGCAATAGTTTACCTGTACTTTGGACTCTGGCGTCTGGCGACACAGAAAAAGATATTGCTGAAGCGCGAAAAATGATTGAGTTGAAACGTCATAACACGTTCAAGCTCAAAATTGGCTCACGCCCTTTACAGCACGATGTTGACCATGTCATTGCAATTAAAAAAGCACTTGGCACAGATATTAGTGTACGTGTTGATGTAAATCGTGCATGGTCAGAGCTGGAATGTATTCAAGGTATTCAACAACTGCAAGATGGCGGAATCGACTTAATCGAACAACCTTGTGCTATTCAAAATACTGAAGCACTTGCTCGTTTAACCCATCGTTTTGATGTCCCAATCATGGCTGATGAAGCTTTAACTGGACCAGACAGTGCGTACCGTATTTCAAAAAATCATGGCGCCGATGTATTTGCAGTAAAAATTGAGCAATCTGGCGGTCTAATTGAAGCATGTGAAGTTGCCAAAATTGCAGGTTTGGCTGGAATCGACCTTTATGGCGGCACCATGCTTGAAGGCCCTGTAGGTAGCATTGCGTCTGCTCATGCATTTGCAACTTTTGAAACATTAGCATTCGGTACCGAATTATTTGGCCCGTTATTACTGACCGAAGAAATTTTAAAAGAACCTTTACACTACGAGAACTTTGAATTGCACTTGCCAACAGCTCCAGGCCTAGGCATTGAAATTGATGAAAACAAAGTTGAGAAGTTACGTCGCTAAGGCAACAGGATAAGGAGTTTCCCATGTTATTTCATGTACGTATGGATGTGCATATTCCACTTGATATGCCAGCCGACAAAGCAAATGAAATTAAGGCCGTTGAAAAAGCCTATTCGCAAGACTTACAACGTCAAGGTAAATGGCGTCACATCTGGCGAGTTACAGGTCAGTACTCAAACATCAGTATTTTTGATGTAGAGAGCAATGAGGAATTGCACAATATTTTACAGGGATTACCCCTCTATCCTTACATGAACATCGAAGTCATGGCACTTAATCGCCACCCTTCTTCTGTTCGTGATGATGATTCGTAAATCAAAAAGAATTTTTAAATGTGATTTCTGAAGTCCATTTAAAAACTAAATATATTGATTCAGAAGGTAACAAGGAATGTGGCAGTCATTATTCGCTAGCAAAACAAAATGCCCGCAACACTGCCACCCAAAACCGTATTGCATACTTAAGGAGTTTTAGTATGAACCGTCAACAAATTGATGCGCTTGTAAAACAAATGAATATCGACACAGCTAAAGGCCAAGTCGATGCACGTGTTCAGCAAATTGTAGTGCGCCTTCTCGGGGATTTATTTCAAGCCATCGAAGATTTAGATATCCAACCGTCAGAAGTATGGAAAGGTCTGGAATATTTCACAGATGCAGGCCAAGCCAATGAACTTGGACTGTTGGCAGCTGGTCTAGGTCTTGAGCATTACCTTGATTTACGTGCTGATGAAGCCGATGCCAAAGCAGGCGTTGCTGGTGGTACGCCTCGTACCATCGAAGGCCCACTTTATGTAGCTGGTGCGCCTGAAACTGTTGGTTTTGCACGTATGGATGATGGTACTGAAACAGGTAAAATCGATACCTTAATTATTGAAGGTACTGTGACAGATACAGATGGCAAAATCATTGAAAATGCAAAAGTTGAAATATGGCATGCCAACAGCTTGGGTAATTACTCATTCTTTGACAAGTCTCAATCTGACTTTAACTTACGTCGTAGTATTTTGACTGATGCTGATGGTAAATATGTTGCGCTAACGACTATGCCTGTTGGTTATGGTTGCCCTCCAGAAGGAACCACCCAAGCGCTTCTTAACAAGTTAGGTCGTCATGGTAACCGTCCATCTCACGTTCATTACTTCGTTTCTGCACCGGGTTTCCGCAAGCTTACAACTCAATTCAACATTGAGGGCGATGAGTATTTATGGGACGACTTTGCTTTTGCAACCCGTGATGGCTTAGTTGCAACAGCAGTTGATGTAACTGACCCAGCTGAAATTCAACGTCGTGGTTTAGATCACGCTTTCAAACACATCACATTTAACATTGAACTTGTGAAAGACGCCGCTGCTGCACCTTCTACTGAAGTTGAACGCCGTCGCGCTAGTGCTTAATGATCTAAGTCAGATGGATTAAAAATTCGCTTTTAATCCATCTTTTTGGAAGCTTTATTTATGACTACCGCTAAGAATTTCGAATAAATTTTTAGCGGTAGTCATAAATAATCTACACCCTTACCCCACGTTTTAAGGTTTTTCACATGATTGACAAAAGTAAGTCCTCACTTACCGAGGTTCTGTCGCAAATTAAAGATGGTGCCACCATCCTGATTGGTGGTTTTGGTACCGCAGGACAACCCGCTGAACTCATTGACGGACTGATTGAACTGGGTGTTAAAGATTTAACGATTGTCAGCAACAATGCCGGTAATGGCGATTACGGTCTGGCTAAATTGCTTAAGGCTGGTTCAGTGAAAAAAGTCATCTGTTCTTTCCCGCGTCAATCAGACTCTTATGTGTTTGATGAACTGTACCGTGCCGGAAAGGTTGAGCTTGAAGTCGTACCACAAGGTAACTTGGCTTGTCGTATTCAGGCAGCAGGTATGGGACTTGGGGCTGTGTTTACCCCAACAGGCTTTGGCACACTTCTAGCTGAAGGTAAAGAAACCCGTGAGATTGATGGTAAAGACTACGTACTTGAATATCCAATTAAGGCGGACTTCGCCTTAATTAAAGCTTACAAGGGCGACCGTTGGGGCAATCTGGTTTACCGTAAATCTGCACGTAACTTTGGCCCAATCATGGCCATGGCGGCTGATGTCACCATTGTTCAGGTTTCTGAAGTAGTTGAACTGGGTGGATTAGACCCAGAGCACATTATTACCCCGGGTATCTTTGTACAGCACGTTGTACAAGTCGCGCCAGCACAGTAAGCAATAAGGAGAAATAACATGAGCTACCAGAAACTCAGCCGTGACCAGATTGCAAAACGTGTGGCACAAGATATTCCAGATGGTGCCTATGTGAACTTGGGCATTGGCTTGCCGACCAAGATTGCAAGCTACTTACCCAACGACAAAGATATTTTCCTTCATTCTGAAAATGGTTTATTGGCTTTTGGCCCGCCACCTGCGGAAGGTGAAGAAGACCCTGAACTGATTAATGCAGGTAAAGAGTTTGTGACCATGCTCGAAGGTGGCAGCTTTTTCCACCATGGCGACTCATTTGCCATGATGCGTGGTGGTCACCTTGATATTGCAGTACTTGGAGCCTTTCAGGTTGCCGCGAATGGTGACTTGGCGAACTGGCACACGGGTGCACCGGATGCGATTCCTGCTGTTGGTGGTGCGATGGATTTGGCAGTAGGTGCCAAGAAAGTATTTATCACCACAGACCATGTGACCAAGCAAGGTGAGCCGAAGATTGTAGCTGAGCTGAGCTATCCGGTGACGGGTAAACGCTGTGTTGACCGTATTTACACTGACCTTTGTGTGATTGATGTGACCAAAGATGGTTTAAAGGTGATTGAGAAAGTGGAAGGTCTCAGCTTTGATGAGTTACAGGCTTTGACTGGTGCAACTTTGATTGATGCAACGAATTAAGTTTTTAAAAATATATTCACTATCGTGACAGGCGACATGGATGTCACCCGTTGGACAGGGAGGCAAGGAAGCCTCCTCTGTTCAACAAAGGTTTTTGTTACTTTTGACCTTTCAAAAGTAAGGTATCGCTTACACAACAGACCTACGTATATCACGGTAAATTACAGCTGTGATGTCATTCGTTGATATGAAAATTTATAGATCATCACAACGGAGTCTTATCTGTTTAAGCCAGATGCCACGAGCTAATTCGTGTCACTTTTTTAAAAAAGTAACCAAAAATCTTTGTTACTCAGACACAACATCCCTGTTGTGCTGAGCAACGAGGCGACATCCATGCCGCCACCGCGAAATACCTACGGAGAATGGCTAAAAGGCCTGAAGTAAAGGACAAAAGTTAGAATGAAAAACGCTTATATCATCGATGCTATCCGTACTCCATTCGGCCGTTATGCCGGTGGCCTTGCACCTGTCCGTGCCGATGACCTTGGCGCTATACCGATTAAAGCCTTAATGCAGCGTAATCCAAATGTAGATTGGGAACAAGTTGATGATGTGATCTATGGCTGTGCTAACCAAGCCGGTGAAGACAACCGTAATGTTGGCCGTATGTCAGCATTGCTTGCAGGTTTACCGTATCAGGTTCCAGCAACCACCATTAACCGTTTGTGTGGTTCTTCACTCGATGCCATTGCTATGGCAGCCCGTGCTATTAAGGCAGGTGAAGCGAACTTGGTTATTGCTGGTGGTGTAGAAAGCATGAGCCGTGCACCCTATGTGATGGGTAAGTCAGACAGTGCTTTTGGTCGTAGCCAGAAGATTGAAGACACCACCATGGGCTGGCGTTTCATTAACCTTAAACTTAAAGAATTGTATGGTGTAGACACCATGCCCCAGACTGCCGAGAACGTAGCTGAAAAGTTTAACGTGAATCGTGCAGATCAGGACCAGTTTGCCTTGGCGAGCCAACAACGCACCGCAAGCGCGCAAGCCAAAGGCTTTTTT
Source organism: Acinetobacter sp. WU_MDCI_Abxb74 (assembly GCF_025513915.1). Lineage (NCBI taxonomy): Bacteria > Pseudomonadati > Pseudomonadota > Gammaproteobacteria > Moraxellales > Moraxellaceae > Acinetobacter > Acinetobacter sp. WU_MDCI_Abxb74. Next base: position 813,911 of record NZ_JAHPRP010000001.1, read on the forward strand.
TCTAAAGAAATCGTAGCAGTTGAAATCCCTCAGCGTAAGGGTGATGCTGTTGTGATTGATACCGATGAACATCCACGTGCATCAACCACGCTTGAAGCTTTAAGCAAACTTAAACCTGTTGTAAAAGCAGATGGCACAGTTACTGCGGGTAATGCTTCAGGTATTAATGATGGTGCAGCAGCACTGCTGATTGCTTCTGATGAAGCAGTTCAAGCTTATAACTTAAAGCCACGTGCCAAAATCATTGCTTCAACAGCAGTGGGTGTAGAACCTCGTATTATGGGTTTTGCTCCAGCACCTGCAATTAAAAAGCTTCTTAAACAAGCCAACCTGACTTTAGATCAGATGGACGTAATTGAGCTTAACGAAGCTTTTGCTGCACAGGCTTTGGCAGTCACCCGTGATTTAGGTTTGCCAGATGATTCTGCCAAGGTAAATCCAAACGGTGGTGCAATTGCATTGGGTCATCCACTTGGCGCTTCAGGTGCACGCCTCGTAACAACAGCTTTAAACCAGCTTGAACAAACAGGTGGACGTTATGCCTTATGTTCAATGTGTATTGGTGTGGGTCAAGGCATTGCACTCATTATTGAACGTGTTGAAGCACATTAAGGAGAAACAAATGCCATCTTTTCAATCTGCTGATGCACAAATTAACTATCAAACTTTTGGCGAACCCTCTTCCCCTGCTCTGGTATTTTCCAACTCTTTGGGCACCAACTATGCCATGTGGCAAAAACAGTTTAATGAGTTAAAAGATCAATTTTTTGTGATCTGCTATGACACACGTGGTCACGGTTCATCATCTACACCTGACGGCCCATACACTGTCGCGCAATTAGGTGAGGATGTTGTCCGATTACTAGACCACCTGAATATTAGCAAAGCTGCTTTTTGTGGAATTTCTATGGGCGGTTTAACAGGTCAATCGCTTGCAATTCACTATCCAGACCGTTTTAGTCATGTGGTTGTAGCAAATACTGCCGCTAAAATTGGACAAGAACAAGCATGGCTTGACCGTGCAAAATTAGTACGTGAGCAAGGTTTACAACCAATCGCAGCTACAGCAGCTTCGCGATGGTTTACAGATCCCTTTATCCAAAGTCACTCTTCAATTGTCACCAACCTGTGTAACGACTTAAGTGCTGGCAGCGCAATGGGTTATGCCAATTGTTGTGAGGCTTTGGCTAAAGCGGATGTCAGGGAGCAGTTAAAAGATATCAAAGTTCCAGTATTAGTGATTGCTGGAACTCAAGACCCAGTAACAACCGTTGCAGATGGTGAGTTTATGAAGCAACGCATTCCGCAATCAAAGCTTGCAGAAATAGACGCATCTCATATTTCCAATGTCGAGCAGCCAGAAGCTTTTAATAAAATCTTAAAAGATTTTTTAGGGAGCTAATTTAGCTTTTATAAAATTCATTCATTTCTAAAAAGGCCAAATATGGCCTTTTTTTATTAGCTCAAAATAAAAATCTAAATAACTTGTTCGAGAAGGTATAAATATATACCTCAAATTTAATGGAAAATTACATGGATAAATAACAGTATTTTAAATTCATGAACAGGGCTTGTTCATCAGTGACGTGAATCTAAGAACTTTCTTAAATCATTCACTTCTACATCACAATGAAAGTAAGGATATCTAAATTGAACATACTTATGCTGAACTCTCGGCCTCACCCTACACGCCCTTTAATTAAATATGGAATATTACTTTTAAGTGCGCTTTTAGCTGGTTGTAATTCTTCGTCAAGTTTAGACCCCACACCGACACAAAAGCAGATCACAATTAAGCGCGATAAATTCGGTACACCACATGTATATGCAAATGATACCTATGGACTTTTCTATGGTTATGGATATTCGGTAGCGACCGATCGATTATTCCAGATGGAAATGTCAAAACGTACAGGACTAGGCACTGTTGCTGAGGTACTCGGCCCCGACTATCTTCAATATGATATTGCTACACATAGCCGTTTTGACCCAGAAAATATTAAACAGCAACTTGCCGCGCTCTCACCTGAAGATCGAGCAATTTTTGAAGGTTATGCCGCTGGTTTTAATAAACGGGTAAAAGAAGTTTTAGCAGATCCGACTCTTATGCCTAAAGAGTTCACAGTTCATGGCTTTAAGCCCTCAACGTGGCAAACAGAAGATATTGCTATGGTTTGGGTGGGCTTAATTTTAAATCGCTTCTTTTCAGCAAGTTATGAAGTCTCAAATTTAGATTTACTCACACAACTGCAAAAAGAAAAAGGCCAAGAAGAAGGCCTTAAAGTCTATCAACAATTACGCTGGCTAGATGACCCAAGCGCTCCGACTATTATTCAATCTGCACAAAAAACACAGCTAGTAGCACGCCAACAGCAAATAATTAAAGACATTAGCCCCATCTCGAATAAAGCAGCAAAAACCTATTTAGCCCAAGCTCGCATTGCTTTAGGTAAAAGTGTGGTAGATGGTGTACCGACTGCAAGTAATGCTTGGGTTTTAAAAGGTGATAAAACCATTGAAGGCCAAGCAGTTTTATATAATGGCCCCCAACAAGGCTGGTATACACCAGCAATCACCTATAGCATTGGTTTACATGGCGCTGGCTATAATTTGACTGGTATTACTCCAGTTGGATTACCTGCAATTTTATTTGGAACTAATGGAAAAATAGCATGGGGGTCTACCGTAGGTTCGCTCGATACTAGCGATGTTTACCAACTCACTTTAAATCCAAGCAATTCAAAAGAATATTTATATAAAGGGAGTTATATTCCATTTGAGCACAAACAAGTAAAAATTAAAGTTAAGAATCAAGCTGACCATGTTTTAGATGTTTATAAGAGCAAACAAGGTTTTGTAAGTACATGGGATGAAAATACCCATACGGCGTACGCACAAAAACGTAGCTGGGAAGGCGTAGAAATTGAAAGCTTATTAGGATGGGCGAATGCCGCGAAGGCCTCTAACTGGGATGAGTTTCTTGCTCAAGCCAAACGTGTCGCTGCATCTATCACTTGGTTCTATGCCGATACTAAAAATAATATTGGTGTTGCTGCTTTAGGCCGCTTACCTATTCGCCCTGAAAACCAGCATATTCAACTTCCAGCTAAAGGCGATGGTTCAATGGAGTGGCAAGGTTTTTATGACTTCTCACACAACCCTAAAGAATACAATCCGCAAAAAGGTTATGTCACAAGCTGGAATAACAAAGCATATGCTGGCTTACGCTCAGATTCATCAAACTTTTCTTATGTCGATCGGGTCAATGAACTGCTTGAACCTCTAGAAAGTAAACCTAAACTGAGTCAGCAAGAAATTTGGGAAATTAATAAAATGGCAGCATGGTCTGATTTAAATGCACGCTATTTTGTGCCTTATATGATTAAAGCTGCACAAAGTCCTAAAGCATCGCCATTAGCAAAAAAAATAGCTCCTTTACTTGCCAATTGGGACCTTAAATTACGTCCAGACAGCGGAGCAAAATACTATCAAGGTGCAGCACCAGCAATTACACGTGTATGGCTCAATCAAATGATTGAACTGGTACTCAAACCTAATCTTTCAGAGAATATTTATAAGCGTTATACCGATACGCTTTATCCAGTAAATAATGATCCACGGAGTGCACAACCAGCGAGTGCATCGAAATTAGTCTGGAATGCACTGCAAGGAAAACAGGCAAGCGTTCCTCAGAACGTTGATTTCTTAAAAGGACAAACAGCAGATGAGGTTGTGTTAAAAGCTTTAGAAAACGCGCTGACTGAACTTTCAAATCAATATCACTCTACTGACCCGAATGACTGGAAAATTCCGGTCGCAACCATGGGCTTTTCTAGCAAAAATTCGGTAGGTATTCCATGGGCTGATCCATCGCATGAACAACAGCTCAGCACTTATGGAAATACGGGAAGTGCAACCTTCAGAGTGGTTTTAAATCCAAATCAAGTCACGATGTGTTCAATTTTAGCTCCTGGACAAAGTGGCTTTATTAATCAAAATGGAAAACCTGATGCCCACTTTGCTGACCAACTCCCTTTATTTGAAAGTTACAAATGCAAAGATGATGCCGTTAGCCAAAAGCAAATCGACCAATCAACTCAACAAAGCATCACTTTAAACTATTAACTTTTAGTCCAATTTTTATTTTAAAGACAGAGGTTTGTTATTTATAAAATGACAAACCTCTTTATTGGCTTAATACCGAATCATGACCGATTTTAATTCAGTGTAATCTTCAATAAATGCATCTGAAAACTCTCTGCCTATCCCTGAAGCTTTAACGCCGCCAAATGGAACCGATGGATCCAAGAAAGTATGCATATTGACCCATAAAGTCCCTGCTTCAATTTTAGGAATTAAACGCAAAGCTTTGGACAGATCATTTGTCCAGATACTTGCAGTTAAACCAAAGCGTGATTGATTCATAAGCTGAATAAGCTCTTCATCAGTTTCAAACGGCATTACTCCGACCACTGGACCAAACGTCTCTTCTGAAAATAAAGGATCATCCGTATTTTTAAAGGAAATTAAAGTCGGCTGCACAAAATATCCTGTCTGATCTAAAGCCTCACCCCCTGCAATAATCTGGTTGTTGGCTTTAGCCAAATCTAAATAATGTTTCACTTTATGAAAGTGTGGCTGATTAGAGAGTGGACCAAACATACTTCCCTCATCCATAGCCGATCCAATTTTGAATTGAGATAGTGCTTTGGATAGCTTTTCGACTAGTTCATCATATTTTGTGTGGTGTACAAAAAACCGCTCTGGAGATGCGCAAACTTGACCTTGATGCACAAAAGTTGCTTGCAACAAAGTCGGTAAAATCTCATCAATATTTGCATCAGCCAAGATGGCTATGGCATTTTTACCACCCAACTCCAGACTTACACGGGTTAAATCACTGCTCATTGCGAGCTTGCCAATCGCAATACCTGTTGGTACTGAACCTGTAAACGAGACTTTCTTAACGAGCGGCGATTCAATTAAATATTGTCCTGTATCGCCCTTACCTGTTACTACATTAATTACACCAGCCGGTATACCTGCCTCAATGGCAAGTTCGGCTAAACGTAATAAAGATAAACTGGCAAACTCACTTGGTTTAAGCACAATGGTACAGCCAGTTGTTAAAGCTGACCCAATTTTCCAAACACCAATCATGAGTGAAAAATTCCAAGGCACAATACCTGCGACTAAGCCAATCGGTTGTCTTAAAGTAAAGGCCGTATATTTTTCACCTTGCATGGAAGGAATAGAAGGTTGCATGGTTTGGCCATTAATTTTGGTTGCCCAACCAGCAAAGTATCTTAAGAAAATAACAGATTGTGCGACTTCAAGATGGCGGGAAATATTAATGAGTTTTCCAGTAGACAATGACTCAATCTGAGCAAGTTCTTCACCATATTGCTCAATTAAATCAGCCAGTTTATTCAGTTTAACGCCACGTTCATACGGTGTCGTTTCCGCCCAAGCATTTTGGAAAGCATGTTCAGCACTTTTCACGGCGCTTTCAACGTCTTGTTGACTACCAATACTAATTTGAGCAACCACTTGTTCAGTCGATGGATTTACTATATCCACTTTATCTAAATGCTCAGCAGCAACTAACTTTCCATCAATAAAGTGTCCATGTTGACGTGCCATAAATTGCTGTACGCTTGCTAGAATTTGAACTTCACTCATTTTTATTTCTCTCAATTCATTTAAAAGGGTCTATTAATAGATGTATTGCAGAATCAACTGTGCATACACATTGGTTTTGTCATCGTAGTTTTGAGTGCCGCCACTCTGGATATCCTGTTTAGGCTTATAGAGTCCAACCAACGGAATAACATTGAATTTTTTATTGACGGACCAAACCGAGAACACATCCAGCTCATGTCCATCCACATTACTTAAAGACTTATTGACTGTTTTGAACTTATAGGCCAAAGCACCTAACATGAAATTTTCTTTTAAGTTCATCATGTAAGAGACTTGGTGAATATCTGCATTTTTATTGAATGGGCCAGCATAATTTCCGGCAATTTCGCCCTGAAACCACGTGCCAAACCCAACCGTATTTCCATAGAACATCGGATCGTATTGGTCTGAAAAATGGCTAAAACGGTAACCTAATGAGGGCGTATATTTTGAAGATAAAAAGTTATAGTTCAGCCCTACGTAACCTGCATTTTCTTGACCATCTTTTTTATCTTGAATAACAAACTCAGACTTCACCTGTAATTCAGGTAAAGGTTGATAATTCAAACGCAAGGCATAATTTTTAAGGTCTTGTCGTCCTGAAACTTGTTCAGCATCTTCAAGGTCTAATACATTTAAGTAAGTAAACCCAACACCCTTATCTTTAAGCTGATACATCAGATCAGTTACAAAGAGTTCAGATGAAAATTGTGCTTTATTATTCGATTTTAAATAAGCCAGTTTTAGCGTTGTATTCTCTTGCGGTTTGTATTGAAGCAGACTGGTAAAATCAAAGCTGCGTCGTGCTGCCAGATAATATGCCCCGCCTCGGTCTAAGGCGCCATCTGCTGGAGATTTGCCGAGATTTAATGCATCACCCGCAATGAAAAAACCATCACCAATCATGATATTTTGTCGGCCAATACTTAAATCATAGGTAGCCAACTCATCTTTATTGGTACCGTCTTTAAAGCCAATGATCCATTCATTCACATCTGTTTTGCGTTCCTTACCATTACTATTTTGGCCTGCGTCGCCATCGCCAAATGTTGCTGAGCTAATACCACTCAAGCTTGCATAGAGCTGATTATTTTTAAAGGTATATTGCCCTTTAGCACCATATTTAAGGTGGCCTTCTTGCCAATTTATTCTTTCGTCTTCTATGTTTTCGCCGTTATAACTTTTACCACTGCTAAAAGCCCCAAAAGTTGCTTCAAAAGTCGGTTTAATTTCAAGCTCACCAGCATGTGCAGTTGAAAAAAATGAGACAAAGAGAGTCCCTCTCATCACTTGAGAAAGTAGAGTTTTCATACAGAATTCCTTTTTGCGAACGGCTTACCAGCGCTCAGGAATGGGTAGCTTATTCGTTACCCATTCTGGCTCACGCACATTTTTAGTGATGGTCGTGCTGCGTGTTTTGCTCTTCTTCACCCAAGTTTAAAGTCGGCGTGTTGTCAAAGAAGTTCCAAGGTTTGATGAGGGTATTGACCCACTCTGTCGGCATGATTGGCCATTCTTCAGCACGTGCCACATGAGTTGTGCCTGTTGTCATCCAGACCACGAGGTCTTTATTTTCAATATTTTCGTTGTTGCCAATGAATTGTCCTAACCCTGTGTCATGAGTCGAACGGTTTGAATATTTACCTTCAGGATAGCGTTCATCCTGATTATATTGCGTCACCCAAATTTGCTTATCCATAAAGTTCAAACGTTTAAATAACCATTCATCTTTAGAAAAATTAGCACCCTTCGCCACAGGGTGTGTTCCACCTGCAAAAGGAATGAGTTGGTAAGAAACCGGATTACCTAATTTATTTTCTTTGTTGAAATTAGTCAGTAAGCGAATGGTAGACGGATCAAATTTTTCAGCCGAATTTTGCTCATTCGTAATGACTTTACTATCGATTTGCATTGTGCTTGTACGAACACCACCTTTGTCATTGGCCTTTACTACAGGGTCCATATGCATAAAGCTGTTGTTTTCTCCATCTACATCCATATCTAAGCGGAAGTTATAGATATGTTGATGCGTTGTACCCACAATATTATGGTCAATCAAAGTTCCATATTTGGTGTCTTCTTTGGCGGTACTGTCATGCATGGTGCGTGATTTAACGCCTTTAACAGCTTCAATACCCGTTGCACCCGCATTAATCCCAATTACACCATTTTGGGCAAATACCCAGTCAAACATGTAATCGTAGTTTCCGACCGTACTAATCCAGCGCACCACAAGTTCACGGCGGGCCTCACTGGCATCTTGATTACCAAAAATTTCATGATGTTTATATTCAGGTCCAGCATAACGTTCAAACACCGCAATAGCATTTGGAATTACTTGTGGTTGGCCTTTGTAATCTGCAATCACGGCATCAAGTAAAACAGCGTTGTCTGGTGCATCAGTTCCCGGAAGAATAGATGAGGTAAGGGTTCCCATCCCATATTCGCCAGAGTCCAAATAAGATTTGAAGTACCATCCAATATCAGGGTCGCCATATGGAACCACCATTCCACCAAGGTTACCTTCATACATGACTTTACGCTTAACACCTTTATCTTTATAGGTCACTGTTGAAAGCTGTAAGCCAACACGAGAGTCTAAGGCCACATGCAAACACCAATTCCCCCAATGTATGGTTTGGCCAGTAATGCTAAAGTTCTTGCCCTCAGGTTCAGAAATATTGAGTGGTTTTAGCTTACTTGCTACTGGCTTATTCGACATATAAGGTCGATTTGCCATCGGCACAGGAATGATCGCACCTTCTTCAATCTTAATAATTTTTTCTTTATCTAAATCGACTACAGCAACTAAATTTTCAATTGGATGCGCCCAATAATTACCATCTCCTACATCGAGGTAAGCAACGACTTTTAATATATTGAGTTGTTTATCAAGTCCATCTTTACCGCCAAAATATCCAACGGTCAGTGGTGTAGCAATCACTTTCTTCACATCTGTGATGCCGCGTTTGCGTAAAGCATCTTGATACTCTTTACTTGTCTCAATTACACGCTGTACGGCCTCAAAATTATCTAGAAGCACCATTCCATGAGTGTCTTTAAGTACATTCCATTTGGTGACTTGTTGAGTGTTAAGATTAACTTCACCTTCAATCGCTTGACTCCCCTTTAACAAAATGAAAGATGCAATTCGAGCGTCTTTAAATTCTTTGTGATTAATAAAGTAATCCCAAACTTTTGCTTTTTCAGGCTCTTTAAGCTTTAACTCGGCAAAACGCATATTTTTATAGGCGTATTTCGAGCGGTTAATGACATCAAATGTCTTTTTAATTTCGTCGGAATTTAAGCTATTAAGTGGATGAAATGTATTTTCAATTTTAAAGGTTTGATCTAAACCAGACTGGAAAACTTCATTAAAAAAATCTTTTCCAATAACAGGTTTACCATCTTTAATTAGTAAAGGCACACTGAGCTTGAAAGGTTTGCCATTCACCAAAACCTGATCTGAGTTAGGTTTAGCTCTAACCACCATAGAACCCTTGGTAATCATATAAGTATTGGTAAAATCATCTTTTACAACTTTAGCGCCCTGCTCACCCATGTTTTGATAAAGAGACACCATTTCGGCCTTTCCACCATGAGCATAAGCTTGAGTATTGATTCCCCAAAAGCTTGCAGCGATTGATAAGTTAAGTGCCAGTATTTTTTGTATGTCATTCAATAATCGTTGTTTACGCATTGGTTTCATCCTTTTCATCTATCCCTGAACTATCTGAATCAGACAGTTAAAAATGCACTTTCCTGTGAGTGAAATTCATTAGACCAACTTAATAGTTCTATAGTTATTAAGCTTATCTAACCTGCTCTAATGAATTTAATTTCAACACAGTTACATCGGGCTAGCTTGTTCAAGAATGACGTCGAACTTGTCTAAAAATGACATCGAAAAATTAAAGAATTAAGCCAATCTACTCTCTCTAAATTCTTTAGGAGAAATACCATAAGTCTTTTTAAAGATTTTTGAAAAATGCGCACCATCCCAAAAGCCCCATTTCAAAGCAATTTGGGTAATCGAGCTTTGTTTGTTTCTTTTATCGAGTAAATCTGCTTTGACTTTTTCTAGGCGTTTGAGCTGTATATATTTGTTAATAGATAGATTTTCTTGCAGAAACAAACGGTAAAGATGACGTAGCGACACCCCAATATGCTCTGCAATTAATTTAGGGGTTAAATCCGGTTTTGCTAAGTTTTCTATAATATAGCGCTCAGCTTTTTCCATCAGGTTATTAGAGCTATTAATATTTTTATAATTAATTGTAGGTTTGATTAAAGCAATTAATGCATCTTCAAAAGCATTACCATCTTCGGTTGCATACCAGAGTTTAATATTTTCAGCAGACATGTTTTTCAAAATATTCTTGAGTAAAAAACCACTCATATTTTGAGTAATCAGCTTTCCAAAATATTCAGTACTAATATTTTCTTTAAGTAATTTTTCACGCGACAAGTGCACTGAAATCTGGCTAACCAACCCTTGCGGGTACATCGAAATGGTTTCGACCGGATCTACCAACACAATATCGCCTTCATTCAGGCTAAGAGTCTCATTTTTATATTCGAGCAGCATTTTTCCTGAATACTGCAAAATCAAAAAGCAAAAACGATTATTCACTCGATCGATTTCATCGGCTTTTCGGACAATCTTATTTGCATTATTTCTGATAAAAGCAATTTCGGTGTCACCCAATAAAAAACATTGAACCTCTCCAATGAATAAATTACGCGTACCATCAAAATCTGTTTCAAAATTTCCGCAAACATTCTTGATATGGGTTGTCCAATTCAACAATGCATCACTTACATATTGGTTCATCCCTTACCTCTCTATACACGTGCCACCGCGAAATATTTTCTTTCGCGGTAGTTCACTGTCTTGGCTTATTTGCAATCATGTTTTATTGATAAACAAATTGTGTGCCAAAAAATTCCTTATCCTTGGAATTCTTTTGATTATAGTCAGCTAGATGTAAAGAAGCTGATAAATCAATTCAATTTATCAGCTTAATGAGGCTTATGCTACTCCTGCAAAGTCTCGCAGCATGGTAATAAAAATATCCTTTTGTTCCTCAGAATATTTTTTAAACACTTCATTTTGGTGGCTATCGGCAATATCAAATAAATACTGCGCCGTTTGTTTACCTTTCTCGGTCAGTGCGTATAAATTATCGTGATCGACCAGCAATCCTTCAAATTTTAAAATTTCGGCCGATCTCTCTACCTCTTGCATTGGCATGGCAATATCTCGTGGTAAATCTTCTTTACTTGAAGCAGTACCACTGGCCAAAACCAGCAAGAGCCGTGATTCACTGGTTCGAAAGCCAGAAGCCATTTGCTTAGGAATATAGTCGGTTTGATAAGCTTTAAAAGCACGGCTCATCAAGTAACAGACATTATTATATAAGTGCCCATAATGTGTTTGGTCTACGCCGTTCTGTTCCGTCTGTTTAACTTGAAGGCTTGGATGCGGCATTACACAAGAATATGCACCTTGATGGTAAACCAGCGGGCTTCGACCTTGGTCATGAAAACGGACTACTTTGCCAACAATAATCCAGTGGTCACCACCTTCAATAACCTGATAACGTTCGCACTCAAACACCGCAGAACAATTTTCTAAAATGGGTGCGCATTCGACACCAAGCTGAAAGTTTGTGTCTGCAAATTTATCAATATTACGTCTCGAAAACTTATTAGACAGCTCAATTTGCGTGCCCGATAAAATATTGACGGCAAAATGTGTCGCTTCTTCAAACACTGAAAAACTTGAAGACTTTTTATCAATACTCCACAAAATAAGTGGTGGATCGAGTGATACTGAGTTAAAACTATTTGCAGTTACACCAACTTTCTCACCTTGTGCATTTTGTGCGGTAACGATAGTAACGCCTGTTGCAAAATTTCCTAATGCCCGTCGAAACTGTAGTGGATCAACCGTAAACTCATCTATTTGTTGTAATACATTCATCATCTTTCTCCTAAATCTTTTCTTATATCCATATAAATCGCGAGAACATTAGATATCTAAAACTAATCTCGGTGTTTTAGAGCGTGAACAGCACACTAATATTTGCTCATTGCTGGCTTTTTCTTCATCAGTAAAGTAAACATCTCGATGATCAGGTTCACCTTCAATCACATCGCACATGCAGGTTCCGCATACGCCTTGTTCGCAAGACATTTCAATCTCGATGCCTTCTTTAGCCAAAGCCTGCAAAATGGTTTCGCCAGCTTCAACCATAATGATTTTTCCGCTACGCTCAGCCACCACCTCAAATGAATCTCCTGAGGTGTCGGTTTCGACTTGGAAATATTCTTTGTGGATTTGCTGCTCAGGAAAATTGTGAGTCGTAGCAAGGTTAATCACCCAGTCCATAAAACCGACTGGACCACAAGTGTAAATATGGCTTTCAAGATCAATATCTTTAATGGCAGATTCAAAAAACGCTCTGTGGCTTGCACCTTCGGATTTAAAATGGAAGGTTGTGTATTTTGCTAACTCACCATTTTTAATTTCATCAACAAAAGCACAGTTTTCAGGGCTAGCGCCACAGTAGTGAAGTTCAAATGATTCACCTTCATGGGCAAGTTGATATGCCATTGTGATTAACGGCGTAATCCCGATTCCACCGCCAATCAACACACTGTGTTTGGCTTTTAAAAGTGGAAATAAATTTTTTGGTTCACTGACCTGAATTTGCATGCCATCTTTAATTTCATCAAAAGCCGAGACCGATCCACCACGTGATTCTGGGTCACGTAAAATTCCAAGGCGGAACTTTCCTTCGTCATTTGGATTTTGACAAAGTGAATATTGACGTACCATACCATTCGGTAAGTGCACGTCAATATGTGCACCAGCTTCAACTTTTGGCAATGCTGCGGAGGTTGCAGATTCAAACTCCATGACTGCAATATTTCCACCTTCCACATGGCGATTTTTAACGACAACATCATAAAGTGTAGTCATGATTCAACTCCCTTTTCATGCGTAAGCTACGTGCTTAGCGCATGAATAAACCACCGTTAATATCCCATGTTGCACCAGTCACAAACCCCGCATTTGGACTCGCGAGCAACCCACAAGTTTCAGCAATAAAATGCATGCTACCTAAAGATTTCACAGGAATATTCTGGATGAACTGTTCCATTTTTTCGACTGACACCACACTATGAACAATCGGTGATTCCATCGGTCCCGGTGCAACCGCATTGACTGTTACACCTTTTGCCGCAAACTCTTTGGCAAAAATCTTGGTTAAAGTGACAATGGCACCCTTGGTTGCCGCATAGTGTGCACCCGTTGCCGTACCACCGTTTTGCCCCGCTAAAGACGCCATATTAATAATGCGTCCATAGCCTTTCTTAGCCATATATTGACCAATAATTTGGCAAGCCTGAAAAGTGCCACGTTGATTGACTTGGGTCACCCAATCAAAATCGGCTGCGGTAATTTCTAATACCGGAGTTGCCTTAGTGACAGTTGCATTGTTAATCAACACATCAAGTTTAGAAAATTTCTCTTCAATCCATTGCACTACGGCATGAAAATCTGCTTCGACCGAAATATCTAATTTCACGGGAAACATATTTTGTGCATGCTGGCTTTGCGCCTTTGCCTTTTCGGCCTTTTCAAGCGTACTGGCTGACAAAATCACTTGATGGCCTTGGCTCGCAAAATATTCAGCAATAACATTACCGAGTCCAGAAGCAGCCCCTGTCACTAAAACAACTTGTTTCATTTGCTGCTCCTAAAGAATGTAGCTAATACCAGCTAAGGTATCGGTTGAATTAACCAAGTTAATGATTTTACGATTAATTTTAAAACCCGTATCAGCATCACGAACCAAATGGTAAGTAATATCTGCGGTGTAATGCTTGAGGTTTTCTTTACGGAACTCACGTAAGTTTTGAGCACAGCGTAAAACGATTTCATTGTCTTGATCTTGAATAACTCGTACACGAGAAACACTGCGTACCGTATTTGCTTTCGGCGCTGTAGAAATCGCTTCACCATTTTCAAGACGCTCTACACGTAAAGTACGCATATGGTTATCGTCATAGGCATAATTTAGATTGTTTTCGTAGTCGGTTAGGTTTGGGTCAATCGGAATGATATAGACACCTTTTTCATTCCATAAATTGAGCCATTCACGGTATTCACTGTGATCTAACATATCTGCTTCAGCCCAGATGAAAGCAGTGACTTCATTTAATAATTGCAGATTCATATTCATTGCTCTCTCCTTAAGCCGTCATCATCTTTTTCCACTGCTGATATGCAGCACGCATACCTGTTTCAGCACTGACATCACTTTTTAAGCCATCTTCGGTTTTGACTTCACCCGGTAAACCGCGATTCAACATGATCCATAAGTCATTACCCGCATTGGCGCCGTGTTGTACGCGTTCCCAAGCTTCTGAGTCATCTGGAGTACCAAAACCAAATGGACCTTGGAAATGTTCATGCAAACGTAAGCGATATTGGTTGGCAATTTGTGGACCACCGTCCATCGTAATCACCGAGTGATGAATTTCTGTTTCAGCAACTGAAATTGGTTGTAAAACGCGGAAGAACGCCATTGAACATGCAATATTCGGGAATAAATTTAAGTTAAAGCCAGAACCACCGACTGCACGTACAATACGGCGCACTTCTAATTCTTCATGACCTTCGTCGCGCAAAGCTTGAGCTAAGTCTTCAAAACGTTCTTGAATTGGTCGCTCCATGAGCTCTTCGTCTAAATCAACCAGTTCAGGAATCATCACCATGACACTGTGACCATTTCCTAAGTCTTCAACAAAGCCGGGTTGATTTTCGAAGTTAAAGAGTTCTTCAGTCTTTTCATCTACAGAACTTAAGAATGACTTATGGACCAACGGAAAGTGATATGCATCCGTGGTATTTTCAAGTTGGATTTTCCAGTTACCCGGAAAACGGAAACGATGCTCACCCAACACTTTAATTGGATAACCCGCACCTTGCTTCATGAACAAGTCGATCCATTTTTTTGCAGGTCCAAGGAACTCTTCAAGCGGCTGAATGTCTTCTTTAAATGAAGCGAAGATCATGCCGTTATATTCTTCTACACGCAGACTAACTAGCGGCAACTCAGACTTATCTAAGCAATCACCGTAACTTTCCGGAGATGGCACACCACGTAAGCTACCGTCTAATGCATAGCTCCAACCGTGGTAGGGACATACAAAACTATTGGTTTTCCCTTTTTTATGTTCGCATACGGTTGCTGCACGGTGACGGCAACGGTTTAAAAGTACGTGGACTTTCTTTTTACGGTCACGCACCGCAACAACAGGCTGTTTACCGATATTAATAGTTTTATAGCTTCCGCCTTCCGGAATTTCGCTGGCATGTGCAACCCATACCCAAGTGCTATAAAAGATTTTTTCCATTTCTTCATCAAAAATGCGTTCATCTTTATAAAGAGAAGTATGGGCACGGTCACTTTGAACCAAACCCTCGTAATCAATACCAATGTTGTGCGTTGGGATAATACTGTTCATATCAATAGTCCTTTTAAATATGTCCTGAGTCATTCCTGGGAAGGTATCGGCAGTTCGGCTTCACTGTGCCAATGCGATACGGGACGACTGAAAATATTCTGTGTTTGGAAATGTTTAATTTTCCATATTCCATCTGCTTGCTTTTGAAACTTCACATTGAGCTTTGCTGCATTCAGATGACTACGGCCATCTTTAAAAGTTGAAGTTTGCAACATAAGCCATGAAGCTTTCGCATCATTTTGATTTACATAAATTTGCTCTGAATTTACAAAGTGCGCATTCATGACAAAGTGAGATTCTTTTTGGGTATAGCTTTTAAACATGTCGTAAATCGACTGCCAAGAATCATATCGACCAAAAGATTTGGCATATTTCTCACCAATACCTTCCCAAATGCAGTCTTGATCAAAAAGATTCATTAACTCATCAAGATCTGTATTTGCATTGAGCTCGTCGCAGATTTCCATATAACGGTTCAGACAGTTACGAATAGCGTTATGGGCTTCCAACTGTTCTAACCGTTCCATGATTTCTGCAATATTCACTTTGTCAGTCATTACAGTCGCCTTAACGTTGGATAATCAATTCGCGCCCAACACGAGCTTCAACTTTGCAATATTTCCAAAGTTTGTATGGACCTTCACCCACCACTGTCGTTCTAAACAAATTACAAGCGGCATGTACGGTTTCAATATCTGGAACATCTGCAAGCAAGTATGTCGTCCATGGCCAACCTGCACTTGGACCAACCATACTTTGGTCATCATCAAGATTTCCAAAAACATGTACGCCCGGTAAGTCATGAATGCCATTCCACATTTCACCAAATGCTGCCCAAACTGCTTTTGCTTCAGCAGGTTCCGCATCAAAAAAGTTTTGGTTAATACCCATGCAGAATAAAACACGTAATGATTTTTTAGCTTCCATCTCAATATCCTTTTAAAAATTAAAAACTTACAAATAACCTGGGGTTGGTTTTAACCCGAAACTGATTGATCCTGCATTTTGTAATGTTGCATCGCCCATAAAGGCATGCTGAGTCACCACGTTTGTGTCATTAACAAAACGGCTAAATGGATTGTTGGTATAAATAGCTGTCATGCCCGCGAGCATTTGCATTTTTCGGGTCACTTTGGCGCAAACTCGAGCTGCGTGGGTACATGCCAAACGCATATCGCTAATCTGTTCAGCAGTTGCTTCACGACCAGCAATAATTTCATTCCAGACAATGTCCATGGTTTGATAAAACCAAGATTTTGCCGCCTGAAACTCTGCATCTGCTTGAGCAAACTCATATTGAGTGACTGGGCGGTTTGCAATTTCTGACCCGCCTGTAATAGATGCTTTACCGGGTGCCAATTTTTCAAATTCTTCTAATGCAGCAGCAGCAACACCAATACCCACCACCGTTAATACTTGAGTGGCTAAAGAGAGTGACGGATATTTAAAAAATGGCTCACTTAGTTTTGAAGGTTCGCCACGTACAAAGGTCCATTTCTTTTCGACCAATACATCTTCGACCACCAAATCATGGCTTCCAGTACCTTTTAGGCCAACGGTATCCCATGTCATTTCAATTTTGGCTTTTTTTGCAGGCATCACTGCCATACGTGGTAAGCCTTGCATTTCATTATTTTTAAGCGGTGAAATCCCCACACCAACAATGTCGGCTCCCATACAACCGCTTGAAAATTTCCAGCGTCCACGAACCACTACACCTTCATCGGTAATTTCGGCAGGCTGCGGCGGAAAAATACCTCCAGCAAAGACCACATCTGGCCCGTTTTGGTACAATTCTTTAAGCGTTTCTTCTGGCAAACTTCCTAAATACGCAGGGCTCATACCGAAACTTGCTACCCAACCCACTGAACCGTCAGCTTTAGATAAAGTTTCGATTAATTCGCAAAACTGTCGTGGTGACCATTCTTCACCGCCAAAACGTTTTGGAACTAATGCACGGTAAACACCAATCTGTTTAAGTTTTTCGATAATGTCTTGGCTCACATACGCCTGATTATCGAATTCGCCTGTACAGGCGCGCTCACGAATTTCTTGACACAAAGCAGCTAAATCTATTGCTTGGTCTTGAGAAGCAAACTCCATTTTAGACAACTTATTCATCATCTAACTCCTTGTAATTTATTGCATTGCATCAACACAAAATTTAGCTATTGCACATAATTGCTCATCTTTTTGATGCTTTGATACGATCTGTAAGCCCACAGGTAAACCTTCACTGGTTTCAAGTGGCACTGAAATGGCTGGATGTCCTGATAAATTAAATGGACGAACTAAAGCCGTCAGATTTAGAAAAGCGACTGTATTTTCAGCTTCAGCAACTTTCGGTGGAATTTGCGGAAGTGTTGGTAAAATCAATGCATCATATTTTTCTAATAAAGCATCGAGTTCTTGAGTTAGCTGCTGTCTCACAATTTCTGCTTGTTTTACTTGATCTAAGGTAGTTTCAGCAGCTTTTAATAAACGGTTATTTACGTCAGAACCAATTAAGCCCGTTTGAGTTAACTCACCAAAAGCTTGCCAATTTTCATAATTAATAATCTGCATGCCTGCGTCAAAAGCAGCTTCAAAATGTTCAACTTTTTCTAAAGTGGTCTGTAAATTCGCTTTTTGAAGTGCTTGACGAATACAATTCCAAATAATGTCATCTGCTTTTACATCGAGAACAGCAAGTTTGGGTGCGCTAGTACATTCAGTAGGCTTGAAAGTTGGGTCAATAATTTGCATGGCTTTTTCAATCATTTCGACTGAACTTGTAAAAGGCCCAACACAATCTAAAGAACTGGACGACGGATATACGCCTTTTCGACTTACACGACCAAAAGTCGGTTTTAAACCATAAACTCCACAGCACGCAGCGGGCATACGAATAGAGCCACCCGTGTCGGTACCTAAAGTAAAGTCAGCTTGTTTTGCTGCAATAGCCGCAGCCGAGCCACTTGAAGACCCACCAGGAATAAGTTCAGGATATTTTGGATTAACGGGTGTACCAAAAGCATGGTTAATGCCGGTAATGCCAAAAGCCAATTCGTGCAAATTCGTTTTCGCAGTAATTTCACAATCTGCTTTTAAAATGTTTTTAACGACTTCAGCATCATCTTGAGCTGGTTCAACACCTAATAAAGCTCGACTGCCAGCAATGGTTTTTAGACCCTGAATATCAATTGTGTCTTTAACCATGACCTTGAGCTTGCCACTTCCTTTGTGCACGCTTTGGCTAATAATATTCATTCACTTTTCCATGTATTTTTATATATTGATTAAAATATGGTAAAATTTAATGGAATTGTCAAGTATTTTTTATAATTTGTACTCAAGGAAATATGCAAAATTTTGTTTATAATAGGATTACCCTTTTTTCCTAAGTTATTGCTTAGCTATGCTTGATCATTTAGAACAATTTCTTCCTAATAAAGAACCGTCGAGTATTCAAAATTTCCCTTTTTTTTGGATTTCCCAAGTTAATGGAAAGTATTCACAACTTATTGAAAAATCAATAAAAAAACTAGGTATCGACAATACGCGCCGTAAAATTATTTTAAGTACCAATGCTTTAGGTGAAGCCAGTATTACCGACATTGCCAATCTTTCTACTTTAAAATTAACCACTGCAACCAAGGCGGTATATCGATTAGTTGAAGATGAAATTGTTGAGGTCTACTCCTCTACCACCGATGAACGGATCTCGATGGTGAAATTAACTGCTAAAGGTATTGAGCTGGTTGAACAAATTAATCAGATTAGTGTTGTGACCTTAGCTGGTATTTTGAATGCTTTTTCAGAAGATGAGCTTCACAATCTAAATAACCAGTTGAAGAAATTATTTGATCTGATGCCTTCAAGCTAACTTAGATTTCTTATTTATCTTATTTATCTTATTTATCTTATTTAAACATGAACGAGTCAGCAGAAAACCGATATGACCTTCTGCTTACTCTCTAAAAATTATTAATATTTATCAAAAAGCTAAAAGTTTCGTTCTTCTTTTCCTTTCTATAATTCATAGTCATTTATAAATTTTCTGATTGTTTAAATACCTATTAGGTATCTAAACATACTTAATAAGTAATGGAATTTTACATATAAAAAGAAAATAATATTTCCATCATATAGAAATTCTAACCCTCTTCTTTAATTATCTTTGTCTGCATATGCAGTTTGTATGTAAGGCAATTCTTCAATCAAATAGGTTATTTATTTTTCAAAAGTTATTGGGGGGAAACCAAATTATCTTTTAGGAAACATAGATAGCCGAGATTCAACTTCTCTAAAAGAGTTTTATACATAAGGATTAAGTGTATGAACCAAAGTAATATCGCTGTTGAAAGGACACAAAAGAAAACCAATGCATATGCATGGTATGTAGTCGTACTCTGTATGTTAGCGTACATATTTTCATTTATTGACCGCCAAATTCTGGCACTGATGATTGAGCCAATTAAAGCCGATCTTCAACTTTCAGATACTCAGTTTAGCCTATTACATGGCCTTGCCTTTTCACTGTTTTACGCCGTAATGGGTTTACCTCTAGCCTATATTGCCGACCGTTTTTCACGCCCGAAACTGATTTCTATCGGTATTATTGTCTGGAGTCTGGCAACAGCCACTTGTGGTTTAAGTAAAAACTTCATTCAACTATTTTTAAGCCGTATGGCCGTTGGTGTGGGCGAAGCTGCTTTATCTCCTGCTGCATATTCAATGTTTAGCGATATGTTCAGCAAGGACAAGTTAGGCCGCGCTGTTGGTATCTATTCGATTGGCGCTTTTTTAGGTGGTGGTATTGCCTTTTTAGTCGGTGGCTATGTCATTAACTTACTTAAAGGCGTGACTTTAATTGAGGTTCCATTGTTGGGCGCTATTAAAGCATGGCAAATCGCCTTTTTGGTTGTGGGTTTACCCGGCATCATTATTGGTTTGCTATTTATCCTGACAGTTAAAGACCCAGCACGTAAAGGACAGCAGCTCAACCAAAATGGTCAAGTTGACCAAGTTAAATTTACACAATGTCTTCAGTTTATTAAAAAGCATTCAAAAACCTTTGCCTGTCACTATTTAGGTTTTACCTTCTATGCTATGGCGCTCTACAGTCTTACTAGTTGGACACCTGCATTTTATATTCGTAAGTTTCAACTCGCTCCAACAGAAACAGGTTACATGCTCGGTACGATTCTGTTAATTGCCAATACATTAGGGGTGTTTTGTGCAGGTTGGTTAAATGATTGGTTTATTAAAAAAGGACGCCAAGATGCTCCGATGATTACCGGAGTGATTGGTATTGTTGGTCTTATTATTCCAATTTCATTTTTTACTCAAACTGACCAACTCTGGCTTTCAGTGAGTCTACTCATTCCAGCAATGTTCTTTGCATCGTTCCCTCTGGTGATCTCGGCAACTGCGTTACAAATGTTGGCCCCAAATCAATTTAGAGCACGTCTTTCTGCCCTCTTCCTTTTGGTCAGTAACTTAATTGGGCTGGGTATTGGCACAACGCTAGTAGCAATCATTACAGATAAAGTTTTTGGTAATCCATTAATGGTGGGTTCTTCTTTATCTATCGTGGGTGGTCTGTCTTGTGTACTGGCTTTAATTTTGCTTTTCAAAGGCTGCAAATTCTTTAGTGAAAGCATGAAGCTTGAAAAATTAAATTAATTGAAGCAAGCACCTGCTATTTAACAACGCTCCCTATAAGAACTTAGGGAGTACGACACAAATATTTCACAATACGTAATGCCTAGGACTGGCGCATCTATCTTGGAAATGGATTATGGAATTATTACACCGCTTTAAACCGCAGACTTTAGCTGTAGCAACTTTAGTATTGATGTATGGCAATTCATGGGCTGCAAATCCGAATCAGCAAACTGAAGATGAATGGAAATTCACTTTAAAGAATGCCTATATCAATCGAGATTTTGACAACGATGCACTCAAAGATACTGGCAGTTGGTCTCAGGCAGCCTCTTTATTTTATAAGTCGAAAATGCATGACACCCCACTGCAAATTGCAGATAAGCATATTACCATTGGTGCAGATGCTTCTGTTCAATACGCCGTGCGCTTAAGTTCAGACAAACATGTCGCCGACACCGTTTTGCCTTTTAATAAGGAAACCCAATCTCAGGCATCAGACTATTTAAAATACGGCGCAACTTTGAAACTTGGCTATGACAAAACATTGCTAAGCGTGGGTGAACTCTGGTTAGATTTACCTGTAACTGCTGTCGATGCAAGTCGTCAGTTACTTACTTCATATTGGGGAACCAATCTTAAATCACAACTTTCAGATCAGCTTTATGCGGAAATTGGTCGGGTTGAAAAAGTGTCGCCACGAAATGAAGAAGACTTTAAAAAGTTTTCCTTCACGGCAAATGGGGTTACCAAAGAGTCTGATGGCTTAAACTACTTAGACCTTCGTTATCAATTTACGCCGTCATTAAAGGGTGAGTACTACTTTGGTAATTTAAAGGATCTGTATAACAAGCACTATGTAGGGCTTGAGCATACATGGAAACAACCAACGTTTGCACTTACATCTAAGTTTAAATACTTTAATGCCAAAGATGACGGCAACACCTTTGATATTGATGCTCAGAACATCGGCCTACTTGAAACTGTAAAAGTGAAAAACCATACCATTGGTTTAGGCTACCAACAGATTATTGGTGAATCAGCTTACCCATTACCGGATGGCTTCTTACCTGAAACCTATTTCATTAACTGGAACGCAACTGGATTCTTTAAAGAAGATGAAAAGTCTTACCATGTGATGTACGGCTATGACTTTAAGGACTATGTGCCGGGCTTAAATGCGATGGTGAAATATGTGTATGGGCATGATTTTAAAGCAGCCAATGGCGAGAAAAACCATGAAACTGAGTCGAATGTGATTATGAACTATGCGTTTCAGCAGCCATTCTTAAAAGGCGTTGCCCTGCAATATATTCGTATTGATTACAATGTCAAACATGGCAATGACTTTGGTGAAGACCGTTTATTCGTCAATTACACCAAAAAGTTCTAAATATAAAAAATTACCCCCTAAAATTTAGGGGGTGATTTTTATCCTAATTTATTGACCAACCTTAAAGGCAAAACCTTCATTGCAATACTCATCGGTAACCATGGCCACTGTGGCACATAAGCTTTTACAGGTTGTTTTTCGATAGCTTTAACCAGTGCCTTGCATCCTGTTTTAGCATCGACTTCAAATGGCAAATGTTTAGCACCTTCATTCATTTCAGTGCGAATGTAACCCGGAAAAATTGTAGAAACTTTAATTGGAGTACTCAATAATTCAGCACGAATACCTTCAGCTAAGTGAGCAACTGCAGCTTTACTTGCCGCATAAGTCGATAAATGTTTTGGTAATCCACGCATGGCGCTCATGGATGACATCACCACCAAATGGCCTGCATTTTGCTCTCTAAAAATTTCAACCGCAGCTTCACATTGCGCTAAAGCAGAAATAAAGTTGGTTTCAGCAGTGGCTTTGTTAATTTCAAAATTGCCTTTACCAATACGGCGGCCATTTCCGACTCCGGCATTTACAATAATTCGGTCCAAATAACCAAACTCTTGCTTAAATGCACGAAAAACTTCGAAAACCTGATCGTAATGAGTCACATCTAGACTTTTTGCAATCACCTGAATGCCATATTCATTTTCAAGTTCAGTTTTTAAAGTCTCTAATCGGTCTAGACGGCGTGCACAAATCGCCAAGTTATAGCCTTTCGCTGCAAACTCATGAGCCATACCCGCGCCCAGACCAGAACTTGCGCCTGTAATTAAAATTGTCTTTGCCATGCTTTTATCCTTATTTTTAAATCCACGTCAGCAAATCTGGACGTTCAGCTTTTATAAAATGATGTTCATTTAAACTTAAAACCTGAGCTTCATTTCCAACTAAACGTAAAGTGGTGAGACTTGTATTGGTAATTGCCCAGTTCAAGGCAAAAGTTCGATTTGGGCTCAGTTCAAGCAATTTGCCAATTGCTACAGAAATCACACCACCAGAGGTAAAAACGACTGCATAACGAGGTTTGGTTTTTGCTAATTCATCACAAAGTTGTTGTAGTGCCATTTCAACTCTATCTTTAAAATGTGGCCATGACTCATCATATTCATGATGAAAATCGCCATCAGTCCAGCGTCCAATCGCACCTTCAAATATTTTGGCAAGATAGGCACGCGGATTCTGTTCTTGTGCTACGTCAGCTTTTAACAGTTCAGGTTGTTCAAAACGCGGTTCATAACGTGCAAAAACCTGCTGATGATTAAACTCATTCCATAAACTATTGTGATTAATCACTGCATCTGGAAAGCATTCATTTAATGCGAGTTGTGCAGTTTGCTCGTGGCGCTGCATAGTACCTGCAACAACATAAGGTTGTTCTTTCAATATTTCTTTAAAATAACGGCCTAACAAAGTCGCTTGAGCCTCACCATTTTCAGACAGCTCATCATAGTTACTTTTACCAAATGATGCCTGTCCATGTCTTACCAGATAAATTGTGGTCATTTTCTTAAAATACCCTGTATTTTCTGTAGAGATTGCTGAGCAAATTCCGATTCTTGAATTTTTTGCTGGCCAATAAGTTTTAACGCTCTGATATGTAGCGCATGAATGACGATCCAGAAATCTTTAAAAGCTGGATTTCGCGTTTGTTTATGGTAATAGCGGTAGTAAATTTGCTGAGCGATCACTGCTAAACGAAATACACCAAAGACTTCATAAAAAGCCCAGTTTTGAGGGTTCAGACCTGTTTTTTGTAGGTAATAATCAACAACTTCTTTACGAGAAAACATTCCCTTTAAATGGGTAGGCTGACGGCGTGTCGATCTAAAAATCATGTTATCCGTAGGCTCAACCCAATAGGCCAAAGCACTGCCTAAATCCATTAATGGATCACCCAAGGTTGCCATTTCCCAATCCAGCACGCCAATCACTTCAGTTGGATGCTCTGGATCTAAAATCACATTATCAAATCGCCAATCGTTATGAATAATACAAGTCGTAGAGTCTTGAGGGATATTATCATTTAGCCATTTTCGAACGTATTTAAATGAAGGAACATTGAGCGTTTTAACTTTTTCATATCGCTTGTCCCAACCTTCAACTTGTCTGCGGCAATATCCCACTCCTTTACCCAATTCAGCTAAAGGCGTGTTTTCATAAGGAACTTGGTGTAATTCAATAAGCTTATCAAGCACATTTACACAAAGTTGATGGACATCTTCTTCATTAAAGCCAAGCTCAGGCGGTAATTTTGCACGAGGAATAATTCCCGCAATGCGTTCCATCACATAAAAATCACAGCCAATGACACTTTCATCCTGACAAAGTGCCACCATTTTAGGAAGTACCGGATAATAAGGCGCAAGATTTTTTTGCACCATATATTCACGGGCCATATCGTGGGCTGACTTCGCTTTTGTTCCTTTAGGGGGACGTCGTAAAATTAAATCGGTATTTTCATACTTTAAACGATAAGTCCAATTTGAAGCCCCACCCGTATATTGAGTCACGATTGCTGGACCGACCAACTCAACGTTTTGGCCCTTTAACCAGTTTTCAACTGCCCCAATGTCAAGTTCTTCACCTTCACGTACTTCACCGCCTATATCAATTACCGACATTCTAATTTCCTTTCAACTTATACGTTCTTATGACGACCGTAACCACGTTTGGCTAACTCTAATTTGGCAATCATGCCTTTATGTACTTCATCTGGTCCATCAGCTAAACGTAAACTGCGTGCTTGAGCAAAGAAACCTGTTAATGGTGTATCTCTTGAAACGCCCGCGCCACCATGTAGCTGAATCGCCATGTCGACTACTTTTTCTAAAACACTTGGAGCCACCACTTTAATTGCAGATATTTCTGTTAAAGCGGCCATATTCCCTAAAGTATCCATTTTATAGGCTGCATACAAGGTTAAAAGCCGAGCTTGGTCTATCGCTACCCGCGCATCGGCTACCCGTTCGAGGTTCCCACCGAGTTTTAAAATTTCTTTGCCAAACGCCGTTCTAGACATACCTCTATCAATCATGAGTTCTAGTGCTTTTTCAGCAGCGCCGATACAGCGCATGCAATGATGAATACGACCAGGTCCTAAACGGCCTTGAGCAATTTCAAAACCTTGACCAGCTCCACCAATAAAGTTATCAAAAGGTACTCGAACATTATTAAAATGAACTTCACCATGTCCATGCGGTGCATCGTAGTCACCAAATACAGGCAACATACGTTGGATTTCAACACCCGCCGTATCAATAGGCACTAAAACCATGGAGTGTTGATGATGACGGTCTTTGCTTTCATCTGGTGTGTGCGCCATAAAAATAATGACTTTGGCATTTGGGTCACCTAAACCAGAAGACCACCATTTTTTGCCATTTAAAACAATTTCATTCCCTTCTATGAGTGCAGTAGCTTGCATATTGGTTGCATCGCTTGAAGCAACGTCTGGTTCAGTCATACAAAAAACCGAACGAATTTTTCCATCTAATAACGGCTGTAGCCATTGCTGTTTTTGCTGTTCACTGCCATAGCGCCATAACAATTCCATATTCCCAGTGTCAGGTGCATTGCAGTTAAAAACAGTGGGTGCCAATAAACTACGACCCGTTAATTCGGCAATGTGGGCATATTCTTGAACCGTTAACCCTGCACCCAGTTTGTCATCTGGTAAAAACATATTCCAAAGGCCAGCTTGCTTCGCTTTAGATTTCAGCGTTTCTAGAAGTTCGGGCCACTGCCATTTTTTCCAGTTTCCATCCGGATTTAACTCATGAACTTCTTCCCAAAATTTTGCTTCAACAGGTTCTATTTCTTCTAAAATAAATCTTCTTGTTCGCTCGACAAAATCTTGAGCTGTTTTTGATAGTTCAAACATTCTTTTTCCTTTACATCATTATCTTGTCTTTACATCACCATAACTTGAAACTTAGTATGAATGAAATGATTTTATTAAATAACGCATCATGAATGATATTCATAACCTGCATGGGCTCGACTTAAGCTTTTTCCATCGAATTGATATCAACTTATATCCGCTTTTTATCGCGATTTATGAGCAAAAAAGTATTTCAAATGCTGCGAGTAGCCTCAATATTACGCAATCGGCAGCAAGCCATGCTCTGCAACGGTTACGCCAACAGCTCGAAGATGATATATTTATACGTGTAGGTAATAAAATGTCTGCAACACCTTTTGCAGAACAGATTTATCCGACTGTGAAGCAAGCACTTTTAACCATTCAAAATATTAGCCAGCAAAAGCATGTATTTGACCCAACCAGTTTAAAAAACTTAAAAATCGCCGTGCATGATGAAATTGAGCCGATTATTCTTCCTCGGCTTGCTCAACATTTTCAAAATCTTAATTTAGATTTGCAGTTTGTGAGTATGAAGCTAGATCGAAAACATATTATGACGGACTTGGCGACACAGCAGCTCGATTTCGTGATTGATTTAGAACAATACTTATCTCCAAAAATTAGCTTTGACCATCTGGTAACAGATGAGTTCGTCATTTGCAGTCAACTTAAAGAAGTCGATTTATCTAGTTATATCAATGGTCGACACATCGGTGTTTCATCACGCCGTACGGGTGCTTTACTTGAAGATATTTATTTAAACCAACATCAAAAAATTTCAAGAAATGTATTCATGCGCTGTCAAAACTACTCAACGGCGTTACAAGTTTTGGGAGCTCAAGCCAACGCAATATTGACTATGCCCCGAATGATTTTGCAGCATTTATCCTATAGTTCGGAAATTCGGTTGCATTCACTCCCATTTGAGATGACCAATATCAAAATGGGGATGTTTTGGCATGAAGATTTAAGGGATAATTTAAGGCATCAATTTTTGCGACATGAAATTATTAAACTTTTTCAGTAAAGCAAATTGATCTACTAACGCCTACATCGTACAAGGACCTGTCATGAGTAAAGATGAACGAATAATCCAGAATCAGGACAATAAAAAAACGATTCGTCATGAAGACTACATTGCTGGTATTGGTAAAGGCATGTCAATTCTAGATAGTTTTAGTAGCAATCAACATCGTTTAAATATTTCTATGGCAGCTGAAAAAACCGGACTTACTCGAGCAGCAGCAAGACGCCATTTATTAACTTTAGAATATCTAGGTTATCTTGAATCAGATGGCCACTATTACTATTTAACCCCCAAAGTTCTGAAATTTTCAGGGGCTTATTTAGGTGCAGCTCAGCTTCCAAAAGTATCTCAGCCTCTATTAAATCTTCTAACCAACCAAACATCTCTGATTTATTCAGTGATGGTACTTGATAGTTATGAAGCCATTACCATTGCGCGTAGTGCGGCACACCAACAAACTGACCGTGTAAATCCATACGGTTTACACTTGGGTAATCGCTTACCTGCTCATGCGACCTCGGCGGGTAAAATTTTACTGGCACATTTAAGTCAAGAAGAACAATTGGACTGGCTTCAAAAATACCCGCTACAGCGTTTAACCAAATATACGCATGTTGAAAACGATAAATTTTTAGAGTTACTACAAGAGATTCGAGAACAAGATTGGTGTTATTCACGTGAAGAACATGAATTAGGTGTTCATGCACTCGCCGTACCTATTTATGGACAAGACTTTAAAGTTGTTGCTGCTTTAAATATTGTTTCACCTACCATGAGAACAACTGAAGAATATTTAATACAACACATTTTGCCTTTATTGCAAGAGACTTCGCGGGATTTGAGACAAGTTCTTTAAATCATACTTAGGCTATTTTCATGAGATAAATTTTATTATTTGCTTAGGCTATTTTGTTTATTGGTAATGACTGGATGGATATGCTTAGGCTATTTCTAAAAATAATTAAATGGTATTTTTAAATAACGGATGCCATTCGCTTCAGGTTCCGGAAAATTTCCTGCATTCATATTAATTTGAATTGAAGGCAAGATTAGTTTTGGCATTGCTAAAGTTGCATCTCGTTCTTGACGCATTTTTATGAATGACTCTTTAGAAACTTGTCGGTTTAAATGAATATTGCTTTGCTTTTGAGTTTTTATATCTGTTTGGCAGATGTATTCATCTCGACCTTCGGGCTTATAGTCATGGCATAAAAACATACGCATGTCGTCAGGAAGTGTATAAAGCTGTTGTACAGAGTCATAGAGCGCAGCAGCACTTCCTTTGGGAAAGTCACATCTAGCCGAACCATAATCAGGCATAAATAATGTATCACCCACAAAAACAGCATCACCGATAATATAGCTCAGGCAAGCAGGTGTGTGGCCTGGTGTAGGAATGTTATAGGCTGCTATATCCCCTATTTTAAAATGCTCATGGTCTTCAAATAAATAATCAAAAGGCTGATTTTCATTAAATTTTTTAAAATCAAAATTATAGATAGCACAGAAGGTTTCTTGTACTACTGAGATTTTTTGACTAATCGCAATAGTTCCCCCTAATTTGGCTTTTAAATATTGGGCAGCGGTCATATGGTCTGCGTGTACATGTGTTTCCAATATCCATTGCACTTTTAAGTTTCGAGTTAAAACATAATCAATAATCAAATCAGCATTGGTTGTTTTTGTAGTTGCCGAAGCTGCATCGTAGTCAAGCACACTGTCAATAATGGCACATTGGCGAGTTGCTAAATCTGCAACAACATAGCTAAAAGTATTGGTGTTTTCATCAAAAAAATCTTTTACTAGAGGTTGTTGCATAGGCTTAGTTTCCTTTATTTAAAACTTGGTAAATCAACATTCCGAATAACATAGCGACAATAAAATATAGCGCTTCAAAATGTCCCAAACCAATAAGCGTTAAAGCGGGTGCTGGACAGATTCCTGCTATTCCCCAGCCTATACCGAAAATAAAAGCTCCAGCAATTAACCTTTGGTCAATCTGTGTATTTGTTGGTAATTGAATTTGTTCATTAAAAAATGTTTTTGGATTTTTAATCGCTTTTTGAAATGGAATAAATGCCACAGCAATCGCGCCTAACATGACAAACATTAAGCTGATATCCCACTGCCCAAAGATATCTAAAAAACCTAAAACTTTTTCAGGATTAGACATGCCAGAGATCATTAAACCCAATGAAAACAAGCTACCGAATATAAAAGCAAAGATATTTTTCATAAGATTACCCCAACACATGACGAATGATATAAACCGTTAACATGCCAGCAAACATAAAAACTGCTGTCGCTATCATTGAGCGTTTTGATAACCTGCTCATGCCACAAATACCATGGCCACTTGTACAACCAGATCCGAGCCGTGTTCCAAAACCAACAAGTACGCCTGCTAACATAAGTGCAAATATATTGGCTTTAATTTCAATTTCAGGCTGATAAAAATAACCATATATGAAAGGTGTAATTACTAATCCCGCAATGAACCAAAATGCAGAACCTTTAAACGTGTCTTTAGACGGCTTAATGATTTGAGCGATTAACCCACTAATCCCTACAATACGTCCATTTATATATAAATAACCAATAGTTGCAATGCCTAGTAGCAAACCGCCTAGAAAGGCATAGACAATATTTGACATAGTTTAATCCAAACAATATACTTTTTTATAATGTGAATTATACGCTTATTCTTTTAGAAATACTTAAGATAAAACTCCCAAGTATATAAATTTTCTTAACAAGAAAAAGCCCCAAACTCTTGGGGCTTTTATCATTAAATTAGATCTTTAATGCCTAACTGCTCTGGCAAGCTATCCATAATTTTATTCAGTTTATTGTTCGCTGGAGACATACATCCTTTATAGTGGCTTAACTTCGTCTCTGTACCATTTGCTTGGATCCACGAAATATAATAACTAGACATATCAGTCGCGGTTTGCTGGCATCCACCAGTTTTCGCTTGTGTACCTGTTTCTGGTCGATAAGTTTTTAAATCGCTTACAAGTTTTTGATAGTCTTTTATACTGCCTTGAATTTCTTTAACGCCTATAGCTTTAGTGTATTGTTTACCTTCAAAACGAATTAAACCTGTAGGTGCTACTTCTACAGAATAGATTGGACATGCACCAAAGCATGGGCTAGAAGCATAACGAATAGTTTCTTGTGTATTCGGTGCTTGCTGAACAGAAGCACAACCCATCAAAGCTAAACCAGATAAAGTTGCAAGAACTAAAAATCTCATCGTATCACCTATTATTATCAAGTGGCTTTAATTTATCAAATCATACACTTCTTGTCATTAAAGACTATTTTTTGTGATTGTTTTCATTAATTCATATCTGTCTATGCTTAGGCTATTTTTATAATAATCAAATATTATGATCTAAATCGCATAAAAAAAGGCCCATCTTGCGATGAGCCTTAAGCCAATAAAAGCTTAAATTCCTGAAATACAAATTATTACTGGGTAGTAATAACCTGCGATGACCATTCTAACGTAATGCTATAAATTATATAAATATAATATAAATATATATTTACGCTTGTTTTTCCAGCAAAAAAATCCTACTTTTTAGGACTAAAAAGTCAATAATGTTTATTTCTAATTAAAATTCACAACCTTAAGTTAAACAAAACTTAATAAACAAATAGATTTTATTTATAGGTAAAACATTGTGAAAAAATATCTAATCGTTCGGCTATATCTAGTGTTCAAGCATTATCAATCGTAGGAATATTTTAGGTTTTGCAATAAGTTAAAGCACTTTTTTACTATTTGGTAAAGCTATCTAGTTAAAACAATAGGAATTACTCTATTATTTTAATATAAAAAATGTATTAAAGTTAAAGGCAAAAGAAGAATGCTCTTCTTTTGCCCATTAAGTTACTTCTCTAAACTATATGCGATTATATAATCGCCATGATCAGGAGACTGGCGAGCTCCGCCTGCCGTAACAACCACGTATTGTTTACCTGTTTTCGGTGAAACATAGCTTATTGGGGTTCCTTGGCTACCTACTGGCATACGTGATTTCCACAGTTCTTTACCTGTAGACGAATCAAAAGCACGTAAGTAGTAATCTTGTGTTGCTGCAAAGAAAACCAAACCGCCTTGCGTTGCCATTGGTCCACCAATAGTTGGCATACCAATTGGTGCTTTTAAGCCCATTTTGATCCCCATAGGCCCTGTATCTTCAACCGTACCTAGCGGTACTTGCCATGCGACCTGACGAGTTTTTAAATCAATCGCAGTCATTGTACCAAATGGCGGTTTTTGACACGGAATGCTAAGCGCAGACATAAAACGGTTTTTATTTACTTTAAATGGCGTACCTTTCATTGGTACAGCACCCATACCTGTGTTTACTTTCTCTCCACCATTCGCCTGAATCTTAATATCTTCAGGAGTCTGTTCCATTAATTGAACCCATAAGCCAAGGCGCATATCGTTGACGAACATATAGCGATGAGTCGGATCAAAAGCAATGCTACCCCAGTTCATGCCACCCAAAGAGCCTGGGAAGCTTAGTGAAACATCAGTACCTGGGGCAGTAAATAGACCTTCGTAACGCATTGACTTGAAGTTAATACGGCACATGAGTTGGTCAAACGGCGTTGCACCCCACATATCTGACTCAGTTAAAGTCTGATTACCGATCTGTGGCATTTCAACTGATCGTGGTTGAGTCAGACTATATTGTTCACCCGGAATATTTGCAGGTTTAACAGGCTGTTCAATCACTTTAGTAAGTGATTTACCCGTTACACGGTCAAGTACAAAGAATTGGCCTGATTTGGTTCCAATTACAACAGCTGGTTTAGTCGTACCATCTTTTAATGGGAAGTCAACTAAACTCGGTTGCATTGGTAAGTCAAAGTCCCATAAATCATTATGAACAGTTTGATATACCCACTTTTCTTTACCTGTTGTCGCATCAAGTGCCAAAACAGAAGTATTGTACTTGTGATCTAATGGATTACGATTACCACCCCAAATGTCGACAGATGAGCTACCCATAGGTAAGAACACTGTATTCATTTGCGGGTCATATGACATTGCAGCCCAAGAGTTTGCCGAACTACGTTTATAAGTTTCACCTGGTTTAAGAACGTAATTAGGGTTTGGGTTACGCGGGTCAAATGCCCAACGAAGTTTACCCGTAATGACGTCATAACCACGGATAACACCACCCGGCATATCTGCAGCAACGTTATCAGCAATACGGCTACCTACCACAATGGTTGTGCCTGCAATAGTCGGTGCAGAAGTCACTTCAAAACGTGGCGCTTTGGTTCCAGCTCCAAGGCCTTCTAACAGATCAACCGTTCCATTGACACCAAAGTCAGCACAGCGCTGACCGTTATCTGCATTCACTGCAATTAAACGACCATCTGGAGTATTGGTATATAAACGGCGTGGACATGCTGTATTGTTTGCAACTGTAGTTACTGGATTTGCACCAGCCAAAGTTGGTTGTACAAGTGGCTTGGTTGAATCAAAATATGCGACCCCACGGCAACGCTCCCAAGCATCGGCTTTAGAGTTCACTTCAGCTTTCCAAAGCTGTTTACCAGAGTCCGCATCAATCGCAAAAATATTATTATGTGGTGTACATAAGAAGACTTTATTTCCAACTTGTAGCGGCGTCATTTGGTCTTCAGCACCATTACCACTACCCGTTGTTAAATCGCCTGTTCTAAAACGCCAAGCTTCTTTTAACTTATGAACGTTATCTCGGTTAATTTGGTCGAGAGCAACGAAACGACTACCACCTGCATCATTACCATAATTTTCCCAATTCACCTGTTTTTTAGCAGGATCAACGGGTACTAAAGGTAGTTTTTCACCTGAACTTGCTACTGTTGGATGTGGTTGGAACATTTGATAGAACGCAATCAACATACCAACAACAACTAATCCACCTACCGCATAGGATGAAGATGCCAAACTGCTTTGGAATTGGTAACGTCGAATTGCAGGTAAGGTAAATAACAATGCAGCAAAAAGACCAGCAGGAAACATTAACCGCGAGAATAACGGCCAAAATTCCCATCCAGCATCAACAAATGACCAAATTACGGTGCCAATAAAAACAGCCGCAAAAATCCAGACACCAAGCGCCTTTTTACGAAAAATACTAAATGCAGAGATGGTAATAAACAGCCCTGCGACGAGGAAATACCAAGATCCACCTAATGACACTAGCTTTCCACCGCCTACGATGTAAAAAACACCAGTAGCCAATAAAACTAGGCCTAATAGAAAACACCATATTTTGAATAAGATATGAAACTTAGAATCTGACTCAGACATAGATCCTACTCCACATATACTGAACACAATAGTTCAAGCATTTGGGCCAGTTAAACTATGTCTAACCAGCCATCAACATTGTTAAAAATTGACTTTTACGCTCAGTCCCGCCACCCAAGCGTCATCGACCGCTTTTACACCGGCAGGTTGATGGATATATTGAATATTTGGACGTAACATAACGGCCGGAGACCATTGGTAGGTATAGTTCAATTCGACATTTAGCTCGTCGTCTTGAATTGGAATATAGTCAGATGCAATCGCATCATAGCTATAGTATCCACGACTTTCGTTTGTTGCGATTTGCTTATCTTTAGCACGATCATTGACCACATAATTGGCAATACCAAAACCAATCGAATCGTTTGGACGGCTATCAAATGGTCCTTTATACCAAAGGGCAAGTTGTTGAGTACTTTGAACAAAAGTCGTCGCTTTATCATTTACCACACCATTCAAACTTACATATAAACCGCGTTTAGGATCTTCACCTTTATGGGTAAGTTGTTGCTGAGCATTAATCCAGAAACTTTGTTTTCCATCATGAACTTTACCCATAGTTTTAATGTCATTTGCTTCTGCGGTTGAGTACAACGCACCTACTTTATATTCACCCGGTAAGCCATTAAAAGCAGCAAGTTTAGGTTTCCATGCAAGTTCAACTGGTATGGTTGCTCCCTTCACATTGTTCATATCCAGATTAAAACCATCGCTATTAGACTCAGTTTTAATGTTGTCTGGATTGACTTCATACGCACCAATTCCAAAA
Organism: Acinetobacter sp. WU_MDCI_Abxb74; assembly: GCF_025513915.1. Lineage (NCBI taxonomy): Bacteria > Pseudomonadati > Pseudomonadota > Gammaproteobacteria > Moraxellales > Moraxellaceae > Acinetobacter > Acinetobacter sp. WU_MDCI_Abxb74. The sequence goes on from NZ_JAHPRP010000001.1 coordinate 848,155, forward strand.
GTCCACTCAGGCGCAAATTGATATTTAACATTTGCAGCCCAAACACCGACTGGCGAGTTATACCAAATTGAACCGATTGACTTTCCTAACTGTCCACCGCAAAGCAATAAGTTCTGAAATTCACATTGAGAACCATTAAAGTCTTCAGACATGCCCATACGACCGACTTTGACCTGTACTGTATTATCAGCAAAACCTTTTTTGACCCATGCTTGAGATAAACGCCAGATTTTCCCGCGACCATAAATTTCTTGAGCATTGCCTAATTGGCTAGAACGCGGGTCTTTAATACGCTCGAGAGTTAATGCATTCCCGTCACGTTTAGTCACGACTAAACTGGCCGTTGTATCTTTCCATCCAGCAATTTTTTCTAAATCAAAGTTTGCGCCTAAAGAAAGTTGTGCAGCATTTTCAAAAGTATTGCTGTCGTTGTAACCACCATCTAAATTTGTGGCAGCTTGGCTCATAATAGAAGCAGTAAATTTATAACCCTGTTGCTCTAATTGCTGACGTTCACCATTCCAGTCGCCAAGTAACCATTGACGGTCTTGTGACCACGGCTCATTGGCAAGCGCAAATTGACTGCCTAATACAGCAATCATTAACACACTCAGTTTCATTAAATTCGGCATTTTAAGTCCCTTTTATCATTTCTATATTTCTATGCTGCGCCTCGGTTGAGGCGCTTCTCTTATTGTTATTATTTAATTTGTACGGCCGAACTAAGTTCAGACGTCGCTCCAAAGCGATCAGTGATATTCGCTGTAATTGAGGCAATTTTTACAGTTGGCTTCCAATTCGCTTTTGCATTACCTTGCGCATCTGTAGCAACAGTAGCAGCTCCTAAATATTGCTCAGCTTCTTTTGATGCTGCATTTTGATTTCCAAAGAACTCAACTTGATAACGTTGATTTGGTAAACCATTAATTTCTACAGCAACTGAACCATTATTAGCGGTTAATTTAGGTGCTTTAATTGCTTGGTTAGGTTGAGCATTACAGCCTTGTTGATTTGGCTGAGTACATGTTTTCTGTTGTTTCGATGGATCAACAACTACACCACCACCACGAGAACCTACAAATCCTTCGTGCTCAAGTGCAGGTACACCAAATACAATTGCACCTAAACGCTGATTTGATACACATGAACCACCCGCTTCACAGCGTTTAATATCTTTACCATTGTCCCAAATCAGGTTTTTAGTCAATGTAATTTTTGCATTTGCATCTTTTTCCGAACGAATCGCGACACCAATACGGTTACCATGGATTTTATTGCTATCGAGAATGTTGCCATCGCCTGTCATGTTAAAACCAATCGAGTTATTGGTCATTTCGTTGTAGGCAATATAGTTACGCTTACCCCAGTTAATCTGTAAGCCATCCGAATAGTTTTCGAATTTGTTACCTACTACGGCATTGTCATTACCCCACAAAATTTCAATACCTTGTGATGGCTCTGGATTTGCTTTAGTTGAAACAAAATGGTTATTTGCAATTAAGTTAAATGCAGCACCACGGGTTAGCTCTAAACCATCACCATTGTCTTGGAAAATATTATCCAACACTTTGTTGTTATTGGTGGTGGTTGCAGTTGGGTTACCTTGTCCATCATCACCAGTTAACATCACTCCAGCGCCACCGTAGTTATTGCTAATACGGTTGTGTTGAATGAGGTTGTTGCTTGAACGGTTAATCAATACACCAATACAGAAACGATGAATATCCAGTCCTTTTAAAGTAACGTTATTTACATCGCGTAGTACTAATCCCGGTAAAGTCATCGTACGTACATTTGTTCCGTACTGTTCAGGGTTTGCGCCTGGGCAAGCTTTCGCACCTTCGCCTTTTATATAGTTTGAACCATCAATCCCGATATATTCACCAGTTTTATCCCACTGGGTACCAATGATTTTGACTGGCGCTTTAATCTCTGGAAGCGCACCGTTTAGTTTAATTGCATACGGTGCTTTGCCCACTGCCTGAATCAAGATTTCGCTTGCTTCAGTCGGGTTAGCATTGGCTTGCTCAATTGCCCAACGTAAAGAACCTTTATTGTTATCGTCTTGATAACGGTCAACAACATAAGTCTGCGCAGCGGCTACCCCTGAAACCATCAAACCTAATGCAAGAGTAGTTAAACGTAATGTATTCATTTCATCATGTCCTTATGATTTACGGGTTTGTTGGTTGAACGGTTTTTAAAATCTGTTTGAGCTTGGTCACATCAATTTGACCCGGTGCAGAAGCCTCACCAATCATGCCAAAGCTATAACTTCCACCCATATTGGCTGTTGCAACACGAGAGATCGTCCCTAACTGTCCCATCGACATGGTCAATAATGGTTTTGTGGTTTGCTGACTTACTTTTAAAGTCGCATTCATTAGAGTGAAAACATCTTGTTTAGATTTTGGCATTACTGCAATTTTGAGAACATCTGCTCCAATCTGATCTTGTTTTAGCAAGCGTTTTTCAATTTCGCCTTGGCTTGGCGTTTTTTGGAAATCATGATTAGACATCACCACCAGCACTTTCTTTTGATGTGCTTTTTGAACAATTTCTGAAACAACTTTTTGATCACGGAACATTTCAACATCTAGCCAGTCCATGAACGGATTTTTTAAATAAGCCTGATAAGTCTTACCATAATCCGCATCGCTAATTTCAAGCTGGCCACCTTCGTTTTTCGTACGAATTGTGGCAATCATTGGCTTATTGCCTAAAATCTTTTTCAATTCGTGGCCCAAGGCAATCACTTGCTTTGTGTCACTAGCAAAACTCAATAAATCGATACGGAATTCTGCCAAATCAGCATCTGCTGTATTTGCAATCACTTGAGCTTGTGCCAAAGCTTGTTCTTTGGTTTTTGCTGTAATCGGAACAATCGTTTTAACAGCTATAGCCGCAGGTTGTGTTTGAGTAGCTAAAGCAACAGGTTCAGCATTCACTTGTGCTGTAAAAAATGGAAGTGCAAGCAAACTTAAGCTTAATAATGTTTTCATGTTCATATCGTTCATCCTTAAAAGGCTACACGCATCCATGGGCGATCATGTGTAGCCTTGGGTGTTTCTTAAATATCAAAAAATACGGTTTCATCATCGCCTTGAATACGAATATCAAAGCGGTAAATAACTTCACCATTTTCTTCAGAACGTTTTGCAATAAGGGTCTGGCGACGCGGTGCCCATTCAATGCTATTTAGAATTGCATCATTAGCATTTGCTTCGGCTTCATCTTCAAAATAAACACGTGTATGAAGACCTAAATTAATACCACGAGCAAATATCACTAAAGCGATATGTGGTGCTTGAGTTGAACCTTTACGACCAGCAGTTGCACCCGGTTTAATGGTATTAAAGCTCCAAATACCCGTTTCAAAGTCTGCACCTGTACGGCCCCAACCTTGAAAAGCGGGGTCAGCTTTTTGCTCACGTGTATCAGCTTGACTTGGGTAAATACCATTTGCATCGGCCTGCCAAATCTCGATAAGCACATCACGTAACGGCAAACCTAATCCGTCAAATACTTGCCCTTCAAGACGGATACGCTGGCCTTGAGTTTGGTCTTGTACAAGCTGGTTATTAAAGTTGTTTTCAAAAACCTCAATATTTGCTTGTTGTGGCAACAAACCAATGTGAACGTAAGGACCACCTGTTTGAGATGGAGTTTCTTTTAATTCCTGAAAATTCCAGTTATTCATGCTAAGGCTCCTGATTAAGTCAAATCATTTTCGAAGTAAGTCGCTCGACGACCACGCAAAGTGATGTCAAAACGGTAACAACGGCTATCAGCTTCGATAAAGTTGTTTTTATCTTCTAGTGCAATCAATGCACGACGTTGATCTTCAGAAGGAATCGTTTTTAAGATCGGGCAAGTATCGATGAGCGTATCGCCTTCAAAATAAAACTGTGAAATTAGGCGCTGAGCCCAGCCATCAGCAATTAAAGAGAAATGGATGTGTGCCGGACGCCATTCATTAATGCGGTTACGCCACGGATATGGACCCGGTTTAATGGTACGGAAAATATAAAAGCCATTTTCATCGGTTAATGTACGACCACAACCACCAAAGTTAGGGTCCATAGCACCAATATATTTATCGTTCGGATGACGGTAACGGCCCGAAGCATTGGCTTGCCATACTTCTAAAAGTGCATTTTTTACAGGACGACCAAATTGGTCGCGAACATAACCATGAACAATGACACGCTCACCAATTGGCAAACCATCTTTGGCATAGTTCAAAATCAAATCGTTATCTTTTGGGCCAAACAAATTTGAAGAAAAATGCGGTGAAGTGACTTCAGTTAAAGTCTCATTAATAGAAATCAATGCATTTTTTGGCGAACGTAAAACACTTGTCTTATAACCTGTCGCATATGCAGGTGGATGATCTTCTGTATTACGTTGGGCGTAAGCACCCCAGCTATGTTGTGACATCTTTATCTCCTTAATCCTGTTCTTTCGCTGCAACTGAGTTGACTTCTATTCCCAACTCTTTAAAGACTTCTTCGGCCATATGCATTGCAGCGTTTGCAGCAGGTAAACCTGCATAGAGTGAGCTATGTAAGATCAACTCTTTTAAATCTTCTTTAGTTACACCATTGTTGAAACATGCACGTAAATGCATACGTAATTCATCTTCGCGGCCCAGAGCCAATAAAATTGCAATGGTGACTAAACTACGTGTATGGCGTGGTAAGCCTGGACGAGACCACACTTCACCCCATGCATAACGACTAATAAAATTTTGAAAATCTTGGTTAAAGTCATTTAGATTTTGCAAAGACCGACCCACATGCTTTTCACCCAAAACTTCAGTCCGCACTTCAATGCCTTGTTTATAGCGTTGTTCATCATTCATTGTGATAGACCTCTATTAAGTTGCATCGGTATGCGCAACAAGTGATTTAACAAATACAGCAACAGCCGCAGCAGTCGCTGGAATTAGTAATAAACTGAGAATGGCAGTAAACGACCAATCATTACCAAGTAATACAGCCCCAATCCAAGCACCAACTACCGCACCAAAACGTCCAATACCTGTCATCCAAGACACACCTGTTGCACGGCATTGAGTTGGGTAGAAACGTGCACTTAAAGCTGGCATTGAAGATTGCGCACCATTAATCGCGATACCTGCGCAAAGAACCAACACAGCAAGTAAAGTTGAATTCCCTAAGCTTTGACCCACAGCAATTGCAAATAGACCAGCGGCAAAATAGAAGATGGCAATCACTCGGTTCGGGTTGAACTTGTCCATTGCCCAGCCAATAAATAAAGCACTTACCACACCACCGAACTGGAACAATCCACCAATGAATGCAGCACGCTCCATTGAAGCACCTGTTTCACGCATGAGGGTTGGTAACCAACTTGTAAGCAAGTAAACAACAACCAATCCCATAAAATAGGTCAACCAAAGCAAAAGTGTTCCTTTCGCATAGGGTTTAGAAAACATAATTCCAAAGACATTTTTCTTTTGAGCTGTTTCAGTTTTTTCTTCTGGAACATAAAAAGTGCTTACATCTTGAACTTGAGTTGGCGCAATATGATTTAAAATTTTGCGTACTTTTTCAGGGTCTTTACCTTTCACAATTAAAAAGCGATAAGACTCAGGTAAAACGAAAATCACTAAAATCATTAAAATCAGAGGAGACCAACCACCTAGCAAAAATAAACTATGCCAGCCATAAGTCGGAATCAGCCAACTACTAATAAAGCCACCTGTTGCCATACCTAAGTTGTAGCCACAGAACATACATGTCACGAGTAATGAACGAATGCGTGTTGGACAGTATTCAGAAAATAATGTAGTGGCATTTGGCATAGCTGCACCCAGCCCAATACCTGTCAAAAAGCGCAATACAACAAGGTTATCCAGATTTGTTGCATAGGCAGATGCCAAGGTAAAACCACCAAAAATAAGCATTGAAACAGCTAAAACAATTTTGCGACCAAAACGGTCAGCTGTTGGGCCAGAAACCAAAGCTCCAATAATCATTCCACCAAGTGCAGCACTCATCACTGGGCCTAACTGAGAGCGGTCAACGCCCCAATCCTGAGCCAAAGCTGGAGCGATAAAACCCATCGCAGCAGTATCGATACCATCAGTAAAAATAATTAAGAAACAGATGATTGCGATCATCCATTGATACTTACTGAGTGGAGCATCATTGATCAGTGCTTGAGCATCGATACTTTTATTTGGTGCAGCGTAATCCTGAGACGCCATATTTGCCTCCTTAAGGCCAATTCCTTTTAAACTGCTAAATTTCTAGAGCTGTTGAATAAACCGAGTTAATTCCTGAGTAAATTTTTGCGGTTGCTCAATATTAGACAGATGTGATGCATCCACTTTCGCAAGTTGACTGTTGTTAATTGCTCGCTGCATAAACTCAGCATCTATTACTGTAGTCACCGGATCTTCTGTTCCTGCAATCAGCAGTACCGGAATTTGGATTTGTGCAATTTCATCTCTTAAATCGGCATGTGCTAAAGCACGACATGCATTGGCATAACCTTGTGCTGGTGTATTTGCAAGACTTTGAATGGTCATCTGTGCAACAACATTATGTTGATAGTCAAATTTTTCACTAAACCAGCGGGTGTGTGTCGTTTTAACCAACTCAGCCAGACCATTTTGCTCTACAGATTCAGCACGGCTCAACCAAGCATCAGCCTGCCCAATTTTAGCTGCTGAGTTCGCAACAGTAATGCTATGAAAGCGCTCTGGATAATGGATACCTAACCAAAGCCCTGTAATGCCACCCATTGAAATGCCACAAAAGTGAGCTTTTTCAATATTTAAAGCATCTAAAATATCTACAACATCTTCCGCTAAATTTTGCAATGAAGTGTCGCCAATCACCTCGCTTTCACCATGGCCTCGTGTATCATATGTAATGACATTGAAATGATTTTTAAGTTCATTTACTTGTGGTTGCCACATACCATGGCCTGTTCCTAACGAATTAGAAAACACAAGCACAGGAGCATCTTTTAAGCCTTCAGTGTATACAGCTAACTGTTTACCTTGACGGTTGCTAATAGTCTGTTTCACTTTGGCTCTCCTTGTGCTTCTTGCAAAACTGCATCAATCTGTTGCTGAATATTGCCTAAATAGTTTTCTGGTTTAAATATTTCCACAATTTCATCTTGGCTGAACTGTGCTTTTACTTCATCTAACTGGCTAACGACATCGCATAAATGCTGGTTTTGTGCCACTGCTGTTTTACAAGCTGCTTCAACCAAATGATGAGCATTTAAACGGCCAATTTTTGGAGCAAGTGCCATCATGACTGCTTCTGCCATAATCAATCCATTGGTACACTCAAGGTTTCGTTGCATATGCTCAGCATTAACTTCGAAACCTTGTAAAACCTCACCAGTACGACTCAATACTCCAGCACAAAGCTGAAAAATTTCAGGAACTGCCAACCATTCTGCATGCCACGCACCTAAGCTACGTTCATGTTCCTGTACCATACTTTGGTAAATGCTAGACATGAGTGCTGGCACACGGTTTGCTGCCGCAAGTACTGAAGCAGCCGCAACCGGATTGCGTTTATGAGGCATGGTTGATGAACCACCACGACCTTTCGCTGTGGGTTCAAACAATTCTGCAATTTCGGTTTGCATCATAAGAGACCAATCACGTGCCATTTTGCCTGTATTACCAACAATCATGCCAAGCACACTTGCGATTTCTACAATACGGTCACGCTCACCATGCCACGTACTTGTTGGAACACTCAAATTCAGCTGTTTAGCAAATGCACTAACCACAAGTGAACCTTGATCTTGTAAAGAAGCTAAGGAACCAACAGCACCGCCTAACTGGGCAGTGAATACACGTGGTTTCATCTCTTCAATACGATCTAAATCACGTTTAAATGCAGAAGCCCAACGAGCAAGTTTATGCCCTAAGGTAATTGGCAAAGCTTGTTGTAACCAAGTGCGTCCAATCATGACTTGATGGCGATATTGTTTCGCTTGTTGTAATGCAGTGGTGTAACACTGTTGAAGTTGAGCTTCCACAATGTTCAACGCATCACGACATTGCAAAATACACGCTGTGTCTAAAATATCTTGACTGGTTGCGCCCCAATGCACATAGCGTGAAGCATCTTCATCAATATCTTTAACAATTGCTGTAAGTTGTTTTACAAACGGAATAGCAATATTCCCAGCTAGTCCAGTTGCCACTGCTAAAACTGGAAAGTCAAACTTTTCTAGTGCTTGTTCAGCCACTTGTGCAATTGTGTTAGCCGCACTTTGAGGAATCACACCAACTTGTGCCTGTGCTTGAGCTAGCGCAACTTCAACCTGAATCATGTATGTAATTAATGATGAATCACTAAAGATGTCAGTGACGTCTTTTTGATAAAACAAGCTGGCATATAACTGGCTCATGATTAGACTCTCTCAATAATGAGTGCAATGCCTTGGCCCACACCAATACACATTGAACACAAGGCATAACGTCCACCTGTTTGTTCAAGCTGGTTTAAGGCTGTTGTTACGAGGCGTGCACCTGAAGCGCCAAGTGGATGACCCAAAGCAATTGCACCACCGTTTGGATTTACCTTGGCAGAATCATCTGGCAAACCTAAATCACGGGTGACTGCCAAAGCCTGTGCAGCAAAAGCTTCATTTAACTCAATCACATCCATCTGATCTAAGGTCAGGTTAGCTTGTTTAAGAAGCTTCTTGATTGCAGGTGCCGGAGCGAACCCCATAATGCGGGGTTCTACACCCACAGCTGTAGAGGCAATGATCTTGGCACGTGGTTTTAGGTTGTAAGCTTGAACTGCATCATCAGATGCGATCAGTAATGCTGCTGCACCATCGTTAATGCCCGAAGCATTACCCGCAGTGACTGTGCCATCCGCTTTTACAACAGGTTTAAGTTTGCTTAAAGCTTCAAGTGTAGTTGATGCACGTGGATGTTCATCGGTATCGATCACAACAGCATCCCCCTTACGCTGAGGGATTTCAACTGCCACGATTTCTTTAGAAAAAAAGCCTTTGGCTTGCGCGCTTGCGGTGCGTTGTTGGCTCACCAAGGCAAACTGGTCCTGATCTGCACGATTCACGTTGAACTGTTCAGCCACGTTTTCGGCAGTCTGGGGCATGGTGTCAACACCATACAATTCTTTAAGTTTTGGGTTAATGAAACGCCAGCCCATGGTGGTGTCTTCAATTTTCTGGCTACGACCAAAAGCACTATCTGACTTACCCATCACATAGGGTGCACGGCTCATGCTTTCTACACCACCAGCAATCACCAAGTTCGCTTCACCTGCCTTAATAGCACGGGCTGCCATAGCAATGGCATCGAGTGAAGAACCACAGAGACGGTTAATGGTGGTTGCTGGTACTTGATAAGGTAAGCCTGCAAGTAGTGCTGACATACGGCCGACATTACGGTTGTCTTCACCGGCCTGGTTGGCACAGCCATAGATCATATCATCGACCTGTTCCCAATCTATATTTGGGTTACGCTGCATGAGAGCTTTAATCGGCACAGCGCCAAGGTCATCGGCACGGACAGGTGCAAGACCACCGGCATAACGGCCGAATGGGGTACGGATAGCATCAATGATATAAGCGTTTTTTAAAGTCATTTCTACGTCCTTATCCTTGTGTCGCATCAATCAAAGTTGCACCTGTTAAAGCCTGCAACTCATCAAAGCTGAGACCTTCCACTTTCTCAATCACTTTCAAACCATCCTTCGTGACATCAATCACACAAAGGTCAGTGTAAATACGGTCAACACAGCGTTTACCCGTCACCGGATAGCTCAGCTCAGCCACAATCTTCGGTTCACCTTGCTTGGTTACATGATCTGTGGTGATAAATACTTTCTTGGCACCTACTGCCAAATCCATCGCACCACCAACAGCAGGAATCGCATCCGGTGCACCCGTGTGCCAGTTCGCCAAGTCACCATTCGCTGCAACCTGAAAGGCACCCAGCACTGCAATATCAAGGTGACCACCGCGCATCATGGCAAATGAGTCACCATGGTGGAAAAAGCTGCCACCTTCTAGCATGGTCACAAACTCTTTACCTGCATTAATCAGTTCAGGGTCTTCTTCACCCGCCACTGGTGGTGGGCCAAAAGCCAATAAACCATTTTCAGAATGAAGGAAAATATCTTTGTCGTTAGGTAAATAGCTTGCAATCTTGGTTGGCAAGCCAATGCCCAAGTTCACATATGCACCATCAGGAATGTCCTGTGCCACACGTTTTGCAATCTGGTCACGGCTGAGTTTCTGGTAGCTCATGTTATTTCTCCTTATTGCTTACTGTGCTGGCGCGACTTGAACAACGTGCTGTACAAAGATACCTGGGGTGATAATGTGTTCTGGATCTAGTCCACCTAATTCAACTACCTCAGAAACCTGAGCAATGGTGACATCCGCAGCCATAGCCATGATCGGGCCAAAGTTACGGGCAGATTTACGGTAAACCAGATTGCCCCAGCGGTCGCCCTTGTAAGCTTTAATTAAGGCGAAGTCCGCCTTAATTGGATATTCAAGTACGTAGTCTTTACCATCGATCTGGCGGGTTTCTTTGCCTTCAGCTAAAAGTGTTCCAAAGCCTGTTGGGGTAAATACCGCTCCGAGTCCCATACCTGCTGCCTGAATACGACAAGCCAAATTACCTTGCGGAACCACTTCAAGCTCGACCTTTCCGGCACGGTACAGTTCATCAAATACATAAGAGTCAGATTGACGTGGGAAAGAACAGATCACTTTTTTAACTGAACCAGCCTTCAGCAATTTAGCCAGACCGTAATCGCCATTACCGGCATTGTTGCTGACAATAGTCAGGTCCTTAATACCCAGTTCAATCAGTCCGTCAATGAGTTCAGCGGGTTGTCCTGCGGTACCAAAACCACCAATCAGGATGGTGGCACCATCTTTAATCTGCGATAGAACCTCGCTAAGTGAGGACTTACTTTTGTCAATCATTAGACAACTCCATTGTGCTCATTGAAGAAGAGATAGGTAAGAGAGTTAGACACACTGAGGCGAGAAGAATAGATAAATATTTTCACTCAATCCCGAGTGTTTCCCTTAGATTTCCCTTTTAAACATTCTTGATAATTTTTATAATTTGATCTAGTTATCCCGCTATGGTTTTGTTCGGTATAAGTGTTATTTGTTCGATGATCGAACATTATCTATGTGTAGTTGCCCGATCTTGTTAAATCGTAAGACTTATAAATGTAAAAGAATATGAGTTGTTATAAATAGATATGTAGAAAGAATTGCTTAGACAGTTTAATTATCCAAGCAATTTTAAAATAATCAAATTAAGACTGAGATTGAAGAATCAAACGCGCAAGTTCTAAGTCATCAGGATAGGTAATTTTTATATTATCCGAACGTCCCATCACAACCTGTACAGTTTCACCCATATATTCGAGTGCACTTGCCTCATCGGTAATAGTGACGTTATTCTCTAAAGCCTGTTCAATTGCTTTTTTGAGTTTACCAATTTTGGTAATTTGAGGAGTTTGAGCTTGCCATAATAAATCTCGGCTGACCGTTTTATCAATATGATTGCCTGTCTTAACCTGCTTTAAAGTATCACGAACAGGAATTGCTAAAATAGCGCTCTCATTTGATTCAATTGCCTTTGCCACAAGAGCATTCAAACACTCAATTGTTACACAAGGCCGAGCCGCATCATGTACAAGCACCCAATCATTTTCATCGGCAAAATTTAAAAGATGATTTAACGCATTTAGCACCGAATGGACTCGCTCGGCTCCACCAGTACAAAAATGCGCCTTATCTATATTTTGAAATGCAAGAGTCTGGGCAAAGGTATCTTGTGTACCAATTGCCAAAACATAACCATTTAAAGGAAGCTGACTTATACGCCCAATAGTGTGTTCTAAAACAGTCCTATCCTGAATATATTGATACTGCTTCAATTCAGTTTTAGAAAATCGACTTCCCGATCCTGCAGCTGGAATCACTGCCCATAATTTAGTCTGGGATATCTGGAGATGCAGGTGTCTCATTCGTTTCCAAATCAACTTTAGCGTTCGGGTCAATATAAATAGGCTTGTAATGGGTACTGATTGTACTCATTTGAACAAATGTCTCGTGAGGTTTAACCAAACCAAGATCAAGGCGAGCATGTTCTTCTATTGCTTCTGTACCATTTTTAAGGTCAAAAACCTCTGCCGCCAAAATACGGTTCCGTTCTTTAAGCTCTTCATTTACCTCAGCTTGTTGCTGAATTTGTTGCATGAGAGCTTGATGAGGGATATAACCACCCTCACCTAACCAAAATTGATATTGCAGTATAGCTACTAAAACAATAACCAGTAGCAATATCAGTTTGCTTGAAGTGGATCGAAATACTTCTAACATATCATTAAGATTTTTAATTAAAAACTTTCGTTAAGAGTTTGTATTGTATAGTAATTAACAAACAACATGCGCAATTCCTGCAAAAATTTAAGCAAAATTATTAATGGGCATATTACTTTAATTGACCATTGTGACTTGTATCATTTTGTCAAAAATGAATGGAATTTGAAAGGGAAATAATATTTATAAGTACAACTGCTTATAAATCAATCTATGCACCTAAACGCTAGTCTAAGTATAATTAAATTATGCTGAGTAAATATAGAAAAACCCTCATCAGAGGGCTTTCACAAATCGACTGCTTATGAGAGTCTAAATCAGAAATTATAACGAACACTTACTGTTGCATTTCGTGGTGTTCCCCAATTCATTGAGTTTTCACCAATACCTTCGTAATACTTCTCATCAAATATATTATCAATATTGAATTGAAGTTTGATATTTTTATCTACTTGATAGCCTAGCATCGCATTTGCTAAAACATAAGCATCTTGCTCAATACGGGAGCTTCCACTACCCGTGTAGTATTTACTCTTATAATTTAAACCAAATCCTGCACTCCATTGATCAAGTTTGTACTTAACAAATAAATTCGAAGTTGTTCGAGAGTTTGTCGTATTAACCTTTGTACCTTTTGCATCTTTTGCTTCGAAATTAGCAACACCGAAACTAATCCCCCAGTTGTCGTTAATTTCACCATCAGCTTCAAATTCAAAGCCCTTACTTTCAACCCCATCTACAGCTCGATAAGCCTGCTCTGTAGTTTGTGTACCATTGCGAATAATGAATCGGCCAGGTATCGATTCAGCAAAATTAGATTGCTCGATCCGGAATACTGACAACGCTGTATTAAAACGCCCTCCAAACCATTCGCTCTTTAACCCCGCCTCATAACTCTTACCTGTAATCGGGTCAATATATTGATCATTTACATCTTTACGTTCTTGAGGTTTGAAAATTTCTGTATAACTCGCATACACAGAATGATCTGGGGCAAAATCATAAATAGCGCCAATATATGGTGCTAATTCATTGTTAAATTCACGGTTACCTTTATCATTTTCAGACTTATATTCCCAATTAGATAAACGTGCACCAGCAATAATTTTTAAAGGATCAAGAATTTGAAATTTACCAGCAATATATGCGGCAGTTTGTGTAGTTTCATTTAGCGCATTTTTACCGTTTAAAACAACAGGCTGAAGCAACTCTTGAGCTATATCGTTATAGTTAAGCGGACCACCTAAATATTTTTCAATGTCTTGGTTTGTGTTAGATCCACCAAAAATATCTTTCGTCTTTTCGTTCTTATTCCAAGATCCACCAATAATGATTTCTTGTGGAAGATTAAAAAGCGTAAATGGTGCATTGATAAAAACATCAATATTGTTTTCTTCATTTGCAGCTTTTGCACCATATACAGAAACATAATCAGCTTTATGCTTCTCATCATTCGGATTTTCTAATGGGCTGGTATTGGTCGCCTTATCTACTTGGCCTGCTGTATATAACAACATAGAGTCCGTATCTTCTTTGCGGAATGTATAAGCTATATTTAAATTAATGTCATTAAATAAATTCTGCTTTAAGTTTGCAAATACTGCGGTTGTATTCACATCCCAATAAGTCCAAGGCGCACTTACTGTTAAGCTTCTAGAAAAATTAGTACGAGTCCCATCAGTATAAAAAGCCGGTGTCCCGCCCCAACGGATACCGTCACGGTGTAACTCTTGATAAGTAGCTCCAAGCGACATGCTTGTTTTATCACTCAGGTCATAATCAAGGGCACCATAAAATACATTCCGTTCTTTCTCATAAAAATCCATAAATGATTTTTCATCAGAATGCTTTACAAACATACGGCCACGTAAAGACCCATCAGCATTAAGCGGTGTAGAGATATCTGCTGAGCTGCTCCACGAGTTCCATGAACCCAAAGATGTACTAACATTACCTGTAAGCTCTTTGGCATTAGCATGTTTACGGATCATGTTGAGTGCCATCGCGGGATTCCCCGCGCCTGTTGTTAAGCCATTAGCACCTTTAACGACTTCAACACGATCATAAATATCTAGATCAAGATCGCCTATACTTAAGTTGGTTGTACTAGGCATTCCATCCAGTAAATAATAATCCACCTCAAAGCCACGCGCATAAGCTTTTTGGCGCTCATCGGTGCGTGAAGTTGAAACACCCGTAATATTGTTCATTAAATCTTGAAAAGAATCGATTTTTCGATCATCTAAATATTCACGAGTTAAAACTTTGACCGATTGAGGAGTTTCACGAAGAGACAAATTTAATTTTGTAGAAGTATTTGTGCTTTTTGCTGTATAGCTACCCGAACCTTCGGTAACAGCGGAATTTTCTTGTTCTGCTTGCACTTTTATCGTTTCTAAAGTGGCTGTTCCCATTGCCTCATCTGCATAAACAATTGAAGGTACTGTTAAAGCCATAGAAAGTGCTAAAGGGTGAACTCTAAATGCTTTTCTAAAGAGCGGATTGTACATAAGAAAATTCCATAATAACCAATGTGCTGTACCATATGTTTAGCCTTTCACTACCATGTTCCTTGTTACACAGTAGCAAAAGATCGGCACAAAAATTAACATGAATGATAATTGTTATCAACTTCAAGTTAATAATTATTCTTATTTATGTAGATTAAATTATTAATCTATAAAGTATTAAGCATGTAATAGCTATCCATGCACAAAAAAGGATTTCTAACAGGTTGAGTACAGATCCTGTTGAATTATAGTGCTCAAACAAAGGGCCTTATGTTATTGATTCAATAAAAAATATAAACTAATTTTCAAATTAAGATTTACCATGGAACTGCTCAATAATGAGAGAAATAAAAAACTACACAGTATTTTATTTTATATTTTATTATTCTTATCAAATCTCATAAAAGAGAATAAGGGTATAAATTGTAGTGCACAAAATTTTAGCGTTTTCTTTAGTAAGCTTAGGTTTAAGCGCTTGTGATCACCCTACTGATGATAGCCCTTCAAAAATAGTTAATATGAAGGATACTCAGAAGAAACATAGACAAGTTAATACTTATATATATGAATATAATGATATTATTTACAACCTAAATACTGAACAAGACCAAATTACGGCTCATTTAAAATTAAAAAATTTATTAAAAAAGATACCTTCTAATGATAACAACTTAAACTTTTTAAAAACTAAACGTAAAATACTTGTACACTTAGGTTGTCTTAATGAAGCTTATATAGTTACTGAAAAAATACTAGCAAAAACAGATAGTTCAAACCTACAAGAGATACAATGCATTTTCTTAAGTAAAATGAAAAAAGATGCTCATGAAGTAAAAGCATGTTATGAAAAAACCGCGAATAGTTATTTAAATGAGATAAATTTAATCCCTAAAGCTGCTTTGCGATATCAATATGCTTTATGGGGCCATTATGCAGCCATGTTTCATGCTGGACACATAGAATATAAAGATAAACTCCAAGAAATTATCAATTATCACAACATTGAGGATCATAAAAAAACTTATCAACAAATGTATGAAAACGTTATGAATCCATCTATTTTTCAAAAACGTTTAGATTCGATCCCTTATACTTCTTATTGTTATTAAGCTATTTTCTTAAATCTTATTATCAGACATATTTACAGCTTATATCTTTATTAAGATTAATTTATTCAATAATAAGAAAGAACGTCTCGGAATATAACTCCTAATATTTGTACTTCTCTCTATAAATACAAACTCATATAACTTTTAAAATGCCTCTTGATAAGTCTATTGTTTTGATGCACCTTCTTTTGATCAGATGATCCATAGGAAGTTGACTCATAAAAAATTGTTTGAGAAAAATTCATAAAAAGTTGCATATATTTCGAATTTTTAACCAATAACTACTTAAAAAGTATATTTTTTCTATTTTTAATTTGCTAAGAATTTTATAAAGATTTCTTTCACCTATCAAAAGGAGAAAAAATGGATTTTTTTAATATTTTCATAGGTGACACGACCTGGAACTTTGTTTTAGAAATTCTAGTGCGATGTACCGTGATGTTCATAATCATTATTAGTTTTTTAAGATTATCTGGTAAGAGAGGTATACGTCAGCTCTCCCTTTTTGAACTCGCAATTATTTTATGTTTAGGTTCAGCTGCCGGTGACCCAATGTTTACTAAGGACCTACCTATTGCCCATGCCTTCGTCGCGTTTATCGTTATTCTTTTTCTTTATCGATTTGCTACATGGAGCATGGTAAAGCATAAAAAAATTGAAGATTTGCTTGAAGGAAAAGCACTTTGTATTGTTAAGGATGGCCTTGTAGTCTACAAAGATTTCCAAAGACAATCATATTCACATGATGAGTTTTTCTCGGAAATGCGTCAACAAAATGTTGAACATCTTGGACAAGTGAGAACAGCTTTGCTGGAGTCCGATGGTATTCTCAGTCTGCTTTATTTTGAAGATGAGGATGTAAAATGGGGCTTGCCATTATTCCCTGATGCTTATTGCAAAGCGGACGTACTTAAAATCAATACTTTTTATTCATGTATGAAATGTGGTGAAACTAAAATTTTAAATAAAATCGATCAAGAATGTATCCGTTGCAAACATCACAGTTGGGCTGAGTCTTTAAAAACACGCCGATTAGGATAATAAAAAGGTGCTATTTCCTATTAAAAACAGAAAAATAGCACCCTAAAATGTTAAAAAACTAATTTTAACTTTTTATTTAAAGATTAATTTAAACCTTTAAACTCAGCTTTACCGCGGTAAGCAGCTTTAGTCAACTCTTCAATACGAAGTAATTGGTTATACTTAGAAACACGGTCAGAACGGCAAAGTGAACCAGTCTTAATTTGGCCAGCCGCTGTACCTACTGCTAAGTCAGCAATAGTTGAATCTTCTGTTTCACCAGAACGATGAGAAATTACAGTCGTATAGCCATTTTCTTTAGCAAGATAGATTGCATCTAAAGTTTCAGTCAACGTACCAATTTGGTTGTACTTGATTAAGATAGAGTTACCTACTTTCTCATTAATACCACGTTGTAAAATCTTAGGGTTTGTAACGAACAAGTCATCACC
Source organism: Acinetobacter sp. WU_MDCI_Abxb74 (assembly GCF_025513915.1). Lineage (NCBI taxonomy): Bacteria > Pseudomonadati > Pseudomonadota > Gammaproteobacteria > Moraxellales > Moraxellaceae > Acinetobacter > Acinetobacter sp. WU_MDCI_Abxb74. The sequence continues at coordinate 865,645 of NZ_JAHPRP010000001.1, forward strand.
CACCAATTGGATTTTGTCGCCAAGAATTGAAGTTAAGTAACTCCAGCCTTCCCAGTCAGACTCATCTAGACCGTCTTCAATCGAGATAATTGGATATTGGTTTACAAGACCAGCTAAATAATCAGAGAACTGGTTGCTTGTGAATGCTTTATTACCTTCACCTGCAAGGATGTATTGACCATTTTTGTAGAATTCTGAAGATGCACAGTCAAGCGCCAACATAATGTCAGAACCAGCTTTGTAACCCGTTTGACCAATAGCTTCAAGAATAACAGTGATTGCTTCTTCGTTTGAACGCAAGTTTGGTGCAAAACCACCTTCATCACCCACAGCAGTGTTTAAACCTTTTTTGTTTAAAACTGATTTTAGTGAATGAAAGATTTCAGCACCTGCACGTAATGCTTCAGCAAATGAAGTGAAGCCTACTGGCTCAATCATAAACTCTTGAATATCAACGTTGTTGTCTGCATGTGAACCACCATTGATGATGTTCATCATTGGTACAGGCATAGTCAAAATGGTTTGACCACGTAAGTCAGCGATGTATTGGAAAAGAGGAATTTTCTTTTCATCAGCAGCAGCGCGTGCAGCAGCTAATGACACAGCCAAAGTTGCATTTGCACCTAATTTTTCTTTGTTTTCAGTACCATCAAGTTCGATCATCGTATTATCGATGTCTTTTTGTTCAAATACTGATTTGCCCACTAAAGCGTCACGGATAATCGTGTTTACGTTGTTAACCGCAGTTTTAACGCCTTTACCTAAGTAACGTGATTTATCACCGTCACGTAGTTCTAAAGCTTCACGAGAACCAGTTGAAGCACCAGATGGTGCACATGCACGACCAACAATCCCAGATTCTAAAATTACGTCTGCTTCGATGGTTGGGTTACCACGAGAGTCCAAAATTTCACGTGCACGGATGTCAACGATTTGGCTCATGAACAATTCCTCTGTTGAATGAATATGAGCTGCGATTAAAGCAGCGTAAATGAGTAAAAACTCAATGGGTGTCTAACTTTTTGAATCCTTTAACCAAAGTATCCAATTCTTTTATTTGTGCCAAGAACGGCTCAAGCTGCGACATACGTAATGCACAAGGTCCATCACATTTTGCATGTTCTGGGTCTGGATGACCTTCCAAGAACAATCCAGCCAAGCCTGTTGCCATTCCAGCGCGTGCTAAAGTTGTAATTTGAGCGCGACGACCACCTGCCGAGTCAGCACGACCACCAGGAGTTTGCAACGCATGTGTTACATCAAAGAAAACAGGAACATTCATTTCTTTCATGATATCAAAGCCAAGCATGTCTACAACAAGGTTGTTATAGCCAAATGCTGAACCACGTTCACAAAGAATAAGTTTATCGTTTCCTGCTTCTAAACATTTATTCAGGATATGACGCATTTCATGAGGTGCTAAAAACTGAGCTTTCTTAATATTAATAATAGCTTGTGTTTTTGCCATCGCTTCAACAAGATCAGTTTGGCGACTTAAGAAAGCTGGTAACTGAATAATATCAGCTACTTCTGCAACTGCCTCAGCTTGATGTGGTTCATGAACATCAGTAATGATAGGTACATTAAAATGTTTTTTAATATCGCCTAACCATTCAATACCTTTTTCAAGTCCAGGACCACGGAATGAATGCAGACTAGAACGATTTGCTTTATCAAAACTCGCTTTAAATACATAAGGAATATCTAAGCGTTTGCAAATATCCACATACGTTTCTGCAATTTCGAAAGCTAAATCTTTTGATTCAAGTACGTTCATTCCGCCAAATAATACAAATGGCAAATGATTTGCCATTTGTATATCGCCTAAACGTACAACTTCTTGTGGTTTTAATTGTGACATTTAAACTTTCCCAGTTTATTTAAAATCGCATTATTTACTTTTTTGATGCTGGTTTTTCGCAGCGCCAATAAAACTAGCAAATAATGGATGTCCATCACGTGGTGAACTTGTAAATTCCGGGTGGAATTGTACAGCAATAAACCAAGGATGTTCAGGAATTTCTACAGTTTCAACCAAATGTTGTGCCGAAGAGTAACCAGAAATCTTCATACCAGCTTGTTCAATCGACTCAATGAAACGGTTATTCATTTCATAACGGTGACGATGACGTTCAGTGATTTCTGCTTTACCATAGACTTCACGTGTTTTTGTGCCTTCAACCAATTCAGATTTTTGTGCACCTAAACGCATAGTTCCACCTAAGTCAGACTCTACGCTACGTTGTTGTAACTCGCCACGCTCATCTAACCATTCGGTAATTAAACCAATCAATGGATACTTTGTAGAACGGTTAAATTCGGTAGAAGATGCTTCTGGCATTGCGGCAACATGACGTGCATATTCGATTACAGCCAATTGCATACCTAAACAAATGCCCAAGAATGGAATTTTGTTTTCACGTGCATACTGAATAGCTTTCATTTTGCCTTCAGTACCACGTTCACCAAAGCCACCTGGAACTAAAATTGCGTCGGCTGTTTGCAAAATAGAAACGTCTTGGCTTTCAAGTTCTTCAGCATTGACATAATCAATCTGTACTTTCACAAGGTTTTGGATACCCGCATGTAAAAGTGCTTCATTCACAGATTTATAAGCATCTGGAAGTTCAACATATTTACCAACCATCGCAACACGTACCGTGTATTCAGGATTCAGTAATGCTTCAACCACATTATCCCAATCGGTTAAGTCAGCTTCTGGAAGATCATTAAACCCAAAACGTTCACAGATCAAGTCATCAACGTTTTGTTCATAGAATGTACGTGGAATTTGATAAATTGTTTTCGCATCTTTACATACCACAACGGCACGCGCTTCCACGTTAGTGAACAATGCAATTTTACGTTTAGTATCAACATCTACATCATATTCAGTACGACAGATTAAGATATCTGGCTGAATACCAATTGAAAGGAGCTCTTTCACTGAATGTTGAGTTGGCTTGGTTTTTAACTCAGCTGCAGATTTGATATATGGCAACAAAGTTAAATGCATCAGCATGGTACGTTTATGACCAAGCTCAACCATTAACTGACGAACTGATTCCATAAATGGAAGTGATTCGATATCACCGACCGTACCGCCAATCTCAACGATTGCAACATCGTAACCTTCACCTGCGCGAAGTACACGTTCTTTAATGTTGTCAGTAATATGTGGAATAACTTGAACCGTACCACCTAAGTAGTCACCACGACGTTCTTTATTTAAAACATCTTGATATACACGGCCACTAGTAAAGTTATTCAGTTTGGTCATTTTCGCACGACGTAAGAAACGTTCGTAATAACCCAAGTCTAGATCAGTTTCGGCACCATCCTCTGTGACAAAAACTTCACCATGTTGGAAAGGGCTCATCGTCCCCGGATCGACATTAATGTAAGGATCCATTTTAACCATTGTGACTTTTAAGCCACGGGCTTCCAAAAGTGCAGCAACTGAAGCAGCAGAAATACCTTTACCTAGCGATGAAACCACACCACCAGTAACAAAAATAAAATGGGTCATTAAGTTTCTCGTACAATCAAGCCGAAATCGGCCTACAATGTTGGGCAATTTTACTGTACTCTGCCCCTATAAAGCAAAGTCAAACCGCACCAATTCAAAGATCATTAAACAACTGGCTATTCTATCAGCATTTTTAATAAAAAATTAGGTCAATCTCACATGATTTTTTCATTCTCTTTTGCTGTTATAATACGAGCTCCTCAATTAAATGTTGTTTAGGACAATGGCAAATAAAAAACTTTTAATCTGTGCTGCAATTGCGGCTGGACTATTGTTAACCGCATGCGTCAAAAAAGAAACACCAGAAGAAGAGCAAGAAAAGGTTGAAACTGCTGTTTCAGAACCGAAGCCTGCTGAACCTGCAAAGTTTGAGTCTTTAGAAAGTGTTAAAACTGAAGAAGCTCAAACGCAGGAACCAACGCAAGTTGAAGTTCATCACGAAGAAACAGCGAACACTACAACTGAAATTCGCCGTGAAACTCGCCCTGCCCAATCTGAGCAAAATTCACAAACAACTGTTTCTGAACAACCTAAACCTGAGCCAAAGCCAGAACCTAAACCTGAGCCAAAAGCAGAGCCTAAGCCTGAGAAAGTGCAGTCAAAACCTGCTAAGCCAACTGAACCATCTCAAACTGAAGATGATGCTGTTGCCGCTGCAATTGCTGCTGCTACACCTGCGCTTAAAAACTAAGTTCCCGTATAAATATGCCCAAATTGAACAGTTGATTTGGGCTTTTTAAATATGATTAAAATTATTAACGTAATAATCAGTTTTACTTTTCTTATTCCAATTTATCTTTAAAGTTTTCCTAGATATCAATTTAGGACAATCTACTTCTTTCATCTGAATAAGCATTGACGTTCCATAGTCTGAGATGTAATTTTTAATCAAGTTCCTTTTTGGAACTAAAATTAAAAGAAGATTGGAGCTTAAAATGAATACTGTATCGAATCGCGTGCCCGCCTCATTTCCAGTCCGTCGTATGGACTATAATTTTGAAAATGTGCCTCGTTATTGGTGTAATAACGAACCCACTTTTACACATTACTTTACGGGTTTATCTACATTGTTCCCTGAAGGCGAATCATATTTTGTTCGTTCAGTTCGAGCATTACGTGCCAAAGCAAAGTCGAATGAACTTCTAGATCGGGAAATCAGTGCTTTTATTGGTCAAGAAGCCATGCACTCTAAAGAACATCATGCTTTTCACGTGAGTGCACAGCAACATGGTTTAGATCCAGAATCTTTAGAAAAAGTAACTGGCATCGTTTTGAAAACGATTGAAAAAGTTTTTAGCAAAAAATGGAATTTGCTCGTAACAGTTGGCTTAGAGCACTATACAGCGGTACTTGTGGTTAGCATGATGCAGTCTGTTAATGAACTGATGACAGACTCAACTATTCGTAATTTATGGTTGTGGCACAGTATTGAAGAAACTGAACATAAAGCTGTGGCTTTTGATCTTTATCAACACTTGTATGGAAATGGGCTGAGTGCGTATCTCCCTCGCATTACAGTCTTTACTTTAAGTCTATTTTTAATTACAGGCTTCTCAACAATTTATCAATTCGTTCTTATGAAACGGGATCGCCAACTTCTTAATTTTAAATCTTGGCGTAAGTTTCTTGGTTTTATGACAACACAATATAAAGTTTTAACTCCGAAATTCTTTGACTATTATCGCTTTGATTTTCACCCCAACCAAACTGACGAAAAAGATCTCGTTGCCAGCACTAAAATCAAAATTGGACTAAAAAACTCAAAATTACTTTTATCCTGATCTAATAAAAACATAAAGCCCATCTACTGAATGGGCTTTCTTTAACCAATTACAGCAATATAGTCATCGTTTATGGTCAACCATAAAATAATTCGATATTAATTTGGCTGCCCATGATGTGCTTTTCCACCCTTCGTAAAAACCACAGTGACTTCCCTTTTTAGTGGTTACCACTGCAATATTACTCATTTGCTGAATAGTTTCCTTGTAAGGCTCTAAATTTTTAATAGAACATACTGGATCATCTTCAGCATTAAGAATCATTAATAGAATTTTGACATTTTCAAATACATAAATTGGATTAATTGCCTGACAATAACTTTGATAGTCCCGAAAACCAGCCATTTCAAAGTATTCTTTTTCAAACTCTTCCAGACTAGTCGTCGCTAGAACTTTTTCTAAAGAAGAAACCTTGCTCCAAGTACTTTGATAAGGATGAATAAAATATTTGAATAACTTTTTGGTCATCATTTTGCTATAGAACGGATGAACATTTTTAAAACCAATCTCAGTGTTGTAGCCTGGACACATTGCAAAAGCAGCTTTAAATGGTGTGTCAGTGCCTTGCTCTCCCAAATAACGAACTAATAATCCTGTTCCGGCAGAGGAACCAACAGCATACAAATCGGATTCTGGAAACAAATTTTGAATATGCGTAAGCTGCTCTTTAAGGTCACTTGTTGATCCGAAAAGAGAAATCTGTGGTACAGGCATAGGTAGACCAGCATGCCCACGGCGTAAGCATAGTGCTATTCTCCATCCCGTATATTGATGTAGATCTTTCACCAGTTCACGCATACTTTCAGGTGTTCCTGTAATCGTGTGCATGATGACAACTGTAGGAGTAGTTTTTGGAAGATTATAGCCATACCATGCAATCGCAGTTACCCCACCATCTTTCATGCTGAGCTGGTCAATACGGTCATATTCAAGCTTGATGGTCTTTTTTCTAATAATATCGAAATATAAAAGATGAACATGATTGTTAGCTAACCATGGCGTAGGACGATATTTTTGCTTAAGTTGGGGCAATTTATCCAAAACATCTTTAATTTTCCCTTTTGGGTCATAATAGACTTTTGGCTGTTCAGCACCTAACACTGAATCAAATAATTCTGAACCGAAAGCTTTAATTTTACTTAAAGTAGATATGCTCATATCCAATCACGACCTCTGATTATGAGTTAAATGATTGCCGCACTAATGCTGCAACCTGCTGTCCCCAAATTGCATAAATTTCTTTGCTCGGATGAAAGCCATCACTTGCCATAGGTAAATTCATCGCTTGAAAACTTTCAATATCATATTGAATAAATCTAAATTGGTTTTGTGATTCTAACCATTTATATAATGCCTGATTCATTTGCTCTGCATATTTTCCAAACAACCAAGCCAATGGATTTGGTAAAGCTGGAAAATGTTGCATTGGCGGAACGCCAGAAACAATAATGAGTTTAGGCTGAAAACGTGCCTGTATATGTTGAAATAATTGCTTTTGTTGTTTTATCCATAAATTTGCTGACGTTAATTTTGTCACATCATTAACGCCAATAGATGTAACGACAACATCATAATTTTGCTGTTCTAAATGCTGTAAAGCTTGAAAAACCTGCTTGGTGGTATCGCCTGTTTTTGCATGAAGCTTCCAACTTATCAAATATTGGTCTTGTAACTCAGAAATAATCGCGCCAGATAAAGCATCTTTTTGGGTTTCAACACCAACACCTGCTGCTGAATCACCTAAAATAAGTAATGACAAAGCTCTTCCCTTGCCAACCACACCTTCTCTATTACCACTGGCTTCTAGCAAACGTGGTGTATTCTTACGAACCTTTATTCCCTGAATAAATAATACAGGTAACAATGCTAAAGTTGAAAGTTTTAACCACATTTTAATGATCTCTGTATTACTTAGGCTATTCAATAAAATTATTAAGGTTGAAACTTAGCAATTCTTGCACCCATTTGTTCAGCCAGTGCAGCTAACCCACTCATTGGGCGTACCATTACTTCAAAATCAATAATTTTTCCTTGTTCATTAAACTGAATCATGTCAATTCCTTTTAATGACTTGCCACTTACATTCGCACTGAACTCAAGCACTACATTGTCGCCATCTTCTGTATAAAACTCACGATGATATGTAAAGTTTTCGAACACCTGAATAACATTCGTAAGAATGAAAAAAACGACCTGCTTTCCTTCATACGGTTTATGGGCAACAGGAGAACGAAAAATCACGTCATCGGCTAATAAATCATTTAGATTTGATAAATCACCCGCCTGAATCATTTGATGCCATTTTTCTAAAGACTGTTTTGTTGCTTCAATTGTCATTGTTATTTTTCCCATAATTTCATTAATAAAATTAGGGGCATTTCCTTTTCAAAGAAATGCCCCTATAGATTTATAGTGTCGCGGCTAACTCGGCACCTTGGCGAATTGCGCGTTTTGCATCTAATTCACCAGCTTCTTTAGCGCCACCAATTAAATGAACATTTTTTCCATCATTTTTTAGTTGATCATACATTGCAGTAAATGATTCTTGACCAGCACAAATCACAACATGATCAACCTCAAGTACGCTGGGTTGCCCATCTACTGTTATATGAAGTCCTTGATCATCTACTTTGTCGTATTGAACCCCAGCAAGCATTTTAACTTGGCGATTTTTCAGGCCTGCACGATGAATCCATCCTGTAGTTTTACCTAAACCGGCACCTACAACAGCTGTCTTACGTTGTAATAAATAGATCTCTCGTTCAGAAGTCTCAACTTTTGGCTGCTTTAAACCACCTACATGCTCATATTGAGTGTCAATTCCCCATTCTTCGTAGAACTTTTCTGGGTTTAAACTGCCACTTTCACCTTCGTGAGTGAGATATTCAGCCGTATCAAAACCAATACCACCTGCCCCAATAATGGCTACACGCTGGCCCACTGGTACACGTTCTTTTAAAACTTGTAAGTAGCTGAGTACTTTAGGATGATCAATACCTTCAAATTGTAATTGACGAGGCGTTACACCAGTTGCAACCACAATTTCATCAAAATTTGCTTGGCTCAACTCTTCATAAGTTGCTTTATGGTTCAAAACTAACTCAATATTTGGTCGCAACTCAATTTGGCGACCAAAGTAGCGCAAGGTTTCATAGAACTCTTCTTTTCCAGGAACAGTCTTTGCAATATTAAATTGCCCACCAATTTGATGACTTGCCTCAAAAATTTTAACTTGATGTCCACGATCTGCTGCATATACAGCAAAACTTAAACCCGCAGGTCCTGCACCAATAACAGCAATATTCTTTTGAACTTGTGCATCTTTAAAAATAAGTTCAGTTTCATAACATGCGCGCGGATTCACTAAACAAGTTGCGATTTTCATTGAGAAAATATGATCTAAACACGCTTGATTACATCCAATACAGGTATTAATTTCATCACTACGGCCTTCACTTGCCTTTAAGACAAACTCAGCATCAGCCAGCATTGGACGTGCCATAGAAACCATATCAGCATGACCAGATGCCAATACATGTTCAGCCATTTCTGGGGTATTAATTCGGTTGGACGTAATCAAAGGAATAGAGACTTGACCTTTGAGTTTTTCAGTAACCCACGTAAACGCAGCTCGAGGAACTTTCGTTGCAATGGTTGGAATACGAGCTTCATGCCAGCCAATTCCTGTATTAATAATCGTTGCGCCTGCTTTTTCAATTTCTTTTGCCAGTTGAATCACTTCATCAAAACTTGAACCACCTTCAACTAAATCAAGCATCGATAGACGATAAATAATAATAAAGTTTTCACCGACTAAAGCACGTGTGCGTTTTACAATTTCAATAGGAAAACGAATACGGTTCTCGTAACTACCACCCCATTCATCATCGCGATGGTTTGTACGGGCAGCAATAAACTCATTGATTAAGTAACCTTCAGAACCCATGATTTCCACACCGTCATAACCCGCATACTGAGCAAGTTTGGCGCAGTTTGCAAAGTCATCGATGGTCTGTTGTACTTCGGCAGAACTTAAAGCTTTCGGCTTAATAGGGTTAATCGGTGCTTGAATTGCTGAAGGTGCAACGTTATTTTCCTGATAAGAATAACGCCCAGTATGTAAAATCTGCATAGCAATTTTACCCCCAGCGTCATGGACAGCTTGGGTAATCACTTTATGTTTTTCAGCTTCTTCAACTGTATCGAGCTTGGTACCATGGCTAAATACAACACCATCATCATTTGGAGAAACACCGCCAGTTACAATCAACCCCACATCGCCTTTTGCACGCTCAGCATAAAACGCAGCCATGCGTTCATATCCCTGCGGCGCTTCTTCTAATCCAATATGCATAGACCCCATAAGCACACGGTTTTTTAAAGTAGTAAAGCCTAAATCAAGTGGCTTTAATAAATGTGGATAAGCTGACATATTTTCTCCTTTGGCTAGCAACTAGCTTGCTAATGCAACTTGTTGCATCAATTTATAATCAAATTTTGACTTTTATGCAACATGTTGCATAATCTCATAAGTCACACTTTACTTTTGCTTACAAACCGGATTGCTATGTCACTTCCCCATGTTTTATTGACCAGCTTGCTTGAACGACCAAGCACAGGGTTCGAACTTGCCCGCCGCTTTGACCGTTCAATCGGTTTTTTCTGGAATGCCACTCATCAGCAAATTTATCGTGAACTCAACCACATGCTCAAAAAAGGTTGGGTTTCAACGTTAGAAAATGAAATGGAAAATAGTCGAAAAAAGACTTATCAAGTTGAACAACTGGGGCGTATCGAGCTAGCTTCATGGATGACTCAACAAAGTGAACCAGCACAGCTTCGTGATGATTTAATGGTTAGATTGCGTGCTGAAGCCCAATTGAGCAATAATCAGATATTACCTGAACTGTTAAGGCATCTTAGTTTACATCAAGAGAAACTGAAACTTTATCAAAGTATTTATGACAAAGATTTTAAAGATAGCAATGATTTAAATGACCGTGTGTTATACATTCACAAAATGATCTTAGAACTTGGGATTACTATGGAAAGTGAATGGATCAAATGGTTGGAACAAGTCATCCCTCAATTAAAACGCTTTGCCCAAGATAGCGTATCTGGAGAATAGCCATGCCATATTACACCATGCCCGATCAGGAAAATTTATTTGTACGCCGAATTGGTCGTGGTGAGCCAGTTTTGGTTTTATCTGGTCTTGGCATGCAAAGCTGGCAATGGCTACCCTTTATCTATGCAAACCGTAAAGAATATGAGTTTATTATTCCAGATTGGCGTGGTTTTGGTGGTTCAAAAAACTGCGCAATTCCTGAGCAAGATGCAATTTCTAGCCATTGGCAAGATGTCGCTCATTTAATAGAACAATTAAAACTCGATAACTTTATCTTAATGAGTTATTCAATGGGCGCCACGACGGCCATGCATGGTATGAAACATGCTCATCTGGCACAGCAGTTAAAGGCTTATTTACATATTGATCAAACACCAAAAATATCTGTGGATTCAACATGGGAATATGGTCTATTCGGTCCTCTTCATACTCAGTTCAAACAGTTATTAAATGATATCTATCAGTTATTATCTAAACACAAAACTGCTAAATATCTTTATGAATTATTTCTTCCAGATCGACAAGAATTGGTTCGTCTGTGGGTAGATTTTATTGAGTTGCAAAGTAACAATCCATTTAGTCCTTTGGTTTTTAAAACAGCTCTCAAACAGCCTTTTCTACAAAAATATTTATTACCCATTCAGCGTTTAGATTATTTATTTTGGTATGTCGAAAATTATCTTTATCACAATGAAGATTATCGTGAAGCTCTTCAACAATTACAGTGCCCTACGACTTTCTTTATAGGTCGCAATTCGACACTTTACCCTGAAACTGGGCAGACACTTATTGCACATAGTATCGAGCATGCAAAAACAATATATTTTGAACGCTCAGGCCATACACCTTTACTGACCGAACCGAAAAAATTTGGGCATGAAATCACCACATTCTTATCAGAATTAAATCATGCTTCTTAAAAAATAAAGGGATCTACTCACAGATCCCTTTTTAAACTTATAAATGATTAAGCAGAATGAGCTAACTCTTTCACTTTCAATTGCTCAGAAACATTTAATAAAAGTCGCTCTGTTTTTTCCCATCCTAAACAACCATCAGTTACTGACTGTCCATAAGTCATATCACAAGAAATCTTTTGGCTGCCATCAACCAAATGACTTTCAATCATGACACCCTTTACTTGTGTTTTTAAACGTTCAGCAACGATTTGCTGTAAAACTTCTGGCTGACGTAACGGATCTTTACTGCTATTGCCATGACTACAATCAATGACCAATGCAGGAAGATTTTGTTTGTGTTTTTCTCGTATTGCCTGAATTGAAGCTAAATCAAAGTTTGGTCCATGGTTCGCTCCACGCAAAATTAAGTGTGGTAATGGATTACCAGCACTCTGAATCACTGAAGGTAAACCTTGCTGATTCATTCCTAGAAATTGATGTTCATTTTGTGCTGACTGAATTGCATCTAAAGCAATCTGAATTGAGCCATCAGTACCATTTTTGAAACCAATACTGTAGGGCATGTGGCTTGATATTTCACGATGAATCTGAGACTCACTTGTACGAGCACCAATTGCACCCCAAGCCAATAAATCATCAAAATAACCAGTTGCCATTGGACTTAAAATTTCACTCGCAATTGGTAAACCCTTTTCAATAATTTGGAGGTAAAGTTCGCGAGACTTCTCTAAACCAAGTTGTAAATTTGATGAGCCATCTAAATTTGGATCATACATAAAACCCTTCCAACCCACAGTTGTACGTGGTTTTTCAATGTATGCACGCATCACGATAAAAATCTGATCTTTTACTTTTTCTTGTAACTTTTGCAATCTTTCAGCGTATTCAAGTACTGCAACTGGATCATGAATTGAACAAGGCCCTGTAATTACCATTAACCGACGATCTTTGCCGCTAAGAATATTTTGAATAGTTTGACGGTGTTCGGCAATTTGACGCGCGAAATATTGTGCAAGCGGATATTTTGCTTTTAACTGGACAGGTAAACTAACTGGTATTTCTTTTGTATTGCTTTGTGTCAATAAAGTATTTAGGGCATTCATTGGTTTTTCCTTGGGACTGCAATCTATTCAGTCCGATCATTTATTTGAGCGTTTTGGATCTATTCGTTGGTAAAGGCAAGCAAAAGTAAAACCAATAAAAGTTGCTAAAGTATGAATAAGTCATGTTGTTCATTTTAAGTTCCTCGATTCAAAAAGATAAAGCATAAAAAAACCTGATCGGGGTTGCCGATCAGGTATTAACTGTGATGGGCAACTTTCTCATGCCCGAATACGCTCAGGCAACTATCTAAATTGCCAAAAATAATAATATGCGTTAGTGTTCACAGATAGATTTAACATCTTTATCTCAAATATAAAAAAATGTTCCTTAAATCTAAAATACGCATTGTTGAAGGCTTTGACAAGTCTTTTTTTTGAAAAAACTTCTTATTTTCACGCTTAAGATTTGATTCACTCATTGTCTTAACGAATCAGCCCTTGAGGTTGCAAAATAATTAAGCCAGCTCCACAAAGCAAGATTAGACCACCCAGTATATCCCATCTTGTTAATCCGACCTGATCAACAAAGCGCAGCCACATTAACGCAGTAAAAATATAAATACCGCCATATGCAGCATAAATTCGCCCTGAAGCGGCTGGATGTAGGGTCAGCAGCCATACAAAGACAGCCAAACTTAAAACTGTAGGTAACCACAGCCAAGTAGACTTACCCTCTCTTAAAATCAGATAAGGGAAATAACAACCAAGAATTTCAGCAATTGCTGTGATAATAAATAACCCGAATACACTCAGTATTCGGGTTATAGTAAGACTATCAATTAACATAGATTATGCTGGTTCTGCCGTATGATGATCTTCAAAAACTTCAAGCTTTAAGCCAACAGCTTTGCCATCTTCATTTTTCACTGATACAGCCACATTACCACCATGATCTGCCAGTTCACCAAACAAAATCATTTCAGCTAATGGTTTCTTCAAGTGTTCTTGAATCAGGCGTTGCATTGGACGTGCACCCATCAAGCGGTCATAACCGTTGGTTGCCAACCAATCACGAGCACTTTGATCGACATCAAGTACAACTTGCTTGTCATCCAGTTGAGCTTGTAACTCTGTCAAGAATTTATCAACTACAGACTCAATAACAGTTGTTGGTAATGACTTGAATTGAATAACACTGTCTAGACGGTTACGGAACTCTGGTGAGAAAGCACGTTTCATCGCTTCTTGGTTATCAGAACTATGATCTTGTTCAGTAAAACCAATACTCGCACGAGAAATACTTTCTGCTCCAATATTCGTAGTCAGGACAATAATAACGTTTCTAAAGTCTGACTTACGCCCATTGTTATCTGTTAAAGCACCATGATCCATGATTTGTAACAAGAGATTAAACACATCTGGATGTGCTTTCTCAATTTCATCTAGTAACAAAACACAGTGGGGGTTTTTATGGATCGCATCAGTTAATAGCCCGCCTTGGTCATAACCGACATAACCTGGAGGCGCACCAATCAAACGTGAAACTGCATGACGTTCCATATATTCAGACATATCGAAACGCACCAGCTCAACACCTAACAACTTCGCCAGTTGTTTAGTGACTTCAGTTTTACCCACACCTGTTGGGCCAGCAAAAACAAAACTACCTACTGGCTTATCTGGTGATTTCAATCCAGCACGAGACAACTTAATCGCTGAGCCTAATGCAGTAATCGCTTCGTCCTGACCAAACACAACACGTTTTAAATCACGCTCAAGATTTTCAAGCACTGACTTATCATCTTTAGAAACAGTTTTTGGTGGAATACGAGCAATCTTAGAAACGATGTCTTCAATATTCTCTACCGTAATCAAGCTATCATCACTTTCAGCCTTCAAACGACGCTGAGCACCAGCTTCGTCAATCACATCAATTGCCTTATCTGGCAAGAAACGATCATTAATGAATTTAGCAGAAAGCTCTACAGCTGATACTAATGCTTTATCGTCATATTGTACGTGGTGAAAATCTTCAAATTTAGATTTTAAGCCACGCAAAATATCAATTGTTTCAGAAATACTTGGCTCATTTACATCAATTTTCTGGAAACGACGTGATAACGCATGGTCTTTTTCAAAAACCTGACGATATTCTTGGAACGTTGTTGAACCGATACAACGCAAACTACCATTTGCCAAAGCTGGCTTGATGAGATTCGAAGCATCCATTGTGCTGCCCATACTTGAGCCCGCGCCAATAATCATATGAATTTCATCAATGAATAAAATCGCATTTGGATTTTTCTTCAAAGCATTAAGCAATTGTTTTAAACGTTTTTCAAAGTCACCGCGATATTTAGTCCCAGCAACTAATGCACCAATATCTAAACTATAGACTTCAGCCTGACTCAAAGGTTTAGGCGCCTTACCATTCACAATTAACCATGCCAAACCTTCAGCAATCGAGGTTTTACCAACGCCCGGATCACCTACCAGTAATGGATTGTTTTTGCGACGGCGGCACAGAATTTGTGCTGTACGCTCAATTTCTTTTTCACGACCAATAAGTGGATCAGTTTTGCCTTTTTGCGCTTCAACATTTAAGTTCAGCGTATAAAGCTCTAATGGTCCTGCATTGCCCGTACTCGTTTCACCCTCAATATCTTCAACTTCTTCTTCAACTTGCACTTCATCTTTACGTGTCCCATGAGACAAGTATTGAGTCAGTGTCAATCGATTGATTTGATGACGTTTAAGCAAATACACAGCAAAAGAATCACGCTCTGAATACATTGCGACCAAAACATCCGCACCTTCAACAGTACGATCGCCGCCACTTGATTGCACATGGAAAATAGCACGTTGCAAAATGCGGTCAAAACTTTCTGTTGGATGAGGCGCCTGCTCGCTATTTTCGCCAAGCTTAGGAGTATGTTGTTCTACATATTCTTCTAATTCTTTACGTAAAGAAACTATATCAGCCCCACATGCCTTTAACGCATTCACGGCCGAATCGTTGTCGAGTAGCGCTAATAATAAATGTTCAACTGTAAGAAACTCATGTCTCTTTTGACGAGCCATGCTAACAGCCAAACGTAATGATACTTCTAATTGACGACTGAGCATGTAACCCCCTTATGCTTTAGGCTCAATCTGGCAAAGTAATGGATGACCTTGCGATCGAGCGTAATTATTAACAAGGTTTGCCTTGGTTTCCGCGATGTCTCTTGGATAGACCCCAGCAATACCTTTACCTTCATAGTGTACTGTTAGCATTACTTGAGTTGCTTGGTCAAGATTCATTGCAAAGTATTGTTGTAAAATTTCAATTACAAAGTCCATTGGCGTGTAATCATCATTCATTAATACGACTGCATATAACGGCGGACGCTTGAGTTCAGGAGGTGCTGTTTGTACAACAACCTCTCCGTCATGATCTTCGTTTTGCGAATCACTTAAGCGTGGATGGAAGTGCCAATCGACATAACCAGACTGCTGAAAAGAAGCCTTGATATCTTTTAAGTTTGTTTGACGCTTATTTGTTCGCATAGGATGTTACTATTGTGAATTTGCTTCAGCTTGAGGAATTTCTGCCACAAAAGCAGAAGGTGTTTCGACAGGTTTACCGCGCTGCCAACTAAAACGTTTAATAACTGGTGTATCAGAACCGCCGGTTAAACGTACCTCAATAAATTGAGGGGTAAAACCTTTAGGCATCGTCCAACGACCTGTTAAGCGCTCAAAGTCAGTAAAGTTAAAGTTTTTAGCTTCAAGTGGTACAACCAAAACTTCTGTATCTTTAATGAGTCTTATCTCAATCGATCCTGAAGCACGGCGCTTGCTTGGGCTCACCTGTACTAAATCTAATTGATATTCATAAGCATTTTCAGGCAGAGGTTTGATCGCCAAATTTTGAATCGTCAGGCTTAGACCACCGCGTTGCCTCAAGATATCGCGATAGATATTACTCATACCTTCTTGCTGTGTTTTATCAGCATTGGCCTGATTAAGAGCTTCAAACAGATCATTTGCATTTGTTACAGCAACATCACGCTCTTGTACTGCAGCGTTCAGGCTTTTATTAACCGCATCTAAAGCTGTTTTTTGCTTTTGCACCACTTCAACCAATTGCTCTGCATCTGCATCGTAACCTACAACAGTAAGACCTTGGCGGTGTCCAATTGTATAGCCGAGCGCAAGACAACCACTCATTAAAATAGCCGCGCCAATAAACAAAGGTTTATTGGTATTTAAAAAATTTTTCTTTTGCAACGAACTTTCTGCCGAAGTCGTCTGTCCAGAGTTTTGCATCGTCATCTCAGTGTTTAAGATCAGAGTCAAGACACACATTTAAATCGAAATTTAAATGTGTGTGAAGCAAAAAAGAGTTTTTTATGGTAATAAACCAATCCCTTGTAAGCCTTCATCTTCATCAAAGCCGAACATAAGGTTCATATTTTGTACAGCTTGACCAGATGCACCCTTCACAAGGTTATCTTGTACCGCAAGAATAATAAGTTTATTCGGCTGCGGCTTATATAAAGCAATACGAAGCTCATTCGCACCGCGCACACTACGTGTTTCAGGCGAACTGTTAGCAGGCATCACATCAACAAATTTTTCATTTGCATAAAAGTGCTCATACAATGCCTGAATATCAGTTTGTTTTCCAGTTTCTGTCAAGTCGACATAAATTGTACTGAGCATACCGCGAATCATTGGAACTAAATGGGGAACAAACAAGAGTCCTTCAAAGCCACCTTTTTGCCCAGAAATATTTTCTAATGCTTCAACAATTTCCGGATGATGACGATGCCCTGCAACCCCATAAGCCTTGAAGTTATCAGCATTTTCGCTATAAATCATACCTAAGCTTGCTTTACGGCCAGCTCCAGAAACGCCTGACTTCGCATCAATAATAATATTTTTTGTTTCAATCAATGCTTGTTCTGATTTCAAAAGTGGAGCTAAACCCAATTGAACAGTTGTTGGATAGCAACCAGGGTTACCAATCACTTGCGCCTGTTTAATTTTTTCGCGGTTTAGTTCAGCCAAACCATATACTGAGTTTTCCAATACTTCTGGGCAAGCATGCTCCATGCCATACCACTTCTCAAACTGCTCAAGATTTTGCAAACGAAAATCAGCTGCTAAATCAATAACTTTAGTACCAGCTGCGATCAATTCTTTTGCATGCTGCATCGCAACACCATGAGGAGTCGCAAAAAACACAACATCACACTTTTTTAAATCATCAATATTTAAATCTGAAAATTGAAGATCAGTATGTCCACGTAAATTAGGGAACATATCTGCAACTGGTTTGCCCGCTTCTGTACGTGAAGTAAGAACTCGGACCTGCGCTTTAGGATGTCGTAATAAAATACGTAATAGTTCAACGCCTGTATAACCCGTTCCACCAACAATTCCGACAGAAATCACGTGCATTACCTCAATTTTTGAATCTATACTTGTGCGGTAGTATGACAGGATGTCCAAGCTTACAAAACCATTTCATGCTTGGTAATTTTAATTTTTTTAATTTTAGCGACAATTAGATAGCACTTATTGAACTGTCATAACTAAACAAATATCAGCAAATAAATACTAGATTTAATTTTGGAGAGCTAGGATGCTTCATCAATCAAAAGAAACCAAATTACACACTTACCTCGGCTTGAGCACATTAATTTTAAGTGCACTACTTGTAGGTTGCGGAGGTGGAGGCAGTAGTAGTGGCAACTCACCAAGCACGCCAACACCCGTTGATCCCACTCCCGAGGCAACGACTGATGTTACTCTTAAATCTCCTGTAGAAATGCGTAATATCCAGCTAAAAGTATATGACAACACCACTAACTCTGTTTTGGTAGATACTTCAATTGCAAGTTTAAACAGCTTTAATGTCAAAATTCCTACCGCTAAATTAAATCGTTTATATCGCGTAGAAATTACGACTCAAAATTCATCTCAAGTATTTGATCCAATTACTTCAACATACCAAAATTTCTCTGGTATTTATCATGCGTTTATTACACCGAACAGTGTAAATGGCAGAACCCTATTCATAAGTCCAAGCAGTGAAGCCGTTTACCAACGTGCTGTGATACGTTCAGGACAACTCCCGCAAGAGACGATTGACCCAACCCGTATTGAACAATTGCATGTGGATTTAGCTTCTCAAGACGTTTACAGATCGCTTCTTAATGCGTTCAAAGATGCAAATATTCCAATTTTAAGTCCAGCCAACACCCTCACAGTTCTAACTTTGTTGCAGTACTCCACTAAGCAGCCTAGTACGTATGTAGATAGCTATCTTAGCTTTGGCTACTTACAATATTGGTCAACTTTTCATGATGGAACAACTACATACCAAGATCTTGTTAAAAGTTTGACAACCGATTTAAAAGATGGCTTTTTAGATGGAAAAAAACTTCATGGGGATCAAACAACCTTCATTCCTATTTTCACGCCTGCTCCAGATAATATTGATCCAGTTAAAAATACACTGTTAGATATTGCAGCTAATCAAAAAACAACACGCGATTCTTTTGAAATCAATTTAAAAGCCGCTACTTTAAAATTGGCAAATACTCAAAGCTTAGATCAAATAGGCTATGATCTACTGCAAAAGAAGCTATATTCAGGGGTCGTACCTGTCGGAAATACCACTGACTTTTTCCGTATAGATGGGGCTGGTGATTATCGTCGTGCCGTTGGTTTTAGCGGCATTACCGCAACCTGCAATGGATCTGCATATCCTTGTAAACAAGGTTTAACTAGCATTAATCTTTCTGATCCAAAACTACCAGCTACAGATTATTTAGTTGGTCACTATGAAGACACTTCAACAGGTTGTCAGCTTAATTTCCGTGCGAATGGTCAAATCGAGCTTATTAAAGGATCACTGAATTATCGCTCGGCTTTAAGCGCGGATAGTACAGATAATTTATTGCAAACAGATGCTGCAAACTCAAGTTATTTACTCAACTCAAGTTCAGCTGAACCAAATAACTCAACGCAACAATATAACTTTATACAATTATCGATTAAAGCAAATAAAATTGTGAGTGCCAAAGCTGGTCTAGATAGCCGAAAAGCACCAGATAACTTACAAACACCACAACTAGAGTGTAGCTTTAGTTAATTTGAGACATACCACCATGCAGGCAACGGATTTGATTTAAGTTGTCTGCGGTGTTTTTGAAAGTATGGATCGTATTTTTCAACTTCTGCCCAAAATGCAGGGCTATGATCAAAATGTTTAGTATGAGCCAACTCATGAATAGCGACATAGCGAGCAATCTCTTGTGGCATGAGCACCAATCCTGCATGTAGCATAATATTATGCTGACTGCTACAACTTCCCCACCGAGTTTTTGGACGGCGAATTGTGCACTCTCGATAATTCAACTGAGTATGTTCACTTAACTCGTTTAAAAGCTCGGGTAATTCTTGTTTAGCAAACGCAATAACTGCTCTTTGCAATGCCAAATATGGCTGTGTATCTTTAATAAATAAGCAACTGTTTTTCCAATCAAATTGGAAAACACGATGCTGCTTTTGAACAATAACTTGAAATGGTTGGTTTTTATTAAAAAAATAAATTTCTGAAGGAATCTCAAGCGAATTAGATTGAACGTGTTGTTGCTTATTCCACGTTTCGATCAACCATTGCTCAGATTGTGCTAAAAAAAGCTGAATTTGATTCTTACTGCAAAACAAAGGAACTGTCAGGCGTATTGAAGCTGGCTCAACACGTAAGCGCAATTTTCTTGCTCTTACGTGTCGAACGATTTTAATTTCTGGCATTTTTGCAGACATTACTGTGCTGTGCGCTCTTCAATACCATTATTTGTTGCAACAATTGCAATCGTTGCTGGATTGAGAGCGAAAATACCATTAGTCACAACACCTGGAATGTTATTAATGGTTTTTTCTACATCAATCGCATTTAAAATATTAAGATTAAATACATCTAAAATGACATTACCGTTATCAGTTACTTCACCTTCGCGATAAACCGGATCACCACCTAAAGCTACTAGTTTACGAGCGACGGCTGAGCGAGCCATTGGAATAACTTCTACAGGGAGTGGGAAATCACGTCCGAGTTGATCAACCCATTTTGAATCATCAACAATACAAACAAATTTCTTAGCAATTGAAGCTACAATTTTTTCGCGTGTTAATGCAGCACCACCACCTTTAATCATATGCATATGACGGTCAATTTCATCTGCACCATCAACATAGGCATCTAAACCACCAACATGGTTCATATCTACCACTTCGATGCCTAATTTTTTAAGACGATCAGCAGTTGCTTGAGAACTTGCCACAGCAGCTTCTAATTGTAATTCAGGCAATAAATCAATGAGAAAGTTTACAGTACTTCCAGTCCCAACCCCCAAAATGCCACCTTTGGGTAAGTGTTTTAAAGCAGCTTGCGCAGCAGCTTGTTTCTTTTCATCTTGGGTTGCGTATAGACTCATGACATCACTCAACTATTTTTTGACATTTATGCACCAATAATCGGCGCAAATGCACAGGGGTTTGCTACAATAACTTCCTATTTTAAACTGTTATAGGGAAGATGAACATGCTGTCTCGTGTGGTACGACAAATTTTACAAGCAACGGTTTATGATGTTGCAATTGAAACGCCTCTCGAAGCAGCTCCACGAATTAGTCAAAAATTAAATAATATTATTCGTTTTAAACGTGAAGATTTACAGCCTGTTTTTTCTTTCAAATTACGTGGCGCCTATAACCGTATTAGCCAACTACCTAAAGAACAACTCGAACGTGGGGTAATTTGTGCATCTGCTGGTAACCATGCTCAAGGCGTAGCATTATCAGGCCAACGTTTAGGAATTCCAGCGATTATTGTTATGCCAAGCACAACTCCGGACATTAAAGTTCAAGCAGTTAAACGCTTGGGCGGTCAAGTTGTGTTACATGGCGATAGTTTTGATATCGCAAATAAATATGCACAACAGCGTGCCGAAGTTGAAGGTCTAGTCTTTATTCCACCCTATGACGACGAACTTGTCATTGCTGGTCAAGGTACTATTGCAAATGAAATATTACGTCAATGGCGTGATGTAGAATATGTGTTTGTTGCTGTAGGTGGTGGTGGCCTTATTTCCGGCGTAGCAGCTTACCTTGGTGAAGTTGCACCTCATGTGAAAATTATTGGCGTTGAATATGAAGAGTCTGCATGTTTAAAAGCAGCCTTAGAAGCTAATGAACGTGTAATCTTACCGCATGTAGGCTTGTTTGCAGATGGTACTGCCGTTGCACAAATCGGTGCTTTACCATTTGATATTATTCGTCTACGTAAGTCTGATAATTCTGGTCCAATTGTTGAACCTGCGATTGTGACAGTAAACACAGATGAAATCTGTGCTGCCATTAAAGATACCTTTGATGAAAATCGCAGCATTGTTGAACCATCTGGTGCAATGGCCCTTGCTGGGATCAAGAAATATATTACCGAACATAAAATCAGCAATAAAAATATTGTGTCCATTGTATGTGGCGCAAATATGAATTTTGATCGCCTACGTTATATTGCAGAACGCACCGAGCTAGGCGAACAGCGCGAAGCTATTTATGCAGTTACTTTACCTGAAGAAAAAGGTGCTTTCTTAGGTTTTTGCCGTGCTTTACATGGACGCAATATTACCGAGTTTAACTACCGAGCAAACAATACAGAAGAAGCACAAGTATTTGTCGGTATTAGCTTAAAAGGTGGTGATGCAGAGCGTCATGAAATTCTGGAACAATTAAAGCAGCAAAATTATGTGGTAGATGACCTCTCTGACGATGAGGTTGCCAAGTTACATATTCGTTATTTGATTGGCGGTCATGCAAATCTAGATGATGAAAGATTGTTCCGTGTTGAGTTCCCTGAACGTCCAGGTGCCCTCTTAACATTCTTAACTCGTTTAGGTCCAACCCACAACATTACCCTATTCCATTACCGTAACCATGGTGCAGCAGAAGGACGTGTTTTAGTCGGCTTACAAGCCACCGATGCGAAACAGAACCCTGATGGATTGATTGAAACTCTTGAGCAGATTAGTTATCCATATGCAGAAATTACGAATAATGTTGGCTACAAACGTTTCTTGAAATAATCTTCGATTTTGTTGAATAGGCCGACTAATTTGTCGGCTTATTCATATAGTTATTTTAATATTCCCATCATATTTACATTGCCTCTCTTTATCTCAAAGAAAATATCCTTAAAAATAAACGTCTAATCAGGAAACAAGGACCAACATGGCACAGTTTGCAGTCATTGGCTTAGGGAGTTTCGGAGCAACAGTTGCTCAAGAGCTCACAAAATTAAATCATGATGTTATTGGCATTGATACGGTAAAAAAGAATGTTGAAAATCTTGCCAACGTTTTAACTCATGCCGTCATTGCTGATGCGACCGATGAACATGTACTTGACGAACTGAATATCCAAAATTGTGATGCTGTAGTAGTCGCAATTGGTGAAGATATTGAAGCAAGTATTTTGTGTGTCCTGAATTTAAAAAATTTAGGTATGGACAAGATTTGGGTAAAAGCAAAAACCAAAGCACATCACACCATTTTGTCGCATCTCAATATCAATAAAATTATTCACCCTGAAGAAGATATGGGGGTACGCGTTGCTCAAGCCCTGAACTATCCAATGGTGAGTCGTTATATGTCTTTAGAAGATGACCACTACATTATAAAAATTGAAATTCCTGAAAAACTTCATGGCATTAATTTATATGGCATTATGCAGCAAGCCCCACAGGTCAAAACTTTGCTTGTAAAAAGACAGCAGCAAATTTTGTTTGAGACCGAAGAAAATTTCACTTTGCAAACACATGATATTCTTATTTTAGAAGGTCATTTAGCGCAGTTAAAAAAACTTTCTAATTGCTTCATATAAGAAACGAAATCTAGAATATGTCTATATATCCCAAGCCCCATAAAACATTAAATTTAAGCCCTCCTTCACTCTTGGCACTGGGGTTTCTGGGCTTTATTATTTTTGGCACGTTATTACTAAAACTGCCATTTGCCAACACGGGTCATGTAAGCTGGATGGATGCGCTCTTTACAGCCACCTCAGCAGTCACAATTACCGGTTTATCTGTTTTAAATATTCATGAGTCTTTTACCCTATTCGGGCAAACTATTATTTTGTTGCTAATTCAATCTGGTGGTTTGGGCTTTATGACTTTTGCCATATTGGCTGCATTAAGTTTGTCACCTAAAGTTGGCCTTAAACAGCAAATGATGGCACAAGATAGTCTCGGGCAAACAAGCCTATCAAAAGTTACTTTTGTGGCCAAAGGCGTTGTCACGTACACCCTCATTTTTGAGCTTATTGGCACAATTATCCTCACCACCGCCTTTACACCGACTTACGGTTTTGCGCGTGGGCTTTATTATGCTATTTTTTATAGCATCTCTTCATTTAATAATGCTGGTTTTTCCTTATTTTCTAATAGTTTAATAAACTTTCAAAGTAATTATGTTATTTGTATAACCATTAGCATACTTTATACATTGGGCGGGCTTGGCTTTTTGGTTCTCATGGACATTAAACAAAATAAAAAATGGAAAAAACTCACTCCAAATAGCAAATTAATTCTCATAACGATTGCAATTATTAACCTTGCTGCTTTTATTTTAATATGGGCTTTAGAAGCTCAAAACCCTCATACCCTAGGAATGCTCAGTACAGGTGATCAAGCATTAAATGCTTGGTTTCAAGCCACTGTTCCGCGCTCATCAGGATTTAATACCATTGATACAGGCGCAATGACCAATAGCAGCTCTTTACTCATGATGCTACTTATGTTTATTGGTGGTGGTTCGCTCAGTACAGCAGGTGGAATTAAAGTTGGAACCTTTGTAATTTTAGTGCTCAGTGTTATTTCATTTTTACGGCGTACAGATGAAATCCGAATATTTAATCATTCAGTCGCACACGAAACTACGTATAAAGCTTTAGCTGTAACTGCAATTACCAGCATACTCATTTTCATGGGATTCTTTATTATTTTGCTTTTAGAACCTAAAGCAGACTTTATGAATTTGTTGTTTGAGGTTGTTTCAGCAGCTTGTACTGTAGGGCTTTCTCGTGGAATCACGCCAGAGCTACATAATGGTAGTTTATTCATTTTAAGTTTGTTGATGTTTGCTGGGCGACTCGGCCCATTAACACTGGCTTATTTAATTGCCACTCCGAAAAAAAGTCGACTCAAACACCCTCAAGCCAATATTCAAATTGGATAATAAAAAAGCCGCTTTTAAAGCGGCTTTTTACGAGTAAAGACTTAGTACCAATTCAAGAGTGATACACCCAAACCGGCATAAGTTGCTCGGTGGTTATAGTCAATTAAGCTTTCACCGTAACCATTAAACAACTGGAAATGTCCACGCAATTTTCCACTGATTGGAAAAGCCCAATCAAATTGAACAGCACCATGAGAGTCATCACCACCTTTCAATGAATGACGTAGCATTAAAGAGAAGTCATTTTCCTTCCATTTATAAAATGCTGTTAAATCACCACGACCGATGTAATTTTCCATATCTGGATTATTATCATCTTTACTGTCTTCTTCAAGACGAATCCATGGACGAAGCATTACAGCAAAGTTACCGCGCTCTAATCCCACATTAAAGATTACGCGGTTCCAACTACGAGATAATGGATCTGAACGACCATTTGATTGGTGATTTAAAGTAACGCCAAGCAAACGACCATCTAAACCAAGCAATTCATAGTTTGTTCTAAACATTAAACTTGCTTCAGGCTCATAATTCGTTTCGCGGAAAGGGCGAGACTCTTCAGCATTGAATGTCTGCCAACGTGAAGATTGTGTATAACCGACCCACAAATCGCCATTATTACCAAAAATATTTTCCCAAGCTTTGGTTTTTAAAGAAATCTGAAATTTACTTTCTGTTGATTTCAGATTTTGATCTTCTGTCACCGTATTATTTAGGTTTGGACTATGTGGCAACTCATTTTTGTCACTGGTCCAGAATACTGGTAACAAATAGACCGGTTGATAAGCACGGATATTCCAAACCCCTAGTTTACTCTCTTCAGACAGCTCCCAACGTTGATCTAGCAAAGAAGTAGTAGGTTCAAGTTTTGGGGCTTTACCAATTATTTTGATATTACTCACTGTATCTACCACCTTCTCTTTAAAGGTTTCAGGTGGAACAGCAGGTGCATCAATTTTTTTAACAGGCTCTGGTACAGCCGCAGCTTGAATAACTGGTAAAGCTGACGGTTTAAATACAGAGTCATAACAAGCCAGACGATCGGCATTCGAAGCAAGAGCAACACATGCATCTACTGTCGCAGGGGTTACAGGTGCCAAGGTGTCAGCATATGTCACAGACGCACATAAACAGCTAAGCAAGATACCCATGCTTAGCTGTAAAGATGTGCGTTCAAATTGTCTGAACGCCATGTTCATCTCCAATTTTTATTTTAATTAACTTGTTGAATGGTAAAACCTGATTGCTGCAACTCATCGCGTTTTGCAAATGGTGCCACTACAGCTTTTACAGGAGTTTGCTCAACTAAATATTGACGAGCAACACGTTGTAAATCATCTAATGTTACATGCAGCAAGCGTTCACGTAAGGTACGGCGGAAAGTTGGTGTTCTTGCATGCAACAATGCATAACATGCTGTAATCGCCTCACCTGCTGGTGAACCTGGTTTATCCATACTTGCAACTAGTCCAAGAATCGCTTCTTCAAGCTGATGAGGCTGTTGTTCCGCATTTAATAACCATTGCACACTTGCGTCAAAGTCTTTAAAAGTTTCTGCTAAACGTGGGTCGCGGTAACTGTAGAAACGGAATGAACATGCATTCCCATCATAGCTTGCTCCACCACCATACGCACCGCCTTTCTCACGAATGGCACTATGTAAGAACCCATTACGCAAATAAGCTGCCAATACCATTAACGGAGCTGCATCTGGATGCGACACATCCACCGCCTGATAAGCCGAAGCACAGAACTGAACATTTGTCTGAATTAACCATGCTTCATGATTATTATCATTTGCCTGTTCTACATGAGTTAACTCTGTTGCAGTTGCATCAACGTTTAATTTATCCCAAACATTTTGGATTTCTTCAACTAAACGTTCAGACTGATGTTCTTCACATACCAGCAAGAACTGTTTAGGCGCTTGCAATAATTTACGATGAATACGTTTTAATTCTGCAATCAGATCATCATATGCAGTAGAGTCTTGAGTAATTTTAGCAACAAGCTCACTTAACCAGTTTAATGCACCTAAACCTGTGTTTTGATAATCACGTTGAGCTAAAGCACTCATATTACGTGATGCGATTTGCATTGCGTAGCTATGACCTGCTCCAGATAAGCGAGATTGCCAACGTGTTTTACGTTGTTGCAATAACTCAATAATGCGCTCTTTCTCATCAAATCGAAGCTGTTCAAATGCTAATTTTAATAAATGAATAGCATCAAACTTCTGAGCCAAAGACTTAGTCGTTAACGTTAACCAAGCACTAATTTTATCTTTGTCGTCAACTTTACTACGTAATGAAGCGCCCATTCCTAAACCACCACTTACAGCCGTTTGTAAGGTTTGTAGTTCAAGATAGTCATATTCACCTGCACCCACTTCGCCCATCAAGATAGAAAGCAAATTGAAATACGGTGACTTCACAATATCTTCAGGAATTTGAATAAGCACTTGTTGATAGTAAATACCATTCGTACCAGCATGATACAAATTCAACGGGGTATCCATGCGATTGCAAAGAATTTCGCGTAATTGACCTTGCACAATATGCAAGTCAGCAGGTACATCTTCTAAGCCTACCTTTGGTAATAATTCAAGATTATCTGGAGTATCCTGACGTTCCTCTAGAGCCTTGGTATTAGCAATGATTTCAGCTTTATCAGCGTCTGTTAGCTTTTCACCAATAGCAGCTAAACGGGCTTTTTCTGCTTCTTGTTCTTTTACAGACTTGGTTGGATCTGGAACTAGAGTCATCTGCACGCGATGTGGGTTGTCTAGCAAATGTGTTTGAATCAGATTTGATAACCACATTGGGTCTTTCAACTCTTCTTTAACCTGTGCAATTGCGCTGTCAACATCCCAAATTTGAATTGGGTCATTATGGTGAATCGCACCACTCAAGCCATTTAAAATTAGACTTAAACCGTATGGTGTACCATCGCCATTAATTTCACGTTGATGTAATTCAATCTGATGCAAAATTGCATCAACTAAATCGCTATCAATTGGTTTTGCAGCAACATCACGCAGAATATTTAAAACACCCTCTCTAAAGCTTTGCGCATGTTCAGGATTTGAACCTTGAACACCACAGTAGAAAGTCATTTCAAAATTACTGTCGTCTACGCCCATTAATGGACCTGTTGATTGAGCATAACCACACGTTTCTAAATAATGGCGCAGTGGTGAAGCTGAATTTTCTAACAAAATCCCTTCAACTAAACGCATTCCCAAACGCAATTTAACGTCATTTGCTTCGGGTAATAACCAAGATAAGACATGATAAGTTTTATCTTTTAAATCATCACTATCAACGCCATAATTTTCTGTTACTTCAATTGGCGCAGCTAAACGTTTTTCAGGCTTAGAATATAAAGTTGTACCCGCAGAAAACTTATTTAGAGCTAGTTTTTCAAATTGCTCTTGCAACTCATACGCTGTTTGATTCCCGAAGGTCATAAATACAGCATTACTTGGGTGGTAATGTACCTTATAAAAATCGACTAATTGTTCATACGTTAAATCAGGAATATCTTTCGGGTCGCCACCTGAGTTGTAATGATAGGTGGTTTCAGGAAATAAATGATGAGCCAACTGATGATAAAGTTGGTCAGACGGCGCACTCATGGCACCCTTCATTTCATTAAAAACTACACCTTTATAAACAGGTTGATCATTTTCAAGTTCAATACGAATACCTTCTTGAGCAAAATCAAGTGGATTCAAATTGGCAGCAAATGCCGCATCAAGATAAACAGAAAGTAAGTTTTGGAAATCTTTTTTATTTTGAGACGCAAATGGATATGCTGTCCAATCTGCTGCTGTAAATGCGTTCATAAAAGTATTTAAAGAACGACGAATCATTAAAAAGAACGGATCACGTACTGGAAACTTTTCAGACCCACACAAAGCTGTATGTTCTAAAATATGTGCAGTACCTTTAGAGTCCATAGGCTGTGTTCTAAAAGCAACAAGAAATACATTTTCGTCATAATCAGTTGCCAAGTGATAATGCACCGCACCTGTCACTTTATGCTTATATTCAGATACTAAAATATCTAATGCTTCTACATGGTGCTGACGTAGCAACTGAAACGCAGGGTGAACAGTTTGAGAAATGGTTTCAGTGACATCTACAGTCATGTGATCTCCTAACATATCGGATAAGTGAATAAGTCTCATTATAGCCTGAGTCAGCTTGAGATTGGCGAACAAAAGCCAAGTAAAATACTATGTTTTTGTTGAGTATTAGTTTTCATTGGCACGGCTTTGATATCAAGCACATAGCCATGAATGTTTATCCTACCAGAACAAAAGCTTTTAATTCTATGTATATGCTACCCAATAAATAAAAAAGCCCATCAATTTGAGTTATTTGCCCCACCAAGCCCCAAACAAAGTAATTCCGATGAATAGGTTATTTAGTTTCAAAGGCATACTTACGATTAGATTTTAAATATTAAAGAACTCATTTCATTCTTTTTGAAAAATTACTATTCGGTATATTTGTCTCGGAATATCCCATTTTCTTATAAAAAGCAGCTGCTCTATGAGTGTCTGTATATAAAACTATTTCATTAAAATATTTTTTAGCATGCTCTTCTATAGCTCTAAGTAATAATTCACCCATACCATGTCGTCTGTATTCAGGATGTACATAAAATCGCCTCAACCTACCCATGTCTTTATTTAGAGTAGTATTAATTCCACCAATGGCAATTAACTGATTAGCATATTGCATACTATATAAAGCTTCTCCTTCTTGATCAAAACAGTTCTGGCCAGATTGATATTCATCTATCAATCTATTGATAAATCTAAAACCCTCATTCTGAGAAACTAAGCTTAATTCAATAATTTGCTCTGGCAACTCATCAATTTTTTGTATTAAAAACTGATCTAAAGCATATTTAAACAACAATATTTCTCCACTATTTTTGAATTAACTGAATTTTATTCAACAAACTACAGCAAATCCAAGCAATGGTGTAAACTTATCAACCTGATTTTTTTATTTGTGACAACACATATGGCAACTGTAGATCTTTTTGCAATTGGTAATGCATTAATCGACCAAGAATTTAAAGTGTCTGATGATTTTCTTAGTCAACAAGGTTTGCAAAAAGGCACAATGCAGTTGTCCGATGGTGACACTCAATCTGCTCTTTATGCAGAGTTAAAGCAGCACCAAGACTACAAAGGTCAAGCAAGTGGCGGTTCAGCAGCAAATACAACTGTAGCCTTTAGTGCATTAGGTGGAACTGCTTTTTATGGTTGCCGCGTTGGTCATGACGATTTAGGGAAAATTTACCTACAAGGTCTAAATGAGGCTAACATCCAGACCACACCAAAATCGATCAGTGAAGGTGTAACTGGTACCTGTATGGTGTTAATTAGCCCTGACTCTGAACGCACGATGCACACCTATTTGGGTATTACGGCTGAACTGTCTCAAGATCAAATCGATTTTGAACCATTAAAAACAGCAAAATGGCTTTATATTGAAGGTTATCTTTCTACAAGTGAAACGGCTCGTAAAGCTGTAAAACAAGCAAGAGAAATTGCAAAAGCAAATGGCGTTAAAATTGCCCTCTCTCTTTCAGACCCTGCCATGGTGCAATACGCTCGTGAAGGCTTGGAAGAGCTCATGGATGATGGCGTAGACTTACTATTTTGTAATGAGCAAGAAGCCTTAATGTATACCAATACAACGTCTGTAGAAGATGCTCTTGCTCAATTACGTTTTAAAAATCATACCGTAGTCATTACACAAAGTGCTAAAGGTGCATTAGTTTCTAACCCAACTCAGCACTTCCATGTTGCGGGACGTCATGTTGAAGCCGTTGATACAAATGGCGCAGGCGATGCATTTGCAGGCGCATTCCTTTACGCCCTCAATTATCATCAAGATTTGAATGCTGCGGCTCAGTTAGCCATCTTAATTTCGAGTGAAGTAGTCTCTCAATTCGGACCACGTTTAGCTGTAAATGATTATGCTAAACTTCTTGAAAATTTTCAGAAGGAATGTGCTTAAAATGGAAAGGATCTGTATGACGGAAGAAGTTCCTGAGCGTGAAGCTAGAGCTTTTGACACTTTACAAGGAACTACTATTTTCGTTACGCAACGTGACGGCGCATTCTATGCTTATCAGAATTTATGCCCTCACTTACAAACTGAGCTTGAATATTTAGAAAATCAATTTCTTGACCAAGATCAAGAATACATTCAATGCTCTACTCATGGTGCCTTATTTACTGTGGAAACAGGCGAATGTATTTCAGGACCATGTTTAGGTGATTTTTTAAATAAAGTTGAGCTTGAAGTACATTCAGATGGCGGTATCTATATCGTAGACTGAGACTATCAACATTAGAGTTTCTGCCATGGCTGATTTCTTTTTTAATTATTATCTTATGCCTTTTCACTTAAGTGTGGTGGCTTTGATATTACTCAGCGTGGTAGAAACCATTGGTATGTATATTGGACTCCGTCCAAGTCAGTTGCTTAAAAAAATTGCACCGGATTGGCTTTCTAACTCACCGCTACTTAATGTTAAATTTTCTAAAGCTCTAATTTTCGTTTTTTTACTGATCAATTTCAGTTATGCAGGTTATTTTTTACAACTCTCTTTCTTCGCAATACAGCATTATTTTATTTCACCATTTTATTTAATCGTCCCGGCACTCGTGATCGCGATCTTTTTTACTGTGTTCATGATTCACTGCCTTGACCAAGTGATTAAGCCGAAGCTTACACATACCAATTATAACCTTTTAGGGCGATTAGCGACCATTTCCAGTGGTAATGCCAGACCAGGCTTTTCTGCTCAAGCACGCGTACGTGATGAATTTGGTCAACTTCACTACGTTCAAGTAGAACCGGAATATGGCGAACTCGAATTACATTCCCAAGTCATTCTCGTCAGAGTGCATAAAAGCCACTATGTGGCCAAAAAAATCTCTATATCAAACGATCTTTTCGCACCCGATTAATTTTTAATAATTTTACAGTCTATTATTTATTGCTTTTTGCAGGCTTTATTATGCCTTTATTTTATTATTTTCTTTTTTAATTAATTATTTATTATTCCAACCATTTTAGTTTGAAATAAACTACAAATTATTATACATAACTATTTTAGTCGGAATTAAATTCAAAACAAACCATTTTAATCAACTTAATAATTTTATTTACAAGTGTTTTAGTTGGATTTAATAATCAATTCAAACTATTTTAGTATGGTATTATTTTTTAAATATTAAGTATTTGTTTTTTATAATCTAATTATTTAAATATTTATTTAAAATATATTTATTGTTTATTTTTATTATATTTTGATTAATAATAAAATTAATATCAAATGAGGTTTAATTTATGAGCCTTAATTTTCAAAATCTTAATAGTCGTTTAATTAAAGAAATCACTATTATTCTAATAATAAAAATAGTGCTTCTTTTAACGATTAAACACATTTGGTTTGATGCTCCCACCATCCCCAAAAATTTCGACAATCAGGTCGCCGAGCATATTGCTGGCGATAACATTTCCCACATTAAGGAGACACGTTGATGATTTCTGAAAGCGTGGTTGATCTTTCGCGGTTTCAATTTGCAATGACCGCCATGTATCACTTTCTTTTCGTCCCTTTAACTTTAGGTTTGGCTTTTATTCTTGCCATTATGGAAACCACCTATGTCATTTCCGGTAAAGAAATTTACAAAGATATGACTAAATTTTGGGGAAAATTATTTGGTATTAACTTTGCGTTAGGGGTAACGACTGGCTTAACCATGGAATTTCAGTTTGGAACAAACTGGGCTTATTACTCACATTATGTAGGTGATATTTTTGGTGCGCCATTAGCAATCGAAGGCCTTATGGCATTCTTTCTTGAGTCGACCTTTATTGGTTTATTCTTCTTTGGATGGGACCGCTTAAGTAAGGTTCAGCATCTAGGAGTAACATGGTTAGTTGCGCTTGGTTCTAACATGTCAGCACTCTGGATTTTAGTAGCTAATGGATGGATGCAAAACCCAGTAGGTGCTGCGTTCAATTTTGAAACTATGCGTATGGAATTAGTCGATTTCGGCGCGCTTATCTTTAACCCAGTAGCTCAGGTTAAATTCGTACATACCGTATCTGCGGGCTATGTAACTGGTGCAATTTTCGTACTAACTATCTCAAGCTACTACTTGCTTAAAAAACGGGATCTTCCTTTCGCCCGTCGTTCTTTTGCAATTGCTGCAATTTTCGGTCTTGCATCTACACTTTCAGTGATTTTACTCGGGGATGAATCTGGCTATGAATTAGGTGATGTTCAAAAAACCAAACTGGCTGCAATTGAAGCTGAATGGGATACTCACCCTGCTCCAGCTCCATTTACTTTATTTGGTATACCGAACCATGAAAAAATGCAGACAGATTATGCAGTTAAAATTCCATATGCATTAGGTTTAATTGCAACTCGCTCAACAACAAAAGAAGTTACTGGCCTAAAAGATCTCATGCAACAGCACGAAGTTCGTATTCGTAACGGTATGCTTGCCTATGCTGAACTTGAAAAACTACGTGCCGGTGATCGCTCGCCAGAGTTATTGGCTTCATTTGAAAAAAATCAAAAAGATTTAGGTTATGGCCTTCTTCTTAAAAAATATGCACCAAATGTAGTTGATGCGAAAGAGCAACACATTCAAGCTGCTGTAAAAGACACGGTTCCAAATGTTACAGCTCTCTTCTTCTCTTTTCGTGCAATGGTAGCTTCAGGTTTCTTAATGTTGCTTTTATTCATTTTAGCAACTTGGGCGGTAGCAAAAAGAAATGCCGAAAATAAACCTTGGCTACTGAAATATGCATTGTTTGCACTGCCTCTTCCTTGGATTGCTGCCCAAACAGGTTGGTATGTAGCTGAGGGCGGTCGTCAACCATGGTCTATTGGTGAAATCTTACCAACCCACCTCTCTACTTCTAGCTTAAGTACTGGTGATGTATGGGGTTCTATAATTGCTTTAGCTGCCTTCTATACAGTTCTTTTAATTATTGAAATGTATTTAATGATTAAATTCGCTCGTCTAGGACCAAGCTCTCTGCACACTGGCAAATATCATTTTGAAAAGCAGGAACCGAAAGCAAGTGTTAATGGGGAGGCTTTATCATGATTGAATATGAACTATTAAAAATCATTTGGTGGGTGTTAGTTGGCGTACTTCTGATCGGCTTTGCTCTCACTGATGGCTTCGATATGGGTTCTATGGCCCTCATGCCTTTTGTTGGAAAAACTGATAACGAACGCCGTGCCGCTATCAATACCATTGCACCGCACTGGGATGGCAATCAGGTTTGGTTTATTACCGCTGGTGGTGCATTATTTGCCGCATGGCCGATGGTATATGCTGTAGCTTTCTCTGGTATGTATTGGGCACTGCTGTTGGTTTTATTCGCACTTTTCCTGCGACCAGTCGGCTTCGATTACCGTTCAAAACTTGAAAACACCAAATGGCGTAATTCATGGGATTGGGGCCTATGCATTGGCGGTGCTGTTCCAGCGCTTGTGTTCGGTGTAGCCTTTGGTAATTTGTTTCTAGGCTTACCTTTTGGTTTAGATGACACTTTACGCTCTGAATATACTGGCAGTTTTTTTGCTCTTTTAAATCCGTTCGCCTTAGTTTGCGGCATTGTCAGTCTATCAATGCTTTGTGCCCATGGCGGTGCATGGCTCATGTTGCGCACAGACAACGCTTTAAAGCAACGTTCTGCCAAAGCAACCCAGATCATGGCAGTTATATTTTTAATTTGTTTCCTTGTTATTGGGGCATGGCTGTATTTTGGGCAAGTACCGGGTTATAGCTATGCAGTTGCTATTGATCCAAATGTTGCACTCAACCCTTTAGCAAAAGAGGTAGTTACAAATAACAACCCTGGCTGGATGAACAACTACAGTACCTATCCAATTACTAAAGTTGCCCCAGTTCTTGCAATATTAGGCGCAATCATTGCAGTTTTTGCATCTTCAAAAGCAAAAGCAGGCTTAAGTTTTACTGGCACAAGTTTAATGATTGTAGGAGCGATTTTAACCGCAGGTTTTGCCCTATTTCCGTTCTTGCTTCCATCTAGTATTAATCCTAATTCTAGCTTGACGATGTGGGATGCTGTCTCAAGCCACCTTACTTTAGGCGTTATGACTGTAGCGGCTGGCATTTTTGTACCACTCATTTTGATCTATACCAGTTGGTCTTATTACAAAATGTGGGGCGTCATTACCAACAAACACATCGAGTCAAACTCGCATAGCTTGTATTAAGGAGAAGCAAATGTGGTATTTCGCATGGATCCTTGGCATTTTGATGGCATGTTTTGCAGGTGTACTTAGTGCACTTTATATCGAACATCATCAAAATTTAGATGAGGAATAAATCATGGCAAAAGCAATGACAGCATCAAATCATCGAAAAGTTCAAGCATTCGCAATGGCCCTTTCATTTCTGTTGGCATTGCCTCTTGCTGCAATTTTGCTTGTTTACCCTTCACTCATGTTAGATGCAAATGGACACTACAATCATAGTCAACTCATGTTGGTAATGATTGGTATTTCTGGTGGTTTCATTTATGGAGTGGGTTTTGTACCAAACTTCTGGTTATGGAAATGGTTATTTAGCCCATGGGTAGCATGGCCTCTCATGCTTTTAGGCTATTACATCTGGTTTCTAACCTAAACAAAAAAGACCTCATTTGAGGTCTTTTTTCATTTATCAAATCGGCTTTATTTTAAATAGCAATTAATTAATTTGATTGTTCAGCTAACCATGCCATAAATTTTTGACGCTCAGCTTTTGAGGCTTTCTGCCAAGTTTCAACTAAACGTTGATCATTGGTTTGGGCTACACCCGTTACTGGCATAGATGTTGGAGCTGGTACAACAACCTGAGCGGAAGTAGGTTTAGCCGCTGCATACACCGCCTCAGGCTGTGGTTTAGATGATTTAGTCGTAAAGTCAGTTACTTTACCCAATAAGCCAGTTGCAAACCATGGTTTTGCTTCATTGTTTGCACCCGTTTGTTTCACAATTAATTCATTATTTGCACTGTACAAAGCAACCGTTGGTTGCTCAGCATACTTTTTCGCATTTTCATAATCTTTAGGCACATCTACCATCGAAAGCTTATAAGTTTTCCCATCTTGCAATGTAGGTGTTTGAATTGTGACTACGCCAGATTTAACAATGTCATGCTCGCCATTTAAATGTTCAAAATATTCTTGGTAACGCACGCTTAAGCTGGTTTCACCCGCATCGACTTTATAGTTATTTTTAGATGAACGAAATAACCCAGAATTGACTTCTTGACCATTCACCGCAAGGATTACAATTTCCTCTGGTGCTGTAATTGTAACTGCTGAAAATACTGAACCACTGAGTAACAAACCAATTGCAGCAACGCTTAATCTTAAAGTCATCTGTTTCTTTCTCTGTATTTGATAAGCCATTAAATCATGAGCAATATGCAATATGATTGTGACCATTTTATGACATTGGGGTTCTAGACCAATTTTCAGATGAAAGACTTTAAAATATATAATTGAATTTTACTGAATAGTTGTTTTTTATTTAGTCTTTAATAATAATCAAAAAGTAAAAAAAAGAGCACCTAATGAGGTACTCTTTTTTAATCAACTTAAATTAGTTGAAGGTTTTGAAACGATCAGCATCATTAATAAATGCTTTTTCGCCTGCTGGTGCTTCAACTGAACCAAATACTAATTGAGCACGTAATTTCCAAGTTGCAGGCACATCAAATGCTTCAGCTGCTTCAGCATCAACAATCGGGTTATAGTGTTGTAAAGATGCACCTAAACCAAGCTCTGAAAGCGCAGTCCAAGTTGCAAATTGAGCAATCGCGCTTGAATGTTCAGACCAAACTGGGAAGTTGTCTGCATATAATTCAAATTGCTCTTGTAAGTTTTTAACAACAGCTTGATCTTCATAAAATAGTACAGTACCAGCACCAGCTACAAAGCTATCAATTTTTGTGTTTGTACCCGCAAAAGCTTCAGCAGGAACAATTTTACGTAATGCTTCACGAACTAAATTCCAGAATTTAGCATGAGATTCACCATATAGTGTCACCACACGTGAAGATTGCGAGTTAAAAGCTGAAGGGCTATGTTTAACCGCTTCACGGATTGTCTCTTCAATTTTAGTGCGATCTAATGCAACATTTTTACCAATTGCATAAATTGTACGACGATTTTTAATTTTATCTAAGAAAGTAGACATTTTGTTATTTCCTACCTATTTGTTTGACCATGGGCCGTTGTTTGGGAATGAATACAGTGTATTGAACTCATTTTTTATAATCAGCATTAAAAATATGACAGTTCGTTTTATTTTCGCAACAATAAAAAAAGATATACATATAAAAAAGCTCCACCATTTAGTGAAGCTTTTCATTGCTGATAACCAATTTTATTTATCAGTTTCAAACAGTGCAGCGACAAATGATTTAGCCGAGAATGGTCTTAAATCATCAATTTTTTCACCAACACCAATAAAACGAATTGGCACATGACTGCGACTAGCAATATTAAAGAGCACGCCGCCTTTCGCAGTTCCATCTAACTTAGTAATTGTAATACCAGTTAAACCCACAGCTTGGTCAAACTCTTGCACTTGGTTAATCGCGTTTTGACCCGTACCCGCATCTACTACCAACATAATTTCATGAGGTGCAGTTGCATCAATTTTTTGCATAACGCGTTTAACTTTTTTAAGCTCTTCCATCAAGTTGCTTTTATTATGTAAACGACCTGCTGTATCTGCAATTAATACATCAATTCCCTTAGCACGAGCACTCTCAAAGGCATCAAAAATAACAGAGGCACTATCAGCTCCGTGACCTTGAGCGACTACAGAGATATCGTTACGTTCACCCCAGATCTGTAATTGTTCTGTCGCTGCTGCACGGAATGTATCACCGGCAGCCAACATCACTTTTTTACCTTCACCTTGTAAACGCTTCGCTAATTTACCAATGGTTGTAGTTTTGCCTACACCATTTACACCGACCATCAAAATCACATAAGGTGATTTGTTCGGATCAATATGTAGTGGTTTCACACGTGGAGCCAACAGAGCAACCAACTCTTCTTGTAACGCTTTATAAAGAGAGTGGGAATAGATCAAATCACCACGAGCTGTTCGTTCTGTTAAATTGGTAATGATCGTTTTAGTTGCTTCTACACCAATGTCCGCAACCAATAATTGCTCTTCAACTTCTTCAAGCAATTCATCGTCAATTTCTTTTCCGCCAATCAGAATGTTAACCATACCATCGGCGAAATTACGACGAGTCTTTGTTAAGCCTTCCTTCATCCGACCAAAAAAACCAGATTTGGTTTGTTCAGTTTCTATATTGGTAGAAGAAGATTCAGTCTCGGCTAATTCCGTACTTTCTTGTGATTTAACAGGAGATTCAACGATGGGAACATCGATAGCAGGTAAATTAGGTAATGTGACATCGTCATCACCGATCTCAGCATCTATCAAGAATTTATTTTGCATATTCGATTGTTGTTGCATGCCGATTCCTTGAAAAGCAGCGCGTTTAAAAAGAGAAAGTTTAGCATAAATTCAAAACATTGCCTGCCACAATAGCATTCAAAACGCCTGGCAAACCAAGATTTAGTCTGATTTACTCATTTACTGAGTATCTTCCTGAGCGAGTGCTGGATATTGCTTAACATGAGCACCTTCAAATTGGTAAGCATGCATTAACTTTAAATACTCTGCCCGATGAATTTCCGACTGAGCTATAAGCAACTCGGCCATGTCTTGAGTTCTTGGATAAGTCGCCTGATGAGATAGTTGGATAATTCGTTGATATTGATCCGGACTAATAGGCCGAAGTAATGCTAAATATGACAGCACAAAAATACAGCCAATGACAATAACCACAAATAGGTTAAAACATTGATCAACTTTTAACTCAGACTTTAATTTAAGAAAATTTTGTTTGAATATGAGCATGACCTACCTCGAATTAGTGTAGTGTAGGGTTCAATGCTCATAAGCACAAGATCAAACATCCAGTAAGGTTAATAATCGTACCTTACTGGATAGTATGCTCAACTTATTAGTGAACGAATGACAGAAAAGTATAAAATTGCTGCAATAATCACTAAGACTAAAAACATCGCAAAAATACTTAGTCCTTCTTCTGCATCAGCTGGGTGCAATTCGTCTTCATCAGCAATTTTTCGAAGTTCCCCATCATAAACTTGATAAAACCAGCTTTTTTGGGTGGGTTCCAAATGCCCAGCAAAATCAAACACCCTTTTGCGTTGCGCAAGACAATAATCCCCTAAATGGATTTCCTGATGAAAGATCGCTTCATCTAATAATTTACGGTGATAATGGGCCAGTTCTATGATTTGTTCCTCTTTAGGCGGAGTATCAAAAACAAAGCCGTCGATTGTATTTGTCATATTTTATTCTCCTTGTCTTTTATTCTCATATTGATTTTAATCAAAATTATTTGTGAATAATGTTTAATCATGTATCCTAATAGTGAATTAAGCGAAAAGCACAAATAGTTGACAAATCCATCAATTTGTAATATTAGTTTAATAATTCTAAGTTAAATTAATTTAAAGGCAATGGCCTTTAGAAAAAAGTAATCATAATTACAATAAGGAGTTTTATATGATTCAACGTATCTCTCATCATGATTTAGAACATGTATACGCAACTGCAGTAAACACTATTCATTCTCAAATGAACTTTCAAGATGCAGTTACACAGTTAGAAGAAGTTGCTCGCGCTGGGCACGGTAAAGCGGCTCTATTCTTAGCAGAATTGTATTATCAAGGTTTCCGTGTTGAACGTGACTCACTTAAAGCACAATATTGGCAAAAGTTAGCCACAATGCAAGCATAAAAAAACGTCACCTAGGTGGCGTTTTTTTATACCCGTAAAAAATCTAAAGTTATCAATTTATCTAAAGCCTTACTTCGCCACTTCAGTCATGGCTCAGGTAGCGTTTTTTTATGTCTGTAAAAATTTGATATAAACCAATTCATCCCTTATCTCTTCTTGCGCTTCACCAAAGCTTTAATCGCTTTGTTTTGCTCAGGTGGCATTTTTTTATACCTGTAAAAACTTTCTATAATAAATATAATTCACTACGTACTTCGTTTGCCTTGCGTTTCGCCAAAGCTTCACTTTACCAATTGAGTCGTAGCTCAAGTGGCATTTTTATAGCTGGGAATATTTGTTTACGATTTGATACCTGTTTAAACTGAAATGTCATCTATTTTTTCTATAATAAGCAAGACAAGTTAAGAACCATTAAATTGACAATGAATAGTTTAAGCAATCTACAACCGGTTTCAAAAGACTTGATG
Organism: Acinetobacter sp. WU_MDCI_Abxb74; assembly: GCF_025513915.1. Classification (NCBI taxonomy): domain Bacteria; kingdom Pseudomonadati; phylum Pseudomonadota; class Gammaproteobacteria; order Moraxellales; family Moraxellaceae; genus Acinetobacter; species Acinetobacter sp. WU_MDCI_Abxb74. The sequence continues at coordinate 905,745 of NZ_JAHPRP010000001.1, forward strand.
ATTAAGATTTATATTTTAAGAACCATGATGTATTGCGGAGTTCTTTGGGGATTATTTCATCAAGGTTGGGCAATTAAATCAGATCAGGAAGACTTTATTTTTCCTTTCTGGCTCAATGGATTGCAAGCTCACCGCTACGCTAAAGAACATTGGCCACACTACAAACCAAGAAGAATTACCCCCAAAGATTTTCACGAATCTTTATTACCAACCTTAACCCGACTCAACGTTACACCTGCTTTGTTTAATTCTTCTCATAGGAAGTTAAAATTATCTACCCAGCAAATGCATCATTTCTTTTTTAAACATCCGCACTGGCAAGGAGCCTAAAGTTTTCTTTAGGTTCTTCACCATTATTAGAATGCTTTTTGAACGCTTGAGTGTAAAACTTGTATTGAATGACTATCAAGTCTTTGCATTTTTATAAAATCAAGCTAATTTAAAACAAAATGATAAAACACGGGACAGAAGAAATGACAATCGTTGCACAAGTAATCAAAAACAAATCAGAACAAAATATTTTTACAATTTCTCCAGAAGCCACTGTCCTTGAAGCCATTAAGATCATGGCTGATAAAGGAATTGGTGCGTTAGTCGTAGCTGAAGGTGAAAAAGTTGTCGGAATTTTATCTGAACGTGACTACACCCGAAAAGTGACGCTTATGGAACGTTCTTCATATAGCACTACAGTCGCTGAAATTATGACATCTAAAGTACTTACTGTAAGCCTGAACAACACCGTTGAAGAGTGTTTACAGTTAATGACAGATCGTCACTTACGTCATTTACCAGTATTGAACAATGAAAAACTAGTTGGTTTTATCTCTATTGGTGACTTGGTAAAAGCTGCAATGGAAGATCAAAAAAACTTAATTGAACAGTTAAAACAATATATCTCTGGCTAATAATTTGAAATAAAAAATGGGCGCTTATACGCCCATTTTTTAACACTAAAACTTAAAGATAATTATTAATCAAAGCAACTAAACGCTCTAACAAGTCATCGGCCTGCGCTTGAGTCATATTAATAGGTGGTAATAGGCGAACGACCGAACCTGCTGTAACGTTAATAATAAGCTTATGTTGATCGCGCGCAATGGCAACGAGTTCAGCACAGTCTTTAGGCAATTGAATACCTATCATCATGCCAAAACCACGCACTTGAATATTCTTGTTGGCTAACTGTGCACGAAGTTGATCAACAATATAACGTCCTACTACCGCCGCATTTTCTACAGCATTCTCTTTTTGAATTGTATCAATGACTGTATAAACCACACGAGAACCAAGTACAGTACCGCCATAGGTAGAACCATGACTACCAGGCCCCAATAAACCAACAGCTTTACCTTGTGTCATTACAGCACCTACTGGGAAGCCATTTCCGAGTCCTTTCGCAGTCGTCAAGACATCAGGCACAATGTTGGTGTGCTGATATGCAAAATATTTACCAGTACGCCCATTACCTGTTTGAATTTCATCTAGCATCATGAGCCAGTTATGCTGATTACAAATATTGCGAACTTCCTCAAGATAGCTAAAGCCTTGAGGAGCAGTATTAATACCACCCTCACCTTGAATTGGCTCAATCAAAATTGCAACAATATCTGGATGTTGCAAAGCTGCTTCTTGAATTGCTTCTACATCACCAAATGGCACACGAATAAAATCATTTACCAAGGGGGCAAATCCATCTTGTACTTTCTTATTACCCGTTGCTGAAAGTGTTGCCAAAGTACGACCATGAAATGATTGTTCTGCCACAATAATCTTTGGCAAACGTACACCTTGTTGAGTACCAAATTTACGAGCAATCTTAATCGCACCTTCATTTGACTCAGCGCCACTGTTTGAAAAGAAGATCTCTTCCATGCCAGACACTTCGGCAAGCTTCTGAGCAGCGGCAGTTTGCCAAGGAATTTCAAATAAATTACTTGTGTGCACAAGTGTTGCAGCTTGTTCAGCAATTGCTTCTGCAATGACTGGATGCGCATGACCTAAACCACATACCGCAATACCAGTTAAGGCATCTAGATATTCTGTACCATCTTCAGTATATAGATATGCCCCTCGGCCTCGTACAAAACTGATCGCTTGGCGACCATAAGTAGCCATTAAGTGTGATGGTTGATCAGGTTGTATTGGAGCTAGGGTAATATCAGTCATATCGAACTCTGTCTGTATGAGGTGTTAAGAAGGGTTTATATAAGCAAAAACTGGCTCTGATGAAAAGTCTCATCAATCATTTATCTAAAATTTCGTCCGCTTTTCGTTATCACTTCGGTTTATACAATAAAATATTGAATATTCAATGCAACTTTAAGTAATCAGGTGGTTTGCAAAGCAACATAAACACCCCCTATAATGCTGCTAGATTAGTTGAGGATCTATTTATGACTGAACAAGCACGTGATACTGAAGCGTTAATCCGCGATCAAATTGCGAAGCATCCCGTTTTACTTTACATGAAAGGCACTCCACAGTTTCCACAATGTGGTTTCTCTGCACGTGCTGTAGAGGCGCTCAGTCAAATTGGTCGTCCATTTGCATATGTAAATATTCTGGAAAATCCTGATATTCGTGCAATCTTACCAGCAATTGCGAATTGGCCTACATTCCCGCAACTTTGGATAAATGGCGAGCTGATTGGCGGTAGCGATATCATGCTTGAAATGTTCCAAAATGGCGAATTAAAACCATTAGTTGAACAATATAGCGCTGCACCAGAAGCGTAAATAATAAAAAAGCCAATCAATAGATTGGCTTTTTTATGCTCTTAACGTTAAAAATCACTCACGCCAACATAGCGAAATAGACCTTCCACACCTAAATCAGATTTTAAAACAATTAGATTTTCATAAGCCGTTGTCGTTAGAGCTTCAAAAATATTCATATTTGGGTCTTCATGCAACTCATCCACGCTTTGACTCATACACTCTTCAAATCGATCTGCAACAAATTCGAATCCTAAATCCATAGCAATAAATAAAGTGTGCTCACATGGCTGAACATATTGTTCTTGTGCCCAGTCAATTATCGCTTGTTTGCAAAATGGACACTTAATATTTGTTGAGGCATCGTTAAGTTCTATTAATTGATAAGGCATTAGATTTGGAGGGTAAAGAAAAATTATAGTGTAGAAGAAATTGATTAATAGTTCTATAGATAGGCCACAAGTTCAATTAAAATACATACATCAAAATCACATCGTAATTACAAAATCATTTCAAAAACCATCTTTATTAAATAGATCATGAATTTATCCTCTACTTACAAAAAATTTAGTATAAGAATTATCGTTGCAAAAATAATAATGTAAAATCATAGTTGTTGCATAAATAGGATATTTTAATGCTCACTGATCTTGATGATTTTTATTGTTTTGCTCTTGTTGTTGAGCATGGTGGTTTTAGTGCTGCTGAGCGTGTAACGGATATACCAAAATCAAAATTAAGTCGTCGCGTTTACAGTTTAGAAGAAAACTTGGGGGTTCGTTTAATCCAGCGTAGTTCTCGTCATTTTGCTGTTACAGATATTGGGATGGATATTTATAGACATGCTCAAGTCATGATGAATGCTGCACAAGCTGCCCATGATTTAATTGATCATTTAAGTATTCAACCTAGAGGCGTGGTAAAAGTTAGTGTGCCTGTTGATATTGCTCAAAATCAACTACCAAAAATCCTACCTGCTTTCTTAAAAAAATATCCAGAAATTCGTTTGCAACTTATGGTGAGTAACCGTCGAGTGGATGTCATTAACGAAGGGATTGATATCGCTTTACGAGTTCGCTCAAAACTTGATGATGATCCAAGTTTAGTTCTTAGACAGTTTGCCCTTATAGAACAAAGTTTATTCGCAAGTCAGGCATATTTAAATGAGTTTGGAGATATAAAAAATCCAGAGCAGCTCAGTGAGCACCGTATTTTAAGTTTGTCTGAAGATCATCTTGATCAACAATTCATTTTGCATGGGCCTGACAATCAACAGAAAAAAGTCAAAGTCAGCCCTATTGTAATGGGCACAAACATACACATGTTGGCTCAATTGGCTAGTCAGAACTGTGGTATCGCATTATTACCAGAGAGTGCAGCAGAAGATTTCCTGAAGTCTGGGCAACTTCTACAAATCTTACCGGACTGGAAAGCACCGCATGGAATATTACATGCCGTATATCCATCACGCCGAGGATTACTACCTGCTGTTCGAGTATTTATTGATTATTTAGTAGAACATCTTTCTGAGCGTTAAAATAAAAAAGTTCGATAATTTATCGAACTTTTTTTATATTTTTCAAATTGCAGGATAATTGCCCACACCTTCGGGCCATGGTGTTAATAGTTCAAAGCCAGTATCTGTTACTGCAACCATATGTTCCCATTGAGCAGATAATGAAAGATCTTGAGTAACGACTGTCCAGCCATCATTTAACTCTTTCACTTGCGGTCTACCTGCATTCACCATTGGCTCAATGGTAAAGACCATTCCTTTCTTTAAGACCAAGCCTTGCCCGCGCTGTCCATAATGTAGAACATTGGGTTGTTCATGATACACCTTACCAATCCCATGCCCACAATATTCTCGAACAATACTATAGCCTTCTCGATGAGCAACCGACTGAATAGCATAACCAATATCGCCTAATGTAGCTCCTGGCTTAACGGTATGAATACCAGCAACCATCGCTTCATAAGTTGTATCAACCAGTTTTTTTGCTTGTGGGTTTACATTACCCACAAAATACATGCGGCTCGTATCGCCAAAATAACCATCTTTAATAATTGCAACATCAATATTAATAATATCGCCATCTTTTAAGATTTTATTCGGCGATGGTATTCCATGGCAAACAACTTCATTGACTGAGGTGCATATTGTTTTTGTAAAACCGTGATATCCCACATTAGCGGGAATAACTTTTAAATTATTTACAATATAGTCATTACAGAGGTTATCTAAATATTCAGTAGATACGCCCGGTTTAATATAGGCCCCTATCATTTCTAAAACTTGTGCCGCCAAGCGTCCAGAAACTCTTAATTTTTCCAGATCTTGTTCAGTTTTAATGGTAACAGTAGAAGCTCTCATTCAATTCTATCCTCGCAGACAAGAAACATGCCCTTCCCTACAAAAACCTAAGGTAATTCAAAATATTTTAGGATGAATATAAGTCAGACCAAAAGCCTAAAATGCTTAAACATTCAGCATTCACAATAAAAATTTATCTTTTTATTCTTACATATTTTTTATAAAAAGTCAGAACTTAAAAAGAAGTTCTTTTGTCCTTTTAATGGCTTTTCAAGTACATACTTTAACCAAACAAATGCTTATATCACCAGATATCGTTTTAACCACCCGAAAAAAAGCTTTTTCACATAAATTAGCGCTTGAACATGATTACTTTTGCTCTAAAATTCCTTCTTTTTTATTCACTTTTAATTTATGCAACATCTTCGCACTGGAGATATTATTGCCTTAGGTTTTATGACCTTTGCCCTTTTTATTGGTGCTGGCAATATTATCTTTCCTCCCATCGTCGCTCAACAAGCTGGTGAACATGTCTGGTTAGCTGCACTAGGCTTTTTGATTACGGCTGTCGGCTTACCTGTAATCACTATCATGGCACTCTCTCGCATGCAGGGATCCATTGAAATTATTAGTTCTCCCTTAGGTCGGGTGGCAAGTCTGATTTTAACTGTTGTCTGTTACTTATCAGTCGGCCCTCTATTTGCTACCCCACGTACAGCTACTGTTTCTTATGAAATTGGTTTTTCCTCTTATTTTGGAACCTCAAGTAGCAGTCTTCTAATCTATAGTGCAATCTATTTTTCATTTGTAACTGTAGTTTCACTCTATCCAAACAAGCTTTTGGATACAGTAGGACATGTACTTGCCCCGCTAAAAATTATCGCTTTAGCAATTTTAGGAATTGCGGCGGTCATGATTCCTGCAGGTTACGTTCCTGCACCGATTAATCAATACGTTGCGTCTCCGGTTTCAGAGGGTTTCGTAAACGGTTATCTCACCATGGATACCTTAGGTGCACTCGTATTTGGTATCGTTATTATTCAAGCGATTTACTCTCGCGGTGTAACTGATAAAAAGTTAGTGACCAAATATGCAATTATTGCCAGTCTCATTTCGGGTGCCGGTCTTACTTTAGTCTATTTAAGCTTGTTCAAATTAGGTTTAGGTAGCCATGAAGTAGCACCAAATGCAGCAAATGGCGCAGTAATTTTACATGCATATGTTCAGCATGCTTTTGGAAATATGGGTTCATTATTCTTAACTGGCCTCATCTTTCTAGCATGTATGGTTACAGCGATTGGCTTAACGTGTGCGTGTGGTGAGTACTTTGCTCAATTAACTAAATTACCCTATAAGCTTTTAGTCTTTATTTTAGTTGGTTTCTCTTTCATTATTTCTAATCTTGGATTAACTAAACTGATTGCTATATCAGTACCAGTTTTAAGTGCAATCTATCCACCTGCAATTGTGGTGATTATGCTGAGCTTCTTTTGGAAATTTTGGCACAAACCTTCTTTTATTGTCGGTTCAGTAACGAGTATTGCTTTAATTTTCGGCATTATTGATGGTCTTAAAGTTGCAGGTTTTGGTGATTATTTACCTGAATTTCTACAACATTTACCACTAAATGAACAAAACTTAGCTTGGTTGATCCCATCTTTAGTTGTTCTTCTAATTACCGTAATTATCGACAAAGTTAAATTCAAAAACATTTAATTTAGTGGCTTTTTTGAAATCGAGTTTTATCCAAACATGATTTTATATATTGAATAAAATGCTGTGTTTACCCAGCCAGCATTTTATTTCCACACTAGCTTTTAATGACAAATCAACTATAGATATAATCAATTTTTACTGTAAAATTACACTAAAATAATTTTTAGCTTACTCAGGAAAGAAGAGCAACAATGAAAACTAAATATTACTTAACATTAGCAGATGCAGAGTTTTTAATGGAAGAAGCTCAAAAATATGCAATTGAACACAACTTTAAAGTCAGCATCGCAATTGTTGATGAAACAAGCTCATTATTACTCATGAAACGTTTAGATGGCGCCTCTCCTTTAACTTCACACTTATGCTTAGAAAAAGCAAAATGCTCTTCAATATCAGGTAGACCTTCAAAATTTTATGAAGAACTTTTGCAAAGTGGCCGTCTTGGTTTCTTAAGTATGCCTAGCGCTCAAGGCATGTTAGAAGGTGGAAAACCGATTATTCATGAAGGTGAAATTTTAGGTGCTATTGGTGTATCTGGTGTTCAATCTTTTGAAGATGCAGAAATTGCTCAACATGCGATTGATACCTTTTTTAAAAAGCAAAATAGCTAAAATAAATTAATAGGAAAGAGAAATTAATACACTTTTCACTTAAATAATTTCTCTTCCCTAAAAGAATAAGCATTTCATACAAAAATATTTAATATTTACTTTTTTAATACCTTAAGCTTTTATAAATATAGAGGTTTTTATAAAACTGCTCAAAAAAATTGCTATTCTCTATTGAATTGAATTAAAAATAGCAGTAAAACATTAAGCTTAAAACTTATTCTTGACTAAAACATTAGGTTTTAGCACAACTACAAGGAGGGATGGAGATGTTATCATTACATTTCAACAAACAAGTCTTCATTAACACTCTGAACAGCAAAGATTCAGTTGTTTATGGAGTAACACCGCTTGCTCTTATGCTGACTTTGCTGTTTCAAGGTATGATAAAAGGAAATTTAAAACCCGAATACTTTATGTATGCGATGGTTGTTTCTGTCATATTTTGTTTGTGGGCTTTCGTCGATCATAAAATGCGAAAGTTAGCTAAAAGACGTCTTAGTCAACAATAATTGTAAGATTAAAAAATGGATGAGTGATCATCCATTTTTATATACCCAGAAATAAAAAAATTGTTCCCATAACTAAAATAGCTGTAGCTAATAATTCAGTAATAATCAATGCCACCATCATTAAAGACATTAACCACGAAGGCAAGTTAAATCTGCCTAATCGATGTGGAGTTTTGAATTGATTTGTCGTGTCCTGCAAATATCCATGTATGATGTAAACCAATATTGAAAAACTAAAAAATAAGACATTCGCTAGAACACACCACAAAGTAATATTTTCATTTAAAACAGTAAAATAACTTAGTGCAGCAAGAATTAAGCTAGCAGCTGCGTAAAGTAAGCTACTTCGATGAGCAATATCGACATAATAATGCGCACGACTCAATTCCGAACGGCGTATTTGCCAATATTTCCACACCCCTGTGAACATTCCTATCCATAAAAATATGCCACTAAATACAATCGCTAACTGTACAGCTTTTGGTAAATCCATCTTTTTCCTCATTATTCGTTTTATTAAAATTTAATGAGCTGTATAGCATAAATCCTGACTTTATAGTCACACTTTAATCAAGTATCATTTTAGAACTCATGTAAATTAAAGTCATCAATAAGCTAATCATTACGTAATATTATGGATAACACTTTTGAATCATTTTGGATGACCTGCGAAGATGGTTATCAACTTGCTGCACAATTTTATCCAGCTCAAACAAAAAAATCGGCCAATCCTGTTTTGATTTGCCCAGCCACAGGCATTACTAAAAATTTTTATCATTCTTTTGCTACATGGTTAAGCCAACAAGGTTATGAAGTATTAAGCTTTGATTTCCGTGGAATTGGAGATTCATTGCATGGACCTTTAAAGCAAAGTGAGGCAAGTATTAATGATTGGGGGACGCTTGATATTCCTTGCGCAATTGACGCCCTATTAGAAAAAACACAAGCAGAACAAGTTACTCTGCTTGGCCACAGTGCCGGTGGGCAATTATTAGGAATTGTGCCTAATTTTCATAAGGTAGCAAAAGTTGTTGCGGTAGCAGGCTCTACTGGCAATGTAAAAGGACTTAAAGGTAAAACCAAGTTTCTGGCCCCTGTTATGTTTAATGTTATTTTTCCAATTTCTAATACTTTAAAAGGTTATGGCGCTACTCAATTTATTGGAATGGGTGAAAACTTACCTAAAAAAGTTGCTCAACAATGGAGAGAATTTTGTAGCAACCCAGGCTATGTAAAAAATGCCATTGGTAAAACTATCTTTCATGACTTTCATACTGAGATTGTCTGCCCCATTACTTCGATTTGGGCAAGTGACGATGAAATTGCCACTCAACACAATGTTGAGGATTTATTAAGTTTATATCCGAAAGCCCCTACTAAAATGCTAGAACTAAACCCGATCAAACTCGGTTATAAATCAATTGGACACATGTTAATGTTTAAAAAATCACATCAAAAGCTGTGGTCACTCTTAGAGCAAGAAATTCAATATTAATTTTAAATTCTATCATTTACTTTTTGCCTCTATGCCCGTAATCCGGTTTAGAGGTTTTTTTATTATTAATACTTCTTTTTTATAAAATCACTTTATTAAATTCATAGTCACCCTAACAAATTAAAATATATTAAGTAGCGATTCCTTTGTATTTTTAATAAGCATTTTTTTACGTAAATACGTCGATATAACCTTAAAGTTCTGCTATGGTAATTTGTCTGAAGCTGTTGTTTAAAAACGGGTAAACTAACCTATTTTAATACAAACAGCTTCTTTTTTTCTGTTTTAGCTAAAACCAAAGAAATTGTTCAAGGATAAGTATGCTAGCACTCGAGCCTCGACATATTCATATGAATCAACATGCTGTTGATAAAAAGCATGCATTACAGTGTCTAGTAGATATATTAGTAAAAGATGGGTTAGTTACACCTGAATATATAACAGGACTCATCAATCGCGAACAGCAAAGCGCCACCTATTTAGGTCAAGGAATTGCAATTCCACATGGCACTCCGCAATCTCGTGAATTTATTTTAGAAACAGGTATTCGGTTAGCTCACTTCCCTGAAGGAATAATATGGGATGGGGAAAACACGATTTATTTAGCTGTGGTTATTGCAGCAAAATCTGATGAACATTTACAAGTACTACAAATATTAACTCGAGCTTTAATGCAAGATGTCAGTGAACAGGTAAAAAATGCAACACAACCTGAACAAATTATTGAACTCTTGCAAGCTCAACCTTTATCTTTAACTCTGCACGAAAATTTAATTCAAACTGAAATTGAATCTCAAGATATTGAAGATTTGTTGTGGTCAGCCTCTCAAATTTTAAAAAAACATAATTTCGTAAAATGTGGTTTTCTAAGCTCACTTGAGCCAGATCAAGTTATCCAGTTGCAAGACCAAATCTGGTCTATTTCTAGCAGTAAATTTGTTCAACAGCCTGCAATCAGTATTGTAAAGCCCCGCCATACTCTAGATCTGGATGGGCAAAAACTAAATACGCTAGTCTGTATTGCTGCCAATGAGCAGTTAGATAGTCAAAGATTTAACCGACTCATTGATATTTTATTTAATCCAGAACAAGTCGCTCAGCTAGATCAAACACAAACACCAAATGAAATTGCTAAAATTATTGGTGCAGATGTTATTCCAGATTGGCCTCATCGCTCAGTTGTATTAGCCAATGCACATGGATTACATGCTAGACCAGCGACTCATTTGGTCAACTTAACAAAAAGTTTTCAAGGCGATATTCAAGTCGCAGTAGATGAAGGTAATTTTGTTTCAGCTAAAAGTTTGACTCGTTTATTAGCCTTAGGATGTAAACGCGGCCAGACCTTACGTTTTATTGCCGAGCCAGAAACAGATGCAGTTGAAGCTTTAGATAAAGTTATTCAGGTCGTGCAACAAGGCTTAGGAGAGGAAGTTGAACCAATTCTGCCTCCAGATATCAAAGAAACTCAATTGTCTCAAACAGTAAAATCACTGCCGAGAATATTAAGTGCAAATACAGGCATTCCAGCTTCAAGCGGCTTAGCTTTTGGCCCCGTACATGTCATTAAACCTAAGATTTATCAATATGAACGTATGGGTTTAAGTGTTAAAGCAGAAAAAGAAAAACTAGATATTGCACTTCATGCAGTTAAAAACAATATTCACCAAGTGATTGCGAAATCTGAAGCTACGGAAATTAAGCAAATCTTCCAAGCACATTTGGAAATGTTGGATGACCCCGATCTCATTAATGGTGTTTATCAAAAGATAAACTTAAACCTTTCTGCCCCTGCTGCATGGTATGAACATATTGACGCAGCAGCCAAAGAACAAGCAGCTTTACCAGACCGTTTACTGGCTGAGCGAGCTACAGACTTACGTGATATTGGCGATCGGGTTTTAGCTCAACTCTGTGGTGAAGTTATTATCGAAGAGCCAAAAGAGCCTTATATCTTGATCATGTATGATGTGGGGCCAAGTGATGTGGCTCGCCTTAATAAAGATCGTGTAGCGGGTATTTTGACAGCTGTAGGCGGTGCTAGTGCCCATAGCGCTATTGTTGCTCGTGCTTTAGGTATTCCTGCCATTGTGGGTGCTGGCGATCAAGTATTAGATATTGAACAAAAGAGTTCTCTTTTAATTAATGGAGATACAGGAACTTTTGTATTAAACCCTAATTCTCAGCAAATCGAACAAGCAAAACAGGAGCGTGAGCTTCAACAAAAAATTCGTGAAGAAGCTGAACGCCACTGTCAAGAACCTGCGATTACTCTAGATCAATACCAGATCGAAATTGCTGCCAATTTAGGAAAAGTTCAAGCTACAGCCCACGCAGTAGAATGTGGCGCCGAAGCAATCGGTCTACTCAGAACCGAGCTTGTTTTTATGGCTCATAGCAGTGCCCCAAATGAGGCAGCCCAAGAAACAGATTACCGTGTTGTCTTAGATGCCCTTGCTGGCCGCCCTCTTGTAGTACGTACTTTAGATGTGGGAGGTGACAAACCTCTCCCTTACCTTCCAATTGCTGAAGAAGAAAATCCATTTTTAGGTCTAAGAGGTATTCGTTTGACGCTAAGACAGCCAGAGCTGTTACGTCAGCAACTTACCGCTTTGCTTAAAGCCGCAGATGATCGCCCTTTACGAATCATGTTTCCAATGATTGGCCGTGTAGAAGAATGGCGTGCAGCAAAGGCAATTCTTGATGAGGTTAAAACTTTACATCCATGTGACAATTTAGAAGTTGGCATTATGATTGAAGTTCCCTCTGCTGCCTTACTTGCCCCTATTCTTGCTCAAGAAGTGGACTTTTTCAGTATAGGAACAAATGACTTAACTCAATATACTTTAGCTATTGACCGTGGTCACCCTATCCTCTCGGCTGAAGCAGATGGCCTCCACCCAAGCATTTTGCAATTGATTGAGCACACTGTAAAAGCTGCACATAAATATGGCAAATGGGTGGGTGTATGCGGAGAACTGGCAGCTGATCCAAAAGCCGTACCGATCCTTATGGGATTAGGCGTAGATGAGCTCAGCATGTCTCCCAATAGTATTCCTTTGGTAAAAGCCCAAATTCGTACACTTGACTACAGCCAAGCTCAAATGCTTGCAAAACGCGCACTAGAATGTGATAGCGCCCCTGCTGTACGTCAGCTATCCGAACAAGAAATCTAAAGATTAGGAACAGTAATGGCTAAAGTTTTAACAATTACTTTAAATCCTGCAATTGATGTGACTATACAACTCAATGAATTACAGGTTGGCGAAGTAAATCGCCAAGAATCTGTAGAAATACATGCAGCAGGCAAAGGGTTAAATATTGCACAGGTTTTAAAAGATTTGGGGCATGAGGTTATTGTTTCTGGTTTTCTAGGAACCACTAACAGACAGATTTTTGATAAGCATTTTAAGGAAGCTCAATTCCAGCCTGAGTTTATTTATATTGAAGGTGAGACTCGCCAAAATATAAAAATTGCTGAACATTCTGGGCGTATGACTGATTTAAATGGAAAAGGTTTTTTAGTATCTGAATTGGATAAAAAAAACTTATTTCAGAAAATCGAAATGATTTTGCCACAGGTAGATGTAGTTGCTATTGCAGGGAGCCTTCCACAAGGTTTTAGCGTTGATGAGTTAAAGCAACTTATTAAGCTCATTCAAGGACAAGGAAAAAAAGTTGCTCTTGATACAAGTGGTAAAGCATTAGTCGCTGCAATTGAGTGCCAGCCTTGGATGATTAAACCCAATACTGATGAATTAGTAGAAAGCTATCAGCTTCCTGCCGCGACCTATGCTGAACAAAAAAAGCTTTTTGAAAACTTAGCTGAAATTGAGCATGTCGTTATTTCGATGGGTGAAGACGGTGTAAATTGGCTACATAACACTCACCCACTTCATGCCAAAGCCCCTAAAGTAGTCGTTAAAAGTACCGTTGGTGCAGGTGACTCTCTTTTAGCAGGCATGATTCATGGCTTAATGAATGGTTTTTCTGCTGAAGAAACATTGAAAACGGCTACAGCAATTGCAAGCCATGCTGTCACACAAATTGGCTTTCGGATTCCAAATGCTGAAAAGCTAGTCCAATTAAAAGCCCAAACTACAATCAATTCATTGAGTGAATCTGATGCCAACTGCTAAACATTTATTATTTGTCATTAATAGTCCGCAACAGCAAGTCAATGCTTTGATTTTAGCTCGTAAACTTGCACAAGTTGCATCCCAACAGGGTTATTTAAATAGCATTATTTCGCTCGATGAATTTGATGCGAATGAAAACTTAGATCAAGTCATTGTTGTTGGACAACGCCCGAAAGATCTTAATATTTTTGGTACCCACCCTTTGTCTTTAATTAGCATTGAAGAGATAAAAAAGGATGCTCACTTAGCTTTTCAAACTGCCTTAGATCATTTTAAGCCAGCTCAAGATTGGCAGAGTGATACGACATCAGTAAACAAAGCAACTAAGTTTGTTGCAATTACAGCTTGCCCTACTGGGGTTGCACACACTTTTATGGCTGCCGAAGCTTTACAACAAGGTGCAGAAAGACTTGGCTATGAAATTGAAGTAGAAACACAAGGTTCCGTTGGCGCAAAAAATATTTTATCAGCTCAAGCTATTGCTGAGGCAGATATCGTAATTCTTGCGACTGACATTGAAGTTAATACAGATCGTTTTGTGGGTAAGCGTGTTTACCGATGCGGCACTGGTTTTGCATTAAAGCAAACAGATAAAGCCTTTGCTGAAGCAATAAGTAATGCTCAAGTTTTAGAACAAGGTAAGCAACAAACATCAGTCGAAAACAAAGATAAAACCGAAAAGGTTGGCGTATATAAACATCTCTTAACAGGTGTTTCCTATATGTTACCTATGGTCGTGGCTGGAGGTCTTTTAATTGCCCTCTCTTTATGCTTTGGTCTAAATGCTGCTGAGCAAGCTGGAAGTTTACCTGCGATCTTAAAACAAATTGGGGCCGCCGCATTTATGCTTATGGTCCCAATGTTATCGGGTTATATTGCCTACTCGATTGCTGATCGTCCTGGGCTCGCACCTGGTTTAATTGGCGGCTTACTCGCCTCTCAATTACAAGCAGGTTTTTTAGGCGGTATTGTTTCTGGTTTTCTTGCAGGTTATATCGCTCTTTTTATTGCAAAAAAACTTAAACTTCCAACTAGTCTAGAAGCGCTTAAACCCATTTTAATTATTCCTTTATTAGGTACGTTATTTGTTGGCCTTATTATGTTCTATGTGGTTGGACAACCTGTAGCACATATTTTCGAGCTAATGAAAGATTTCCTAAATAATATGGGTACAACAAATGCTGTGTTAATGGGAATTATATTAGCAAGCATGATGTGTATTGATTTGGGTGGTCCAATCAATAAGGCAGCCTACGCTTTTACTGTCGGATTGCTGACAACAAATACCTATATGCCAATGGCAGCAACAATGGCGGGCGGTATGGTCCCTGCTATTGGTATGGCTATTGCGACTCTCATTGCTAAAAATAAATTTAGCACAGGAGAGAAAGATGCTGGGAAAGCCGCTTTTGTACTAGGTTTATGTTTTATTTCAGAGGGTGCAATTCCTTTTGCTGCTAAAGACCCAATGCGTGTTATTCCAACCTGTATTTTAGGTGGCGCTGTGACAGGCGCACTTGTTGCCTTATTCCATTGCGAGTTGGTAACTCCTCACGGTGGTGTGTTTGTTCTTTTAATTCCAAATGCAATTAATCATGCTTGGTTATATCTTACTGCAATTGCTGCCGGTAGTATCGTTACTGGAATAAGCTATGCAATTGTTAAGAAAAAGATAGAAGAAAAGACTGTGACCATTTCATAATTAAAAAAGGGAGAATATAAGTTCTCCCTTTTTTATAAACTATATCTAATTAATCAAATAAAACTGTAAGCTCAATCTATTGAACAAACCATTCTAATAGGGCCTATATCACTTAATCTGAGTAGCTCTTGCCATAACCTGTGCAGGTACTTCTTCTTGCTAACATAACAGTTAAAGTCGGTTCTTTTTTCGATTCAAAAGATGAGCGACATCCTGTCTGATGTAAAAATTATTAAAAATATAATTTATAGATAAAAAAGTTAAATTTATAAACTTAACTACTCAACCAGTTTTTTTAATTTTATTAAAATAATCAACAAGTTAATAAACGATCCCTTTTTAATTTACTAAATAATTGATGATTCATGTTAAATGTATGGTAAATTTTATCAAAAACAAAACACATCAAGATTTTGATATTTATAAACATTTATTATTTAAATATCTTAATTTTTCGTAATTATGACTTTAGAGACAAAAACTATCTCGTTCAATGCCACGGTCAAATCATAATTTTTTTTCTACGATGCGTCTGCAAGCCAATATTGTTTAATTAACAATCAAGCAAGCCTCAATGCAATCTTGTATATCTGTCAAAGATTTTAAGGAACTAATGGCGATGACCCATTCAGTCACATTAACTTTCAACAAACTTTGACTATAGAAGAAGAGTATTTGTAGTTTATGCAAAGTATAGAAATGTTTATCAAGATAAGGACCGTTAAACCATGTCATTGTTAAATTTAACTATATAAATTTTGCTCACCAAGTAAAGTCCTGATATAACTTGCTTGATGAAACTATATTTTTCAACTATTAAAGATAGTTCACCAGAAATGCGATCCACCAAGGTATGGGGAAAAGTCAATGACAAAGAAGTATGCGCGTTTTTTACCTACAACAGAATCTTTTACTCTTGAAGATTTTCCATATTATTGGATTACTCAAGTACATGCTCAGTATGTACAAAATATTGATAATGCTTTAAAAAAATATGGTTTAGATAACTCACGTCGACGCATTATGTTGGCTTTAAGCAGTAAGCCCCATGCGAGTGTTTCTGAACTTTCAGATATGATTATTTCAAAAATGTCGACGACTACTAAGATTGTTTATCGTTTAAAAGATGAAGGTTTGGTTGAAACTTATTCTTGTCAGACCGATGGTCGAATCACCCGCGTAGTACTTACAGAAAAAGGTACTGAAATGATCAATAAGATTAATGATCTAACCAGCGTGGTACTCGAACAATCTTTCGAAGGTATCACTCCGTTACAATTAGAAAAAATGATGGAAAGTTTAAAATTACTTTTAAAGAATCTTTCTCGTTAAAAGAGAAACAGATGTTTTATACTAATAATTAAGCTCTCTTTACGAGAGCTTTTTCTATTTTAATGCTTCATCTAGGTCTTAATAGAAACAACTCCCCTACATAAAATAATCAATTAACTTCTCATCTGTTGACTTGAGCCTCTAAGTCCAGTAGAAATTCTCTTTCAACAACTGAATAGCAAATTTTTGAAAATGGCTAAAAGAAAATACAAAAGTGACAAGTTTCAAGTACGTCGTATTAACCGTCAATGGTGGGTACTTGAAAAAGACCTCGAATCAAACTGCTATTTAAAACATGAACAAGTGGCAACAAAAACCTTAGCAAACAACTATGCTGATGATTATATTGAACAATATTATATGAATCTTTATATTCAACAAGAATTGAAGAAACCTGAAACTGTATAAAAAAGCCATTTGGCTTTTTTTTATTTTTAATAGTTAGAGATTATAAACACAAAAATTAAGAATAAAAAAAACCTACATCTTGGGGAAAATGTAGGCTATAAAATGCACAAAAAGGAAATATATATCCTTCTTGATGAAAACAATTTTACGATAATATAAGCCTTTATTTTATATTACTTTTGTAAACTTAATGATGGTTATTGTATTTAATCAGAATTTTTAAAACCTTACCCTCTTTATATATTATGGTTAAATTTTGTTTTATTAAAATTTTAGTTATTGCAAATTACTTCATATCATTTTTATAATTTATTTTCATTGGTTTTATTAAAATAAGTCTTTAAAGTCAATTATAAGCTTCTGTTTTAATAAGTTTTTTACAAAAATAAGCATAAATATTTTTTTAACTTATCACAAATAAAAATCAATAAATAACAAAAACATAAATTAAATATTAAGTATATAATTTATTTAACATCTCATTTTCAGTACAAAAAAAAGACAGGTGAGATTTATTTATTACTGTTTTGGTTACTACAGAAAGATTACAATAATGACTGATAAATAGATTACCCGCCCATACAATCTTTCTAGGCATGTTATGACTTCAATGTCGAACAACACCCAAAAGCATTTTATTGTTGAGCAAATTCCACTACCGACTTGGGTAAGTGATGAAAATGGCTTGATATTATATTGCAATATAGAGTGTACAGAATATTGGCAGGATACTTTTTCTCCATTACCTCAGCAATGGTTGGATTTTATATCTCCTGTCGATTTAGATGAAGTCAAAAATAGATGGCTCGAAGCAATACGCCTGCAAAAAAGAATAGAATTAAAATGCCGACTTTTACAAAGTGGTAATCAATATAGATGGTGCAAGCTCTCTATTCAAACATCCAAATATCGCGCCTCTTCTCTAGTCAGTGAATGGTATGTCAGCTTTTTAGATATTGATCACGATATTCAAGAACAACAAAACTTGCAAAAGAATATTGAAATACAAAATCAAATGTTAGATATCAGTGTGGATTGCATTAAAGTATTAAATGTAGACGGCACAGTTTCTCATATGAACAAATCAGGATGCCTCGCTTTGGGTGTTCCTGTTGATGAAACAAAATTTGGTATGAAATGGCTTGAGCTTTTGCCACCTCATATTCGTAAACGTGGACGCGTCGCTTTAAAAAAAGCGCTTCAGGGCAAAGTTGCCAGATTTGCTGGAATGAGCTGTTTACCAGATCAGGACCCCGAATATTGGGATAATATGCTTACCCCGATTCATCGGGAAAATGGTGAAATCATACAAATACTTTGTGTATCACGTAACGTTACTCAACAGCATTTGACAGAAAATCAGCTTAGAAATATGAGTGAGCGAGATGAGCTGACCGGATTATGTAATCGGCGCTCATTTAAATTTCAGCTTAAACGCACTCTTGCATATTCAAAAGATAATCAAACAAGTGTTGGTTTACTATTAATTGATCTTGATCATTTTAAGCATATTAATGACACTTTAGGACATAGCGCAGGCGATCATCTTTTAAAAGTCTTATCCAAACGGTTTAGTCATTGTGTTGATGATGAAAGATGTTTTGTTGCACGACTGGGTGGAGATGAGTTTGCAGTTATTATTAATAACCTTAAATCTGAAAATGATGTACGCGACCTAGCAGCCATTTTACTTCAGCAGCTAAATCTGCCTATTACCTATTTAGGTAATGCTCTAAATGGCGGTATGAGTATTGGTTGTGCGATCTATCCCCAAGATGCTATAGATCAGTCAGGTCTACTAAGTTGTGCAGATATGGCATTGCATGACTTAAAAGCTCGTGGTCGTGGCGGTATTCGCATGTATGATCCATGCATGATGCAAATGACCGAAACAGTCGCATCTCAACTTAATTTAGCGCGACAGCTTATTCGCCATCATACAATCCAGCCCTACTATCAACCCAAAGTCGACTTAAGAACCCATCGTGTTGTAGGTTTTGAAGCTTTATTACGATGGCATACAACTTCAGCTCAAAGAGGTTATCCATCACAAATCGCAGAGGCTTTTAAAGATTATAACTTGGCGAGTAAAATCGGTGAAACTATGCAGCATCAAGTTTTACGTGACATCGCAAAATGGATAGATCTAGATATTAAACCTCTTCCTGTTTCGCTCAATGCCGCACCAGTTGAGTTCTTAAGAGACAACTATGCTGAACGGCTTTTGAAAAAGATCAATCAATTTCAAATTCCAACACATTATATTGAAGTAGAAGTCACTGAACATATGCTGGGTGACCGAGGTTCAGATTATGTGATCCGAGCGCTCAATAAATTAAAACAACATGGTGTACGTATTGCACTAGACGACTTTGGTACAGGTTTTTCATCGCTTACCCATATTCGTGACTATCCAATTGACAGTTTAAAAGTGGATTGTAGTTTTATACAAAAGATGCAACATGACCCATCTATCTATGCCATTGTACAAGCGATTGGGTTACTCGCCCCTAATCTGTCACTTGGGCTCATTGCAGAGGGCATCGAAACCCCAGAACAAGAAGAATTACTTCGTCAATTTGGATACAACATAGGCCAAGGATTTTTGTTTGAATCTGCTGTTGATGCTAACCAAGTTATCTCTATACTTAAGCAAAATCAGCCTTATTTAGAAAGTCATTATCATGTCTTAAGATAAATGCTTAAGAGAATTTACGGCTCACTTATTCACACTAAAAATAAACAATAAAATTATAAAAATTGGCGATAATATAACCATAACGATAACAAACTTAATTTCTTCTAAGATAAACATTGTCAAAAGACAATAAGGAGCAATATATGAGTTACCACCATATTTTGGTTCCAGTCGATGGTTCTCCTACTTCACTCATTGCTGTAAATCACGCTGCAAGTCTTGCTAAGGCCTTTGGTAGTAAAGTGACTCTAGTATATGCGCTTACGATAGATCCTTTTATTTCTGTAGAATTCATTGATAGTACAGAATTAGCACAGGATTATTTTAATAAAGCTAAAGCATCTATTCAGGGTATTTTAGACCAAGCAAAAGAGCAATTTAGCCAACATGGAATTTCTGTTGAAACAAAAATTGTTGAGGGTCAAACAATTCATACAGAAATTATTAAAGCAGCTACCGAACTCAAAGCAGACTTGTTAGTCATTGGTTCTCATGGTCGAAAAGGGTTTAAAAAATTCTTTTTAGGAAGTGTGACTCAAGCCCTTTTAGGAGAAATTCATTTACCGGTATTAGTCGTAACTGAATAGTTTTTCTTAAACTGAAAAAAACCGATCTTATGTAGATCGGTTTTTTAATAGCCTGTTTTATTGAGCTTTATATGTAAATCTAATCAGAGATCCTGGGTTTTCTAGAGTATTCGTTACAGAGCCATCATCTTTTTGGACATTTCCGGCAGTATCAGTTAACACGTATAAAACATTCCCATCTGGACTTGCAATCACGTCACGATAACGGTTGTTGCTCTTAAACATCGGTACAGCATCATCATAAGTCGCACTATAGGTTGGATCTAGCTTAATACGGAAAATAACACCGCGCTTTAAAGATGGAACCAATAAGGTATTTTCCCAACCAGAAATTGCTTTTTTGCCGCCCTTATAGACATAAGCAGATGACGGCGCAACCGTTGGCCAGCAAATGTAGGTCATCTCTCCACAGGTTGGGTCATTATAGTTATAGGTATCTTGGACGGTATATAAGGTTTTTAGCGGCGGCACAAAGTTTTTACCAGTCCATTCAGACTCTTTAGTCACAGGAACACCTGCTGCTACTTTTAAACCATTTTGTCCTAAATCTTTAATTTGTGCTTTATTGGTTGCTGCCGAATAATTTGCATACGCATAACCGCTGTCATCTTTATAACCCGCTACATTTGGCCAACCATAGTTACCACCTTTAACAATGAGATTAATTTCATCGTCAGAGTTTGGGCCCTGTTCAGATTGCAGTAGTTTTCCATTTGGAGTAAATGCTAAGCCCTGTGGGTTACGATGACCGAGCGTATAAATATGACTAACTACACCATTAAAACTTGGATTATCTTTTGGAATACTTCCATCCAGATTTAAGCGTAATACTTTACCCATATAGGCATGATAGTCTTTGCCGCTCAGTTCCTGTTGAGTCGGCGTATGTTGTGCTTGGTTTGGCAAGAATAAATAAGCAAGCTGGTTACGCCCCTGATCACCAATCGTATAGTAAATCTTTTGGTCTGGACCAATGACAAGACGGCCCGACTGATGGTCTTTCGATGAAGGTAATCCAGCTAATAAATCTACAGGCTTTTCAAAACTATCTGTTGCCTTGTTATAGGTATATCGACGAATAATCGTTTGATTCGGTAATTCTTTATCTGTAGATTTCGGATTTTTAAATGTGCCTGAAACATAGATATAAGGATTATGTTTAAAGTCAGGATGGAAGGCAAAACCTAATAAACCATTTTGTCCATCCGCATCATTTACAATTTCAGGAACTTGAAAAACTGTTTTTACACTACCCGACTCTGGATTAACTCTTAGAATCTTGCCTGTTGCCCGCTCAGTTAACCAAATTTGATTATCAGGCCCCCACAACAAAGCATGTGGCTTATTTAAATTAGAGAGAATAACTTTCTTGTCAAAATTTTCTGTTTTCGCTTTAGCAAACTGAGATGGAGTAAGAGGAATATCAGCAAATGCAGAGTTGAGTGTAAGTAGCTGAGCGGCACCTAATAAAGTAATTTTAGCCAATAAATGTTTATTCATGTGTCCACCTTATAAATTGTCAAAATTTTCCGAGAATTTTCAAACCTCTAATAAAGGGTTTGTATGAGTTCTCTATATGATTTGTATTATGACGAATAACGAATCTATTAAAATCTAAATTTCTGAAAGGCTCTGTTGCATAAAAGTAGCTATTCAAAATGGATGAACACTCACACAAGGTTACCTTTAAGATGAGTAACTTAAACTTAAGGTCGATCTTTTTTTATACTTACTCTATTAATTTTATATCTTAATACTTTCTAAAATGAACATAATTTTAAATAAACATTTATTAACGAAGTAATTGATAGATAAAAATTAATACCTAAAAAGACAATTCTAATTATAAAAATATACATCTAAAGAAGTTAAAAGTTAGAAGCTGTAATTGAAGAATATTTTATATATAAGGATACCTTATGTGCGCAAATTTTAAACCCATAAAGAAAACTCATGCCAATCAATTAAACTTATTTGAACCAACTTTTGAATATAAGATGGATGTCTATCCTAGCGATGATTGCCCTCTCATTTTATCTCATCAAAATGAAGTTGAATGGCGAAAAGCTAAATTTGGAATGCTTCCGCCCTATGCAAAAGAAATTTCTTTCAAGTATGCAACTTATAATGCAAGAACGGAGACTGTAGAGCAAAAACGTTCGTTTAAACATGCGTGGTCAAATGACCAATTTGCCCTTATTCCTGTTGAAGCTATTTATGAACCAAAATATATTAATGGAAAAGCGCACTGGTATGGCATATTCCGTCAAGATGGGCAACCTTTTACACTTGCTGCGATCTATGAAGAAACGATAATTGATGAGCAGAAAGTGAGATCGATGTCGCTATTAACCATTAATGCCGATCAACATCCTTTCATGAAACAATTTCATAAACCTGATGATGAAAAACGCTCAATTATTGTAATACCGGATCATCTTAGAAATGATTGGTTGACCTGTAAGCATACTGAAGCACATGACTTCTTCTTAGACATGCCATTAAATGAATTTACTTCGATGCCCAAAGCGGAAATGAAAAATTACGATTAACCCTTTTATCGACCCGATTTAATAAGCTCAAGTTAGTCAACTTTAACAACCTATGTTATTCTTTCGCCACTTTTAAAAGCCTCAAATTCTCTATCATCATGACACTTACGCCACCTTAAGTTTATTTACCCTTATCATTGTAAATAACTCATCATTGTTTAGTGATGTGGTGTAATCGCTTGTGTTGATATATCACATCACTAGCCTTTTCAAAATTTAGAACTATAGGCTATTCCCTCATGTTATCGAATGTCCGAGAACAATGGTTCTCTAATGTCCGTGCAGATATTCTTTCAGGTCTTGTTGTTGGTCTTGCTTTAATTCCCGAAGCAATCGCATTTTCAATTATTGCAGGTGTAGATCCAAAAGTCGGTTTATACGCATCTTTTTGTATTGCCGTTATTATTTCATTTGTTGGCGGTCGTCCCGCTATGATTTCGGCAGCTACAGGTGCCATGGCCCTAGTCATGACGACACTTGTAAAAGACCATGGACTTCAATACCTATTTGCAGCAACAGTTTTAACCGGCGCCATACAGATTTTAGCTGGATATTTTAAACTCGCTAAACTCATGCGTTTTGTTTCCAAATCGGTTGTTATTGGGTTTGTTAATGCCCTCGCCATCCTCATTTTTATGGCTCAATTACCAGAGTTAGTAAACGTGACTTGGCATGTTTACTTATTAGTAGCAATCGGCTTAGGAATTATCTATTTATTCCCCTATATTCCCAAAATTGGAAAATTCTTTCCTTCCCCACTTATTTGTATTGTTATTATCACGCTACTCGCCATTTTTCTAGGTATGGATGTTCGAACGGTTGGTGATATGGGGTCATTACCAGATACTTTACCTATTTTTTTAATTCCGGATATTCCTTTTAATTTAGAAACACTCCTTATTATTCTTCCTTATTCTTTAGCCCTTGCTGCGGTGGGTTTACTTGAATCAATGATGACTGCAACAATCGTTGACGAAATGACGGACACTCCAAGCGATAAATTTCAAGAGTGCAAAGGTCAAGGTATAGCGAATATTGCCACAGGTTTTATGGGGGGAATGGCGGGTTGTGCGATGATTGGCCAATCAATGATTAATGTAAAATCAGGTGGTCGTACGCGTTTATCTACTTTCTGTGCAGGTATATTTTTACTGATTTTAGTTGTATTTTTAAGTGATTGGCTAAAGGTTATTCCAATGGCTGCTCTTGTGGCTGTCATGATTATGGTGTCAATTAGTACTTTCGAGTGGAGTTCTCTAACTCACTTTAAAACTAATCCTAAAAGTAGCAATATCGTTATGATCGCAACTGTTGCTGTGGTGGTTGCCACACATAACTTAGCGCTAGGTGTATTGACTGGTGTATTACTTTCGGCATTATTCTTAGCAAATAAACTTGAAAATAACATCCATGTAAATGCTTCTTTTGAAGGTGAAGCCCGTTTATATGATTTAAGAGGTCAGATTTTCTTTAGTTCTTCTGAAAAGTTTCTACAAAGTTTTAACTTTAATGAAGAAATCCAAGACGTTATTATAGATTTAACTCACTCACATATTTGGGATGTGACCTCAGTAGCAATGCTTGATTCAGTTGTTAATAAATTTCAAAAAAATGGCATAAAAGTTACTGTACGCGGCTTAAATGAAGCCAGTTCAATCATGATTGATAAATATGGTACTCACGCTAAAATTTAAAAAAGGTCCTTCGGGACCTTTTTACGATCTACTGATTACATTTTTTATTAAGGAGCCTTATATAACAAACGATTTGGACTACCAGATGGATTTTTTACCACATTACTACTCGCCTGATTTACAAGATTAGTTGAAATTGTTTGAGGTGTTGCAGTAGGTGCACTTTGCAACATTTCAGCAACCACGCCAGCAACATGTGGAGTAGCCATTGAAGTTCCATTTAGCACTTTAGTTGCTGTATTACTACCAATCCATGCAGAATTGATCTGACTTCCTGGGGCGAAAATATCAACACAACTGCCATAATTGGAATAACTTGCCCGTGTATCAGTATTATCTGTAGCTGCGACTGTAATTGCCTTACTCACTCTTGCTGGCGAAGAGTTACATGCATCCGTATTTGAGTTTCCTGCTGCCACCACCATGACATAACCATTATTAAATAGATTTTCAACTGCACTGTCTAAAGATGCACTTGCATCTCCACCTAACGACATATTTACAACAGCGGGTTTTTTACCATTTTTTAATATCCAATCTAAACCAGCAATCACGTTACTAGAGGCACCAGAACCATCACAACCTAAAATTCGAACTGGAACTAAACTTACATTCTTCGCAATTCCATACGCACTTCCCCCCACCGTACCAGCGACATGAGTCCCATGCCCGTTACAGTCAGTTGTGCCCTTCCCATCAGATATCGCCGTATAACCTGCTTGTACACGTCCAGAAAATTGTTGATGGCTAGACAAGATACCTGTATCAACAATATAAGCTGTCGTGCCAGAACCTGTTTGTGAATAAGAATATGTAGAATTTAAAGGCAAAGCTTTTTGATCTACCCGATCTAGCCCCCAATCCGGATTACTCTGAGTAGTTGCATCAATTTTCATGACTGTATCGTTTTCTACAGAAATTACTTGTGGATTTTTTTTCATTGCTTCGACAAAAGCAGTAGCCGCTGTATCTGGCAAATAAATTGCAAAACCCTTAAGTACAGTGTCGTACGACTGTAGAATCTTGCCTCCATGTTGCTTAGCAATATTCTGGGCAAAAACTGTAGGTAGGCCAGCATCTTTATTAAGAATAACAATATATTGGTTTTTAATAATTCCTTTTATTTGCGAAGAATCTAAGATAGAGCTTGATGTGGGGGTTGCGGCATAGACAAAATTGACGGCGGCCATTGTTAAGAAAACAGCCGATACTTGGCAAAACTTCATGAAAAATCTCCATATCTTTTATTTCAGGCATTTTTGTTATGATCTGTACTATCTTTAAGGTTTAAATATTTTTGAAAGAAATTTTTCTTATACTCTCCTGTAGTAAAACCAAATTATATTTTCACAAAATCTTATTTTTCACAACGCTAGTATATTTTTTTAATCAAAAATGTGAACCAATTCAAATAAACTAAAAATATAGAACTTTAATATTAAAATTTGACTCATGCTTTTCAGCATAAAATTTTATGAGGGATTTAAAATATAGAAATATATAATCAGTACCACTAATATAAAAGTAGAAATCGAAAGATATATTCCAACAGTATTGAAGCTTCGCAAAAATTTCCAAACATCCATAAACACACAATAAAACAATTATTTATAAAATTATTTCAGAATTTAAATAAATCAGCAACTAGAAGAGATTTACACTTTTTAACTATAAAACTTCAGTATCAAATACGTAAAAAAATATTACTTCAAAAAAATAAATAAAAATATTATATAATTAAAACATTTATCTATTTTCCAGTTCAGGTAGTTCTACTCTTTGTCCAGCTAAATGATGTTTACTATGCGTAGCGTATTCAATAAACCCTTCTTTAATAAAATAATGACAACGACCAACAATACTTATGTCCGGATTAAATGTTGGCTTCTCAAAGCTGCCATTAAAGGTACACTGGTGTCCATTAGAAAAGGGATACTCTACCGGAATATAGTGGAGATGCCCACAAGCTGGACACATATGTTCATACATCCCACCTTCAAAATATTGTACTTTCATAAAGGCTCCTTCTTTTTCAAATAAAAAAGCCACCCCATAGGAGTCGGCTGGATTTAAAATTAAAGAACAGTATTTGTTATAGTTTTTTGTTTTTATAACTTTAATTTAGCTAAAAAATATGACAAATTTATGAAGTTGTTTTTAAATTATATTATAAACTTATTTTATAAGTCTAAATTTACAGCCAGTAAGTTCTAAATTTATATTTACAATATTCATTAAAAATTTATAAAAACTATTAAAGTTTAATACCTTCTAAGATGATCAAAAATCATAATAAATAGTTATTATATTTTACTTATAATTAAAAAATAAAAAAGTCCGTATCTTGGGAAGCTACGGACTTGAAACTCATCCAAACAACAGCTAAACATTTTGTCGTCTAGTGAGAAAGCACTATCTTTTTAATCTAATTAAGTTTAATAGTCAGGTCAACAACAACTAGTACTTTCTGCAAAAAATAGGATTAGTTGTGATTGAGCTCACATTTTGGTGGCAATTAAATTTTGAATATAATCCTTTTTATACAGATAGAGGTTATATAATATATTTTTCAATTACTTATATAAATTCCGACTTAAAATAATAATCTAGAATTGAATAATGATTGACCTCTGGAATAAGCTTAAACTGAACCAAATCCAGATCTTGGCTACTTTTACTTTCAAAATAGATCTGACTTTGCCATTTCAATTCTTCGAGTTCCAGTTCTCCACATAAGATTTTACAAGGGATATGAATTCTCTCTTTATGATAAATAGGGCTATATTTCAAAATATCTTCTTTTGTCAAATTTAGCGCATGATTTAAATGGGTCTTTTGTATTGGCTCTAAATCATAAATTCCACTTAATAAGACTATCTCAGATATGAGCGGATGGTCTAAAGTTAATGCGCCGAGATGGGCTCCTGCCGAGTGTCCAACCAACACAACCTCATCGGTTATCCAATCTTGCCCTGCAATGAAATCGAGAGCTTGATAAACTTGAGTTACAATATCTGCAATTTTACTCTGTGGAGCTAAGTTATATTCTAGAAGAATACATTGAGCTCTTTGTTCTAAAATATACGGCGCAATAAAAGCAAAATCTGATTTCTCACACCACTGCCAATATCCACCATGGATAAAAATAATGGTTTTATTCGTCTGTTCTACAGGAAATAAATCTAACGTAGATCGGGGATGAGCACCATATTGAATATCTCGAATGTGTCTATATTCTTGATAGCTGACTAAACTTCTTATTTGAAAGCTAGTCAGTATCTCATCTTCATTAGCTACAGTAATCGAATTATCATATTGTTTCATATGCTTCTCACTTCAACGATTCTTCATGAGCACTCAAAGAAAGCTTGGCTGATGAGCGTTTTAAATAATAGAAAAACGTAAGAACAACAATTAAAGGAACACCGAATTGTAGAGTTGACTTAAATTCATTGGTAAACCAAGTCGTAATAGTGATACTTAAAATCGCGATTAATCCCAACAACGAAATAAACCGACTAGCTGGAACTTTAAACTTTAATTGCAAACCTTGTTGCGTCATATTTCTTCTAAAAAACATATGCGTAACAAAGATACTACCCCACGTAAATAATGCTCCAAACATAGATAGCGCAATCATGATGGGAAAAGCTGAAGCTGGGTTAATCGTATAGACGATGCTCGCAATACCAATACCAACAGCAGATAAGAGCAGCGCGTTAACTGGCACACCATTGCTACTAATACGTCCAAATAGCTTTGGGGCATCACCAGCCCGCGACAAGCTAAACAACATACGTGTTGAGATATAGAGCATGCTGTTCATAGCTGATAGAGCTGCGACAATTACAATGAAATTTAAAATACTGTCTGCATATGGAATACCTACAATTTTCATTACCATTACAAAAGGGCTAGTCGTTTCAGTACCAATTAAATCCGTCCATGGAACAAGTGCCACAATTAAAAATAAAGACAGTAAATAAAATAGGATTAAGCGAATTGCAGTACTTTTAAAGGCAGTTTTAACAGCTCGCTCCGGATCTTTAGCCTCACCTGCCGCAACAGCGATCATTTCGATACTTAAATAGCTAAATATTGAAATAATGACTCCAATCCAAACCCCACTAAAACCATGGGGGAAAAAGCCGCCATGCTCAGTTAAATTGGAAATGACTTGTCCTGTTCCTTCATGACTCTGAGTCAATATGCCAATAGACAAAAGAATAAATACAATAATGGCGAAGACTTTAATGGTCGAAAACCAATATTCAACCAATCCAAAAGCCTTAACGCTATAGGCATTTACAACCAGCAAGGTAACCGAGAAAAAAGCAATCCAGATCCAAGAACCGACATGTGGGAACCATAATTTCATATAGTCAGCAACTGCTGTAATCTCTGTGCCCACTGCTAATACAATGCATGCCCAATAGCAATAACGGACTAAAAACCCTGCAAGTGGACTAATATAATGTTCTGCATAGGCGCCGAAGGAACCCGAAGTTGGATGCTGAACTGTCATTTCAGCTAAACAAGCCATGATAGCAAATGCAATTAGGCCACCAATCGCATAACTAACAATAACGGCTGGGCCAGCAAAGCTGATTGCAAACTTGCTTCCCATAAACAGTCCAGTACCAATCGCTCCACCAATTGCGATCATTCCCATTTGCTTTGCAGATAATTTCTTATGTAAGCCTGCTTCTCTATTTTGTATTTCATCAAAACTGCTCATAGGCCCTCCTAGCCATTTTTCTGATTTTGCTTCCCAAATATCAGGTCACTTCGCATCTAACCAAATAGCGCTCATTTTTCCATTCGCTATTCAGCATGATCTGCTTAAGATGCTGCACGGCATTCCAGATATCTTCAAAACCCAGATATAACGGAGTAATTCCAAAACGTAATACTTCTGGCTCTCGATAATCACCGATCACGCCTCGGGCAATGAGTGCCTGAATAATTTCATAGCCATATTCATGACGATAACTCACATGGCTGCCACGATATTGATGATTTACAGGAGTAATGAGCTCAAAACCAAACTGAGCACATTCTTGTTGGATGAGTTGAATAAATAAGTCAGTCAATTTAAGAGATTTCTCACGTATTTTTTGCATATCCACTTGCAAGAAAATATCGACACCACATTCGATTAGACTCATAGAAATGATGGGCTGAGTTCCACATAAGTAACGACGAATACTATTTGCTGGCTCATAGTGCTGAGCCATATCAAATGGTTTCTTGTGACTCCACCAACCCGATAACGGCTGCCAGAACTGGTCACGATGCTTTTGATTTACCCACAACAAAGCTGGAGAACCCGGACCACCATTTAAATATTTATAAGTACAACCAATCGCAAAATCGCTATTACTCTGATTTAAGTCCATAGGAACTGCACCAACTGAGTGACATAAATCCCAAATAATCAAAGCATCTTTAGCGTGAATTTGTTGATTAATAGATGCCATGTCATAGAAATATCCAGTTCGATAATTCACATGAGAAAGTACAACTACTGCTACATCTTTTTCTAACACACGTGACAAATCATCTGGGCCATCAATCAATTCAACTTGATAACCTTGGTGAATTAAATCAATGAAACCCTCAATAATATAAATATCTGTTGGGAAGGCATCTTTTTCCGCCACAATAATTTTACGTTCTGGAAATTTTTCGGCTTGAATTTTTACCGCTGCTGATAAGACTTTAAATAAATTCAAGGTGGTTGAGTCTGAAATGACAACTTCACCCTGCTCCGCACCAATTAGCCTTGCAACTTTATCGCCTAATCTCGTTGGCAATCCCCACCAATCTGCTTTGTTCCAGCTATTAATCAAATCCTCTCCCCATTCTTGGGAAATAATATGCTGAGCGACATCTAATGATTTCTTTGGTCTTGCGCCTAAAGAATTACCATCTAAATAAATCACTTCTTTTGGAAGCGCAAATTCATCTTTAAATTTTTTGAGTTCATCTTCCCGATCCCAATAGAGGCACTGTTCATGAGTAATCATTTGTTATTTCACCTATTTCAACATTTCCTTTGTGTTTGAATTTTATCATGGCAATTCTTACGATTTATTCGATAATATTTGATTAAATTCTTTAATTTCCGTATAAAATTCTAATTAAAACGAAAATATACGGATGAAATTCGAAAATGAATATAGATGCAACCGATCTAAAAATCTTAAGGCATTTGCAAGATAACGCTCGATTAAGTAACCAAGAACTCGCCGATCTCGTTAATCTTTCAACATCAGCTTGTCATCGACGTGTCAAAATTTTAGAGACAAATGGAGTGATTGAAAAATATCAGGCAAAAGTTAACTATGAAAAATTAGGCATAAAAATTGAGGCAATTGTTGAAATTAAACTTGCCCAACTAACAGAAAATGATCACAACTTTTTTTTAAGTCAGATCAAAAATTTTGATGAAGTGATTAATGCCTATATTATTACGGGCGAATCTAATTATGTTTTACACGTTGCGACTAAAGATCTAAATTCTTTTTCGCATTTTGTTATTAATACTTTAAATAAAATTAAAGGTGTAGTCAGCATCAACTCTAAAATCATTTTACAGAAGATTGTGCAAAAACCACTTTAATCTCAAATTTTCCATCCAAGAGCAACCCTATGATCGAAACTAAACGTTTAATTTTAAGACAGTGGAAAGAAAATGATTATGAGCCTTTTATCAAAATGGGCCTAGATCAAGACGTCATGCAATTTTTCCCAAACCTTCTAACACCCCAAGAAAGTCTTAACTTAATACAAAAAATTTCACTTCTCATTGATGAAAATGGTTGGGGGTTTTGGGCAGTAGAATTAAAAGAAAGCCATCAATTTATCGGATTTATTGGTTTGCACAACCAACCTGAACAATTTGATTTCTCTCCATGCGTGGAAATTGGTTGGCGACTTGCAAAAGAATTTTGGAAGCAAGGTTATGCAACTGAAGGAGCAAAAGCTGTTTTAGACTATGCTTTTAATGTACTCAATTTAGATAAGGTCGTGTCATTCACATCTACTCTTAATAGACCATCTCAAGCTGTAATGGAAAGGCTGGGAATGCAGAAAGTGAAGAGCTTTAACCATCCTAAGGTTCCTCTCGACCATGAATTAAGAGCACATGTGCTATATGAAATCAGGAATGCTTACTCATCAAAGTCGTAACCAACACAGGTCGAGCATTCCCAATATTCATGGATTTTATTGGCTATTTCCTCTTTCTCCATAGTAGTAAGCACATAAAAAAGTTTAGCCTCTTTATTTTTTCTTAGAATTAATAAATTGTAATAATCATACTCAGGTCCATTAAGCCCTAATGTAAATTGTGATTCACAGTGTTTTTCTGCTTTGTAGTGCCAGTCAAGTTTATAAGTATCAAGGCCATCGGCAGCATTGATTACGATACCGTCATTGGTTCCGCCAATAAATCCAATTTTCATTGTTTTCCCTAAGTTCTTATAGACATATTTTTAAATATAACTTTAAACAAGTATTCTTCAATTTATAAAATGTTTGTCAATACGTATACTATGTAAGCGAACTTAACCATAATAAAGCAAAACCTTAAATAAATTTTTATATTTCCAATTTATAAGATTATGGTGATGTTTTTTAGCCCAACCAACGAAAGAATTTTCTACTAAAACTGTTTCATTATTATTTTTTGTTTTGCAAACTTCCGCGTTATAATTTCAAACCCTTTATCTTCCCTCTCCATCCTATTAATCTGTACAAATTTTAGAAAATTAATGAATAGAGCTTTAAATTAATTTGAGTGTTTATAAGTTTGTTTAATTTATGATTTTAAAAGGATATATGGTTGATGTGTCTTAGAAATTTTGTTTTAAATGATTTTGGAGATATTTAAAAATATGTCTAAAATCATAATGTTTGATATGGATGGTACCCTCTTAGATCTCGCTTTTGATGATTTCATTTGGAATGAATGTCTTCCTGAACGACATGCGAAAAGACATCAACTCCCCCTTGCCGAGAGCCAAAAAAAGCTATATCAATTTTATCAAACACATAGGCACACTCTTGTTTGGTATTCATCAACCTATTGGACTAAAACTGTAGGAGTTGATGTACTTAAATTACAACAAGAATTTCAATCTAAAATCCAAGCTCGTTCTGGCTGTACTGAGCTTCTGCAACAACTTAAAGAACAAGGATACACGTGTTGGCTGGTGACTAATGCTGACCGCGCTAGCTTACGTTTAAAGCTCGACAATATTGCAATTGAACATTTCTTTGATGTAATCATATCAAGTGAACAAGTTGGTTATGCCAAAGAAGATATTAATTTTTGGCAAGAGCTCCAACAATTACACTTCTTCAATCCAGATGACACGATTTTTATTGACGATACGGCTCCCGTATTAAAAACGGCAGAAAAATTTGGTATTAAACACTTGTTTACTATCTCACAGCCCTCAAGTCTAAAAGATATAAGACAGCATCAAGATTTAGACTATAAAGCACTAGATCAGCTTACAGATTTGCTGTCTATATTGAATCAAATTGATAGAAAGGATAATGATGTCAAAATTGCGTGAAAACGATGCTGTAGAGACCATGCGTGTCGACAAGTGGCTATGGGTTGCTCGTTTTTTTAAAACTCGTTCAATTGCTAAAGCGGCGATCGAAGGAGGTAAAGTACATCACAATAATGAGCGTGTAAAAGTTTCCAAAGAAATTCGAGTGGGAATGGAACTTATTATTCAGCAAGGTTTTGATAAAAAAACAGTTGTGATAAAAGCCCTTTCAAACACACGTGGTCCAGCTCCGGTCGCACAGCAACTTTATGAAGAAACCGAAGTGAGTATTGCTAGACGGGAGTTGATTGCATCCCAACGAAAATTGCATAATCTAGCTCGACCTGATCACAGACCGGTTAAAAAGGATCGTCGACAAATTATTCGGTTTAAACAGGAGAATGATCAAAATTGGTCATACGATGATAAATAAAAACGTCGAGTTGTGTCGCACACACACATACAACACATAGAAGCTATAGAAAAAATCTGTCACTATTAACCCAGTGAAACAAGTTGAGATTCAATGCATCCACTTGGGTTAAACGTGATGAACATAGAGTATTGAGGTTTTTGAGATGGATGAGAATAAAAGCAAAGCATTACAAGCCGCGCTAAGTCAAATTGAGAAACAATTTGGCAAAAATACGGTGATGCGTCTCGGTGACAACACTGTTCAAGCTGTTGAAGCTGTATCTACAGGCTCTTTGACTTTAGATATTGCATTGGGGATTGGTGGTTTACCAAAAGGCCGTATTGTCGAGATTTATGGTCCAGAATCTTCTGGTAAAACCACAATGACTCTACAAGCGATTGCACAATGTCAAAAAGCTGGCGGTACTTGTGCATTTATCGATGCAGAGCATGCATTAGATCCACAATATGCACGTAAACTTGGTGTGGACATTGACAACCTGCTTGTATCACAGCCTGATAACGGTGAACAAGCTCTCGAAATTGCAGATATGTTAGTTCGCTCTGGCGCAATTGATATGATTGTTGTCGATTCAGTTGCTGCACTTACCCCTAAAGCAGAAATTGAAGGCGAAATGGGTGACTCTCATATGGGCTTACAAGCTCGTCTAATGAGTCAGGCACTTCGTAAAATTACTGGTAATGCCAAACGCTCAAACTGTATGGTTATTTTCATTAACCAGATCCGTATGAAGATTGGGGTAATGTTTGGTAGCCCTGAGACCACGACTGGTGGTAACGCATTGAAGTTCTATGCTTCTGTACGTTTAGATATCCGCCGTATTGGTCAAGTAAAAGAAGGCGATGAAATCGTCGGCTCTGAAACTCGAGTTAAAGTTGTTAAAAACAAAATGGCTCCTCCTTTCAGAGAAGCTCTTTTCCAAATCCTATATGGTAAAGGCACAAACCAGTTAGGCGAACTTGTAGATTTAGCTGTACAGCAAGATATCGTACAAAAAGCAGGTGCTTGGTATTCATATCAAGGTAATAAAATTGGTCAAGGTAAGAACAATGTTATTCGCCACTTTGAAGAGAATCCTCAAATGGCTGGAGAAATTGAACGTAATATCCGTGAACAACTGTTAACAACAGGTACTAATGCTGCTCAAGTTGAAGATGAAGAAGAAGCTGATGTTTTATTAGAATCTTAATTATTCATGAGCTTTAAAACGCCCTTCGGGGCGTTTTTTTACAAGGGAATCCTAATACTATGTTCAAAAGAACTGAAGAACAGTCTCAACAACGAGCTTTACTTACAGGTCAACGTTTGCGCTCTTATGCTTTTGCTTTATTGACTCGTCGAGATTATTCCAAAGCAGAACTTACTGAAAAATTAACTCGTTATGCACAAAATCCCGAAGAGGTTAAACAACTTGTTGAGGAATTATCTGAAAAGAATTATCAAAGTGATCAACGTGTTGCTGAACAAATGCTTGCTAGCCAGATTCGGAAAGGCAAAGGGCCAAATCGTATTAAGCAAGCTTTAAAAACAAAACAAATCGAAAATGATTTAATTGCAGAGGATATTCACAATATTGATTGGATAGAACAAGCGTATCAACTGAAAGTGAAAAAATTTGGCGAAGAAGTAGAAAAAGATCCAAAGCTTAAAGCAAAACAGATTAGATTCTTACAATATAGAGGATTTGATTTAGATGTAATTATAAAAGCAGTCCAACGGAGAGTGGACTAAGAGCAATGGTGGCAGCCCCACTAGCAAAACTTCGGCACATCATAGATCTGCTACCGTTGCTACCTTCCGGTCCTGGCGGGGTTCACAGAGTACAATTGCGAAGCCACCAGCGGGGCTACCATTGCCAGACAAAGTATAGAGATTTTTAAAAGAGTTGCAAGCCTTCTTCCCAGTTTTAAGCAAGTTTCTGTTTCAATTGATTAATTCATCAGCAAAAATTCATAAATTTCTATAAATCTTTCTCACACATTCTTTCTTGTATCTTATTTTGGATAAAATATGCTTGAAGATTGTAAACTATTCTTGCATTTATATTGTTAGCTGTTTTAATTGCATTGACCAATTAAAATCTTAGATAGTTAAGTGAATAGTTTATATATTCCTTTCTCAAGTTGGCTTTTACATAAAATTATGGACTTATACTCATGCGATTGATGAAGCATTCTTTATTATTTATTGCCTTAATGAGCACTACCTCTCTCTATGCCAACATTCCAATCGAGTCTCGCGGTTTAAGCCAAAGCGGTGGTAGCTCAACTAACACTTCTTCTAATAATGTTTCAGTACCTGGTAATTTAAACTGGGAATTAATGCAAAAAAACCAACAATTAGAGAATGATGTACGTACCTTGCGTGGGCAATTAGAAGAACAATCAAACGATATCGAACAATTGAAAAAAGATTTATCTAATCGTTATACTGACCTAGATCAACGCTTAGAACTACTTAATCAGAAGGTCGATCCAGAAAGTGTTCCATCAGATAATCCTGCAAACAGTGATACTCCAGCTCCGGCAAACACAGAAGCCTCTACAGTAGATAACAAAGTGGTAAATGCTACCCCTACAAGCAGCCCTTCCACCACACCTCCACCCCAACCAGAAGCGTCTCAACCACCTTCACAAAATCAATCAAACTCAGTAGAACTTGAAAAGGCAGCTTACACTGTAGCTTTAGACGCCTATAAGCAAGGTGGCGCAAAAAAAGCTATCGCTCCAATGCAAAATTTTATCAAAAATCACCCAAATAGTGTTTATACGGGAAATGCTTATTTTTGGTTAGCTGAATTTAATTTAGCAACTGATCCGGTAAACTATAATGACGCAAAAAAGAACTACGATGTAGTAGCAACTCGATATCCAAACTCTAGTAAAGCTCCTCGTGCTCTTTATCAACTCTATAGTATTGCTAAAGATGTCGATAAAAATACAGCTTCAGCAAACCAATATAAAACTAAAATCTTAAGTCAGTATCCAAAATCTGATGAAGCCAAGTTTTTTAATAAATAATAATTTTAAGAAAAAAAGACACCGCAATATGCAGTGTCTTTTTTTAATATATTTTCTTAGCGAACAATACCACGTTCTGACTGTTCAACAGAGTCAATTAATAATTGAGCTTCTGGAACGTTTGGAAGAATATCACTTTTAATCTGCTCAACAGCTTGAACAGAGGTAAGTCCTGATTTAAAAATTAACTTATAAGCCTCTCGAAGACCTTGAATTGTATTTTTAGACCAACCCTTCCTGCGCATTCCTTCGACATTTATACCAAATGCATGGGCTGGATTACCAGAAGCCATAACGTAAGCTGGTACATCCTTTAGGATTAGTGATGCTCCACCCACCATACTGTAAGAATCGATTTTACAGAATTGATGAATGCCAGAATTACCACCAATAATGATGTGATCACCTATGTGTACGTGTCCAGCAACACCAACATTATTGGCGAAAATATTATGGTCACCAATAATACAATCATGTGCAATATGTGTGTTAACCATCAATAGGTTATGACTTCCTATTTTAGTTAAAGCATTATCTTGCACAGTTCCTCTATGTAAACTGCAATGCTCACGAATTAAATTATGATCACCAATCTCCAACCAAGTTTCTTCACCTTGATATTTCAAGTCTTGGCAAACTTCACCAACACTTGCGAACTGGAAAATCTCATTATTTTGACCAATTTTGGTAAAACCACCCACTACCACATGTGAATGTAGCTTAGTACCCGCACCAATCGTCACATTTGGACCGATAACGCAATAAGGTCCTATCTGGACATCTGGAGCAATCACTGCAGATGGATCAATAATGGCCGTAGAATGAATTAAGTCGTGATTGCTCATGCCTGCTCTGTTTTTTGGTGTGAAATCATAATTTCAGCGGTTGTTGCTACAATACCGTCAACGGTAGCCGTACAATTATATTTGTAGATACCGCGTTTTTGCATTACTAATTCAGATTTTAATACAAGTTGGTCGCCAGCAACTACTTGTTTTTTAAATCTAACTCTTTCCGCACCAGCAAACAGGAATAAAGAACCTGGTTTTGGCGTTTCATTGTTCATAATAAAACCTAGAACGCCTGAAACCTGAGCTAATGCTTCAACAATTAGAACACCAGGCATAATTGGATATTCTGGGAAATGTCCCTGTAAGAACTCTTCATTGATAGAAACATTCTTATAACCAACAATACTATTGTCAGTAACTTCAGTCACACGATCAACCAATAAGAATGGGTAACGATGCGGCAAATATTGACGAATCGTTTGAATCTGCATTGGTAATTCAGGGATGGCAAATTTAGGTGTAGTTGACTCGGTCATAATATTCTATTTACGCAAATTAAAGGTTGATTCAAGAGACTCTATTTGAGCTTGTATATGATCAAGTCGTTTAGTGATTTGAGTCAATGGCACATCTGCTAATTGTCGCAAACGTACAATTGTCTTTTTCCAATGACTATTTTCAAACAATCCAATTCCTGAAGAGTAAGTTCCAGCTTCAGAAATATTTTTTGTGACCATTGACATTCCAGTCAAAGTCACATTATCGGCAATAGAAAGGTGTCCTGATACACCGCAAGCCCCTGCTAGAATACAGTTTTTGCCAATTTTAACACTACCAGCAATTCCACATTTAGCAGCAATAGCTGTATTTGAACCAATATGAACGTTATGCGCGATTTGCACAAGGTTATCAATAATTACCCCATCTTCCAAAATTGTGTTGTCCAATGCACCTCGATCAATACTACAATTTGAACCAATGCGAACATCATTACCAATAATAACTGAACCCAATTGAGCAATGCGATGCCACTTTCCTTGATATGGTGCAAAGCCAAAGCCTTCACTACCAATTACAGTACTTGCGTGAACTCGCACACGATCAAATAATTTAGATTCACCAGTAATAGTGACATGAGCATCAATAAAACAATCTTTTCCAATTTCCACATTATCATCCAGTCGAGTATGAGACTGAATAATCGTGTTATCACCGACCACACAATTTTCGCCAATTACGACGTAATGACCAATATATGCTGTTTCAGAAACAATCGCAGAAGGATGAATTTGAGCCGTACTTTCTATACCTACCGATGTAATTTTTTTATCAAAAACATGGGTAAGGATAGCAAAAGCTAAATAAGGATTATCAACAATAATAAAATTTTGTTTATCAGGAAGCTGTTCTTTAATAAGGCTTGTAACAATGTACGCACCTGCACGGCTAGTCTTTGCTTGATCTATATACTTTTCGCCATTCACGAAAGCAATCTGATGAGTTTCAGCATTTTCTAAACTTGCTAAGTTTATAAACTGAAGGCTACCCGCACCTACTAGCTCACCATTTACTAAGTGAGCCAGTTCATCTAAACGATAATGTTGCACTTTCATTAATTTATTTCATTGAATTAACCTTTTGTATCATTTTATCAGTTAAATCATACTTAGCGTCATAGGCAACAGTTGAATTTTTATTCAAAATGAAGTCAAGATTATTTTCTTTTCGTAATTGTTCAGCTGCTTGCTTCACACGACTCTCAAAAGTTGAATTCATTCCTTGCAAACTAGTTTGAACTTTAGACTGCAAACCTTGTTGAGTCGAATTAAATTCATTGAGTTTTGTCTGATATTGTGCCTGAAGCTTTTTAATATCATCTTCTTTCATTTTTTGCCCTTGAGTTTGGGCTTGACGTTGAAGACCTTCTAATTCTTTACCTAATTGCTCAAGACGAGTTGTGGTTGGCTTAACTGATTGATTTAAACTTGCGTTTTGTTGTTTCAAATAAGCACTGCTTTCAACAACTTTAGCAAGATCAATAACACCATAGCCCGCAGCGTTAGTCATAGCCGAAACTGTCAGACCTAGTCCTAACATTAATATATTTAATTTTTTCATTTAAATTTGTGTCCTTATTTCATGTTTAGTCAAGTCGCACTTAGAAAGTACGACCGATTTCAAACTGGATCTCTTTAGTTTCATCACCAGGCTTATCATTTAAAGGGAATGCATAGCTAAGAGATAATGGTCCGATCATGGTAATCCATGTGAAGCCAACACCTACGCTATAACGCATATTACCTAAATCGAAACCATAGTTATCTTCACAGTATTTTTTAGCATCAGCTATTTTCTGCCCATTCATAAGCATAGAATAAGAACCAACATCGCACTTGGTATCGAATACCTGACCACCTTCAGCAAAAATAACTGGTCTCACTTGACGCGTCCAATCTCCTTTGAAAGGTAATGGTAAAGCGAGCTCCGTACCAAATTGTACAAGACCATTACCACCCACTTCTTCCGGAGAAGAGTCATCTTTACCTTCTTCTTGTAAATTTACACTTGAATATTTCGGACCCAAGGTACTGTTATCATAACCACGAACAGAGCCATAACCACCAGCATAGAAGTTTTTATAAAATGGTAAATCATTACCATAGCCCAGCTTACCATAGCCACGAAGTACAAAACCTGTAGTACCGATAGGGAAGAATGCCTGAGCATCATAAGTTGCTTTTTGATAGTCAACATCACTACCAGGTAAACCAATTTCCAGACCTACACGATGCGACATACCTGAAGTTGGGAAAATTGGGCGGTTTAATGTGTTATATGACCAACCCAAATTTAAGTTGTATGTAAAGAATTCACCCTCAAATGCATTTCCATAAGGTTTAGAGATTTGATCATCTGGGCATTTTAATAAACCTGTTTCTGGATCTTTCACAAGATCAACGAGACAGTAAGTATTTGTTGAAGTGGTTTTTCCACCATTTTTTAACAAGTAGTCACGTACATATGTCGATACATATGCACCTGTGGTTACTTTAGTATTATCAACACCTAAAGAAGCACTTAAACTTTGGTTTTCGTCAATTGGATAACCAAAACTTAGACTACCACCAAAACTATCGGTAACGTAGTTATTAACGTTATAGTCATCATTTAGTTTGGTTTTACGATAATAAACGTTATAACCGCGGCTTACACCGTCAATTGTAAAGTAAGGATCGGTAACACTTAAGTTATAGTAATCTTGAGTTTCAGAACGAGACAAATCGATTGAAACACGGTTACCCGTTCCCATAAAGTTAGTTTGACTCAAACCTGCTTGGAATGTGATACCCCCACTTTGTGAGTAACCTACAGCTAATGTTGTAGTTCCCGAGTGTTGTTCTTCAACATTTACGTTTAAATCCACCTGATCTGGTGAGTTTGGAATACGCACGGGTTTAACATCAACCGTCTTAAAGAATCCCGTACGTTCTAAACGAACTTTAGACAGATCAATTTTTTCATTACTGGCTAAAGCGCCTTCCATTTGACGCAT
Organism: Acinetobacter sp. WU_MDCI_Abxb74; assembly: GCF_025513915.1. Taxonomy (NCBI): domain Bacteria; kingdom Pseudomonadati; phylum Pseudomonadota; class Gammaproteobacteria; order Moraxellales; family Moraxellaceae; genus Acinetobacter; species Acinetobacter sp. WU_MDCI_Abxb74. The sequence continues at coordinate 946,583 of NZ_JAHPRP010000001.1, forward strand.
TTCGCGACGTAATACTTCATCGGCAGTTTTACTATTACCTGTAAAGTTAATACGACGTACAGTGACTTGCTGACCTGGGTTTACATAGTAATTTAAGTCAACAACACCTGTATCGTTATTAATTTGCGGAACAATATTCACATCTGCAAAGTAATAACCAGCATTACCATATTTACGCAATAACAACTGCTTAACAGCATTTACTTTTTCTTGAGAATAAGTATCGCCATCTTTATAAATTTTTAAAGCTTGTAATTCTTCCGGCTTATAAAGTGCATCACCCAAAAATTTGGTTTGTCCAAATTTAAATTGACTGCCTTCATCTACAGCAACTTCAATAAAGATATTCTTTTTATCTTCACTAATATTAAGCTGTGAGTTATTAATATGGAAATTAATATAACCTTTATTAAGGTACATAGCGCGCAAAGCTTCAAGGCTCGCTGCCATTTTTTCTCTAGCATAACGGTCATTACGCGTTACAACAGAAGCCCAACCACTTTCTTTAACTGCAAAGGCTTGTTTAATTTCACTGTCTTTAAAAACAGTATTACCAATAATATTGATATTAAAAACTTTAGCGGCTGTGCCTTCATTAAAATTTAATTTAAGTTCAACACGGTTATTTGGACGAGCTATTGTGTCAACGGTTACATCAGCATCGTAACGACCCTGCTGGGTATATTGCTGCTCTAATTCAGTTTCAATTGTTTGTAAAGCCGATTTCTTGAAAACTTCGCCTTCAGCAATTCCCATTTTTTTGAGGCCTTGTTCCAATGCCTCTTTAGGAATAAGTTTATTACCCTTAAATTCAAGCTTTGAAATAATTGGGCGCTCTACGACATTAAAAACTAAAGTATCGTTATCTTTTGATGCTTTAATATCGTCAAAAAGTCCAGTGGCATACAATGTTCGAATTGCTTCTGCGATCATCGGTTCATTAACGCGATCGCCACTGTTGATTGGCAACATGGTATAAACATTTGCAGGAGTAAGACGGACTAAGCCATCTATGCGAATATCTCGAACAACGAAATCATCAGCTGCATATGCTTGTTGTACCGCTGCCATAGCGCTAACAAGTGCCAAAGGCATTAAAAAATGTGTGTGCCGCATGCCAGTTTTTTCCAGTAAGTTATAAATCCATATACGTTTACAAACGCATAAAATCGTTAAATAGAGCCAAAAGCATCATACTACCGAGCAGTACCATACCAATTTTTAGACCAAACATTTGTATTTGTTCAGAAACAGGCTTCCCACGAATAGCTTCAATAATGTAATAAACCAGATGTCCACCATCTAGCATTGGAATTGGTAATAAGTTTAAAATTCCAAGACTTACACTCATTAAAGCCATAAATGAGATAAAAGTCTGCCATCCCATTTCTGCACTTTGTCCCGCTACTTTTGCGATTGTAATTGGTCCAGATAAATTTTCTAAACCAATTAAACCCTTAACCATTTTTACTATTGAACTCAATATCATGCTAGAGATTTGACCAGTTTTATCTAGTGACATCTCGAAAGCTTTTATTGGAGTATATTGAATTGTTTGCTTATATTCGTCAGGAATTGTAATTTTTCCTGCATCACTTTTCACGCCCAAAACACCGCTCACTTGCCCCATGTTGTCCCGTTTTCCTTGAGGCATGACTTGCAAATGAACCACTTGACCATTACGTAACACATCAATATTGAGTAATTTCTCTGGAGAATGTTGTACTACTTCTACAACATCAAACCAGTCTTTCATTGCTTGACCATTAATTGAAGCAATACGGTCACCTACTTTCATTCCTTGACGAATTGCAGCTCCATCTTGAGTCAATTCAGTCACAACAGCTGGAATAACGGGACGATATGGTAAAAAACCTAATGTATCTAAAGCCGATTCATTCTGATTTTTTAAGAAATCTTTAATTGGTAAAACAATATTTGTCTCAGTACCAGCACGGTCTACATCAATATTTACATTGCCGGTTTCACCTACACGATCAATCAAAGCAAAGTTAAGCTTTTCCCAAGTTTGCGTTTCTTTTCCATCAACTGCAATAACCTTGTCACCTACTTGCATTTGTGCAGCTGCTGCTGGTGAGTTTGGGATGACTTTACCTACTCTAGTGTTTAGTTGTTCTTGTGCAGGTAAAAATAGAATCCAGAAAAGTAAGACAGCAAAAATTAAGTTAATTAAAGGACCAGCTGCAACAATTGCTATACGTTTCCATGGTTTTTGACGGTTAAATGCATAAGGCAAGTCTTGCTCTGCAACATTACCTTCACGCTCATCGAGCATTTTTACATAGCCACCCAACGGTAAAGCTGAAAGTTGATATTTGATTCCGGATTTCTTTGATGTCCATTTGAGTAATGTAGGTCCAAAACCAATGGAATATACTAAAACTTTAACACCTAATTTTCGTGCAACCCAATAATGGCCGAACTCATGGATTGCAATTAAAGGACCAAGTAAAAGAGCCGCCGCTGCAATCATAAATAATGCGCTCATTTCAGCCTCCTATACTTGATATATATTGCTGTGCTACATGTCGTGCTATTTCATCTTTCTCTAAAATACACTCAATGTTTTCAGCAACTGAATTTTCCAATTTTTGCAAAGTATGTTCTACCACTTGTGGAATATTTGTAAATCCGATCTGTTGCTTTAAAAATGCAGCAACAGCAACTTCATTTGCAGCATTTAAAATAGTAGGTGCTAAACCTCCCGCACGCATTGCTTGACGAGCCAAATTAAGTGCTGGAAATTTTTGAATATCTGGAGCTTGAAAATTAAGCTGAGAATATTCAAATAAATTTAAAGCAGGAACACTCGTCTGTAAACGCTCAGGCCATGCTAAAGCATGTGCAATTGGCGTACACATATCTGGATTACCCATTTGCGCCAATGTTGAACCATCCACATATTGCACCATAGAATGAATAATACTTTGTGGGTGGACAACAACTGTAACAAAATGTTCAGATATTGAAAACAAATGGCATGCCTCAATCAACTCTAGTCCTTTGTTCATAAGAGTAGCTGAGTCAACTGAGATTTTTTGTCCCATAGACCAATTAGGATGTTTACAGGCTTGCTGAGGAGTAACTTCTTTTAATTGCTCTAAAGAATGGTTTAAAAAAGGACCGCCAGAGGCTGTTAATAAAATTCTAGATACGCCCTGCTGTGGTTGTCCATTTCTTTCAGCTTCTAAATAATTATGAGGTAATGACTGAAAAATAGCATTGTGTTCGGAGTCTACTGGCAATAACAATGCCTGATGATCACGTGCTGCTTGCATCATGATTTCACCAGACATAACCAAAGCTTCTTTATTCGCTAATAATACACGTTTACCAGCTTTCACAGCAGCTAAAGTGGGCAACAACCCTGCCGCTCCAACAATTGCAGCCATAACAACATCCACATCTGGATGTGAAGCAATGCTTACCAGACCTTGCTGATCAACCAAAATTTCAATATTTTGTAATTTATTATGTGCAAATAGAGCTGTTAATTCGGCAACTTTTTGCTCAGGAACAACCACTACTTTTGGTTGGAACTCTTTACAAATTTCAACTAACTCAGAAATTCGGGTATGAGCTGAAACTGCAAACACTGAATACTTATCAGGATGTTGATTTAAAATTTTTAAGGTACTTTGACCAATGGAACCGGTTACACCTAATATGCAAACAGATTGTGTCATCTATAAATCTACACCAATAAGTTTTAATATATACATTCCCGTTGCAAAGATCGGGGCTGCAGCAAGTAAAGAATCAATACGATCTAAAACACCACCATGACCGGGTAGAACACGACCAGAATCTTTAATACCGGCACGACGTTTAATCATTGATTCAAATAAGTCACCTAAAACTGAACCAAATACTGTAATTAATGACAATATAAGAAACAGAATTTGCTGAATTAAAGTTAAATTTAGATAATGATATTGCACAACTACCATTATTATTACAGTCGTAATAATACCACCGTACAAACCTTCTACTGATTTATTAGGACTTACAGTCGGAGCTAACTTTCTTTTCCCAAATTTTCGACCCACAAAGTAAGCACCACTATCTGCACCCCATACGAGCAAGAACAGATACATTAGCCACCATGGTGAGCTTTGCCATACTACAAAAATTGACGTTACCGCAGCGCAGACTAAAATTATGCCAATCACATATAAGGTCGCGTTATACCAGCCATCAAATTCAGGAAATGACTTGACCCAATATACACTTACAATCCAAGTCAAAATTGAAGCAGACCACAAAAGTAATGCAATATCGTGGAAAAACAGGGCAACACCTGAAACAAATGCAACAAGCAGACCGTAGCACCAAGCTTTAGGTTTTACAGCATTTGTAGTTTCGCGAGGCATTAATTTATACCACTCATACCCCGCAACCCCTGCTGCAACAATCATAAGAACCAACATTGGATAATGTGATTGCGTAGCAAACATACAGCCTAAAACAACTGCAACAAGTACCAATGCGGTAACAATCCGCTCTAACATTATAAATTCTCTATTTTCTCTTGCTGAATTTGTTCAGATGTTTTACCAAAACGACGTTCACGCCCTGAAAAAACATTCAATGCATGATCGAACTCTTTTACTGTAAATTCTGGCCATAAAGCTTCCGTAAAATACAGTTCCGCATAAGCTGCTTGCCATAACAAGAAATTAGATATGCGATAATCTCCGCCTGTGCGGATTAATAGGTCCACAGCTGGCAGATCGTTTAGACTGACATATTTTTCGAACAAATCAACATTTATTTGATCAGCATCAAACTCACCACGGGAAACTGCTTGAGCAACCTGTTTTGCTGCATTTGCAATGTCCCACATCCCACCATAGCTTATCGCAATGGTTAGGGTCATAGTGTCATGGTGTGCTGTCTGTTGCTCTGCATCTTCCATTAAGGCAACTAAGTGTGACGATAATCGAGAACGATCACCAATAAAACGCAAAGCAATATTAAATTTCTTCATGCGAGGTATTTGCTCATGAATACTTTCTTCCAGAAGTTTCATAAGCAGATCGACTTCATACTGCGGTCGATTCCAATTTTCGCTTGAAAATGCGAAAACAGTTAGAGCACGAATACCAGTTTTTTTACAATGTTCAACAATAGGATCAAGAACATTTTTACCTTCCCGATGCCCATCACCTTTTTGCATTTGATTTTTTTTTGCAAAGCGGTTGTTGCCATCCATGATGATGGCAACATGCTTGGGAAGATGATACTCTTCAGAATCGGTCATAAAATTAGACCTTCATCAATTCTGCTTCTTTCGCTGCAAGACGTTTGTCCACTTCTGCAACATATTTGTCAGTAATTTTCTGAATATCATCACCTGCACGGCGTTCGTCATCTTCAGAAATTTCTTTTTCTTTTAGCAATGATTTAATATCACCTAATACATCACGACGGATATTACGAATCGCAACTTTTGCATTTTCTGCTTCATTACGCGCAACTTTTTGCATATCACGGCGTGTTTCTTCAGTTAATGCTGGTAAAGGTACACGAATTGCATCTGCTGTAATTGGGTTTAAACCAAGATCACTTTCACGGATTGCCTTATCAATAGCTGAAACCATTGTACGCTCAAATGGCTGAACAACAAGTGTACGTGAGTCTTCGATACCCACGTTTGCTACTTGATTTAAAGGCACATCAGAACCGTAGTAAGGAACCATCACACCATTTAAGATTGATGGGTGTGCACGGCCAGTTCGAACTTTAGCAAACCCTAGCTCCAAAGACTCTAGAGTTTTTAACATACGCTGTTCGCTGTCTTTTTTCAGATCGTTAATCATATGATCTACCTTACTTATTTATTCAAAGATATATTTAACAAATTTAATTTAGCGCTAGTATAAAGAGCTTTCGGTAACACGTACATTATTTAGTAACGCGCGTCCCTTCTTTTTCACCCATTACTACTGACAATAACGCACCTGATTTATTCATATCAAAAACTTGCAGTGGCACATTATGGTCGCGACATAAACAAATAGCCGTCAAATCCATAACACCAAGTTTTTCATCTAACACCTGATCAAAGGTTAAATGATCGTATTTAACAGCATCTTCAAATTTACTTGGATCTTTATTATAAACGCCATCTACTTTAGTCGCTTTTAAAATCAAATTCGCTTCAATTTCAATTCCGCGTAAACATGCTGCTGTATCCGTTGTGAAAAATGGATTTCCTGTACCCGCAACGAAAACACAAACTTCACCTTGACTCAAATGACGGATAGCATCACGACTTGAATAAGACTCTACCACTGTACCAATTGGCAATGCAGACATAAGACGAGTTCTGATATTACGACGAACTAGAGCATCACGCATAGCTAAGCCATTCATCACAGTTGCAAGCATACCCATTTGATCGCCTGTTACACGACCAACTAGGCCATCTTTTTGCAACTGACTACCACGGTACAAATTACCGCCGCCCACAACAATACCCACTTGTACACCTAAGCCAACCAAGTGTGCAATTGAAAGGGACATATGATCTAAAACTTGGGCATCAATACCCATATCTTTATTACCTGACAATGCCTCACCAGATAATTTTAATAGAATACGTGAATAACGAGGGCTAATTGTTTCCGCCATGACTTTGCTCCAAAACCTCTTAAACTGAATGCTCTTTAAATATATTTCGATTAAACCGATTTAATTTTAATTAACTTTGCAAATAAATCGTATTCATCCGCATCGGTAATTTCGACTTCCAACATATCGCCCGGTTGAATAGTGTTCTTATCGATATCTTCTACGAACACATTACCGTCAATTTCCGGAGCATCAGCATAAGAACGTGCAACGGCAACAGGATATTCATCTTCTAAACTATCGACTAATACAGTCATCGTTTGACCAATACGTTTTTGCAATCTGGCAGCAGAAATTTGTTGCTGGACTTGCATAAAACGCTCGTAACGCTCTTGTTTAATTTCTTCTGGCACATGATCTGGCAAATCATTTGCCGTTGCGCCTTCGACTGGTGAATAGGTAAAGCAACCTACACGATCAAGTTGAGCTTCAACTAACCAATCTAGCAAAATCTGGAAGTCCTCTTCAGTTTCACCTGGGAAACCCACCACAAAAGTAGAACGGATCACAAGATCAGGACATTTTTCACGCCATAATTTAATTTTTTCTAATGTATTTTCACTATGAGCCGGACGCTTCATTAACTTAAGAATACGTGGGCTTGCGTGTTGGAATGGAATATCTAGATATGGCAGGATTTTACCTTGTGCCATTAAATCAATTACCGCATCCACATGTGGATATGGGTAAACATAGTGTAGACGCACCCAGATACCTAATTGGCCTAGTGCTTCACACATATCGAAGAATTTTGTCTTAACCGGTTGACCATTCCAGAAGTCAAGTTTGTACTTGGTGTCTACGCCATAAGCTGATGTATCTTGGGAAATAACCAAGATTTCTTTAACACCCGCTCTTTTAAGTGCCGCAGCTTCTTCTAATACACTACCAACTGGACGAGAAACCAAGTCACCACGCATACTTGGAATAATACAGAAGGTACAACGATGGTTACATCCTTCAGATATTTTTAAGTAGGCATAATGCTTTGGTGTTAAGCGAATTCCCTGTTCAGGAACCAAATCAATAAACGGATTATGTTTAGGTGGTGCTGGTACATATTCATGTACAGCTTCCATCACATCTTGATAAGCTGCTGCACCAGTAACCTTTAAAACGTTTGGATGCATTTGACGAATTTTATCTTCATCTTTACCTAAACACCCAGTAACGATCACTCGACCATTTTCACTAATGGCCTCGCCAATTGCATCTAGCGACTCTTGTACCGCAGATTCAATAAAACCACAGGTATTAACAACTACTAAATCAGCACCATCATAATCTGATGCTACTTGATAACCTTCAGTCTTTAACTGAGTTAAAATTCGTTCAGAATCTACCAATGCCTTAGGACAACCTAAAGAAACAAAACCGACTTTGGGGGTCTTCATGAATCTGCGCTCCACTTGAATGCGCGTATTGTATGTCTTTTCTTGTCTCAAGCATAGGTGGAAAGCCTACTCTTTGTGTAATGCACCAAAATACAACCAACATTTGCACCAAAACTCACCTTTGCACCAATTTAGATCATGTTATTATCTAGATTTGAGCTATCTGTTTTGATCAAAAGATATAAAGAGCGATTTCAGCGCGTTTTTAAGTACCTTAAAACTTTAAAATAACCCATAAACAAAGTTGGCGTATATTTTGCATCATTCATGTTCTATAACGGTGAAAATCCGATAACCAATGAAGATGCCATTGCGCTATTTTAAGACAGGAACGATTCGCTAATGGATCAACACAACCCTATCGACTATCGCCTCTTGGTAGACAATTTAACTACTGCGATTTTATTAATCGACAGTAATTTGAATATTTTTTACTTAAATTCAGCTTGCGAAGCACTATTTGATATAAGTTTACTGCGTGCTTCAGGGCAACCAGTTTTAAACTTACTTCATGCCCCTGACGATACTTTTAATACGCATGAAGCTTTATTGAACACCATAAAAACCGGACAACCTTATACGCGCCGAGAAGCTGTCATTAATGTCAACTTTAAAGACCTGCATGTGGATTACACAGTTTCTCAATTAAATGCAGGTAAAAGCTACCATCCATTATTGTTGATCGAACTCAATCCAATCGATCGCATGTTAAAGATTTCAAAAGAAGAAAATCTTGTTCAACAACATCAGGTCGCTAGACAGCTCGTACGTGGCGTTGCCCATGAAATTAAAAATCCACTTGCAGGTATTCGGGGAGCAACCCAGTTACTCGCTCGCAGCTTAAATGATAAGACTTATGCGGAATTCACCGATGTCATTATTAATGAAGTAGATCGTTTAACCAACTTAGCTGATACCATGTTAGGTTCTAGACAACTGCCAAGTTATGAGAATGTTAATGTGCATGAGCCGTTAGAACGGGTACGGTCTCTTATTGCAAATCAAACCAAGAAAAAAATTAAAATTATTCGTGATTACGATTTGTCTTTACCCGATGTTCATGCTGATCGAGATCAACTCATACAGGTGATGCTCAACATTAGTGTAAATGCGATTCAAGCCATCACGGAAAATAAGTCATTTTTCACAGATCAGGAACCAGAGCTAATTCTACGTACCCGCATACAACGTCTTGTCACGATTAATGGTGTGCTGAACCGATCTACTGTGCGGGTCGATATTGAGGATAATGGACCAGGTATACCGGAGAGTATTTTAGAGTCAGTATTCTATCCATTGGTTACTGGACGAGCAAAAGGTACTGGGCTTGGCCTGAGTATTGCACAGAATATTATGCATCAACATAATGGAATGATTGAATGCCAATCTGTTCCTGGAAAAACTATTTTTAGCTTATATTTACCTTGGGAGTCAGACCGTGTCGCGAAATAAAATATGGGTTATTGATGATGATCGCGCCATGCGATGGGTATTAGAAAAGACCTTTAAAGAAGAAGGTTTTGATGTCACTAATTTTGAAGAAGCTCAAACTGCACTTGAACGTTTACACCATGATGCGCCCGATGTCATTTTAACCGACATTCGAATGCCTGGAATTGATGGTTTAACTTTCTTATCTAAAGTCAAAAACTCTCATCCAGATTTACCTGTCATTATTATGACTGCACACTCCGATTTAGAGTCTGCTGTTTCAAGCTATCAAACAGGCGCCTTTGAATATTTACCAAAGCCATTTGATATTGATGAAGCCTTAGCCTTGGTTAATCGTGCAATCCTGCATATCAACAAATTACAACAGCAAGAAGCGACAAAAACAGCTACGCCTCTTCAATCAACAGAAATTATTGGTGAATCTCCTGCAATGCAGGAGGTTTTCCGCGCTATCGGCCGTTTATCTCAATCTCATATTACTGTTTTAATTAATGGTGAATCAGGTACAGGTAAAGAGTTAGTCGCGCATGCTTTACACAAGCATTCTCCTCGCCGTGCCAAGCCTTTTATTGCTTTAAATATGGCAGCAATTCCAAAAGACTTGATTGAAACCGAGTTATTTGGTCATGAAAAAGGTGCATTTACAGGTGCAAATACTCAGCATCAAGGCCGTTTTGAACAAGCAAATGGCGGAACACTATTCCTTGATGAAATTGGTGATATGCCATTTGAAACACAGACTCGATTACTTCGTGTGCTCGCCGACGGTGAATTTTATCGTGTAGGTGGGCATATCCCAGTTAAAGTGGATGTTCGAATCGTTGCGGCAACGCATCAGGATTTAGAAAAACTGGTGAATGAAGGTCGATTCCGTGAAGACTTATATCACCGCTTAAATGTGATTCGTATTCACATTCCTAAACTTGCGCACCGTAGCGAAGATATTCCAATGCTTGCTCAGCATTTTCTTGCACGCGCAGGTAAAGAACTTGGCGTGAGCCCAAAAATCTTACGTACCGAGACAACAGATTATATGCAACAGTTGCCATGGCCCGGCAATGTTCGACAACTTGAAAACACGTGTCGCTGGTTAACTGTAATGATCACCGGACGTGAAGTTTATCCAGAAGATTTACCTTCTGAACTCAAACAAGTTCCACTACAAAAAAATAGTGAATCAGGGCAACCTGCACCTTCTTTTGAGCGCATTTCACTACATCATTGGGATGAACTACTTAACCAATGGGCGATTCAAAAACTTAAAAATGGTGAAATGAAGATTCTGGATATTGCGACCCCAATGTTTGAGCGCACCTTAATTAATGCAGCCTTACTGCAAACTCGCGGGCGTAAACGCCACGCAGCAGAATTACTGGGTTGGGGCCGTAATACCTTAACTCGCAAGTTAAAAGAACTTGGAATGGATTCTGCTGACGATGATGAAGAAGATGAACATAAGGTTACCCAAACTGAAGCCTAAAAAGCTTAGTACCTAAATTAAAAGCGGCTAAAACATTCTTAGCCGCTTTATTTTTTATTAAATTTAAAAATGAACATCAGGTTACATCATTAAATATTTTCAAAATTCACTCTAAGTTTATATTTTCTATTCATTTATTTTTTAAATAAAGTGATTACTGTTCAGCAGATGATCTAAAAAAATAGTGATGACCACCCTTAAAGATAGTTTTGCTATACTAAACAAGCAAAGTTAACCGTTGTTATGAAATTTTATGCACGATTCCGTCCTTGAGTCACATCATTCAGTATGTGAAAAACCCCAAACACGCAGAGGTATAGAACGTCGCTTAGCTCTATTGCTAAGTGCAACCGAGCTGTTTTTGGATAAAGGATATGATGCCGTTTCTCTTGATGACATTGTTAATCATGCTGGAGGTTCAAAAACTTCTATCTATAAATATTTCGGTAATAAAGATGGCTTATTTACCGCAATTTGCGATTATCGCCGTGAAATGTTTTTTAAAGATATTTGTCTAGCATTTCACCCCTCTCAAAGTTCATTACGCGACTATTTAATTCACACACTCATTCGCTTCTACACTCACATTATCCAGCCTGAACATATTGCCTTTTTACGCCTAGTGATTGAACAAACTCAATGCAATGCCACTTTAAGCCAATATCTATATGAAAAATGTGCTCAAGATGTACAAAATACGATTGCACAAGCACTTTTAATTTCCCATCAATCTGGCGAGATTCATTGTACATCTCCCGACCATTCTTCATTAATGTATTTTGGAGTTTTACGTGATATTGAATGGCGCATGATTATGGGGATGCCACTCCCACCAAATGAAAAAGAAGTAATTGATTATATTAACTATTGTGTTGATGTTTTCTTAAGAGGCCATCATAAAGTCTAATTCTTTTGCATTTTAAAATGCTTATAGTATAGTAGACTTCTTTTTTTCCACATCCACCCAGCCAACAACAGATAATTGTTGTATTTCATAACAATTATTATGGAGTAGCTACATGGCTCTAAGACATTTCCTGACTTTACGTGATCTATCCACTCTAGAACTTAATCGCATTTTAGAACGCGCAAGCGAGCTTAAAAAAATGCAGCATAACAATCAGGTATATCAACCTTTTGTTGGTAAAGTATTGGGAATGATTTTTGAGAAATCAAGCACGCGTACACGTATCTCTTTTGAAGCAGGCATTAATCAATTTGGTGGTAGTGCGATTTTCTTATCGCCTCGCGACACACAATTAGGTCGTGGTGAACCAATTGAAGACTCAGCACGTGTAATTTCAAGTATGCTTGATATTGTGATGATTCGTACTTTCGGTCATGACATTATTGAACGTTTTGCATCATATTCAAAAGTTCCTGTTATTAACGGTTTAACAGATGACCATCATCCTTGCCAGTTACTTGCAGATTTACAGACTTATATTGAACACCGCGGTAGCATTAAAGGCAAAACCGTTGCTTGGATTGGTGATGGCAATAATATGTGTAACTCATATATTGAAGCTGCACACATGATGGGCTTTAAACTCAAAATTGCATCGCCGAAAGGATATGAGCCTAAACCTGAATTTTTAGCAGAGTTTGGTCATTGTGTTGAAGTTTTTGACAATGCAGAAGATGCTGCCGTAAATGCTGACCTCATTGTGACAGATGTATGGGCAAGCATGGGACAAGAAGAAGAACAGAAGCTTCGCGAAAGAGCCTTTGCTGCTTTTCAAGTTAATGAGAAATTAATGGGACTTGCTCATCCTGAATGTTTATTCATGCATTGTTTACCTGCACATCGTGGCGAAGAAATTTCTGAAACCATGCTCGACCATAAAAATGCAGTAGTCTGGGATGAAGCGGAAAACCGTTTACATGCACAAAAAGCTTTGATGGAATTCTTATTAAATGAACGTCTGAAATAAGCTTAATTTCTTTCTAAAAAACAGCACTTTTATTGTGCTGTTTTTTTATTTTCTAAATGACTTCTTTTATTTATTATAATTTTTTTAATATTCTTGTTGAGGCTGATGAATATATAAGCAAGCTGTATTTTATCTCTTAGATATAATCGTGTATAACATTCAACACAACAAGCCAAACTTACTCTTGCCGAGTACGACCATGACAACTATTGAACAATCATTAGCTCAAATCCCTAATTTTTCCGTTATTCATGAGCACTTATTTAGTTCGGCTCAACCATCAATCGAACAACTAAAACTGATTAAAGAATATGGTTGTAGCATAGTCATTAACCTTGCTTTAAGTAATGCACCAAACCACATTGAGAATGAAGATCGTATTTGCCTAGATATTGGTTTAAATTACATCCACATTCCAATTGATTGGGAAACGCCATCTGCAGAGCAATGTTTATTGGTACTCGATCTCATTGATCATTTGGTCCAGAATGAAATTGTCTGGATTCACTGTACTAAAAATGATCGCTCTAGTTGCCTTATGTATGTTTACAGACAGTTTTATATGAATATGGACATGCCTACTTCTCAAGATTTACTCCACGAAACTTGGGAACCTAATGAAACTTGGACAGGGCTTATTCATAGTATTACCTTACAACTACAAGGACGTAAGGCAACTATTGAGCTTCAACAATCTTTACAACAGGCCGATCACTTGGTGTGATGAGAGACTAAAACAGTTGCTGTAGCTAAAATACCTTCTTGACGACCGGTAAACCCTAGTTTTTCGGTCGTCGTTGCTTTAATACTGATTTGATTAACATCTACATTTAAAACATCAGCAATGCTTTGACGCATTTCCAAATTATGCTTAGCTAATTTGGGACGCTCACACGCCACCGTAATATCAGCATTATTTAACTGATAACCACGATCCAATATTAGTTGGTAAACATGCTTTAACAATACTCGACTGTCTGCGCCTTTGTATTCTGGGTCAGTGTCAGGAAAATGTTGTCCAATATCTCCGAGTGCCAAAGCGCCCAACAAAGCATCACATAGGGCATGAAGTACCACATCACCATCAGAGTGTGCTTTCAAGCCATGTGTATGTGGAATTTGAATGCCAGCCAATGTAACGAAGTCCCCTGCTTCAAAGGCATGCACATCCATTCCCTGTCCAATACGAATTTGAGCAACCATATAACTATTACCTTCCATAAAAACTTAAGAAATCTTGTATTCAGCCTTTCTGTTTCGCTATAGTACACCTAGCAAAGTAGACTGAAAGTATAAGCGATCATGCTGTCTAATACTGATATGAATCATTTGAAAAGATTAAGTTTTGCCGTGACACTGAGTTGTTTATGTTCATCTCTTGTCTTTGCAGAATCAATAGACTGCTCCAATTCTGGAACTGAGCTTAAAATCTGCTCAAAAACATTTAGTGAATCGAGAAAGCAACTCAATAATAAATATCTTTCTGCATATTTAGTTACTGATGCCCCCTTACAGCTTTTACAGGATACACAAAAGTTATGGTCTAAACATACTCAGCAATGCAAGAGTAATACATGCGTTCAGCAACAGTTTGATTTACGTACTGATGACCTAAATTTTTATGCGTCACTTAAGCAAACACTTACTCAACATTATCTTAAGTTTGAAAATGGACGTATAGCTACACAACCTGTTCACATTCAGGTCCATCAGCTTGCAAAGGATAAAATCAAGATTGAAGGAATCGCATATCGCAATCCAAATAACCGCAAAGAAACTCAAACGATTTCTTTGATGGCCTATAGTTCACCTGAACAAAAAAGTGAAATTTTAGACAATGAACATAACTGTAAATATCAGTTTAATTTTCAAAAAGCTTTACTTAATGTGAAAACACAACAAAAAGGCTGTGAGCGTTTTAGCGGAATCTACCGATTATATGATTAATACGTTAAATAAAAGCCAGTGTTTAAACACTGGCTTTTTACTTTCTAGACTGGATATTTCTGGGCAATATCCTGACCGACTAAAACTGCAGTTGCCGCAGACAAAGTCCAACCTAAGTGCCCATGTCCGGTATTATAGAAAATACGAGGTTGTTTAGACTGCTTCACCACAGGCAACATATTTGGCATCATAGGTCTTAGCCCCGCCCAAGGCACCACATGCTCAGTTGAAATATCAAAATTACGGTTTACCCAATTCACTAATGGTTGAATACGATCAGCCCGTATGTCACGGTTGTAACCATTAAATTCCGCAGTACCCGCCACACGCAGTCGATCTTTACCTAAACGAGAAGTCACGATTTTTGCACTTTCATCTAGTAAGCTGACCCACGGTGCATTCTGCACACTTTGCTCATCTTTTAATTGCACGGTAATTGAATAGCCTTTTACTGGATAAACATTTACACGCTCACCAATCATATCGGCAAGTTGATAGCTCCCTACACCACCACAAACCACAAGCACATCACCTTCGATCTGGATGCTATCGGATTCAACAAGATATGGATGCTCTGCACTTGGCTGACAACTTACGATCACTTTGTCTGTATGACACTTAATATCTGTGACTTCCAGACCAAATTTATACTGAACGCCATATTGTTTAGTCTTTTCAGCCAAAGAGGTTGAATATTTATGAATATCTCCCGTTGCATCACTTGGCGTGTAATAGCCACCAAAATAGTCACCCGTTAACGATGGCTCTATTGTTTTCATTTCATCAGATGAAACCGAATAGCGCTCCAATGTACCTTTGTTCAATACATTATTGACTTGTTTAGCAATCTCGTAATCGGCCTTACTATGATACATGTGAAGAATGCCACGTTTCTCCAAATCAAAGTCAAGTTGCTCTTTTTCTGCAACTTCGAACAAGCGCTTACGGGCGAGCAATGCCAATCGGACCGTCTCGATCGTATTAGCTTCATAATTTTTAATATGGGATAAGAACTCAACCAACCAACTATACTTATGCAAACTAAATGAAGGATTCAGCAATAGCGGTGCATCTTTTTGTCTCATCCATTTAAAGCCCTTAACCACAGTGGCTTTTTGGTTCCATACTTCGGCATTACAAGCCGATAATTGCCCTCCATTGGCAAATGATGTTTCCATTGCAGGATATAAATGTCGATCAATCACTGTGACTTGATAACCTAGTTGCGATAATTCATAGGCAGAGGTAACCCCTGTGATTCCCGCACCTATCACAATAACATGTGGCATAACAGACTCCTCAGAAATGCAAAACATTTCATCAGTACAGCCCATCTGTCATTGGTACCTGAGAGTTTCGACCCCAACGTTACCTTTTAACGTTTAGATCTTCCCCTTCGGTGAGTTTATAATTTATAAGTTATTATTTTCAATTCTTATAAATCTAAGCTTCTCTCCAGATTTTTTAATTATTACAGTCCTTCTGCCTGAGAGTTTCCGGGCTTGTTGCTCCTTCGGCGGGTTCTTACGAACCTCTCTCCCGCAATAATTTTGTATTTATATAAGCAATGTATCTGCCACTTTAAAAAAAACGCATTCTTTTCTTGTAAACTTTTGTACCAGTAATTATCAAGTTATAAACCATTAATTTAATTATAAAAATAAAAAAGGTGAATCTTTATAAATTCACCTTTTGTGTTTAATTAGAATTTTCCGTTGAGCACTGGGTCTGAAACTGTACCTTTCCATTGCTCACGCAAGGTTGGTAAATAAAATTTCTCACCAATCGTGACCAATTCTGAATCAATCAATGCGTGAACTTCGTGCATAAAAATATAATCAAGTGCAACCAAAGAGAGTTCATGATTTTTTTGTGCTGTTTTCTTACGTTTCGCTTGAGCTTGCTTCACTAACTCATTCGCAAAATTTTTATCTTTATAAGCCGTAATTGCATTTAAACGGAGTTCAATAACACCCCATCCAGCTAATAGCTTTTTAAAGACATCAAAATCTTCAGAAGTTGATTCCCACGTTACATTTTCTAGATCGTTATCATCAGGTAAAACCGGCAACAACAGATCACCTGTACTTGGGAAAATCTTTTTAAGATTTAACAGAAACTTAACAGGCTGATCACCGGGATAATCATTAAATTGCACATGTTGTTCGGTATCTGTTAAATAAATAGAGAGCATTCAAAAATCCTTAGCTAAGTTTCTGTTTTCAATTACTTTATATTTAATTTTGCAAAATGGATGCAAAACAATAAACAATATAAAAACAGGACAAGGTGCGCATTTTAACAATTATGACAGCTTATTCAACGCTAATTCGCCATTAATTAGTGAAACTTACACCCTCTTGATAAAAAGCCCTCCGAAAAGGGCTCTTTGTTACTACAGGTTCAATTCCTACCATCGCTATAAACTCTACCAACAACTCGTCTTTAGCAAGGCTTCTTATGCCGTAATAGATATACAGCTAATAAGACTTTTTGAATAAAGTTGTTCACTTTATGTCTAAATTAAATTTAAGAAATAAACTGTGCTGTCGTCTTTAACTGAGCAAAAGCATTGCTTAAAACTTGGTTATGATGATCAATTATTTGCAGAGCATTTAAAGCGACTGAATCAGTTGTGGTGTGTGCATCTGAGATTAATATCACTTTATATCCATTCTCTGAAGCAGTCCTAACAGTAGTATCAATACAATACTCAGTTTTCATTCCAGTAATTATGATTTCATCAACATCAAGTTTCTCTAACACTTCTTTTAAAACAGTATTTTTAAAGCTGCTCGGGTACATTTTTTCAATGACTGTATCTTTATGTGGATTAAAAGGTAAGTCTGTGATCAGTTGAGTGTTCGGGCCGTTTGGATCTAATGGTGTGCCTCTCTCACCGACATGCCGAATAAAGATAATTGGTCTATCATTCAAGCGGCAATATTCAATAAGGCTAACAATATTTGAAAGTACAAGTTGAGCATTATGTGGCTTAGACTGGCTATTAAATAGGCCATTTTGCATATCAATGACGAGTAAAGCCGATTTTGAGTTACTACTGAATTTTTTCATAATCTTTCTCTGTAAAACCAATAATGAACAGAGAAAAATTAACCCAGCCATTATTGGCTGGGTTTGGTCATCTTATTAAGTCACTTTAATAAAAAATCACACGCAGCCTTCCTTAAAGGTCGTGGTGGTTGTCGTGATTTTATTCAATAAACAGTTCATTTGTTTTAACTACCATAATTAAAGTGTGATTAACCATACCATAGCTTTTTCAAAAGAAACAAAGCTTTTTAACTTTTTTATTTTGTAGAGTACCTTCTACTCTTAATTAGTTCTTACAGAAATACTTCATACTCAAAAGCTAATTTATTTAACCGAAAGTAAGTATTCGTATGCTGTTTTTTCATCACTCTGTAGTTTAATGACTGCATCAGTTTCATCATTCAAAGTAAGGTTAAATACCTGCTCACCATCATAAGAAATTTGATGGCCCATACGAAATTCTGAATCAAGTGACTCAAGAATAATAAAATTTCCTTCAATATTCGAAGCAATATAGTAAATATTGTTCCGATGAACATATCTAATTGTGTACATCACTATTTAAATTCCATCTAAAAAATTATGTTTTTTCTTAAATAATAAAAAAGCTCTCTTCCTCTTCTCAAGCAGAAATGAAGCTAGCGAAAAAAGATCCGCCCTTCTTTTGATTTCTAGCACTAATCGTTCAGCGCCAAACTAATATATAAATATTACAGAAATACTTAATAATAAAAAACCCCGCCATTAGTCGATACTTAGTCGGGTTTCTTATACCGTTATATGTCTGGCAGAACTAACTCTCACATGGCTAACTTCTATTTAAATTAATCTTTACATTTAACTTTCAAAACGGCTGCTTTGGTATTTACTGGAATTAGCAGTCCTGAATTGTAGACAGTATGATGATTTACGATTTTGTTATTGCTATCCAACTCATCAAACCCTTTGTCTTTACATATTTCTTCTGCTTTCCCGATTAACTTTGACCTCAAGGCTTCTCTTGAACCAAATGCATTACTTTGAGCATGAAGTTGGTAAACACCAGGATTCACCTCCACTACAGAAGGTGGAAACATTTGTAGACAACCAGACAACGTACAAGCTGTGATTGCTAAAACAACTATTGATTTAGTCTTTTTCATTTACTTAGACTTAAAATAAAATAACGTAGCAAAACTAAAGTCTAGATATGACATTAGTATTTCAAGATATAAAAAAAGCCCACTTTTTCAAGCGGGCCTTCCCCTTATGATTTTTTGCGCTGATCATTCAGGACTTTTGTTGTACTTAGCAACTTACGAATATTACAGAAGTATTTGAAAATAAAAAAGTCTATCAGAAGAGATTATTTACTATTTGGTGAAACCATTTTTTCAGGTTTAACCACTTCATCAAATTGCTCTGCCGTAACTAAACCAAGCTCAACAGCGACCTGCTTTAAAGTCTTATTTTCTTTATAAGCAGTCTTTGCAACTTTTGCAGAATTTTCATAACCGATCACTGGATTTAAAGCAGTAACCAACATGAGAGAGTTATGCAAGAAGTGATCAATTTTATCCTGATTAGGTTCAATTCCCACCGCACAGTGATCATTAAAACTATTACAAGCATCACCAAGCAATTGAATAGACTGCAATAGGTTGTAAGCAATTACAGGCATAAATACGTTTAATTCAAAGTTACCTGAAGCACCGGCCACATTAATAGTCGTATCATTTCCAAGCACTTGCGCAACGACCATGGTCATTGCTTCACTTTGTGTCGGGTTTACTTTGCCCGGCATAATGCTTGAACCAGGTTCATTTTCTGGAATACGGATTTCACCGAAACCACAACGTGGCCCACTTGCTAACCATCGAATATCATTGGCAATCTTATTTAAACTGACTGCAAGCGTTTTTAAGGCACCAGATGCAAAAACAGCAGCATCACGTCCCGCAAGTGCTTCAAATTTATTTGGAGCAGTCACAAACGGTAAGCCTGTAAGCAAGGCAAGTTGTGCAGCTGATTTCACTGCATAGTCAGGATGTGCATTTAGCCCTGTACCGACCGCAGTGCCACCCAATGGTAATTCATATAAGCCAGTTAATGCCTGTTGTAAGCGTACGATCCCATGCTCAAGCTGAGAGACATAACCACTAAATTCTTGACCCAATGTTAATGGCGTTGCATCTTGTAAATGGGTACGGCCAATTTTAACAATAGATTGAAACTTATCAGATTTTTTTTGCAAAGTCGCTTTAAGTTGTTCTACTGCCGGAATGAGTAATTCATTAATTTGCAAACTTGCCGCCACGTGAATGGCCGTTGGAAATGAATCGTTTGTTGATTGAGCACGGTTGACATGATCATTGGGATGTACTGGTTTCTGAGCACCCAACGCTTGACCTAATTTCTGGTTTGCAATATTTGCAATCACTTCGTTACAGTTCATGTTACTTTGCGTACCAGAACCCGTCTGCCAAACAACTAAAGGAAATTGAGAATCCCACTTGCCTGCAATCACTTCTTCAGCCGCGCCCACAATATATTGGCTCAAATCTTGCGGTAACTGTTCAAGTTCAGCGTTGGTTATTGCAGCAGCCTTTTTTACTAGCCCCATTGCTCGAATCATGGCACGTGGTAATCGTTCTTGCCCGATTTTAAAGTTCTGTAAGCTGCGTTGAGTCTGTGCTCCCCACAATGCTTCATTTGGAACTTCAATCTCACCCATAGTGTCATGTTCAATTCGTGTTTGCATAGAAACCTCAGTTATCTGGTAAAAGAACTCACGGGCTGAAGCAAGTTTTGCTCTGGCTAGTTAATATGAGTATCGTACTCAAGCATTCCATTATTGTAAATAAGAATCATTATCTCATCTTCCATTTAATGTATTTTGATAGAACCGCCATTCATCTTCAATCATTTGCTTTAATGATCGTTTAGGCGCCCATTGCAATAATGTTTTTGCTTTCTCTATATTTGCCCCAACTTGCTCTAACTCGACATGCTTATAAATCGCAGGTTGAGTCGCAATTTCAGCTTGGGTTACCTGTGAAATTTCATCTAATAATTGACGAATAGAGTGAACTTGATCATGGGCAATGTTAAATGCCTCACAACAATGCGTTTGGTTACGCAGCCAATGTAAGCTTGCACTTACAGCATCACACACATCTAAAACGTGTAGAAAACTACGCTCAGTCGTATGATCTGAAGTGGTTGCTTGGTCTTGTAATTCGATTAAATCACGTTGCATGGCTGCAACTTGCATGGCAAGCGGCACAATATTTTTGGGAAGCTGCGCGACATATTCTCCGAGTACGCCATGTTCAAACGCACCTACAATGTTAGATAAGCGCAAGATCGCAATTTTCCACTCATGATCAATTTTATAAGTATCACGAATGATTTCTTCAATCATCTGTTGAGACTTAATGTAAGGATTAGGGTAAGCATAATTGAATTCGTCTGTTTCGCTTAATTGCAGACCAGATTTTCCATAGGCAGCAAGGCTTGACAGCTGAATAAAGTGACGAACACCCGTACGTTGCATGGCACGGAGCAAACTCATGATGCAACTGACATTATCATTATAATATTCAAGTGGTTTAAGATTGGATTCTTCAATTGATTTAAACCCTGCAGTATGAATAACCGCATCAATTGAATATTGTTCGAAGACCTTATTGAGTGCGGGCGTATTACGTACATCAAGTTTAACAAACGGAACATACATGCCAGAAATAAACTCTAGCCGTTCCAACGTTTGCAGGGTCGAATTAGCCAAATTATCGACGATTACCACCTCTTGCCCTTGAGCCATTAGACTCAAAGCAATGTGTGAACCGATAAAGCCTAAACCACCTGTCACTAAAATCATTGTATACTTACCTTTCTCTTAATGTATCTACGCCCATTTAGACGTATGACCATAGTGAATTCTTAATGAGTACATTACTACTAATTACCTCTGCTCCTACTTCCATCCATGCTTGGCATGCTTTAGGACTTGCTCAGGCACTCAAAAGTAAAAATGAAGACTTTCGTGTATTCTTTTACCAAGATGGCGTGCAGGTTGCTAATGATTTTCAATGGGTTCCTGACGACCAGCGTAATTTAACGCATGAATGGCAAAAGCTCTCGATTCGACTTCCTGTTTGTGTGAGTGCTGCCCTCGCTCGCGGTATTACCGATGCAGAAAATGCCAGTCGCCATCACCTGACTCATCACAACCTTGCCAAAGACTTTGAACTCGTCGGGTTAGGTGAACTTGCTGATGCAGTACAGTCAGCATCTCGTCTTATTCAATTTTAAGTTACTTTGTTTGCTTAGATTGTTGCTTTTAAAAGGTATATTGTGTGAAATCTGTACTCGTTATTTTAAGCCAAGCCAACTTAACTAGTCTTCAAATCAATGAAAGCCTTTCTGCTACTATGGTTTTAGCAACCTTTGGCTCACCAGTCAAAGTATTATTGAAAGATGCTGCTCTTAGTCTTTTGCAAAATGATCTAAGCTTTAACCAGTTTCATCATGCCTTCAAAGTGGCTTCAAATATGGTCGAAAGCTTTGAGTTTTATGATTTGAGCCCAATTCTTATTGAAAGCAAAAATCAGCAGCATCCTTTTGTTCGCAACACTGAACAAGAGCTTGAGTTCGTCCAGCTAAATACTGAGTTCATTCAATCTTTTGATCATGTTCTATATTGGTAGATGAAGGTGTAAATTTAATGAATCCATCAACACTTTATCTAGTGCAGTCTTCTTATCACAATACCCCTAAAATTATTGATGAATTGCGTGATATTTATCAGGTAGGTGATCAGATTGTTTTTATGGGCGACTCTGTTGCTCAGCTTTCAGCTCAGGTTATTCAACAGTTTGAATCTGTTTCGTGCTTAAGTGTCGAAAAAGGTTTACTCGATACAGATAATTTAACTCAGATAAATGTACTCGACTATGCTCAATTTGCAGATCTTGCTTTAACATTTAATCGCTGTATTTCTCTTAAATAATATATTTAGGCTAGTTTCATGAATTTAGAATTAGACCAAGATGGTCATTTGGTTGATTATACGATCTGGAATCCTGAAGTTGCACAAGAACTCGCTAAGTCACTTGATCTTGAATTAACTGATTGGCATTTTGAAGTTTTAGCTGCTGTTCGTCAGTTTTACCAACAGTTTGGGCATTCTCCAGCAACTCGCCCACTTATCAAATATCTTATGAAAACCATAAGTCCAGACATTAATAATGCTGTTTTACAGCAACAATTTAATACTGGTTTAGTTGCCCGTCATTTGAGTCGTTTGGCAGGCATTCCTAAACCAGCAAATTGTTTATAAAATTAAGCAAACTTTTTAGCAGCAGCGACACATAAAATAGTGGCTGCTGTTACTCCTAACATGGACCAGCTCACATGTTCGTGCAATAAAATTGCCGCAATGGCTAGACCCATTAAAGGCTGTAAGAGTTGTAGTTGGCTTATGGCAGCAATTCCGCCTTGGGCAAGTCCTTTGTACCAAAAGAAGAAACCAATCAGCATACTAAACAAAGACACATACATAAGACCGACTAGAGCTGATGTAGACACACTCTGAAATGAAGCTGGCATATAAAAAATAGTAAAGAACAGCATGAAGGGTAATGACAGAATGAGCGCCCAACAAATGACTTGCCACCCACCGATTTTTCTTGAAAGTACACCACCTTCTGCATAGCCAAAACCACAGAAAATAATCGCCATCAACATGTAAAAGTCCCCTATTCCAAGTGATGTATCACCAGAAAGGAAAAACATATAAGCGAAAACAACTGCACTCCCCAAGACTGCAAATATCCAGAAAAATTGATTCGGTTTTTCTCCACCTCTCAGCACAGCAAAGATTGCAGTTGCAAGTGGCAAAAGACTAACAAAGACAATTGAATGGGCTGCATTCATATATTGCAAGGCAAGCGCTGTAAATAAAGGAAACCCGATCACTACGCCTATAGCAACAATGGCAAGTGGCCACCAATCTTGCTTGGCTGGCTTTTTTTGTTTTAAAACTAAAATAAGAATAAGCCCCAAAATACCAGCAATTGCTGCACGTGCTGCCGTTAAAAACCCAGGTTCAAATCCCATTACAGCAACACGTGTTGCTGGTAGAGACCCGGCAAAAATAGCTACCCCAATAAATCCATTCACCCAGCCATTCATAAACCTATTCATAATTTTCTCCATCACTATACGAAGAATTTAAGCTGTGCTAAGGTGATAAAACCAGATACAAAGCAGTACAATTTAAAAGAACTGTTATGTATCTATGACCAGTACAGTTAGGATTACAAACAAGTGAATCAGGCAAAAACAAAAATTGAAATTGTCATTTCAGAGATTGAACAACAAATAAAAAACCGATCTTTGATGCCTGGAGCACGCTTACCTTCTGTTCGTAAGTTAGCCAAGGATCTTGGCTTTTCTGTTTCAACAGTTGTTGAAGCCTATGAAAGACTAATTGCGCTTGGAAAAATTGAATCGCGAACTGGCTCAGGCTTTTATATTGTTGGCCCACTTGCACCTCTAGCTTTAAGTGAATTAAGCCCTCAATTAGAACGTTCCGTAGACCCGTTATGGATCTCTCGTCAATCTTTAGAAGCAAAAGCTGATGTTTTTAAACCTGGATGCGGTTGGCTACCCGATGACTGGATGCCCTTAGAGAGTATTCGCAAAGGATTAAGAGCTGCTGCAAGAGGGACAGACGCTTGTTTAATGGGTTATTCAACCCCGTTAGGATTACCAGCTTTACGCGATTTATTAGCAAGACGTGCTCAATCGAAAGGAATAGATGCAAATCTAAATCAAGTACTTTTAACAGATTCGGGAACGCAATCGATTGATTTGGTTTTTCGGTTTTTATTAAAGCCTGATGATGTCGTGATCATTGATGACCCGTGTTATTTTAATTTTCATGCCTTGCTTAAAGTTCATCAAGTTAAATTGGTTGGAGTACCCTACACCGTAAATGGCCCAGATTTAGAAGCATTTAAAGAGACCATAGAGAAATATAATCCTCGGCTCTATATCACCAATTCAGGCATTCACAACCCAACTGGTGCCACACTTTCTCTATCTACGGCACACCAATTGTTAAAGCTGATTGAACAATCTAATCTGATTGTAGTTGAAGACGATATTTTCTCAGATTTTGAATATACTCCCGCTCCTAGACTTGCAGCTTTAGATAATCTTTCACGCGTCATTTTTATTGGAAGCTTCTCTAAAACATTATCTGCGTCTATTCGTTGTGGTTATATTATTGCTAAACCAGAATGGATTGATCAGCTCACCGATTTAAAAATTGCCACCAATTTCTCGCATAACGGCGTTTCCGCAGAGGTTTTACTCTCTGCCTTGACAGACGGCTCTTATCGCAAGCATTTAGAGTTATTAAAAGTACGTCTAGCAAAAGCCATGCATGAAACCATCACAAAACTTGAACCTCTTGGCATAAGACCATGGATTAAGCCACAAGCTGGAATTTTTGTATGGTGTCATTTACCTGAAGGTTTAGAAGCTTCAAAAATTGCGAAATATTGTATTAATCATAATGTTATTCTTGCCCCAGGCAATGCTTTTAGCCAAGCACCTAATGCTGGTCAATTCATACGTTTTAATGTGGCACAGTCAAACCACGAACACATCTATAAAACTCTCACCAATGCCATTCAGCAAGAGTTTTCATAGTTTATAGAGCAAAATATTAGGCTTGTTTCTGTTTTTGTTGAATATACGCAAAATAACCCGGTCCTGCTGACACTTGTACTTGCTTAGCATGTAAAGGCTCACGGCACACCGAACACACCATAACTGGTTCAAATTTATGCCCACAGGTTTTATGACGATATTCTAATGGCTTACCCAAACCTTGATCCATCCATTTATCGCCCCAATTCGCCATAGACAGAATAATTGGATAAAGCTCAAAGCCTTTATCAGTTAGTCGATATTCAAAACGCTCTTGTCTATCAAAATAAGGTGCTTTGACTAAAATTTCATATTCAACTAAGCGTTTTAAACGATCTGAAAGAACATGACGAGTTACACCTAATGATTTCTGGAAGTCATCAAAACGTCGTATTCCCATAAAAGCATTACGTAGTATTAGCATCGTCCATCGATCGCCAATTACTGATAGCATACGAGCAACCGAACAAGGCTGATCACCGATGTCGTCCCATTTCATCTTTATGCATTCCTCGATATTATTTAGCCCAATGGCTCTATAGTTTATACCCTAAACCACTTGTCACAATATATGCAAGATTGATTCTAAAAAAATAAATGCTTATTAACTTTTATAAAAATTATTCATTATAGAAAATATAAAATTGCTGAATAAATATGACTCATTCACGGCGTAATGAGCCATATTTCTCTTTCTTTATACTTAATTTGAAATAAATATACCTTTTAATATATAACCCGCTTCTAGTTTTACACCCGCTGGAATTCGAACAAGACAGTTGGCCTGCATTAAGTTACTCAGCATATGTGATTGCTGTTTTGCCAGACTTTTTATTTTAAGCTGTCCATTTTCAAAATAAGCATACATGCGCAAAAAACGTTCACGTGCATCTTCTTTTAAGTCATGCTCCAAAATCGCACTAAACCACTCTGGCCCCGCCTGATTCCCCTGCAAGCTATCTAACAAGGCTTTACCATATATCTGCATAGCCACATATACAGCAGCAGGATTACCCGGTAAGCCTAACAAGTAACAATGATGGCCTCTTTCTGGCTGGGAATATTCAGCAAAAAATAGAGGTTTTCCCGGCTTCTGTTTTACTTTCCAAAAGATTTGTTCAAAACCAACCTCAAAAGCACATGGTCGTACAAAGTCATAATCACCAACAGAGACTCCACCTGTCGTTATAATAACATCATGACTGTCTTTGCACTGATTAAAGTAATGCATGACTTGCTCTGCCTCATCTGCCACATGAATCAATTCAACATCTAAGCCATAATCTTCAAACCAAGCTTTTAGTAATGGTCCATTTGCATCAAAAATTTTGCCATCGATAAGATCTTCTGCGGTTTCGGCGACTTCATCTCCAGTCACTAAAACAACAACTTTCGGCGCACGGTAAATTTTAACTTTTCGCACACCAGCCATACTTAAGGCGGCCAAACTTCCAATATTTAGAAACTGTCCAATTTGGGCAAGCAATTGACCTTTTTGAATTTCCTCTCCGGTAAAACGTATATCAGCTTGAGGACGTATATGCTCAGTTAAGCAAATTTCCTGTGCTGCAAGAACCGATACGACTTCCTGCCGAGCAACATGGGTTGTTCCTTCTGGAATTTTACCGCCTGTGAATATACGAATAGCCTGACCCTCTTTAAGGGTGTCATGGCTTTCGCTTCCCGCACGAATCTCACCTGTAACCTGAAATTTTTGTTGTTGCAAATCTTCAGCATGGCTACAAAGTGCATAACCATCTACCGCACTTTGAGAAAAACTTGGCAGATTAATTTCTGAATAAATTTCTTTAGCGAGATATCTACTTAGGCTATTTTGAAGAACTTGGTTAATCGAACCCAACTTTTTTGGTTGCTTAATAATTAGCTCAAGTGCTTCATCTACCCTAATTAAACCACCCTCTGTACCACAACCTGACATTATTCATAACCTCCTGGATGCGGTAAATCACGGCAAACATCAAAAATATGAACAAGGGCGGGTAAAATAGCAGCCATTGATTCGCTTGCTCCACCACGGCTTCCCGGTAAAGTCACCACTAAAGAACGGTCAATAAAACCTGCTACTCCACGTGACATTGCTGCATATGGCGTGCGTTTTTGTCCAAAAGATCGCGCTGCTTCCATTAAGCCGTCTAATTTACGTTCTAAAAGTGGCTCTAATGTATCGACTGTAATATCACGCTTACCAATTCCAGTCCCACCAACCGTCATAATGCAAGCATATGATTTGCTCAACTCAAGCACTAAATCTTTTAGAGTTTCTGCTTCATCAGGCAAAATTTGGTAATGAATCGGATCGAATCCTGCCTCAGTTAAAGTTTCAACCACAGATTTTCCGGCTGTATCGGGTTTTCTACCGGCTGCAACGGTGTCGGATAACACAATGACCGCTGCCGAAACGGGTTGACGAAGTACACGTTTAAAGTGCGATTTTCCACCCTTTTTCTTAAGCAGTTTACATTGATCCATCCAGAGTTCTTCTGGCTCACAATGTGGTTTTAACATGTCATAAATCGTTAAACCTGCAAGGCTTGCAGCCGTTAAGGCTTCCATTTCAACCCCAGTAGGGCCAATGGTCTCAACTACGGTAATAATCTTTACGAAATCATGCTCTAATTCATATTCAACGTCTGCACGATAAATCGGTAACGGGTGGCATAAAGGAATTAGCTCATCGGTGCGTTTGGCTGCCAAGATTCCTGCAACACGTGCGGTTTTTAATGCATCACCCTTTTCAGTATTCCCTTGTCTTAATAGCTCAATACAATGTGGTGGCGCATATAAAATTGCCTGTGCTTCAGCAACACGATAACTTTCCGGCTTCATTCCTACGTTTTTCATTTTTTATCCTAGTCGTGCATATTCAGTGTTGGTGTTCATGGCCGGTATGATGGTGATGCTTGTGTTCTTGCGGTGCATCTTTGCGAATACAGCAGCCTTCTACGTAGTGACTTGTACCATCTGTAAAGAACTCTTCTTTAAAAACTGGTACTTCATGTTTCACCCGCTCAACCGCTTCCTCACATGCCTGAAACGCTTCACGGCGATGAGCTGCATAAGCAATCGCAATAATGGCTGTTTCACCTACATCCAAATATCCAATCCGATGAATAACCCGCACATAAGATACCTGATACTTTTTCTCAATTTCCAGTTCAATTTCACGTATCATTTTTTCAGAAAGTGGCTTATATGACGTATATTTCAACGCCTTAACAGCTTTACCCTCATGGTGATTACGAACCGTACCTATAAAAATATCGATTCCACCACATTCAGGAAATGATTGGATAGGATCAAAAGTATCTAAACTTAAAGCCTGCTCTTGTATACGTGCAAAATCTTGCATGACTTAACCTCCAGCAACTGGCGATAATAAAACCAAAGTACATGGTTCACTTAAAGCAGATTGACGCGTTATGACATTATCACCAATTGCACATGCACATTTTTCCATGGCTTGTGTACATTCCGGATGTAATGAAACAATTTCATCTAATACATCTTTAACCAAAATCTGGCTAGGAAAAACTACCGAAAGATTTTGAGGAAGCAATTTTTCAATTGCACCAAACGTTTCGATTTTAATTTGAATAGATTGTTGCATTTATCCCCCAAGCATATGCATGCTGATTTTACGGGCTTGTTGATGTTGTAAGGCGTAAAAACCTTTAGCTTTATGCCAGATATACGGCATAACCATATCTGTTAACTGTTGAATATGCAGCGCATGATCGGATGAGTCATTTGCACGTAATAATGATTGAAGCTGGGGTTTAATATTTAGCCCCTGCGGTGCAAATAAACAGTTGTATAACTCACCTTGCGCCGTTAGTCGTATCCGGTCACATTGATGGCAAAATGAATGAGTGATTGTGGAAATAATTCCGAGAGCGTAGCTATTGTTAATCAAATATTGGCGTGCTGGTTCATGCTCTTGTTCGACGACCTGTACTGAATAGTGAGGTTGCAAAACTTGTAATATTTCAGCTTCACTCACCACATCTTTACTCGACCAAAGTGCATCGCCATCAAGAGGCATAAACTCAATAAAGCGTAAAGGAATATGATTGGCAATTGACCACTTCACCATCGGTAATATCTGATCGTTGTTTTTATTTTTCATTAATACACAGTTAATTTTAAAAGGTAATCCAGCATCTTTAGCAGCTTGGATACCCTCTAGAACAGGTTCTAATTTTTTCTTGGTGAGTTCTTTAAACTGAATAGCATCAATACTATCTAAACTAATATTTAAATCATCTAAACCCGCGTCTTTTAACTGCTGAGCATATTTAGCCAAATAGTGTCCATTGGTGGTCATTGAAACCCGCTTTAAACCTAACACTTTCAAAGCTTGTAAATCACGAACAAAGTGAACAATACCTTGACGCATTAATGGTTCGCCACCCGTAATACGGATACTTTCAATACCTTGCTGCACCATAAAATGGCAAAATTGAAAAAGTGCTTCAAAACTAAGCAGGTCTTGTTTGTTTAGCCATTCAGGATGTTCAGGCATGCAATATACACACTTAAAATTGCAGCGATCCGTTACCGAAATACGTAACTTCCGCTTGATGCGCCCATATTGATCTTGCAGAAGCATTGGCGCAGTTTCAGAGTGATATTGTTTCATCATTTGCACTCATGTCGAGAACAGTTCAAATATTGCGGGCACTTTTTATGGGCGATTAAAATAATAAATTGCTCTTCAATAGTGCTCTGCTGTTTATGCAAAATTTGTTCCAATTCTAATTATCATCCATAACTTTTTGGGCATCAGCTAGATTAATCGCCGTACTATTTTCAACTTAAATTTTAAAGCTGTATCAAATGAGTGCGGCGTTAATCTCTGAAATGCCCTACATTATTTCTAGCATTTTTCTAAACGGATGGGTACATATTTATGGTACGGGGTTTTAGACAACGGATCACAATGTTCAGCAGACACCAGAAGATTTAATTGTGGTCCTATCGGCTCTCCACCTTGAAAGCGCATGCCATAGCCATGTGGAAGAGAAACAACACCTTTTCTCATACCTTCATCAAAATCTACGGTGACCTGAATTTCTCCGTGTTGTGAGATACATTTGAGTTGATCTCCTACTGCTACATTCAAGTTTGTCGCATCTTCAGGATGAATTCGCAAAGCCCCTTCTGCATCTACTTTTCGCCATGCAGGGTCGCGGTAAATTTGATTGGCGTTATAACTACGACGTTCACCTGACAACAGGATGAAAGGAAACTCTTCAATACTAAATTGATGATTTTTTAAATTTGCCAACTCATTTAACATTTCGGGAATAGCCAGACGTATTTTTTTGTCTTTATAGGCAACGAGCTTCCAAACTTCTTCATATTCATGTTGCGACAACACCACGCCTGACCTCTGCTTTAATATTTGATCAAACAAGCGAACACCTAAGGTTAAAGGATTACCTTTATAGCCCGCACGGCGAACAGCTTTTGTATGTAAAACAGCGTATTGAATAGACAGAGGTAATAAAAATGCAACTGAAGCAGCTGAGTTTTCTAAATGTTTACCTAAAGTGCGATAGAGGATTGAAGCTGCAAAAGGAATATATTTTTTATGCCGAGCGAAGGTCACGCCTAAAGCCGACAGATAAGGTAAATATGCTGTTTTTTTCGAGTCGATTGCAGCTATTTTTTCTAACAATGGAAAGCTTTTAGGAATAACCTGCATAGCCTCAAGCAACCGCGTGTAAATTTCCGCTTCGGGTAAAGTATTGCTTTGAGCCGTGAATACAGGATGTCTTAAATGAAAACCATTTTTAGGAAACTCAAGATTAAAACCTGTAAATTCCCATTTTTCAAACTGAGTATGTGCAGGCAAAATATAATCTGCCAACCTAGCCGTTTCCGTCATGGCAACATCGACCACGACCAATAAATCTAACGCCTTAAATGCCTTTTCATAGGCAGGTGTATCGGGGTAAGTTATTAAAGGATTACAGCTATCTACAAAAATTGCGCGAATTCGTTTTTCACCTGCTTTTAATACTTCATCCGGCAAAATATTTGGTGGGAAAAATCCGGAAATCGGGAACATTTTATGGTAAACACTACGTCGATATTTCGGCTTTCTTTCATCGGTATCACTTAAAATTGGAATAAACATGGTATGCAAATTATTGGTACCTTGTTTTCCAAAGTGACCAGTCACTAAATACAGTAGTTTTTCTAAATATCCGTTTAATGTTGTATTTAAAGTATGCTGAATACCTAAATCGATACGCAGACAGCCTCTTTTAGCCTTGGCAAAATCTCTAGTCACTTGATAAATCAAATCGACTGGTACATCTGCTTTGGCAATATATTCTTCAATCGGGACACGGTTAAAAGCTGTTTTTACCTCTTCAAAGCCATGCGTATGCTGCTCAATAAACTGCACATCATAAAGTTGTTCTTTAATAATAATGGCAATCATGGCCGACATTAAAAAAGCATCCGTTCCAGGCTTTAATTGCACATGGATATCTGCTTGTTTGGCTGTTTCGGTAACGCGCGGGTCAAATACCACCATAGTCCGGTTAGGGTCTTTTTTAATATGCTTTAGCGTGTCTCGTGCATTTGGAATCCCATGTGCTTGAAATGGATTTGTACCAATGAACAGAACGTAGTCAGCGTATTCAACATCTTCGGTGGTATGGCAGGCCTGACTTCCAAATAAACGTCCATTCAGCCAGAAATCACCCGTTTTTTCTTGGGCAAGAGAGTTGTATACGTAATAACTTTTCATGGCTAGTAAAAGTTGACGCCCATAAGCTGCACCGAGATGGTTACCTTGGCCACCGCCGCCTACGGAAGCAAAAGCAGTCCCGCCAAAATTATCTCGAATATGAACTAAGCGCTCGGCAATTTCTTGTATAGCATTGTCCCAACTAATTTCTTGAAAAGAACCATCTGGCTGACGTTTTAACGGCGTAGTCAAGCGGTCTGCATGCTGCTGATAGTGTTGTAATCTTGCTGCCTTTTGACAAATGTAGCCTTGAGAGAAAGGATGCTCAGGATTGCCTTTGATTTTGGTAAACTGATTATCCTTAATTTCGACACTTAACCCGCAATTTCTTGAACACAAAATACATGCGGTAACATCTGTTGTATTTTGCTTCAGTGCTTCTACCATTCCTATTGACTCCTTTATTTTTATATATTTCACTGGAATGAAATATCAAGTTCCAAAATAGAACTTATCCAACAAATAGTCAAGAAATCAAAAAACAGTTATTCCATGCGATCAATATGAATTTTAAATTTATGATAAACACTTAACTCGTTGTAAAAATCTCTTTAAATGCTTTGATTTGCTTATATTGTTGGAGTTCATCCAACGAATTAATGCTATGAAAAAATAAGTTTTGTTTCTGAAATACGGCAACTTGTGCATGCAATAATTTAAAGCATTCCTTCAAACTCAATTGTTGTTTTTCAATTTGCTGAACTATGGTTGCCAGACTTTCGCGTTTTAATAAACAAAATGGATACAGCGCATCCCCATTGATTGAAACATAGGCCGCTTGAGCTTGTTTATTTTTGCGTATCGCATGATGTAATTTTGCAACAACTTGCGTAGGCACATAAGTCACATCACAAGGAATGAACAAAACATAATCTGCCTCAACATTCGACCATGCACTTTTCATCCCCATAAGCGGGCCTAAAAAACCTGATGCATCATCTTGATAACAACGAATATCAGGCACGATACTCTGATAAATTGAATAGTCACGATGACTGTTAACCCAAATTTCAGACACCGATAATTTTAATTTTTGGTGAATTTTAAAAAGTTGTGTTTCACCATCAAATTGCTGCAACAACTTATTTAAACCGTTCATACGGCGGGCTTGTCCACCCGCCAGAATGACTAGATCAGTTACGGGATATCCCTTATTCACACTTCCACCTCCTGTTGACAAGCTTTAATCAGGCCACGGATTTCAGGTAAACATGAACCACAGTTTCCACCTGCTTTTAAACAAGCAGTGACCTGTTTTTCATGGGTAATGTTTTGTGTTTTTATCGCTTCAATAATTTTATTCTTACCTACTTTAAAACAACTACACACTAAAGGCCCATCATTATTAGTAGCCGACATCGGCATACCCGCTAGCAAAGCTTTGCGGTGTAAGGCACTTAAACGTTCACGTTTAAACAGACTAGCCACCCAGTCACGGTCTGGCAATAAATCTGGCGGTGCAATATATAAGCTTGCAATTACAATGCCATCTTTCAAAATAATGCTGTGGCTGAGTTGAGAAGAAATATCTTCTATGCTTAACCATTCAAAAGTTTCATCTGCAAATGGTAAAAAGCTTTTCAGGTTCTTTTGAGTATCATTAAAAGTTTGGCGATCTGCAAGTTCATAGCGGTTGGTTTTTACCATTTTGACCTTGGTCCACCATGCACAGTGATGTAGCGATTCTTGAATATGAGAGTCGAAACCTTCACGGATATATAACACGCCTTGCCATGCTGTATAAAACGGTTGAATGGTGACAGGTGTATGCTTAAATTCAGGCTCGCCCGAAATTGCATCAACTTCAGGGTTAACGACTTTACCAATACGGGCATCGGAGGCAACTTGTTCAGTCCAGTGAATAGGTGCGAAAATTTGCCCACGACGTACACCCGATGAGAATGTCACACGCAGAACACAACTGCCCCATTTCGAACGAACTTCAACCAAGCCTTGATCACGTACACCAAACTTTAATGCATCACTCGGATGTATCTCACAGAATGGTTCCGCACGGTGACTCGTCAAGTTTGCTGACAAACCAGTACGGGTCATGGTGTGCCACTGATCACGAATACGCCCCGTATTCAAAATGAGTGGATAGTCTTCTGAAACTGCATGAACTGGATCAATAGCAACGGTTGGAATCAGTTTTGCCTTTGCATTTTTATGGCTAAACTGGCCCTTACTAAACAGTTGTTGAACCTTTTTAATGTCTTGGTTTTTGTTCCATACTGGCCATTGAATCGGTTCTAAAGCATCATATTCGGCTACCCTTAGGTCTGTTAAACCTTTCAGATTGAAATAACGGAATGTATTACTTTCTTCACGTGCATCAATATCTACATTATCTTGTGCAGATAGTGCGGCATGCTCATTAAAAATGTCACCTGCACCCGCAAAGTCAAAACCATTAAAGCCTAATTTTTTCGCAACTTGGCTGACTGACCACCAGTCTGCTTTTGCTTCACCCGGAGCAGGTAAAAAAGCTCGTTGACGTGAAATACGGCGTTCAGAGTTAGTTACAGTACCGTCTTTTTCTCCCCAACCCAAAGCAGGAAGTAAAATATCAGCATATGCTGTCGTATCTGTATCGGCACAAATATCTGACACCACGACTAGCTCGCATTTTTCTAATGCACGTTTTACTTGGTCTGCATCAGGCAAACTCACAACAGGATTAGTTGCCATAATCCAGATTGCTTTAATTTTTCCAGCTTCAACAGCACGGAACAAATCAACTGCTTTTAAACCCGCTTGGGTCGCAATAAATGGGCTATCCCAAAAGGTTTGCACGACTTTTTGATGCAGTGGGTTATCTAAGTCCATGTGAGCTGCCAGCATATTTGCCAAGCCGCCCACTTCACGACCACCCATCGCATTGGGTTGCCCTGTCATTGAAAATGGTGCTGCGCCCAGTTTGCCAATTTTTCCAGTGAGTAAATGACAGTTAATAATACTATTGGCTTTATTTACGCCCTGACTTGACTGATTTACACCCATTGAAAATAGTGTTACCACTTTTTCAGTTTGAGCGAATTTCTCAAAGAACTGCTGCAATTTGTCTAAAGAGATGCCGCTACGTTTTGCAACGTATGCAATATCCATTTCTGGTTGACTGCTTGCCAAAACTTCTTGTAAGCCTTCGGTGTAAGCATCGACAAAAGCTTGATCGACATGACCATTTTGATATAGGTATTGAAATAGACCATTAAACAAGGCTACATCTTGGCCCGGTAAAATCGGCAAGTGCAAATCGGCTTGTTCACAGGTACTGGTAAAGCGTGGGTCAATCACCACCACAAACATATCTGGGTTTTGGCTCTTTGCCTGCATAATCCGTTGATAAAGTACCGGATGACACCATGCAGTATTGGAACCCACCAATACCACCATATCTGCATGTTCAAAATCTTCATAGCTTGCTGGTACAAGATCTTCACCAAAGCTACGTTTATGTCCAGCTACTGCTGATGACATACATAACCTTGAGTTGGTGTCGATGTTCGCTGTACCTAAATAGCCTTTTACAAACTTGTTAACAACATAATAGTCTTCGGTAAGCAACTGTCCTGAAACATAAAAGGCGATGCTGTCACGACCGTATTTGTCGATACACGACTGAAATTTATCGGCAATTTTATCAATTGCTTCATCCCATGTAGTTACAGTCCGATTAGACTTACGCCCCATCATTGGCTGTAAAACACGTGTTTCTAACCCTAATGTGTCCGCAAGACGGCTACCTTTAATGCATAAGCGTCCAAAATTGGAAGGATGCTCTGCATCCCCCTCAACTTGAACTACAGGCCCTTGAGGTTTTTGTTGAACGTGTACACTGACACCGCAACCAACGCCACAATATGGACATGTTGTTTTGGTTGTTTTTGCAACATGATCGGAGCTATCGATTTCAACGCTTGGAATATTGTTCATAACTGCTCCTTTCCCTATTTAGCCTGCATTTTTTAATGCAAAATCTCGACCAAACAACAGTTTATTTCTGAATAACGAAACAGGGGTTTGATCTGCAATTAACTCTGCATACCACATGCCATCTTCAGTATCACCAAACAAAACTGCACCAATCACTTTATCGCTTTGAATAATAATGCGTTTGTAAATCTGGCGTTTTTCATCGTTCAGGATAATATCTTCATAATCATCTTTAGGTTCAAAATTACCCGCAGAGAATACATCGACACCACTGACTTTTAACTGAGTCGGTACAGTCGGCGCCTTAAAGGTCAAGCTACCGTGCTCAGCCAAGTGTGTCGCACAGATAAAAGCTTGGCCCCATAATGGTTCAACCAAACCAAAGGTCTGTCCACGGTGTTCAATACACTCACCAACTGCGTAAATACTTGGGTCAAAGGTTTGCATGGTGTCATTCACCAATACGCCGCGGTTACAACGTAAACCTGCACTTTGCGCCAAGCTAATATTTGGTCTGATTCCCACTGCAAAGACCACAAGATCTGCCTCTAAAACAGTACCGTCTTTTAGTCGAATTTGTTTTACATGACCATTTTCATCACCCACCAATGCTTCTGTATTGGCTTCGGTAATAATATTAATGCCCTTTTGTTCAATGCTGTGACGTAGTAACTGACTCGCACGGCCGTCGAGTTGACGCTCCATAATACGGTCCATTAAATGCAGCACGGTCACATTCATACCGCGTTGTTTTAAACCGTAAGCTGCTTCTAAACCGAGTAAACCACCACCAATCACCACTGCATTGGTTTTTGAACCGCAGTATTCAATCATGGTGTTAACATCATAAATATCACGGAAAGTTAAAACACCTTTTAAATCGACACCTTGAACTGGTGGAATAAATGGCGCTGAACCGGTTGCCAGGATCAAACGGTCATAATCAACTGTTTGTTCCTTTTCGGTGTAAACCACTTTACGTGGGCGATCAATTTTTACAGCTTTGTCACCAGCAATAAACTTGATGCCTTTGTCGCTATACCACTTTGGTGGGTGCAGCATAATGTCTTCAATGGTTTTTTCACCCGATAAAACCGGAGATAACATAATACGGTTGTAGTTACCCCAAGGTTCTTCACCAATGACCGTGACTTCATAACGATCTGGCGCCATGTCGAGTAAATCTTCTAGGCAACGCATACCTGCTAAGCCATTGCCAATCAGTACCAATTTCAGTTTGTCTTGAGAGATACCTGTATTGGTAATATAAGTTTTTTGTGGCACGGGGTTGATCAAAACACGACCATCAACAATTTTGCTTGGATAAACTGAAAGTTTTTGATCTTTATCTTCTAAACAGCGACCAGTTGCCAAACTAAAGTGTTGTTTATAAATCGGTGATGCAATCACACGTTCGCCTTGTAAATCACCAATAATGCCGCGGCTCATGACATTTGCTTGGCTAAACGGATCTTTATTGCTTAACACATAAACGCGTTTTTCATGTCCAACTCTAAAGATTGCAACTGCTTGATCACCCACTAGCGCGCCCGCGCCAGTGTTTGGGGTTAAATCATCTAGTGCACACACATCAATCCATTGATCATCAGGAAGCATATTTTTGTCTTGTACAATATTCATAGAAATTCTCCTTCTTATGCTTCAACCATTGGAATACGGTCTTCTGAACGCTCAACGTCTGATAATGGACGGATTTGACCACGTTCAGTGGTAAATTGGATGTGTGGATCGGCCTGTTCATTGGCACTTGCATTGATATAAGTTTGGAAGCGTTTACGGACTTCAGGATTTTCTACCGCAGTACGCCATTCGTCTTGGTAGGTTCCAATGATGTGTTCCATACGGCGCTCAAGCTCAGCAGCTAAACCAAGAGAGTCATCAACAACCACAGATTTAAGGTAATCTAACCCACCTTCCATGTTGTCACGCCACACACTGGTACGTTGTAAACGGTCTGCGGTTTGGATGTAGAACATATAGAAACGGTCGATATAACGGATAAGTGTTGTTTTATCGAGGTCAGATGCAAGCAATTCTGCATGACGCGGTTTCATACCACCATTACCACACACGTAAAGGTTCCAACCTTTTTCAGTCGCGATAATACCAACGTCTTTACCTTGTGCTTCGGCACACTCACGTGTACAGCCAGATACCGCCATTTTTAATTTATGTGGTGAACGTAAACCTTTGTAGCGATTTTCAAGCTCAATCGCTAAACCAACAGAGTTGTCTACACCGTAACGGCACCAAGTGCTACCGACACAAGATTTCACAGTACGTAATGACTTACCGTAGGCATGACCCGACTCAAAACCCGCAGCATTCAACTCTTCCCAAATAAATGGAAGCTCGTGAACTTGCGCACCGAACATGTCAACACGTTGACCGCCAGTAATTTTGGTATAAAGGTTATATTTTTTCGCGATTTGACCAATGGCAATCAAACCATCAGGAGTCACTTCACCGCCTGCCATACGTGGTACAACCGAGTAAGAACCATCTTTTTGGATGTTACCCAAGTAGTAGTCGTTACTGTCTTGCAGACCGGCATGACTTGGTTCAAGTACGAAATCATTCCAGCAAGATGCCAAAATATTTGCCGCAGTCGGTTTACAAATATCACAACCCAAACCGTGGCCATGCTGGTGAATCAAATCATCAAAAGTTTTGATTTCATTAACACGAACCAAGTGATGTAACTCTTGACGAGAGTACGGGAAATGTTCGCAAATGTGGTTGTTAACGGTTACACCTTGACGTTGTAACTCTGACTTTAAAACCTGAGTCACTAATGGTGCACAACCACCACATGCAGTTGCTGCTTTGGTGCATTTCTTTAATGCACCTAAAGAAGTCGAACCATCACTAATTGCTTGGCAGATGTCCGCTTTTGATACGTTGTTACATGAACAGATGGTTGCGCTGTCTGGCAGTAAATCTACACCGCTACCACCAGATTTACCTGCTGATTGTTCAAAGCCCGGCATGATTAAACTTTCAGGTACTTCTGGTAACGCCAGACCATTCAGCATCATTTGTAAAAGGTCGTTATATTCTTTGGCATCGCCGACCAAAACTGCACCAAGCAATTTAGTTTTGTCCGCATTTACAACAATCTTTTTATAAACCAGTGCATGCTCATCTGCATAGAAGTAGCTTAATGCGCCTGGAGTCATGGCATGTGCATCACCAACAGAGGCAACATCAACACCCATCAACTTCAACTTGGTGCTCATGTCCGCGCCAGCGAAAGTGTTACATTCTTCATCTGAGATGTGCTTTGCTGCAATACGTGCCATGTCATAGCCCGGTGCAACCAAGCCATAGATTTTGTTTTGCCAAAGCGCACATTCACCAATTGCGTAAATGTTGTTATCTGAGGTTTGACAGTAATCATTAATCACGATACCGCCACGTTCACCAATTGCCAGCCCACTGTTACGTGCGAGTTCATCACGTGGGCGAATGCCTGCCGAAAATAAAATGATATCTGCTTCAAGTTCACTACCATCAGCAAACTTCATGACATGTGTCGTATTATCGCCGCATTCAATGCATTGAGTCGCTTTTTGCGTGTGAACTTTTACACCCAAATCTTCAATTTTACGGCGTAGAACTTTACCACCCAAGTCATCAATTTGAACGGCCATCAAACGTGGCGCAAACTCAACAACGTGTGTTTCCAAATCTAGGTCACGTAATGCTTTAGCTGCTTCAAGACCAAGCAAACCACCACCGATGACTACACCAGTTTTTGCATTTAGACTCGCTGCACGAATCGCATCTAAGTCTTCAATGGTACGGTAAACAAAACAGTTTTCACGGTCATTACCCAGAATGGGTGGAACAAAGGCATAAGAACCCGTTGCCAACACCAATTTGTCATAGCTAATCACATCGCCATGGTTGGTTGTTACGGTTTGTGCAGCCGTATCAATTGCAGTTGCTTTTGTATTTAGACGTAAGTCAATGCCATGTGCATCGGCAAAGTCAAAACGCGCCAAAGATAAATCTTTTGCCGATTTCCCTGAGAAATATTCAGTTAAATGTACGCGGTCATACGCGATACGAGGTTCTTCCGCGAGGATAGTGATTTCTAGTTCATCATCTGCTTTTTCTAAAATGGCTTCGATGAATTTGTGGCCCACCATACCATGACCAATCATTACCAATTTCATAGTGTTTCTCCTCAAATCACGTTGCTTTTAAGCTGCGTTATTCCGTTCTCAAATAGACGTTGTTCTTTTGCTTTGTGCTCTACCGAGAAGCGAATCAAGCTCACAAAGCGTATAGCTGCTTGAAACCAATTTTTTTCACTCGTTGACGACACCCAATGCACAGCAAAGTCATAAAAAGAAATAAAAAAAGCGAGCCCCCTCATAGAGAAGGCTCGCATCGCTGAAACTGAAAAATTAAATAATTCAGATGTAACTTTTTTATGCAATAAAAATAAAGACATGACCTTCACTCCGACTGAACGTAACTTCTTTGTGTGTACGGTTGCACTCACAAACTCGATCAGAACGGACATCGTTGGCCGTCTTTAAAACTCATGGTCGTCTTCGACCTGTAATTAAGTAAGCACTTTTCATGCCAATATTTTAAATATTTAAGCTAATAATATTTTTTATATTTAATTTCATATAGATATAAATTTTCAATAGGTAAGTAAAGAAACAAACCTGATTTCGCCTGCTCTATCACTGCACACTTATATGGTTTAAATAAAAATACGCCTTGCTACAAAATGAACCGTATTTTTGCACCAAGATTGATCAGACCGATCATTTAACATGCTAAAGTGCCATTAAATATTGATTTTTTCTTTAGTTTTTGATGGCATTAATCTTGCTTAAAAAACTGATAACAAAAACGCGTCGTATTGGCGCATTTTCTTAGCCTGATTTTCTGAACTTATGCCAAAACTCAAAATAGCCCTTATTGATGATGATCATGCGCGAGCCGACTATATAAGAAAAAGTCTGCTTGAAAATGATTTTGAAGTGGTCGCCTGCCTTACTTTGGACCATTTGAATATCTTTCGCATAGAACATTTACAAGCTGATGTGATCTTGCTTGATATGGATCATCCTCACCGTGACATTATCGAAAGCTGTGTCAGTAGTTATGATCTGCCTACCGTACTGTTCACCAAAAATTCAGATAAAGACACAATTAAACAAGCCATAGATGCAGGAGTAACTGCTTATATTGTCGATGGCATCGATCCTGCCCGCTTACATACCATTTTAGAAATCTCAATTGAGCAATATAAAAAACACAAAAAACTCGAAGGTGACTTAAAAGAAGCTCAAACCAAACTCGCTGACCGCAAAGATGTTGAAAAAGCCAAAGTTTTACTGATGCAACTCCATGGCCTTCCTGAAGATACAGCATTTCAGCTCCTCAGAAAAAATGCTATGAGCCACCGTATTACGATTGGAGAAATGGCACGGCGTTTACTTGACGCCCAAAAATTACTTGGCAATCAACTAAAGGATGAATAAATGAGCACATTAGAAAAGACTCAATTACAACTCGGCTATATTCCTTTGCTTGATTGTCTTGCGTTGCTTTGGGCTAAACAACAAGGTTTCTTTGAAGATGTAGGTTTAGACGTTACATTAGTTAAAGAAGCATCTTGGGCAAGTCTTCGCGACCGTCTTGCTTTTGGTTTATTAGATGCAGCCCACTGCTTATCTGCAATGTTACCTGCAGCCGCAGTCGGGTCAGATCAAATTGGTACGCCGCTACAAACTTCACTTGTTTTGAGTGAAAATCGTGCATTTATCAGCTTAAGCCAGAAATTAACGCATCAACTTAAACTTCAAGAAAATGATACGGCTCAAGTAACGGCTCAAAAAGTAGCGGATTATCTTGAACAAGATCGTTCCATTTCTTTAGCTCATGTGTTTAAACACTCCATTCATCATTATTGTTTAAGAGAATGGTTAGCTCTAGCAAACCCAAAACTCGCTCAATCAATCCAGCTCAAAACCTTACCACCACCGTATATGGTCGAAGCACTAGATAAACATGTGATAGATGGTTTTTGTGTAGGTGAACCTTGGAATACTCAAGGCGAGCTTCTTGGTTTAAGCAAAATGATCTGTTCAAGTCAGAACGTTATTCCTACTGTGGCTGATAAAGTTTTAGCCGTAACACAGGAATGGGCTGAACAACATCCACAAACATTAATTGCACTCACTGCTGCAATTATGAAAGCTCAACAAGAATTGAGTGAACTAGAAGACTTTGCTCCAATTTTAAAATTATTGGTCGAGTCTGGAATTGTTCGTTTTCATTGCTCAGAAGAGGTGCATGTCGACAAATACTACATGATTCAAGATATTGTGCGTCATTTGGTAAAAGAAAGCGCACTTCCAAAAGTAGAAGATTTTTATTGGCTCTTCCAACAAATGCAAAAGTGGGATGACCTTCAGTTAGAGCAAGCTCAAATCAATACATTGAGTCATCAATGTATTAACCTTGAGGCTTATAATCAAGCTAGACAACGATTATAACTTCTAGCATTTTCAATTAATCAGTCATAAAAAAAGCTGTCTTTTATAAAAAAGACAGCTTGAAAGACCCATAAGACAAAATGCGAAACACACATTACTATACTTTCTAGACTCAATTGATCCATTCAAAATATAGCGCTTATAGAACTCATCATAGCCATCTAAACTTATCATTTTCAGACATTTTCATATCAATAACTGCCACTTGATCAATTTCGTTCTACCATTCTTATAATTTAAACAAGCAGTGCAAATTGCACTTTCTGCCTATCATTCCTTCCTATAAAAATCTTAATAGACACAGAAAAAAAAGCATTCAAATTAGGTTAATCAGAATAGGTTTCCACTTTAATTTTTTAAAACACTTTTAGTTTGCAAAACCATATGCTCATTAAATTATTTTTTTAGCAAAAAGTAATTTCCTGCCTATCTACTTATATTTAAAAAGTTTATTAATTAACTCATCTATAAAATATAAACATTACGATTCAAATAATTACTTAAAAAAAATTAGTGAAAAATCCTATAAATACCCTCAATTTCATATTACAAACCGCAACAATCTTGTCACAAATAGTAATGATAATTTAATTAATAATCATTATCATTCACATCACATAAAAACCTGAGAAGATCTACCATGATCCATGAAAATATTCTCGACTGCATAGGTAAAACGCCACTATTACAATTATCAAGGCTATTCACGCATCAATCGATCTCAGTGATTGCGAAAATGGAATTGTTAAACCCAGGAGGAAGTATTAAAGACCGTCCAGCATTATTCATGTTACAGGAAGGTCTAAAATCTGGAGCAATTAATAAAGATAGTCATATTGTTGAAAGTTCTTCAGGGAACTTGGCCATCGCACTCGCAATGGCATGCAAAATA
The DNA here is from genome assembly GCF_025513915.1 of Acinetobacter sp. WU_MDCI_Abxb74. Classification (NCBI taxonomy): domain Bacteria; kingdom Pseudomonadati; phylum Pseudomonadota; class Gammaproteobacteria; order Moraxellales; family Moraxellaceae; genus Acinetobacter; species Acinetobacter sp. WU_MDCI_Abxb74. The sequence goes on from NZ_JAHPRP010000001.1 coordinate 990,365, forward strand.
TATGGGTTAAAATTTACTGCCGTTATTGACCCTAAAATTGCTTCAGCAAACTTACAAATGTTGAAGCTCTACAAAGCCAATATCCATATGGTCTCTGAGAAAGACCAAAATGGAGGCTATTTAAAAACCAGAATTGATACTGTAAAGCGACTATGTGAACAATTACCAAATGCTGTATGGATTAATCAATACGCAAATCCAAACAACTGGAAAAGCCACTATTTTGGTGAAGCAGAAGAAATCATAAATCAAATAGATCGCAAAATTGATTACCTCGTGATTGGAGCAAGTACCTCTGGCACGATTATGGGCGTATCCCGCCGCCTTAAAGAAAAGTTCCCCGAATTAAAAGTGATTGCAGTCGATATTGTCGGCTCTGTCTTGTTTGGTGGTACCTCTGGTCCACGCGAGATTCCGGGCATTGGTGCAAGTACTGTTCCCCCTCTACTCTCTCCCGATGAAATTGATGATGTCATTTATGTGGATGACTATGAATCGGCAGTCGGTTGCAGAGAACTTCTTGAACATGAAGGAATCTTTGCAGGCGGCTCAAGCGGCTCATCTATTTCAGCCATAAAAAAACTCATTCCAACCATTCCTGAAGGTTCATGTGTCTTAACGCTGCTGCCTGATCGCGGCGATCGTTATCTAGATCTCGTTTATGCAGATGAGTGGTTCGAAATGATCAAAAAACGTCACTTCAATCGAAACTTACGACGTCAAGAAAACCTTACTTTACAAAATGTTGTTTAACCCTCTCCTTAGGAAATATTCATGAGCAATTTGGCTACCCTTCGTTACCTGAGTCAATCAGATTTATTAAATCTTGGCGCAAATCATAGCAATTCATTTATTGAAGCGATTACCGAAGGTTTAACCCTGCATGCAAATAAACAGTTTGTACAACCCTTAAAACCTTACCTCCGCTGGCAAGGTGCAGATCATATTGCTGACCGTATTATTGCAATGCCTTGTTATTTAGGCGGCAATGACCCGATTGCTGGAATCAAATGGATTGGCTCAAGACAACATAACCCTAAAAAATTCAATATTCCACGTGCCAGCGCGCTTATTGTTCTGAATGATTCAGAAACAAATTACCCAGTCGCAGTGATGGAAGGCAGCTTAATTAGCGCAATGCGAACTGCTGCAATTACTGGTGTTTCGATTAAATATCTAGCGAAAAAAGACTTTTCAGACATTACCGTGATTGGCTGCGGACCAATTGCTCAAATGCAGATTAAGACTGTACTTGAACAATACGCTCAAGTGAAAAAAATACATTTATTTGATGTGAACCCTGAAGCTGCCGAAAAACTCAAAGCATTGTTCTTATCAGAATATCCACATCTAGAAATTGAAATTCATGACAGTGCCAAGTCTGCGATTCAGCAAGCAGATGTGCTGATTACCTGTACCGTTTCAGATAAGCCTTACATCCCGTTTGAGTGGCTTAAAAAGGGCTGCTTTGTTTCCAATATTTCAATTATGGATATTGAACCTGAAGTGTTCTTAAAAGTTGACAAAGTGATTGTAGATGACTGGGACCAATCAAACCGAGAAAAGAAAGTCATCAACGTACTGGTTGAAGATGGCTTATTCAGCCGTGAAAAACTGCATGCCGAACTTGGCGACATCATTATTGGCCATAAAAATGGTCGCGAACATGAAGATGAAATCATTTTGCTGAACCCAATGGGCATGGCGATTGACGATATTGTTTGCGCTAAGTGGTTCTTCAATGCCGCACAAGAACAAAACGTTGGCACGGTTCTACCACTTTTATAAGAATAGGAATAACTAAAATGTTAGATCGGATTTACACAGCTCAACTACAAAAAACGATAGATGCCCTTTACATGGAGAATTATGGAAATTTTAGAGATCATATTTCCTATAAAAAGCCTTATTTGGCAATTACTCTAAATCATGCATCGGAACTCTATTTCAGCTGTTTAAAAGTAGATGGTGTAAATCCTTTCTGCGTTACTCAACCCGAAGTTTTGCTTCACAACCTCTTGAGTAATATGACTTCTAAAATTTCTATTTCTGAAGTTTTTACTTATTTAACAAAAGCATCTTGGTGGCCCTCACCTCATCATCAAAAGGCAATTGACTATTGGCTCGATAACTTAGTAACGGCTGAAAAAATCCCTCAAATTTTACAGTCAGCACTCTCATTTTCTTCGCCTTTAATTAAAAGTGAATTGCTCTCTCTTGTTGCTGATCGTCCATTTCATCCGTTCGCTCACTCAAAAGGTGAACTCGCACCACTCACAACTCAAAAAGAAATTGAAGTGTATTGGTGGGCTTTTAAGAAAGATGACGTGATCAACAATATGGATTCGATTCCTCATAAAGAGCTTCTATTATCAGAAGCTGAGGACAAACATATTACTGAAAAAATGGCCGAGCTTTCAGATGACTACTTAGCCCTTCCTTTATTAGAGACTCAACATCACTATTTAAAATTTGAAGAAAATAAGTATAGCGGTATTGACCTAAACCATGTCACGACAATTGGTTTACCGACTTCATCTTTAAGAACGCTTATTCACAACTCAAACCCTAATCTGCATTTAAAACTATCAACGAATGCCAAAACATTAGGTGCGATCCGTTCTATGCCCGGACGTTATTTAATGAATGGGCATAGAGCATATGATTTTTTAAATGAAGTCATTAATGAAACGCCTTTATTAAAAAATCACCTCTTTTTGAGTAATGAAACTCACTGGTGGGTACTGGGTAAACAAGAGCACATTGTAAAAAATTTAGGTGTAATCGGTTGCCAAGTAAGGCACCTACCCGACTTTTGCCAAGATAAAAACGTCACCCCAATTACCATGTCAGCTTTAAGCTGTACGTATGTTGACCCTTGGGAAACTTTAGGTGTTGAAGGTGATAAATGGTCATTACTAAAAGACTTAAGTGTTCATTTTATTCAAACATTCTTAACACTTTGGGCAAAAGGAATCATGCCTGAATGCCACGGGCAAAACACCATGGTGTGTTATGAAAATAATAAGTTGAAATGCTTTATTTTACGTGACCACGATACCTTAAGAATATGTACCACAGCCATTGAAGAAAGTGGTTTTACACCTCCAACCTATACCATCGACACGAGTACGCCGAACAATCTTATCTTTACTAGAAATGAAGACTTATTTAATTACTTCATCACATTAGGGATTCAAATTAACCTCTACCCAATTGCTTTAGCTACCTTGAAATATACAGATCGTACAGAAAGCGATTTCTGGGAAATGGTTCAAGACATTATTCATGATTTTGTAGAAACACAGCCTATTTCAGAACACACAAAATCCCAAATTCAAACCTATCTTTTCGACAATAAAACTTGGCCATTCAAACAGCTACTTACGCCTTTACTCGCTCAAGAAAGCGACTCAACAGGAATGCCAAGCAAAATAGGAACCACGCCAAACCCTTATCACAGCTTATCTGTTTCTAGCTATGAGACCATGGATATCTAAATCATGCGCTCATCTCGCCTAGATCATTTCATTATTTTGCTCTGCCAGTTTTTTTCCACTTTCGGGCTCATGGTGCTGATTCCGATCATGCCGCTTTATATGGAAAAACTGACGGCGCATATGAGTGCTCCCACTATCTGGGCAGGTTTGGCACTCGCAGCTCCGGCTATTGGCAGTTTATTTACAGCACCAATTGTTGGTCATTTAGCGGATACGTTTGGCCATAAAAAAGCCTTGTTACTTTCACTGGCTGGTTTTTGTATTTCAATACTGCTCATGGCGAGCGCACAGCATTTATTTGTATTTATTTTTGCGCGGATCTTACTCGGTTTTTGCGGTCTTTCAGTCATTTTAAATGCCTATGTTTCATATCTTTCTAATGAACAACAACGAGGTGCCGCTTTTGGACAACTACAAAGTAGTGTTGCGCTAGCTTGCCTGTGTGGTCCGGTACTCGGCGGTATATTTATGGACCACTGGCGAGTTGAATTATTACTCAACGCTACTGCATTTATTGTAGTTACATTAATTGTTATCGCATCCTTTTTATTAGCCAATCCAGTTAAAACTGAGGCTGTAAAAACCAAAGAAAAATCTAAAATTCCAGACTTTTTTGATAGAACAATTTTTTCTTGGCTAAGTGCCGGCATCTTAGTGCAAGCCGGTGGGTTTGGTTTGGTGTCTTGCTTCGTTTTATACATTAGTGAAATAAGCCAAAATATTCACTCATCGTTATCTGCTGCAAGCTTAACGGGCACAATCCATGCGCTTTCATGGGGAGCGGCTTTTATTGCGGCAACCTATTGGGGAAAAAGAAATGATGATAAAGGAGATTCTTTTAATAACTTCGTTTATGCATCCTTAATTTGTGGCATCACGATTTTCGCGTTGGTATGGGTGTCCAATCTCTGGCTCATTCTCGTATTACGACTCATACAAGGTTTTTGCTTTGCAGCGCTTATTCCTTCGATCTTACACACGATTTCTCTAAAAGCTGGCACTCAAAGTCAAGGAAAAGTGATTGGCATTTCTAACAGTGCTTTTGTCTTAGGCCAACTTTTTGGTCCGATTACCATCACGCTTACCTACTCATTTTTCAATATTACAGCCGCATTAATCTGCACCTCTTTATTTTTTATCGGTGCGGGCTTAGTGGTGATTTTGAACAGATTCTTAATGGATACAATTTTAGAAGAGGCACAAGAATGAACTCAATTATTACAACCAATGCATGGTCTTATAAACTTTTCGAACAGTACCTGAATACTTTCTTTCGTGAACTTAAAGTAGATCTTGAAGAGCACATTATCTCAGCTCAAGATTCTCCTTTATTCACACAAGATGCAGAGCAGCCTAACTCAATCTATTTTTCTTACACATTTAATGCGTCAAATACGATTGTTTACGGAGCAGTTCAACACTTCTCCACCACTGGCTATCATCGGTATCAGCGTGGCTTTGCTCTGCAAAACTTAAGCGACAATACATTTGACTCTCTAACTGATCCTAAAAAGTTAGTGAAGCTCATTACAGATGAGTTAAATAACCTATTCAAAGACAAAAACCAAAACAAGAACCTTTATTCCGATATTGCCAATAGTATCGAGAACACAAAATTCTTTTTAGAAAATAAACCATCCCTAACAACATCTAAAGAGCTGAGTGGTTTTCAAGCTACTGAACAAGGCATGTTATATGGACACCCTTTTCATGTGACCTCGAAAGCCAATTTAGGTTTTTCGAAAGAAGACATGAAAAAGTATAGCCCAGAGTTAGGCACAAGTTTTCAACTCCACTACTTTGCAGTTCATTCTTCTTTAATCGAAAAGCTTGTAAGCGAAGAGCAGCCATCTAATCGTATTGAAAACGAAGTTTTAGAAACTGCAAAAGAGCGTTTGCAAGAGAACTTAGCAAATTATGAGCTCATGCCGACTCACCCGTGGCAAGCCAATTTCTTGCTTCAACACTCGTCTTTAAAGAAACATTTAGACAGTCAAGAAATCATACATCTGGGTGCATTAGGCCAAACCGTATGGCCAACCTCCTCCGTTCGCACGGTGTGGTTACCTCAATCGAACCTATTCTTAAAGCTCTCAATTGATGTGCGAATTACCAGTTTCATTCGTAATAATCCAATGGATGAAATGGAACGAGCAATTGATGCAAGCAAAATTATTATTAATCACAAGATTAATGAGCAATATCCAGACCTTGTGATTCTGCCGGAATTAGAGGCAAAAACAGTCAAAATTCCAGAGCTTGAGAGTTCATTTGGCATTATTTATAGAGCTGGACTTACATCTGATGTACTAGAAAATACCAGAATGCTCGGTGGCTTGGTCGAAGAAAATGAGAACCATGAAATCCCGCTTTTAAGCTTTATTCAGCAAGCGGCACCGAATCAAAATCTACAATCGAACGATGCTAAAGACTTTATTACTTTTTGGTGGAAACAATACATTAAAGTTTCGCTTATTCCATTAGTTGAGCTGTTTGCAAATAAAGGCATTAGCGTAGAAGCCCATATGCAAAACAGTTTAATGGAATTTAAAAATGGCTATCCACATCGCCTCATTCTTCGAGATATGGAAGGCATTAGTATTGTTCCAGAAATGATAGAAGATGACTCATCTATTTCTGAAGATAGTACCGTTTGGTTCTCTCAAAAAGATGCTTGGACCTTTTTAAAATATTACCTCGTGATCAATCACATTGCGCATCTCATCAGTGCAATTGCGCGAGTTACGGTGATTGAAGAATCTGAACTTTGGGAAGCCACACGCCTTACGCTCACACAAGAAAAATTTACCGCCAAAGGCCCGCACTACCGCGATTTATTAATTAATTCACCCACACTACCAATCAAGGCAAATATGTTAAATACGCTCTACCACAGTGGTGGCAATCCAATCTGGATTGAAGTTGAAAACCCTATTTATAAATATCGCGGCGCAGAAGCCCTTTGCCCTCTTCAGCCGACACAGCAAGCCAACTATAAGACTCTTGCAGAAAATCGCGTGATGAGCCAATTATTAGAAGCGCTCATTTTTGAAAATACCTTTAAATATGAACTTTCTAAAGGTCAGATCAAGTTTTATATTTCAGATACAGTTTTCTATACATGCGCCGCTAAACGACATTTCAGCTTTAAACGAATTAAGTTAGATCCTTTAAGCCTAGTCCGTTCTGATATTACTTTGGGCGCTGAAACTCGCCCTAACTTAAAAATGCTACTTGCCGATCTAAAAAATATTATTGAAGCTGACCCAGTTAAATGGCAAAACTTTAATGATGAACTCAATTTAACTTACGTTAAACATGCGCAGACTTTAAGCCAAGCACCTGCTCAACCTTTAAGAACCCTGCCTTACCTAGAACAAGAAGCACGAATTACCAATGCACACCTATATCATCCGAGTTTTAAGTCTCGTATCGGCTTCGATTTAAAAGAAAACCAAAAATATGCACCTGAGCTTTCTGAAGGCTTTCCAGTCAAATGGGTCGCGACTCATAACAGTCTGTGTAAATTAGTTTTAAGCGAAACGATTAACTTAGAGCAGCTTTATAAACAGCATTTTTCAGAAAAAGATCTACAAGCAATTAGTGATCAATTAAAAGATAACAATGTAGATTTTCAGGAATATATCCTCACCCCAATTCATCCGTGGCAGTGGGATAAAATTATTGAATTATATTATCAAGATGCAATTAGCAACCAACTCATCATCCCGTTAGATATTGAAGGTCCAACTTATTTACCACAGCAATCGATCAGAACTTTATCGAATATTAGTGATATCTCAGCGCTTTCTCTCAAGTTGGCAATGAATTTGGTCAATACCTCTACATCTCGTGTATTGGCACCGCATACCGTTCAAAATGCGGCAAAAATGAGTGACTGGCTTTATAACATTGTCGAGCAAGACCATATTTTAGAAAAGCATCGCAAGCCTGTCATTCTAAGAGAGATTGGCGGTCTTTCGGTTAACCAGCAGATTGCTTTACCTATTCAATACGGCGCACTCGCCTGCATTTGGCGCGAAAGTATTTACAGCTACTTAAAAGAAGGTGAATCGGCTACGCCTGTAACTGGCCTCATGCAAGTCGACATTGACCAAAAGCCTCTAATTGATGAATGGATTCAAGAATACGGTATCGAGTTCTGGTTAGAAAAGTTACTCACCAATGCTTATTTACCTATCATGCATATTTTGTGGTGCCATGGCCTCGCTTTAGAGTCACATGCACAGAACATGGTTCTGATTCATAAAAATGGTTTACCCGTTAAAGCGGCCTTGAAAGATTTCCACGATGGGATTCGTTTTAGCCGTCATCTTTTACGTGAGCCAGACCTTCTACCAAATTTACAAGATGCGCCAAAAGAACATGCAAAAATTAACCCGAACTCGTTTTTGGAAACCCACTCTCCAAATGAGTTAAGAGACTTTACTCAAGATGCGCTTTGGTTTGTAAATTTGGCAGAGTTAGCGATTTTCTTAAATGAACATTATGACTTCGATGAAATTAAATTCTGGACCATGTTAAGAACCATCATCAATCAGTATAAAGAAGCTCACCCAGAGTTTGCCGAGCGATATGAATTGTTCAACTTTACAGATGACACCATTGATATTGAACAATTAGCAAGCCGCCGCTTCCTTCCGGAAATTCGCTTAAGAGTGCAAACCACACCAAACCCACTAAGCCTCATTAAGGAAATTGAATATGAATAAATATTCGATTTCTCTTAAGAAACGAATAGAAAATGGTGAGACACTCTACGGAATATTTTGTTCCGTAGCTTCTCCAGTTAATGTCGAACAAATGGCCTTGGCTGGCTATGATTTTATTATTATCGACTTGGAACATACCTTATTTAGTACGTCCCAAGTCGAGACCATGATTTTAGCCGCTAGAGCCATAAGTCTTGATGTTTTTGTCAGAGTTCCTTTAAATGCCAACCATTTAGTTCTACCTCTGCTCGATGCAGGGGTAACAGGCATTGTTTTTCCGCGTATTGAAAATGCCCAGCAGGCACGAGAAGCTGTGAATTATTGCCACTATATGCCGCTTGGTCAAAGAGGTCTTAACTCGACAAGATTAAATAGATATGGCATTGATGATTTAGCCAGTTTTGTTCAACAGGCAAGAAATGACACCATTGTAGTTGCCATGATTGAAAGCTTGGAAGGCCTAGAACATCTTGATGAGATTTTAAAAGTTGACGGCATTGATATTATTCTTGAAGGTGCAGCTGACCTTTCTCAGTCTATGGGAATGCCGTGGGAAACCAGCCATCCTCAAGTCAAAGAAAAAGTCCAAGAGATGTATGCAAAGACTAAAATGAGCAATAAGCATTTCTGCGCAATTCCCCGAAAGCCAGAAGATATAACAGCTTGGAAACAACAATCTGTTCAGCTTTTTGTACTCGGTGATGACCGAAGCATTATTCGCCGTGCCCATCAAAATCACTTAAATGCCTTCAAAGAAATCTGATCACTATTCAATTTTTTGGGGGAATAAATACTTATTCCCCTAATTCATTGAATAAATTTCAAATATATTATTTTTTCAGCAATTAATAATGTTGTTAATTACAATGATTCTCATTTATAATTCGCTCAATTTAAAATCACTCTCAGGGCGAGAAAATGGGAAATAAGATAAAAAGTAATAAACTTTTTACAAGAAAGTCTGAAGTAAAAAATATCATTCCACTTCTCTCACTTGGCGGAGCCATCTTTCTCTCAAATTCAGCTTTTGCAGCCTCAGCCTCTGAGACAACAGATGTTGAAAAGAAGCCTGAAGCACTCCCTACAATTACAATTTCCGCTTCACGTGCAGATGAGCTCTCTACTTCTGCTAAGCAAGTCACTAAGCTAGATGAAAAACAAATTGAACTTTTAAGAAATGGTTCATCTGGAAGTATTGCGACTGTTTTAGCTAAAGCTGTGCCGGGGCTGTCTGACTCAAGCCGTACTATTACCGATTACGGTCAAACTTTGCGTGGTCGTAATGCCCTCATCTTGGTTGATGGCGTGCCGATGAACTTAACACGAGATACTTCACGCGGACTTTCCTCAATTGACCCAGAAAGTATTGCCAACATTGAAGTCATTCGAGGCAGTAATGCAATTTATGGCGGCGGTGCTGCCGGCGGTATTATTTCAATTACCACGAAAGCTGCGGGTGGCGAACCTACAGCAAAAACTGTAGTTGGACTTCAAACACCTTTAACAAATTTCCGTTCTAATGCCCTAAGCGGAGATATTCATCAATATTTCACAGGCAGCTTTAACGCTTTTGATTATGCACTCGACTTTGGTTATCAACGTATTGGTAGTCCGTACGATGCAAGTGGTGATCGTGTTGCACCTGAACCAAGTCAGGGCGACCTTTATGATTCCGATGGCTACAGCGTAGGCGGTAAGCTTGGTTATCACATTGATGACAATCAATACCTACAATTCGCAGCAAACTACTATAATGCCGAGCAAGACTCAGATTATGCATCTGACCCAAGTGTAAAAAAAGCTCCAGCTGGAACTGTGCCAGCGAAAGCCATCAAAGGATTAAAGCTTAAAGACCAAAATAAAAATGAAAACCAAATATACAATTTAACCTATACCAATAAAGACTTATTGGGTAATAAGGTTGATGCTCAAATTTATTACCGCGACTTCTTTACCCGTTTTTCACCATTTGATGCTCGTGGAAATGCGAACCGTGGCAAACAAGTCGACCAGATTTATCAAGAAAATAATGTACTCGGTAGCCGCTTAACTGTTACAACACCACTTGAGTTTTTAGGCGATACATCATTGGTTTGGGGTGGTGACTTCAGCCGTGAAAAAAGCGAAATGCCTTTAGATATTTTTGACCCTCAAATTTATGATCAATCAGGTGGTCTAGAATTTGTAAAAACTGGCAAGCTCATTTATTTACCCGAACTCACCACGCAAAGTGTTGGCGGTTTTATACAGTTAAAACACCGCTTTAATGACCAATGGTCAGCTGAAGCAGGTACACGCTATGAAGACAGCTATGCGCAAATTGATAGTTTTGTTCCATTATCACAATTAGGTAAGACCAACCCTTACACTGTTCCAGGCGGAAAAGTGAAAGCTGATGCATGGTTATACAATGCTAATGTGACCTTTTCTCCAAATGATCAAAACTCGATCTATGCATCGTTTAACCAAGGTTTTCAGTTGCCTGATGTAGGTTTAATTATCCGTAATGCTGGTGAAGGTTTTAACCTTGGCTCATCATTTTTAGAACCTGTAAAAGTTGATAACTACGAACTGGGCTGGAAAGGTAATTTCAATAACTTCTCATCAAGTTTAGCGGTATTCCACTCAACATCTGATCTTGGGGCTGTGCAATCTTTCAACAATGGTCTGGTGCTTGCTAGAACAAAAGAAAAAGTAACTGGTGTTGAAGCAACTGTTGACTATCTTAATGATGCAAATGTTTGGGGAACTGGTGGTAGTGTAACGTGGATGAAGGGGCGCGAAACACCTCAAGGCAGTGATACAGACCGTGATATGACGGGCTTCCGTATACCGCCTTTAAAACTCACAGCTTACGTTTCTTATAGTCCAACAGAAACTTGGACCAACCGCCTACAAGCAACTTACTTCGGTTCAGAAGATTACCGCTTAAATGGTGTAAATGGTTTTGGTCGCTATGATGTGAAGTCTTACACAACAGCCGATTTAATCAGTAGCTTTGCGCTTAACAAGAAAGACACTGTGACGATTGGTTTAGAAAACATGTTTAATCGTAAGTACTACCCTCTCTATAGTCAATTATTAAGAACTAGCGATAACACTAGCCATTTAGTGGCAAATGGGGCAACGCTTAAAGTTTCTTATAGCCATAAATGGTAATTAAAATTACATAGTATGTGTCACAAAAAAGGAGATCTATTACGGTCTCCTTTTTTTATTTAAAAATTATTTAAGTCTTACCTTCTTTTCTTTATTGGCTTGAAGCCGACTGTCGGGACTACCCTAGCTTTCTAGCAGAAATTTTGTTAACTTGATTTTGTTACATATTCAAAATATAACTTTCTACCAACACTTTTCAACATCGTGTCTGTGAAACTCAATTTATGCATGTAGCTTTACCAATATTTTTAAGGGGAAATCATAATGGAAATCTCACATCGAGAAATTTATGCGCTTGTAGACATTAATAATTGTTATGTCAGCTGTGAGCGACTATTCAACCCCAAACTTATTGGTTTGCCTGTTGTAGTACTTTCTAATAACGATGGATGCGTTGTATCACGCAGCGAAGAAGCAAAAGACTTGGGTATAAAAATGGCAATCCCATGGTATCAAATTGAAAAAGAAGCTCTGCAAGCAGGCGTACACGTCTATTCAAGCAACTACACTTTATATGCCGAAATGTCACGTCGCTTTTTTTCAGTTTTAGGTGAATTTTTTTCCCCTGATGATTTAGAAGCTTATTCTATTGATGAATGCTTTATCCGTCTGACCCCTTATCTTCAATCTCTAGATATCCATTCTTATTGCGCCAAAGTCGTGAAAACCTTAGAAAAATGGTTAAGCTTACCTTGCTGTATTGGCATCGGCTATTCAAAAACTCAAGCTAAGTTAGCCAATCACTATGCAAAAAAAATTAAAAGCTTTAATGGGATTTGTAATTTTACCACCTTAGATCCCTTACTTCTTGAAGACCTCATGCAACACACTTCGGTCAAAGAAGTTTGGGGAGTTGGCTACCAATTGGTCAAACAATTACGAAGCTATGAAATTTATTCATGCCTAGACTTAACTTTTGCCAATGAACATCATCTAGCAAAAGCTTTTTCTGTGGTTATGGCACGTACCATTCGTGAGCTAAAAGGCCAATCCTGTATTCAACTTGATGATCCCGCTATTTCAACAAAACGAATTTTAGCATCACGCAGTTTTGCTCAAGCTTTATCCAGCCTTGAGATTATTAAACAAGCGCTTATCTTTCATCTCAACCGTGCTCACCGCCGTTTAATGAAACAAGAGCAACTCTGTGCCTGCATTCAAGTCATGCTTTATGAAAAAATAGATAAATCACCTTATAAAAAAGCCTCATCTCAAGCGATTGGCTTAAATTATGCAACAGATGATCTATGCATAATAACTAAAGCAGCAATGCAACAAATTGATGTTTTATATAAAGAAAATAAAAAATACATTAAGATTGGAGTTTTATTTTGTGGTTTGCATGCCCGTCAACATCACATTGATGATTTATGGCAACCTCTTGAGTTGATTCAGCAAAGACAACAACTCATGAAAACACTAAGTACAGTCCGTAATCGATTCGGTAGTCACTATTTACAAGTGGGCTATCATTCACGTAGCCCATCTTGGCATATGAAACAATGTCACCGTTCAAAAAACTATCTAACCCGATGGAATGAGCTACTTTTAATTGGAGAGAATTCTATGACCGTTACACAAAATACATGAACTGTTTTTGTCAATTCAGTTTAAAATAAGCTTCATTAAATTACTTGAAATTTTGTCATTTTTTAACATTGCTAAATCATCGCAAAATTCACAATATATAAGCCGAATTTGGTATACCCTTTCTGCGACAATTAAAACAAATTATAAAAAAATTGTAGAAACCTATGCCATAATAAGCAAACTTTGCAGACATCTTGCAAAGGATATTTGCAACTTTAGAGCTGGAGCAATCTGAATGAGTTCGACCATTTTGGTGATTCATGGACCGAATTTGAATTTGCTGGGAAAACGCGAACCAGAAGTATATGGTCATCTTACATTAGGTGATATTAACCAACAACTCGTTATCCAAGCTCAAAACGCTTCAATTACATTAGATACTTTTCAAAGCAATTGGGAAGGTGCCATTGTTGACCGTATTCATCAGGCACAAACCGAAGGCGTAAAACTTATTATTATTAATCCTGCGGCCCTCACCCATACTTCCGTTGCCCTACGCGATGCCCTACTCGGCGTTGCCATTCCATTTATTGAAGTACATTTGTCGAATGTTCATGCAAGAGAAGCATTCAGACATCATTCATATTTATCTGATAAAGCAATTGGCGTGATTTGTGGTCTAGGTGCAAAAGGCTATAGCTTTGCACTCGATTACGCTATTGAAAAAATTCAACCATCTAACCCAAACTAGTTTAGGAATAGTCGCCCATGGATATCCGCAAAATTAAGAAACTCATCGATTTAATGATTGAGTCTGACTTGCAAGCGATTGAAGTTAAAGAAGGTGATCAATCAATCGCTTTAACTCGCCGTAATCCAGTCGTTGCTGCGGCTGGTGTAGCACTTCCGGCAGCTTCTGTTGCAGAAGCACCAGTAGCAAAAACACCACGTGGAGCAGTTGAACCTTCTCCAATGGTTGGTGTGTTCTACGCTGCTCCAAGCCCAGGTGAAGCACCATTTGTTAAAGTAGGCCAAACTGTATCTGCTGGTGAAACTTTGGGTATTATTGAAGCAATGAAAATCATGAACCCAATTGAAGCAACTCAAAGTGGCGTGGTTGAAGAAATTTTAGTGAAAAATGGTGATGTTATCCAATTCGGTCAACCTTTATTCCGTTATCGCGCGTAATTACCTCGGGGACGTCTATGTTGCAAAAAGTTTTAATTGCAAACCGTGGTGAAATCGCTTTACGAATTACCCGGGCTTGCAAAACATTAGGAATCAAGACTGTTGGGATCTATTCAGATGCCGATAAGGACTTGATGCATTTACGTTTTGTTGATGAAGCAGTATGTATTGGTCCGGGTGCAAGTAGTGATAGCTATTTAAATATCCCGGCAATTATTACTGCTGCAGAAATTACCGGTGCCGATGCTATTCATCCCGGCTATGGTTTTCTTTCAGAAAATGCTGAATTTGCTGAAATTGTAGAAAGTTCAGGTTTTACTTTTATTGGCCCTCGCCCAGAACATATTCGCCTTATGGGGAATAAAGTTTCTGCGATTGTTGCCATGAAAAAAGCTGGTGTACCTACTGTACCTGGTTGCGACCATGCTGTGACCATCCACAATGCCTTGGCAGAAGCTAAAGAAATCGGCTTCCCGCTTATTGTTAAAGCGGCATCTGGTGGTGGCGGACGTGGTATGCGTATTGTTGAGCGTGTAGATACACTACTTGAATCAGTTCAAGCAGCACAACGCGATGCAGAAATGTGGTTTGGTGACGATACAGTTTACATGGAGCGTTTTTTACAGAAACCTCGCCATGTCGAAGTTCAAATTCTTGGTGATGGTAATGGCCATGCGATTCATTTATATGACCGCGACTGTTCATTACAACGTCGTCATCAAAAAGTGCTAGAAGAAGCGCCTGCACCAAATCTACCAGAACAAGCTCGAGCTGATATTCTAGAAGCATGTGTTCATGCATGTCAGTTAATGCAATATCGCGGTGCTGGTACGTTTGAATTTTTATTTGAAGACGGTGAATTCTTCTTTATCGAAATGAACACTCGTGTTCAGGTAGAGCACCCTGTTACTGAAATGGTGACTGGTGTTGACATTATTGAACAACAGCTACGTATTGCAGGCGGCCTAGGACTAGAACTTCAACAAGAAGATATCAAAGTTCAAGGACATGCAATCGAATGTCGTATCAATGCTGAAGACCCAACAACTTTCTTACCTTCACCAGGTAAAATCGAAAGTTTCTATGCACCAGGCGGTGCTGGTATTCGTTTAGACTCTCATATCTATCCAGAATATAGCATTCCACCTTACTATGACTCTATGATTGCCAAACTGATTTCTCATGGTAAAGACCGTGAAACGTCAATTGCACGTATGCGTCAAGCTTTAGATGAAATGATCCTTACAGGAATTAAAACCAATATTCCTCTGCATAAAGATCTTATTTTGCAAGATAAGAGCTTCTGCTCTCAAGCAATGGACATCCATTACCTTGAAAAACACTTGCTAAAGCAATTGGAAGAAAAGAAGAAAGCTGAAACTGCATAATAAAAAAGCCTCTTATAAATAAGAGGCTTTTTTTATATCTATTACTTTATGGTAGTACTCTACGCAAAGTCGCAAAACACTGCTCACCCTTAGCGGTTGAACAGAAGTTGATCGTATGATCATTTTTCCATTGTACAAAATACTGAGAAACATCACCTGTTTGATCTTGTTTCTGACCAGAACAATCCATTTTATTATTATCAAATTTTATTTGCATCACTAAAGCAGCTAACTGCTCTTTAGGATCATCGGACGGTTGATATTCATATAAGCCATATGACCATTCTTGACCACTTTTGATCACTACATCATTACTACTACGGAAGTTATAATACTCCACACATTTCTTATTATTTGGAATTTCCATTCCCCATAATCCCATAATTTCAGGACGCGTAACAATACGTATAGCATTAGGATTACTTGCAGTCCGAACGGGTTGTTCGGCTGGCTGTTGAGTAGCCGTTTCTGCCACAGCTAAACCAGAACAAGCCCACAATAATCCAATAATATAAATATTTTTCATAGATTTATTAATCATTAAACGCATGAAGTTAAGTTAGCATATTTTTTGACAAAATCACGGGTTCATAACCATATAAAAACAATATTTTTCAACTGTAACGTGCTACAACAAGTCATCAAACAATTTTATATTTACTTGCTTTTTTCAATATAAATGCCTTGTTTTACATTATCTCAAGCTTATGCCGTTGAAGAATCGATGTGTTTAGGAAGCCACATTACAAAGCATAAACCTAAGAGCACAACCAAGCTGGCACACATAAAGATGAGCTCACCGGAAAAAATTTTCCAAAAATGCCCAGCCAGAACACTACCAAAAGCCACACCCAACCCCCACATGGTGCTGTAAAGAGCTTGTCCACGCCCTTGTTGTCCAGCCGAGAAATTTTGAAAAATAACTCGCATTGCAATTAAGTGAAATAGACCAAAACTAAAAGCATGCAAACACTGCGCAAAAATTTGACCAACAAAGTAATGCGAAAATAGTGCAACTAACATCCAACGTATACTCGTCACTAGCAAACATACAATCACCAAACTACGCCATGAAAAACGTTGAAAAACCTTTGGAGCAATTGAAAACATAAAAATTTCTGCAAAAACACCCATAGCCCATAAAAATCCAATTTCAGTCGTACTAAAATTCAAAGATTTTAGAAAATTACTATAAAAACTATAAAAAGGTGCATGTGAAAAAAGTAAAATAAATTCAATTATAAAAAATGCAGCTACTGTCGGGCGTTTAAGTACAGGAAGTAAAGGCTCCAACTGCTTTTGTGAGGTAGGTGCACCATCCGGTTCTCGAATTGTGAAAGACCAAATAAATGCCAATGAAGCAATAATTAATAATAAAATCGGAAGCATCGAAATAGGTACTATTTCTAGAAGTGCACCAATAACGAAAACGCCTACAATGAATCCAACAGATCCCCACTTACGAATTTTGCCATAGAGTTTAGCTTTTTGATCACCCAACCAAAATAAAGTAACTCCTTCAAATTGAGCTAAAATAGCATTTTGAAAGAAGCTAAAAATAAGCATGAGTAAAGCAATAGATTGAAAGGTATTTGGAACTATAAAAATAGCCAACCATATACATGATTCCATCCAAGTCGCCAAACGTACTAGTAGCATTCTTTTACCAGATTTGTCAGCAATCCATCCCCAAACTAAAGGCGCAAAAAAACGCGTTACAATGGCAATTGATGATAAAACACCAATTTCTTGATAGTTAAACCCCTGATCTTGAAGATATAAATTCCAATAAGGCATGAATGTGCCAACAATGGAATAATAGAAAAAGTAGAATCCGCCGAGTCTAGTCTGGATTGTAAGTGGTTGCATTAAGTTGCTTTATCTTGCATTTTCAAATAGTTAATTATAATTAAAGTTGCATCCATTTGTACTGATATGCTGTATTTTGCACTTCACTAATCTACAAATCAGTCTACAAATTTAATTTCCAATCAATTTAAAAAAATTTGTAGACTGCATGCTTTTTAAGCAGAAACTACTCATCAAATTACTGATCGTCGCAATTCTATCATTTCGATTAGAACGTAAATGAATTATTGTTGACAGAAATAAGAAAAACCCTCTAAAGAGAGCTTTAGTTTTTTATACCATTTAGAAAAGTTGAAACCGCCATCTCAACACGTTCATCTATTTGGCTATCAGAAACTATTTCACCAGATATAATTTTGAATTGTAGATCTGAGATGAGCATATCGCAAAATAAAGCACCCATGACTTTCGGTTTTGAAACTTTTATCTCCCCAACTTCAGCTCTTCTCATTAAAAGATCTGCGGCTAAAGTATATGCGCTAACTGGGCCTAATTGTACGAATGTCTTTGCAAACTCGGGATAACGAGTCGCTTCGGAAAGTACCAGTTTCTGTAAAGCAATTACGCGTGAAGATAAAAGTACTGATAAAAATATTCTTCCAAAAGAAGTGAGAGCTTGCTCAATAGAACCACCTTCTATAGGCAAAGCTTTTAGTGGATCAAGTACTTGCTGGCATACATCAGCAATCACACTCCTAAAAAGCCCTTCTTTATCTCCAAACTGAGCATATAGGTCCCTTTTAGATCCGCCTATCTTAGAAATAATTGCATTAATAGAGACTCTTGAATAACCATGCTCCAGAAACATATCACCTACTGTCTGAATTATAAGGCGATTTTTATTATCAATTTGCTTGGTTTTGCTACTTTCACTTATCACAATTCTTTCCTACAAAATAAAAGGCGTGCCATGGCTATTGACATTACCATGTACAAAAGTATGATGGTAACGATCATTACCATCAACCCTGAACAGGAATTACCTTCTTATGGCATCCTTAATTCAAAATGCTTTAGCAAGTAATTACGCATTAGTTATTGGAAGAATAGTTTTATCTTCATTTTTTTTAATTGCTGGTATTTTTGGTGTTTTTAACTTTGATGCTGTTGTTAATGAAATGATTGGAGCGAATCTACCGCTTCCTCAATTATTTGCTTTTGCAACTATAGCCGTTCAACTTGTAGGATCAATTCTACTTATTTCAAATTTTGCAGGACTTACATGGTTAGGTGCAGGAATACTTGCCGTTTTCACTTTACTTTGTATTCCTGTTGGACACCCCTTTTGGGAATTAGCTGAACCACAGAGAACTCAAGATTTCCAAATTGTTTTAGAACATATTGCTTTAACTGGAGGACTTCTCTTAGCAGCAATAGCCACCAAGAAATAAGTTTAGATAAAAAATATTAAAATCTTCTGTATTATATGAGTCCTATTTCCCGCAGGACTCATTACTTACTTATCATGTCTCTATCTTTACCTTGAAATGTACATTCTCAAAGCAGAATACACAGTAAGACTAGAACCTTCATAAGGAAACTCGGTTAGCAGCGGTCCAGCCATAGAAGAATTGTTCTTGTCGTGGATTATGCTCACAAATTTCAATATAGCGTTGACCTTGCATGATATTAAACACGTACCAGAATCTTTCTCACCCTCTTTACCACGTTTGGACAAGTACACTTTAAGGGCATTTATTGTTGCTGATCCATGAATCCCATCTACTGCAAGATTTCGCCAACCTGCTTTACCTTAGTTATTCAGTAAATTTAAAGCACGTTATAAAAGTGGTGTTGTAAAGCCAGTATCACAGTTCCCATCGGTATCTAAAAGTTCTTCAGCAATAGCAGAAGAAGTAGAATCCACCGAGTCTAGTTTGGATTGTAAGTGGTTGGAACAAGTTGTAAACCTTGGTATTTTCAATAGGTTAAAATTCGAGATAGTTGTATATATCAAAACACCCTAACCCTACAATTTTAACACTTTGTTTTCCAATACAAATAAATAATTTATTAATAACCAGTTTTGCCCTTAAAATCTTTTTTTATTGATAAGAAAGATTAAATAAAGATAAGAGAACTGTAATTTAATTTGTACAATGTGTTAACTTGTGTAAAAATACATTTAATATTCATAAGGTATTTATTCATCAGATGTTTTTTCTTATTTTTTTAATTTGTCTTTTTCTGTTTTTACTTATTCTAAAACAACATTACCGTTAATCACCTTTTTACATCTATCTTTTCTTTAAATGTTCAAATTAAGCTTAGCTTAAATATCAAATCTAAAACTCTTGGGTATTTGCATTACCAATCCAACTCCAGAAACTTACTCAATATCAACTTCCAAGAGATCATTAATAAGTGACTGTAACAACTATAGTGTCTGAGTAGTTACCTGGAGTCGTTGAAATAGTTGTACCCTGCGGAATTTTTCCATAGACATTTGTACTTTGAGCATTCCCCGATCCCGTCTTAGATACGCCCCCAGCGCCTCCAATTGCGGTTACACCACCAGTTGTGTTCCATACCGTACTATAAGTCGAGTTCTGATATAGCTGATAAGGAATGTATTGACTACTACCATTTGTCATACGTCTAAAACTGCCAACAATACGGTTATTTCCATCCCCCAAATAAATGCTATATGGTGTTCCATTGTTACAAGTCGTATTCACTGCGCCTTGTGCTGTGTAATCACGAGTGGCTGTGCCAATATCATTAATATTGCCGAAATCTACATTTGAAGTTGAATCTAATTGACACAAACTTGGCATAACATAATTAGCAGTTATAGTGGCATTACCTGAGTCCCACCCGCCTCCACTATTTCCTTCACAAACAGTGCTAGAGCTTGCCTGCATATCCCAGAAAAGCTGAACCGTACCAGTATATGTACCTTTAGGGTACGCAATAAGAGAACCAGTGCGGGCTGGAACTTTTACATTTACAGAGTAATTAATAATATTATTTGAAGCGACTGTTCTCACTGGTCCAGACCAAACATTTGAGGTCTGATTTGTGCTAGAAGAACCTGCGCCACCTACAGTTGCAGTGACCGTATAAGGCAATGAAACACTGTTATTGGTGTTTGTGGTTCCCGTAAATACGGTTTTCATACACATATAAGCTGAAATTTCAGGAGTAGTACGTCCACCAAGACAGCTAATCGTGCCAGAAAAGTTGATGTTTGCATCACTATTAATGGTGGCAGCCGTATAGGTATACGTACTATTAGTGGTTCCAGTTACCGTACAAGCCGCATGTGCAGAGCTAAAAAATGCATATAATATAAAAAACAGAACAGGTGCTAAAATATACTTTATGGCCAATGAAAACTTTTTACTATTCATCCAAAAACTATGGCTCGCAGTAGTTATTGACATACATAAGGCCCCAATTTTTTAGCACTGTATTGATTATTTTCATACGCAAAATTAACTTGGCATGAACCATGATCCAGAAGATCGACTTCAAGTTTGTTTTGTTTTAATAGATTTGCAATAAATACTTCACCGTCGTAACCCAGTACTCCATCTTCTTGGCCATTAATTCGAACTGTATAACCCGGCAATAAAGATGAGTTGTTCTGATCAACAAGTTTTACCAGTCCAGAAATGACTTGATGAGCACCAAAGTCAACCAGAGTGCCTTGGCGATAACCTACAAATGCTGTTTGGTTAGTTGATGTAACATCCCATTCTAAAGGTAAATATGATGGATCAAGATAGATATGATGAAGCTGATAGGGTCTTAAATTTGAAATTAAGAATCGACCAGTTCGATCAGTCGCTCCTAAATTGACTCCACCATTTAGAATTTGGCTTTGCGGTCCAGCATTAGTCACGATCGCATAGCCATCTCCAATTTCATTGGCCGCAAAAATTCGTCCAGCTGCCGCAACCAATGATCCCGTCGCTGAAACTGCAACTTGGTCGTTATCTCCAATTCGGTTATATCGCCCTGTCAGGTAAGCAGCACGGGCACGGTAAGAGGCATACACCGATGCATTGTTTTGATTGGCATCCTGATCGCGCTCAACATAACCTCCCCATCCAAATGCACCGATTTGTGGGTCACTAAATCCATTTATTTCTTGTCTATACGTTGTTTTTCCACTTTCACTAGATACACTTGTAATCGCATTAACCCGGGTAGATGGTGTATAACGCAGCGCAAAGTAAATACCATAGTCTTTGTGGTTTTCATAATCTTTATACGCTGAGGTATAAAATCCCCAGTTCTTGTTCAGGCTTCCACTTAAATTGGCAGACAATAACTTATAAGAATTGTCGCTAAATTTGATCTGGTTATAGCCCAGATAAGCCCCATACCCCTCATAAAAATTATAGTTAATTCCAGCCCTAAAAATCTCATCTGCCAACGCACTGTAGCTCAGATAGTTTTTGGGTTCAGCGTCGGTCTGGTTGTCTTTTAAATATCGAATTTGAGATACACGGGCAAGGTCAAAGTAGTTATCAAATACCTTGCGGTAACTGGTATTAAACGAAATATTCTTGCTAATCCGCCCCTCTACACCAATTAAGGCAGAATAGCCGTTTTCATCTTTATACTGGCTCGCTGCAATGTCAGCATTGACCACCCCAATACCAAACAGATTCTTGGCAAAGCCAGTGCCCAGATTTGATAGCCCATCCGTTGAAGCTTCTGCACCACCGCTTAAGGTCAGTGAGTTACTATAACCGTATCGAATCGCACCCGAAGCGAAGGTGGCATCATCATAATCGTTTGAATACAGTCCAAAGTTATAACGTGGAACCCCGACATCTACTGAAAATTCATTGATGCCTTTGGCTAAAATTTTAGATGAAAAATAGTAAGCCTGTTTGGTAATGCTCTGCTGACCCGTTGCATCGGTGGTCACAAGTGTGACTTCATTTCCGGAAATAAACGGGAGCTGTTTAACGTCAAACGGCCCTGAAGGCACTAATCCTGAATAAATTTTTTGCTGGTTGACATATAAATCTAAAGTCGAAGGTAATGCAGCCGAGCCAGAAAATTGCGGTAGTGCCGAAGTGACAATATCACCTCGTTGAGTGTAGGCACTCGACCACTGAAAACCTGCCAGACGTACGCTATTTCCCCAATCCGAACTATTGGAAATAAAGTCTCCTAAGGTATATATCCTGACCTTTTCAGGGTCGACATATTGCCACTTACTTTCCAGACGTACCCACTTTTCATGGCTATAACTATTTTCATTACTGCCGTTGTATAAAATGCCTGATGAAAAGTTACCGATTGCGCTATTAAAGATCCCTTCTGCCGAACCAGAGAAGACATTCTCGTCATTGGTCAGGGTGTGGTAGAGGCTATAGTTCAGAATGGCAGCGTTTAAGGGTTTCATTTTGAGTAAATGAGGGCTTGTGAGCTGTTGACCATTTAAGTCAACTGAATAATCCGTCAACATGCTTGAAGGAACTTGTAAGTTTAGAGATTGTTCATTCTCTAGATATCTAAACTGGATTCCTTTTAGCTCATTAATACACACCCATTGGCTATCTGGAGTGTGTTCATCCATTTTTACCCTTAAAACTTTTAAGTCACGAGCACGAATATATAGCTTTCCATCTTGATCTTGGCGTACCGATATTAAATCTGTTGAAATATCCGAGTTAATAGAAATCTTTAAGAAAAGCTGTGTATATGCCTTATCAGAACTAAACACCTGATGAGAAGAGCTTGTAACTTCCGGAATACTTGGTAAAGCAATATTGGTGTTATCTTGCAATGATTCAGCAAAAGCATGAATCGGCAAGTACATAACACATAAGGCACTTACGAGATATTTCATATGTGCCTCTTTAAAGAGATGTTTGCTTACCGTTAATATTCAATGAAATATTATATTTATGATCCGCTTGAAATTTAAAATCAGGGCTAATATTAAAATTTTTTGCTTTGCCAGCAAGAATATAACCATTCACCGTATTTACTTTAATGGCATAGCTTTTATTTTCTGTTACATCAACAAGTGTTAAATTATTTAAAAGTGCGTGTCGATTGCCAACATTGCTAATCATAAGAGAAGAATTATTTTGTTCTTGTTGTATTGACCACGTAAGTTTAGTAATTGCATCTTTATTTACGACAAATAAAGGCAATGACGAACGTAGTAGTACGTTAATCCCTTGATCAGCTTTACGGTTATCAATCGGTTTCGGTAGTTCATCAATAATAATACGGTATGTTTGCTCACCAGAAACTGGTGCTGGATTAATTCTAACTACACGTAAGTTATAAGAATCATTAGGTTGTAATTTTAAAAACGGGGGGCTAACCGCAATCTCATCTGTAGGTATGAGTTGATCTTGCCCAGCATTTTGGCGCCATTCAAATACACGTACCTGCAAATCAGTGCTTTCATTTGACTGGTTATATAGGCTAATTGAGGACGCCGATTGATCATTTAATATTTCAACACTTACAGGCGAAAGACGAATTGATGCAGCGTTCAGCATACTAGGCAAAAATAACAATAAACTTGTAATAACAAAGATATTTTTTCTCATGATTTGCCCAGAACTACTTTTCTCAAATTAGGCTAGCTCTCTCAATCAAGAGCTAGCAATGACACAATAAAACTTATTAAAAATTAATAAGTCACTGTTACAGTTACGGTGTCAACATAGCTACCTGCGCTTGGTAAAGTCGTCCCAGCAGGGATACGGCCATATACGTTAACTGCTTGTGGCGCACCAGTACCAGTACCGCTATATGCAGTTGTTGCAATACCAATCGCTGTTGCACGATTAGTGTCAGAGAAGAGGTTGTAAGGGATATATTCGTTGCTTGTTGCGCCACCAATCATACGACGTTGAGTCGTTTGAGCATTTTTGCCAGCATCAAAAGCCAAAGTCCATGGCACAGTGTTGTTACATAAAACTTTAATTGCAGTACCACCCGTTGTTGTGGTGTCTGCATCCACGTTGCTAGCAAGAGAACTTAAAGTACCGAAATCTAAAACTGCATTTGCTGTTGTACCTGTAGCTGAAGTATTCAATACACAACTATTCGTAATTGTTGCTTTAACAGTCAAGGTGCCTGTTGCAGTTGCAGCATTTGCGGCATTGATAGACATTAAACCCATAGCAATTGCTGATAAACAAATGAGAGACTTTTTCATGGTTAAAAACCTTTTTTACATTACGCCAATAAAATTAATAGATGTAAAAACTAGCCTTCCCCAACACAATCACTAGCTTTTCTGATTGTTTTTTCAAAGCATTATTTTTTTACTCTACTGACCGCGCATAATACAAAAAAACAACAAAAACACTAACATAAGTTTCATTTTAAATATCAATTAATAGTTCAACTTCTGATGAATTTCTCAATTAGAAAAATTTTTATGGTTTATTACACTTTTTATATGAATTTTCGATACTTTTATTCAGTTTTTATTAGTTTTACTAAAAAAATTATAGCTTTTCATTAGTTAAAATTTACCATCACTTTTAGTAATTTATAATTTTTTAACCTTTGGTCAAAAAAACAAGAACAAAAACTAAACTACTGATTGTTCTATATATTTTAAATGAATAAGAAAACAATATTTTATGAATAAGAAATCTAAGTAACTTATAACAGTTCTAGGATTTTTTAAGAATTTTCAGTAATTAAAACAACTTTTCACCTACCATAAGAAGGTAGCATTAGCTTAACTATTTCTAAAAATTAAATGAAAAAACAAGCCGAGAAATCCACCCACTATAGCAAAACCTAATTGTATATAGGCTTTGCCATACCAAGCCAGTTTCCTAAAATGATAGTCTGCACTGCCAGAGTTGATCACAAACATATTTCTAATATCCCAACTATGAAATCCTTTGGATCTTTCAGCAAAAAAATCTAGAATAGGCGTAACCCCTAAAACAAATAAAATACCCAGTAAGGGATAAATGATATATCTTGGAAAGATAGGATTATCCTTTCGTTCCATAGAGTCAAAGATGATAGCCGCAGCTACTAAGATGATAGCCGCAGCTACTAACAAACTTTGTATTAGAACGACTTTTTTAAAAGTATCTAAATCAAAACCTAAATAGAACATTAAAGTTAAGAAAAAGACTCCCGTTAGAAGAATAGAGCATATTAATAATTTCCAATTCATTTCAGTCCTTAAATAATTTTTAGAATCTTATATAGTTGTAGTAATGTCTATAAAAAATATTATTTCAATTTATTTATATTAGCAAACAACAATTAAATAGCGCAGTATTAAGTATTCCAAAACACAAAATAACATTCAAATAATTCTCTTATTTTTAAATAAATCTAAATTTACATTTAGTTTATATATAGTTTTTTATAAATTGATTTAACAAAATATATTTTTCAGTACAACTAAACATTTATAAAATCCATTAATTTTATAATTTATCTTAATGCTAAAATCTTCAGATTAAATATTATTTATAGTCAAAATACTTTCTATTTAAAAATATATTTTTAAATCAAGCGAGCCTTTAAATGTACTCTTTCTTGTCCCCTAAAACTAACAATTCCATACTTGTAGTTTTACTCGCTTCTTGGCAAGGTATGTGCCAGTAAAACATTAGGAATTTGTTCCAATATGGCGAGTCCAGCACAAATCATTCGATATAAATTTCTCAATACATTTTTTTCACGCCATTCTCTCTGGTTCTTATGTATTTTTACTGCACTCAGCATTACATGGTTTCGCACTGTATATACCCCTCATAGTATCTATTATTTTATTTCAGATACTCTACTTAACGGTTTATGGGTACTCACGGGTGCACTAAGCTTATTAGGCCTTTATGATGTTTTGCAGAATAAACATTCAATTTTAAGAAACTACCCAATTATGGGGCATTTCCGTTTTTTGTTTGAAGATATACGCCCAGAAATTCGTCAATACTTTATTGAAGCGGATCAAGATGCCCTACCTTTTTCGCGTATGCAAAGAAGTCTAGTTTATCAACGCGCTAAGAATGAAAATGCAGATAAGCCTTTTGGTTCAATCATTGACGTTTATCAAGAAAACTATCGCTTTATTGTCCACTCAATAAGCCCTTGCCCGCCAGCAGATCCAAAGAGCTTTCGTATTCAGGTTGGTAATGCACAATGCCTTCAACCTTATAGCGCATCAATCATGAACATTTCTGCCATGAGCTTTGGTAGTTTAAGTGCAAATGCAATCCGCGCATTAAATAAAGGTGCGCAGTTAGGTGGGTTTTATCATGATACTGGCGAAGGTAGTTTAAGCCCTTATCATCTAGAAAATGGCGGTGATATTGTTTGGCAAATTGCCAGTGGTTATTTTGGATGCCGTACCGTAGATGGGAAATTTGACGAGCAAAAGTTTGCCAAACAATCCCAATTACCACAGATCAAAATGATTGAACTGAAGCTTTCCCAAGGTGCAAAACCGGGCCATGGCGGTATTTTACCTAAACATAAAATTACCGCAGAAATTGCCGAAATCCGCGGCGTTTCGCGCGATCATGACTGTATTTCTCCTGCAAAGCACTCTAGTTTTTCTACCCCAATTGAAATGATGCATTTCTTACAGAAGTTGCGCACATTATCTGGCGGTAAACCAGTTGGTTTTAAACTGTGTATTGGTCAGCCTTGGCAATTTATGAGTATTGTTAAAGCAATGCTTGAAACAAAAATTGTTCCTGACTTTATTGTGGTTGACGGTTCTGAAGGCGGTACAGGTGCAGCGCCAATTGAGTTTAGCGATAATATTGGTACACCATTACGTGAAGGCTTACGCTTTGTCCATAACACACTTGTCGGTGCAGGGCTAAGAGATCAAGTTAAGATTGGTGCTAGTGGTAAAATCATTAGTGCATTTGATATTGCCAGTACTTTTGCACTAGGTGCAGATTGGGTTAACTCAGCACGTGGTTTCATGTTTGCTGTTGGATGTATTCAGGCACAAAGCTGTCACACTAACCAATGCCCTGTAGGTGTTGCAACCCAAGATAAAGACCGCCAAAAAGCAATTGATGTACCAACCAAATCAGAACGGGTATTTAACTTTCATAAAAATACCTTGCATGCTTTGTCAGAAATGATTGCTGCGGCTGGTTTACGCCATCCTTCGGATATTAAGGCCCATCATTTGGCTCAGCGAGTAAATGATCGTGAAATTAAGAACTATGCTCAATTGCATTTTTTCTTAAAAGAAGGTGAACTTTTACAATCTGAACTTAATAATGACGATGATAATTTCTATTATCGTATGTGGAATATGGCTGATGCTAATCATTTCTAATTTATATTAATCCTATCATTTGAGCATTACATTTATAGTGTGATGCTCTTCCATCTTTAAAACTAATTTGTGATTTTTTGATTAAATTTTACTCTCCTTTTGATTTGTATTTAATAGATTTTTCACCTAATATAAAAGTATAAATAACGTACACACTTTAATTTTATTTAATAAAAAATTTTTAATGCTTATAACAAGAAGGTATTCCATCATGTTGAAAAAAACATTCATCTCTTCTTTTGTTGCACTGGCGGTAGGCTTAAGTAGCTATACTGTTGCTTGTACACGTGCTGTATATTTAGGTAATAATCAACATATTATTACGGCTCGTTCGATGGACTGGAAAGTTGATACGGGTACAAATTTATGGATTATGCCAAGCGGGGTTACCCGTGATGGTAGTGCAGGTTCCAATTCAATAAAATGGACATCTAAATATGGAAGTGTGATTGCTACAGGTTATGAAGTTTCCACAACAGATGGCATGAATGAAGCTGGATTGGTTGCCAATATTTTATGGTTAGTAGAATCTCAATATCCAGATGTAAAAAAAACTAATAAACCATTACTAAGCATTGCTGCTTGGGCACAATATGTACTCGATAATTTTGCAACTGTAGATGAGGCTGTCAAAGCCTTAGAAAAAGAACCTTACACCATTGTTACCGACAATGTTCCAGGCGAATCAAGGCTTACTACTCTGCATTTATCTATTTCTGACAAAACAGGTGATAGCGCAATTATTGAATATATTGACGGAAAGCAGACTATTCACCATAGTCGTAACTATCAAGTCATGACTAACTCACCTACTTTCGATAAGCAACTCGCACTTGCCGAATATTGGAAACAAATTGGTGGAACGATCATGCTTCCTGATACAAACCGAGCATCTGATCGCTTTGCACGCGCATCATTTTATATTAATGCAATTCCTAAAAATGATGATAGTAAACAGGCTCAAGCCTCTGTATTTAGTGTGATTCGAAATGCATCTGTTCCCTATGGGCTAAATACTCAAGAAGAACCTAATATCTCTTCGACTCGTTGGCGAACTGTAGCCGATCATAAACAGATGCTCTATTTTTTCGAATCTGCCCTATCCCCAAATGTATTTTGGATCGACTTAAAAAAGATTAACTTTAAAGATGGTAAAACACGTAGACTTGATTTAGGGCCCGATCAAAGTCATATCTATGCAGGTGATGCTACTTCTTCCTTTAAAGTTGCCAAACCTTTTTTATTTTTAAGCCCAACTACTCGTTAATTTATGCCAAAATTTATTGGCATTAACATAAATAATATTAAACATACTGTCTTGGAATTTATATGATGAAGAAATCTCTACTCTTATTGAGTTCTTGTCTACTGACAACGGCTTGTAGCACCACACAATTTGGTACAGATAAAGCAACCGCTCCTACAGTAGTAAAGACAGCTGGTCAGCTCAACTGTTTACCAACTGAATTATGTCCTAGCATGCTCGTTAAATGGAACGAGAATCAAAAAGATCAGCTTCGCGTAGATGTTCATTTAAGTAGTAGTTATAACTTTTATGATATTAACGAGTTAATATTTGATATCGATGGGAAACGATTTAATTATCAACCCGCTCAAGCCACTGAAAAAGCGAATGTAAGCCGATTAGTTCCTAAACATTCAACTACATTCTTTATTATTCCAAGCAAATTCTTGCAAGAGTTTAAAGATGCTCAAAATGTAAACGTTTTAATCAAAACAGATAAAGGAACGATTGAACGCAATATGTATAGTCCACAAAAACAATCTTCAGTTTATAAAAACTTTATGCAGCTTTATCAAAATTCAAAATAAAGCGACAAAGATTAAGTCATGCATCTATCCAGAATTATTGGATAGATGCATTATTTTTTTTAATAATAAAAATGCTTTGGCTTCGCATGTAAAAAGGCCGGAATCAACCCTGTTAAAGCCGCACGTATATCGGCACGTTCATTAATTAATTGATGAGAACCTTCTTCAAGCATTAATAGTGTTTGAAGCCTAAATTTACGGCGAATAAATTCAATGTTGTAACGCCAATCAACAGTCTGATCGAGAGCGCCTTGAGCAAGCCAGACAGGAATACGGCAAGCAGGTCGCTCTTCCATTTCTTGCATCCATTTTGACATTGCCAAAATCCAGTCCATACCCATCATTCGAGGCTGTAAAGGATCTTTTAAACGAATAAAACGCAAAAATTCAGGATTATGATTATTGCGTCTAAAGTGTCTCGGAACCTGTCTTTTAATACGACGAATAATGCCTAACCCGACTGGGTTATGCCACCATGCTGTTTTTGCAGGACGAATCAAAGGAGAAAGTAATAAGACTCTATCTACAATCGGATCTTGGCGTTTTTCAGCATATTCTAATAAATGATGCATCCAAATTGCCCCACCCGTACTTTGACCAATTCCCACCCAAGGTTTAGGCAACTGATCTGCATTTTTGACATATTGGTAAACCGCCATCAGTACTTGTTGATAATGATCAAAATTTTGAATACTTGCGGGTGAACCATTGCTCAAACCATGCCCCGGTAAATCATAGGTAATAACACTAAAGCCTTGTTCAAGAATTTCACGGATGATGGGCTGATAAATACCACTATGCTCAAGATAGCCATGCAATAAGCAAACAGTACCTTGTATTTTTTCTACTTTAGGTTTGAAAACTTGCACATGTAAGCGAAATAGTGGCATTTGAACATAGCCTTGCCAATGGTCACATTCAAGTAAATGTAGGCCATACAACTTGCGATAGGCCAGTAAATCTCGAGATGGTTCTTCTAGTGTATTTAAATTAAGTGGACTTAAAACCTGTGGTGTGAGATCACGGTTCGGGACCGGTAAATCTAATTGTTTTAATACAGCAGGATTGAGAAACGGGATATCTGACATTAAGGTACCTCTCGACAATCGCTTGAACCAAACAACATGTCGCGAATTGTCGCAAGTAATTCATAATTCGCACGGCGGCTATGATCGTAATTTTGTACACTTGGTTGCCAGCGTGTAAGTGGTGTTGGCATCGGAGCTACAACAGGAATCGTTTCTATACCATTTAAAGCAAATAGTCGACGTGTACGTGGCATATGGTATTCATCTGTCACCAACATGACCGTAGGTGCTCCACCTTTTTTCTGAAGCAATAAAGAACTAAATCGTGTATTTTCACAGGTATTCATACTTCGATTTTCTAGTAATTTTGCATCAACACCACGCTCTTTTAACCAAGTTTGCATATAAGGGGCTTCAACACCACTCAGTACAATAGGAAGCTGATTTTGTTTTTCAACTTCTAAGGTTTTTTCCAGTCTCAAGCGTGTATAACCATTAACTACAATATCTTTTCCATTTTTATCTAAGGTTAATCCGCCACCCAATACAACAATTGCATAAGGTTCTGATAATTTTTTAGGCTGGATAGGTATCGGGTTTTTACGGACATACTCAATTTTCTGTTCAGGCTCACTAACAGCTTGTTGATGCTCTGGTACTTCAGGCTTTCTTGCCAAGAACTCTGTATATTGTTCTGTAAGTGCCTTATTTTCAGAGCTATTAATCAAAAATGACTCGTCAACTGGGCTACTTGCTTCATCTGCCGCATCAATTTCTGATTTTTTTACGACCAAAGGAACAGTTACAGTTGCTGTTTCCTTCTCTAAATCTTGTTCCTTTTCTTCTAAGAGAATAATTTGCTGCAAGGCTTTATAGTTCTCTTGAATATAGGTCAGATCAGTTGTCTTTTTTTCACGTAATGCTTTTTCAGTCAGCTTTAAATATGCTTGACGAGCAATCCATAGATTTGAACCTGGTTCTAAATTGTCATGCTCACTTAATGCAGCCTGTCTCTGGCTTTCAGCGGCGACTTGATTAACATCAACCGGTACAAAATAATTAAGTCCAGCTACAATTAATTTTGAATAAAACGGCGAATATAAAAAAACCACGAAACAGCCTAATAGTAAAAATAGCGCTGTGACTACTTGTACTAAACGTACCATTAAGTGTACTTGTGGCATAAAACTATTCCGTATGATTTTCAATTAAACCTAAACTGTTATAAAGCACAGGTTCTGGTTCTAACATAATATGGAAACGCTGATCAACATCATGTTGTACAGCCTGATAAGTTTTCTTTACATCCGTGAGAGATGCATTGGCATAATTGACCAAAACCAACGCTTGTTTATGAAACATCCCCACCATATCGAGTTGTTTACCTTTCCAACCCACCTGATCAATTAACCAGCCTGCTGCAATTTTAACGTTTCCACTGGCTTGAGGATAATGTGGAATTGTTGAGAATTGTGTGACTAAGCGCTCAAACTCTTGCGGATTTACAATCGGATTTTTAAAGAAACTGCCCACATTTGGATATTCTTTTGGATCAGGTAACTTACTTTGACGAATATGAATGACTTGATTTTGTAAGTTCTCGGCAGTCTGATTGTCTCCAACTGCTTGCTTCAAATCACCATAGTTAAGTTTTAAATGTGGCTGTTTAAGTAATTTAAAAGTGACATGCGTGATAATGTAACGGTTCGGATCATCTTTAAAAATGCTATGACGATAGGCGAAATGGCAGTCTGCCGCTAAAATTGTCTGAGTTTCTTTTAATTTACGGTCATACACTTGTACTGACTCAATAAACTCACCCACCTCTACCCCATAAGCACCAATATTTTGTACAGGCGAAGCACCGACTAATCCGGGAATAAGTGCGAGATTTTGTAAGCCAAACCAATTTTGCTGAGTGCTGTATAAAACGAAATCATGCCAGACTTGGCCAGCACCAACATTAACTCTAACAAAATCATCATCGTTCGATAAAACTTCAATTCCTTGAATATCAAGATGAATAACCAACGCATTGAGCTGCTGTGGCAACAACATGTTACTACCGCCCGATAATACAAGTACATTTAGCTGATGCTGCTCAGCAAAATATAAAGCTTCTTCAATATCTTCAATAGATTGAACTTTGGTATAGTGAGAAACTATTACATCTAAACTTAAAGTATTGAATGGCTTAAGCTGTACCTGATTTTGAATTTGCATCGTATTGAAAAACCTATTCTTAAACATTCAATTGTTTTTTTAAAATATTTATCCACGCCAAACTACTGGACTCGCATTGATTGAGTACACGTTCAAAGCCCTCAGCGCCACCATAATAAGGGTCAGGCAAGGCTTGTTGTGGATATTGGGGATCATGCTCGCTCATTAACGCTACTTTTGCACGAATTTGATGTGTACCAAACTGAGAAACCGCACTTTGTAGCATGTCATGAATATCATCAAAGTTTTGATGATCCATTGCCAAAATTAAATCAAACTCTAAAAAGTCTTGAGTTGAAAGCTGTCTTGCACGCAATGAAGATAAGTCATAACCTCTTTTTTTAGCGTGCAGCTGACTACGCTGATCTGGTGCTTTATTTGGATGATAATTACTCGTTCCAGCAGAATCGACAAGTATATTGAGTTGATGTGCATCACAATAATGTCTAAAAACCACTTCAGCCGTGGGAGAACGGCAAATATTTCCTAAACAGACACATAACACCTTATATTGTGTTTCCATTAGAAATTACTTCCAAATATTTGAATTACATAGAAATAAATATGGTGCATGCAAAATCCTAACAAAACTATAAATTATTGTCAGAATTGAATTGACCATTGTGACGTGATGCATTTTGTCAAAACTCACATGGCTTGAAAAGGAAAATAATGTTTATCAATAGATTAAAAGTTGATAAATCAGTCGACAAAGTAGCTGATCTTCTAATTTTCAGGAAAATAATAAAGCCCTCATCAGAAGGCTTTTACATAAAGGAATAACTTTTTTATATTATTTTTTTATTAGGTTAATGCCCCTTCAAAGGACTTAAAGGCAAACACTCAAATTAACATTGTTATTAATCATATGAGCATATTTTTTAATAAAAGAACTAACGCCTTCACAATGTAATCTGGTTAACAATTCAACTATAGAAAAATTGTTCTTGATTAGTTTTTTTGTTCACAGATTTCAATGTAGCAATGGTCTTACAAGATAACGCCTTTTACATCGCCTTGGTGATAGTTAGCAAGCAGTACCAAGCACTTTAAAGCTTCTTTAATAGTAGCTAAATTTTAGAGGAACATCTTGCATAATATTCTTTTCTTAATATTTAAATTACAAATACTTAAACTGACTTAATTATGAATTTAAGAAAACATATTTTGATACAAACAAAAACATAAACATAAAAAAACTCAACGACTAAGATTTAGCTGCCCTGTAGAATTGCTTTCGATTTTAATAACAACAGTCAATACGGATATGCTCTTATCAATTCCCCGGACTAATAATTTCGACCTCATTCGACTTCTAGCAGCCTGTCAAGTCGTATATATGCATAGTCTAAATCACCTGAAAATAAATGGTTTATTACGTGAATTTTTTGATAAATTTTTCCAATATTTTCCTGGTGTTCCAATATTCTTTACTGTCAGTGGATTTCTTATCTTTTGGGCATTTGATCGTAATCATGATATTAAAAAATACAGTATTAATCGAATATTAAGGCTTTATCCTGCTCTATACGTATGCTTATTTATTACAGTTTTACTTCTCATTTTTTTCTCTTCATTTTCTCTACTTACACATACAAGTTTTTATATATGGTTAATTGGTCAATTAACAATTTTACAGTTTTATACACCAGAAATTTTAAAATTCTGGGGTGTAGGTACACCCAATGGAGCTTTATGGACAATTACAGTTGAAGTTCAATTTTACATTCTTGTTCCCATTATATTTTTTCTTATGAAAAAACTAAAAGGAGCATTTGTTTTACTTCTTCTTTTTATATTATCCCTTATTGCAAACTTCTATTTTGCTGGGCTCGATGAAAATATTATTAAAAAATTAAGTTTTGTATCTATCATTCCTTATCTTTTTAATTTTTTGATCGGTTCATCTTTCTATATTTTTTGGACAAAATTATCTAAATTTATTGAGAATAAGTTTATTGTTTGGTTCACGATCTATGTAGTTTATTTTTTAATATTCGGAGTGTATTTAGGTAAAGAGACACATGCTTATGAGATGAGTAACATTTTCCAAATAATTACAACAGCTTTGCTTTCTTTGGTCACTCTATCATTTGCATTTTCTCATAAAAATCTCAGTGATAAGTTGTTAAAACACAATGACATTTCTTATGGGATATATATTTATCATATGCTTGTTGTAAATACTCTTGTGACCATTGGGTTGTTGCATGAACCAATCTATATATTTCTTACATTCATAGTCACAATAATTTTAGCTATATTAAGCTGGAAACTAATAGAAAAACCAGCTCTAAGTTTAAAGAACAGATTCTAAAAAAGACCCTGCAAATTGCAGGGCCTTTTATATCAATAAATTATTCGTTGAATGATTTGAATAAAATAGAAATTCTTCATAACTTGTCGAGACCTGCTAAATTTATATGAAGCCCGTCTCCTAAAAAGTGACTATTGGCATCACTAACTTCTATAATTATATAGTTTTCATGGTAATTTTCTTAACTTTGTCTTCTGCCTGTTTAGCTACATCAAAACTAAAACTAGTCGTTTTTTTCTTTCCCCCCATAAATTTCTCCCATAAAAAACCACTAAAATGAGTGGTTTCTAATTTAATAAAATTCTTAAATGGTACTGCCACAAATATCAGTGGTACCTGTTGGATAGGTAAACTGTATATTTGCTTTATCAATAATTTTACCAAGAAATTTAGAGTTGACATTTGATGATTGTATTCCTGTCCCTTTAAATCCAATACTTTTTAAAGAGTTTTCAGCAAGTAAGTTAAGGTATCCATAATTAGTACCATTGATGATATAACCTATTTGTTTACTAACCTGATTAAAATAAAGTCCAACCCTAACTTTGCCATCTGTTGGTACCGTAACAAGAATTACCTTTCGATCAAGCTCCTTTGCAACTACTGAGCCAGAAGTATCTCTTTTAGTACTTGCTCCCGTGAGAGTCACATAGCTTCCATCAACATAATTTGCATCTTTATTAATTAATCCATAATCAAGATCTAAACTAATTTCATTCTTTAAATTAGAAGCTCCCGATACATTAAAAGCTAACTATTGAACTTCATGGCTATCTCCTAATGTAATGTTTTTAATATTGAAAACATCAAATATAAATTCTGCAGCAACAATATTTGTTCCTATTACTGACTTATCAACTAAAGTAGTCTGTATAGAAGGTAGGCTTATCATTTTACCTAAAGCTACAATCTAGTCAGCTGGTGTACTTCCTATATAACCAATTGTTGCCGTACCTTTTTGCTCAGAAATACTGATCGGAGACATTAATTTAATCGGTCTCCCTCCTGCTACATTTACCGCATCAACTTGATGCTTGAGTTGCATCAAAATTATAAGTACAGGTAGCATAAATATTTACTGAAAATCCACTGCAGATTAATAAACCCAAAATAATTTTATTCATGTAATCTTCCTTTTTTATTTGAGCAAATAGTATAGCTAAGCATTTATAAACATTGATTAAAAAATGATAAGCGGTAATTTTAAAAAAGCTTCTATTATGGAATATCAATATTTAATTTTCACTATAATAAAATGAATGGTTATCCTTTGAGCTTTTAGGCTCATCTGGATGAAATAAATATCTTTAGGTTTTACTTCTAATGAAGTAACCTTTAGGCTAATTGGAAACACACCCAGTAACACTAAAAGTAATCAGACAATTTATTAGATTTTTTTCATCACCTAACTTTTTAGATTCATTTTTAATATTTAATAATCGTTTTATTAAAATTCAATTTAAAATATTCATCTAGAAAAAAGTCCAATCATTAAGGGCTTTTTTTTAAAACTAAGACAAGAATTATTTATTTAAAAAGTTTATCCGTCATTTTTCTATCAACTTTACTACGATGCCCATTTTCAAAGTATCGGTCGACATGACATAGTTTTGTTTTTGTATCACAGAATACGCCGTTTGAGAGTGTAAATGCTGAGGTATCAAAATCGCCTTGAGAGAATGCTTTGTTCGCTTTGTTAGTTCCTAAATATTTGGCTGTAAGTTTTTTAGATACACCCTTCTTGTCAGCACAGATATATTTGTCACAAATGACACCCTTTTTAGGTGAATAGACGCTAGAGCTAGTTTTCGCCATTGCTGCGGAGCTCAGCATTAAACAAGTACATCCAATAAGATTAAGTAAAGTTTTAGAAATTTTCACTTTTTGAACCAAATAAAATTATAAATTGTTAGGGCATTATATGAATTAGTAGCCTTCAGGAAAATCTACCGAACAGTATAAATAACAAAAAGCCCACCTTCCGATGAGCTTTTAAACATCTTGCGTGATCGCCCCCTACCATCCCAATCCAACCCCGTAAAAATAGTGATTAGCTCGTACAACATAAAATATAATCACTTCAGAACTACTTTATTTTAGAGTGTCTTATGCTAAGTTATTTAAAGATTGAGTCTTATAGAACCGTTCAACAATAATGTTCAAAAATAAGGGAATAATGTATATGAGCCATTTTCAATTGCAAACCGTTCCAAATATCATCTCAGGCTTAGGCTCTATACAAGAATTACAGAATGTTTTAGCACAAAAAGGTTACGGCAAATTATTACTGGTGACCGATGCAGGAATGATCAAAAATCAGCTACACCTACCCATTCTTCAAATTTTAGATACGCTTAATCTTGATTATGTCGTTTATGCCGATGTTCAGGCTGACCCACCGGAACAAGTGGTATTAGATGCAGCCAATTATGCAAAACAACAAAATGTAGATGCCATTATTGGTTTTGGTGGTGGTAGTTCTTTAGATGTTGCAAAAGTAATTGCTTTGTTGGCACACCCCGACCAAACTCAAAGTTTGCAAGACATGTATGGCGTAAATCAAATAAAAACTACTCGTCTTCCGCTCATTTTAATTCCAACTACAGCGGGTACAGGCTCGGAAGTCACTCCAATTTCGATTGTCACAACGGGTGAAACCACTAAAATGGGAATTGTCTCTCCAGTGCTTTATGCCGATACAGCAATTCTTGACGCGACCTTTACTCAAAATTTACCCGCTCATATTACTGCTGCAACGGGTATTGATGCGATGGTGCATGCCATTGAGGCATATACCTCTAAACATAAAAAGAATATTTATACTGATATTTTAGCCAAACATGCTTTGAAATTACTGAACCATAATTTGCCTAAAGTGCTTAAGAATGGAAATGACCTCGAAGCGCGACAAAACATGCTTTTCGGTTCTATGCTTGCAGGTCAGGCATTTGCTAATTCTCCAGTTGCCGCTGTGCATGCTTTGGCTTATCCACTCGGTGGGCATTTTCATTTATCGCATGGGCATACCAATGCCTTAGTATTGGTTGAAGTCTTAAAATTTAATACGCCAAATGCCAAACAATATTATGCAGAGCTTATGCAATGGCTAGACCCATATAGTAATGGTAGCACTGACGGTTTATGTGACTTGTTTATTGATCATATGCAAAACCACTTAGACCGCAGTGGTTTGACTTTAAAACTTAGAGATTTGGGTATTGAAGAGTCCAGTTTACCTAGGCTTGCGCAAGATGCCATGCTACAAACCCGCTTACTGCAAAATAACCCACGTGACATGACAGAAGCTGCTGCTTTGGCAATTTATCAGGCGATTCATTGATGACTAAACCCGTTTTAAAAACCCGTGATCAATTTAAGTTCTTTTTAGATATTCAAACTCGATGGGCAGATAACGATATCTACGGTCATGTGAATAATGTGACTTACTATAGCTATTTTGATACAGCAGCAAATGCTTTACTCATTCAAGAAACAGGTTTTGATATTCATCAATCACAATCAATTGGCTTAGTGGTCGATTCAGCTTGTAGTTTTCTTCAAGAATTGTCATTCCCAGAAATTATTCAAGTAGGCGTTGCGATTGGTAAAATCGGTAACACTTCACTGCGTTATGAATTGGCAATCTTTAAACAAGGTCAACAACAAGCTTCAGCCCAAGGACATTTTTTACATGTGTTTGTTGACCGTGAAACCCGAAAAACGATTCCAATTTCTGAGTCTACTCGTGACGTTTTAGAGAAATTTTTATTATAAAAAATGAGGCAAAAAGAAAATAAGCTGCTCTTTTTGCCCACCTAAACTTACATCATTGCGGGATCACTAAAAGAGTCTTCACCCGTTTCAACTCGGCCAGCAAAACGTCGGTAATAATATGGATCACTCTGACTCGTGATTTCAAAATCATACCAATGTCCAACCTCAGCCAAAGCCCAGTGTTGTTTAACGATTTGACCCGCTTTTACGGTCAGTTGTAATGGAGCATCCTGTCGATATGCGCATGGTTTTACCGTCAATATTGCATCCTTAGTCCCATCATTCATCAGCTCTACATAAACATCACCATTGGCGATGTCATAACACACTCGAATTTCAGGTTTAATTCCACTATCGACAATACGTTGAGTATCTCCTTTAAAGTGACGATGATAACCATTTGGGCCTAACACCCATAAATCATAACGACCTAAGTTATCTTTTAAAGCATCCCATTCATCATCTAAGGTTTTATTCGGCTCGACAATATAACGCTTTGGAATACGGTCGAGATTGAGCTTGTCATATACATGAAAAACCGCCGCTTGCTGCCCCGTATTAGAGAAAATCAATTGCACCTTACCATCCGCTTTACAACGTGCACTCGTATGCAGCTCATAAGGCAATGCGCGTGACAGACGTATACCACTTTGCTGAATCGGTAATTTGCTATCTGTTGGTACTGGAACAGCAGGCAAGGCTTCTTGATGCTCTCTTAACTCATCTGCTTGTAAACGTGTTTGTTTTCCATTCAGCTGTGGTAGAACATCTGCATTTGGTGTTTTAAAATTAAATGCGCTGGTTAAATCACCACACACTGCACGGCGGTATGGACTAATATTCGGCTCTTTTACACCAAATCGTTTTTCTAAAAACATCAGCACGGACGTATGGTCAAAAACTTGCGAGTTGACCCAACCACCGCGGCTCCATGGAGAAATCACATATAACGGTACACGAGGACCCGGACCATAAACTTGTCCATCAGGTGTAGGCTGAGAATGGCTTCCCTCTGGTGCAGCATGATCAAAATATTCATCCTGCATATCGGCACTGCTTAATGTCGACTTGCCTGCGTATTGACCGCTTTTAAGTCGTGATGGTGCAGATGGGGATGGTACGTGGTCAAAATAGCCATCATTTTCATCAAAATTGATAATCAGTGCTGTTTTACTCCAAACTTCTGGTACAGCAGTTAATGCATCAATAATTTCTTGAATAAACCACGCCCCTTGAACTGGGCTTGAAGGGTCTGGATGTTCACAGTAAATTGACGGCGCATTAATCCAAGAGACTTGTGGCAATTTCCCTTCATGAATGTCTCGTTTAAAAGCGTCGAGATATTCTTCTGGTTTATTGCCCGGTAAAGTATTTGCGATGCCCTTATATAATGGATTTTTGGCATTATCAGTCGCAGCATCATAAGCTTTATATGGTAACTTTTGACCTGTATCGGCATACGGTTTGTTTGGTTCACCACCACTTGCAACCGGATAACCAGATGCGATATTTGCCTTTCTAAATGAGCGGAATGCACCAAGCATATTATCGCCCCATTCATCTGGCATATTTTGATAACAAATCCAGTTTACACCGGCTTCTTCCAAACGTTCTGCATAAGTCTTCCACGTATAACCACGATCTGTCGTAGCTGGGTTACCATCAATCCAGTCCCATTCATTATTTACAAATGAACGCTTGGTAGGTGTTGCCCCATTTGTACCAGTTAAATGATAAGAACGGTTCGCATCTGTTCCAGTGTGCATAGAGCAATGATAGGCATCACAAATCGTAAAGGCATTTGCAAGCGCAAACTGATATGGAATTTCTTTTTCTTTAAAATAGCCCATTGATATATCGGTTTTATGGGCTGGCCAA
This sequence comes from Acinetobacter sp. WU_MDCI_Abxb74, assembly GCF_025513915.1. Lineage (NCBI taxonomy): Bacteria > Pseudomonadati > Pseudomonadota > Gammaproteobacteria > Moraxellales > Moraxellaceae > Acinetobacter > Acinetobacter sp. WU_MDCI_Abxb74. The sequence continues at coordinate 1,031,055 of NZ_JAHPRP010000001.1, forward strand.
TTCGCCATACGCCCATTGTCCCAAGCCAACTGACTGTCATTCCACGTATGAGGCGTGCCATCTGCTCGCTGTGCATTATTGGCTGTGCCATCTAAATGAAATGGCGTTAAAACTTGTCCATTACTTCTAAGCTGCTCCCAGACATGGCGGCCACTTGGCAAAGGAATCGTAAAACGATCAGCAAAACCTCGAATGCCTTTTAACGTACCAAAATAATGGTCAAAAGATCGGTTTTCCTGCATTAAAATAATAACGTGTTCGACGTCTTGAATTGTGCCTGTTTTATTGTTTGCAGGAATTGCCAAAGCTTTTTGAATACTAGATGGGAAAGCAGCCAATGCCGCAGCACCAAAACCCATATTTAAAGAGTAATTTAAAAATTTACGACGTGTAATCATGATCAGGTTCTTTTTATTATTTAAGTTTATGGAGCACAGCGCATTACAGGCTTTTTACCTGTGTCTGGTGCATTTGAATTATCATTTGCTGAGTCGTTACAACCACTCAGCAAAAGTGCACTGATCAATAAAAAATATGAATATTTAAAGGGAATAGCCCCTGCACCCTGCTTTTTCATGTCTATGTTCAATCCATTTAGAATCTAAAATGGCTAACATAGAAAAGTACAATGACAGTGACGTGACCTGAATGTTTCAATCCCGTGAAAAAGCATAGAATTGTATAATTTCCAAGCTCATCACAGGACTAAAAAGTTAAGGCTTTAATTGAATATTTTGTAATTCACCATCAAAGGTCTCTATGAGGCTTTTAATAACTGGCTGCTGTTGTAATAACTCAGCTGCTCTTTGAAAGGCTTTTTCTTTACGCGCACTTTGAATGATATATGGTGTAGCCGTATTTACAGCACCATATTCAACTGTAAATTGGGTATCAGGCCATTGCTCATTTAATGCATCAATAAGGCCTTGTTGTAATTGAGTCAACATATTTTCATATTCTTGAGGAATATGGAAAACTGTATTGCCACCAATTTGACCTGTCATCACGCCATGCTGAGCAAGCTCTTGAACAGCTGGAGAAAGTTGACTAGTTCTAAACCAATATTCCCATTTTTCTAGTGTCCACTCGCCTTCTAAGGTTTGCGTGGTTAGCTTCAAAATGTCTTGAGGCATAAGCTGCCCGTTATCAGTTGCACTAATTTCTTTTACAACTGCAACCTTCTCAATCGCATCTGAGGTTTCCACCAGTAACGGTTGCTCGACAACAGATTCTAAGGCTAAATCATCAGTAACGGGCGTATCTTGGGTAATTGAAAAATCAGTGCTAGGCGCTTCAAATAAACCTATAGGCTCAGCAGTAAAAGCTGGTTCAGGTTCAATATTTTTAGCGATGGTTTCAGCCTGAACTTGTACTGACTTTTGTTCTGGTACAGGAATAAAATCTTCCTCCAAAACATTACTTGTTTCTTGAACAGATGCTGACTCAAATCCGATTAACTCATGATGACTTGGATCAAATACCATTAAATCCTGATTAGGTTCAGGTTCAGGTTCAGGTTCAGGTTCAGGTTCAGGTTCAGGTTCAGGTTCAGGTTCAGGTTCAGGTTCAGGTTCAACTATAGCGGGTTGACTAATAACTTCAACTGGCTGAACAGCACTTACAGGAGCAATATCTTGGGCTGTTTGTTGAACTTGGGGATTCAACACAACTTGCTGATTTTGTTGAACAGGCTCTGAAACCATAATTTCATTTGGCGCTAAAGGACGGAATGCCAATAAGCGTAAAATGCACATTTCAAAACCTTGTTCTTGCGTCACGGCAAGTTGGAGGTCAGACCGCCCTTTACATGCAATTTGATAATACAGTTGTAAATCCTGAGCAGAAATCAGCTTGGACAGTTGCATGATTTTGCGATTGATTTCATCGCTATATTTCAAACTCAAATCAGGCAGATATTGCAAAATTGCCAATTCATGCAATGTTGAAATCAACTGATCAAGCACAAGTGAAACATCGAGCGCTTGATGTCTAAATTGCAATAAAAGCTGACTAACTTTTTCACGTTGGTTCTGATGAATCGCTAAAATCAAATCATAAATAATGGTGCGGTCAATTAGACCAAGCATTTCTTTAACATCTTGATGCTGTACAGCACCCTGACCATAGGCAATTGCCTGATCGGTTAAAGATAATGCATCACGTAATGAACCTTGAGCAGATTCGGCAATTTGCCAAATTGCATCTTGATCAGTAACAATCTGTTCTTTTTCAAGAATTGCGCCAAGATGCTTTGTAATTTCATCAACAGCTAAAGGGCGTAATGTAAATTGCAAACAACGTGAAATGACCGTAATTGGTAGCTTTTGTGGGTCAGTGGTTGCAAATAAAAATTTAACGTGTTCCGGTGGTTCTTCTAATGTTTTTAATAGCGCATTAAAGGAATGCGTAGATAACATATGTACTTCGTCAATCAGGTAAACTTTAAATCGCCCTTGCGTTGGCGCATAAGGAACGTTATCTAAAAGTTCACGCGTATCTTCTACTTTTGTTCTTGAAGCAGCATCAATTTCAATCAGGTCAATAAAACGGCCTTCATTTACCGCCTTACAAGTTGCACAGACTTCACATGGTGTAGAGGTCACACCTGTTTCACAGTTTAAACACTTGGCTAAAATACGTGCAATTGTGGTCTTCCCCACACCACGCGTTCCTGTAAATAAATAAGCATGGTGTAGACGACCGCGTTCCAATGCACTGCTTAATGCACGAGAAACATGGTTTTGCCCCACTAACTCATTGAAATTACGTGGACGGTATTTTCTAGCAAGTACTTGATACATGTATGCTCCTTGTTACAGGCATAAGCATACTTTGTTTTTAAAAGAGAGTGAACGCATAAAGCTCATATCCGTACAGATAAACTGCGAACTATACTCTTTTCCCATCCAAACCATTTATTTGACTAAGGGTGATCATGATGTAACTCCTGATCAGTGACTCCGTCATCCATCGTTTGTACCAGCCCAACCCCATCTTTAATTTCAGCCGAATAATTTCCTTTTTCGGTAAAAATTTGCATGATCGTATAGTGGTCTTTTTGACTTTGGGTGATGGTAAAGAAATTCTGATTTGGATCTCCCTGATCAAATTTCCCAGTCCACCGAACAATATCTTGGTCAACAGGCTCGATCTCTACAATTTTCCCTGTGCGGTTAATGCCATATTCCAACATTTGAAACTTAACCGTATCACCTACTTTTTTGAGTTCAATCACGTTTGGATCATACTTAATCACCATACCTTGTCCATTTTTAATCAATGGAAAATTAACATTAGAAGGCAGCTGATCCTTTTCTATTTCATTAAAAACAATTTGTTGCTTAGATAATCTTTCTTTCTCTGACGGACTCAAATTCATTGTATTTTGACGAGTAAAACCATTCTGACTTTCAACTCGCTTTAAGCTAACTTCACCTTTCTGGTTATCTGCAGATGACGTTAAAGCAGAAGAACTTTGCTGTGAAAATGCGAGCCAGATGAGAACTGCTAGCGCTAAACAAGCGATAGCAGTTCCTATTAACAATTTATTTTTTTTCATTATTTACGGCTAAAAATAGAGATTAGTTATATAAAGAAATTTTCTGTGCATTTAGGTTAATGACACTGACCGCATCAATTTTTCCTTCCTCACCCAAACGAACACCATATTTAGGGTTATATAGATACGGGTTAGAGTAAAAATTAATATTGTTGCCTCCCATCGCAGTACTCCCTAAAGGATGAGCAAAGCCTGAACCAATATTGGTTGAACCATTATGGTATAGGCCAAGATTATGTCCCACCTCATGACGCATCGCAGCAAAAGAACAACCAGCAATATCATTTGCACCAATCATGTTATATGAAGATGCATTAATCCATGCCCAGCCACAACCGCCATCGCCTGGTTCATTGCCTTGATAATAAACGCCATCAGCCAATACGCGTTTGCGTTCATTTTGTACGGTCGTGTCATCGCGTCCAAAAGAAATAGCTTCTTTTAAAGTTGCAGCAGGGATTTTATAAGTTAAATAGCCCACATCTCTTAAGTAAAAACGTGCATTCGAATTTTCAGCAGTTAAATTCGTTAAATTGACACCTTCAATCATTCTAAGTTTTGCAGCACTTTCACCTAAAATTGAATTTACTTCTGGACTAGAAACCAACAACATATCAATCGTATAACTATCTACTGACCAGCCTTGAGCCATGTAAATAAAACGGCGATTTTCACCCTTTTTAATGGTCGAAGACAAACCATTGGCAGCATTAATATAGGTATCAGCCGATGCATTTGACGCAATAACCACCTTATCCCCGACTTGAGCTTTAACTGGTAATTGTAAGGTTGGCTGCCAATTTGTGGTAGAAAGTTTTACCTTTAAAGCGGGTTGAGTCATATTCGGTAAAATTGCAGGAATTGTTGCCGATGAATCAATCACCTTCGTTGGTGAAGAGATCAGCTGCCAATACCCTTTATCACTGACATACATAAACTCATATTGATCGCCTGTTTTTAGCGTTAAAGTTGCTTGGCTATTAATATTGGTATTATTAATTTTTGCAGACCAAGTCGCCGTAGATTTAATAACAATTCTATCGCGATCATTTGCAGTCGCAGGAAGAGTAAAATTGGATACCCAGTTCGCATCGCCAAATGAAACTTCTGTAAGTGGACTATTTACAGCTGCTAAAGATGTTCCAATTTGCTGAACATTTAACTTCTGCGGTTTTATATATTCTGGGACCCATTTCCCTAAAGCAGAATAATATTTAAACCAATATTCAGACCCATTTTTTAATAAAAAACTGCTTGGAAATAGTAAATTTGCTTTATCTATATTGGAGTCAGCACTGGCTGTGGAAACAATTTGTACGGTTGTACCATCGCGCACATCACTTGGTAATGCAATGGTTTGTGCCCATTTGTCATTTTGAATAAGTACTTTTTGTATGGATGCAGTTGTTAATGGTACAACTTCATAGTTAGTACCATTGGTAGGGCTCACTGTCGCTAACTGAGCAATCCATTTATTTTGAGCAGTATTAAAGATGAATTGGTAAACATCCCCGCTATTTATCTTCAACACTTCTAACGGAATATTCGTATTAGAAGTATCTAAATAACTGCTATAAGCCGCACTAGAACGAATCGTAATTTTGTCTAAATTATTAGCACTTGCTGGTAAAGAGAGATTTTTGACCCAATTTCCATTTGCTAAAGAAAATTCTAAATCTGAATAACCAGATGGAATTGATCCACTATTATTATTCTGATTGGGTGAAAGTACAGTTGCGGCATATACAAGTGAAGATGCAACAATTGCTCCGATAATGAGTGATGTTTTTAATTTTAAATTCACAGTAGCCTCTTTTATTTGTTTTTAGATTTTTCGAATAGCAGATTAACAAACCATTTTTTTACAGTCAATTTTTGATCAATTATTTTTTTATTAAATTTCAATAATATGAAAAATAAATCATTTTGAAATAAAAATATGAAACCTATTAAACAATAATTTTTTTATGAGAATTACATAACTAAAAATATTGAGATAAGGAAAGTTCTATCAATTTATGTGTATTTAAAAATTATATTTATAACAAGAAAAAGAGAGAAATTTTTCTCTCTTTTTCCGCAACTGTTAAACTTGTTTAGATCATTAACTCACTTTCTTTGGAAAACTAAACCAGACAAATACAGTTAAAAGGAAGAAACAAACAGCGGAAATTGTAAGCACCCAACTATGTGCATAGCTAAAAGCTTGCTGAGCAACTGCAATTAATTGCTCTCCTAAAGGGTTTTCAAGCTTAGAAGCTAATTGCATGGTTTCACCAATCGAAATACTCGCTTTTTCAATTAAGTTCATCGGGAGTTCTTCTGGCAAAATAATTGAGCGACTATAAAACCAAGACAACATTAGACCAAAAATAGCGACACCTAAACCAGCACCGAGCTCATAGGCCATACCTTCAATCGCACCTGCTGCACTTGCTTTGTTTGGTGGTACAGAAGACATAATCGCAGCAGTCGAAGCGAGTAAGGCAATCTCAATGCTAAAACCTAAAAAGACCATACACGTCCATGCTAAAAAGTGATCGGTCGAAAAGTTAAGCTGGGCAAGTCCCCAAAGACTAAAGCCACTTATTAAAATCCCAACAGTAGATACAAGTCTAAGTCCCCATTTATTTAAACAGATTCCTGCTAATGGACCACCTAAACTAATTGCAATCATAAATGGAATAATAAACATAGCAGCTTGCAAGGGAGAAAAACCATGCACAAATTGCAACTCTTGAGACAAGAGTAATTCAAAACCAACCAAAGCAATCATTGAAACAACGGCCATGACAATACTGGTAGAAATAACTGGATGTTTAAACAACTCCAAATCAATCATTGGAGTCGTGCTTCTTTTTTGGCTACGAATGAAGTGAATTAAAGCACTTACCCCAACCACAAACATCACGACTGTGAGTACCGAGAAGTTGTACATGGCCGATTTGATCGAATAGATCAGACTTAAAATCGCCACAACCAGCACTAAAGCTTGGCCTAAGTTAATTGGTTGATCGGTTTTCTCTTCCTGCTTAGGAATGATTATGACAATCATGACCAGAACAACCAAAATAATTGGGATGTTGATGAGGAATACTGCTCCCCAATGGAAATGCTCTAGTAAAAAACCGCCAACTAATGGACCAAAAGCGGCACCACCGCCCCCTACTGTAGACCAAAGGCCAAGTGCAAAATTCCTTTGCTTTTCTTCGGTAAAAGCATTTCGAATTCCCGATAAAGTTGCAGGAATAAGCATGGCTGCCCCTAGCCCTAAAAGAGCACGGGAAGCAATTAAGGCATAGGCTGTTGGTGAAAAAGCAGCTGCCAGTGAACCAACTCCAAAAATTGCAGTTCCAATGAATAATAATTTTTTAAAGCCAATACGGTCACCGAGTGCACCCATCGGCAAAATCAAACCCGCCATAATCAGTGAATAAATATCAATGATCCATAAAAGCTGATTGGCAGTTAAATTCAATGCTGCGCTTAAAGATGGAGTCGCAACATGCATAACTGTTGCATCAATTGTGACGGGTAAATATATAAGGACAATAATTGTCAGGATTAACCATTTCTTTTGCATAACGCTCTTCGATATCCAAAACTTGGACATGTGTTCAAATCACGGTTATTATATACACAATTGGACACTTGTCCAACTTTAAGTTTTAATGTAGTTTGTCTCGAATTCAGTCAGGTGATAGAAACATGGCTTATCTTAGTCGCGATCAACGCAGAGAAATGATTCTGCAAGCTGCCATGCAAGTTGCTTTGGCTGAAGGTTTTACCGCCATGACAGTACGTAGAATCGCAACAGAAGCACAAACGTCTACCGGACAAGTTCATCATCACTTTTCTTCGGGATCTCACTTAAAAGCTGAAGCTTTTTTAAAGCTTATGGAACAGCTTGATGAAATTGAACAAACCTTACAAACAAATAGTCAATTTCAAAGACTCTTCATTTTATTAGGTGCAGAAAATATAGATAAACTTCAGCCCTACTTACGATTATGGAATGAAGCTGAACTCTTGATTGAACAAGATGTAGAAATACAAAAAGCTTATAATTTGGCTATGCAAAGTTGGCATCAAACGATTGTTCAAGCAATTGAAAGTGGAAAAAAGGACGGCGAATTTAAAGACATATCTAATTCGACAGATATTGCTTGGCGGCTTATCGCTTTTGTGTGTGGATTAGAAGGAATTTATAAACTGGGATTACAAGGTTTAGCTGAAGAAGATTTTAAACGTCATACCGAGACTATCATTCGCCTAGAACTTTTTTAGATAGACTGGCTGGCATTTATTAGAAATACCAGCCTGTTTGAAAGTACAGAATTTAGAACCAGCCTTTTCGACCTTTTAAAATTTGGTCGGTGCAACGTAAAGCTTCTTGAGTAAGCCCCCACAAACGATAGTCACCCGTTATTGAACCAATCTGAAAGTTATGGGTATAAGCAAAACTAAGATCACGTTCAGGATCACACCACGCACCTGAACCATTGTAGCCAATATGTCCAAAGCCATTTTTAGCACGCTTACCCATGGTAATAATACGGTGATAACCTAAACGCCAATTCATTGGAATCGGCATAACCCGATCACGTGCGTAACTTTGGATGGTACTCAATTCTTTAAATATCTCTGGACGAATCAGTTGTTGCCCATCCCATTCCCCTTGGTTTGCAAGCATTCCATAAATTTTTGCCAGACTATTTGCAGTGAAAGCGCCATTTGCTGCCGGAATAACGGTTTGCAACCCTTCATCACTAAAAAAGCTAAAATGCTTCATGCCTTTAGGAATCATGGCATCTTGAAAATCTTGAGGGTTTTGTCCCGTCCATGTAATCATTTTTTCTGAAAGTGAACTTTTACGTGGTTTAAAGCTTTTCTTCTTCTCAGATGACGCAGATACAGGTTTAGTTTCTGGTTTCGATTGAATAATTAAACGTGCTACACGATCTAATTCGCTTGCTGGTACACCAAAATATGCCCCATCTAAATCCAATGGTTCAACCAGATATTTTTGCATGAGTTGAGCTAAAGACTGACCAGTTGCTTTTTCAAGCACCCCACCAACAAGCCAACCAAATGTTAATGCCTGATAAGCATTACCCTCTCCCGCGACAAATCTTGGTTTAACAGCCACGACCATATCTAACATATGTGGCCAGTCGAGCATTTCTCTCGCACTTTCGATGGTATTTCGAATATCAAACATACCGCTTTGATGGCTAAGTATATGACGTAATGTCATTTGCTCTTTACCATTTTGTGCAAATTCGGGCCAGTAGTTCGCAATCGGTTTGTCGTAATCTAAGAACCCTTCACTTACAACAATATGCGCTAAAGTAGCAAGTACACCTTTCCCTGTAGAGTAACTAACTGCTAGTGTTTCTGGCTGCCAAGCTTCAGTTTGTGATTGAAGACCCGTGTAAATATCGACAACTTTTTGGCCTCTAAAATAAACTGCTAATGCAGCTCCCCCTTGATCTGTTCGCGCATCTTGAAAGCGGCTGAACTGGTGAGCTAAATCAATAAAACGTTCATCTAAAATACCGTGATAGTTCTGGGTATCGGCCAATAAAATGTCTTTAATCACATGAGTTTCCTTGCATTTTTTGTTATTTTGCTTAAAGCAGCCTAAACGTTTGTTGAAGCTGCTGATATTTTTATAATGCTTTTACAGTTCCTGCAACATGCGGTTTCTGAGATTTCACATTACGAATCAAGAAATCAGTCTTTTTATCTGCATTTGCAGTTAAAAACTCAACTTTTGAGGGTAAGAACATTGGTAGTTTAAACCACACATCTGCTTCATAAGCATTTGGTAGTTCAAGATTCGCTAATGCTTTAGCTTTGCTCCACATACCATGTGCAATTGCTTGTTTAAAGCCAAAAGCTTTCGCAGTAATGGCATGAATATGAATTAAGTTGAAATCACCCGACACTTTCGCATAGCGACGGCCTGTGTTTTCTAAAATCTCCCACTCTGCCTTAGGTACATAAGCTGGGGTTTGCTCTTCTTTGGCTTTCTCGCTGGCTCTTTTCTCAACCTTTTGACGAGATAAATAGGTTGTCACGCCTTCCATTACAACTTCATTTCCAACTTTTGCCGTGGTAATAAAGTCAAACTGAACACCTTTATCATGCGGTTTTAGTTCCCCAAATTTGCATGACAATGTGAGTTTTTCTATTATACCAATCGGTCTGGTTTGTTTAATCTGGTTACGAATATGGACTAAGCCTAAAATTGGAAATGGGAATGCTTCTGCCGTCATCATGTGCATTTGCAAACTTTGCGACAGCACAGCCAAATAAATTGCTGGTACAAAGCCATTATTTTTAAAGCCACATACTTCGTTATAAGCTTTTAAATGTGGCTGATAAATTTCAAGGCTATCTACCACGTATTCAACTTGTGGCAAGATTTTGGGACCTTTAGGCTTTTTAAAGATTAAACCTTGCACAACTTTTGGATAAGCCAATGCCGCTTTTGGTAGCTGGCTAAAATGACGAGTATTCATACCTAACCTTTTATAATTTATAGATTCTTGAATAAAAAAGGGATGCCCAAGCACCCCCTGTTTTTAACTAAGAGTGCTTAAGCGCCTAACAAGCTTTGGCCACATACACGAACCACGTTGCCATTTACGCCTGTAGAAGCAGTTGATGCAAACCATGCAATCGTTTCTGCTACATCAACAGGTAAACCGCCTTGTTGCATTGAGTTCATACGGCGACCAGCTTCACGAATTGCAAAAGGAATCGCAGCGGTCATTTGTGTTTCGATAAAACCAGGCGCTACCGCATTAATGGTAATACCATCTTTTAAGATAGGTGCAGTAAATTTCACCAAGCCAATTACACCTGCTTTAGACGCAGCATAGTTTGTTTGACCAAGATTACCAGCAATACCACTAATTGATGATACGCAAACAATACGGCCATTTGCATTTAGACCATCGTTTTCTAGCAAGTAGTCATTTACACGTTCAGCAGCAGACAAGTTAATGTTAATTACTAAATCCCAAAGCTCTGGCTTCATATTAGCCAAAGTCTTGTCACGAGTAATACCCGCGTTGTGGACGATAATATCTAAACCGCCTTGTTTTGCCGCAGCAGTTTTAATTTTTTCACCAGCATCAGCAGCTGTAATATCAATTGCCAATGTAGAACCACCAATGTCAGCAGCTACGCGATCAAGGTCCGCTTGTTGTTGGGGTACATCTAAACAAATGACATGTGCGCCATCACGTGCTAATACATGCGCAATTGCTTCACCAATACCACGGCTTGCACCTGTTACCAACGCAGTTTTACCTGCAAGTGGTTTTGCCCAATCTACATCAACAGCATCTGCTTTAGAAACGCGAATAACTTGACCAGACACATAAGCAGAACGCGGAGAAAGTAAGAAGCGTAAAGTTGACTCAAGGTTCGCAGCAGCGCCTTCATCTACATAGACAACTTGAGCAGTAATACCCTTTTTAAATTCTTTACCTACAGATTTGATAAAACCTTCAAGTGCACGTTGGGCAATTGCCTGTTTTACAGTTTTTGCAGTTTCTGGTGTTGTACCAATCACAATCACACGGCCAGAAGTTGCAACTTGACGTGCGATCGGGTTAAAGAATTTATAAAGCTCATTTAACTGTTCTGAGTTTTGAATTCCAGACGCATCAAATACAACTGCTTTGAATTTTGATTCTTTATCGCCCGCATTAAATGGACGTAAATTTAAACCGACTTTTGCAGCTTCTTGTTGTAATGCAACATTATTGCCTACATAGCTGTCTGCATGAATATTGCTAAGTACTTGTGCAATCGCACCAGACAATACACTTGACGGCGCCGCGCCAACCAATACTGCCCCATTCACTACCGGCTGAGCATTTTCAAAACGCTCTAAGGCTACAGGTGATGGTAAACCCAAATTTTTAACAACGAATTTACCAATTGGAGATTGTGTAAATGCTTGGTATTGATCAGTCATGATTATTATCTCTCAAAAAAATGATTTTCTACGACAGGCTTCATTATGTTAGGAAATGCGGAGAAACAATATGAAAGCAGTCGTTCATTAGAGTCATCCCAAATCATACTTGAGTTGATCTTTTGATGTCTTGACCTGAATGCTATCTACAATGTCATTCTAGTCAATACAGGTCTATTTGAATTGTGTTAAGGTAGCGTATAAGAATATCGTTAATATGCTTGGAAAAGCCTTATGAGCAAAACAACTCAAGAAAATCCAGCAGTCGAGAATTCTGCTCAGGAAAAAGTGTCAAATACATCAAAGTCGGCTTCTAACACGGCTAAGCGTAACAGCACAACTCCTAAAGCAGCAACTAATACTCCAAAAACGACACGTACTCGTTCAACGACTGCACCTGCACGAAGCCCTCGTAATAAGAGCGCAGCTTCTGCACCCCCTTCTACATCTTCTAATAATGTAGCTGCAGCACCAAAAGCAACAAAAACCAAAACTTCTGTTCCACAGGATAAAACCATGAGCCAAAACACTGTTCGCCGCGTTGCAATTATTGGTGGCAACCGAATTCCATTTGCACGTTCAAATACCGCTTATTTTAAGGCGTCAAATTCAGACATGTTGACAGCAGCATTAAATGGTCTGGTTGAGCGCTTTAACTTACAAGGTAAGCGTATTGGCGAAGTCGTTGCTGGTGCTGTTTTAAAACATAGCCGTGACTTCAACATGACTCGTGAAGTTGTATTAAGCACAGATCTTGCACCTGAAACACCAGCTTATGACATCCAAATTGCTTGTGGTACAGGTTTACAAGCTGCTTTTGTTGTGGCAAACAAAATTGCGCTTGGTCAAATTGATGTCGGTATTGCAGGCGGTGTAGACACCACTTCTGATGCCCCAATCGCTGTTGGTGATGGCCTACGTAAAGTTTTGCTTGAGCTCAATGTTGCGAAAACTGGTAAAGACCGTCTTAAAGCATTAACAAAAATTGATTTTAAAAAGCTTCTTGATGCACCAAGCAATGGTGAACCACGTACTGGCCTTTCAATGGGTGAACACCAAGCAATTACTGCATTAGAATGGGGTATTACTCGCGAAGCTCAAGACGAACTCGCTGCAAGCAGCCATCAAAAACTTGCTGCTGCTTATGAGCGTGGTTTCTTTGACGACTTAATCACTCCATTCTTAGGTCTAAACCGTGATAACAACTTACGTGCAGACAGCACAGTTGAAAAACTTGCTAAGTTAAAGCCAGTTTTCGGTAAGGGCGAAACTGCAACCATGACAGCGGGTAACTCAACACCGTTAACTGATGGCGCATCTGTTGTATTACTTGCTTCTGAAGAATGGGCAAAAGAAAACGGTCATGAAGTTTTAGCTTACCTTTCTTTCTCTGAAACCGCTGCTGTGGACTTCATTGGTAAAAATGGTCCTAAAGAAGGCTTATTGATGGCTCCTGCTTATGCAGTACCTCGTATGCTTAAGCGCGCTAACCTTAAACTTCAAGATTTTGATTTCTACGAAATTCATGAAGCCTTTGCCTCTCAAGTATTGTCGACACTTAAAGCATGGGAAGACGAAAAATTCTGTAAAGAACGTCTTGGCTTAGATGCACCTTTAGGTTCAATTGACCGCTCTAAACTGAACGTAAATGGTTCATCTTTAGGTGCAGGTCACCCATTTGCTGCAACTGGTGGTCGTATCTTAGCAACTGCTGCTAAATTGATTAATCAAAAAGGTTCAGGCCGCGCATTAATCTCTATCTGTACTGCTGGCGGTGAAGGTGTAGTTGCAATTGTAGAGAAATAATTTCTACATCTAACTACAAAAAATAAGCACCCAAATGGGTGCTTATTTCATTTTAGGATTTATAAATTTAGTGTAGTGAGGCAGCTTTTGCTTCAGGGAAAAACTTATCTTCGATATGGTCATAACACCATTGGAAAATGAAGGTATAGACCAAAATACATAAGGTTAAACCAATATCTAAAATAAGCGCATCAATGACATTCATTTGTAGCATATAAGCAATCATCGGCACTGTTGCAATCAGCAAACCGCCTTCAAAACCAACCGCATGCAAAATCCTTACAGGGATTGTTCTTTCCCAATTATATTTATGCTCTACTTTCTCAAAATAGTGGTTAAAAATCATATTCCAGAAAACTGAAACCACTGCCATAAACACACCGAGTGTGCCGGTGACGTCCATAGGCATATCAAAAATAAAACTTAATGCAATCGCAATGATGACCAATAAAATTCCTTCATAACTGATTGCATGAATGAGCCTTCTCTTGGAAATCAACATTTTTAAATACTCAATAATACTTGGATAAGACGTATTTTATTTTTATAATGTTGATTAATCCAATCAGGTTCTTTCAGTTTTTTTGACAGATGAATATTAATCAAGAACAACTACTCATGTTTCAAGCAGTGATTGAAACAGGCTCCTTTTCAGCAGCAGCGCGTAAACTTGGAAAAGTTCCTTCGGCTGTAAGCATGTCTATTGCCAACTTAGAAATTGATCTGAACTTAACCTTATTTGATCGTAAGGGCCGTGAACCCGTTCCTACTGATCAAGCACGGGTCTTATATGAAAAGACTTCTCAGCTTTTAATTGAGATGAACCAGTGGAAACAACATGCCCATGCGTTAAGCACAGGTTTAGAAGCTAACTTAACCATTGTGATCGTCTCTGAATTACTACACACTAACTGGACCGACTATATTTGCCTGCTAGAGAGTCGTTTTCCTGACCTCCAAATTAATATTGTTTCGGCACCTCAAGAAGACGCTTTACAAATGTTACTAGATGGTTCAGCCCAACTTGCACTCATGTTTGAACGTGAACATCTGGACAACCGAGAACAATTTGTTGAGCTCAAACGCGAGGCTTTAATTCCAGTTATTGCAAAAAATCACCCACTTGCAACCCAAAATCAGGTTTCTTACGAACAAATCCTTACCACACGGCAAATTGTGGTGGCAAGTCGAGATGAGACGTTAAAACCTGAATTACTGTTTTCAAAACATTACTGGCGTACAGACAACCACCACTCTGCTTGCTTAATGATTTTACGTAATCTAGGTTGGGGAGTTCTTCCGCAAGAAATGTTTAAAGAAAATCCTGAATTAAAAAACAAGCTTAAAGTATTGGATTTATTAGATTTCACTCCAAGATTTGAATATTATGTCGACTTGGTCTGGAGCCGCGAAAGTGAACTTGGTGCAGCAGCCAGATTTCTTATTGAATATATCCGAAAGCAACGAACACAACATGCACCTTAATATTGTTTAAATTTAGATGCATAACCTAAACGTTTTTATTTGAAATATAACAATTGATATATCGACAGCATGAATATACTTTGTGCTATAAAGAAAACATAAGATTTTTTATTGAAGATGTTGAATATCAATGACTCATACAGCACTTGACCAATTAAAAACATTAACGACCGTTGTTGCCGATAGTAGTGACCTTGATGCAATTCGTAAATTTCGCCCTCTAGATGCGACGACCAATCCTTCGTTGATTACAGCAGCAGCAGAACAACCAGAAAGTAAAGAACTCATTGAAGATGCTTATTATCAAGCCAAAGAAGAAGGCTATAGCAACGATGAGCTGATTGAACGAACCATTGATATTTTAACCGTAAAGTTTGGCGTAGAAATTTTAAAGCTTATTGAAGGCCGTGTTTCTACCGAAGTTGATGCTGCTCTTTCATATAACACTGAAGCAACCATTCAGAAAGCGCATGAATTATGTGAACTTTACAAAGGTTATGGAATTGACCAGTCACGTATTCTTATTAAAATCGCGTCGACTTGGGAAGGTATTCAAGCTGCTAAAGTTCTTGAAGCGGAAGGGATTGCTTGTAACCTCACTCTGCTTTTCGGTTTACATCAAGCTCAAGCCTGTGCAGATGCAAAAGTAACTTTAATTTCACCATTTGTAGGCCGTATTCTAGACTGGTACAAAAAGGCTGAAGGTGTCGATTCTTACCCAATTGAAAAAGACCCAGGCGTGGTTTCAGTTAAAAAAATCTATACCTACTACAAACAACAAAATATCCCAACTCAAGTGATGGGTGCGAGCTTCCGTAGTGTCGATCAGGTTCTTGGATTGGCGGGTTGTGATTTACTGACGATCTCTCCAGGCTTACTTACCCAGCTCGAGCAGGATACACGGACTGTCGATGCAGCTCTTGATGCAACCAAATCAAAGCAAGCAGAAGCTATTGCTAGACCAGCTCAAGATGAACAAAGTTTTAAAGACGAACTTAATCATGACTTAATGGCATTCCAGCTTTTACAAGGTGGTGTTGATGGCTTTATTAAAGCTCGTGACCAATTAAGTTTTTTATTACGTCAATCTTTTGGAATTGATACGGAAATTAAACCTTAAAAAACTGCACTTTTCATACAAAATCACCGATTTTTGTTATCATGGCAAAAATCGGTTTTTTATTGGGTTTCTCGTGTTCGGTATAACAGATTTAACAACATATATTATCGGTACGTTCCTAATTGTGTTATTGCCGGGGCCCAATTCTCTTTATGTAATGTCAATTGCTTCACGTTACGGCATTAAAACTGGATATATGGGTGCATTAGGTATTTTTACCGGTGATCTTATTTTAATGCTATGTACCGTACTAGGGGCAGCTTCTTTATTAAAAGCATTCCCATGGATATTTGTTATTCTTAAATTAACAGGTGCACTTTATCTATCTTATTTAGGCTTTAAGCTCTTACAAGGTAGTATTCAACGCTGGAAACAACGTAATCAACCACAACCAGAAATGGCTGATTTACCCGCTTTAGATAAAATTCATCCTTATAAAACAGCATTAAGTATTAGTTTACTCAACCCTAAAGCGATTTTATTTTTCTTATCTTTCTTTGTTCAATTTGTTGAACCCGACTATGCCTATCCGGCACTAAGTTTTTTAATTTTAGCGATTATTTTACAGGTGATTAGCTTTAGTTATTTAACTGCATTAATCTTCTCTGGAATTAAACTTTCAGCCTTTTTCAAACAGAACCATAAAATTGCAGCAAGTAGTATTTTTTTAGTCGGGATTCTATTTTTTGGATTCGGTTTAAAACTGGCAACCTCAACAATCTAGTAATCTTTAATCTATAAATTTTTAACCATAAAAATTAAAACATAATGAATTGCTAAAACGCCAGCATGCCATCTGTTTTAACTTCATTGAGCACAAAAAATGTTCTGACTTGCCTTACTCCCGGTAAGGCAATAATTTTTTCACTATGAAATCGATTGAAAGCTGCTAAATCTTTAACACGAATTTTTAGAAAATAATCGACTTCTCCGGCAACCAGATAGCATTCTAGAACATTCTCCAAATCACCTGCCGCCTGTTCAAATGCCTGAAAACTATCAGGGGTTGAGCGGTCTAAAACTACGCCTACTAGTACTACCGTATCACGCTGCACCATACTCGGATTGATCCGAGCGCGCACATCTAAAATTGCTCCTATTTTAAAAAGACGCTGTGTATGATTCCAACAAGATGAAGTGCTTATGCCTACAAGTTTGGCCAGTTCAGCATTACTTAAACGTCCATTCTCTTGTAAAGCGCGCATAATCTTAAGTTCAAGCACTGTCAAATTTTCAGTCTGCTCTTCCATAAAACAATATCCCAAATTTAGTATCACTTATGAAAGGAATAATAGCATTATTCAATATTTCGAAAATATTATTTCTATTTCAAATCAAAAATAGAAAGCACCTTCTTTAAAAAAATTGTTAGATTTACCTAGCTGAAAGCAAAGACAGAAACATATTAATTTTTCAGGGATTTAGAACATTTAGCTATGCAAAAGATTCTTCAAGATTTCTCTATTCCAGCCGTATTTGCTGGTTTTATCACTTTTTTAATCGGTATTAGTGTTTCGGCCATTTTAGTGATTCAGGCGGCTCAAGCTTTAGGTGCTTCACCCGAGCAAATCACCTCATGGTTTTGGGCTTTAGGCTTAGGTATTGGTTTATCAGGATTCATACTTTCTTGGAAATTTAAATATCCTGTAGCGACAGCCTGGTCAACTGCTGGCCTCGCTTTAATTATGGCAACAGGTAGTGGCTATAGCATAAATGAAGCGATTGGTGCTTTTTTAATAGGTGGTTTACTGACTGCTATTTTAGGCTTTTCAGGTATATTTCAAAAAGCACTTTCATATATTCCTCAAAGTTTAACCAGTGCCATGCTTGCAGGTGTTTTACTCAAATTTGGTATTTCCCTGTTCGCCAGTTTGCAAAATGATTGGGAATTCGTTTTATCTTTGCTCGTTATTTATGTAATAACAAAAAAATTATGGCCCCGCTATAGCATTGTATTCACGGCACTTGCGGGTATTGCCCTATGCCTTGTCTTTTTAGAATTTCATATGCCTACACTTCAGTGGTCTTTGGCTAAACCTGTTTGGATTAGTCCTGATTTTAGCTGGTCAGCACTTTTGGGATTAGCTCTGCCACTTTTTGTGATTAGCATGGCTTCGCAATATTTACCCGGAATTGCCATGATCAAAAGTTATGGCTATAAACCGCATGTTAATCAACTGATTGGCTGGACAGGTTTAACCCAAGTTGTACTGGCACCTTTTGGTTGTTATAGCGTAAATATTGCTGCGATTAGTGCAGCGGTAAGCTTAGACGATCAAGTCCACCCAGACCCAAGTAAACGATATATTGCAGGCATGAGTTGTGGTTTTTTCTATATTTTAATGGGCCTGTTTGCTGCAACACTGACAAGTTTGCTGATATCTTTTCCACATATTTTTATTGTAGCTTTAGCAGGTATTGCATTATTTGGTACGATCAGCCACAACATTGCAATTGCCTTCGCTCAAGTTGAAGACCGTGAAGCTGCATTATTTACCTTCTTATGTAGTGCTTCAGGCATTCAATTTTTCGGTATTGGCTCAGCCTTTTGGGGACTTATTGTAGGTGTAGTTGTATATTTTATTTTAAAACTTAAAGTCAAAAAAAGTTAATAAAAAAGCGTTCATAGCCCCTATTTTCAATGCTATGAACGCTTTTCGTCTATTTCCTATAACTCTCTTACAACCACTGATTTTGCCATTTTGTCATGCCATCCTTGTTTTTTTGCATCAAATGCGACCCAAAAAAGACCAATACCAAAGACTAAAATTGATGGAATATAGCCAATATATCGAATAATACTCTGCATGACTGTGAGCTTATTACCTGTTTTTTCATCTAAAACTTTTAATCGCATCAATCGTTTACCTGGAGTACCTGCAAAATACAGCCAACATAAAATTGAATACAATAAAGGAAATATATAGTTCACGATTAAATCGAACCAATAATTTTGAGGCTTAATACTTAAGCCTGTGGCAAAGACTAAATCATAATCCCCCTGATAAAAAATCCATGCCGCAGGAATAACCGCCAAAAAAAGAATAAGAGTATCAATAATCATTGCACCAAATCTTAACCAGAACCCTGCATACTCATACTTATAAGTCATGCTCACCTCGCTTTGTTATTGTTTAATCGCTACAAACGCTTTTACAATTTTACTTTCATCCTAAATGAAACTTTTTTATTTTTAAATACTTAAATAAATTTAAAATTTTCTACTTTTATATTTTATTGTAATAATTTCGATCAAAAAAACGTTATTGCATCAATATTCATCATAAAAACTAATTTAATTATTTAGAACTGAAATTTTTCGTTTCAGTTCTATTGAAATAATTTTATAGACAACTAAAAATATGGATACATATTATATCTAGTTCCAGAATAAAATATCTAATTTAAATTCTTTTTTTAATAATAATGCTGCAAATAATAGAGCTAATCCAATAATAACTAAAAAAACACTTAAACTGAATAATCCACAAATAACAGCTATACTGCCTAATATAGCTAAAACATAAAATATAATTACACTAATTGTTGGCATTTCAATTTATTCCACTACTTAAAAATAAAAGCACTTTATTCTATCGAGTTTATAAACGATTGCTGTTTTCAAATGTTTGCTACACTATTAATTTGTATCATTATACATTGAACATGTTATTAAACTTATTTAAGTGTTACTTTACTTTAATAACAAGTGATGCATTTCACATAAATTTTATTTAACTTCAAAGTAATGTTTTTCAGTTATAAGTTTAATTTTTAGATTTTTATATAACCGTTCTTTTGAGTCTTCCAGTGAAGGGACAATTTTTTCTGCAAATTTATCTTCGGTCATCAGTCTGGCATAGGTTTTATAGCCAATCACTAACTTTTCGGGTTCTTTACCTGTTTGACGAAACTCTTCAATGAGTTTATTAACTTTCTTTGCTGTTAAATCAGCCATCTTCCTCTCTCCCCTTAATTTACTATTTTGTTATACGTTTTCTATATGACAGAAATATGAACGATAATTTTTTGTAATTTTCATGTAAATATTATCGATTATTTAGCAATGCCGCTTAAACACCATCACAACCAATAGAAAAATAAATACAAATATATGATTTAAAATAATTTTATTTAATTTTCCTTTCTTGTAATCGAATAGATGTCTACCCAGAATGAAATATGTTAATCTTTAATTAATAAATGCTTCATACATATAACAACTGTAAATAAGAGGAATAACATTATGAATTACCAACATATTATTGTACCTGTCGATGGTTCTGAAATTTCATTAGCAGCAGCAAGACAAGCAGCTCATATTGCAAAGGCTTTTGGAAGTAAATTGACTGCTATTAGCTTAGTTGCGGTAGATCCTTTTAGCGGTGTAGATTTTTATTACATCTCACCTGTTGTAAAAGATTATTTTGTTGAAGCACGCGCAAATGCAGAAAAAACTCTCGCAAAAGTAAAAGCTTTATGTGCCGAAGAAGGTGTTGATGCTGAAACTCAAATTATCCAAGGTGAGATTTCTTCAGATGGCATCCTTAAAGCAGTAGAAGGCTTAGGTTCCGATTTGATCGTGATTGGTTCTCATGGACGCAAAGGCTTCCAAAAGCTTATTTTGGGTAGTTTTGCTCAAGATGTTTTAAACAGTACCAAAATTCAGGTATTGGTTGTAAAAGAATAAACTTTTTTAGATGCACAAGACCCAATCCAACGATTGGGTTTTTTAATAAAACCTATTGTATAAATTTTACACTAGCTAAAAACCCAGATAGAATAGTTTCTTATTCTTCCAATTTCGTGAGTCACGCCAATGAAGTAAGTCTTTTTTTCTCATCATTTTTTCTTTCTTTGATGTGCAAAATAGACTTTTTTTGTGATTTAACGTCTCTGCTTAAAACTACTTTTTCCTATTTTGTACATCCTGTATTTATGAGGTTTTCTATGACTCAGCAGGCATGTGTAATATCACAACTTACTTTAGAATTTTCATCTAAAGTTATGTTTAAACAATTAAATTTTAGTCTTGAATCGAACCAGATAGCGGCTTTAATTGGCCGTAATGGGCAAGGCAAATCTTTGCTTATACAAATGTTAAATCAGACGCTTAGCTTAGATTCAATTCTTACATCTGGGCAAATATCGTGGCATATAAAACATGCATATTTACCTCAATTGCATCGGTTAACAGGACTGACCATAGCCGAAGCATTAGATATCGTAGACATTTATCAAGCTTTTAAAAGAGTTGAGCAAGGCGTTGCCAGCTTCAATGATTATGATTTATTGGAAAGCAAATGGGATTTACCCATCTTATGGAATAACTTATTAGAGTCTGCTCATTTGCCCACTGATTTAGACTTTCCAGTTAAAAATCTAAGCGAAGGTCAAAAAACTAAATTGGCATTAAGTTGTTTATTTTTAAAATCAGATCATTATTTACTGCTTGATGAACCCAGTAATCATCTAGATCAGGAATCTAGAAAATGGTTAATTGATCAGTTGAAGAAACACCCCGCAGGTGCGCTTATCATTAGTCATGACCGAACTTTGTTGAATGAAGTAGATCATATTTATCATTTAAATGAACATGGTTTACATCACACAACAGGAAACTATGAGAAATTTGATGAGCAATATCAAACCCATGTAGCAGCTTTAGAGCAATCTATTCAACAAAACCAACGCGACGTTAAACACATGAAGCAAAAGCAACATGAAGTATTAATGAAAGCTCAAAAACGTGAACGTGCTGGGAATAAATTACGCGAATCAAATTCTCAAGCCAAAATTCTGCTCGATTTTAAAAAGGAACAAGCAGGTCAAAGTATTGCGGCTATACAATCTCAGCACCAACGACAAATTTCAAATAGTCAAAATGATTTAAAAGACAAAAAAATGCGTCTTGAAACCGTTAAGCCGCAACAGTTTGTTTTCCCTACTTTCCATAAAAAAACTGGCGAAATTCTTCGAATTAAAAAACTCAAACTAAAATATGGAACTCACAAACCCATAGATTTAGCTGTACAGGCAGCCCAAAAAATCCACATAACGGGTCCAAATGGTATTGGAAAATCAACACTACTTAAAGCAATTAATGCACAGAAGAATCAGTCCTGTGACAGCATTCAATTATTTGTAGAGTGCTTTTATCTCGATCAAAACTTTAGCTTTTTATGTGATGAGATGACTGTTATTGAGAATTTAACTCGCATGAATAAGGAGCTTTCAGAATTAGAATGGAGAAATTTATTAGGTCAACTTCGAATTCGCGGTGATAAAAGTACTTATCTCTTATCACAACTAAGTGGTGGAGAAAAACTCAAAGTAGCTTTATTGGCACTTAGCCAGATACATCCTACCCCTGAACTCCTGTTATTAGATGAACCCGAAAATCATTTAGATATTGAATCTAGAGAATTATTAGCTAGTGCTATTCAGAGTTATGAAGGTGCTGTATTACTCATTTCACATGATCAAACATTTGTGGAAAGTTGTGGCATTCATGAGTCCTTTTCTTTAACCGAATAATGAGTATCTATACCATTTTTAAAATTTACTAGCTCTCATGTGAAAGCTAGTAAATTTTATCAACTATTATTTTTTTACTTTATTTAATATTTCGACATCTAGACTATATTTCACAGTTTTATTTTTACGAGCACTATTACGCATTTGATAAACTTGAATAATATAATCGCCATCAACTGGCAAAGTAAGCTCTCCTTTTGATCCTACAGTTGAGCCAATTAATAATGCATTATCTTTATCCGGTTTTTTGCCTGATGCAAAAATATTGACATAGGCTAAATTACTAAGACTATTAATATTAAATTTCAATATTTGCCCATTCTTTGCATAAATCCTATATCTCACATCATCATAACCCTGAAATTTTCCAGTTAATGTGGTATGTGTTGAACCTTGTAAAAAATTAACTTTTTGCTCAACATTTTTTGCTAAAATAGTGAAGGATGTAGTTGAAATGAGTGTAGATAATAATAAAGTTTTAATGATTTTTTTCAATTTCTAACTCTCAAAATATTTTTAAATTATTATATTAAAAATAATTTTTATAAAATTTTAATTTATGTATGAGTTTCATAAGTAGTAGTTGTTTTTTTATAATTAGTAACAAATAAGGTATCTTAGAAATCTAAATTATAGTTTTACTTATTTAAAAAATTAAAGCGTATGATTGTTCAATAAATAAGGAAGAATCTTGAATGAATATTACGATTCGTGATGAACGAAATGAGGATATTGAAGCAATAGAAAAACTAACAGAAGCAGCTTTTCAAAATGCTGAGCACACGAGTCATACCGAGCATTTTATTGTGAATAGTTTAAGAAACCACGGACAACTTACAGTCTCACTAGTTGCGATTGAAGATAGCGCTATTGTTGGGCATGTTACTATTTCTCCAGTTCAAATAAGTTCAGGGGAAATGGGATGGTATGGTTTAGGGCCTATTTCGGTTCATCCAAATAAACAAGGGCTTGGTATTGGCTCACTTTTGATGAATAAATCACTAGAAAAATTAAAAAACTTAGATGCAAAAGGATGTGTTTTACTCGGTGACCCCAAATATTACAGCCGATTTGGTTTTAGAACCTATCCCGAACTCATTTTGCCTGATGTGCCAAGTGAGTATTTCCAAGCCTTAAGCTTTTCGGGCAATATTGCTAAAGGGTATGTCAGCTATCATGAGGCATTTAATGCAACACAATAATTAAAAATTTTAATCTTTAAAAAGAAAACTCCTCAGAACAGGAGTTTTCTTTTTTATTTGAGCTGAGCAATATTTATATAAATAATCTGGCTTTATTTAACACGCTCAATCTGAAAAACTTCAATATCGGTAGGCTTAACTCTATGTGTATCCACCTCTCCTACAACACGTACTTTATCTCCAGCTTTTAATTGTAGAGGCTTCCACAAGTCATCATCAATATCAATTACAATTGAACCCGTAGCATCTTTAAACTCAAAATGATCACCAGCAATATGCTTTACGATGGTGCCTGTTAACGTAACACCGGACTCATCAGCTAAAGTTTTTGCTTTAGACACCGTGACTACATTTTTTGTCGCTTCTTTTAACAAAGCAGTATCTGGTTTAGCCAATACCGCATTACTACTCAATAAAGCCAACCCAGTGAGTGTTGCTAAGAATATTTTTTTCATTACCATGACCTACTTTTAGTGTTCTTAGTTATATAAGTTATATAAACAAATTCTTTTAAAGTTATAGATTTAGCTTTTGTGATTTTTTGTATCTTATTAGAGTCTTTGTTTAATGAGGATGAATAAAAATACCAAATAATTTCTTTAAATTTTCTCTTCCGATAACTATTTTATAGCGTATTATTGTGTCGTTAATTTACTTAAGAAAGAGTTTTCCTTAAGTAAATTAAACTGACTACTAAAAATATCTCTTAATTGTTAAACGACGAGTTGTCCTAAATCCAATAAAACATTCATGGCTTCTGTCTCGTCTGTTGTTTGCATAACAATCATTCGATCATATGAAATTCCACCAATCTCAATATAAATTTTCGGATGTGGAAGCTGAGGAATATAGACTTTTAGGGGTTGATAAAGAGCAAGAAGATAACCAAATGAATCATAAGGATAATGATCATTTTTTAATGTCTTCTTTACCACAACATAAGTATTCAATATGTCTAGAATAAAACCATATTCATTTTCAGAATGAAATTTAGCATCCATACCCACCTCCTTGATTAATTAATATTTTTATAATCAAATTTAAAGGTTAAATTTCTGATCTGATGGCATTTGAATCAATTTATTTTAAATATAGGGTTATATTTAAAATGATCCGTGTTGAATATAAATATATTTAAAACCAACCATACTAGTCAACATATT
Organism: Acinetobacter sp. WU_MDCI_Abxb74; assembly: GCF_025513915.1. Taxonomy (NCBI): domain Bacteria; kingdom Pseudomonadati; phylum Pseudomonadota; class Gammaproteobacteria; order Moraxellales; family Moraxellaceae; genus Acinetobacter; species Acinetobacter sp. WU_MDCI_Abxb74. The sequence goes on from NZ_JAHPRP010000001.1 coordinate 1,055,923, forward strand.
TTGAACAGTGCCATTAAAAATAAATATTGTGAGTTACAAATCACATTTTCAGATGATAATAAAAAGATATAAAAAAGCCCATCTTACGATGGGCTTCGGTATTCATCTGGGTTATGAATCATTGTCCATTGAATGAGGGGTGGTCGTTTTATCTTGCTGTTTTGTATCATTTTCACCTTGGCAAGCACTCACACTTAAAGAAATAATGGCAGCTAAACTTAAGGTAGCCATAATTTTTTTCATATTTCACCTCATAAATTATTCAGATAGTGAGTTAATAAATACTTTTTATTAGTTTTACGTTCAGCATACGTTTCTAGGCTTTTTTGTAGATTTAACGCAAAAATGTAAAGCTCTTTCGTTTTATTTTTAAATATCAACTTAATATTTGGCGATTAAACATTAACAGAATGTCTGAGCGTTTTAATGAGTAATTCATATAAGTGATCTACAGCTTTTGACTCTAAGGATGACCGACTTCGATAAACAGCAGTCTCCATAGGCTCTAAAGGTCCTAGGCCATGATCAGCACCTAATATGGTTAAGTGTTCAGGTGCACTACACTGCGTGAACACGGCGATTGCTAAACCACTTTCAACTGCTGCGATTTGACCTGCTAAACTTGAACTATTGTATACAGCACGATAACGGCGTCCTTGTAATGCTAAAGAATGAATAGCACTCTTTTTGGCTTGGCTCGTACTTTCATAAACTGCAATTGGGAGTGGGTCTTCTCGCCAGAGTTCAAATTGTGGAGAGCCTACCCATACCATTGGTTCATGAAATAAAAGTGTTCCTTGACGAGCGTTATCTCTCGAAATTAAAGCCAAATCTATATCACCACTCTCTACTCGTGGAATTAATGAAGTCGATTGCTCACAGATCAACTCGATTTCAACACCTCCATAACGCGGCGCAAAACGCTTAAGTACGGGTGTTAAATATTTAGAAGCATAATCATCGGGCACTCCAAGGCGTATACGACCCGTTAATTCATCTCCATGAAATGCCATTTGTGCTTCTGCATGCAAATCGAGAATACGGCGTGCATAGCCTAAAAGTAGTTGCCCTTGAGAGGTTAATTCAATTTGTCTGTGCGTTCGTATTAAAAGTTGGCAATGTAGTGCTTCTTCTAATTTTTTTAACTGCATGCTAACAGCAGATTGTGAACGATATAACTCAGGCGCCGCGTTTGATAATGAACCAGTATCTACTACTGTGACAAAACACTTTAGCCAATCAATTTGTAAGTTTTTTATATTCATTACAATGTATCTATTCGATTTTCAAATAGTATATAAAAGAATTATGCGCTTTTCTTTATTTATTCTCTCTTCCATACTGAATTTAGAAAAAGGTAAAACAATTCACTTTTGTTAAAGAAACTATCTGTGAATTGATTAATGTCTAAATCACACGGTAATAGCAACACCTACTAACAATTTCATCATTTCGTATTTCTTAGGTATTACGCACTAGGAGAAGGTTTTATGCGCCTAAATAAACAGATGCTTGCATCACAAAGTGCAACATCCGCTTTTGTTTTACTCTGGGGTAGTGCCGCAATTTTTACTCGATGGGGCCTTGATAATGCCTCACCCATAGCATTATTAATTCTGCGCTTTTCTACTGCTTTAATTATTCTGTTTGTACTTGCTCTTTTTAGAAAAAGACTTTTACCCAAACATGGAACTCGAAAACAAGTTCTGCTTACTGGCCTTCTTATTATTGCTGGTTATTCGATATGCTACTTTAAAGCCATGGCGTATGGGGTCACACCTGGCTTAATGGCTACAATTATGGGAATACAGCCAATCTTAACGCTTTGTCTTATTGAAAAGAGTTGGCCAAAAGAAAAACTTTTGGGCTTATGCATTTCATTGGCCGGACTCATACTTTTAGTGTGGAAAAGCCTGTCAATGTCATTTATTGCCCCAATTGGAATGCTATTTGCCTTGACTGCCCTCCTATGTATGACTTTTGGGGCCATCATGCAAAAGAACATTCAACAAGCCCCTACAGATGTCTTACCGCTACAATATATAGTCAGTCTGGTAGTCTGCCTGTTTTTGGTTCCTTTTGAACATTTTGAAGTACATTGGAATTCACAACTGATTATTTCTATTTTATTTCTTGGAATCTTAATTTCTGTAGTAGCCCAGCTTTTACTTTATCGGCTTTTAAATCAGGGCAATATTGTAAATGTGACAAGCCTGTTCTATCTGGTTCCTATTGTTACTGCAATTTTAGATTTTTTAATTTTAAAAAATAAGTTACCGCTGGCAGGCTTAATAGGAATGATTGCAATTTTGCTAGGCTTAATGCTTGTATTCAAAAAAAATAAAGCCCTCGACTGAAGGCTTTATTTTAAGTAATAAATTTAATCTAAATTTTTCCAGTTTTTACCAATTTGAGCTAATGCTGGAAGTTCATCACTATTAAAAACATTAGAATTGCGGTCAATAGCAAATCGATAGATGGGTACAGAATCAGCTTCAGTTTTCTTAAAGAAATTGAAGTTTTCAGTAGGGTGATAATTACCAACTTCTGTAGATTTCATTGCTGTTCCTGAGGGTATATGAATATAACTTTCACACTCTACTTCAACATTATTTCCAGCAAGATCTTGGTAGGAAAATTTCATTTTTTCATCCCTTTTAAATTTTTATGATTGAGAAAAACTTAACATGCTATGTGATGAAATTACTGAAACTTTTCTCAACTAATTGTTTAAGTGTGTATGTTTAGTTAAAACTAGAATTTATTAAAAATAAAAATCTTATTTCCAAATGTTTGTGCTCTAACTCACAATCCCAACACTTTAAAAGCTCGCTCATCAAGTTCTTTAAGCTCCTCAAGCGTATATAACCGCCCTTCTGGATCAAAGAACTTATCAAAGTCGAATTGTCCTTCTTTATATAGTTGATACCTTTTAGGCCCTAACCATTCTTTTTGAAAGAAATTATCTGTCAGCTTAAAAAACTCTTTAAAAGAAGTATTTGCATCTAGCTGACCAGTTAATTGTTCACGCTCATCTTTAGGAATATCCTTAAATTTTCTTTCATCCATAATGAAAACTCGACTTCCAATAAGCTGACCATCCTCGTGAGTTGGAACTAAAATACTGCGGCAATGCGGATGCAAAGGAGGAACTTTTTTTGTCGGATCATCAAGCTGCCATACCGTACCATCAAGTGCAGCGCATGTTTTCGATGTTCTACCGTCAAGAACACTTACAAATCTGACATATTCAAACTTTAATTGTTTATAGCTGTTTAAATATGCTTGATTAGATATATGGCTTCGAATCGTACGCACAGTTCGCTCAATATCAGCTTTGGTACTATTTAGTAGCCCATCTTCATATTTAAGGCGTTTGGTTCCATGAATACGCTGAACAATTTGCGGGGTTGTAGCAGCATTGTTAAGACCATCCCGAATCGCATATTCAACTCTTTGACGAGCAACCTCAGCAATTTTAGAGAGTAACTCATCAACTAATGCTCCACCTGCTAAAGGAACACGTTTAGCAGCTTTATAGAGCTGCTCACCTTTTAATTCTTTATGTTTTCCCCCAAAAATTTTTGACATATATCTAGCTTCATAGAAAGCCAATGCCACAGCAGATATTGTAAAAGTGTCAGTAACAGCTTCATTAATCAAATTAAACCATTGAGAAATAAGTGCACGTGTCTTTCTTAAATTAGCGGTTGAATAAACTCCACCAGCCAATGCGGCTTTTTCCTTTTCATTTAGCTCATCTAACAAATTGCCTAACTTAGTAAGCATGTTAACCGTTTCAGAATTAAATAAATTGAGAAGTTCATTGACTGATCTTGAAGATGCCCGATATAGATAAGCCTGATGTTGAGTCAAGATATCAAAAAGTGTTTTCTGCTGAAGATTAGCCATAAAAATTTACCTCTACGGAAATGCTTTTTTATTATTTTGTATTTGCCTATTTCACCTTATGTCATTTGCTTTCATTTATATTTTCAGTATCTCTAGAACAAGTTATGACTAACAAGCATACCTACGTAAAGTTATTTAGCTAAATGCTCATCCTTGTAATGCAAATTTTAAAACGTAACTAATGTCTAAGCTAAATAGGATCTTTCATGCTGAGTAAAACAGCATTACTCGGAATACTTTTAAGTATTTTCTTTTGTTGTTTCAGCCATTCTTTATAAAATTTTTTATCAGACGGTTCCAAAAAATTGTCTTTATGCTTTTTACAGGAAGCATCGCCCACGTTTGTAGATAGTACAGACGGCCAATTGTTTAATTGGGGTGTCAAAACAGCATTACTCACCATTGAAAGTTCTTCTAATCTAATTAAATTCATCTCTACTTCCTTGCCTACCTCTAGCCCCCTCATTCTTCAATAGATTCGTACAGAAATTTATCTTGAATAATTTACAGAGAGCTATGGTTTTACTTGCTAAGCCAATCTAATCTGAGCCCACCCACAAATACCACACCCTCAAAAAACCAAAGTGCAAATTTTGTGTATTGACTTATCAAAGATGTAAGTTGCAATAAGAACGAATAAATTGAGTTTAAATAGAATGAAGAAGATAGTTAGAAAGTTTTCTTCTTTGTAGCTTTAATTTCAGATATACTGAACTTAGTATGAGATGAGCCTTATATAGTTCATTGCTAGATCAATGAACGACTAAGCCCTTCGCTTTCGAGCAAGGGCTTTTTTAATGCCTATAATTTGAGAAAAATTATGCTCATATGAACTGTCCGGTCGACCATTAGTTTGCCTTTATAGCGCAGGTCTGTTAGATTGGTCTTGTTCATTAACTCCTATTGTTGATGAATACTGAAGCCTGATTCGTAGCATCAGGCTTTTTTACGCCTAAAATTTGTATAAATGATCCTGTTAAAATAATGACATATGATCTCGGCCTGACCTAAAACCTAAATAAAACTATAAAATAAACCGCATTATCTTATTTTTAGCCAAGAACCAACATCTTTTAGCACATCAACTAAACTGTTTAATTTCTTGCCATCTTCCGTCAATGAATACTCAACCTTAACAGGAACTTCCGCAAAAACTTCTCTGTTAATAAACCCTTCTTCTTCAAGAAAACGTAATTCTAAAGTTAACATTCTTTGTGAAATATTAGGTATTGCGCGTCTTAGCTCATTAAAGCGCATAGGTCTTTCGATGAGAAATGAAATAATTAACATTCTCCAGCGACCACCTAATACTGTCATTGCCTCTTCTACAGAACAGCCAGAAATATTATCTTTCATTGATTAATTAAGTATAAAAAATATACCTATATAACAAAATAGTGCCTAATTTACAATCTATACTTCGTAGTAAATAATAGTTTTTTATCTTAAAAAGACTGGCCTATATTATGGAATATAAAGAAATTGCTAAAAAAACGATTAACCATTTGTACTCAGCACATGCATCTATTCGTACCTCAGGCATTGATCCTCAAATAATTGCTTTAGCTGAGTTATATGTGTCACAAATCAACGGCTGTGCTTACTGCTGCGCTTTTCATGCTCAGGAGTTAAGGGATATGGGACTAAGCCAAGAAGTCATTGATAAAATTCCGGGCTATAAACATTCGAATGTCTTTTCAAAGAAGCAGCTTCTCACTCTTGAACTTGCAGAAGCCGTCACTTTTCTATCTGAAAAAATTGAAACTGTAAAAATTCAATTAACCGAATACTTTAGTGAAAGAGAGATTGTAGAGTTAACGACCAGCATTTCACTCATGGGAGCATTAAACAGGCTCCGAATTACTTTAGGCGATAAAAGTTAATCCAAATAATTTATATATGAAAAAGCCCAGACTATCCGAGGCTTTTTCATGTCTTTTTGATAAGTTTAATAAAAAATTGAGACAACTATTTTGATGATAAAAATAATTTCTTTTCGATTGCACGGCGATTAACCAGTCCTTGCAAACGCTTACCGCCTGCATTTACCCAGACATCAAACTGGTTTGCAGCTTCTTTGTAATCACCTAAATTTAATTTTTTGAGTAAAGTCGAGTTTTTAAAGGCATCTACCCCAATGTTATAAGTTAGAGATACTAATGCATCAAATTGATTCTGTTTTAAAGGCACTTTTACAAAACTATTTACGGCACGTTCAAATATCTTTAAATCATGCTGCATATAAGCTTTAGCCTGTTCAAGCGTACATCTATCTCCTTCACTTACACGCTTACCATTAGGATATCGTGTCGTGCCATATCCAATAGTCCATACGCCATTACCATCATCATAAGCTCTGAGTTTTAACCCTTCAAAATTACAGATCAGATCTATTCCTCCTAAACTAAGAGACATCTCATCAACGGCGACGCCTATCAATTCATCGCTATTATCAGTTGCCGTAGCAATGAGGTGACCCGTTGCTGCATCTTGCTGAGACTTGGCAGTAAAAAATTTGCGGAGATAATCCAATATTTTTTGCATTTAATGCCCTATGATCTTAGTTTTTATCTATAACTCAAAACGTAATATACATCTCTACACTCATTGCGTAGTTCTTAATTTTTCGAGTCATTAATGATAATGATTAATTAACCTCGGGCATATCTACTATTCAGATAAAAGTCAAACCTATTAAAAATGCCCAATATTGAATTGGGCTTTGAATTATTCTTCAACTTCTATGGGATCCCCATCTTCAGGACGAATGTGCCGCTCGCCATCATCTGCGGGATCTACACTTGAGCCATCTTTTGTAATACTGTTATATAATTCATCCTCTTTTTTATCATCGATAAATTCTTCATCAGCAAATTCAAGAGGCTCTTCATCATCGTCAAAATTTAAGGGTTTTTCTTCATCTATCATGAGATTCATCCTTTACTTAACTTGTGTCACTCCATGCTTAAATAATTCACGGATACATTCAATACCAAACAATCATCATTTGTGTAACTGACACTTTAAGATACATTTACCCCTCTAAAATGGGATTACTTTTTCTTTTAAAGGAAATATTAATAGCGATTAAACTAACTAGTTTCGGTATTCATAAAGCTAGAGAACAAATTTATATACTTAAACAATTCTAAATTCACCCCCCTCATGCTTAAGAAGAACTTATTTATTTCGCCTGAAATTTCATATTGAATTTTCTTGCTTGTTTTCTTACTTCAGGATTTGAAGGCAAAGCAAAGGGGCTTGCACGCCAGATCGCTTTTTCAATACTTGTTTTAAATTTCTGTTCTTCTTTATCTAAAAAGATGATTTGCTCAATTTCACCACTGTCAGTTAAAAATACTTTAACGCTTGCACTCATGCCAGTAGAAGACTTTGGAATATCCCATATTTTATAAATTTTCTTTTGGTATTGCTTTTTATATGTCTCAGCCTCTGAAGTAATTTTATTATCAGTCACTTGAACAGGAATGACCTGTTTGTGACCAGTCGTACACCCAACTAATAAAAATAAAGAAGCAATAATACTGAAGTTTTTCATTTAAAATACCTTTTTTCAATAATTAAAATTTAACAGTTTAAAATTTAAAAAACCACCCGAAGGAGGCATTAATCATTGATTATCTCTAGTCAGCAAAGGTAGTAAGTCGTCCTTATCTACCTTTGCTTCGATTAATGATTTATTTTTCTTTAAAAAGGGGCTTCATAACGGATATTCATGTTTGAATTTTCTGGCATATTATAGATATCTTGATCTGTAAAAACTCCATGATCAGGTGTTTTAAAACTATTAAAAGCTTTATTTTCTGGAACAATTGGAGGTTTATTTAAATAATTTTCTTGAGAATTATATGTAGATGAAGCACAGCCAATCAGCCCAAAACCCAATAAAGATATAACTAAAAACGTCTTCATAAATTTCGCCCACTGTTATAAAAACCACACAATTTAACAAATTGAATCGTAGTTGTCACACCAAAACTATTTAGTAATACTTAACAATTAATTTAAAAGAAGTATTATGAAAAGCAGAATCTGTTACGGGACAGATATTAAAATTAGATAATAGCTAATATCCTAAAATTAAAAATATTAGATCTCATCTTATATAAAGTTTTTTTGAGCGGAACTCTCAATAGAACTCCACACAAATCAGTCCATTCATCATATTATTGACCAAATGATCAAATACTCTGAAAATTAAACCTTTAAAAATCCAACTTTAATGTTACAATACAGTGATTTACTCAATTTCAATTGGACTTCAAAAGAAATGAATAGATTGTTATTAACTTTTTTATTTTTAAATATTAGTCTTTTTTCTCCCGCAGTATTTTCTGACACAAATACGTTTCAAATGAAACAAGAATATAATTACCCTCAATTTAATAAGCATAAAAGCATTCTTGAAGTGAACGTGAGTTCTCAAAACCATCAGTTTAATGGGCAACCGAAAGATTTTTCTAATTCTGCCACCAATAATCAAAATGTAGATTTTTTTGAAATTGCAAAACAGTATCAAGAAAATGAAGCTAAGCCGTCCTACTCTACTGAAGAAACAGTCAATATGAGTGATCATGAGCGTAGTCTTTACTACATTAGAAATCATGATAATGTGAATATTCAAAGAGAAATTCGTGGCCAGCAATTTAGATCACTAAAACAACAGCGAGATAAAGGTGCCATTTCCAATGATGTATACAAAGAAAAGGTCTACAAAATCTTAAGCCAACCTTCTTTTAGATAAGTTAGAAGCCCTCACTAGAGGACTTTTTATTTAGTTTAATATTCACCTAACTATTACTTTGCAGCTTGAGGCGGATTTCTAAGACTAATAACGATAGTTAAATCTACAAGTTCTTTTTCATCAAATACAGAATAGACAAGCTGATATACGTCATCAGGCACTCCGGTTATCGAGACTTTAGTTACTGACTCAGCCCAAGCTAAACCAGCTCTGACCTGCCTGATAAATTTTTGGCTTCTCCCTATTCACTTTACACTCAATATTATCCTCAACCACATAGGCATATAAAAGGTGATTTCACATGAATATGAGGAATATAAGCTCCATCACTATATTTACAACTTTCAATTCAAGAGTTTATGCATTCAGGTCATTTTTTAAGACATTCAAGACGAACAAAGAGAACCTATAGTGCTCGGCGTGATGAACTAATTAAATGTTTAAAACAATTTAATCTGCAAACCTACACTGCTGGCTTATCAGTACTCATCAATTTACTGCCCTCATTAGTTGATCAAAAAAATACCAATGAAGCATTAGCGATCAATCTGGCTCCCGCTCCATTATCCCTCTGGTACCAAAACCCTAAAAATACTGTTTCAGATTTAATGTTAGGTATGGCTTTCTTCGAAAAAGAATCGGCTTCTAACTTTTATCATTTGAATTCAGCATTTTTACTTTTTCTCATAATACTTTTTATACCAAATGGTTTACAATAAAGATTAATATCATTGGTTTTCAAATAGATTTTTTTACCCACTACTAAAAAAGCCTTAGTAATCAATTTAAATGCAAATAAGCCATTAGCAGAGGAACTAAATGGATTATCATCAAGAGTTAATTGAAAATGGTTTATCAGCTACGCCTTCGCGAGTTGCTATTTTTCGTTTTTTACATGAGAACGATAAAGGAATAACCGCAGAAGAAATATATCTGTTATCCCAAAAGAAAAACCTAAAAATAAGTCTAGCTACTACATATCGTACTTTAGCGGAACTTGAACATAGAAAATTAATTAAAAGAGTTGTTTTGGGTAAAAGTAATAGAGGAATTTATAGACCAGCTTCTAATAAAATTAGTTTAAATCTTATTAATACAAAAACTGGCAAATCTCATCCTTTCGAATATGATGACAAAGTAGAAGAACTATTAGAATGTTTGTTGAAAAAAATTGATGAAAAAGCATTAAATATTGAAGTAAATGTCTATAAGTAGCATATTAAATAATTTACGCTACTTAGCTACTCTTCTTGCTTGTTTAAACATCAGCCCACTTACGGATTAAGTTGTGATAAGTGTTTGTTAAGTTCAAAACTTCTTTGTGATCATCACCTAGTTGCATACGTAAGTTTTGAATAGTTTGATCTAGATTAAATAACATATGTCGCTCTGCATCATCACGAATCATACTTTGTACCCAGAAAAAAGATGCTATACGACAGCCTGAAGTAATAGCTGTCACTTCATGTAGACTAGTAGATGGATACAAAATCATGTCACCAGCAGGCAATTTAATTTCATGATAACCATATGTATCTTCAACAACTAACTCGCCACCTTCATATTCCTCAGGCTCGCTTAAAAAAATAGTACAAGACAAATCTGTTCTTAAACGCTGATTACTACCACGTATTAGCCGTATTGAATTATCTACATGAAAACCGAACGACTCATGATTTTCATAGCGATTAAATAAAGGCGGTATGATATTTAGTGGAATTGCAGCAGATAGGAATAATGGATGTTTTCCTAAAGCATCAAGGATGATATTACTCAATTGATGAGTTAGAGGATGATCTTCAGGCAATTGCTGATTATGTTTTACCGTAGCCGAAAGTGTACCAGCAGTGACTTTTCCATTCACCCATTCTACTTTGTCCATTTCTTGACGGAAAAACTGGACTTGTTCTTTACTAAGTACATTAGGAATATGGTGAATCACGGCGATACCTCTAAAAATAGCTCTAATTAATAAAATAGCCTCAAATTGAGGCTATTTTAGGTTACTTCTTAAGACTAATAATTTTTTAAACTTATTAGTATTTGAAGTTAACTGATACTACTGCACTACGTCCTTCTGCTTCAGTTGCATAGTGTGAAGCATACGCTTTAGTAAAGTAATGCTTATCAGATAAGTTATTTAAGTTAAGTTGCAAGTTAACATTCTTGTTAACGTCATAACGAGCCATCGCGTCATAGCGAACATATGATGGAGCCCATTTTGTATTAGCTGCATCACCATATACTTTGTCAGCATAGAAAGCCCCAGCACCTAAAGTAAATTGTGGTAAGACTTTATATGTAGTCCACAATGATGCTGAGTTTTTAGGTACGTTTGGAAGTTGCTTGCCTTTAGCTGCATTTTCAGGAGTACATACACCAGCACGGCTACAACTTGGCCCTGGATCAGTATTTTCACTGTCCAAGTACGTATACCCTGCACTAACAGCCCATTTATCAGTGATATTACCATTTGCTGAAAGTTCAATACCGTCAACTTTACTATCACCACCATTGGTATAAGTGCTTGAATCAATTTGAATACGAGTATTTTGTTTTTCTGTACGGAAAATGGCAGCAGTCAAATTAAGTTTTTCGTTTAAAACGTTCCACTTTGTACCAAGTTCAATTGTTTGGCTTTCTTCTGGTTTAAGGTCCATATAAGCTTGGCCAATTGACTCAGAACCGTCCCCACCATCAACACCTACAGGGTTGGCAGAAGTTGCATAACTTGCATAGATACTACCGTTTTCAGTAGGTTTAAAAGTTATGCCTGTATTGTAAGTAACAAAATCTTTATTACTTTCAATTTTTGCTCCAGTGGCATTTGTAACCTGTTCAGTATCAAACTTATCCCAACGAACCCCTAAATCAAGTAACCATTGAGGATTAAACTCAATATTATCCAATAGATAAACAGAAGTATTTTTTGTAGTCGTTGTCGTTGTTGCTTTATTGGCGATACGGCCACCTAACCACACATCTTTAGAATTAGGATTAGTTAATGAAGTACACCATGCATCATTAATAGCACAGTCACTATTAAAACCGCCTGTTGTAGAGCCTGCATAACCTGGATATGTTGTTGAGTAGCTACCTTTATCTGACTCTTGATCACTATATTCTGCGCCAATATTGAAACTATGCTTGATAGCTCCAGTATTAAACTTACCTCTTAAAGATAATTGGTCAGTGAAAACATCAGTGTCTGTAATTCGAGAGTTGATACGACGCCAAACTTTGCCGTTTGCTACATTACCTTTTGAATCATCTGGTTGAGTCCAAAGGTAATCATTTTTTGATTTGCTATAGAGTAAGGTGTTAGCAAGAGTAAGATTTTCATTTAAATCATGCTCTACTTTAAAAGTACCAATGTGATTTTCTTGTTTTTGGAAATCACGACCTTTTAAACCATAGTAAATACCTTGTTTAACATCTACTGGCTTGCCAACAGTGGCTTTTTTAGAGGCATCATAATTATATGGAACACCTGAATCTGGAGTGTCATCTGATCTTAGATAGTAGTAACTTAAGGTCGCACGTGTTGGTGTATCTAATCCAAATGTAATACTAGGCGCGATACCTACGCGTTTGTATTCAGCGCCATCACTCTGCCCAGCTTTCTCATTTTTGTGTCCCATTAAGACAACGCGAGCAGCAGTACCATTACCAAAGTCTTTATTACCATCTAAGGTGATACGTTGGTAGTTATCGGTACCTGCTTGCACAGAGCCTTCTAAAGAGTCACCTTTTTTAGCAACTTTAGAAATCATATTGATGCTACCACCAACAGAACCTGCACCGCCCATAGAAGAAGCAGAACCTTTAGTCACTTCAACTTGCTCAATCGCAAACATTTCACGGTTTTGTGATGATGCATTACGAATACCATCAACATACATTGAACTTTCTGAGTTATAACCACGAATAAACGGTCGATCACCATTCGGGTTACCGCCTTCACCAGCACCTAAGGTAATGCCTGGTACAGTACGAAGTGCATCACTTAATGTATTTACTTTCGTATCTTCAATAAGTTGTTTAGAAATTACCGAAACTGATTTTGGTGTATTTAATAAAGGTGCTACGAACTTAGAATTAGCCGATTTATCAACTTTAAGGCTCTGTGCAACTTCTGCATCTGCTTGAACATGAATTAATGGAAGTGGTACAGAATTTTCTGGCGCAGCCATTGCAGTTGTAGCTACAATTGATAATGAAGAGGCTATTGCTGATTTAGCAATCTTCTTGCGAGACTTAATAAATTCCATATGTATTTTGTGTCTTCATGTAAATATTAGCGCGAATAATAATGATTATTGATTATTAAAACAATAATTTAATATAAAAATACTATAACAATTGTTCAAAAAAAATTAATAATCTTTTGATTTTTATTAAAAATATTTATTAAATTATTTTCAATTTCACACAAATAGCTTTCAAACTCAACTTATTGCTGATTTTTTCCTACAACTATTAGAAAAACCTAATTTTAAGTACCCCAACCCTTTTATACTTCTAATGTCTTTAAGAATGAGGGTTGTATGCATATCAATGAGCTCTCTGCAAGCTTTACATAAATACAGTTCACCTGAATCTTGCTAAAATTTTTTCTTTATATAAAAAATTATAAGCATACTTTTTAAATTAATATCAAATCTCATTTTTTAGAAATTGTTTAAAATTCCAAGGAAAAAATTAAACCTTTTCATAAAATTTTGTTACTTTTTCGCTATAATGATTATAATTATCGTTTAGGACTTCGATACATCAACATGGAACGCTCATCTGCTCTTTCACAACCAAATTTTAAGTTCAAAGTTTCTACTCTTAGCTATGCGATCGGACTTGCTTGTACTTATCTAGCAATTCCAGCACATGCCGAAGATACAGCTACCAGCGCATTACCAACCATCACTATTAAGGCGCAAGGTAACTGGTTAGAAGAAGCAAATGCTGAAACAGTTCACAAACACCCTGGTGCTCGAACTATTGTTGACCGCAAACGTTTAGATGAAACGGCTGCGACTTCAATTCGAGAAGCCCTAAAGCAAATTCCTGGAGTTCAAGCACAAGATAGTAGTGGAACTGGTGGTAGTGACGTTTCATTGAATATTGGTGTGCGTGGTTTAGCATCACGTCTTTCACCACGCTCAACAGTTCTTGTCGATGGTATTCCTCTTTCGTTTGCTCCTTATGGACAACCACAATTATCTTTAGCACCCGTTTCAATAGGTAATATTGAATCAGTTGACGTAGTACGTGGTGCTGGGTCAGTTCGTTTTGGGCCTCAAAACGTAGGCGGAATTATTAACTTTGCCACTCGATCAATTCCACAAGATTTTAGTGGAACTGTTAGCTTAACTTCAGAATATGCATCTGGTACGGACCAAGTAAAACTTAGCCCTAATCTCTTTGTTGGGGGAACTCTAGACAACGGTTTAGGCCTTGCTCTCTTATATTCAGGGACTAAAGGAAATGGATATCGAGAAGCTAACAACAAGATTGATATTGACGATGTAATGTTAAAGTCAGCTTATCAATTTAATGATAAAGATTCAGTTGCTTTAAATCTTCATCATTATGAAGGTCGAGGCGAAATGCCAGAGGGTTTAACTCAGGCTCAGTATGCTGAAAACCCTTATCAGTCTTCTGGTGAAAAAAACTATTTTGCAGGTCGACGTACAGATGTCTCTTTACGTTATAGCCATAAAGATGAAAAAAATAATTTTGAAGTTCTGAGTTATTACATTGACTCTTTCCGTACAAGTAATCTTGAGACCGTATTAGCGAATGGCCAAAAACGTCTTGATTCTGCTCCGCGTGATTACAAGGTCTATGCAATTGAACCGCGTTACTCACGTATTTATCAACTTGGTAATACTCAAAATGAAGTAACAGTTGGCTATCGCTACTTAAAAGAAGAAAGTTCTGAGTTTGCCGGACGTACCGCATCTTATGGTTCAGGTGCAGCAGTTCCAGATTTTGCTCCACGTAGCAGTAGTGAGGGTGGTACTAAAGCGCATGCGGTATATGTTGATAACCGTATAGAACTCGGTCGTTGGACGATCACACCCGGCGTCCGCTTTGAATCAATTGAAACCCATAATAGTTTCACTGGATATGATAAAAATGGTCTAGCGAACGCAGTTTATCCAAAAATTGATTCAGATGAGTTTTTACCAAGTTTGTCTGTCGTGTACTCAGCAAATGAAAACTGGAATATATTTGCTAATGCTGGCGTATCGTTTGGTCCACAACAGTACAGCCAGTTGGCTCGTCTTGAAGGAACGACTGCAACTGCTACAACTGAAGGTTTACACCCAGAGAAGTCTAACAACTACGAAATTGGAACCAAATATTTAGGTAACGGTTTAAATGCCGAATTTACCGTGTTCTATCTAGATTTTGATAAAGAGCTTTCATTGGTACGTGATGCTGGCAATAACGGAATCTGGACAGATTTAGGTGCGACTAGCCATAAGGGTATTGAAACAGGTATTAGTTACGATTTTGGTCAATTATCCGATGCACTAGAAGGCTTAAAAGTATATAGCAACTATACTTTTACCAAAGCAGTAGCTGAAGCAGGTCAGTTTAAAGATAAAGACCTACCATTTTACTCGCGTCATGTCGGTAATGTTGGGTTAGGTTATACCATGGATAAATGGTCTTTAAATGCTGATATGTTTGCACAGTCTAAGCAGCATTCACCAGATGTTCCTGATAGTGATTTCTATCAAACAGAAGAAACTGCGGACGGTAAATACGGAGACATTCCAGGTTATACCACTTTTGCTCTACGTACCTCTTATGACTTAAGTTCACAAGTTAAAGGTTTAAAAATTGCTGGCGGAATCAAGAACGTCTTTGATAAGCAATACTTTACTCGCTCAACAGACTCTACGGGCGGTAAATATGTAGGACTGCCACGTACTTTCTATCTACAAACATCTTTTGACTTTTAAAGCTAAATTTAATTGAAAAAAAAGCCCTCTTCGGAGGGCTTTTTTATAGGTATTAAACACTAGAGTATTAATTAATCTAAACGAACATCGACATAAAATATTCTAATAACTTATCTCTTTCATCGATCTTGTTTGCACTTAAAAGCTGAACCATTGCCCCATCAATCACAAATAAAAACATGTAAGCATCTTCAACTGTGGCTGTAACTTTTACGGTTAAAAGCAGCTTATAAATTTCGTTAATGAACCAATTACGGTAGTCAATGACGTGTTTATAGGCCGCTGGATAAAGCTTTTCAATTTCAAAAATCGCTTTAAATAGCAAACGATAAAAGCCTTCTAAATCTGCATGTAAGAAGTAGATTTTCTTTAACTTATCGAAAACCATAAGTTCTTGGTACGAATGAATAATAGAAAACACCTCATGTTTTAATGCGTCTTTTTGAAAAGTCAGAGACATCTCAACCAATTTTTCTTTAGAGTGAAAGTAATTATAAAAAGTGGCTTTAGGGATTTTGGCTTCCTCAATAATTCGATCTATCCCGATGTAAAACCCATGTTGATTAAATAAATCTTTTGCTGCGTGGAGCACTTGTAGTGCTCTAAATGAAGCTTCTAAATTTGGCATAGATATACCGTTTAAAATAATTTTTTGTTGTATGTAAAAGAGACAGGAATGCCGTCACTCTTAAATTGAGCGCTAAAAACAGGCATGTGAAAACGACACAAAAGTGGTGTGTTCGCCTATCTCAGGTTTTATTGTTGCTATGATTTTTTAGTCGTAATGATCTAAAGGTGTAGAAAACCTATAGTCGATTAAACCGTTTTAAAAACTGTTTAAATGGTATGAATAGAGAGAATTTGGCAAAGGCCAAGAAATAAGAAGAATTAGTACGCATGGCGGACTCCTAGATGAAATAGAAGTTCTACCAAATCACTGCTAAATGATTATGGTGGCAGAACGAAGAAGGGTTAGCAGACCAGTCATCTAGGAACCGGCACGCCCGAAGGCGTCCCTCCTCCGTCCTACCGCTACGAAGGGAGACGAACGAGTTCGACACCAAAAAATTGCTTTTTTGATGTCCTAGATGAAAACGGTCTGCTAAAACCGACTGGCAATGTGGCCAGCAGGCAAAGGATAATCGGAGAGGTTTTAGGTGTCAATGTGATATTGGCTAGAAAACAGTTAAATAATTATTGTTTTTCATTAGATTAGAGTATTTAATTACTTAGTTAAAAACTCATTATTAGCTCATCTTTAGTTAATATGAACCACTACTTAATAATATATTTCATCAAATACTTTAAAATAAGAATAATTATGTTAGATCTAGACGAAATGAATGGGAATTTTTTTAATTTTGATCATGTAGATACATTCAAGCTAGAACATAATCCTATAATGAATTGCTACAACCTTGTTTTGATTCTATCTAAGGATTTACATGATCCTTCATCCCCTAAATTTAATGTATGCTTTAACCATATTTCAGATTTAAGTCTGAATGATAGTTTTAGAAATAATTTTCAACAATTCCCGACGTTACTTATCGAAAAGCACAAAAATCAGTGGGAAAATGTTAATTATGAAATCAGACAAGTGGAAGATGATAACTTAAGTTTCAAATGCAAGAGTTTTACTGCTTTCTTAAGTTAATCCCTTATTGGATCCGCAAAGAGCACTGTTTAACCATACTTACTAAAACAATGCTCTTTAATCCATCAAAACTCCTATTCAGAAAAGTTTGATATATAGAAACATGCAGGGTTGCTCAGCCCAAAATATTGCTTGAATAATCAATTTCTAATGAACCTTATGAAATTCATTCTTTTAACTTAATTTTATTTAATGCCACACATAAAGCCTTCTTATCCGCTTCTTTAAGTTGAGGATGCTGAACAGACCACATGTAGCCACAGCTATGAGGTGCTTTGTTATTATTTTTTTTAAGTTGATCGGCAATATTCTTTAGAAGTTCAGTGTTTAACGTACTAATTTTTAGACGTACTTCTGGTAAATCCTGAGGCTTCCAATTGGTTTCCGGACTCGACAACCAGTCTGCTCGATATCGGTACTGAATTGCCTTAGCAACATTCATTTGAGTCACAATAAATGGCTTCACTGTTTCGCTATTTAAACCAAAAGATTCAGCTTCGGAAACAGATTGATCAAGAACTTTCTTTTCTTGAATTAAATCTTCAATCGGCAAATGCTGCTCTGCTTTATAACCCGCTACATCCTTCATATAAGATAAACGCTCGTTAATTAAATGGGCAGTTTGATCATATTGATATGCTTGCGCTAATGAAGAAAAACTCATGAAAGCTGCCAACGTACAAACCACTTTAACCGCTTGCCGAGCGCTCTTAATTTTTGCCATGTAAATACCTATCGAAATTATTGTTCTGTCATCATTCCAGATCAGTACTGTATTTTAAGAATATGCGAAAGTAAAATTTCAAGATAGGCTAAGTTCTTGGCTCCATGCCGAATCAGGTTGGTGATAGATGTGTTGGCACACTTGTTTTACAGATGAAATAAAGTGCTGGTTTTGTCCATCCCATTTTTCAACCATGCAATAGGTGATATGAATGCCTTTAGGGTGAAACTCTCTTGCTAATGACTGAGATAAAGCGCGAACGCCCGCAAACATGCTTTGGCTTAATACATCATAATGAGTCGAGTTGCTAAATGGCGCTCCAAGAAAAATAACCGTGCCCCTCTGTTGTTTTAACATTGGCTTAATCACAGCTTGCGCGACACTCACCGCACTCAAACCTGTGGTTTGCCAATGGTGTTCAATCTCTTCTAAAGATAAAGCCTCAATATTTGGCGAAGATGAAAAGTTCGGCTGAAACACACAGAGTTCAATTGTGTGTCTTTGGCTGGAAATATAACGCATCAAACTTTTGAAATGATCAGTATTTACCAAGTTCAAATGAACTGCTGTCACGCCATCATTTATAGAATGGACTTGCATATTTTTTACGGCTGAATCATTCACAACTTGATAAAGATGTAATGGAAATTGTGCATTTTTATCTAGAATTACAAAGTCACGCTCAATCAGGTGTAAATCATGACCAGCAATGACCACACAGCCCTGCTTTTTTTGAAACCTTTGATATATTTTTTTTAGCATTTTAGTCTCTCAAAATTTTTCTTGATAAGGGCGTAAATCTAACTCATGTGTCCAAAGCTCAGGCATTTGTTGGTAAAGCATCCAATAGTTTTCGGCAATTGCCTCAATATTGAGACCACCCGTACCACGTGTAAGGCGGGCTAAACGCCCCAAACCAAATAATGCTTTATTCACTCTATCGCCATCGACCATTCCATCAATAATCACATGAGCAATATGTATGCCTTGTGATTTATAGATTTGAGCTAAATTTAGTGCATAAGCTCTTAAGGCAGATTTACCCATCGTAAAGGCTGCAAAAAAAGGTTTCCCGCGCAAAGATGCACTCGCCCCAGTAAAAATAAGCGTACCGTGGTTTTGATCTTTAAAGATTTTTAGACAGCTTTGAGAAACTAAATAAGCTGATAAAAAAGTGGATTGCCACATTTGAGTAAAAAATGACAGCGGACTACGTAAAAAAATTGAGGGAATATTCCCTCCCACATTATGAATGACAGCGGTAATACGCTCATTTTGACTGGTGATTGTGTCAAACAACGCTTGTACTTGCTTTACATCCTCTGCATCCAAACGAAATGCGACAGCATTACCACCTTTCGAATGGATTTCGGCAGCCACTGTTTCAATTTTCTGGAAAGTACGCCCAGCGACATAAACTTTTAGACCTTCTTTTGCAAAACGATGGCTCACGGCTGCACCAATACCTTGTGATGCCCCAACGCCAATAACAACTACACAATCTAATTTTTTATCTGGTGTTGCTAAAGTCATAGTCGTTTCACCCTGTTTGTTTTTTATACCATAATGCAATAAACGGACGATCCAAAATTTCTTTACGAAATTTTTTGCTTGTACGAATCACTTCACCGAGTTGAGCGACAACAGCAATGTCTGCAATTGTCTGTGAATCTCCAACTAACCATTCACTTTGTGATAAAACTTGTTCAATACGGCCTAAGTGTCTTCTAAACTCTGCTTCAACATGTTCAGCTTTCATTCGGCCAAGGCCCTGAAAGAAAAGCTGTGTTTTTAATTCAGCTAAAATAAATCCTTTTACCATAGGCTTTTCATATGCTGGGCGACCGATACTGCTAATACGAATTGCTTCATCTAACGCTTCTGGATCATTTACACGTAAATAGACTTCATAAAAATAAAGAGATTCATCTGCCCAGTCCTCCCACAACTCTGCAAGTGCCTTTTGATTTGGATCTGCCGGATAAAGTCGAGGGGTGTTTGGGTAGGTTTCTTCTAGGTAACGGGCAATTTGAGTACTGTCTTGTATCCGCTGTCCATTATGGTCAATTACAGGGACCTTACCTACTTTACTGAGTAAAGGAACTTTAGCCCCTAAAATGCCGTTATAGTTAACTATTTCAAATGAAATTCCTTTAAATTTCAAAATTCTTGAAACTTTTTGACAAAATGGGGAAATCTCCCATTGATGCAAAATAATATCCGACATTTCTTTACCTTTATTTTAATTGCCTATTTTACTTACTAGTTCTTTTTTAGAACCAATCAATAAATATACAGTATGCATTTTTAAGTCAAACTATTTTTAATGACGAACAAGTTTCAAAAAACTAAAATCATTTGATTTATATCTTTTTATGCTCGGCTAATTTCACTGAATATAATTAAAATTACACGGAACCATGTTATAAAAATAGAACCGTGTATAGACTCGATAAATTAATAAGTTACTGTAACAACAACACTATCCGAATAGTTTCCTGGTGTACTTGCGATGGAAGTACCTTGCGGAATCTTTCCATAAACGGTGGTGGTTTGAGCGCTACCTGTTCCTGTTTTAGAAACACCTCCAGAACCTCCAATTGCGGTTACACCGCCTGTAGCATCCCACACCGTACTATAGTTAGAATCTTTATATAACTGATAGGGAATATATTCATTATTAGCATTGGTCATACGCCTAAATCCACCGCTTATACGGTTATTGCCATCTCCTAAATAAATGCTATATGGCGTTCCATAATTACAGGTCGAATTTACAGCCCCTTGCGCAGTGTAATCACGCTTAGTCGTACTAATATCATTAATATTGCCAAAATCTACAGTTGAAGTTGAGTTTAATTGACACAAACTTGGTACCACAAAGTTTGCTGTTAGTAACGTATCGCCTGAATCCCAGCCACCAATTAAATCACCACATGATAAACCCAAAAGATCCATATCCCAATACAACCGAACCGAAGCCGTATATGTCCCTTGAGGATATGCAATGAGCGACCCCGTTCGTGCTGGTACTTTTACATTCACCGAGTAACTAATAATATTATTTGAAGCGACGGTTCTCACTGGGCCGTACCAGACATTCGAAGTTTGGTTTGTGCTAGAAGACCCAGCCCCACCCACAGTTGCAGTGACGGTATAAGGTAATGAAACACTATTATGAGCATTTGTGGTTCCAGTAAATACGGTTTTCATACACATGAAATTAGAAATCTGGGGAAGTCCTAAATTCGTGCAAGTAATTGTGCCTGAAAGGTTTACGGTTGCATCATTATTAATATTTGCTGCCGTGTAGGTAAAAGTATTATTGGTTGTTCCGCTTACTGTACAAGCGGCTTGTGCAGGACTAAAAAGTGCATAAACAAAATAAAATAAGCTCATACCTATGAAGTATTTTAAAAATAATGAAAATTTCTTGTAGCTCTCTATTTGAGCCTTATTCATAATATTTAGCGACATACGTAAGGTCCCAATTTTTTAGTTGAGTACTGATTACTGTTATAGGTGAAGTCAACTTGGCATGAACCATGATCCAGAAGATCGACTTCAAGTTTGTTTTGCTTTAATAGGTTTGGAATAAATACTTCACCGTCGTAACCCAGTACACCATCTTCTTGGCCATTAATTCGAACTGTATAACCCGGCAATAAAGGTGAGTTGTTCTGATCAACAAGTTTCACTAATCCTGAAATGACCTGATGAGCACCAAAGTCAACCAGAGTGCCTTGGCGATAACCTACCACCGTTTTTTGATCTGTAGATTTAACGCTCCAATTTAAAGGAAGATACGACGGATCTAAATAAATATGATTCTCTTTATATGGCATTAAACTAGGAATCAGAAATCTTCCAGACTTATCAGTTATACCTAAATTGACTCCGCCATTTATAATTTGGCTTTGCGGTCCAGCATTGGTCACGACCGCGTAGCCGTCTCCAATTTCATTGGCCGCAAAAATCCGTCCTGCTGCCGCAACCAACGATCCCGTCGCTGAAACTGCAACTTGGTCGTTTTCTCCAATTCGGTTATATCGCCCTGTCAGGTAAGCAGCACGGGCACGGTAAGAGGCATACACCGATGCATTGTTTTGATTGGCATCCTGATCACGCTCAACATAACCACCCCATCCAAATGCACCGATTTGTGGTTCTGATAAACCAAATATTTCTTGGCGATAACTCAACCTGCCGCTATCACTAGAAACACTTGTAATCGCATTAACTCGGGTAGACGGTGTATAACGCAGCGCAAAATAAATGCCATAGTCTTTGTGGTTTTCATAATCTTTATACGCTGAGGTATAAAATCCCCAGTTCTTGTTCAGGCTTCCGCTTAAATTGGCAGACAATAACTTATAAGAGTTATCACTAAATTTAATCTGGTTATAACCTAGATAAGCCCCATAGCCTGCATAAAAATTATAGTTAATCCCTGCTCTAAAAATCTCATCTGCCAGTGCGCTGTAGCTCAGATAGTTTTTGGGTTCAGCATCGGTCTGGTTGTCTTTTAAATATCGAATTTGAGATACACGGGCAAGGTCAAAGTAGTTATCGAATACCTTGCGGTAACTGGTATTAAACGAAATATTCTT
Source organism: Acinetobacter sp. WU_MDCI_Abxb74 (assembly GCF_025513915.1). Classification (NCBI taxonomy): domain Bacteria; kingdom Pseudomonadati; phylum Pseudomonadota; class Gammaproteobacteria; order Moraxellales; family Moraxellaceae; genus Acinetobacter; species Acinetobacter sp. WU_MDCI_Abxb74. Next base: position 1,078,562 of record NZ_JAHPRP010000001.1, read on the forward strand.
ACTAATACGCCCTTCTAAACCGACTAAGGCAGAATAGCCGTTTTCATCTTTATACTGGCTCGCTGCAATATCAGCATTGACTACCCCAATACCAAACAGGTTCTTGGCAAAGCCAGTGCCCAGATTTGATAGCCCATCTGTTGAAGCCTCTGCACCACCGCTTAAGGTCAGTGAGTTACTATAACCGTATCGAATCGCGCCCGAAGCGAAGGTGGCATCATCATAATCGTTTGAATACAGCCCAAAGTTATAGCGTGGAACCCCGACATCTACTGAAAATTCATTAATACCTTTGGCTAAAATTTTAGATGAAAAATAGTAAGCCTGTTTGGTAATGCTCTGCTGGCCTGTTGCATCGGTGGTCACAAGTGTGACTTCATTTCCGGAAATAAACGGGAGCTGTTTAACGTCAAACGGGCCTGAAGGCACTAATCCTGAATAAATCTTTTGCTGGTTGACATATAAATCTAAAGTCGAAGGTAGTGTAGCCGAGCCAGAAAATTGCGGTAATGCCGAGGTGACAATATCACCTCGTTGAGTGTAGGCACTCGACCACTGAAAACCTGCCAGACGTACGCTATTTCCCCAATCCGAACTATTGGAAATAAAGTCTCCTAAGGTATATATCCTGATCTTTTCAGGGTCGACATATTGCCACTTACTTTCCAGACGTACCCACTTTTCATGGCTATAACTATTTTCATTACTACCGTTATATAAAACACCTGATGAAAAGTTACCGATTGCGCTATTAAAGATCCCTTCTGCCGAACCAGAGAAGACATTCTCGTCATTGGTCAGGGTGTGATAGAGGCTATAGTTCAGAATGGCAGCGTTTAAGGGTTTCATTTTGAGTAAATGAGGGCTTGTGAGCTGTTGACCATTTAAGTCAACTGAATAATCCGTCAACATATTCGACGGAACTTGTAAGTTTAGAGACTGCTCATTTTCCAGATATTTAAACTGAACACCTTTAAGTTCATTAAGACTTACCCACTGGGTATCAGCAATATTCTCATCCACTTTAACTCTTAATTTTTTTAATTCATTGGGCCGGATATATAATTTCCCATCCTTAGATTGCTTTACAACAACTAAATCTTCAAAAGTATTAGCATTAATAGAAACATTGAGAAAAAGCTGAGTGAAATTATTAACTGGCTCTAGATCATTCATGTTTACCTGTGCATTTTTATTTTTGCTACCTATAGAGTTAGGAATACTGGCAACTGAAGTATTTGTACTATCTTGTAATTGTTCAGCAAAAGAATGGACAGGAAAATATGCAACACATAAGACACCTATAATATATTTCATATAAGCCTCTTAAAGTGTGATTTTCTTACCATTCACTGTTAGAGAAACACTGTATTTATGATTTGGCTGATATGTAAAATTATTAATAGTGTAGCTGCGTGTCTGTTCCGCAAGAATATAACCATTTACTGTATTTACTTGAATGGGATAACTTTTATTTTCTGTTGCATCTACAAGCGTTAAATTATTTAAAAGTGCATGTCGATTTCCGATATTACTCATATTTAAAGATGGTGCTTTTTGATTTGCATCAATTTTCCAACTTAATTTGGTTATTGCATCCTTATTCACCACAAACACAGGTAATGACGAACGTAGCAATACATTTATACCTTGATCAGCTTTACGGCTATCTACAGGCTTAGGTAACTCATCAATAATAATACGGTAGGTTTTTTCGCCAGAAACAGGTTTAGGGTTAATTCTGACTACACGTAGATTATAAGAATCATTAGGCTTTAATTTTAAAAATGGCGGGCTGACAGCAATCTCATCGGTAGGTATGAGTTGGTCTTGTCCATTCTTTTGATTCCATTCAAATACACGTACCTGTAAATCAGTACTTTCACTCGATTGATTATAAAGACTTAAAGAAGATGCATTTTGATTACTTAAAAGTTCCACAGTTACAGGTGAAAGGCGAATTGTAGCTGCATCAACCGTGCTAGATAAAGACAAGACTAAGCCTGCAATAATAAAGATATTTTTTTTCATGTTTTACTCGAATTTCTATTTTTAATATATTAGCCCTTCAAAAAGGGCTAACAACATATTTAATTTATAAAAGTTAATAAGTTACTGTCACTGTAACTGTATCAACATAACTACCGGCACTTGGTAAAGTCGTCCCAGCAGGAATACGGCCATAAACATTCACGGTCTGAACGTTACCTGCACCCGTTCCACTGTAAGCTGTCGTCGCGATGCCAATCGCTGTTGATCGACCTGTGTCAGAAAAAAGGTTATAGGGAATGTATTCAGTAGTTGTGGCACCGCCAATCATACGGCGTTGAGTCGATAGAACATTTTGGCCGCCATCGAATGACAATGCCCATGGCACAGTGTTATTACATAACACTGTGATTGGTGTGCCGCCAGTCGTTGTCGTATCAGCATCCACATTACTCGCAATAGAACTTAAAGTACCAAAGTCTAGAACAGCATTTGTCGTGGTGCCTGTTGCGGAAGTATTGAGGACACAACTATTGGTTACTGTAGCTCTAACAGTTAATGTACCTGTTGCTGTCGCAGCATTTGCTGTATTGAGAGAAAATAGTCCTACAGCAATTACTGATAAATGAAAAAAAATCTTTTTCATAGTCAAAACCTTTTAAATTAAATTGTTAAAATTAATAGATATAAAAATTTGGTACTTATTCTTACAATCATTTTTATTTGACTGCTCCTTTTAAAGTTTATTTTTTACCCTATTTTTAAACATCATACATAAAAACAATGAAAATGTATGATCTTATTATTATTTTAATTTCCAATTAATAGAATATAATTACTCAAATTAACCTCATGACTACAAAAACCAACATTAAAAAAATCCAATCATTTGATTTTAATAACTTAAATAAACCCTTTACAAAATTTATTAAGTAAAATTTAAGTAAATATGTCAAAAATTTAGCTAATTTTATAAAAGTACGGCTAATTACAAAGTTCATTAGTTATTTTTTACATTGTCATTCTACCTAATTTTTAATTTTACCTATCTCATTTAAAGATATATTTTAAATACGCTATTAAAGATTATAAATTAAGTAAAAATAAAATGATGAGCATTAGCGCTAGAGAGGAACCATTTATAAGGAAACTTTTATTTATTTTAAGTTTAATATCTCTATAGAGATATATAAAAATAAAGGCCTCCTACGAGACCTTTATTTTTATATTTAAGCCTAATTAAATGCTCAACATACTATTTAAAGTTTCAGAGACGTTTTTCGACTTCACTTTAGGCTGTAATGCTTGCAAAGCCTGTTGCACTTGAGTCCGCTGAGGTTCTGCCAATGTATACCAACGAGACAATACCTGTAGTAAACGAGACCCTAAAATCGGATTCTTTTCATCAAGATATTGTGCAAGATTAATGAAGTGAGCTACACCAAAACCCCACGTGTTTTCAGGGTTATTTGACAACCCTCCACTCACCGCACGAATGCGATTTGGAGTTGTTAAATCATAGTCCGTATGTTGAGTGAGGTACTCAATTGTTTCTGTTGTTGCATTCGGGTTTGCTGCCTGAATCATGAACCACTGATCTAAAGATAAAGCTTCATCTTTAAAACGGTCATAAAAATCAGCAAGCGCATCTTGAGCTTGAGGCGCATTTTGCCAAACCAATACACGTAACGCTCCTAAGCGTTCAGACATATTACCTGTGTTTTGGTATTGCACATGTGCGAGTTCAAATGCAGTTTGATCCCCCTGACGAGCCATCATCATCATCATAATATTCTTTAACGCACGCACACCCATGGCCAAAGAAAATTCTTTTTGCAGGTCTGGGTCAAGTATGAGGTATGTATCTTTCCAGAATGAACCCAAGTCTTGAGCTAAACGATTGAGTAAGGCTTCACGTTTTACATGAATATCGGATGGTGCATAGTTCTGGTCTATACGACTACCTAAATAACCTTCGCTTGGTACATCAAACAAACGCGATGCTAAAAGCGGATCTCGACTAACCAGCTCTGGCAAAGTGCTTTGAATAGCTTGAATATAAGCATCAGCAGAATGGTCTTCTAACAAAATACGTTCAAGCAAAGTTTGCGTTGCTTGCCATTGGTTAAAGCCATTTGTTTCATGCTGAATTAAGAAAGCTAACTCGTCATCAGTATAATTAAACACAAGATTGACTGGTGCAGAGAAATTACGGAGTAGCGACACAACTGGTTGTTCAGTCACGCCTGTAAACTCAATGGTTGCCTCATCTTGGTCAAACAAATACACGCCATCTTTAACATCGTTTACAAATAGGCTTTCGCTATGCAATGTATATTGCTCACCTGTTTTAACATTAAACAGTGCCAACGCCACAGGAATTGGCACAGCTTTTAAATTTGGATATTTAGGATGCGCTTTTAAACTCTGTTTAAAGCTTAAACGATACGTTTGAGCGGCTGCATCATATTCACCTTTTGCTTCAAGCTTTGGTGTTCCTGGCTGGTTATACCAAGTTAAAAAGGCAGATAAATCGACACCTGAGCCAGCAGTTAAAGCGGCAACCCAATCTTCTACAGTCACGGCTTGTCCATCATGACGGCGGAAATATTCATCGGTTCCCTGACGGTATTTTTCTTTACCTAACAAAGTCGACATCATGCGGTTAATTTCCGCACCTTTTTCATAAACAGTAGCTGTATAGAAGTTATTAATTTCGACAAAGTGATCTGGACGTGGTGGGTGCGACAATGGACCTGCATCTTCAGGGAACTGATGTGATTTAAGTACAGCTACATCATCAATACGTTGAACAGCAGCAGATTGTAAATCTTCCGAGAAAGACTGATCACGGAATACGGTTAAGCCTTCTTTTAAGCAAAGCTGAAACCAGTCACGGCAAGTAATACGGTTACCTGTCCAGTTATGGAAATATTCATGGGCAATCACAGACTGTACGCGCATAATTGCAGCATCAGTTGTGTATTCTTCATCTGCAAGCACGCATGAAGTATTAAAGATATTTAAACCTTTATTTTCCATTGCGCCCATATTGAACTGACTTACCGCAACAATCATATAGTTGTCGAGGTCGTAGGCGCGGCCATAGTGTTCTTCATCCCAACGCATAGAATGCTTTAATGCTTCCATTGCGATATGGCATTTTGGAATGTCTTTCTCAATTGCATAAATTTCTAAAGCAACATCGCGCCCTTCAGAAGTCGTATAGCGATCTTTAAGAACTGCTAAATCACCAATGACACAAGCGAACAAATAGCTTGGCTTTTTGGTTGGGTCTTGCCAGATTGCAAAGTGGCGGTTTTCACCTACCTCACCCGTTTCAAGCAAATTACCATTGGCAAGTAACACTGGATATTTTTTGTCTGCTTCTACACGTGTAGTAAATACAGAAAGTACGTCTGGACGGTCTGGATAGAATGTGATTTTGCGGAAACCTTCAGGTTCGTTCTGTGTCACAAACAAGTCATCTGCTTTATATAAGCCTTCTAATTGAGTATTCGTTTCAGGATGAATAATGACTTGTATTTGTAAAATGACTTCATCTGGTGCATCAGTGATCACCAGTTGCTCACTATCGAGTGAATATTGTGCAGAAGTAAGAATTTGACCATTTAGCTGAACAGATTGCAGCTCAAGATCACGGCCTAGCAAAACCAGATCACCCTCAGTTTGGCGCTTCATGACCAGTGTTGAATCAACAACTGTTTTGTCATCATATACTTGAATATCTAGATTAATTGATTCAACCAAGAAGGCAGGTTTTTGATAATCTTTTAAATAAACTGTTTGATCTGCCTGAACTGGAGGCTGCGCCGCAATATTCATCTTTATTCCTTATATACTCGTCTAAACGGTAGTATGAGTCGCCATGAAATATCATACGCCAAGTCATACATACTGTATTTAATTACCTTTATGAAATTAATGGGACTTCATTTATACATTTCAAATTAGAATCTTGTTTTATTAGCACAGATTAGACCAAATTTACGATAATCGTTGTTTATATAAGCAATCTATACAATAAAAATAAAACACCTTTAGCTTTTAACATTTTTTAGAGTCAGCTTACATTTTGGGCATGGTTCTTGCCTAATCAACTAGACCAATATGGGTATTTCAATAAGAGCAAGAGGTGTCAACATGGAATTAAAAGCACATTTTCATCGTTTAGAAAATATTAAAGCTATTCATGATCTATCTTCAGCAGGACTCGATCACCATGTGATTGCCGTGTTCTTATCTGCGGAAGGTATTTCTATGACGACTCAGGAGGTTACGACAATTGTGAATACCTACGATGCACTAGGTAAAGTAAAATTACCAAGTAAAAAAGTGCAGGCACTTATTAATGCCAAAAAACTTGGACAGAACGATGAGAACTTGCCGTGCCCTGTTTAATTAACTATTTAACTCTCAATAAAGACCTAAAATCTCTACATAAATTTTAGGTCTTTTTATTTTAATAACAAACGAAACTAGCAATCTCAGCCATCTACAGTGCGCCTGTGTATAATAGCCCCATCATTTTTATTTTATGTTCGGAGCAAAATGGCCTTACAAATTCTACAGAAACAACTGGATGAAAGTAGCCATTGTCCTCTCTGCCAAGCTTCAATGTACTGGGTAGATGCCGAGCAATTTGAACAAGACATTCAATTTCATGAATGCAGTCATTGTCAGCACCGCATATTTAAAGATGAAAGAATGACTTGCCACTGTGAAACGTGTACAAAACAACGGAAAAAGCTTTTACAACAAACACGCTTACAAGAACAACGCCAATTCAAATCAAAAGAGCAGCCACAACGCAGTCTGGAACAGCTCAGCTTTTTACATAAACTGTTCTTGCTAAGTCTTTTAGACGAATATGCCCGTGAAGACATCGCACATGATGAATATATTCATTGGGATAAGATTAAATACCATCACATCACGCCTAACTGGATGTTTCAGAGCTATTTAATTAAACAGTTGCATAAAGATGGCATTTTGAATGCAAATGACCAAACTGATGACCCACAATGTTTTCATTTAAATATTCGTTTAGATGGCTACAGCGATCCAAGTTTATTTAGTTTGGCTCAACAGTTACGTAATTGGTTTTATGAAAATTTAAGCTTTGGTATTCCTTTTCGTAGTGCAGATGAAGTGAAAGACGTACTTTTTCAGGTGCTCTATCAAGAAATTATTCAGTTTATGCAATTCTATTGTCGAACTTGGGGCATCCAGATTGCTGGAAATTCAAATTTTCAAAGCTTTTGTTATCGTTTAATGGATTCATTGGCAATTGGACAAATTTATTATCTTGTACAAACTGCACTTGAATATCTTTATAAGCAAAAAGCCTTGCAAACTCGCAATGATAAATTTATTAATACCAATCTATTAAAGAAGACTTTAGAACAATATCGCGAAAGAGCCGTGACCGAAAAGTGGGAAACGTCAATGCTGCCTCGTCCGCACAATATTCCCTATAGTAAAATGAGCCACATTCTGCTTAACCGTTTCTTAGGTTACGACGAACAGATATTTGTACAGCCAGTATGGAAAGCATGGCGAAGAATTGAACCACGTTTAAATTTTTATTCTGTCAAACGTTGTATGTATTGTGGTTCAAATGATTTAAGCGTTGACTATGATGCAGCAGATTATGTTTCATTGATTTGCCAGAAATGTAAGCATCAAGATCACTATTTTACCCACTAAATTTATAATCACTTTGGCTTAATAGGGATAATAATATGACATCAACATCTAGATTGATTGAACAGGTCATTGAAGCTTGGCAGAATATGCAGGCAAGAACACCTCTTGTGCAATGTATTACCAATAGCGTTGCTGCAAACTATACGGCCAATGTATTACTAGCCTCTGGCGCATCACCTGCGATGATTGATAACCCTTATGAAGCAGAAAGTTTTACCAAAATTTCATCAGCCTTGAGCATTAACCTAGGTACGCCCACCACTGAGCAAATGCAAGCCATGCAGATCTCAGCTAAAACAGCTCAGCTAAATGATATTCCATGGGTGCTTGATCCAGTGGGCTATGGACCAATTTTAGCTTGGCGCAGTCAAATGACAGATGAACTTTTACAGTTTAAGCCTAGCGTAATTCGTGGTAACGCTTCAGAAATCAGTACACTTGCAGGAAATCAAGTTCAATCTAAAGGTGTAGATAGTACCCTAAGTAGTGATGATGCCTATCGACAGGCCTACGCGCTATTAGTACATACAGACTGTATCGCAATTTCAGGCGAGTCAGATTACATTTTATCTAAAGAACTAGATGTCGTTATTCAAATTAACGGCGGCAGCCCCTTACAACCTAAAATTACAGCAACTGGCTGTGCTTTGGGCGCATTAATCGCTGCATATAGTGCAGTAACGGCTCCAACCATTGCAGCACTTTCAGCCCATGTGCATTTTGCAATCGCGGGTAAACTTGCAGCGAATCAGGCACAAACTATGGGAAGTTTTAGTAACATTTTTATGGATTATATCCATATGTTAGATGCCAACCTGATTGAGCAATATGCAAATATAAAGCTGTTAGGTTTAAAGGCATAACCGCAAGTTATGCCTTCCATGGTAAAGAATTATCTTAAAAGTAAATAAATATCTGTAATAAGATCACATTCTTTCACATCATGCACAAAGTTATGATAGTGAAAGAAAACTGGATAATCCCCTGCTTCTTCGGGTTGCTCAGGTAACCAGTTTTTAAAGATGTAATACACACTTTCTTTGATCTGGTCATGGCTACCCAAATGTCTTATGGTCGCATAACGACCCGCAGGAATTTCCCCTGTTTGTACGCCGTAAATATTTTCAGGCACAATTTTTTCAATTGAACCCGCGATATCAAACCGAAACTCATCAGACGGTGTCTGTTCAGGGTCAGCAAACGGAATACCATAAGTTCTAGACTTCGCCACAGGTGATAACCCTGTTTCTTTACGCCAAGCAATAAAACGTGCAGCAGTTTCAAAAACTTTATCTGGACTTCCTAAATGGGACAGATAGGCAATCTTTTCAGCAGGTCGCTCAACAATATTTACATTCATTTTTAGCTCACTTTTCGGAAGTGTAAAAATAAACTTCTGGTGCCAAGATTCCCAGTCTGGTTTATCTCTAAAAGCGCGAGGAGTTTGATCAAATGAGCGCTTAAATGCACGAGTAAATGCCTCTGGACTATCAAACCCTGCTTGCAATGCAATATCAATAATCTTGAGATCGGGTTCAAAAGCCAGTTGAAAAGAGGCTCGTTTTAAACGAGAAAGTTGAATAAACTTCATCACATTTAAACCAATATGAATGGCAAAAATACGATGAAAATGAAACTTAGATAAGGCTGCAATCTGGCTCAATCGATCGACATCTAAATCTTCATCTAAATGTTTTTGAATATAATCGCAAACCAGTTGCAGCTTTTGTGTATATACAGCCATACATTTATGTCTGTTCATTCGATAGCACTACTTTTACATAGTGCTGATCTCTATTCTTGATCGAAATTGCTTTTTTTAAGATTATATAACTTGCTTGAAGTAATCTTCTCTTGGCATATCAATGAGTTCAACACACAATTGAATTTCTTTATTAAATCCTTGCTGTAGATAATTTTTATTACTGAGTGCCGTTAATAACTGATCACCTATCAGCTGTTTTTGCTCTGCATTTCTTCCCGACAAAATATAGGCTTTTACATGAATATAAGCTTGATCAATCCCTTGGCCAATCAGAAAAACTTCATCTTTACGTGCACGGCTTTTAATATCTTCTTGGCTAAACAACTCTGTTTCAATGAGCGTGGTATTAATTTCTTCAAGTAATTGTTTTGCATTTAATCCAGTTAAGTTATCTGAATAATCAACTACAACGTGCGGCATAGCCACCTCAATTTATGTAATAAGTAATTAAACTTTACTCAATAAATAATAAAGCTAATCGAACTTGATCATATCCCATTCGAGGACTGGTTGCTTCAACGATTGGTCTTAGTTTGATCGAACCGTCATCAGAAAAATGATCTGGATTTTGTCGTTTTTTCAGTTTCTTATAAATTTTACGGATTTCTTCAACCACTTCTTCACCAGGATGAGCAACAGAAATATCCAGTTTTTGCTCTTTATGAAGTCGGGCCAAATGATTAATGATGGTTGCTGGGGTAAGGCCACGTTCATGGGCGATATCTTCAATTTCATAGCCTTCTTCAAACAAGGCACGTGTTTCATCTAACGTTGCCGAGGCGTAATTTTGTTTCGCACCTTTTGAGAGTTTTTTCTCATTACGAGAAATTTCTGTTTCATTTAAGGTTCCGCCACAGTGACGAATAAAGGCTTTGTGTTGTGGCGTTAAATCTACATCAGAAAAATTAACTTCCGCTTCTTTAGAAAGCTCTTGGAAACGGCGATCGGCTTTTACAGCCAAACTGTCTAACTCTAAAGCTTGCTCGTTAATACCCAATAATTTCAAACCGGTCAAAGATTTTAAACGCGACAATGCCACATAGCCCTGACCTTTTTCAAAGGTGTTCATGAGGTTAATTTCAGCAGCTTCTAAGGTCATCCCTTGGCTTTTATGAATAGTAATTGCCCATGCCAAACGAAGTGGAATTTGCTGGAAACTGGCAATCACTTTACCTGCATCGTTTTCAACTGACCAAGTTTCAGGCGCAACAAGCAATGTCGTGCCATCGGTTAGTTTTACCTTTGGTAGCAAACCGTTTTCATCATCTTCTTCAAAACCAATGACTTCACCTAAACTCCCGTTGATATATCCCATATCAAAGTTGTTTTTTACAAACATGACTTTTGCATGTTTCTTTAAGGTAAGTTCTTCTGGTGCACGAACTGAAGATTTTAAAGTTTCTACCAGTTTTTCATTACCATCTAAAACTGCATTAAACTGATGCCCTTCATTATCAATTTCATTTAAATGCTGATAATTGATATTATCGACATCCATATTGTGCGTATAGAGACGAGTAAAGGTCTCACCAATATCATGCGAGCGTGATTGACGTAACGCGTATAAATGATCTGATTGAATATTTTGCGCACGAATGGCATTTAAAATCTGGTTAAGAATTTCATCATCTTGACGGTGTTGTTCTGTTAAATAACATACGCGAAATTTGGCTTCGACCCATGCATCCGACATAAAACAGAACTTGTCACGGTTGGCTTCACTATTACGTCCAACTGGCGGTAACTGAAAGAAATCTCCGGCCACAATGACTTGAATACCACCAAAAGCTTCATCGCTTTCTTTAAAATATTTTAAAACCTGATTCACTAGATTAAGCTGTTTTGCATGCAACATCGAGATTTCATCGATGACGAGAACTTGCGCATTTTCAAGGTGTTCCTTGAGATATTTACGCTCTTTCATACGTTTCAGGTCATCGTCAGTTAACTGATCTTTAATGCCGATGCCTGCCCATGTATGAATGGTCATACCGTTCATATGTGTTGCAGCAATACCTGTAGACGCCGTAATAGCCACAGGCACTTTACGTGCTTTTAAATATTGAATGTACTGATTGAGTGTATAAGTTTTCCCTGCACCAGCCGAGCCGGTTAAAAAGACATTTTCCCCTGCTTTAAGCAGTTTAAGCGCAGTTTCCTGTTTCATAATCTCGTAAGTACATCTTCAACAGCCCATAGCTTAACGATTTTCCCGAAAAAATTAAATGAATGTGAAAAAAATTCTATAAAACCAATATAAATCAATAATTAATAGCAAAATAATATTTGGTAGGTTTTTGGTAGGTAGGAAAATGATCTTTAGATCTCAATACTAAGGCCATGGTGAGGCTCACCTGTAATAACAAACAATGGATTTATGGAAGAAGGAATCACTCCATGGCTTTTAAAAATATTGCAGATCAAACAAACGGTTTTTATATTCCCTGTGTATCACTCTTTGGTCCAGGATGCGCTAAAGAAATTGGTACAAAGGCACAAAACCTCGGCGCAAAAAAAGCATTAATTGTGACCGATGAAGGCTTATTTAAATTTGGTGTCGCAGATCTTATTGCAAACTATTTAACTGAAGCAGGCGTTGCTAGCCATATATTCTCGGGTGCTGAACCAAACCCAACAGACGTCAATGTTCATAATGGTGTAAATGCCTATAACGACAATGGCTGTGACTTTATTGTCTCGCTAGGTGGTGGTTCGTCTCATGACTGTGCAAAAGGGATTGGCTTAGTTACTGCTGGTGGTGGTCATATTCGTGACTATGAAGGTATCGATAAAAGTAAGGTGCCAATGACGCCGCTGATTGCGATCAACACCACAGCTGGTACTGCATCTGAAATGACTCGTTTCTGCATTATTACCAATACAGACACTCACGTAAAAATGGCAATTGTCGACTGGCGTTGTACTCCACTTATTGCAATTGATGACCCGAAACTCATGATTGCGAAACCTGCTGGTTTAACAGCTGCAACGGGTATGGATGCTTTAACTCATGCTGTTGAAGCATATGTGTCTACGGCGGCCAACCCAATTACCGATGCTTGTGCAGAAAAAGCGATTACCATGATTAGTCAGTGGCTACAACCTGCTGTCGCAAATGGTGAAAATATCGAAGCTCGTGATGCCATGAGCTACGCACAGTACTTGGCAGGCATGGCATTTAACAATGCATCTTTAGGTTATGTTCACGCGATGGCGCATCAATTAGGCGGTTTCTATAACTTACCTCACGGTGTATGTAATGCAATTTTATTACCACACGTGTGCGAATTTAACTTAATTGCCTGCCCAGATCGCTACGCAAAAATCGCTGAGTTAATGGGTGTAAAAACTCATGGGCTGACTGTGATGGAAGCTGCGTATGCTGCAATTGATGCCATCCGTAAACTGTCTTCATCCATCGGCATTCCATCTGGTTTAACAGAGTTAGGCGTAAAAACTGAAGACCTTACAGTCATGGCCGATAACGCTCAAAAAGATGCATGTATGCTGACCAACCCTCGTAAAGCAAATCATGCGCAAGTTGTGGAGATATTTAAAGCAGCACTTTAATACTGATGTAATGGCATGTCCCTCTAGTAAGTCAAACCCCTCCAACCATTGACTTACTTTTTGGGGAATACTTAGCTCCAGCGGTATTCCCCTTTTTTTAAAACCTCTATTCCAAACCAACCTCTAAACCTGATTGACAATTCGCCCATTTCATTGAAGGATACTCAGCATGTCTTAATTACAATAGCTCGATAAAAATGAATACATCCTCAGCTACTCAAACATATGCCCCAGATATTTTAGGAACTGGCTACGAACAGCTCACACTCAACTTTCCTGATGATTATGAAGGTAAAGTTGTAGCAACCCTAGTTCGTAAGAAAGCTGCTCAACCGACTCAAAAAGCTGTGCTTTATATTCATGGGTTTTTAGATTATTTCTTTCAAACTGAAATGGCTGAACAATTCAATGCACATGGTTATGACTTCTACGCACTAGATTTAAGAAAATACGGCCGTTCAAAGCTACCCCATCAAATTTTCTATAATGTGCTTGATTTAAATGAATACGATGCCGAAATTACTCAAGCATTAGATATCATTGCCAAAGAAAAGCACACACAAGTTTTGCTCGCAGGACATTCAACTGGCGGTCTGACAGCAACGCTTTATGCTGCCCATAACCCAAGCCACCCTCTTATTAAAGCGCTGTGGGCAAACAGCCCGTTTTACGACTTTAATTTAAGCTTGGTCGAAAAAAAGTTTGGTATTCCAATGCTCAGCCGAGTAGGAAAATATCTGCCAAAAGTTAAATTCCCAAGCCAACTGAACAAATGGTACACCGCGAGCCTTCATAAAGAACTTAAAGGCGAATGGGACTTTAATCTGGACTGGAAACCAACGTCTGCGTCTACTGTTCAACTCAGCTTTCTACATGCAATTCATACGGCACAAAAAGAAATACATCGCGGGGTTAAACTGAATGTTCCCGCACTGATTATGCATTCCCATCAAACCAAAAACCCTAAAAAATGGGGAGTAGATGCGGCTCAAAGTGATGTAATTTTAGATGTTAAAGACATTGCAAAACATGGTAAAAAAATCAAAGGCGATGTCTCCGTTGTCTCTATTCACAATGGATTGCATGATTTAGTCCTTTCGGCCCAGCCAGTACGGGAACAAGTCTATCAACAATTATTCCAGTGGCTGGATCAAAAAATCACTTAACTGAGCTTAGGCGAGTCAAGGTATTTCACCAGCAGTTGATGCGCAGGATGTTCGCTCGGCACTAACTCCATAAGGCGTTCTACCGCATCAATTGCTTCGGGGAAATGAGCTAAATGCTTAAGTAATAAATCTGTTTCTTGGGTTTTAAAAATTGCATCGCTTAGGCGTGATTCGAGGCAGTCACGCCATGCACATAAAAACGGACTTTCAGTTTTTGCCAGAAAAACACCTGTGTAAAGCTGCAAAGCTGAGGCTGCATATCCTGCATCCAGTGCTTGTTCAGCTTGCAAAAAATCGGCTTCTACATGAACAAGCAAACGATATGGACGTGAACCAAGCAAGCCCCCCAAAATATCTCGAAGTTGAGACATTTCAGCTTTAAGCGTACCCATACTGACTTTACGTTCGCCATAGAGCGCCTGATAAAGATGCTCTAAAGTTAAACCATGCGGACATAAGGCCAATATAGTTAAAATCTCAATTTGACGCGGTGTTAATAACAAACTTTTGCCATTAAATTTAACTTGTGGCGTCGAAAATGCCCGAATATTTAATTGTTGACGCTGCTGCTCTAGCAAGGCAGATTGAATAATTGAAGCACAACGTTCAGCAGCCAATATTCCCAAACTATTATGATTTTTCCAAGTCGTCGATAAATCAACGACACCTAGAGTTTGTTTTGAATAAGGATCGATAATTGGCGCGGCATAACACACCCAATCATGAATTGATTCCATATAGTGTTCATTGGAAAAAACACAGCTTGATTGTTGAGTTTTTAAAGACAAAGCCAATGCATTGGTGCCAACAAATTCTTCACGCCATTGCCCGCCCTGCACAAAGTGAACACGCTCAGCAGCACTTTGCATTTGCGCACTTGTTGCCGTCCAAATGATCGTACTACCAATATCCCCCACGGCTATTACCATTGAAGATTGCTCAGCAATATGGCGTAAATCATCAGCACATTGCGTTAAGGCCATATCTAAAGCATTTTGTGAAGCAGATTTTTTCTCGACTAATGGGGCAGCAAAACGCTCTTTAGGAATCGCAGCAGAGGCTGACCGTTCCCATGAACTTGCAATACTTTGACCCAGTTTGGCAGCATTTTGAGGAGAGAGACTATTTTGCGTACGCAGTTGATCAATCAACGTCCGTTGCTGCAATAAATCCTTTTTTGTGAACATTTGTAAGTTCCTTATATATCCACATTTCTATTCCAACCTTTCTCCAACCTTCTTCTTTATATCCTAATTAAACAAAGTACGAAAGTACCTACTGACAGGGTTCTTGTTAGTCTTTAGTCCTAAAAAGCAAAGGAATATTTATATGCGCTATATCGATCCAAATCAATCGGGCTCAAAAGTTCAATTCAAATCACAATATGAAAATTTTATTGGCGGTGAATGGGTTGCACCTGTAAAAGGTGCTTATTTTGACAATGTATCTCCTGTTGATGGAAAAGTTTTTACCCGTATTCCACGCTCTAGTGCCGAAGATATCGAACTCGCTCTAGATGCAGCACATAAAGCCAAAGCAACATGGAATAAAGCCTCGCCAACGGTCCGCTCTAATATACTTTTAAAAATTGCTGATCGTTTAGAAGCAAATCTTGAAATGTTAGCAGTAGCAGAAACTTGGGATAACGGTAAAGCAGTACGTGAAACTTTAGCAGCAGACATTCCACTTGCAATCGACCATTTCCGTTATTTCGCTGGATGTATTCGCGCTCAAGAAGGCGGCATCTCTGAAATTGATGAAGATACGATTGCTTACCACTTCCATGAACCGCTAGGTGTCGTGGGTCAAATCATTCCATGGAACTTCCCTATTTTAATGGCAGCATGGAAGCTTGCTCCTGCTTTAGCTGCGGGTAACTGTGTTGTGATTAAACCGGCAGAGCAAACACCAGTAGGAATTTTGCTGGTTGCTGAACTCATCCAAGATATCTTACCGCCGGGTGTGCTTAATATTGTGAATGGTTTCGGTGCAGAAGTTGGCCGCCCGTTAGCCACAAATCCACGTATTGCCAAAATTGCATTTACAGGTTCAACCCAAACTGGGCAAATGGTCATGCAATATGCGACCGAAAATATTATTCCAGTGACATTAGAACTTGGCGGTAAGTCACCAAATCTTTTCTTTGAAGATATCATGGACAAAGAAGATGATTTCTTAGAAAAAACGCTTGAAGGTTTTGCAATGTTTGCCTTGAACCAAGGTGAAGTATGTACTTGCCCTTCTCGTGCTTTAGTACAAGAGAGCATTGCTGATCAGTTCTTGGAAATGGCTGTCGAGCGTGTAAAACGTATTAAAACGGGTCACCCACTTGATACTGAAACCATGATTGGTGCTCAAGCGTCTCTACAACAACAAGAGAAAATCTTAAGTTGTATTAATACGGGCCGTGAAGAAGGTGCAGAACTCTTACTTGGCGGTAGTGGCCGTAAAGAAGTAGGCGATGGTTTCTATGTTGATCCGACTATTTTTAAAGGTCACAACAGCATGCAAATTTTCCAAGAAGAAATTTTTGGACCTGTGCTTGCTGTGACAACATTCAAAGACTTTGACGATGCAATCAAAATTGCCAATGACACCATGTATGGTTTAGGTGCAGGCGTTTGGTCACGTTCAGCACACATTTCTTATCGTGCTGGTCGTGCGATTGAAGCTGGTCGTGTCTGGACAAACTGCTATAACATCTACCCTGCTCACGCTGCATTTGGTGGCTACAAAAAGTCAGGTATTGGCCGTGAAAACCACAAGATGATGTTAGATCATTATCAACAAACTAAAAACTTGTTGGTGAGTTATTCAACTAAACCTATGGGCTTCTTCTAAGTTTCGCACCAAGTTGATACCAGACTATCAACACTAGAAAGAAGTAAGATCATTAATTATGTAAGAAGCCAGTAATTTAGATTGCTGGCTTCTTTATTTATCTCGTTAAACCATGAGTTTTTATCATTTGGAATAAAAAACCATCATCAAACCTTTAAATCGCTTCATTTAGGCATTGCTTTTGCATTGATTCATACAAACCAACTCCAAGGAGTATTGTATGAATCAACCAGAAACAGCTTCGGTCATTTCTTCCAGCACTGAAGTCTCATCAGCAGAATATTTTGCACAACGCCAACTCAAACAAGGCACGGTCGGTTGGTTACTCCTGATTGGTTTAGGCGTAGCTTATGTGATATCCGGTGATTTTGCAGGTTGGAACTTTGGCATTGCCCAAGGTGGTTGGGGTGGTATGTTTATTGCCACTGCACTTGCTGCGCTTATGTACCTGTGCCTATGCCTTTCTATGTCAGAAATGTCCACTATGATGCCTACGGCGGGCGGTGGTTATAGTTTTGCCCGCGCAGCTTTTGGTCCTTTTGGTGGCTATTTAACAGGAACAGCTATTTTAATTGAATATGCAATTGCTCCTGCGGCGATTGCCGTATTTATTGGTGGTTATTGTGAATCTTTATTTGGCATTAATGGCTGGATGATTTACCTCGCCTGCTATGCCATTTTTATGGGTATACATCTGAAAGGTGCTGGTGAAGCCTTAAAAATCATGTTTGCAATTACGCTTGTCGCAGCAGTTGCTCTTGTAGTTTTTATTGCAGCAATGATTCCGCATTTTAATACACAAAACCTGTTAGATATTCCAGTTGGTACAGGGGTAGGCGCAAGTCGTTTTTTACCTCATGGTTACTTAGGTATATGGGCAGCGGTTCCTTTTGCAATCTGGTTTTTTCTTGCAGTTGAGGGAGTTCCTTTAGCAGCCGAAGAAGCGAAAGATCCAGCCAAGTCTCTACCACGCGGTTTAATAGGTGCGATGCTCATATTAACGGCGTTTGCTATGCTTATTTTATTCTTGGGTGCAGGCGCAGCTGGTGCAAGTACTTTGCAAAACTCAGGCGCTCCTCTCGTAGATGCTCTGGTTAAAGTTTATGGAGCTAATACATGGCTAGCGACCTTTGTAAACTTTGTGGGTTTAGCAGGTTTAATCGCAAGTTTCTTTTCAATTATCTATGCCTATTCGCGTCAAATTTTTGCACTGTCACGAGCTGGCTATTTACCGACTTCACTCTCATTAACCAATAAAAATAAAGCACCTTATCTTGCGATTATTATTCCGGGCATTATTGGGTTCTTGCTTTCACTTACTAAAGAAGGCGATTCACTGATTTTAATTGCCGTTTTTGGGGCAACCATTTCTTATGTGTTGATTCTCTTATCTCACATCAAATTACGCCTATCTAAACCCGACATGCCCCGTCCCTATAAAACACTGGGTGGCATTATCACCTCAAGCATTGCATTAGTTTTAGCAGCGGCTGCGGTGATTGCAGGTTTTGTGGTAAACCCGAAAGTCTGGTTCATTGCTGCTGCTATTTACATCGTGTTTATTGCTTACTTTTTATTCTACAGCCGCTATCATTTAGTGAAAGGAACACCAGAAGAAGAGTTTGCAAATATTAAAGCTGCTGAACAAGAGCTATAAAACCAGATAAGGATGCAATCATGAGTTATCGCAATATTGTCGCCAATCAGCAATATCACTTTGCTGACCTAAAAACTTTAATGGCAAAAGCAACGCCATTACGTTCAGGCGACGAATTAGCTGGTGTAGCTGCCAGAGATGCAACTGAACATGTTGCGGCACAAATGGCACTTGCCGACGTGCCCCTTAAGACCTTCTTAAATGAAGTTGTTGTCGATTACGAAACAGATGAAATTACCCGTCTAATTATTGATGAACATGATCTGGCGGCCTTTGCCCCTATTTCACACTTTACAGTAGGCGATTTTCGGAATTGGTTACTTGGAGAAGAAGCAACTGCACAAAGCTTAAAAGTATTAACATCAGGTTTAACTCCAGAAATGGTGGCTGCTGTTAGCAAAATTATGCGCAATCAAGATTTGATTTATGTAGCCAGCAAATGTGAAGTGATTACCCAGTTTCGTAACACTATTGGTTTAAAAGGACATCTTTCTACCCGTTTGCAACCCAATCACCCTACCGACGATGTTCTTGGTATTTCCGCCAGTATTTTAGATGGCTTGATGTATGGCAATGGTGACGCCGTGATTGGCATTAACCCAGCGACAGATAACTTACATAATTTGTCAGAGCTACTGAAATTGCTTGATCATGTGATTCAGGAATACCAAATTCCAACCCAATCTTGTGTGCTCACGCATATCAGTTCAGGTATTCAACTCGCTGAAAAAAATGTGCCGATTGATTTAATGTTTCAGTCAATTGCTGGCACTCAACAAGCCAACGAGGGTTTTGGAATATCGCTCGACTTACTACAAGAAGGATATGAAGCCACGCTCGCACTCAAACGCGGGACCATTGGGCAAAATGTTATGTACTTTGAAACTGGTCAAGGCAGCGCCTTATCAAGCAATGCACATCACGGCGTTGACCAGCAAACATTGGAAACTCGTGCCTATGCCGTAGCCCGAAAATATAACCCGCTTTTAGTAAATACAGTAGTCGGTTTTATTGGCCCAGAGTACCTTTTTAACGGCAAACAAATTATACGCGCAGGTCTAGAAGATCACTTCTGCGGTAAATTGCTTGGTGTGCCAATGGGCTGCGACATTTGTTACACCAACCATGCCGATGCCGACCAGAATGATATGGATGTTCTGCTTACCCTATTTGGCGCCGCGGGCATCAACTTTATTATGGGTATTCCGGGTTCAGACGATGTCATGCTCAACTATCAAACGACGTCATTCCATGATGCCCTCTACTTAAGACAACTTTTAGGATTAAAGCCAGCCCCTGAGTTTTCTGCTTGGCTTGAACAACAAGGTATTTTTAAAC
Organism: Acinetobacter sp. WU_MDCI_Abxb74; assembly: GCF_025513915.1. NCBI lineage: Bacteria > Pseudomonadati > Pseudomonadota > Gammaproteobacteria > Moraxellales > Moraxellaceae > Acinetobacter > Acinetobacter sp. WU_MDCI_Abxb74. The sequence goes on from NZ_JAHPRP010000001.1 coordinate 1,098,618, forward strand.
AGCAGAATTCACAAATTTGTTGGGCAGATCACATGCCTGACCAATTCTCTCGTCTGCTCATGAACTAGGGAGAACGTCATGAAACTTAATCGCGATATTCAATATCCCTCTTCTACCCATCAAGATCAGTGGGAAAAACTCAAACAGTTTACCGATGCCCGTATTGCTCTGGGCCGTGCAGGTTGTAGTATTCCAACACGAGCCTTACTTGAGTTTCAGTTGTCCCATGCACAAGCAAAAGATGCGGTTTATCAAAATCTAGATGTTTCATATTTATCTGAACAGTTACAGCAAAAGCAGCTCAGAAGTCTTCATGTTCAAAGTAATGCCGCTAATAAAGAAATTTACCTTAAGCGTCCAGATTTAGGGCGTCAGCTTTCAAGCCAATCAAAAGATGTCTTAATTAAGGAATATGCAGAAAACCCACAACAGTACGATGTTTGTATTGTTGTAGGTGACGGACTCTCTGCAAGAGCAATTGAAGCGAATGCTGTGGGATTTATTACAGCGCTGAGTGAACAAGTTCAGCAAGAAAACTGGAGTCTTGCGCCAATTACACTTGCGACAGGCAGTCGGGTTGCTTTAGGTGATGAAGTTGCTGAAATCTTTAAAGCATCTATGCTTGTGATGCTTATTGGAGAACGCCCAGGTTTAAGCTCACCCGATAGTATGGGTATTTACTACACATGGAATGCCTATGCAGGCTGTTTGGATGCCAAACGCAACTGTATTTCCAATGTTCGCTCGGCGGGATTAAGCATTCCTGTTGCGGTACAACGTTTAATGGCATTAATGAAAAAATCAAAACAGCTCGGCTTTTCAGGCGTTAATTTAAAAGATGAACACCAACTTTCAAACATAGGCCTTGAGACAACTCAAAAGCTATTATTTTAAACAATAGAATATGTATAGGGATTTATTGATAAATAGATAATCCTTTGCATAACAACATTATTTCAACGAAAAATATCAATTCCTGGGTATTAGCGATTTATACAGATATTCTCTTCTTTATATTTATCGCTATACTCCACATATTGATCTTCTATGAATCATTTGTATGAGCACAACAAACGCCTTCCCAAAAACTATTTATGCCATTCAGCATCTTGCTTTCGAAGACTTAGGTTCATTAGAAGATGTCTTTTATCAACTTGGATTTCGTGTCCGTTATTTTGAGGCGGGTGTTGATGATTTAACCCCTGCTTTTGTACATGAAGGTTTAACCATTATTTTAGGTGGCCCAATCGGCGTTTATGAAACTGACGATTATCCATTCTTAAAAGATGAAATCGCTTTACTCAAACAACGTTTAGCAGCTGATAAACCTACTCTGGGTATTTGTCTAGGTGCACAGCTTATTGCTCATGCACTTGGTGCAAAAGTATATGCAGGACATCAAAAAGAAATTGGCTGGGGTCCACTGAGCTTAAGCCTACGCGCTAATCAGGTTTTATCTGGTTTGCTTAATAATGTTCATGTTCTACATTGGCACGGCGATACTTTCGACCTTCCTGAAAATGCAGTGCTCTTAGCAAGCTCTGATATTTACACCAATCAGGCATTTGAAGTCGGTAATAATATTCTTGCCTTACAGTTTCACATTGAAAGTACTGAAGAACATTTTGAAAAATGGTTAATTGGTCATACATGTGAACTTCGCCATGCAAATATTTCAATTCCAAAACTTCGCGAACAAAATCAGCAATATGCTCAGAGTCTCGAACAAGCAGCTTTTGATGTTATTCAAAAATTTCTTAAACGAATTGGATATAGTGATTAATCTTCAATTCAATATATTAATTAAATTATATCCATAAAACCAAATGCTTAATTTTTACCCAAAGATGGATTATTAATCTATCTTTGGGACCCTTTATAATTAATTTCCGTGTATTATTAATTTATTCATTTTGTAACATAAAATAAACGCTGATTTACTATGGAAATCCTGAAATTTATTAAAAGCTTTAACACGGTGAATACTTATTTATCGCTAGCATTTATTCTTCTTATCATTATTGTTCTTTATTTTTATGTGGTTAATCCAGCTTAGCTTATTTGCCAAAGCATAATAAAGAATAATATAGGTAAGAAAATAAATATAAAAAAGCCCAACTGAGTTGGGCTTTTTTATATCTGCTATTTACTCAAAAACATGTTACTCGGCTTACTTTTTCTCGGGCTTAAAGCTATCTTTCAAATCGAGAATACGGTTAAACACTGGTTTTTCAGGTGAATGATCATGTTGATCAGCAACGAAATAACCTTCACGTTCAAACTGGAAACGATCTTCAGGACTCGCTTGTGCTAAAGCGGGTTCAATGACAGCTTCTAACACTTTCATCGAATCCGGATTTAGGTTTGCCAAGAAATCATCACCTGTTTCAGGGTCTGCTTCTGTGAACAAACGATCGTAAATACGTACTTCAGCAGGAATGCCTTTAGTCGCAGATACCCAGTGAATTACGCCTTTTACTTTACGGCCTTCAGGGTTTTTACCTAAGGTTTCAGGGTCAATTGAACATTTCAACTCAACCACTTCACCATTAGCATCCTTAATGACTTCATCACATTTAATCACGTAAGCATGACGTAAACGTACTTCACCATCAGGAATTAAGCGCTTGAAGCCCTTTGGTGGAACTTCCTCAAAGTCTTTACGGTCAATATAGATTTCCTTGGTTAAAGGAATTACACGATCACCCATATCCACGTTTGGATGGCGAGCATGCTTAAGATCCATATCTTCCGGTAAATTGGTTAAAGTCACTTTAAGTGGACTTAAAACAGCCATACCACGCGCAGCTGTATTTTCCAAAGATTGACGGATACAGAACTCAAGCATTGCAACATCTACAATACCGTCAGTTTTTGACACACCTACGCGCTTACAGAATTCACGCAAACCTTCAGCAGTAAAGCCACGACGACGCATACCGACTACAGTTGGCATACGTGGGTCATCCCAACCATTCACATGACCACCTTCCACCAATTTACGTAATTTACGTTTTGATGTAATGGTGTAGTCCACATTTAAACGTGAAGATTCATACTGATGTGGAACCGCTTCAGATTTTACTTTTTCTACAATCCAGTCATAAAACGGGCGGTGATCTTGGAACTCTAATGTACAAAGCGAGTGAGTAATCCCCTCAATAGCATCAGACAATGGATGAGCGTAGTCATACATTGGATAGATTTTCCACTTGTCACCTGTTTGGTGATGCTCTGAATGCAATACGCGATATAAAATTGGGTCACGCATATGTACATTTGGGCTTGCCATATCAATCTTGGCACGCAGAACAGCTTCACCTTCTTTAAATTCACCACTGCGCATTTTTTCAAAACGCGCGAGATTCTCTTCAACAGATGCATCACGGTATGGTGAATTTTTACCAGGTTCAACAAAACTACCGCGGTTTAACTTAATTTCTTCTGGAGACTGTAAATCAACATAAGCATCGCCTTGCTCAATCAATTGAACAGCCCATGCATATAATTGATCAAAATAACCTGATGCATAGCGAGGCTCACCATTCCAGTTAAAACCAAGCCATTTCACATCATTTGCAATACCGTCTACATACTCTTGTTCTTCAGCATCAGGGTTTGTATCGTCAAAACGTAAATTACATAAACCATCAAACTCTTCAGCCACACCAAAGTTTAGGCAAATCGCTTTTACATGACCAATATGTAAATAGCCATTTGGTTCTGGTGGAAAACGCGTTACGATTTGCTTTGCGCGACCAGCAGCCAAGTCTTCAGTAATGACTTGGCGAACAAAATCTAAGCCAGCCTGTTGTTCTTGCTGCGCAGAATCGACAGAGGCATGAGTATTCGGTGTCGGGTTATTTGGCAGGCTCGAGACAACATCATTAGGCTTCATAGTGTATCAATCACTTCTTTGTAGATAAAATTTCGAAAAATTTAAACGCTATCTTCATTTTTAACAAAGATTTTAACGTTTTTTACTTGCCTTGTAGTTTACAGTTTGCTTATGCTTCTCTCAACCAAAAACCCATGGTCATAAGCCCATGTTTAGGAGATTAATGTAATGAGTTTTCCTCAAGTCGAATTAAACACCAATAAAGGTCGTATTGTTCTTGAATTGAATGCTGAAAAAGCACCTAAAACAGTAGCAAATTTTTTAGAATATGTACGTGACGGTTTTTATGACGGCGTTATTTTCCACCGCGTCATTGATGGTTTCATGATCCAAGGTGGCGGTATGGATGAAAACTTCAAAGAAAAAGCAACACGTGATTCAATTGAAAATGAAGCTGATAACGGTTTAAGCAACGACGAAGGTACGATTGCAATGGCACGTACTCAAGCTCCTCACTCAGCGTCTGCTCAATTCTTTATCAACGTGAAAAATAACTCTTTCTTGAACCATACCTCTAAAACTGCTCAAGGTTGGGGTTATGCTGTATTTGGTAAAGTTGTTGAAGGTTTAGACATTGTTGAAGCGATCAAAGGTGTTCGTACTGGTAACCGCGGTTATCACGCTGATGTTCCTTTAGAAAACGTTGTAATCGAATCTGCTAAAATTATTTCTGAATAATTTTAGGATAAAGCTGTGACTTATCTGTTTATCTCAGATTTACATTTGTCACCTGAACACCCTCGACTCGTTCGAGGGTTTTTAGACTTATTGGTGCATTACCAAGATAGAAATACTCAACTCTACATCTTAGGCGATTGGTTTAATGCCTGGATTGGAGATGACTATTCAGCACCATGGCTTGATGAAATTGTTGAAGCTTTAAAAGTCTTTAACCAAAAAGGGAATCGGGTTTACTTTCAAGTCGGTAACCGTGATTTTGCGCTTAATCAAGTTTTCCTCAATAAATTTAATGGCGTCTTACTACCTGACATTTATTTCTTCAATATTGCAGGACATCAATATCGTCTAGAACACGGCGATGCATTATGTACAGATGACGTTTCCTATCAAAGATTTAAAAAGATTATCCGAAATCCTCTCTTAGTTGCTCTTTTACGCCGTACCCCACTGAGTTTTCGCACTAAGTTGGTTAATGGCTTCCGCAAAAGAAGCTCCGCTGATAAACAGCAAAAAAGCTATGAAATTATGGATGTGAATGAGCAAGCCGTTATTTCCGCTTTAGCAAATGTAGAAACACTGATTCATGGGCATACTCACCGCCCCTCGATTCATCAGGTGCAAGCTAAACAACGAATTGTACTTGGCGATTGGCGTGAAGATCAGGCTTATATTTTAGAAATTGATCCATCTTCAAATACGCAACAGCTCGAATTGATTGTCTGGAATTATTAGCTAGAAATTAGACACTTTTTATTTGAACTTTCAATTCTTTAATTTTTTTATTTAAATCAGAATCGTAAATCACACACATGCTGGCAATAAATATAAATTTCCAGCTTATATGTGCATGATCGTGATACTCAATATATAAAATAAGCAGACTCAATACAAATATAAGAATGATAAAGGCTTTAACAATTCTAGTTTCTCGCAACTTACTCTTTGCCTCAGGTGGCATTAAATCAATCATTTTCAATAGATTACTAAAACTTTATATGAGCATTATATTTCTTTATCAAATTACATAGGAAATGTTTTTGAATAAAATAGCGTATGATGACAAAGATTAAATTCTCTCAATTGCCATAAGATTGATATGGAGTAGACCTATGGACCTATTGAATTCTGTTAAAAGTCGCTATACAACAAAAGCGTATGATTCTGAAAAGAAAATTCCTCAAGAAAAAATTAATAAATTATTAGAAATTTTACGTTTTTCACCTTCTTCAGTGAATATACAGCCTTGGCACTTTTTCGTTGCGGATAACCTTGCAGCTAAAGAAAGAATAGCGAAAGCCTTAACAGGTAAATATGCTTACAATGGTCCTAAAGTACTTGAGTCATCACACACACTTGTATTTTGCACAAAAACAGATATTTCATCTGAATACTTAAATCAATTACTTGAGCAAGATGACTTAAGTGGTCGTTTTAAAGATGAAAAAGCTAAATTAGGCCAAAAAGATACTCGCCATGGGTATGTTGAGTTCTATCGAAATGAGCAGAAAAATTTATTTGGATGGATGGAAAATCAAACATTCATTGCTCTTGGGCAACTTCTTTTTGCTGCGGGTTTAGAAGGAATTGATGCAACCCCCATGGGTGGCTTTGATGAAGAGATTTTAAATACTGAGTTAGGTTTAACTGAGAAAGGCTTACGTAGTTCAGTCATTGTTTCCCTAGGTTATCGCAGTGAAAACGATTTTAATGCCAAACTACCTAAATCACGCCTACCAGATGAAGTTATTTTTACCTATTTATAAAATTAGAATAGTTCAAGAGATTCAACTCTCTTGAACTATAAAGCCATTGCCTTAGCTAAACAAATCACGCCACTTATCCCAAATAAAATACCTAAGGTGGTAGGCCATTTTAATTTTTCTTTATATAAAATTATTCCACTTGCAATTCCTAATAGCACAACAAGAATGTTCATACTTGCAAAAACAATTGCGGGCGAATCCTTTAAAAGAATATGAGCTTTCACATATAAAGCAATATTTGAGAAATTCAGTACCCCCAACACCAACCCAGCTATAGCACTTTTAAACTGCCATTTTTGGGTTTTCTGCACAAATAAATATGAAATTGATAATATAAAAGCTGTAATAAAAATAAGATTCAGAGTAAGTGTAAATTGAAGACCTAAACTACTTGTGTATTTTAATAAAATATCTACTGCTGCATAGCCAACCCAAACGCTCAATAAAGCAAAAATTGATTTCCGAGATTGATGACCTGAAGCGGAACTTAGCTGTCCAAATAAAACCAGTAAAACTGCAAAAATACCTAATCCTATACCCCATAGTTTTAACGTATTAAATTGTTCTTGAAAAAAGAAATAAGCGGCTAATAAAGAAAGTACTACAGAAAGACGTTGTGCGATTTCCGTTTTAACAATTCCTGCATACTCCAATGATTTAGCAAGACACAAGAATATACAAGGTAAAATTACCCCTAAAGCAACAATTAACCACCAAGGTGTATGTTGTATAGAAACCTGTTGAATATTAGGTTTAAACCACCAAAAGCAAAATAGACTTGCACTTGCATAGTTCCATGCAATCATCTGTAGTGGTTGATACCCTTTTTTCTTTAAATTTTTTAATAGAATAGACACCAAGACGCTGCTTAAAGCAGCCGCCAATATCAATAACATGACTTACAACTCTATCTATTTAAATATATGATTCACCACGATCAAATCATGACCTTTGATGAGTTTAATATTTTGAATTCACCTATAAATAAACATAAAAAAACCAGTCATTATCTGACTGGTTTCTTTTTAGATTTCAATTAACGATTATTTTCGTCTTCTTGACCATCTTCAAATTTAGTGTCGTTGTCAAAACCACCTTGATGACCACCGAAGCCGCCTTGACCGCCGAAACCGCCACCTTGAGCACCACCGAAGCCGCCTTGACCGCCGAAGCCGCCACCTTGAGCACCACCGAAGCCGCCTTGACCACCGAAACCGCCTTGAGCGCCACCGAAGCCACCTTGAGCGCCACCGAAGCCGCCTTGAGCGCCGCCACCGAAGCCACCAGTAGGTTGACCACCAAAGCCACCTTGAGTGCCGCCTTGTGCTGGGAAGCCGGTACCTTGTGCGCCTGCTGGGCGTGGGTTACGCGCTGGAACAACAGTTGAAATCGCGTGTTTGTATACCATTTGACTTACAGTATTTTTTAATAAAACAACATATTGGTCAAATGATTCAATATGACCCTGTAATTTAATACCGTTCACAAGGAAAATAGAAACAGGGATACGTTCTTTACGGAGAGAATTTAAGAACGGATCTTGTAAAGTTTGACCTTTAGACATTTTTAACTCCAAAAAAATTTTTTAAATCAGCGCAAAAAAACTATCTTTATTTTTCAACTAAAAATTATAAAAAGACAGTGTGCAAATTTTGCTTTATCCATAAGAGTTTCGCAAGTCTTCTTTCGCCTGCTTTATCGTCAAGTAAGTTTTAAAATCGTGTATTTCTTGCAAAGAACGTAACCACGTATATTGACGTTTGGCAAGTTGTCGTGTTGCAAATAAAGCTTTATCCTCCATTTCACGTTTACTTTTGAGACTTATATCACTTTTTAATAGAAATTCTAGTGCTTGTCGATAACCCACTGAACGCATTGAGGGTAAATTTTCATCTAAATCGTATTTTTCAATTAGAGCTTCAACTTCACTCAAAAAACCGATTTCCCACATTTTGCTTAATCTTTGCTCAATGCGTTGATGTAATTCTACCCGATCTGGAAGTAAAGCATAATTATGAAATATGTATCGATATGGTACGTTTTTTGGTTGTTCAGCCTGTAATTTAGTAATTGGCTCACCCGTAAGCTTATAAACCTCTAGTGCTCGAATAATTCTTTGCTTATCAGTCACATTAAATTTTATAGCTGCAGCAGGATCAACGGAAGCTAACTCATCATAAACAGCCTGCCACCCTTCATTTAAACCTTTTTCTTCAATTGCTGCTCTAACTTGGGCATCTGCACTTGGTAAATTACTCGATAGGCCTTCTAATAATGACTTAAAGTACAACATTGTGCCTCCCACTAAGATAGGAGTTTTCCCACGTGAATGCATGTCATCAATCAACTTACATGCATCTTCAACAAACTGAGCAGCTGAATAAACTTCAAGAGGAGTAATAATATCAATTAAATGATGAGGATATAGCGCTTGTTCTTCACGAGTTGGCTTAGCAGTACCAATATCCATATCTTTATAAACGAGTGCAGAATCAACAGAGATCAGCTCAAAATTTCCACGTTCATATAATTCACATGCCAAAGCGGTTTTCCCGCTCGCAGTTGGTCCCATTAAATTGATGACGGGCAATTGATTTGACATGTAAAACTACTCTCCTCGAGCAAATAATTTATCTAATTGAGATAATGGAAATGCACGCCAAGTTGGCCTTCCATGGTTACATTGGCTGGCAAATTCGGTTTGTTCCATTTGGCGAAGTAAAGCATTCATTTCAGACAGACTGAGTTGTCGATGTGCACGCACTGCCCCATGGCATGCCATTCCAGCTAATAACTCGTCTCTTTTTTGAAGTAATCCTTGTGCTTCATCATTTGGATCTAAATCGTTTAAAAGTTCAGGAATAAGATTTTCAAAGTCAGCTTTTTGTAATATGGCTGGCACTCCCCGAACAATAATCTGCTCATCTCCATATAAATCAATTTCCAGTCCTAAGCGCTCAAGTTGAGGTTTCAACTCTTCCACCCGCACTGCCTGCATACGGCTAATAGAAATGACTTTAGGGATAAGCAACTGCTGAGACGTCCAAAACTCTGGTTTGTCCCAAGCATTTTTCATTTGTTGTAATAAAATTCGCTCATGCGCTGCATGCATATCAACAATAATTAGCCCTTCTGTATTTTGCGCTAAAACATAAATTCCATGAAGTTGGGCAATTGCGATGCCTAATGGAAATTCATCGACCTTAGTTACTGGCTCAATATTTTCATTCACGGAAAAGTTAGCGGGCTGATCACGCAGTGGCGCCAAGTATGTCTTTAACGCATTATTTAGCTGAGGAGATCCATTATATTTTGGCGTTTGATCGGCATAATGAACAGTTTGTGGGCGGCTAGCATTAAAATCAGTTAATAGCTCTGTCGGTGCATTCTGAGCTCGCGCTTCATTATCTGGATTTAAAGCTTCATTTGCACGATGCAGCGTAAATTGTTCCTGATATTTAGGTTGAGGCTGTACAGAATAATCTGAGGTTTCATCCACTTTCATCGCTTGAGCTAAATCAGCGTTCGCTGTCTGAAATTGCGACAGAGTTTCTTTTGCATAATGCCTTACAAACTCATGCACTTCTCTCTGATTTAAAAACCGAATTTCATGTTTTGTAGGATGAACATTCACATCAATATTTTCAGGATCAACTTCTAAAAACAGTAAATAAGATGAATGTTGATGTCCATGTAAAATACCGTCATATGCCATACGTAGCGCATGTGAAATCGTTTTATCTTTGACGATACGTCCATTTACATAGACATATTGCATATCAGCCTGCGCACGTGCATCTGAAGGATGGCCAAGCCAACCCGATAAACGCATGCTAATACTTTCGGCATCCATCCAATATGCATTTTGTACAAATTGCGAACCTAATAATTGCTGTACTCGCTGAAAACGTAATTCACCGCTATCTGCTATAGGTAAATTAATTCTAATATTATCATTATGTTCAAGCACAAAACGTATATCGAAATGTGTTAAAGCCAGACGACGAACAATCTCTTCAATATGACCAAATTCAGTCGTTGGTTTCTTTAAAAATTTACGGCGTGCCGGTACATTAAAAAATAAGTCCTGAACACGTATGTGAGTTCCCTTTTGAGCAGCAACAGCTTGTACTTCTTGATGATCAAAGGCTGTGCCATTGACTTCAACCTGATGGCCAATACCACTTTCATCTTGGCTACTGGTCAATGTCAATCTTGAAACTGCGGCAATCGAAGCAAGTGCCTCCCCGCGAAATCCCAAACTTACAATCGCGTGTAAATCTTCTGCAGTTTTAATTTTACTTGTCGCATGGCGCATGACGGCCAATGCCAAATCTTCAGAATGAATACCATGCCCATTATCAATAATTTCTATGAGGGTCGAACCACCTTGAGCGATCCGTACAATGAGCTCAGTTGCACCAGCATCAATAGAGTTTTCTAATAATTCTTTAACAACAGATGAAGGACGCTCAATCACCTCACCAGCAGCAATCTGGTTGGCTAACGCTGCGTCTAGTGTATGGATACGACGTTGTGTTAGCTTTTCATCAGTCATGAAGCTGTTCCTGCAAAGTCTGATACAAATGTTCTGTGGGTAAAGTTAAAGTTACAAAACGACTCAACTCATCCTCTGACTTTTGAATATCGATGATGATATCGGCCTGAGGAATTTCATCACCACCTTTTGATGGCCATTCAAATAAAAATAATGCGTCTGTGACATCTAAATAATCACGGATTCCCATTAATTCAAGTTCATAAGGGTCATTCAAACGATATAAGTCAAAATGAAAAATTTCTTTGTCATTGATTTTATACGGCTCAACCAGCGTATAGGTTGGACTTTTAACCGAGCCTTTATGACCTAAAGCCTGTAAGAAATAGCGCGTAAGTGTGGTTTTACCCGCACCTAAATCTCCAATTAAATAAATCACACCCGACTGAACATGTTGCGCCAACGCTTGAGCTAGACGCCCAGTATCTTCTTCATGATTTAAGACCAATTTCAATGAATACGACATAGCACACATAACATGATTCAAAATAATCGATATGATAACATTGCCCTGCCTTAAAAGCCTACTCAAGCCCTAGAAGTTGGCTTTTTTTATATCAATTCTCTTACATATTTACATTTTTTATGTCTAGTCCAAACGAATTTCTACCGCCCATGATTGATGGGGTGAGCGCAAGCCAAGTCTATCTTCCTGCACAAACAAATACTCAAACTATTTATGAGTATCTATGCCAACATTTTCAACATATTAAAGTACAAGAGTGGCAACAACGATTTCAAGATGGGCTTATTTATGAGGCAAATGGACAAAAATTAACACTAGATAGTCCATATCAAAGCAATACGCATATTTTTTATTATCGATTTCTTGCCTATGAGCCCCATGTTCCTTTCGAACATCGAATTTTATTTGAAAATGATGACTTACTGGTGGTCGATAAACCTCATTTTTTAACAATTAGTCCAACTGGACAATATGTGCAAGAAACATTATTAGTTCGACTTAAAAAACAGACAGGTAATGAGTTTTTAACGCCCATACACAGACTAGACCGTGAAACTGCTGGGGTTGTTCTATTTTGCAAACGGGTTGAATCTCGTGGTGCTTACCAACAATTATTTGCAGAGCGTCAAGTCAATAAAACTTACCACGCTATCGCTCCTTATAAAAAAGAATTAAAACTCCCCCAAACACTATGTTTGCATTTAGATAAAGGTACTCCTTTTTACACCATGCAAGTTGTGGCTAATGCTAAAGCAAATAGCCAAACATATATTGAGCTTATTGAGCACAACCAGACTTGGGCTAAATACCGTTTAACGCCAACTACGGGTAAGCAACACCAGCTTCGTGTACATCTTAATTATTTAGAAATTCCGATTAAAAATGATCCATTTTATCCCACGGTTCAGCACAAGTCTGAAGATGATTTCTCAGAACCATTGCAGCTTCTGGCTAAGCATATTTTATTTATAGATCCGCTAACAAAAGAGGAAATGTCTTTTAATTCCATGTTTGAACTGACATTGTAATGTAAGCGTAATGACAAAAAGATTGTATTTTATGCCGAAAAACATTGAAATTACATTGCAATGGTTTAAAATAAATTTCTAAAAATTAAAAATCATTTGGTTTTGTTATTCATGCGAAAAACAGAAGTTTATCAGGTTCGACTGGACTCCCAAGAGAAAAAACAGGCGTTTGCTGTTTTTAAACAATTGGGAATTACCCCTGCCCAAGCGGTACGACTTTTTTTTAAACAGGTCGTATTAACTAAATCCATTCCGTTTGCAATTGAAAATCAGACGATTAATATGGAACAATTATTAAAGCTGAGAAAAGCGAAAGTATCATCATTAAACCAAAATTCATCAACTTCAGTTGAAGATGATGATCATGAAGATTTATTTGAAGAACTAAATGCTCTTCTGGGTGAAAGCGACAAAATTTAACACTGTTGCATTTATAAACAAGTTTTAACGTCAAAAAGCTCTTTTTTTCGTTATGCTCTCTTTGTAAAAACATAATGATAAGTTACAAGGAGTGCCAAATGATCGTTAGACGAGCGACTTTTGAAGATTTAGAGCAACTCGCCGTTTTATTTGATGAATACCGCCAATTTTATGGGGCCTCTTCTAATTTCAAAGAATCACTTCACTTTCTCAAGCAGCGTTTTGAGAATAGAGAAAGTGTGTTTTTCATTCATATTAAAGACGATAAAATCACAGGTTTTATTTTACTCTATTTAGGTTTTTCTTCAGTTGCTTGCTCAACTTACTATATTTTAGATGATGTATATGTTACACCCGTTTTCCGTCGTCAAGGTTCGGCTAAACAGCTAATCGATACAGCAATTTTATTTGCAAAACAAGAAAATGCTTTGCGAATTAGTTTAGAAACTCAAAGTAATAACCATGAGTCTCATCGCCTATATGAACAAATGGGCTTTATTCGGGACAGTGAATTCCAAACATTTCATTGCTTTCTTAAGTAATATTTTGGGCGAGATGTTTTTGCTCTTCAGATAAATAAATCCATTCTCCCTCTGCAATTTCAGGTATAGCCAATTGCCCTATTTGATGGCGATGCAACGCTTCTACTTTGTTTCCTACAGCGGCAATCATTCTTTTGACTTGGTGATAAACGCCTTGATGAATGGTCATCGTTAATTGATGAGTTTCCAATATTTCTACATCAGTTGCAGCAAAAATACCTTTTTCCTGATGTAAGCTCACCCCTTGAGCTAACATTTCAATTTGCTCAGGCGTGACCGGGTCTATAGTCGTAACATGATAAACCTTTGGAACATGTTTACGAGGATGAGTTAAAGCTTGAAGATATTTACCATCATCGGTAATTAAGAGTAAACCAGTTGTATCTTGATCTAAACGACCAATCGCCTGCACACCTCGATGAATCATAATGTCAGGTAAAAGACTAAAAACACTTTGATGATGCTGAGGTTGGTGTGAGCATTCAAAGCCTTTTGGTTTTTTTAAAGCAATATAAACTTTTTCTCTATATTGATAAGTTTGTCCAAAAAGAGAAAACTCTAAATTTTCAGGAGAGAATTGCTTCTTTAGATCATCAGCAACCTCTCCATCAACACTTACAGATCCGTTTTTTATTAACTGCTGACAATATTTACGTGAACCAAACCCTTGAGATTGTAAAATTTTTTCCAGCAGCATGAAGTTTTCTCATTAGAACTAAGCCGTCATTTTAACGTAGTTTCCACTTTTTACTAAACGCTACGAGCAGCTCTTTGCATTTACTTCATTCAATTCACACCCTACTCTTCAACGACCCGATAAATATTTTCATTCTGCTCACTTTCAAATAACAATTCTGTAGTAGGTAAAATAATTTCATTATCAACAATAATATGCTCAATACGCTGACTTAATTTTAAAGATTCATTTTCATGTTCAACTAAATTTTTCTTTAGTTGAGCTTTTGCATTATGTATCTGATCAAACTGATCTTTAATTTTGATATCTATAATATCCATAAAAATGTCCTGTACTCATGAGTAATGATTATTTTTATATCATATTTTTTTAAAACCATAACTTTTAACTTGTTAATTTATATAACATTGTTTCCAAGCGTAACCAAGAACTAAAACTCTTTATCATTGAGAGATATACAATGAATTTTTATTAAAAATACTATCTGAAATCGACTGTATCTTTTAAAGCTTTCACATTACGGCTCTTAAATATTATACAATTCCATTTTATTTACTTTCATTTCTGCTTCTCATGCTTGCCCAATTTGATGTTAATTTAGTTGTTTTACTAGTTCTGCTCGTCTGCGGTTTATTAAGTCAAAATGCGGCTGTAACCATTGCAGCGGGTGTACTGATTGTCGTTAAAATCACGCCTTTAAGTGAGTTCTTCCCTTACATTCAAGCCCATGGTCTTAATTTAGGAATTCTTATTTTAACGATTGGTGTACTCACTCCCATTGCGAGTGGAAAGCTCAGTGGGGAGACTATTTTAAAATCATTTATTAGTATTAAATCGCTGGTTGCTATCGCAATTGGTTTGTTAGTCGCTTGGCTAGGCGGCCGTGGAGTAAAACTGATGTCAAGCCAGCCTGATGTTGTTGCAGGCTTACTCATTGGTACAGTTGCAGGCGTGGCCTTACTTCGTGGTGTACCAGTCGGACCTCTTATTGCAGCGGGTTTACTTTCCTTATTTATTGGTAAATAAAGTGTCGATATTAAAAAAGGTGCAATTAAGCACCTTTTTATACTTAGGCTAAATTATTTACTTTAACCAGAATAATAGGAGTTTCGTTTTAAAGAGAACTTTTCCAATTGCTTCAAGAAACCTTCAAAATAACTTTTTTCTTTTTCTTCAGTTCGATAGCCCGCATATAAAGTTCGTCTTAAGCCTGTAGATGAAACACAATCTAAACGGCGGCTTGTGACCCATCCCTTTTGTTCATATTCATTCACTACCCAATCAGGCAATGCAGCAATGCCTCGACCACTTGCTACAAGCTGAATAAGCATTTGAGTTAAATCTGTTGTTCTTATTTGTTTAGGCTGAATATTCGCAGGAATGAAAAGTTTGGACATAATATCTAAACGATGCTTATCAACTGGATAAGTAATTAAAACTTCTTCCGCTAACTCTTGAACTGTAATATTTTCAGCACGTACCAATGGATGCGTGTTTGATAATACCAAACGTGATTCATATTCAAAAATTGGGAAATATTCAATTCCTTTTAATGCAATTGGATCTGCTGTAATGAGCAAATCAAATTCTGCATTTTGTAAAAGTTCATGCGGATTTGCTTCAAAACCTGAAGCAAAATCTAAGTCAACATCTGGATATTGCTGTCGATATTGATTTAATAACGGCATTAACCAGTCAAAACAACTGTGGCATTCCGATGAAAAAATAATTCTGCCAGTCTGCCCATGGACAATACGCGTGATATCACTGTGAGTAATCTGAATTTGTGGCAAAACGTCATCGGCTAACTTGAGTAAGCGCTGCCCTACATTAGAAAAACTAACAGGTCTGCTACGACGATTAACAACCTCTACCCCATACCAATGGTCTAATTCTTTTAACTGATGAGAAATAGCAGAAGGCGTTAAGCAAAGGTCATTTGCTGCCGAGACCAATGAACCATGTTCACGCAAGGCAACTAAGGTTTTAAGATGACGAATTTCTAACATGGTTCCACGCTTGAAAAATAGATTTATCTATAAATGCTCTAATCTCATCTTTATTTTTCAAAAAATCGATCAACTTTAGATAAATTCTTACTAATGAATACTATTCATCTTATCACAAAATTAATTAGTCAGCTTCAACATGAATTTTATTTTACTATTTTTTATTAGTTGAATTCTTATATTTTTAAAATTGAGATAGAACCCTTCCCTATGTTATTGAATATATTTCTGCTCCCTAATTAAAATTAGACCCGTATTGGATCTAATTTTAATTAACGCTAAAAGTTATTGGGCCAACACATTTAAGCTAACAATTGTATAGTTTTGATTTTTAGGCTTTAGTTTTAAATCTACGGGTGTTGTTACTTCCAATAAATACTCACCAGCTTTTGGAAATTTGAGCTCAACTTGCCCTTTATTATCTGCCTTAAATGGCTGTGCTTGTTTATCGGTTGTGCCTTTTTCTCTTAAATTAACTTCAGCATAAGCTAAAGGCTGTCCTTTTTCAGTTACAGATAACTTAATCGATTGAGCAGCTTTTATCAGGTTTGGGTGTACAGAAAAATTAACTTTTATTGGTGTATTCGGAAGCTGAATATCTGAAACTTTTCCTTTAGAAAGATAACTTTGCAATGTCCACTCTCGTGTTACTTGCTCTGTTTTAATTGTTTTTGTTTTAAGGTCAGCTGGGATCAAATATTCACGTTCTGTTTTTGGTGGGGCTTTATCAGCTGGCATATCAAAAAATAAATGCCATGTTTTTTGGTCATACACATAGCTTAAAGGATAACTTGCTTGAGTTTGAAGAATATACGTTCCCTCGTCTGGCAAATCGACATCAAAAACAGTTACAGACTTGTGTAAAGCTTCTGGCTTAACGGTCTTAAGCTCATTTTTAGGAGTAATTACGGTAAGGTTGGCATCCTTTAAAGCATATTCACTATTTAATGCTTCTTCGGCATAACCTGCAATTACGGGTACTTGAGTCTGTTCAGTTTTATAAGCTAACGGTGCTACATAAGGTTCATGAGCAAAGCTATAGCTACATGCGAATGCAAGAGAAAGTATTAAAAATTTATTCATTATTACAAAATCCTGTTGTACACAACGGTGAAAGTTTTCAGACAAAAGATAGCAGCTACAGTATACATAAATAAAAATCATTATTATTACCATTTAATATTCAAGTTTAAAATTCTCTGATCTTTTATTCAAAAAGAAAGTGGTTGAGTTCTTAACCAAATGGTTTGGATCGCCCTTATCTGGTTGTTTTTGTACTTAGCCTCGGCGATCTTAATTTTTGTTTTTATTATTCTGCACTCTTTTCCCTTATACTTCCTTTTTTGAGTCTCTTCTTAATTTATTATGGCGTCCCCGCAATCTCCTCTATCTGCACATCAACATTATTCACTCTTTTTAGCAATTTTCTCACTGGCTGTAGGTGGTTTTTGTATTGGAACCACCGAATTCGTCGCAATGGGACTGATTCAGGAAATTGCCAATAACTTAAAAATTACAGTACCAGAAGCTGGCCACTTTATTAGTGCCTACGCTTTAGGGGTAGTGATTGGTGCTCCCATCATCGCTATACTTGGAGCCAAAGTTCCTAGAAAAAATTTATTACTCGGCTTAATGCTTTTTTATGGCATTGCAAATGCCTGTACCGCTTTAGCTCATACCCCCGAAACTGTTTTAATCTCGCGTTTCATTGCTGGTTTACCACACGGAGCTTATTTTGGAGTCGGAGCATTAATTGCAGCTGAACTAGCGGGTCCATCGCGAAGAGCATCTGCTGTTGCCCAAATGATGATGGGTCTTACAGTTGCAACTGTGATTGGTGTACCTCTGGCAACTTGGTTAGGTCAAAATTTTGGCTGGAGAGCTGGTTTTGAGTTTTCAGCAACCATTGCTTTTCTTACTTTAATTGCTGTTGGCTTCTTTGTACCTAATATCCCAGTCCAAGCAAAAGCAAGTATAAAAACAGAATTAGCTGGCCTTAAAAATATCAACATGTGGTTAACACTAGCGGTAGGCGCCATCGGTTTTGGAGGCATGTTTTCTGTTTACAGCTATGTCTCACCTATTTTGACTGAATATACACAAGTGAATATCCAAATTGTCCCTATCGCTTTAGCTATTTGGGGTACTGGTATGGTTATTGGTGGCTTAGCAGCTGGATGGCTTGCAGATAAAAACCTGAACAAAACGATTGTAGGCGTACTCATTAGCTCAGCTATCGCTTTTGTTGTTGCCAGTTTCTTAATGAGCAATATCTATACTGCTATTGCCTCATTATTTTTGATTGGTCTCACTGTAATGGGGTTAGGCGGAGCTTTGCAAACTCGTCTAATGGATGTAGCAGGAGATGCTCAAACATTAGCAGCATCTCTCAATCACTCTGCCTTTAATATGGCCAATGCATTAGGTGCATTTCTAGGTGGATGGGTACTCAGTCATCAAATGGGTTGGATCGCTCCAATCTGGGTGGGTTTTGTTTTGAGTCTCGGTGGTCTTATCATTTTACTTATTGCATTTGCAGTAGAGGAAGCAAGTAAGAAAATTTAATCAAAGAAGATACTAACTTATTATTTCTAATCAGTTAGCTTACCGCCACAGTGAGGACAATAACATTTTTGCTCTCTAACCGACTCTTCTTGCTCTAATACTTTTTCTCGCATAATTTGAATAATCAGATTATGCGCCTGTTCTTTTGGCAGGCCTACTTTTTGGCGGATCCGCTCAATTTCAACTTCATCATGTAAAATATCAATACCTCGTACCTGAAGTAACTCACGGAATTCTTGCTCTAGTCTTTGATTACGCTGATTAAGTTCATTTGCAAGCCCAGATGCTAAAATACCGGCAGGTAACGCTGCAATACCAACACCCAAAATGGTAATGAGTGCGCCTAGTAACTTTCCTAAACTGGTGACTGGGGTCACATCGCCATAACCTACTGTAGTTAAAGTAACCACTGCCCACCACATAGATTTAGGGATTGAACTAAAAGCTTCTGGTTGAGCTTTATTTTCAACCACATAAATGCCTGAAGCAGTCATAATAATCATAATAATTAAAATAAAGATAACTGCCTGAAAAGACCCTTTCTCACGTTTAATCACACATAACAATATCTGTAGGGAGATAAAATACCGTGTCAATTTTAATAAGCGAAGTAACCGTAATATTCTGAGCATACGAAGATCAATTCGTACAAAGAAATTGAGATAAGCAGGTAAAATTGCCATCAAATCAATAATTGCTTCCCCGCTTTTCATCCAGTTCAAGCGAATTTTCCATGCAGATTGTGTCGTATCCCTATCTGCAACACTCCACAATCTTAATAAATATTCAATACTAAAAACTGCAATTGAAATAACTTCAAAATAGTCGAACCAAGCATGATAACTTGTGTACAAATCATTTACTGTTTCTAATAGAACAGCGGCGACATTACCAACAATTAAAACAACTAAAAAATAATTAATACATCTACTTATCGTAGTTTCATAATCATGATTATGAAGATTATTATAGAAGAACTTACGCAATTCCTTCCAAGCTGAATTTTGCATATTGATCTGACCACTTGATATTGAAGATATAGTAAGCTCTCGCCCTCTATTCACCAATATAGTCTTTAATAAATTTTCCTTCACTCACTTCAATATTTAAAATTTTTCACTTTTCCCACTTCAAATCGCTGCTAGACATCGAAATTCATTTTCTTGCCACCACAACACATCATAGATCCCTGGGTGTGATTTTAAGATAATATTTATATAATTTTGCAGTACCATAATATGATGGGTAATATCAAGTTTTCTAAATAAAAACTTTCTTAAAATAGGTGTATTTGGAGAAATAAAAATTGTAAATCCATTGCTATATTCTTCATAGACACGGATTCCAAGATACATGGTTATTTCAGGCAAAGGAATCTCAATTTGCCACCCCCAGTTTTCACTATATAGCTCGATATTTAAATGATATCTATTTTTCAATATACTAAAAATATATTGTGCAATATCTTCAGTTTTTTGAACTAAGACACCTCCTTCATTGGAGTGTATTTTTTGCTCATTTGGTTGATAATCATTAAATTTAAATTCTACTACCGTCTTTAACATTCTCAAATTCCCTATATAAAATACTTATATTTTTTTTAATTATTTTTAAGTTCGTTTAATTATTTTAAAACAAAACATCAGTTAACTTCTAGTACTATATTTAATTTTATATAGATCAAATTAAAAAATGATATATGTAGTACTTTTAAATAAACTTATGAACCAACTCACACTTTTAATAAAAATTAAAACTCAGAAAGACTATTTTTTACCCAACAATGTATATAAATTATTTTATTTAATAATTTATATACCACTTATAGCTTAATCTAGATATATAATTTATTTTTTGATCTTTAAAATTTTCTAAAAAATAATATGAGGATATATTAATTTAAATAAATATATTTATGAAATTTTTTAAAATTAACGATACTAAATACTATTTATTACTCTGATACCTATAATAGAGAATTTATAATTCTGATATCATTTTCAAAGCCACAATTTTAAAATAAAACTTAACAATCTTCACTTGAATTAAGAGATACTTAACTTTAAAAGAATCGTCTTTTTCCTGGAAATGAAAACTCGTACTAACCACTCGTTATTTTGAATTTTTGAATCATTATATATTTGCTAGCACAACTGCACATATTACCGCAATGTTTGCAGTCCTTTGTACGGCGAAACTTTCACTCGGTTCACTGCCAATATTGTTTGCTTTAATGATAGCAGTAACCTCATGACATTAACCCATTATGCGACTGAAACTTCCCCTGTTGTGTTTGGCTCAGGCTACACCCCACTTGGTGAATGGTGGAAAGCTGGCTTTGTCATGGGCGTGGTTAATATCATTATTTTTGTAGTAATTGGCGGACTTTGGTGGAAAGTATTGGGTTATTGGTGACTTAAAGTTGAGGGACATTTCTTACGAATAGGAGTGTTCCTCTAAACTTAAATAATAAATCTTACCAGCAAGCTCACAAAATTCATCGTAAGAGTACTTATTCTTATTTAATAAAACAAAATTATGTTCAAGTGCCATAAAATATTCTCTTACTCTAAATAGTAGTTTTCTCTATAAATCAAATCTTTCCACTCTTCATGACTATAGATTTTAAGGTTATTGAGTCGGGTGCCTATCAATAAGAAACGATCATCCCATGTCAGAATCTCATGGGTATCTTCAAGTTTTATTTCAGAAAATTTTGGAAAGAATTTAGGATCAAAATGTATTATCCCTATTTCCAATAGATACTTTACCTCTCTAGGATTTTCAGGAATAGAATGAAACATAGGAATACGTTCTATTATTTTTTTGGCAATTTGATGCGGTTCAGAATACAAATCATCTAAATACCATTTCTGATCAGAACTTTTCCATATATATGCTTCGAAATTATTCTGCTTAATTAATAAGGTCTCAGTAATAGCATTTGGATTTTGATACCAAACAGTAAATTCTAGATCCTTTGTTGGAATTATAGAAAACATTGGCAATTTTATATAAGGATACGCTTTTAATATCCTAGAAAATAATTTTTGAATTAAGCTATTTAACTCTTCAAGATTTTGTTCTTTATAAAGAATTTTTTCTAAATCAAGAATATTATCTTCTATATTTACAATGCTTTTCATTATTATAAAAATAAGGGCTGATTAATCAGCCCTTATTTTATCTTTTTGCTCAAGCAAAGCATAGCTTTGCTCTTGCGCTAGGGAAAAGCTGATGGGCTTTTCTTGTTCCTAGCTCATTAAGTCAATTGAGCAGCAGAAATTTTCTTAGTATCAACTTGATCAGCTTCTTTAGTATATTCGCTCATCTTGTCGAAGTTTAAGTATTTGTAGATGTCAGCAGATGCGCTGTCGATTTGCGACGCATACTGTTGATATTCTTCTGGGCTTGGTAATTTACCAAGAACCGCAGCTACAGATGCAAGTTCAGCAGAAGCTAAGTAAACATTTGCACCTTGACCTAAACGGTTCGGGAAGTTACGAGTAGAAGTCGATACACATGTTGTGTTCGGCGCTACACGTGCTTGGTTACCCATACAAAGTGAACAGCCTGGCATCTCTGTACGCGCACCAGCACGACCATAGATGTTATACAAGCCTTCTTCCATTAATTGGTGCTCGTCCATACGTGTTGGTGGAGCCAACCATAAACGAGTAGTTAATGAACCACTTGGTACTTTGTCAAGTAACTGACCCGCTGCACGGAAATGACCAATGTTAGTCATACAAGAACCGATGAATACTTCATCAATTTTGTCGCCTTGAACGTCAGAAAGAAGTTTCGCATCATCTGGATCGTTCGGGCAGCAAAGAATTGGTTCTTTAATGTCAGCAAGATCGATTTCGTAAACTTTTAAGTATTCAGCATCAGCATCAGCTTTTAACAAGCTTGGGTTTTCTAACCACTTCTGCATGTTTTCAGCACGGCGCGCCATAGTACGAGCATCGCCATAACCTTCAGAAATCATCCACTTCAACATAGTAATGTTAGAACGTAAGTATTCAGCCACTTTCTCTTCAGAAAGTGTGATTGAACAGCCAGCAGCAGAACGTTCAGCAGATGCATCAGAAAGTTCGAATGCTTGCTCAACAGTCAAGTCATTTTCCATTTCTGATAAATCGATCTCAAGGATACGACCAGAGAAGATGTTTTTCTTACCTTTCTTCTCTACAGTTAAGTCACCCGCTTGAATCGCGTAGTAAGGAATTGCATGTACAAGGTCACGTAAAGTGATACCAGGTTGCATTTTACCTTTGAACTTAACAAGTACAGACTCTGGCATATCAAGTGGCATAACACCAGTTGCAGCTGCGAACGCAACTAGGCCAGAACCCGCTGGGAATGAAATACCGATTGGGAAACGTGTATGTGAGTCACCGCCAGTACCTACTGTATCTGGAAGTAACATACGGTTTAACCACGAATGGATAATACCGTCACCTGGACGTAAAGATACACCACCACGGTTCATGATGAAGTCAGGTAATGTATGGTGAGTAGTTACGTCAACTGGTTTTGGATATGCAGCAGTATGACAGAAAGACTGCATTACCAAGTCAGCAGAGAAGCCCAAGCAAGCTAAGTCTTTTAACTCGTCACGAGTCATTGGACCAGTTGTATCTTGAGAACCCACTGTAGTCATCTTAGGTTCACAGTAAGTACCCGGACGGATACCTTGACCTTCAGCTAAACCACATGCACGGCCAACCATTTTCTGAGCTTGTGTGAAGCCTTTGCCAGTGTCAGCAGGTTGTACAGGTGTACGGAACAATGTAGAAGGTTCAAGACCTAATTCTTCACGTGCTTTAGTTGTTAAACCACGACCAATGATCAAGTTAATACGACCACCAGCACGTACTTCGTCTAAAAGTACTGGAGTTTTAAGTTCTGCTTCTGAAATTTGTACGCCATCTTTAAAAGCAGTAACTTTTGCAGCAGCATGGTCAATTTTCAATACTACTTCGTCGCCCATGTTCATGTTAGCAACGTCGATTTCTACAGGTAATGCACCTGCGTCTTCCATTGTATTAAAGAAAATTGGAGCGATTTTAGAACCTAAGCACACACCACCATCTTTTTTGTTTGGAATGTGTGGAAGTTCGTCACCGAAGAACCAAAGTACAGAGTTAGTTGCAGATTTACGTGAAGAACCTGTACCAACAACGTCACCCACATAAGCAACTTGGTTGCCTTTCGCGATGAGTTCTTTGATTTGGTTTAACGGGCCAACTTCACCTGGTTTTTCAGGATTGATACCATCACGCTCGTTTTTCAACATTGCATTGGCGTGTAGTGGGATATCTGGACGGCTCCAAGCATCTTGTGCTGGAGACAAGTCATCAGTATTTGTCTCACCAGTTACTTTGAACACAGTGATTTTAATTTCTTCTGGAACGTCAGGACGGCTTGTGAACCATTCTGCGTCTGCCCAAGATTGTAAAACAGCTTTAGCATTGGCATTACCCGCTTTTGCTTTATCTGCTACGTCATGGAATGCATCAAATACAAGAAGTGTTTTCTTTAACGCTTCAGCAGCTAGGCCTGCAAGTTCAGCATTGTCAAGAAGCTCAACGAGTGGTGCTACGTTATAACCACCAAGCATTGTGCCAAGTAAGTAAACTGCACGCTCTTTAGAAACGAGTGATGAAGTTGCTTCGCCTTTTGCAATCGCTGCCAAGAACGCTGCCTTTACGTAAGCTGCTTGGTCAACACCTGCAGGAACACGGTTTTCAAGCAAATCAACCAAAAACGCTTCTTCGCCTGCTGGTGGATTTTTTAATAGTTCAACAAGCTGAGCTGTTTGAGCATCATCAAGTGGCTTCGGTGGGACTCCGAGTGCGGCACGTTCTTCAACGTGTTGGCGGTAAGCTTCTAGCACGGTGTTCATTCCTCTTTTTTTGAAAAATTACTTGCAAATTCCAGCTTTCTTAAAAAGCTTCACAAGTAATATGGACTACAAAAGTTTACTAGAGTTCAAGGTAAAAGTTAATGAAAACGGGGTGTTTCTCCGTGATGCCCATTATTTTGTATCTAAATACCCATGTACAAATAATAAGCATATTAGCCAAATCTGGGCTATTTTTAAGCGGAATAGCCTCAGATGAGAGGAAATTCAATAACCTTACCCAATTAGAACGATTTATATTTTGGCATTTTGTCATGAGGTGTTGCCAAACACTCATCCATCGCTTGCTTTCTAACTTTTTCTTGGAGTGCTTGAGAATCTTTTGTCAGTTCTTCTTTTGGAATTGCATAAACTTTTTCAATAACATTAAGAATGAACTTTTTCGTAACATCATCTTCAATTTTATTTGCATGCTCAACTGCTTGAGCTTTTTCAATTGCTTGCTGGCGATCAAAAACAATACTTCTAGCCGCATTTCCTACGCTAGTACAAAAGCCATGCCACTGCTCTTCGGGTGTTAATGGCTTCTTTTCTGAACAACCGACAAAGAACAAACTCATTGCAATCAATAAAATCTTTTTCATCATTTCACTACACTAATTATTGCTGTTGATATCATACGGAAAATCATCATTTTTGCAAAAATTGCCATAAAAAAAACCGAGATAGAAAACCCTCGGTCTTTTTATATCAAGCATTAGAAATGTCAGTTTAATGTTTCGGGTTAATTAAAAAATTTAATATCCGTAGGTGTTGGTATTTTTGCTGCATCACCAGCAGGTTTTAAGGTGCCATTTTTTGCATCAAAGCGAAATAAACTAATGTTATTACTAAAAACGTTTGTCACATATAGGTATTTACCAGATGCATCGAATGAGAAAGCCCGTGGTTCAATACCATTCGCTTTATAAACTGTTGGTTTACCTAGCAATCCATTTTGTTGAATTTTAAATACCAAAAGTTTGTTGTCTGTACCACGATTGGCAGCAATCACATATTTGCCATTTGGACCGAGGATAATTCCACTCGCACTCTTAAATTCAGGTGTTTTGTCCTCATGAATTAGTTTTAGCTCAGCTACTTTTTTCAAATGACCATCTTGTACGTTAAATGTCACAATTTCACTTCGCATTTCTGCGGTAATGTAGGCATATTTGCCATTTGGTGAAAAGACCATATGGCGCGGGCCAGAACCGTGCGTAAAGGTCACATCTCGACTACTATCCGCTTCGAGTGGTTGAGGCTTATTCGGGTTATAACGAAAGGTATAGACTTTGTCATTTCCAAGATCGCTCGCATATAAATACTTGCCATCTGGGCTGAAAGTTGTCGAATGTGCATGACCACTCTCTTGACGACCTTTAACATGACCAGAACCTTCGCTAAAAACAATATTTTGAACCATTTCACCCAAATGGCCATTTGGCAAAATTGGCACAACAGCCACCCCACCACGACCTTTATCGAATGCCGAATAGTTCGACACAAACAGGAATTTACCATCTAAACTGATTGATGCGTGTGTTGGATGTCCACCATGGCTATTCACTGTGTTCAACACCTTCACCTTTCCGTTTTGAATTGATAACGCAGTTACCGCTCCATCATTTTCTTCATTAGTGGTATATGCAAAACGGCCATCTTTAGATTTCACAATCCAAGAAGGACTTTTCATTTTCAACACCTTAACAGGAGTTAAAGTCCCATCGCTATTAACTTGAAGCTGGTACAAACCTTCACTGGCTTGTTTTGGTTTTTGCACAAGCGGTGCATCAGGAATCGATGTCCATGTCCCTACTAAAGCGATTTGTTGCTGTGCAGCATTTACAGTGGAGCACCATCCAAATGATAAAAGCGTCAACGACAATGTTGCTGTTAATTTTTGAATTAGCCCACGATATTTAATATTTGTATCGTTGTCCTTGCCATATTTTATTTCAATATAAGTATCTATTTTCACGTTTATTTCCTTGAAAAATTCACCTTATTTGCACTTATCAACAAGGTATTATCAATCTAATTTCATTTAATGTTTCTGAAAACTAATTTATAAAACAGCAATTTTCAAGTGAATTTTCTTTAATCAGAACCATATTCAAGATTTGGTTCCTTTGAAAACAAACCATGGTTCATATAATAAATATTCAATTTTTTAAATCTTATGAAGGTGTTATTAAATTAAAAGCCCACTTGGAGTGAGCTTTTAATTCATACATTTAGAAGCGCCAGTTATAGAAAAGATCGATCGCTCTTTCTAAAGACTGACTTGCTTCTAGATATAAACGGCGGTTCATTTGATAACGCAACGTAAGCTTGTTCACTGGCGTAAACACACCGACACCATAACGAATAAACAGATCCGGTGTGATATAGCCCGTTAAACTTACTTGCGTATCATCCCCTGTACCTTGTGCATCTAAAGCTAGTCCACTTAAACCAAAAGTACGTCCAATCTGGTTAGTTAAAGCTCGTGTACCACCCAAGCCCATACTGATACCCGCAGCGGCAATGGTGTTATTTACATCAGACTTAAAGCCTTCTGCATTACTTAAACCGCTCGAACCTTCATTAATACGCCCAGTAACGAGCGCGTTCAATGCTTCTTGCTCAGATAGACCTGCATCGTTATAAACCTGAATGTTTGGAGATGTCGCAGTACCTGTAACACGTACTCCAACCATACTACCCTGAACATTTTTGTTTGCATCTATATCTAAAGTTGGATTTGCCAAAGGACCATTAAAACGTGCAATCGCTCGGTTCAAATCTAGACTTTGTCCATAAGCTTCAATTTTCACTTTTTGACTGACACCAATTGCTCCATTAGCTCTCATTGCAGTCTCGTAACCACGTTGGCTTAAATTTAAACGACCAACTAATGGAATATTACTGTTAAAGCCTTGGAATATCACTTGGTTTCCAATATTAACAGCAATATCCGCTCGAATATCCCAAGGTTTAGCAGCACGTAAAATTGCAAGCGGGTCTTGGCCTTGGCGAACTATGCGGACATCTGATGAGGTATTAATGACTGGAGTCGTTGTTTCCGGCATTGAAATACGTGCACGAGGAACATCTACCGACCCTTTTAAGCTTAAACGCTTATCGAAAGGATACATATCAAGTGTAAGGTTTGGATTGGCAATTGCAGTAATTAATGGGGCCTGACGTACAAGTAAATTATCACCTTTGAGGTTTAATTGAAGACGTGGTGCATCTTTCCATTCAAAACTACCTTTTAAAAGTCCTACACCTTGACCGCTGTTAAACGCGCCATCAATTGTTGCCATGTCCTGACGAATTGACGAATAAACCTGAACATTCGTTAAATTAACTGGCAGCGAAATCATACTGATTGCACCATTTTTCAGACGCATTTCACCAGTAAATTGTGGCTGAGTTAATGTACCGTTGACTTTACCAGCCAAAGCTAAAGTCCCACTCAGTTTGCGGACATCTTGAATAAATGGTTTCAAGACTTTTAATTGAACATCATTAAAAGCGACCTCACCATGCATTGGCATTGATGGTTGGAATGGGTTGATAATAACGTTCGCATAACCCGTACCAATATCAGGTGTTTTCACATCAACACGGAATAAAAGTCCTTCAGATACACTTTTTGCAATAACACCCAACTCATCATAAGCCAGAGTGGTTGCTGGGTCTTGTGGATCTTCAGCAGCTAAACCAATTTCACCTTTGCGTGTAATTAAACGTGCGTCAAGTTTTGGATTACCTCCATTTACCCACGATGCCTTGGCATAACCATTTAATTGCCCAGTTATCGCTAAACCTTCTGGCATAAATGCCGCGAAGTCACTTAAATCCATGTTTTGAGTTACAAACGAGATATTACCGCGTGCTTTACTTACCCGTACCGGCTGGTCAAAACAGAGCTGGCTATTCGCACTTTGCCAGCAGTGTTGACCTACATATAGCTCAGACCGTGCAGAAGAAAAAATCACTGGAGCATTTTGATTTTGTGCCAAACGAATGCGTCTTGAATCAAAACTTCCTTTCTGAATCTGGCCTAACCAATCATTATTTTGGTTAAACCCACCTGCCAACTGAACATAGAATTTGGAAATACTATTATTGCCGAGTACTTTCAATAAATGCGCTTTTCTTGTTCCGGTTAAATTCAATTCGGCAGACTGAATTTGTCTATTTCCACTACGCAAATTATCTAATTTTGCGGTTAATTGAGTCGGTGTTGTTTCCGATGTTGGAAGTTCACCCTGAATACTCAATCTCTTCACGCTGACTAAAGTATTAAAAGCAAAATCATCTACTGCGATATTTGCTGTTGCTTTTAAACGTGGCTGTGATTGTACATTCAGGTCGCCATAAGCTCGACCGCGTAGACCCGGATATAACTCGTAAAGTGCGGGCGCATTGAGCTTGATTTTTAGATTTTGGGCATTACCTGTCGCTTGTAGCTGATTCTGGCCATACACTAAAAATAAATTATTTGCTTCAAATTGCTGAGGTAAAAAGCCTTTTTGATTAGAATCCATCAATAAAGATAAATTACCCTTACCTCGAACAGGCTTATTATTTAAAAAGCCTGCAAGATTCAATTGTTGAATATTAATTCGTTTCAAATGGTCTGACCAAACCCCTTGAGTTTTCAGATTCCCTGAAATTTCGCCTTTTACAGCTGAGGTAAAATATTGGGGTTTAAAACGTACCAATGAACTATTAATATCCCATGCAATGCGATCTTTTAAATTTACAGAACCTGTGGCATAGATTTTTCCAGCTATCCCATCATGTTGTAACTGGTTAATTCGAATAAAATCTGGTGTGCCCGCTATAGAAAACTTCAATAAACCATTTGCCTGTTTTAAGGCTTTTAAAGATCCATCATAATTAACTGCAAAACCTTTAAAACCACCACCAGCTTTCACATCATGAAATAATAATGCTGCTGTACTCTTTCCACCCAAACTTATCGTCTCTTGACCTGCTTGAGCCAGTCGACCAGTTAAGTCAATTTTCTCAAATTGAATGATCTGCTGGTTTGGTTTAGCAAAACCATTTGCTTTAATCGAACCATTTAAAAGATTAACAGGTGCTGCCGCATGAATACTTTGTGGATTAAAATCTTTTGCATTTAACAAAGCGTTCCAAACCAACTGACGTTTTTCAGTAGGAAGCAACACTTTAGCCTGCCCAGTTAAGCTACCTTTTTCAGCAGTAAAACTAAAATTTGGAACATTTAAAACATTATCTTTAACATTCAGATGGGCTAGATATTGCCCTGCTGGCAATAAGGTTTTTTCATGCTGATATACTTTTGTAGCAACTTTAATATCTTGCTGACCATCACGTAATGTTAAATCAACCTGACCATTATCACTGCTTAACCATCCAATATAAGGCATTGCACGGTCTATTTTCGTCCAAGCTACATTCATAAGCATTGGTTGAGGTTTATTATTTTTCTCTGGAGCCTGATTAAACTTGAGTTTCCAAGATTCGTAACGGTCAAAATCAACATTAGCAAATACTTCAGTACCTTTTTCCAAAGAGCCGGTTGAAGCAACAGCAGCATCTAAACTTGGCGGTAAAAAGTCTTGAACAACCTGAGGAATGGCTTTGTCTTTAGGATTAATATGGTCTAAACGACCTTTGACATCCCAAGTAACATGGTCTTTCCAGTTCACTAAACCTTTAAGGTTCACAGCACCTTTCATTACCTGACCATTAAAATCGGTAATGTTAAGTTGATCAACCAAGTCAGTATTCATTAAAGCGTTGTATTGACCTTCAGGTAAATTCTCACCTTTTAAGTCGGTATCAAGCGCTAGATTAAGTTGTTTAATATCACCTTGAAACTTGATCACACCATTTTTTGCAAATAATTTTTGTTCAACCAATAAAGGTAAGTGATAATTTTTGAGTAATAACTCACCTTGCATTGGAACTTCATCACGAACAGGATGTAACACCACCCAACCCGTTAACAAATCTGGAGTTGTTGTTGCAACACCAGCTTTTAAAGTATCTAAACTTCCGCGAGCTGCGACTTTAATATTTTGAATATTTAAACTTTTTAGAGATGGGATTCTTAAATCTGCTGTCGCATTTAATGGATATTTACCACTAAAGTCCATTTTTCCTGTTGCGTTGTGGACAGAAAGATAGCCCATATCCATACTAGATTTTTCAAATTCCAGTTTGGTCTCTGACCAAAGCGCATCTTGTAAATGAACATCATGAAAATCTACATCTGAGGTCGCTAACTTAATCTCTAAATGATCAACATCGGCTTCATCAACGCGTAGAACAAATGGTAACTTAATCGGCTTAAATTCAAACGCTTTACCAGACGGCGGAGTTTTATTAATAATACGTAAATTACGTACATCTGCATGACTTAAATGTACTTCTTTTTCTAATAATAAAGAGCGCCACCCTAAACCTACGTCAGCTCTATCTAATGAAACATCAACGTCCTTTAATTGCACCAAAACATTCTTAAGAATAATTCCGCGCAGTAAGTTACCGCCTTCATATTCATATTTAATTATTTTCTGAGCCTCTAAAACCCGATCTAATAAAAAACGACTTCCGCGATCTGTTGACATCATGATCACTAGCGAAGATGCTAATAATAAAAATATGATCAATATCGTCAGCATGAAACTACGCAAAATGCGCCGCTTCTTAGGTGAACTAGGTGCCGAAGTTGGCTGCTGTTCTACATCCGCCATAAAATAAACCTAATAAAATTTTATTTTTAAAGTTGTGGGCCTATAAAGAAATGTAAACGAATCGGATGGTTTTCATCTGAAATACCCGAAGCGACATCTAAACGGATTGGTCCGATTGGAGATTTCCAGCGAATTCCGACCCCAACGCTATAAGCTGCTGGGTTACTAAAGTCTTTATCATAGGCATTACCAAAGTCAGAGAAAACGGCGGCTCGCCAACCATCTTTAAACTGATAGTTATATTCTAAAGAACCGACAGCCAAAGCTTGTCCCCCAATTTTATATCCATCTACTTCTGGGGAAAGACTCTTATAATCAAAGCCACGAATGGTTTGGTCACCACCCGTAAAGAATCTAAGATTGTACGGAACTTTGTCAAAATCATCGGTAAAAATGTAGCTAAGATCAGATCTTCCAACGAATTGATGATCGTCATTTTCACCAAGAGAATAAATAAATCTCCAACCTGCACTTGCAATTGCCATATTGGCATCGGACAGTAAACTCTCGCTACCTAATTCTACTTTATAGGTTTGTTTAAAAGCTTTCGTTGGGTTTAAACGTGTATTACTAGAGGTTTTAGACGTTTCATAACTAAATAATAAGGCTTCTTGCTCAGATGCAGCCGTTTTAAAAGCATCTGGTAATTCAGAAATATCAACATCACCCTGTTGGGTCAAACGGTCTAAACGATAGCGAACACCAATGGTATGTTGCCAGTTTCCTAACGGGCGTTTAATTACACGCTCACCACCAACAACAGCAGATTCGGTTAACAAACTTACATCTGGACCAATATCATCACGGGTTTCACGCTCATATCCGCCCACGATATTAAAATAGTCATTTAATGGGTGTTTATAAGGAATACTATATCGCCCATCAATCGATTGACGAATTTGAGAAACTTCCAAGTTGGCATCAAAAGAATGACCATATTTATTCACAATAGAACGGCGATACTGACTACGTAAACGTGCGCCTGTATCGGTCCCGTAACCGACACCAGTTTCTAAACTATTTAGCCTGTCTGCATTTAAGGTCACGATGACTGGAATTCTTTTTGTTTCACGTGCTTGTGCTTGCAGGCGGTCTTGTTCAGTTTCTTGTTCATTTTGCTGAACTGAAGCACTTTGCAAAGTCGCTATTTTAGCCTCTGCACCTTTTACATTTTGTGTTCCTGCAAACTGTTTTTCATCTATTACATTTTGTGTCACTTCTTTATTAGATGTCGCTAATTGACGTGCTTTCGCAAGTTGTCTTTCTTCTGGTGAAAGTAAATTAGATTCATCAACATCAATATTTTGTTCGTCAACTAAAGCCTGTAAATCTGGTGGTAACTCAAGTGGTTTTTCAATTGGATCAGGTTTGATTGAGTCAACTAAGGTGTAATTAAAATAACGCGAGTTGGTTAGATTATTCGCTAAAACATTGACACGCCAAAAAGCATAATCATCGCCATCTTTCCAAGGCGCCATACTTTCTAAAACATTCAAATTTAACGGTAAAGGTTTCGATGGATCACTCATACGAAACTCAACCTTATCTAATTTGTATCGCTCACCTGTTTCATAGCGTAAGTTAATATCAGCCTTATTTTCTGGCTGACTTACTTTTACATCATGTAAGCGCCAAAAAGCATCAAAATAACCATTGTCTGATGCTGCGTTGACAATTCGGGTTTTCGTAGTTTCATATAAACCATGGTTAAAAATATCGCCTACATCCTGATCAGGAACTAAGCGAATAACTTGAAACTGGGGTTGTTTTTCACCCGCACCAGTAAATTCAATATTTTGTTCATTAATTCGTACTGGTTCATTTGGTGTAACGTTAACACGAACCCGACTCGGGCTTAATTTTTCAAATTTAAACTCAGCATTATAATAACCAACCGCTTGAGCAGCCTGATTACTTAATGTTCTGAGTTGAGGTAAAGCTGCATTAAAATCTTCGAATGATTCTTGGGTGAATGTCGATAACTTACCTTTAATGTTTTTAGCCAGCACATCTGAAGCACCGCTTACTTCTGCACTAATACGCGGTACTTGTTCCATTGGAATTGCACGTGGCGGACGCACTTTATTTAAAATACGTTTAAAGAAACCAGCTTGTTCAGGCGGGGCATCGGTCTCTGGAGTTAACTCTGGTAAGGTTTTTCCAGTTTCATTGGCTTCGACTACAATCTGGCTATCAGATTTAATCTCTTGCATAAGCTGATCAATATTTACAGGTGCTTGTTTAATTTCCTGTATTTCAGACTGTGTTGCATCACTTACCGTTACTTCAGGTAGCTTTTGAGTCCCATTTTGGAAGTTTTGCGCTTCACTTTTAGCTTCTTCAGCAACTTTATAAATTTCATTTGCCATGTTTTGATCGACAGGCAAATCAGGCAAATCCTCAAGATTATCAAGTGTAATTGGCTTAAATTCGTCAATTTGATTTGGAAATTGTTCTTGTTGTTGCAATATAGCCAAGCTATCTTGTTGTTGCTGAGCTTGAGTCACAAGGGTAGCAATATCTGTTATTGGAACATTATTTTGCTGATCCACTGACGCTAATTGTTCAGTTGACGCATCAGACATCGTCTGATTTAAAGTTGAAGAGTTACTCTCAACAGAAGTTTGAGCAAAACTTGGCGTTACACAAACGGTTAACAACAAGCTGCTACAAATAAGTTTAGGAATCCCCTGCATTTTTAAAATTAAATGCATAGAATGAGAGAGAGTTGACTGTTTAAACTTAATTTTAGAAGGCATAGAAAACTCTAGACTTATTTTTAATAAAACGCACCAAGGTAAGTGTAAAACTCACTCAAAACCATTGATTTTTCATTTAATCAAGCGTTAAAAATATCATACATGGTTTTCGATGCAAATTAACACTCGGTCACATTTTTTTATAAAACACAATGAAGTTTGCACATGATGAAACAAGATGAGCACCTGATGACATCACGTCGGTTCGTACCGATGTTTTTTACCCAGTTTTTCGGGGCATTAAATGATAACGTTTTTAAGCAATCTTTATTATTAGTGATTACTTATGGTTTGATTCAGCAGCAATCTGCCCCTGTTAGTACTCTTAATAATTTAGCGGCTCTCTTGTTTATTTTGCCCTATTTCTTTTTTTCGGCCACTGCCGGACAAATTGCAGATAAATATGAGCGTTCACAACTCGTCCGCGGCATAAAAATTTTAGAAATCATCATTATGCTCATCGGCTCTGCCGGTTTTTTATTGGGACACTTATGGTTGCTTCTGCTTGCTTTATTCTTAATGGGTACACATTCAACATTTTTTGGTCCTATCAAATATGCAATTTTGCCTGAAATTTTAAAACCACATGAGTTGATGTCCGGTAATGCTCTGTTTCAGTCGGGCACTTCAATGGCAATCTTATTTGGGATGATTTTAGGTGGTGCGGTGATTGCATCATCACACGGAAATTTATTGTGGATTAGTCTTACAGTTGTGATTATTGCTGGCTTAGGCTATTTGTGTAGTCGATTTGTCTTACCGCAAAAAGTTGCTGCACCAGATTTAAAAATAGACTGGAATTTTATTCGTACGAGTTTTCAAACAATTAAATATGCCAAAAGCTTACCTTTAGTATTCACTATTTTATTAGGTAACTCATGGTACTGGTTTTATGGCGCTACTTATTTAACGCAAATTCCACAGCTCACTCAACAGAACCTTCACGCTTCAGAAAATGTCGTTAGCCTTTTGCTGACTTTCTTTTCGGTTGGTATTGGTGTCGGATCTCTTCTTTGCCGTAAAATTGGGGGTTCAGAAATTAATATTAAAATGGTACCGATTGGTGCAATAGGTCTTACTGTTTTTGCATTATATCTTGCTGCTAGCTTAGCTTTTGTACCTGAAAGAACTGGGGCATTACTCACTTTAAAAGATATTTTTACCCAAGGCTGGGTTTACTATCATGTCATGTTAGCAGTGACTTTACTGGGAATTAGTGGCGGTTTTTATATTGTCCCTCTTTATGCCATGATGCAGGCTTATTCACCACGTTCACATCGTGCTCGTGTTGTAGCAGCGAATAACATTTTAAATGCCGTTTTTATGGTTTCTTCTGCAATTTTTTCAATCTTAATCTTAAGTGTTTTAAAAATTGATATTAAAATACTTTTTATTATTACAGCTGTACTTAGTGCAATCTTTAGTATTTGGCTTCTAGCTCGACTAAAACCAATGCTTGCCACAGCCCACCTTTCTTTAGAGGACTAATTTATGCGCCAATATACAGGCATCGATCGACTTATTAACTCTTTTGATCAGGCATTACGTAGTCTTGTTCCGGGTGCAACAGCAGCGCAGCGCCAAAATCCAGCCGAAACAGTTGAAGCAAAACTAGAGGTAGAAGATGCTCGCCATGTAGCGGGTTTAATGCGTGTTAATCATAGTGGTGAAGTCTGTGCTCAAGCCCTTTATCATGGTCAGGCATTAACGGCGAAATTGCCGAATGTACGTCAAGAAATGCAACAAGCGGCAGTTGAAGAACAAGATCATTTAGCTTGGTGTGAAGTTCGTTTAAAAGAGCTAAATAGTCATACCAGTTTATTAAACCCAATTTGGTATGGTCTTTCTTATGGTATGGGTGCTCTTGCCGGTATTGCAGGTGATAAATATAGTTTAGGTTTTGTGGCCGAAACTGAACGTCAGGTTAGTCTTCATTTACAGGATCATTTAAATCAGTTACCCGCTCAAGATGAACGCTCTCGTAAAATTTTAGAGCAAATGAATGAAGATGAATTACATCATCGACATACTGCACTGGAAGCAGGCGGCGTTGAATTACCTTATGCTGTAAAAATTACCATGACAGCCATTTCAAAACTCATGACAAAAACCAGTTATTATCTTTAAAAAATAAAGGATTGATCTGGTTCAGATCAATCCTTTTCAAATATTATTTTAAGCCATGATCATATTTGAAACGCTCGATATCTCGAATTGAGTTCCAATAGTTTCGATTAATACGGTCACGATCAACTTGTAATTCTCTTAAAAGTTTACGATAACGTTCGCGCTCTTCTGGTTTCAATTTTTCGTTGTAAGCACTGTCAGAATATTGCTTAAACTTTTCGTCATAACGGTCATACTCATTTTTTGCATTATAGTAATCGGAAGCTGCCTGATAATAAGGTCTTAAACGATTACGCTGCTCAACTGGGCACACATTGATATTGCCACTACCCTCTAAAGCGTTATAAAAAATATTTGTTGGCTGGCAATAATATCCTAGACCTTCTTTATACCCACGTTCATATGACTTTTGATCTGGAACAATATTGGCTTTTCCACATGCTTTGTAATATTGATCTAAACGTGGCGACGAACCTTTTGAACCATCTTTCTCACCCACTAATGACCAATTCGCAGTCTTACATTCTTCTACGCTCATTGCAGCACAACCTGAAAGGCTGATTGCTAGAATGGCTAAACCGATATTTTTCATATTAAGAGAACTCAAAAAATAAATTTAAAAAAACGCAAAAATAAAATTCCAGTAAATACCCTAAAAGGCCTTGCTCTATTCAAGACTTCAAAAAAAGTGACCCACTGGATAAGACTTTAAGTTTAAATCAGTTTGACCATCTCACCAAATTGAAAGGTCATAATTACTAATATTGTTTAATTTAAAAATAAAATTCTAAGAAATTTGCTAACTCTTAGACTGCCCTTATACGCTAATTTTACTTAAATTTTTAATTATAAAAATTAGACTCAAATAATTGATTATTCATACAAAAAATCTAAATATTCTAAAAATCATTCTTTAATCATTTTACTCTTTTTTTATGCTATTAACCTCACAGCTTGCGGTAGGATTTTAGCTAAATAACCACCAAGGTTTTTATAATGAGTACGCATATTTATCCAAACTTAAACTTACAAGACTCTCACCTTAAGGCTTTTAAAATATCAGACGATTTTACTCCACCAACACAAGCCGGTACTTTCCAACCCGATTTATTTTTGAAAGAAGTCGATGAATATTTAAACTCATATCCTCATACTCAACATATTGATATTTGCCTACATGATTTAAATGGACATATTCGTGGCAAACGAATTGATGTTAAAAGTTTGAGAAATCTCTCCAACGGATGTTATTTTCCACTTTCTGTTTATGCAATGAGTCTTGATGGAAAAGTTATTGAAGAGACAGGCCTAGGAAAATATATTGGTGAACCAGACAGACTTTGTCTGCCCATTTTAGGCAGCTTACAACCAAGTGCCTTATCCCCTGAATTGAATGCTCAGCTTTTCCTCACAATGCAAGAAGAAGCTGGCTCAGATTGTCGGTATGAACCACGCAATATATTAAAAAAATTATTAAATCAGTTACATGCTAACAATTATTTCCCTGTTATGGCTGCTGAACTGGAGTTTTATCTTTTCTCACCCAACCATCACACTGAAACATGTTTGGAAAACCAATGTTTTGACATAGATGCGCCAAATAACTATCAAAAAGTCTTAGAAGAAGTTGAAAAAGCCGCGCTACTACAATCTATTGAAATTACCGCTATTGTTGCAGAGTCATCACCTGGACAATACGAACTAAACCTTCAACACACTCATGATATTTTAAAGCTCTGCGATCAAATTAATGCCTTAAAAAGAATTGTAAAACAAGTCGCAAGAAAACATGACTTAACTGCCTGTTTCATGGCAAAGCCCAACTTGGCAAAGGCTGGTAGTGGCATGCATTTTCATATGAGCATGCTCAATCAGTACCATGAAAATATATTTAGTTCAGAAGTAGAAAAAGATGAGCTTCCCGCCAAATTACTCAGCGCGATTAGTGGCCTAATTGAATTAATGCCTGCATCTATGGCGATTTTAGCACCTAATATTAATTCTTATAGACGTTTTAAAATTGGGCACCATGTGCCATTAGAAGCAAATTGGGGTACCAATAATCGTAATGTCGCAATTCGAATTCCATGCTCAGATTTAAAAAATCAACGCTTAGAATATCGGGTTGCTGGAGCCGACTGTAACCCCTATTTAATTACAGCTACGATTTTAGCGGGTGTGTCTTATGGCTTATCTCATAAATTACCACTACCAAAACCTGCACATCTTTTAAAATTTCCAGATGAGCACATTTTATTAGCCAATAATCAGCCAGAAGCCTTAAAAGTATTTAAAGGAAGTCTTATTTTAAAAGGATATTTAGGAGCAGACTTTGTAGAGCATTGGTACACGGTTAAACAGGCTGAATATCAAAATATTTATAGTCAAATGACTGAAGCAGAACAACATTGGGATATATAAATAAAAAAGCAAAAAAACTATAAACCACTTTGCAAACCCTTAGGGAGAAATACCCTAAGGTTTTTTTATATCTAACTAATGATTTTTCTGTTGAGCTAAAAAACGTAATCCAACACCAGGTTCAGTAGCAATATAGCGTGGTTGAATTGCATTATCTCCAAGTTTACCGCGCAACTTACCCACTAAAATACGTAAATAATGAGTATCTTCCTGATGGGTCGGTCCCCATAATTCTTTTAAAAGTTGTGGCTGTGTTAA
The DNA here is from genome assembly GCF_025513915.1 of Acinetobacter sp. WU_MDCI_Abxb74. Taxonomy (NCBI): domain Bacteria; kingdom Pseudomonadati; phylum Pseudomonadota; class Gammaproteobacteria; order Moraxellales; family Moraxellaceae; genus Acinetobacter; species Acinetobacter sp. WU_MDCI_Abxb74. Next base: position 1,137,461 of record NZ_JAHPRP010000001.1, read on the forward strand.
AAGCTGTCCTTGATAGCGCATTAACAGCGTCAACAGTTGAAATTCTTTTCGAGTTAAAGTAATTGGTTGTTGTTCAATCCACACTAAACGCTGCGTAATATCAACTTTAAGGTAGCCATCATCATAAACATGAGCTTCTTGCTGAATGGGTTGGCTTCTTAAAATGACACGTATGCGCGCCAACAGCTCTTGCACACTAAAGGGCTTGGTCATGTAGTCATTTGCACCCGCATCTAGCAAGGCAACTTTTTCATATTCATCGGCGCGTACAGATAACACAATCACAGGAACATTCGACCAACTACGTAACTCTTGAAGCACTTCTTTACCGTCTAAATCTGGCAAACCCAAATCTAAAATAACTAAATCAGCACCTTGTGTTGCCAAAGCCTCCAAACCTTTGTAACCAGTCTCACAAAGAGTGGTTTTATATTTTTGTGTTCTTAAGGCAATGTCTAAAAATTTACGAATTTGCGGCTCATCATCAATAATCACAATACGTGTTTCTACAGGCGATGTTTCTGAACTTATCATGACTTTACAACTTATTCTTTTACTGGATGAATGGGTAGTTTGATTTGAATTAAAGTACCTTTATTTTGGCGACCTGAAAATGCTTCTATTGTACCCATATGAGCACCAATAATCGCTTTCACAATTGTCAGTCCTAAACCTGTACCGAATTTTCCGCGGTCTCCACGTTCCATAGTATAAAACATATCAAAAATGCGGTTTCTTTCTTCTTCAGGAATGCCTGTTCCCCTATCTTCAATTTCTATTTTCACTTCATCTTCAAACAAAAGAGAAGCCCGAATCATGACTTGTTCATCTGGAGGTGAAAAGTTTGCAGCATTTTCTAAAATATTAAAAATGGCTTGCTCTACCAGTGCTGGATGAACATACAAACTAATTACTTGTTCAGGTAATTCGACCAACACTTGAGTATCTGGTTTATAACGCTTCAAACGGCGGGTTGCCGAACCAATTAATTCATCTACACCAATCCAGTCTCTTTTTAGAGATAAGCCTTCATGCCCCAAACGTGTCATATCAAGCAAATTTTGAATATAACGGTCTAAGCGCTCGCCTTCTAAATGAATGGTTTCGAGTAAATCTTGTTGATCTTGCTCTGACATATCAGCTTTAAAATGAGCAAGCGTATCAGCGGCTCCAATAATAGAAGCAAGTGGTGAGCGTAAATCATGCGATACCGAAGATAATAAAGCAGAACGTAAGCGCTCTGTTTCACTGGTTACTTTTGCTTGTTCAAGCTCATTAACCAATTGGGTTCGAAGTGCTGCCTGCGCAATATATTCAATTACGCTTTCAGTCAGCTTCTTTTGCTCAAAATTTAAAGAAATCACCTCATCTTTAAAGTAAATTCCCACAATACCTAGGCTATTTTTTTGTTCTAAAAGTGGTAAAAACCACCAGTTTGATTGACTAAGCGTATCGGTAAAACGCCCACATGGTTGTTGATGCTTCAAACACCAATCTGCTGCCACTTTTTCTTTATCATTTAGTTCTATGTCAGATGAAATCACTCTATCTTGAATAGAAATCCATACTTTAGTTTGAAGTTGTGTTTCTAAGGTCATACGTCCTGTTTGCATAACTTCTTCAAGGTTAACGGCACGAGAAAGTTTACGCGCCAAGTCTTGCATAACCATCGTATAAGCATTTGCAGCTTTTAACGATAAAACCTGCTGACGTAATTGAGAAGCCAAGCGCCCAGCAATTAAAGCTGCTGCAAAAAAAGCAACAACGGTAACTACACCTTGATGCGCTGAAATCTGAAAAGTAAAACGCGGTGCAATAAAGAAAAAATTATAAGCCAAGAAACAGATGAGAGCCGCCACTACCGCAGCGAGCATTCTGGTTTTAGTGGCGACAATTAAAACTGAAATAATGAAAATGACAGAAAAGTCTTCAATACCTAATAAAACTTCAGCAAAGTGCGCTATAAAAATACTGACACAGGTAACGGCTAAAACAAAAATACTTTCTTTTAAAGATAGAAAAGACGGCTTTTCAAGCTGAGTTGTCTTTTTGGTGCCCTGTTCTGGATGCAAAATGGTTAAACCAATTGAGTTTTTTTGATTCAATAATTGTTGAGCTAAATTTTTCTTAAATAACTTTAACCACCACGGCGAAATACTTTTGCCAATCACCAGATTTGAGATTCCCCGATCTACCGCAGCGTCCATTAATACTGATGCTACTTGATGACCGTATAAAACTTCTGTCCGACCACCCAGTTGCCGAGCTAGTTCAAACGCCCGATCAATTTCAATATATTCTTTCTTATATGAGCTTTCAGAGTTTGTTAAAGTCTGCTGAGTGCCTAAACTTTTAGCAACATTGACTACTGTCCAAACGGCACCATAACGTTCTGCTAAACGACAACCCGCCCGTACTAAATACTCAGAAGAACCTTGCCCATCTATCGCAATCATTAATTCATTTTGCAACGATATAGACTTCAAACCTTTAGAAGCATAACTCCCTTTTAAATCTGAATCGACATGCTCAGCAACACATTGCATTGCTAGTTCACGTAGTGCTGTTAAATTTGAAACGCTAAAAAAACCTTGTAGAGCCAGATTTGCTTGATCGGGCACATAGACTTTTCCTTGATGGAGCCGTTCAATAAGTTCACTGACTGGCAAATCAATTAAACGTATGTCTCGAATACGATCAAATACCCTATCTGGTACAGTTTCATTTACTCTAATGCCAGTAATCTGGTACACCACATCATTTAGGCTTTCTAAATGCTGAATATTCATGGTGGTGAATACGTCAATACCTGCATCTAATAATTCATTGACATCTTGCCAACGCCGTTCATGACGACTATTTGGTATGTTTCGATGAGCTAACTCATCAACTAAAACGATTTCGGGATGCCTAAGTAAAATAGCATCTAAGTCCATTTCTTCTAAAGTATGCCCCTGATATTGCATTTCCTTTCTAGCAATCTGAGGCAAACCTTCCAAAATTTTTAGAGTTTCTATTCTTCCATGGGTTTCAACAATACCCACAACAACATCTGTACCTTGTTGAAACAGCTCTTTGGCACGAGCAAGCATGGCATAGGTTTTTCCAACACCAGGCGCCGCACCTAAAAAGACCGTTAGTCGACCGGCTTGATATCTATTAACGTGGTTTAATAAGGCTTCAGCCTGATTTTCGCGATTGCTTTGCACTTGATATCATCCGGTAAACTAACAATTTTATTTTTAAGTTAATGTGTAGATTGTAATTGATCTAAAGCAATATTGAGCTCTAATACATTAACACGAGCTTGTCCCAATACACCAAATTGCATAGGTTCAATATGTTTTTGCAAAAGCCCTTCCACAACTTTAGGGTCTAAATGGCGCGCTTGAGCTACTCGATGAACCTGTAACTGAGTAGATTCAGGGCTAATATGTGGATCGATACCACTACCCGATTTAGTCACCAAATCACTTGGAATAGGTGCATTGCCTGTATGATCTTGCTTTTTCACTGCGAGTATCTGAGCGTCAATTTGCTTTTGTAACTCAGGATTAGTACGAGCTAAGTTTGTACCCGCCATTGCCATGGGATCGTAATTGGCTGCCGAAGGACGTGGATGAAAATATTCATTCCCGACAAATGGCTGAGCCACTAAAGTTGACCCAACAACTTTGTGATCTATTTCAATCAAACTACCATTGGCCTGATTGTTGAATAAAACCTGCCCAGCGCCAGTAGCGATAGTACTATAAATAGCACCACAACCGACTAAGGTAAAAATTAATAATCCTAAAGATGCTCTTAAGGTCTGACCCAAATTTGCTTCTGAATTTTGTACATAAGTTTTCATTTCAAACTCCAGATTACAAACCAAATAGTTGAACAATCACAACATCAATCGCTTTAATGGCAATAAATGGTAGAACCACACCACCCACACCATAAATCAACATATTTCGACGTAATAATTGAGTTGCAGTTGAAGGTTTAAATTTCACGCCTCGGAGTGCAATTGGAATTAATAGCGGGATAATAATCGCGTTAAAGATTAATGCCGATAAAATCGCACTGCTTGGGCTCGCCAAATGCATCACATTTAAAACCTGCATTTGTGGGATCGCTGCAGCGAATAATGCAGGCAAAATTGCAAAGTATTTCGACACGTCATTTGCTAAAGAAAACGTTGTTAAAGCACCACGAGTAATCAACTGCTGTTTCCCAATTTCAACCACAGCTAGCAGTTTGGTCGGGTCTGAATCTAGATCAACCATATTGCCTGCTTCTTTCGCAGCTTGTGTACCAGAGTTCATGGCTAAACCAATATCAGCCTGAGCTAATGCAGGTGCATCGTTGGTTCCATCACCAACCATCGCAACTAAACGGCCTTGCTGTTGTTCAGTACGAATACAAGCCAATTTGTCTTCAGGTTTTGCTTCGGCAATATAGTCATCTACACCAGCTTCAGCAGCAATCGCAGCAGCAGTTAACGGGTTATCCCCTGTGACCATTACGGTTTTGATACCCATTTCTCTTAAACGAGCAAAACGATCTTTAATGCCGTGTTTAATCACATCTGAGAGTTCAATCACGCCCAATACATGATGTTGATTTGCCACAACCAATGGTGTTGCACCTTTTTTGGCAACTTGTTCAACACGTGCTTTTAACTCTAAATCTTGAGAATAATCTTCATCGACAAATTTCAAAATGGCATCTAACGCACCTTTACGAATTTGATCACCATGAGGCAAATTCACACCAGAAATTCGGGTTGATGCACTAAAAGAAATAAATTCAGCCTGTTCAGGTTCTTGCTGTTTTAAGCCTTGCTCTTTTGCTAACTTAATAATCGATTTCCCTTCTGGTGTCGGGTCGGCAAGTGAACTTACCCAAGCAGCAGCTCTCAACTCCGACTCAGTTACCGAAGTTAAAGGATAAAATGATGTCGCTTGACGGTCGCCATAGGTAATGGTTCCGGTTTTATCGAGTAAAAGCACATCGATATCACCAGCAACTTCTACAGCTTTACCCGATTTTGCCAAGACATTGGCTTTGAGTGCACGATTCATACCCGCAATCCCAATCGCAGGCAATAAGCCCCCAATGGTTGTTGGAATTAGACAGACCAATAACGCCACGAGCACCACTGGATCAAGTTCAACATGCAAATAGTTAGCAATAAACGGTAGGCTAATCACGACAATTAAAAACGTGAGTGTCATCACCATTAACAAAAAGCCAAGTGCAATCTCATTCGGTGTTTTTTGACGATTTGAACCTTCAACCAAAGCAATCATACGGTCCAAGAAACTTTGGCCAGACTCAGCAGTAACCTGAACGATAATATGATCTGTAAGTACCTTGGTCCCTCCAATAACACCTGAACGGTCAGTTCCAGCTTCACGTAACACAGGCGCAGACTCACCTGTAACTGCTGATTCATTAATGGTGGCAAAACCTTCTACAATCTCACCGTCAGCTGGAACAAGCTCACCTGCATAAACTTCAATAAAATCATTTAAATGAAGTTCAGTTGCTGCAACTTGAGTCGCTTGACGGTCGGTCAAAGAATTGAGTCTTCGAGCAGTTAAGTTTTCTCTTGCTGCACGTAATGAAGATGCCTGACCACGACCTCTAGCCTCTGCAACAGCTTCGGCATAGTTGGCAAATAAAATGGTAATGAACAGGATAGCTGTTACTGCCAAACCAAATAACAGTGTGGTGTAACCCAAAATCGTACTAATTGCAGTAACCACTGTCCCAAGCCATACAATTGCCATGACAGGATTTTTAATTGCATGTTGTGGTAGCAATTTCACAAATGCATTTTTCCAAACTTCAAAATTTGGTACTGCCATGGTTTTTTTATGATTATTTACATGAGTTTGTGTATTCATTTTCACTCGCCTCCTTAACCTTTAACCAACAAAAGTTGATCGGCAATTGGCCCAAGGACAAGAACTGGCATAAATTGTAATAAGGTAAGCAGAACAACAATCGTAATCAGCGTTAAAGCAAAGGTTGGAGTTTCAACCTGAAGACTACCTGCTGTTTCAGGTGCTTTTCTTTTTGCAGCTAAGCGTGTAGCAATCATTAAGGGTAAAATTAAGGTCGGGAAACGTCCTAAAAGTAAGGCAATACTACAAGTGACGTTCCACCATAAGGTGTTATCTCCAAGGCCTTCAAAACCTGAACCGTTGTTGGCAAATGCAGAGATATATTCATAGAACACTTGGCTAATGCCATGCGGTCCCGGATTGCTGATGCCTGATAGACCCGGAATGCTGAGGGTTAATGCAGTAAAGGCAAGAATAACGAGAGGTTGAATCAAGATAATAATCGCGAGTAACTTAATTTCAGCAGCTTCAATCTTGCGCCCAAACAACTCAGGGGTACGGCCTGTCATTAAACCGGCAATAAATACCGCAAGTAATAGATAAATCATAAACTGTTGCAGACCACAGCCCACACCGCCCCAAATGGCATTAATCAGCATGTTAATGAGTTCAACCAGACCAGTAAGCGGCGCAGAAGAATCATGCATCATATTGACCGAACCGTTATTTACTTGAGTTGTGACAGCTGCCCAAACTGCTGATGCGGCTGGTCCAAATCGTTGTTCTTTACCTTCCATTACGGCAAGTTGAGATGCTGTAGATGACATACTCTCAGACCAGACAGCCGCTGCACCTGAAATAACCGACATAAAAAGCATGCTACCAAAGACAAAGTAAGCAAACTTTTTACGCTGAGTAAAATGCCCAACCATAAAAATTACTGTGATTGGAATGAGTAAAATTGCAATCATTTCTAGCAGATTAGAAAGTGGTGTTGGATTTTCTAAAGGCACAGAACTATTTGGACCGTACCATCCACCACCGTTACTACCCAATTGCTTAATAGCCACCATCGGTGCAACTGGCCCCAAAGGAATTTTTTGAGTTTCTACAGTGTTGGCTTTATCAATAAGTTGTACTTCTGGCCCACCCTGAAAAGTTGCCGGGACACCTTGGCTATTGAGCAATAATGACCAGACAAAACAGAGTGGAAGCAAAAAGCGTACTGTAGGACGAATTACATCTGCCCAATAGTTACCAATTAAAATTTGATGTGGCTGCTCGGCAACGTCCGCAGCAATATGGCTTGGACGCTGATAAAAGAACGCTCTTAAAGTCGCGACAACCAAAGCCAGCCCCATCATTGGAGTAATGACTTGCAGGCCCACAATACCTGTCATTTGCGACAAATAAGATAATTGAGCTTGGCCAGAATAATGCTGTTGGTTGGTGTTTGTTAAAAATGAAATAACAGTGTGTAACGCTAAGTCCCAACTCATATTTGGTGCATGGTTAGGATTTAAGGGTAGCCATGCTTGCGTCATAAAAATAGCAAGGATAGCCACTGCAAGAAAAATACAGCTAACAACAAATGCTAGAGAATATTGTTTCCAGTTCATTTGTTGTTGTGGAGATACACCTAACAAGCGATAAACAGGATTTTCAATCCAACGAAATAATCCATCACCCCATATCGGCTGATTTGCCATTACTTTGGATAGATATTTACTGAGACACCATGCTAGAAAAATAGCGATAAATAAAACAAGTATAAGTTCTAGCATGATTACTCTCCTCTATGTCCCATGGCCTGACTTGCCAAACTGGAAATAAGGAGAAATGAAGAAATATCATTTTTTTTAAGTCCGCATAAGACAATGCCAGACTGATGCAAGATGCGCATTTGAGAATTTATAAGCATCTTTATTGTCCTGAAATAACACTAATTTAGTGAATTTCAGTATCGGTAAAATGCTCGTAAATTCTCTATTGAGGAACTCAAAGCCCGCGTAAAATTTGCGTAAAATCTAAATTGAAAGATATTAAACTTTAAAATTGACGATTGGATAAAACGTTCCATCAGTCTTCAAATTTTCACAATGCCAAAGCTCATATAAAGGAATTTTTACATCTAGTGCCAATGGTAATTTTTTAGAATTAAATTGCATATGGTCTAGGTCGCTTCCCCATGCAATCAAATCCACATCGAGTGAAATATGATGAGATGGGCGAACACGACCTGAATCTAATTCAAGTTTTTTTAAAAAAGCTTCGATTTGTGAAGAATTTAAAGAACTTTTTAATAGACATGCCGAATTCCAGTAATCATCTCCAATGCCATCTCGGCATGGAATTTGATAAACCGATGAAAACTGCACTTTCCCCAATGTTGCCAATTGCGTATAAGCAAAAGTAAAGTGTTGTTCTGAGTCTAGATTACTCGCTAACGCGAGCGCAAAAATTGTTTCGGGTACGTTCAAGACGGATTCCTACTGCATTAGCTTCTGCAATAATGGCAGGTTTACGAATAGTAATAGTAATTGACTCAATCGTTGGAAAAGTATTAAACAAGCACTCTAAAACAAGCTGAGCCGCATGTTCGATTAACTCAGGTTTCGCTTGCTGAATGGTCTGAGCCGATATTTCACAAATCTGTGCATAGTTGAGAGTATCTTCAAGTTTGTCAGACTGTGCAGCTCGGCTCAAATCATTATGGATGGTTAAATCCAACATTAAAGGTTGAATGATTTGTCTTTCCCAGTTGAAACAACCAATGACTGTTTCAACCTTTAACCCTTCAATAATAATGGCATCCATAAATTTAAACTGACCTTAGTGCTTTAACAACGAAGCAGGTTCCATATTTTGAACCATTTTCAAACGCTGGTCTGCATAAATATCGGTATATGGTGCGAGTACGCGCATAAAACGATCGAAATAAAGCATTTGCTTAAATAACAGAGCAAAATCTCGAGGGAATTTAATGCCGTGGCGTTCTCCAACCCCTACCATATCCATCATAATGTCGTTTAAATCGGCAGGATTGGATGCCAAAATTTGCTGAGGATCAGACATTAATACGCCGTTAAATAAGCGCTCTAAATCTTGTGCCAATACTTCAACATCAACTTTGTTATGTGTCATGCCCATTTTCAGCATGTTTTCAGCCATGGCCTGATAATCTGTTTTTTGCAATGCATCCATAAAGGCCATACATGCTGTCCAGACTTCTGGGTTTAGCTGCCCTACAATACCAAAGTCAATAAAACCAATTCGACCATCTTCGAGCAACATTAGGTTTCCGGCATGTAAGTCTGCATGGAAACTCTTACATAACATCAAACTACCGAACCACGTATTCATTGCCGTAATAAGTACTTGTGATGGATCTTTGGCGTATTGTTTTACAACACTAAAATCTGTCAAAGACACACCATATAAACGCTGCATGGTTAAAACACGGCGTGTAGAAAACTGATGATAAACTTTAGGCGCAGTCGCAGCATGGTTTTGCGAAATATTAAGATATTCAACAAAATCATCTAAGTTTTGTGCTTCTTCAATGAAATCAACTTCCCGAACCATACGGCTTTTAATTTCATCGACAATTTCAGAAAGTGCAGCAAATTTGATTTTAGGTACTACACGTTCAAGCAGCTTGGCAGCCCAATGCACCACATTTAAGTCAGTATATAAAATGGTTTCAACACCAGGCTTTTGTACTTTAATAACAACATCTTCGCCTGTAGTGAGTTTAGCTGCATGAACCTGAGCAATTGATGCAGAAGCTAATGGTTTTTCATCGATATAGCTAAAAATCTGATTTAAATCGCGCCCTTCAAACTCAGATGCAAGCACACCTTGAACATAACTAAATGGCAGTGTTGGTGTTTGGTCTAAACAACCTTGAAACTCTTCTACATATTCACGAGGGAAAAGCGATGGTGTACTCGCAATAAACTGACCAAGCTTAATATAAGTTGAGCCAAGTGACTCAAAGGTCTCTCTCATGAGTTTGGCATTACTTGGTTTTTCAGTTGCATATTTAATTCCAGCTTTGGCCGCAACCACTGCTGTTTCACCAATGCGGGCAACGGAACGTAACCCATCAAACAAAATATTTTTTTTCATATTTCTTCAAAACCAAATCATTCAGGTTGAGTGTAGCAAATTTTATCTCATTTACTGATTAGCTTGCCTGACAAAGTGGGCAATTTACATCTTTATCAAAACTCACAATACGTTGTGTCATGTTCAAGCCATCCCACAGTAAAAGTTTCTGTTTTAAAGGTACACGATTTAACCCTAAATACAACAAAGTGTGATGTGCTTGTAATGACGCTATCATTACAGGAGTAGTAGCAAGTACGCCTGACTCTGCACAGCGTAGGCCTTCGTTGCTATGCTGTTCTTTTGGAAAAAGACATTCATAACACGCTGAATCTCCTTCAACCATAAATATTTGTGCCTGAAAACCAATTGCTGAAGCACTAATTAATGCGACCTGATGCTTCTTACAAGCTGCATTTACTAAATAGCGGGTTGTAAAATTATCACATCCATCTAAAACCACATCTTGGTGTTCAACAAGTCTATCAATGTTATGTGCGTCTAAACGTTCGTTATAGTATTCAACACAGATATAAGGGTTAATTTTCTGTAAACGTTTAGCCAAAATTTCAGCTTTATAACGCCCGATATCCTCATGACCAAATGCAATTTGACGTTGTAGATTACTTATCTCAATAGTATCTGCATCAATGAGTGTGATTTTCCCAACCCCTGCTCGCGCTAGTAGCTCTGCACTGCTACAACCTATTCCACCAGCCCCGACAATCAGCACATTGGCAAGTTTGAGTTTTTCCTGAGCTTCTATATCCCATCCATCAAGTAAAATCTGACGGCTATAGAGATGCATTTCTTCATCACTTAACTCTACAAAATCGATATCTTGAAGCTCTGTCACGCACTGATCCTTTCACTTAGAGGCTAAATGATTTTATGATTAAGTCGGGCATTAAGAAAGCCATAAAATAGAAACAGCGTTTTATTCTTTAAACTTTTATCCAACGCATTACTTCTTTTAAGCTTTCTGCAACAATAGAAATATCTATTTTCTTTATTACTTAGGCTAAATATGTCCCAATCATATATTGCACCTGTAGAGTTAGAAAAAGCGTATCGTTTGTTAAATCATGGCCCAACTGTACTTGTCTCTGCTCAACATGGAGATGACCGAAATGTCATGGCAGCCGCTTGGGCATGTGCATTAGAACTCACCCCAGCCAAAGTAACCGTTGTTCTCGATAAAAGTACTAAAACTCGTCAGCTTGTTGAACAAAGCGGTTATTTCACCCTACAAGTTCCCTGCTATGCGCAGCTCGATATGACGCATCAACTTGGTACAATTAGTAAATTAGATGACCCGCAAAAACTTGAGCATTGTGGGGTTGAGTTATTTTATCAAGAAGGTCTTACAAGCCCGCTTGTATCAGGTTGCATTGCATGGCTCGTGTGTAAACTTATTCCAGAACCTCACAATCAGTCAGCTCATGATTTATTTATTGGTTCTGTTGTGGGTGCTTGGGCAGATAGCCGCGTTTTTAAAGATGGACATTGGTACTTTCAAGACGCACCGAAAGAACTTCGAAGCCTGCACTATATTGCGGGTGGTACCTTTTATTTAATTGGCGAACAAGTGAAAGCTCAGCTTTAATCATCAAAAAGTTGATTTCGTTTCAATTGCAAAAAACCGCAGAGCAATTGCGGTTTTTTGTTGTCAAAATTTATTATTTAAAAAATTAATATTTAGACACCCTTATTTTTATTATTTTGCCGCCATACGAATTGCGCCGTCCAAACGAATAACCTCACCATTTAAATATGAGTTTTCAGCAATATGCCCAACTAAACGGGCAAATTCCTCTGGTTTTCCTAAACGAGATGGATATGGCACCATTTGTCCTAAAGCATCTTGAACATTTTGTGGCATGCCCTTAAGCATTGGGGTTTCCATAATCCCCGGCGCAATGGTCATAATGCGAATCGCATGGCGAGCAAGCTCACGAGCAATTGGCAATGTCATAGCCACAATAGCACCTTTAGATGCGGAATACGCTGCCTGACCAATTTGACCATCAAATGCTGCAACTGAGGCTGTGTTTACAATTACGCCGCGGTCTTCTTCGCCTGCTTCAACTGTGTTTTTACTCATCGCATCCGCTGCAAAACGCAGCATGTTAAATGTACCTGTAACATTAATTTGTAGAGTCTTTGCAAATAACCCTAAATCATGTACACCTTCACGGCCAATCACTTTTGCAGAAGGGCCAATACCCGCACAGTTAACTAAACCATGCAAACTGCCATGTTTTACTAATACATCCTTAAAGAACTGTTCAGCAGCAGCTTCATCGGTTACATCAAGTTTTACAAAGTCAGCTTTTGATCCTAATTTTTTTATTTGCTGCTCACCAGCTTCTACATTCATGTCTACCAATGTGACTGAAGCACCTTGTTGCACCAAATATTCAGCTGTTGCAGCCCCTAAGCCAGAGCCACCACCTGTAATCACGAAATGCTTCCCTTGAATTTTCATTATGTAATGTCCTATAGAAATGTTCTTTAAACTTAGTAGTGAGAGTAAAAGTTGTTGTTTTCCGATACAATTTCAAAAAGCCTCAAAATGTTTGCAGCTTTTGATCAATCCAAATTTTAAATATGAAATATTTCACTTGAAATATATGAAGAAAATATGAGTCTTTGACATGGTTGTCCAATCTTCTTTAAGTAAAGGAACTATTTCGATTGCACTGGTACATGAAGCACTGGGTGCTGCTTATGCCAAAGGGCTAAATACTCAAATAATTCTAAATAAAGCGGGAATTCCTGCCGAATTACTGATGTCTCCCAAGGCACGTGTGCCCGTTACGACATATGCGCAACTATGGATAGAACTTGCCAATGCCATGAACGATGAGTTTTTTGGTATGGACAGCCACCCTATGCGTCGAGGTAGCTATAAATTATTGACTAAACTTGTCAGTACGGCGGAAACTTTAGAAAAGGCGCTTTACGATATATTGAAGTTTTTTAACTTTATTCTAGATGATCTACAGGGTGAATTAATTCGGGATCAGCAAAAAGCCTATTTGGTCATTCGTGATCGTGAACAACCCAAACGTATGTTTACCTATGCGACTTTTTTAATATTGGTGCATGGACTTATGTGCTGGTTGGTAGATCAACGAATTGGCTTAAACAAGATTTCAGTACGTTGTACTCAACCTCAAGATATTCAAGACTATCTAATCCGTTTTGGTGGAGATATTCAATTTAATGCCGAGATAAACCGAATTGAATTTGATGCTCACTATTTAGATATTAAAATTAAAAAAGATAAAAAAGCACTTTATGATTTCTTAGAGCAAACTCCGCAAAATCTTTTAGTTCGCTTTAAAAATGAAAATGCATTAAGTCTTCTTATTCGTCGTCATTTATTGAAACTTCATCCTGCACAATGGCCCGAACTTAAAGATGTTGCACAACAGCTCAATATTTCTGAAGCAACCGTTCAACGCCGACTGAAACATGAAGGCGTCAGTTACCAGCAAATTAAAAATGAAATCCGCTGTGATATTGCGGTTGAACGTTTAAGTAAAACTAACGATTCAATTCAAGATATTAGTGGAGATTTAAGCTTCCAAGACCCAAGCGCATTTCACCGTGCCTTTAAAAAATGGACTGGCGTCAGCCCAGGTGCGTACCGAAATAATTTAACTGCACACAAGCAATAATGTATATATCGAACCAAAGCTTAAAATTTTAATACTTAAGCTTATGATATTTATATCTTTTAACTTCAATATTTCAGATAAGCACATTACTTCAAATTCAATAATCACTATAAAAACAGTTATTTAGAATTTCTTCTAAACTTTTATCTTTCAACCTGATTTATAAATCAAAATAACTAAGTTTAGAAAGAATCGAACCCATGCGAGGATGATCTATTATTTTGCCAGCAGCATCTCCCGGTATTTTAACCGGTTTACGTAACAGCTTAAGTTTATCTTGGATGTTTATGATTGCAGCTGAATTGATTGCAGCCACTCAAGGAATCGGTTATTTACTCAGTGATGGTCGAGAAACATCCCGTCCCGATATTGTTATTATTGCCATTATTTTATTGGCCCTATTGGGTAAAGTAACCGATACCTTAATGAAACTTCTAGAAAACTGGTTATTACGTTGGCGTGATACACTACAGAAATAACTTTAAATCCAACAAGCCAAAGTGACTCGATCATTTTGGCCGTAGTCCTGAATAGTTTTAATTTCACTAAAACCATGCTCAGCAAAAATAGTACGAACAGCCTGTCCCTGACCATAACCATGTTCCAGAGCAATCCAGCCTTGTGGTTTTAACCAGTTTTTTCCTTGGGCAATAATAATTTCAATATCAGCTAGACCCTGCTGATCTGCAACCAATGCACGGCGTGGTTCTGTTGCCAGTGCCTGCATGTGTTCATCTTCAGGGTCAATATATGGCGGATTGGAAACGATTAAATCAAACTTTTGTGGCTCAAGTGCTTCAAACCAAGCACCACAAGCAAAATTCACTTGTTTTAATCCATGGATTTGCGCATTTTCTTTTGCGACCTCTAAGGTAGGCGCATAAATATCAGTTGCCGTTACTTGCCAATCTGGGCGTTCGCTTGCTAAAGCGAGTGCAATTGCACCTGTCCCCGTTCCCAAATCAACAATATTTGCATTATTTGGCAAATTTAGATTTAAAACGGTTTCAACTAAAACCTCAGTATCAGGTCGTGGCACTAAGGTATCAGACGTTACTTTTAAATCGAGTGTCCAAAATGGTTGTGAACCTGTCACATAAGCTAAAGGTTCACCATTTTTAATACGCTCAAGCCCAGCCAAGTAGTCTTGCTCTTGTTGAACTGTTAACTCTTGGTCAAGTTTAAACTTTAATTCAAGTGAATTGATTTTTAGAAAATGCTCAAGTAACCAAGCATTTTCTTGTCGTTCATAACTGTCAGGCTCACCACGAATTGCAAGCGCTTGAGCAATATTCATTATCCGCCATTTTCCTGCGCAAGCATTGCAAGCTGATCTGCCTGATATTCACGATGTAAGCTATCAAGCAATTCAGTTAAATCGCCTTCCATAATGGCATCTAACTTATATAAAGTTAGATTAATACGGTGATCAGTCATACGACCTTGTGGGTAGTTATAAGTACGGATACGTTCAGAACGGTCACCAGACCCCACTAAATCACGGCGCATTTCAGACGTTGCTGCATCAGCCGCTGCACGTTTCGCATTTTCTAAACGAGAAACTAATAATGCCATCGCTTTGGCTTTGTTTTTATGCTGTGAACGTTCTTCCTGACATTCAACAACTGTACCTGTTGGAAGGTGAGTAATACGTACCGCTGAATCGGTTTTATTAATGTGCTGACCACCTGCACCAGATGCACGGTAAGTATCAATACGCAAATCTGCTGGGTTAATCTCGACATTTGTATCGACATCAATTTCAGGCAAGATCGCAACTGTACAAGCAGATGTATGAACACGACCTTGTGACTCAGTTGCTGGCACACGTTGTACACGATGTGCACCACTTTCAAACTTCAAGCGACCATATACTCCATCACCGTCCACACGGCAAATGACTTCTTTAAAGCCACCATGCTCACCTTCATTTTCAGAAAGTACTTCTATACGCCAATTTTGTGTCTCGGCATATTTACTGTACATGCGGAATAAGTCACCAGAGAAAATTGCAGCCTCATCACCACCCGTTCCGGCGCGAATTTCTAAATAAGCTGCATTAGAATCATTTGGATCTTTTGGAATCATCAAAATATTGAGCTGGCTTTCTAATTCTCCAAGCAATTCTTTATTCGCTTGAATTTCTTCTTCTGCCATATCTTTAAAGTCAGGGTCAGACTTCATCATTTCAGCAGTTTCAATATCTTCTTCTGCTTGACGGTATTTGCCCCAAACTTCTGTAATTTCAGATAAATCACTATGTTCACGAGACAATTTACGGAAACGTTTGTTATCGGAGATCACTTCCACATCTGCAAGCAATGCGGTAAGTTCTTCATGTCGATCACAGAGTTGATCAAGTCGTAAACGGAGTGACGCTTTCATAAGAGGAAATATCTCAAAAGTCCAAAAGGCTTATCAAATGCTATGGCTATGTAAGTATAGAAGATAAGCAAAATCGTAAAAATAGCGCATAGTTTACAGATTATGCCGCTTAAATGACATATATAATCAGCCAATTCATCAACTTTCACAGTAAGTGGCAACTTATAAATATAATGATTTCAGATGGGATTTGTTACCAGCCTATAATTTAGCTTTTTCTATAAAAAATAATACATCACCTTTTTCTCCCAATCGGGCAATAGAGGCTTTATTCATAAAACCTCTTTACCTGACTATTTATTTTAATTTTTCTAATAATGTTTTACCCACCAGAACAGCCGAGGCCGGATTTTGTCCCGTAATAAGTTCACGATCCACCACTACATTTGGAGACCAAGCATTCGTATTAATTTGATATTTACCACCAATTGACTGTAATGCGGTTTGTGGATAGAACTTCATTTCACCACCTTTTAACAAAGCCTTCGCTTGTTCTTCTTCTTGGTTACTAATTACAGTCATCCGATAATTTTTATAAATCCACTCTCCAGTTTTTACGGTTTTGCCTTGCTCAAGTTGCTGAACGACTTCCGAAGCATTCGGTAACGTTGACATCAACGCAATAGGACCATGGCAAACCAGAGCTGTAGGTTTTTTAGCTTTATGAAAAGCTGTCAAAACTTTCCCAAGTTGTTTATCTTTTAACAAATCTTGCATAGGTGCATGTCCACCTGGAATATAAATAGCATCAAACTGATCAATACCAATTTGCTCAATACGAGATAGACTCAAAATTGGAGAATCTTGAGGGGACGTTAACTTAAGGTCATGCAATAAGCCTACGTACTGCTTTAGTGCTTTTTCATCTTGGTTAAAGTACATCACACTATTTGATGACTCATCTAGTGTTGGTGCTTTGCCTTTTGGTGTAGCGAAAGTCACTGTGTGCCCTGCATCTAAAAGCATTTTTGTAGGTTGCATTAACTCATTTAAATAAAAACCAGTTTTAAAAATATGACCATTTTTTAGCTCTAGCTGCCCTTCATCAGACAATACAATCAATACATGGGCAGCATTTGCACTTAATGCTGCTGAAGCGGTAACTATTGCAAGCATTATTTTATTTAGAGATTTCATCATTTAACCTTCATTCCAACCATTTGCTGGATTTATATTTTGGATGGATATATTCTATTTTTGCCAATGGGGTAGATAAACAACCACATTTGAAAATCTTTTTTGCGTTTGAGGACAAAATGTCTCGTCAATTTGACCATCTTGCCGATGTTGAAGTGTTTTTAATTGTGGCTGAAAAGCTTTCTATTAGTGCAGCTGCAATTTATTTGTCCACGACGCCTTCAGTTATTAGTAGAACAATTACGCGGCTGGAGAAAAAGTTGGGTATCCAGTTTTTTAGAAGGACCACTCGTCATTTGAGCCTGACCGAAGCAGGTCAACTTTATTATGAGAAAATGCAGCACGCCTTTCAGCTAATCGACCATGCAGAGCGTGTGATTCAAGGTGAACAACTTCAAATTTCTGGAAAAATTAAATTAAGCGTTCCCACAACTTATGGGCATTATCGTTTACCGCCCTTATTAGAAAAATTTCTTTTGCAATATCCGGACATTCAAATTGAGATCAGCATCTCTAACCGAAATGTTGATTTAATTGCTGAAGGTTTTGATTTAGCCATTCGTCAAGGGCATCTCCCTAATAGCTCTCTTGTGGCCAGACCGCTGGAACTTGCCCCTCTTCAACTCGTTGCCTCCCCTAATTATTTAAAACGCGTGGGTGTGCCTCAAACCTTGGAAGAATTAAATCATCACCAATGTATTGCCTTTGAATTACCAAGTAGTGGCAAGATAACGCCATGGTTCTTTAAAGATGGCGATCACGAAATCCAGTGGACACCAACAAATCGGATTTTGGTAAAAGAAGATATTTTAGGCGTAGTTTCTCTAGCTGAAAGTGGATTAGGGATATGCCAGAGTTACGAATTTATCGTTAATGAAAAAATTCGGCAAGGAAAATTACAACCTTTACTTGAGGCTTATGCAGGTCACACACGTCCCTTCTCTTTACTGTACGCACAACATAAACATATGTCTTCTGCCAAAAGAGCTTTGATCAACTTTCTATGTTCAGATCGCCAGTAAAAAACTCATAAAACTAAATGAGATTCATATTTATCTATATGAGTATTAAACATTCTATTTTAATAGAAAACATACAAACCAGACACTAAACTACAATAATGAATTGATGGTTCTCCATATTTTAAGAAACGTGTTTTGTTACATTTGCCGTAACAAAAGATATAGGGTCCTGCTGCTAAGGACACGGAGTAAAAAATGAAATTAAATGCTTGGTTATGTAGCGCTGTTTTAGCAACTTCTATGGTTACTGTAGCGCATGCTGATAACACAACACATGTAGCAGCTGCTTCCGCTTTAGGTAGTGTTGCTGGTACTGCAATTGGTAAAAGCATGGGTGGTACATCTGGCGCAACAATTGGTGCTGCTTTAGGTGGTGCTGGTGGTGCAGCAGTTGCAAGTGACCGCCGTCACCGTACAGAATCTGCAATTGGCGGTGGTTTAGGTGGTGGTGCTGGTTATACCGTTGGTAGAAGCATGGGCGGTACAAATGGTGGTTACGTTGGCGCTGCTTTAGGTGCTGCGGGTGGTTCTGCTCTAGGTAATAAGATTTCTAAAGACCGCGATGCTGACAGATCTTCTAAACATTGGAAGAAAAAACACCGTCGTCATCACTAATCAAATTTGATGAAATAATTCTAAGCACCTTCGGGTGCTTTTTTATTAGGACCAATAAATATTCATCTTTTCTCTTTTGCTCATGATTTATCCATAGATTAATACAAACAATACAAACAGACACAAAACTATCGTATCGCCTTCGGGGTTCTCCATAATTATCACGAAATTTTTGATTACATTTATCTCAAGATAAAAATACTGTCCTTCTCAGTAAAAAGGGCATGGAGCTGCAAGATGAAAATGAATATTTGGTTAGCTAGTGCATTAATTGCAACATCGTCTATGGTGACGGTTGCACATGCAGATAATGGTACACGTGTTGCTGCAACCTCTGCGTTAGGTAGTGTTGTTGGTACAGCAATTGGTAAAAGCATGGGTGGTACAACAGGCGCAACAATTGGTGCTGCTTTAGGTGGTGCTGGTGGTGCGGCGGCGGCTAGTGACCGTCGTAATCGTACTGAAGCTGCCCTTGGTGGTGCTTTAGGTGGCGGTGCTGGTTATACAGTCGGTAAGAACATGGGCGGTACCAACGGTGGCTACATCGGTGCGGCGGTAGGTGCGGCGGGTGGTTCAGCACTAGGCCGTAAAGTTTCTGAAGATCGTGACTACAATGATCGCTATGACCGTGGTAGTCGTTATGATCGAGATGATCGTAGATATGACGATGGCGACCGTCGTCACTATAAAGGTGGTAACCGTCGTCATGACAATGGTTTACATCGTGGCTGGTATAAAAATCGCTAATTTGTACATGCATAAAAAGCACCTTCGGGTGCTTTTTTATTGAGAGACAAAATCTAATATCGAAAAAAAACGATATACATTAACCCTTATATATCGTAGTATTTCGATATATCCTTATTCGAGAATATCGCATGCGATCACTTCAAGATACCAAGTTTTCAATTTTGGAACTTGCTCCTATTCGTAATGATAAAACCATCGAATTTTCATTACGTCACGCATTAGAATTAGCACAACATGCAGAGAAACTAGGTTATGAACGTTTCTGGCTTGCAGAACATCACAACATGGATGGAATTGCGAGTTCTGCTACAGCAGTATTGCTAGGTTTTATTGCCGCACATACACAACATATTCGTTTAGGTTCAGGCGGCATTATGCTTCCTAACCACGCTCCTTTAGTTGTCGCAGAACAATTTGGAACACTTGCTACTTTATATCCAGATCGTATTGAACTTGGCTTAGGTCGTGCTCCGGGTACAGATCAACTCACCATGCGAGCTTTACGTCGTGGGCATCAAGAAACAGAAGATCAATTTCCAAAAGATGTTGTCGAAATTCTAAAATATTTTGATGCACCTCAAGCAGGACAAAAGATTATTGCAACGCCAGGGCAAAATACTCATGTTCCTGTTTGGTTACTTGGATCTAGTCTTTTTAGTGCACAATTGGCTGCAAAACTTGGTCTACCCTACTCATTTGCATCGCATTTTGCACCACGTATGCTAGGCCAAGCCATTCAACTCTATCGTGAGAACTTTGAGCCTTCTGCTTATTTAGATAAACCTTACGTGTCTATGGGTGTACCTGTTGTAGTCGCAAATACTGATGAAGAAGCACAGTTTTTAGCAACAAGTGCATACCAACGTGTATTAGGCTTAATTCGTGGCGAAAGCTTAAAGCTTAAACCGCCAGTTGAATCAATGCAGGGACTATGGAATACAGCAGAACAGCTTTCTGTTGAAAACTTCTATGCAATGGCACAAATAGGCTCGGTTGAGACTGTCCGCACTGGTTTACAAAAGCTTTTAGCGACATACGATGTTGATGAGTTTATTTTTACCTGTGATATATACGACACAACAAAACGTCTAGAGAGTTTTACGCAACTCATGAATGTAAAAACAGAACATTAAAACTCCGCTTCTCTTTCTCACGCTTGAATTGATTTCAAGTGTGAGATGACCATCTATCTGAAAAGACTTTACCCCAACTTCCTGCTTGGTTATTTATATTAAAACGATAAAAACATCATGATTGAAAAACCAAAAGGACTTTTGGAAAATGAGTATTAATATTAAAAATAACGCTTCAAAATCAGTAATTTTTCAAAATACGTCTCAAGATTTTGAAGACTTTGCTGGTCAAGTTATTCCATCTACCTCAATTAAAGAATTTGATTTTTCACATTCATCTGTCGCTATTATTGGTACAAATCAAGATACCGTGACCCATCTTGAAAAAATTTGCCAACAAGCAAAATTTGTGACCGTATTTCAAATTACACCTCATTTTATTTTGCCCCACAGTCAAATGGGCACAAATAAATTAATTACTCATCCACTCATTATTAAAAATCGAAGATTATTTAACAATCGAGTAAAAAGTCTTTTGGCCTTACGTTTTCTTGACACTCAAGTTAGTGAAACATGGCTTAAGCGCCTTTTAACACCCAATACTGCAACGACTAAAAAAGTATTTTTTAAATCTGATAGTTATTATGCTGCACTCCAAAAACCCAATTGTAAGTTACAAACTTGGCCCATTGTTAAAGTTAACAATACATCAATTCACAGCATGGATGGTATAGAACAACCTGTCGACATCATTATTAGAATAACTGCATAAAAATAAAAAGCATGGTTTTTAGGCCATGCTTTTTTATCACTTACTCATATTTTTGAAAATTGCCATGATCATCGTAATGTAAAATGATGCGTTGTTTCTTTTGCAACTCACTTAAGATCTCAGGACTAACTGAAAATTGAGCTGCTAACAGTTCAACAGAACTATTTGCCGCTTTCATCCGTCGGTCCTCACCACTAAATCTAATCCAGTTATAACTCGCCCACAAAATCAAAATGAGGGCACTAATCCCAATGAGTAATGCTAAATGAAGTAAGGTCTTAACTTCGGATAAATGATCGACCCAGACATAATCATAAATTAGGTGGCCTTCAAAAACCCATAAGAACAGTGAAACCAATGGGAAAAGTAACCACATTAAGCAAAACCACCCAACAGTTTGCAATGTATAGTTTGCTGTTTTATTTTTCACATATTCCGGCTGGTCAATATATTCAGGAATATCTAACTCTTCTATATCTTTGTTTTCCTCAGGTTTCATGGGTTATCTCCACGGAAGCCTCGGTCTGGGCTGACCCAGCGAGCACGTTTTTTAGTGTTAAATAAAGTTTTTGGTACGGCAACAACGCTTGTAAATAAAGTAAGTAACCAGAAAAATAACGGGTACCAAATAACCCAGAAATAGTTTCTAAAGAAGCGACCACGGTCATAACGCTGGTCAATCCACAAACTCACCAAAAACTGTATCAGACATGTGCCGCCTAATATCACGCCATACCACTGTGGCATCAGTGTTTTGATCTGCCATTGCAAAGGTAATTCAATAAATAACCCTGTAAAAAACAGAATGAATATCAGAATCATCACATAAGACCAAATAATGCTAACTAGAGCTTCAATCATCACTGGCCACATACGGCGTACGCGTAACTTAAACATTTGTGGAATATATTCTAAAAGAACCTCTACCCCACCTTGTGCCCAGCGAATGCGCTGTTTCCATAGACCTGTAAATGTCTCGGGCATATAGATATAACAAAGCGCTTGTGGAATATACTGAATATCCCAATGGTCCAGCTGTAGCTTCCAAGAAATATCAATATCTTCGGTAATTTTATCGTCTGACCAAAAACCGACGCGAACGAGCGCTGTTTTACGAAACGCGGCAATCACACCAGACACTGTAAAAATACGACCATATGTACGCTGTGCACGTTTAATTAAACCAATAATCGAAGAAAATTCGCCAACCTGTAATTTTCCTAAAATACTTGATCGGTTTAAAATTCGTGGATTCCCCGTTACAGCACCAATTCGCGGGAAATTAATAAATGGCTGCATTAACCAAAGTACTGCATGTGGATGTAACAATGCATCCCCATCAATACAAACAAGATATTCGTATTTACTGACCAGCACCCCCGATCTTAAAGCTACAGCCTTACCCTGATTTTCTGCTAAGTGTACAACCCGAAGTCGTGAATCTTGCGCTGACAATTCATCAAGGATTTCGGCGGTCCTGTCACTACTTCCATCATTGACAGCGATCACTTCAAAATTAGGATATTTTGTTTGCAGTGCATAACGAATTGTTTGTCGCACTTGGGCTTCTTCGTTAAAACACGGAATAATAATACTGCACCCCTCACTGGTTGGCTCAGGGAGTGTTTGTTCACGGTATTCCCTTTTAAAGAAAAACCAAAGCCCCCCTACCATCCATGTCCAAGCCATGAGTAAAGGATATAAAAAGGCAAAAGCAAATAGAATATCGAGTAATACTCTCATTACTTTTTCCCCTCTACTAATCCAGCAAAAGGCTGATACATGACAGGGCTAGCATTTAGACTAATCGGATTATATAAATATTGATGTACATCTTTTGATTTTTCAAAATTATAGCCATCAATACCAAATTTCTGAATTCCTATGCGCTGAATCGAAAACAGCCCTTGCTGTACTTCTTCCCAACTGGTCTTTTGAGAGTTTTCCGGCAATACTAAAGTCATCATTATTCTTTGCTTATCTTTTTCATTAAGCGTATTTAATAGGGCTAACAATTGATTAAATTGTTTTTTCTTGCCAATCATATTGAACTTTAAATTGACCAAATCATGTTGTGATAAAAGTGTTTTTAAAAGCGCTGGTAAGTTTTCTACATGATCTAAATCAGGAGTAAGCAATAAAATAAATTGCCCTTGGTTACTCATATTTAAATACGGCTTTACAGCATTTTTGGTAAGTTGGCTAAGTTGGGCTAGATGTTTTGATTGTTCAATACAACTACCCTCTTGCACAGTTACTTTTTGCATTTCGCAATTTAAAGCTGTTCCCGCATTAAGCTGAATACCACTTAAATTACTATTTAAGCGTGCAATATCTTTTGCCAAACCTACTGCTAAAAATGGCTTATCTTTCTGAGGGTAAGCCGGCAACTCTAATATTACCGCTTGGCCTGCACGAGTTTGAGCCTGCCATAAACTACGGTTTAAAATATCTTGTTGAACAGGCATTTTATCTGTAGGGAAATAAGCAACATCATATTGCCCATCGCCATTTTTATCTTCCAAAGGTTTTAAGATTAAAGCATTGTTTTTTAAGCTATACAGTTTTGATAATAGCTGCCCTAATTTTTCATCTGTTTGGGTATTTTGTGGAGCTGCTAACTGCTTTAAATCCATAGTCACAAAGTGACGAGGCTGTTTAAATAAATCCGACTCTTCAAAGTTCAAAATATTTAACATGCCTTCAGTGAGCTGTTCAGCTGTAGGGTTATTTATTACCAAGCTTCGTTTAAATGTTGAATCACCCACCCGATTCATACCGTCACGACCCAAACTGAAAGAAAACTCAAAGCCTGCTTGCTGCGCTAGTTTTTCCAGTTGCTCATTTACAGCGCCATAAGGCCAAATAATTGCTTTGGGATTAACACCGACTTCTTTTTTCAAAATGGCGTAGGATTTCTTCAAATCTTGCAAAATACGTTGTTGATATTCTGCATCCGTTTCATAACGTGATTGAGATTTTAAATATGCATACGAGGTCGCAGCGGGCTGCTCATTACCTTGAGGATTGGCTAATATGCCATGATGCAAATCGTCACTATGGCTTGCAAATTCAGCTAACCCTGATGCTTGCATTTCACGAACTTGAGCCCAGTTCACCAAGTTACCTTGACCATAGGCTTCATAACCTGCCTGCGTATTGCCATTCATCCAACTGGTTGGAAGAGCAAAAACTGCCGGAATATCATATTGCTTAAGTAATGGAAATACTCGGCTATAACTACTCAAGGCCCCATCATCGAAAGTAAGTAGAATAGAGTTATGCGGCAACTCCTTACCTTGTCGGCGGGCCTCCTCAATGTCTTTTAAACGAATCGGCTTCCAGTCAGATTGACTAAGCCAATCTAAAAACTGTGCCAGATTATTGGTCTGAATCGCATAAACATCACGGTCACCTTCCTTTAACACATCATCTCGTACATCATGGAAAGTTAAAGAAACCGTATGATTTTTTGGTAATTCAGTTTCAATTCGGGCATGAGAAAATTGTACGGGTAATAATATTGAAGCAAACACACAGCTCAACATTTTTGACATCATATTATTCATTAAAAACGCCCTTCAAATCCGAAAATACCGTAGGTATGTTGTTCATCATGACCATCATATGGATGGTATTGCCAACCAATTCCATAATTGAGCTGCCAAGTCCGTGAGAGCTGCCATTGATGTTGATATTGCAAAGAGTATGTTGGTCTAGCTGAATAATCTGCTTGTTTATAAAGTCCGACTCCAGCCTCAAAATGCTGCTTAAATGAGCGTTCATATTCTCGCCAAGTTACCCAGTCATGGCTTAAATTCAACTCAGCACTGTAATGATTGCTGGGACTAAAGTAAGCGGTCTGATCTTGACTATTGCTGCCATAAAATCCACGAACGGTCCCGTAAGTAATATGGTGCGGCGCATCAAATAATCGTTCACGCCAAAAAGTTGAAAATTCTTGTTGTGTATTACCATCACTAATATCCGCTAGGCCATAACTCGCCCCAATTTGGCGTGACTCATCTTTTTGCCATGTCAAAGCAGCACGGTAAGCTTGCCCATCCTCACCAGCATCAATTGCTTGTAATGGAATATTAGCTTGGCTGTCATATTGCAATTGGTATTGCCAGTGGTCGTTTAACCATTGAGACCAATCAAGACGAACACCTGCTTGCCCGCCATCTGTACTTTGCGATAAAATCGCTGACAACGCCTTACGGTTCGCTTGCCACTCAGCACCGACACCATAACGCTGGTCATGTACATCGCCAAAACGGTACTCTCCGAAACGATCTTGATGCCAAGCAAATAAACGATAATTATCTTTAATCCAAGGGCTATTAAGACGAGTTTCCATTTCTCGGTCTTTTAAACCATTTTGCCCACTTACAGAATCGCTACTATCGGCTGCCTTACTTTGGCCCCAAGTGGTTGAGTGAGAAATTGTCGGTCTATTGCGGTCATCTAACTCTTTTCGACTTTTAATTACCCCACCATCTTCAGGATAATATTCCAAAAGACTTTCAGTATTTTTACGCCACTCTGGAATATCCCCTAAAGCCTGAGCATTTTGCATCTGGTTAATTCGAGTATCTTTGGAAACTGGTGTTAAACCATTTAAACGAGAAATAGTTTGCTTAGACTGTAGAGGTTTATCTCTCCAACGCTCGACACGAGCCAAATTATTAATTAAACCTTCATTGGCAGGAGCCAAATCTACTTGTTTCTGAAAATGCTTTTCTGCTTGATCAAGATGATTTGCATAAGCTAAGTGCATACCCTGTAAAGTAATATAGTCATCACGGTCGGGATGACTTGTTTTGTCTACCCCTTTTGCCTGACTGTATTTATACATCGGAACAAGTCGATCAACTTCACCCAAAAATTGTTCAGCTTCTTTATATTTTTCTTGTTCAATATATGAGTAGTACAGTCCAGTATATACCGTCATATCTGGATAGTTTTTTTCAGTAAGCAAGGTTTTAAAAGCAAGCTCAGCTTGTTGTGGCTGTCTTTCAGCCAAATAACTATCAGCTATGGCATGACGAATATAGGCAGGTAGTTTTTCTAAAGGTACATTTAGTTTAGTAAATTGATCCAGTACTGTACGAGTACGCCCACGGAAATCTAACGCATATATATAGTCATAATGGAATCTTAAATAATTAGGGTCTGACGGTTGAATCAAAGGTTGCATTTGCTCACCTTGCTTCAACACAGCATCAAGCTCAGCAAAGCCTTCACTATCCGACATTCCTTCCCGATTCAAATATTTATAACGAGCAATAGCGTTATTTACACGTTGAGAATACTCACTGACTTGTAGCCAGTGTTGTAACGATTCTATTTGTGTATTTTTATCACTGGTAAGCAATAACTGCTGAGCCTTGTTATAAGCCCCCACAGCCGCTAAGTCATAACTGTATTCTTGTAAAACTGCAAAAGACTTAGGCTGCTGCTTATATGCTTGCTCAATTGCAGATAAAGCATCTACAGGTAAATTGATAAGACGATATGCATAGGCTATTTGCACAAGTTGATCAGTCTTCAGATTTTTACTATTAATTTTTGCTAACTGTGCTTTGGCATTTACAGCATCTTGAGCTTCAGCATATAAAACTGCTAACAAAATCTGCCCATCAAGCGTTTTTTGAATATTAAATTTATTCGACCAATCAATCGCATTTTTAAAGTGTTTAAAATCACGAAAATTACGTATTAAAGGTAACTGTCCATATTCTGGAAAAGTAACCGAATTAATATTGGCTAAATGCTGAGAAAAAGTTAATAGATCTTTTTTTTCATTTGACATTACAACTAAATAATCAGCTAACAACTTTTGATCATGCGGATAAGTTTTTAGCAATTGATCCAGTTGAAATATTGCTTGGTGAGTTTGTCCAGCTTTATAAGTGTGAATAGCCTGCTCTCTCAATTCGTCCACTTGAGCAGCATATAAATTGAGAGGTAAGATGTATACCAATGAAAAAACACATTTTTTTAGCATTTTGATAATCGGATAGTCCCATATCGAGGTGGGAAAGTATAATTAAAAACAAATAAATAATCACACAACATCAAAATAGTGTGACCTAGTTAACATTTTTGAAATGTGGATTTTTTTTGATTGTTTTTTTAAAATATTTAGTAAAATTAAATAATTACTATTTTTCAGCACAATAAAATACATACACTTCTTTTCAATAGTGTTATTTAAATTTACAAATGAGTTGCAAAAGAACTACAGGTTTATAACCAATAAAAAACATTTAATAATGTTTAGTTTTATATTTAAAACTTTTATTTTTATTGTATTTTATATTTAAAAAACCATTCAACTTATTTATAAACTAATATACACAAATTGAATGGTTAAAATAAGCAATTGATTAAATTAACCAATACGACGTTTTAATCCTGTCATTTGTAAAACACGTGTTGAAATTTCTTCAATCGACATTTCAGTCACGTTTAAATATTTAATGCCTTCTGAAATATAGATTCCTTCAATTGCTCTAAGTTCCATTTGGCATTGGCTAAAACTTGCATAACGACTATTAGCTTTACGCTCACTACGAATCGCAACTAATCGCTCAGCATCAATCATTAAACCAAACAATTTACTACGATGTGGTCTTAGTACTGCTGGCAAACGGTTATCGTCCAAATCTTCTTCTGTTAATGGATAGTTTGCAACACGAATACCGAATTGAAGCGATAAGTAAATAGAGGTCGGCGTTTTACCCGAACGAGAAACTCCAATTAAGATTAAATCCGCCTTATCATAATGACGAGTACGTGCTCCATCATCATTATCAAGCGCAAAATGAACAGCATCAATACGGGCTTTATAAGATTCAGAATCGGTTACCGCATGAGTCTGTCCAACCAAAGTTGTCGGCGGGATTCCTAACTCTTGCTCAAGCTTACTGATTAGCCCTTCAAATACATCAAGATTAACTGCTTTAGCCGTATTAATGATTTCTCGTACATGCGGATCAACTAAAGTATCAAATACTAAAGGCAAACAACCATCTTTGGTTTGGCATCGATTAATCTCAACCACAATCTCCATTGCCGCCTCTTCGGTTGCAATATACGGCATGATATGGATATCAAAATCTACATTGGGAAATTGTGCTAATAACGAATGTCCAAGAGTCTCTGCAGTAATTGCAGTTCCATCAGAAATAAAAAAAACGCTTCGCTTAAATTGTTTACTTTCTGACATTAAAATTCTCCTTAAACATTTGTCTTAGTACTATATAATCTTTATAGTAAACTGATCTTACATGACTGTCGCTTAGTATAATTCTCAACTAAGCACTTTATTTTTATAATTTCATGCCAAGATAGACATTAATACTGCAAAAGTGGAGTGAAAACTTTGGAAGCGCGCGTAATCGGTCTAGAAAAATTAGGGAAACACGATGTCGAACTCGTAGGTGGGAAAAACTCATCTTTGGGTGAAATGATCAGCCATTTATCAAATGCTGGTGTATCGGTACCTGGCGGTTTTGCAACTACTGCTGATGCCTATCGTGAGTTCTTAGATCAAAGCGGTCTTAACGCTCGAATTCAAGCAGAACTTGCTCAACTCAATGTTGATGACGTAAATGCTCTTGCAGAAACAGGTGCTAAAATTCGTCAATGGATTGTAGAGACTCCACTCACTGCAACCCTAGAACAAGAAATTCGCGCCGCTTTTACAACACTTTCTAACGGCAACCCAGAAATCGCGGTTGCCGTTCGTTCATCTGCAACTGCTGAAGATTTACCAGATGCTTCATTCGCAGGTCAGCAAGAAACTTTCTTGAATATTCGCGGTATTGATAACGTTCTTATTGCGATTAAAGAAGTATTTGCTTCTTTATATAATGACCGTGCGATTTCTTACCGTGTACATCAAGGTTTTGACCATGACGTCGTTGCACTTTCTGCAGGCGTTCAGCGTATGGTTCGTTCTGAAACTGGCGCTGCGGGTGTAATGTTTACCCTTGATACCGAGTCTGGTTTCCGTGAAGTTGTATTTATTACAGCATCTTATGGTTTAGGTGAAATGGTTGTGCAGGGTGCCGTGAACCCAGATGAATTTTACTTATCTAAACCATTATTAAATGCGGGTAGACATTCAGTTTTACGCCGTAACCTTGGATCAAAACACCAGAAAATGATTTATGGCGAAGAAGGTTCTGCTGGTAAATCGGTTGTCGTTGTTGATGTTGAAAAACAAGAGCGTCAACAATTTGCTTTAAATGATCATGAGTTACAAGAGCTAGCTAAACAAGCGCTTATTATTGAGCAGCACTACGGTGCGCCAATGGATATCGAATGGGCAAAAGATGGCGATGATGGTCAAATCTATATTGTTCAAGCTCGTCCTGAAACGGTAAAAAGCCGTCAAAATGTAGGCACAATGGAACGCTATCTTCTTAAACAAAGAGGTACTGTTCTTTGTGAAGGTCGTTCAATTGGTCAACGTATTGGTTCTGGTAAAGTCCGCATTATTAGCTCAATTAAAGAAATGGACAAAGTTCAAGAAGGCGACGTTCTTGTATCAGATATGACCGACCCTGATTGGGAACCGGTAATGAAGCGTGCTGCAGCAATTATTACTAACCGTGGTGGTCGTACATGTCACGCGGCAATTATCGCACGTGAACTTGGTGTACCCGCTATTGTAGGCTGTGGTAACGCAACAGAAGTATTGACTGATGGTCAAGAAGTAACTGTTTCTTGTGCTGAAGGTGACACTGGCTTCATTTACGAAGGCGCTTTAGATTTTGAAGTTCAACGTAACTCAATTGAATCTATGCCTAAGCTTTCGTTCAAAATTATGATGAACGTAGGTAACCCAGACCGCGCGTTTGACTTTGCTCAAATTCCAAATGAAGGTATTGGTCTTGCTCGTCTTGAGTTCATTATTAACCGTATGATCGGCGTGCACCCTAAAGCCCTGCTCAATATTGATAGTCTACCTCGTGAAACTCGTGCTGCGGTTCTGACTCGTACTGCGGGTTATGCTTCACCTGTAGATTTCTATGTTGAAAAATTGGTTGAAGGTATTGCGACTCTTGCTGCTGCATTCGGTGACAAGCCTGTTATTGTTCGTATGTCTGACTTCAAATCAAATGAATATGCAAACTTGATTGGCGGTAAGTTATACGAGCCTGAAGAAGAAAACCCAATGCTCGGTTTCCGTGGTGCAAGCCGTTATGTATCTGAGAACTTCCGTGACTGTTTCGAATTAGAATGCCGTGCGCTTAAGAAAGCTCGTGATGAAATGGGTCTAACCAATATTCAAATCATGATTCCTTTTGTACGTACTGTATCTGAAGCAAAACGCGTTATTGAGTTACTAGCACAAAATGGCTTGAGACGCGGTGAGAACGGCTTAAAAGTAATCATGATGTGTGAATTACCAACTAACGCCCTATTAGCTGAACAATTCCTCGAGCATTTCGATGGTTTCTCTATCGGTTCGAATGATTTAACTCAGTTAACACTAGGTCTTGACCGTGACTCAGGTATTGTTTCACACCTATTTGATGAACGTGATGCAGCAGTTAAAGCGCTTCTTTCAATGGCGATCCATGCCTGCCGTAAAGCGGGTAAATATGTAGGTATCTGTGGTCAAGGTCCTTCAGACCATCCCGATCTTGCAAAATGGTTAATGGAACAAGGTATTGAGTCTGTCTCTCTTAACCCTGACTCAGTTTTAGATACATGGTTCTTCCTTGCTGAAGAAAAAATCAAGCAAATCTAATATGTTATAAAAAAAGGCCCATCCGTGGGTCTTTTTTCATCTTTAGAACAGAGAATTTTTATTTATGCAAATTTACTTGGCACGTAATAATCAACAAGCTGGGCCTTACACCTTAGAACAAGTAAATCAAATGTTGGCTAGCCAACAAATTTTGTTAACTGATTTAGCTTGGCATGAAGGCATGACAGAGTGGAAAGCTTTAGGAGAATTAACCCAAGGTAAACTTGTATATCAACCTATCGGTTATTCTGCACCTGTCATAAACACGAACAGCTCCCCTAATGAAACTATTCGTCAAATTCGTGTAGAGCCTAAGATTCACGAACTTGCCTCTATTCCATCTCGAGCTTTGGCAAAAATTATTGATTTATTGCTTTGGTTACCAATAGCTGCAATTCCTTCTTTTTTCTTTAATGAATCTCAATATAAGCAATTATTTGAATTGCAAAAACAAATGCAATCAACTGAAGTTGCTTCAACTAAAGCAGCAGAACTACAACACCAGCTTTTCACTTTAATTCCTATAGAAGCTTGGCATTCTATGCTTATTTACGTAGTAATCATGCTTGCAATTCAAGCCTTTCTTTTAACAAAGTTTGGGCAGAGTATAGGTAAGAAAATTGTTGGAATTAAAATTGTAGATGCCGAGAGCAATGGTAAAGTTAATCTAACTCGCATCTTCTTATTAAGAAGCATTGTTTTCATCATACTAAACTTGCTGTTTATGCCTATTAGTACAATTATTGACTATGCTTTTGCATTAGGGCAAAAGCGACAAGCGCTACATGACAAAATTGCAAGAACAAAAGTGATCAAATGATAGCGAATGACTCATTCATTTAAGGTCTAAAAAAAAAGGAGGCACCCCGCCTCCTTTTTCCTATAGAGAGTTGATATTTAAATAAAAGCTTTATATAAAATAGATACCCTACAAAAAAAATCGGGTTTTAAAACAATTATTTCAGCCTGCTTTATGTATAGCTTAGTTTGTCGATATGAGGCATAATGCCCTACAACGTAGCGGTGTCATATAATTGAGAAGTCTAAATTTAAGGATTAGCGTTCTCAATCATGCGACACTTTAATCGCTATCCCATATTTAATTAGGGAATGGGACTCTTCACCGAGGTTGTAAAATGAGACAAACGATTTTAGCTGTATTGTCTTTATCAACGCTTGCCGCACTTTTGACTGGGTGTGGTGGTGATATGGTACTTCTAAACTCTAAAGGTCCAGTTGGTCAAGGTCAAAGTGACCTTATGATGACTGCGATCTATTTAATGTTACTTGTGGTGATTCCTTCAATCATCATGGCATTATGGTTTGGTTGGAAATATCGCGCGTCAAATAAAGATGCAGACTATAAACCTACATGGGCACACTCAACTACAATTGAAGTTGTAGTATGGGGTATCCCTGTCATTATTATTGGTATTTTAGCTTGGTTAACTTGGTGGGGTTCCCACAAGTATGACCCATACCGTCCTTTAGAATCAGATAAAGCTCCTTTAACCATTCAAGTTGTTGCAGAACAGTTTAAGTGGATCTTCATTTATCCTGAACAAAACATTGCAACTGTTAACGAAGTACGTTTCCCTGAAAAAACTCCGTTAAGCTTTAAAATCACCTCTAACTTTACAATGAACTCATTCTTCATTCCACAGTTAGGCGGGCAGATTTATGCAATGGCAGGTATGCAAACTCACCTTCATTTGTTAGCAAATGAAACTGGCGTATATCGTGGTTTCTCTTCTAACTACTCAGGTTACGGTTTCTCTCAAATGCGTTTCAAGGCGCATAGTGTTACAGAGCAACAGTTCAACGAATGGGTAGCAGCTGTAAAAGCAGGTAATGGTTCTACTATTAATCCAGAAGCAGTTCAAAAAACTACGCTTGACCAAGCTGAATTAGCAACCTTACGTGATGGTAACCGCTCTAAGCATCAGATCGAGCATTTAGCAAATCGTGCTAAAGCTGCTGGTGATGAAGAAGCGTTTGCTAAAGCTGAAGCTATGAAACCGTTCCCGACTAAGCCACACCCTGTGACTTATTACTCTTCAGTTGAACCAAAATTGTTTGAAACAATTATCAACCATTATATGAGTAACTATCATGGTGTTGACCACTCTGCTGCGCATGCAACAGCTGAACACGCTGCTCAAGGGGAATAAGACATGGATATGATTTTTGGTAAACTGGGTTGGGACTCTATCCCGACAGAGCCAATCGTGCTTGTCACCATGGTCCTTATGGCACTTGGTGCAATTGTTGTGCTTGGCGGTATCACCTATTTCAAAAAATGGGGATATTTGTGGAATGAGTGGTTTATTACGGTAGACCATAAAAAAATTGGTATCATGTACATTCTTGTATCTGTGGTCATGCTTTTGCGTGGTTTCGCCGATGCAATTATGATGCGTCTACAACTTTTCCTCGCTAAAGGCGGCGGCGAAGGTTATCTACATCCAGACCATTACGACCAGATCTTCACCGCACACGGTGTAATTATGATCTTCTTCGTAGCTATGGGTCTCGTTGTTGGTATGATGAACATTTCTGTACCTTTACAGATTGGTGCTCGTGACGTTGCTTTCCCATTATTGAACTCTTTAAGCTTCTGGTTATTCGCTGGTGCTGCTGGTTTGATGATGCTTTCACTTGTATTAGGTGAGTTTGCTGCGACTGGCTGGATGGCTTACCCTCCTCTGTCTGGCATTCAATATTCTCCTGGTGTAGGTGTTGACTACTATATCTGGGCACTTCAGGTTTCTGGTCTAGGTACGCTTTTATCTGGTGTTAACTTCTTCGTTACCATCATCAAAATGCGTGCACCTGGCATGAAATTGATGGATATGCC
Organism: Acinetobacter sp. WU_MDCI_Abxb74; assembly: GCF_025513915.1. NCBI lineage: Bacteria > Pseudomonadati > Pseudomonadota > Gammaproteobacteria > Moraxellales > Moraxellaceae > Acinetobacter > Acinetobacter sp. WU_MDCI_Abxb74. The sequence goes on from NZ_JAHPRP010000001.1 coordinate 1,171,477, forward strand.
TATTTTTACGTGGACTTCACTTTGTACGGCTGTATTAATCATTGCTTCGTTCCCTGTATTAACAGGCACACTTGCAATGTTAACTCTAGACCGTTACTTCGGCTTCCATTTCTTCACAAATGAGCTTGGCGGTAGCCCAATGCTTTATGTGAACTTGATCTGGACATGGGGTCACCCTGAAGTATACATCTTGGTATTACCAGCATTTGGTCTATACTCAGAAATCGTTGCAACCTTCTCTCGTAAAGCGTTGTTCGGTTATAAGTCTATGGTGTATGCAACTATCGCGATTACTGTTCTTGCGTTCGTTGTATGGCTTCACCACTTCTTTACCATGGGTGCTGGTGCGAACGTTAACGCGTTCTTCGGTATCATGACCATGGTTATTGCGATTCCTACTGGTGTGAAAATCTTCTCTTGGTTATTCACCATGTATAAAGGTCGCATCACCTTTACTACTCCAATGTTATGGACTCTTGGCTTCCTTGTAACATTCGGTATCGGTGGTTTAACTGGTGTACTTATGGCTGTTCCACCTGCGGACTTCTTGGTACACAACTCATTATTCTTGATCGCTCACTTCCATAACGTAATTATCGGTGGTGTGGTGTTTGGTATGTTTGCCGGCATCATTTACTACTGGCCAAAAATGTTTGGTTGGAAGCTCAATGAAGCATGGGGTAAAGCTGCGTTCTGGTTCTGGTTCTTCGGTTTCTATTTTGCATTCATGCCACTTTATATCCTTGGTTTCATGGGTATGACTCGTCGTTTGAATACGTATGACAACCCTGAATGGGATCCTTACCTTGCAATTGCATTATTTGGTGCTGTTCTTGTTGCGATTGGTATTGCATGTTTCTTAATGCAAATCATTGTTGGTTTCTTACAACGTAAAGACAACATGGACCTTACAGGTGATCCATGGGATGGTCGTACGCTTGAATGGGCAACCTCTTCCCCTGCTCCGTTCTATAACTTTGCGCATGAACCAGATGCAAGCGGTATTGACCGTTTCTGGACTGACAAAGAAAATGGCGTAGCATACGCACGCAACACTAAATATGAAGACATCCACATGCCGACTGATCGTGCTGCTGGTTTTGTCATTGCAATGTTCATTACGATCCTTGGCTTTGCTCTCATCTGGCATATTTGGTGGCTTGTTGTTGTTTCATTCGTTTCAGCTGTTGTTAGCTTGATCGTAAGCTCATTCACTAAGAATGTTGATTACTACGTTCCAGCTGCTGAAGTTGAGCGTATTGAAAACGAACGCTATGCTTTACTTGAAAAACACTTGAAGAAGGACTAAGGAAATGGCTGAAGTACTTCATCACGACAACCACGGCCACGATGGTCATCATGAACATGATGATACTGATTTAACGGTCTTTGGTTTCTGGACATACTTGATGAGTGACTTGATTCTTTTCGGATCACTCTTCATTGCGTTCGCTGTATTAAGCAGTCATATTCCACCAGGAACTCCAAGTGCATATGACCTATTCCATGACTCATTAGGCTATGTGTTAACTGAAACATTTGCCTTATTGATTTCATCGGTAACTTTCGGTTTTGCTGTACTTGCATCTTATAAAAAGAATGTAAATCAAGTGATCACTTGGTTATTCATTACATTCCTTTTTGGTGCAACGTTCATCGGGATGGAAATCTATGAGTTCCATCACCTTGTACATGAAGGCCATGGTCCAACTCACAGTGCATTCTTATCATCGTTCTTTACTTTGGTTGGTACACACGGTATCCATGTAACTTCTGGTTTAGTGTGGATGTTGGTGTTGATGTATCAAATCAAAACTAAAGGTTTGACATTACCGAATACACGTCGTCTAGCTTGCTTAAGCTTGTTCTGGCACTTCCTTGACATCGTTTGGATCTGTGTATTCAGCGTCGTTTACTTAATGGGAGTTCTCTAATGAGTAGTCATGACCATAATGCCGCAGGTGCGTCACACGGTAACTTTAAGCAATACACTGTTGGATTTGTCCTGTCTGTTATCCTCACCATCATCCCGTTCGGGATGGTGATGGCGGGTGGTTTCAGTCGTGGCATCTTAGTTACAGTAATTGCCATCACTGCTGTTGCTCAGGTTCTTGTACAACTTGTGTATTTCCTACACATGAATACATCATCTGAACAACGCTGGAATATGATCGCATTTATCTACACAATCTTATGTATCGCGGTGCTTTTAATCGGTTCTGTGTGGATTATGAATTACCTTCACTACAATATGATGATCTAAACTGATTGTCATGTTGAAAAAATATCTATTCCTGACTAAACCAGGAATTCTCTTCGGTAATTTCATTACCACCTTGGGCGGCTTTTTCTTAGCCGCCCAAGGCTCTATAGACATCTTATTATTACTACTCACCTTAATTGGAACAACTTTAGTTGTAGCTTCTGGTTGTGTTGTAAATAATGTTATAGACCAAGACATCGATATCAAAATGCAGCGTACACAAAATCGTGCGTTGGTCACAAAAACTATCTCTCCCACTGTTGCACTTATATATGCATTTGTTCTGGGACTTATCGGTTTTAGTATTTTGTGGTTCGGTGTAAATGCTTACGCTTTTTTGTTTGCAATAATTGGTTTTATTGTCTATGTCGGTTTTTATAGTTTGTGGACAAAACGTACCTCAATCCATCAAACCGTAATTGGTAGTATTTCCGGAGCGAGTCCTCCTGTTATTGGTTATACAGCAGTAACTCATCATTTTGATGTAGCCGCCTTACTTTTGTTTTTGGCTTATGCGCTATGGCAAATGCCACATTCATGGGCAATTGCTATTTATCGTTTTGACGATTACAAAAATGCGGGAATCCCCATTCTGCCAGTTGCACGTTCTATTTATCGCACGAAAGTAGAGTGTGTCATTTATATCTTGTTGTTTGCAGCCGTATTGAATGGTTTGTATTGTTTTGGCTATACCAATATATTCTTTCTAGTAACCTTTAATGCATTAACAGCATATTGGTTCTATTTATCAATTATTGGATTTAAAGCTGAAAATGACCAACTTTGGGCTAAACGTTTTTTCCTCTACTCGGTCATATTAATAACCCTGTTAAGTTTAAGCTTTAGTTTCACCTATCAATCTCCTGCTCCAAATCTTCCTCTCTTTTAAATAAGGGAGGATTTCCTCATTAATAGTAAAGAAATTTTACTTTTCTCATCAAAAGATTTGTTTTTAGTCGAACTTTTACCTATAATTCAGCCTTCGCAATTTTTGCGACATAACTTTTAAGTTATGACTCCTTGCTTCTAATTTTTTATTTATTAGGGGCTGTTTAAACCGTAAGGAGCTGACAATGCGTCATTACGAAATCGTACTTTTAGTACACCCAGATCAAAGCGATCAAGTTGTAGGTATGGTTGAACGCTATATCTCTCAGATCAAAGAAGCTGAAGGTCAAATTCACCGTTTAGAAGATTGGGGCCGTCGTCAATTGGCTTACCCAATTAACAAAATTCATAAAGCACACTACATTCTTATGAATGTTGAATGTGGTCAAACTACGCTTGATGAGCTAGAAGAATTATTCCGTTATAATGACGCGATCATTCGTAGCCTTATCATCCGTCGTGAACACGCAATCACTGAAGAGTCATTGCTTGCTAAAAGTGCTGAAGAAAAGCGTGCGCGTAAAGCTCAACGTGAAGAAGCACAGCAAGTTGCTCAAGAAGCTGAATAAGGAGAACATCAATGGCACGTTTTTACCGTCGTCGCAAGTTCTGCCGCTTTACAGCTGAGAATGTTGTGTACATCGACTACAAAGATATCGATACTTTAAAACAGTACATCACTGAAAACGGCAAAATTGTTCCTAGCCGTATCACTGGTACTAAAGCTCGTTATCAACGTCAATTAGCACTTGCTATCAAACAAGCTCGCTATTTGTCTTTGATTCCGTACACTGACAACCATAAGTGAGGTGATCTGTGGACGTTATCTTATTACAACGCATTAAGAACCTTGGTAAATTAGGCGATAAAGTTTCAGTTAAAGCTGGTTATGGCCGTAACTTCCTTATCCCTCAAGGTAAAGCAGTTGCAGCTACTGAAGCTAACACTGCTGCTTTCGAAGCTCGTCGCGCTGAACTTGAAAAGCAAGAAGCTGAAATTTTAGCTGCTGCTCAAGCACGTGCTGAACAATTGAATGAAGTTAACATCGTTATCACTGCTAAAGCTGGTGACGAAGGTAAACTCTTCGGTTCTATCGGTACTCGTGACATCGCTGACGCTTTAACGAATGCTGGTCTTACAGTTGACCGTGCAGAAGTTCGTTTACCGAATGGCGCGCTTCGTCACACTGGTGAATTCAACATCGCAATCCAATTGCATCATGATGTTGTTGCAGAAGTTCTCGTTACTATCGTATCTGAGTAATTTCTCATCAAAAAAAGAGCATGCTTTTGCATGCTCTTTTTTTATGTGCCCTATTTTTAAAATAAGATATATTAATTCCTGATCAGTTCTTTAGTTTAATTGGTTTTTTAATTAGGTAGTTTATTTAGTTTTGTTTTAAGATAGTCTTCGGCCTTACAGGCTATTTGCATACACCTTTCTTTATCATCAGGTCTAATTATGTCTCAGGCGAATGCCACTTCTTTAACTCTTTCATCTCGAACAGAAAATAAAACGAGTGAATCAGGGCAACTTAAAGAGTTTCGCACTCCCCCTCACAATTTAGCCATTGAGCAAGCTGTACTTGCTGCACTAATGACAGTTGCCGAATCGTTCGAGCAAGTTAGTGATATGTTAAAAGAAAATGATTTTTATGCGACCCGTCATAAATATATTTACCGTGCAATCGAAAAATTAGCGCAAGAAAATTCACCTTATGATGCTGTCTTGGTGAATGATTGGCTTTTAAAACAAAATTTACTTGATGCTATTGGTGGCGAAGAATATTTAATGCAGCTTATGGCTGATTCCCCATCAAGTTTCTACAACTTAGAAACGTATGCCACTAAAATTAAAGAGTTCTCTACGCTTCGTAGTATGATTAAAGTTAGTACTGAAATTTTACAAAATGCTTATGACACAAAAGGTCGAGGTGTTAGTGAAATTCTAGATCTAGCAGAAACTAATATTTTCTCTCTAGCCGAACAGCACAATAACAATAAAAAAGATGCAGGTCCTAAATCTATTAGCTCTGTCACCGCAGATGTAATTAGTAAACTTGATGAATTATCAAAACTAGATGGCAATATTACAGGTTTAACCACAGGTTTCTTAGAGCTTGATAATAAAACTTCAGGTATGCAAGCTGGTGACTTAATTATTGTTGCTGCACGTCCATCTATGGGTAAAACCACTTTCGCCATGAATTTGGTTGAAAGCGTTCTACAATATAACAAACTACCCGCTCTGGTATTCTCAATGGAGATGCCAGCGGACTCAATTGCGATGCGTCTTATTTCTGCAATGGGTAAAGTTCACCAAGGACATTTACGTTCGGGGAACTTAGATGCTGATGAATGGACCAAAGTTACTGGCACAATTTTGCAGCTTCAACAAATGCATTTGTATATTGATGACTCATCTGCTCTACCTCCAACGGAACTTCGTGCCCGTGCTCGACGCATTGCCAAAATGCATGATGGTAAAATCGGCTGTATCATGGTCGATTATTTACAGCTCATGAAAGTTCCAGGCATGGGTGATAACCGTGTGGGCGAGATTTCAGAAATTTCACGTAGCTTGAAAGCATTAGCAAAAGAAATGCACTGTCCTGTTATCGCACTTTCCCAGCTCAACCGAAGTCTAGAAAACCGACCAAATAAGCGCCCAGTAATGTCAGACTTACGTGAATCTGGTGCGATCGAGCAGGATGCCGACTTGATTATGTTTATTTACCGTGATGAGGTTTATAACAAAGAGTCGAAAGAAGCTGGTACCGCAGAAATTATTATTGGTAAACAGCGTAACGGTCCAATTGGTTCAGTTCGCCTTGCCTTTGAAGGTCAATATACCCGATTTAGTAATCTCTCTCCTGAGTATTACAGCCAATACGATGATGAAGAATAAACTCTATCTCTAGCCCAAAGGAGTAAATGAGGGTGCGCCAAGCAACAGTTTATATTGATCGCCAAGCGCTTCAATATAATTTAAACCGTGTCAAACAACTCGCAGCAAATTCAAAAATTGTAAGTATGGTGAAAGCTAATGCTTACGGACATGGAATCAAAGACTGTTTAGCAGCCTTAAATGCCTCAGATGCCTTTGGTGTCGCCTGCCTACAAGAAGGCTTAGAAATTCGTAAACTTGGATTTCAGCAACCTGTTACTTTAATTGAAGGGGCATTTTCTGAAGATGAAATGCCTATTGCAATTGAACAAAAATTTGAATGTGTGATTCACCATCAACAGCAGTTTGAATGGCTAATTAAACATAAGCAAGAATACATCGCTCAAGGTTTAAAAGTCTGGGTTAAGCTCAATAGTGGTATGAACCGTTTAGGTTTTAAAGTTACTGAAATTATTGAAGTTATTAAAACTTTAAAAGCTGAAGGCTTTACTTGTGTATTGGCGATGCATTTCGCAAATGCAGATGTGGATCATCCCCTCAATGAGCAACAAAAACAACAATTTTTACAGGTTAAGCAAGCTTGTGACCCAGTTTTAGCGTCTTGCTGTAATTCGGCTGCTATTTATAAATGGCCAGAATTACATTTTGACTATGTTCGTCCCGGCATTATGCTTTACGGCGCTTCGCCTTTTGCAGATAAAACAGTCCATGATCTTGACCTAAAACCAGTTATGACTTTTTCAACAGAAGTGATTGCATTGAATCATATTCAAGCTGGAGAACATGTTGGTTATGGTTCAACCTTCTGTGCACAACAAAAAATGGATATTGCAATAGTTTCTATTGGCTATGGTGACGGATACCCAAGAGCTTATATTAAACAAAACTATGTCACTATTGATAAACAGCTCTGTGCAGTTGTAGGCCGAGTTAGTATGGACATGCTTGCAATTGATGTGACAGGCAAGCAGGTAAAATTAGGCACTCAAGTAGAACTTTGGGGTGAGCACCGCCTAGTGGATGATGTTGCTGATGCAAATGGAACAATAGGATATGAATTGCTCTGCCGCTTAAGTAATCGCCCTACTCGAAAAAGCAGTTAAAAAATAAAATATATATAAAATCCAAGCATGCTTGGATTTTATATTAACTTTTAAGAATTTTATCGCCAGTAATCATCAGTGGGTTTTGGCATTTCCTGTAAACCGCGACGCAAAGTATCTGACCATTGTTTACTAATCTGTGAAAAATACGGATCATCTTCAGTAATTCGTTTACCGACTGGAATAACAAAACTATCTTTATTATAAACTAATGCATCGAGCGGCAAGCCAACAGAAACATTTGAGCGCAAGGTTGAGTCAAAAGAAATTAGGCTACAACGTAATGCATCATCTAATGGCATTGCATAATATAAAGCACGGTCCAAAATAGGTTTGCCATATTTACTCTCACCTATTTGAAAGTAAGGTGTATCTGTAGTTGCGCAAATAAAATTACCTTGCGGGTAGACATTATAAAGCTGCATGTCGCCACCTTTAATCTGTCCACCCACCAAAATACTACAGGCATAATTCATTTGTTCTTGAGTATCTGTACTAATATCTTCTAGAACAGTTTTCAAGGTTTTACCAATTAATTCAGCTGCCTCAAACATAGTATTAACACTATATAAATTAGGCTCTTGCTGCAAAGTGAGCGCATTTTGCAAATGACCTATAACAGCTTGTGTCGTCGCTAAATTACCTGCTGTTTGCAAGGCCATGAAACGCTCTCCAGTAACGCCGAAAGTATGCAATTTTCGGAACACAGAAATATGATCAACTCCTGCATTAGTTCTAGTGTCACTAATAAACACTAAACCTTGTTCCAATCTTAGCGCACAACAATAGGTCATTTCATTCTCTTTACATTCAACAGGCCAACACTTGAACCACAGACATCATGTTCTCAACTCCTCCTTGCTCTCTTACACCACGAATAGGCGCAACATCGAGATAATCACGTCCAACTGCAAGGTAGATATGATGTTTGGGTGTAAACAACTGATTGCTTACATCAAAACAATACCACTGATTTTCTAAAAATACTTCTGCCCAAGCGTGACTGGCAAGGTGCGGATAGTTTTGATCAAATAGATAACCAGAGACATAGCGTGCTGGTAATTGTAGCGCACGACACATCGCAATTAAAACATGGGCATGATCTTGGCATACACCCTGCCCAGCGTGAAATGCTTCAGTTGCAGTTGTCTGAACCGAAGTACTTTCAGGCTGATAGAGTATTTTCTGCAAAATGTATTCACTTAATAACGCAATATGCTGTCGGTCTTTGACCACCACAATATTTTTGGCAAAGTCCAACATTTCTGAATCACATCGGGTTGCACTTGTCATCTGCAAAAACAAATTTGTAGGTGTAGATAAATTTACACAACCCAGCTCTACATTTTGAAGTTCAACGATTCCTTGGGCCATAAACGTAAGATGTTGGTATTGATAACGCTGACTAGCCGTCATCCATACGTTGTTGAATATGTCCCTTTTTATCGTTTTGTCACCTGGCACGCTAATTGCCCAGTTCATAACATGTTGATGCGGCGATGTTTGAGGCATCATTTTAATATACTGGATACTGTTCTGAGCTGTTTCAGTATAGCTATAATGCGTTTGATGATTCACCATCAATTTCATAATCAGACCTCAAACATATTTTCCAACTGCTGTGTAAAAGTATAATAAGCGTCCCACGTTTGCTGATGCTTTAGTACCTGCCAATTTTGATCTATGTTTTCCCAATCTAAGCCAGCAAGCCGTTGCACCACGACATCCAACTCAGACACAAGGGCTGATAAATCTTGCCCAAAACGTAGCTCTATATCGAATTGCTCTATTTTTTGACCTGAATGCAGAAATAAACAAACATCTTCACTCTCTGCTTCTAATATTTGAGTACATTGTTCAACAGCTTTTCTCAAAGCCTCAGGTTGGGCTTGAAGCGTGTTAATAACATTATTTAATTCTGCATAAGCATTTGATGACAATATACCTCTTAGTTCCTGAACATTATCTTTAGCAATAACGAATTGGTTCAGTAACGAAAATGTTTGCTTCTTGTCTAACATATAGTGATTTAGTAATTCAGCATTTTCTATTACCAAACCAAATGCTGTTGCAAATTTTGTTGCTTTCTCATCTTGTGTAAAGGGTAAGTGAGAGGCAGCAAATTTAACTCGCATTAAATATCGACCCAACCAATATATTTGATGCGCACTCGAATTGAGTAAAACCATAAAGTTCCTCTTTAACCCACAATTAGGAATGTAATGTTTCGACAACCCATGTATCTTTTATGCCACCACCTTGGGAAGAATTTACGACCAAAGAGCCAGCCTGCATGGCCACTCGCGTTAAGCCACCCGGCACTATTTCTGTACGATAAGGGGAACTCAATACAAATGGACGTAAGTCAATGTGACGTTCAGCCACCCCTGCTGTAGTTAAAGTTGGAGCCACAGATAAGGCTAATGTGGGTTGTGCAATGTACATATGAGGTGTGGCGATCAATTTTTTTCTAAAGTCATCAATTTCACACGAACTTGCTTGAGGTCCAATTAGCATGCCATAGCCCCCTGACCCCTGTGCTTCTTTAACGACTAATTGATCCAGATTAGAAAGTACATAATCTAAGTGTTCATCTTTACGGCATTGATAAGTAGGTACGTTTTTTAGAATTGGTGTTTCACCTAAATAATATTGGATCATTTGATCCACATAAGGATAAATAGATTTATCATCAGCCACACCTGTTCCAGGCGCATTTGCAATAACAACATTTTTTTGCAAATAGGCAGACATAAGACCTGCCACACCTAAAGCACTATCAGGCTTAAATGCTAAAGGATCTAGAAAATCATCATCTAGTCGACGATAAATAACATCTACTTTTTGTCGGCCACGAATCGTTTTAACAAAAACTTGATCATTTTCTACAAATAAATCCCGATTTGTAACCAGTGGCACATCCATTTCACGTGCTAGAAAAGCATGCTCATAAAAAGCACTGTTAAAACGCCCTGGTGTTAGTACCACGACAAAAGGTTGGTCCGCAGGTGAATTCTCCTGCAATATTTCTTTTAAAAGTTTTGGGTAATGTTCAATTCCCTGTAAATTATTGGCCGCGCATAGCTCCGGCATTAATTTTTGGCTAATATTTCGGCTTTCTATCATATAAGACACACCAGAAGGTGTTCTTAAATTATCCTCCAATACAAAAAATTCTCCTTCATCATCACGGATAATATCAATTCCGCTAATTTGTGAATAAATTTTACCTTTCAGAGAGTGTTTAAGCATATGGGGCTGAAAAGCATCATTCCCCATGATTTGCTCTTCGGGAATAAGCTGTTCTTTTAAAATATGTTGTCCATGATAAATATCATCTAGGAAGTAATTTAAGGCTTTGACGCGCTGTGCACAGCCCGAAGCTATTTTCTCCCACTGTTTTTTTTCAATCACCCTTGGAATTAAGTCAAAAGGAATTGTTCGCTCTGTACCTTCTTTATCACCATATACATTAAAAGTAATCCCATGATAAAGAAAATGCTGTTTTGCTTGAACATTTAACTCTTTTAACTCATCTAAAGTACGAATACTCAACCATTGTTCAATTTTTTTAGAAGCCGCACCATTAGCTGTTACATCATCCAGCATCTCATTAAAAAACTGTGATTTTAGTTGCTCAAATAGGTTCGTCTGCACAGAAATATGTTCTAAAAAAGAGGTTGGGGTAATAAGTGTCGTAGCTGTCTGCTCTTGTATAAAAAAATCATTATCTATATGTAATTCATGCTCTTGTTCTGACATAACCACCTCGTCTTATCATTTATCTATATTTCATTTTTAAATAAGCAATTTCAGTGCCACTTATATATCTGTAATATTTATAGGAGTCATTGTTATAACTTTCTTAGTCTAAATCTTAACATCAATTGGAAAAGGACCTATAAACCGATTCTGACAAACTTGCTAAATCTGTAAAGATTTTTTATTGTGTTGACACCAAAGCAATTGGATATAGATGTATTACGCTTATGTCTGTAATAGAAAAAGAAACTTCAAATAGTTTATATCGCCAATGGCAGATCTTATCTCGACTTCCTACCGGCAAGTGGATTGGAACAAGAGAATTACAGGAAATGCTTGAACGTGAAGGTATTGATATCAGTTTAAGGACTATTCAACGTGACTTAAATCAAATTGCTCAGCGTTTTCCAATTGAAAGTAATAAAGCTGTACCTCAGGGCTGGCGGTGGCAATCCGATGCGCCTATTCAGAGCTTACCGCACATGACTAGCTCTCAGGCAGTCACATTTATGATGGTTGAGGAGCATCTTAAACATTTACTTCCACCCAGTCTGCTTGATGAGATGGGACCTTGGTTTGATTTAGCCAAACGCAGCCTCTCTACACAAAATAATGTTAGACAATGGATTAACCGAGTACGCATCGTACCAGCAAGCCAACCTCTCATTCCGCCTGTAGTTGACCGAAATGCTCAACAGGCAATTTATGAAGGTCTACTCCAAGACAAACAAATAGAATGTATTTATCGAGCACGAGTCAATCAGGGCGAGGATAAAACTTATATTTTAAATCCTTTGGCTTTGGTACAAAAAGGTGCAGTAATTTATTTAATTTGCACACGACATGACAAAACTGAAGTTCAAACTTTTGCCTTGCACCGTTTTAAATCAGCAAAAGTCTTAGATAGTCGAGCACTGCATCCAGTCAATTTTGATATTGATCATTATATTGATTCAGGCGCTTTAGGCTTTAGAGTGGACTACAAACAGCCAACTGAGTCAATTCAGCTCACATTAACCATGACAGAGCAAACTGCTAGAACTTTCTATGAAAGTCAGTTAAGTAAGGACCAAACGATAGTCCCACTTGAAGAAAATATTGTAGAAGTTACAGCGACCGTACCTTTTACATCTCAACTGGTGTGGTGGTTGCGTAGTTTTGGCAAGAAATTACTGCATATCGAACCAATTCAAGTACACAACGCTGTACGAGAAATTGAATTTGAGAATAAATAGATATAAAAAAGAGAACCATAAGGTTCTCTTTAGATTTTGAATTATAATTTTCTTAATTTTATATTGGCTCTTATATTTATAGTTGTTTTCAGATCAATGTGTTCTCCCCCTACAAAACTGACCTGCTCTTTCTTTTGCGCTATTTTGAACATAAGCATTGGCATGCCATTTCATATCCATTGTAGCGAATTGATTTCATTGTCATGGTTAAAGCCCTCTTTGTTTGAACGTGAATTCAATATAACTGGCTGCTTGAAATATGTGAAATAAGAAAAAAAGGAAGTGAAATCTGTTTTCTTCCTTAGGAAGTTTCCATATATTTTTTGAACAGAAAATAAAAAAGCCCAGTCTTAACTGGGCTTTTTTTACATTTATAAGATTAAGCTGTTTTCTTAATCATATTATTTTTACGAATTGTGATCATCACAAGTTGAACTGCTGCTGGTGTAACACCAGGAATACGGCTCGCTTGAGCTAATGTTTCCGGAAGAACCGTTTTTAATTTCTGAGTAATTTCACGCGATAAACCAGACACTACATCATAATTAAAATCAGTAGGAATTTTAGTTTCTTCAAGACGCTTTAACTGTGCCACATCTTCATGCTGACGGTTAATATAACCTTCATATTTCACAGCAATCTCGATTTGCTCACCAACGTGTTCAGACACTTCAGAACCAGTAAGTTCCGCAATTTGACTAAAGTTAATGTTAGGGCGTTTGAGTAAATCAATTGCACTACACTCTTTACTCAAATCAGCGCCAGTCATTTCAACAAACTTTTTACCCATAGGGTTATTCGGCGCAGCCCATAAATGCTGTAAACGAGAGGTTTCACGCTCAACTGCTTCCATTTTTTCACAATAAGCAGCCCAGCGTACGTCATCAACCAACCCAAGTTCACGACCAACAGGAGTTAAACGTTGATCCGCATTGTCTTCACGTAACATTAAACGGTATTCAGCACGTGAGGTAAACATACGGTATGGTTCTTTAGTACCTAAAGTGATGAGGTCATCAACCAATACGCCCATATAAGCTTGGTCACGCTTAGGTGTCCACTCTTCTTGCTCCCACGCACGGCGCGCAGCATTTAAACCAGCAAGTAAACCTTGAGCACCAGCCTCTTCATAACCGGTCGTACCATTAATTTGGCCAGCAAAATATAGACCACTAATAGCTTTAGTTTCTAGAGTAAATTTCAAAGCTTGTGGATTGAAATAATCGTATTCAATCGCGTAGCCTGGACGCAAAATATGGGCATTTTCCATACCACGAATAGAGCGAACAAGCTCAAACTGCACATCAAATGGAAGCGAAGTCGAAATACCATTTGGATAAAGCTCGTGTGTATCTAAACCTTCTGGTTCCAAAAACACCTGATGTGAATCTTTATCTGCAAAACGATGAATCTTGTCTTCAATTGAAGGGCAATAACGCGGACCAACACCCTCAATAACACCGGTATACATTGGTGAACGGTCTAAACCGCCACGAATAATGTCATGAGTTTTTTCATTGGTATGCGTGATATAACAATTTACTTGTTCAGGGTGCATAGAGGCATCACCCATGAATGACATAACCGGAGATGGGAAATCACCCGGCTGCGGAATCATGACTGAAAAATCAACCGAACGTGCATCAATACGTGGTGGTGTACCAGTTTTTAAGCGACCTACAGGTAATTTTAATTCACGTAAACGCTGAGCAAGTGCAATAGAAGGTGGATCACCCGCACGACCACCGCTTGATTTTTCTAAACCAACGTGGATTACACCACCCAAGAATGTACCAGTAGTCAACACCACTGTTTTAGCGTCAAAGCGAACGCCCATTTGAGTAACAACACCTTTAACAGTATCGCCTTCAACAATCAGGTCATCAGCTGCTTGCTGGAAAATATCAAGATTTGCTTGATTTTCTAATGTTTCACGAATGGCAGCTTTATAGCGAACGCGGTCAGCTTGAGCACGTGTTGCACGTACTGCCGCACCTTTACGTGAATTTAAAATACGGAACTGAATACCACCTTTATCGGCAGCTAAAGCCATTGCTCCGCCAAGTGCATCAATTTCACGTACTAAATGTGACTTACCAATACCACCGATTGCTGGGTTACAACTCATTTGACCCAAAGTCTCAATGTTATGGGTCAAAAGCAAAGTCTGTCGTCCCATACGCGCAGCAGCAAGGGCCGCTTCCGTACCTGCGTGACCGCCACCGATAACGATAACATCATAAACTTTAGGGTAGTGCATGAGTACAAAACACCAGAAAAAAAAAGACGGAACATTATAGCAAAATTATCTGCTTATTGATGTACATAATTACAAAATCGTCTTCACATAATTTACGGTACGCCACAAGATTTGACATTTTGTTTCATGAATTCAATACAAAGTGAATGTTATTAAAACAAATTCATCTTAGAATAAAAAATGTACAGCACTTCTATGACTTTAAAATTAACGCGACAAGAAGGAATACAAAATGAAATCGACCATGTTAAAAATCTTAACTGCATCTCTACTTTGTTTTTCAGGCGTAACTTTTACACATGCTGCAGACATGAGCAAAGCCGAAACTCAAAAACAAGTTAGAGCATGTGCTAAAAAGCAGCAAGGCGAATGGGTATCTTACAGCCATAATGGCGTAACTTTTAATGGTACTTGCCAACCGAATGAAAACGGTAAGTTACAATTTAAAGCCCCTGCTCCTTAATTTGTTTCGGCATAAGGTATAGAAGAAGCAATTTATTTTCCGCTATACCTTCTCAGTATTTTTAAAGTCGGCCCATTAAAGATGGGCCGCTTTCTTTTTTAAAACCGTCTAGTCAGCTACAATACGCCTTTAAATAAAATTTTTAGGTCCTTTTCGTGAAGTGGTTACAAATACACATTACCGTTGATCAAGCACAAGTTGAGTTCACAGAAACACTTTTAATGTCTCTAGGTGCGGTAAGCGTAACTCTGGATGATGCTGAAGATCAGGCTTTACTTGAACCATTACCAGGTGAAACACCTTTATGGAATAAAGTGATTGTGACCGGCATTTATCAACAAGACGAACAAGACCCTATTGATGTCGACACTTTAGAAGCTTTCTTAAAAGCTCAGCTACCAAATGTCCCTATGCGCCATGCCGAGCTTGAAGATCAAGTGTGGGAACGCTCATGGATGGACTATTACGAGCCAATTCAAATTGGGGAAAAGTTCTGGATCGTACCTGAATGGCTAGAGCCACCAGAAGCTGATGCAACTAATATTAAGTTAGACCCAGGCCTTGCGTTTGGTACAGGTAACCATGCAAGTACATTCTTATGTTTACAGTGGTTAGGTAAAGCTGACGTTAAAGATAAAATCGTTATTGATTATGGCTGTGGTTCAGGCATTTTAGGTGTAGCAGCTTTATTATTAGGCGCTAAAAAAGTATATGCCACTGATATTGACCCTCAGGCTGTTTTAGCAACAAAACAAAATGCTGAACTTAATGGCGTATTAGATCGTCTATATGTTGGCCTTCCTGAAGAATTTAATCAAGAATTCGGATCTCAACAAGCAGATGTTCTGGTTGCAAATATTTTAGCAGGTCCGTTAATGGCACTTGCACCAGAGTTTGCAAAATTGCTTAAATCTGATGGTGAATTCGCGCTTGCTGGTGTGATTGAAGAGCAAGTTGCTGATGTTTCAGATGTTTATTCTGAATTTTTTGATATATTAGATATCGAAAAACGCGAAGAAAATTGGTGTCGCATTTCAGGAAAACGCAAAACAATAAACTGAGAATATTTTAACTCATGAATGAAAAACAAACCCGCTGCCCTAAGTGCTTAACAGTTTATAAAGTATCCCTTACTCAATTGACTGTTGCTCAGGGTATGGTTTGTTGTCCTAAATGTGACTTTAATTTTAATGCCCTCACCCATTTGGTTAATATTGAACAACCAGTCATGGTTAACTCATCTACATTAGCCAATGGTTCTATGCAAGCAAGATATATGACGCATTCTCATGTGTTAGATATCTTTGATCAAAAAGTTGAAAACTCAAATATTGATCTTTTAACTTATCTCAACAATTTAAATTATTTTCACAACGAACCTATTAACGCACTACCCAATCTTAATTTAGCTGAACAAACATCCGCACAAGAACAAGACAATAATAAAAAGCATAGTTGGCTGTACTACACGCTCTGGAGCTCTGCTAACCTTATTTTGATTTTAGTTTTTACTTTTCAAATTCTCTGGTTTAACCCTAAGCTCATGCATGCAAGCCCAACCGTCAGCCATGCATTTAATTATGTTTGCGAAACACTGCACTGCAATAAGTCAGCCGAACAATATCAACTTATTTATATAGAAAAGTTAAAACTCCGCAAAGTTGACACAAGTCATACGCAATTTTCAGGCATATTGCTTAATCAGAATGATAAAAGTATTGAACTTCCCAACCTAAAGTTGAGTTTTGCAACAGACTCAAAAAAAACAGAAGAAGTTATATTGACTCCTCAACAATATCTTGTTGAAAACTTACGGGGTATTCAACGTATTCCCTCTAACACCCCTTTCCGATTCCAATTTGAGCTAAACAGAAGCAAAAAAAGCTTACTAAATTATCGATTAGAAATTGTCCACCCCTAAAATGTAAAAAAAGTGAAAAAAAAATAAAAAAAAATGCAGTTAATTTGCTCACTTTTTCCTAGACAATGGTATGATACGCGCCACGAAAGCTTTGACTCATATACTCCTCGCTCTCAATCCAAAAAAAATACTGTTAAGCATGTGTGCTTTTCTACTTTAAGCACATAGCCTAACTTTTTTTGTTTTTGAGGGGGCTGTAACAAATATTTAACTATTGTTACGCTTATTTTTTATTCAATACGAAGAAATATGGCAAGCTAATTGTTCTTATGTTTTAGAGTCACTGTTTTAGGATCTAAAACAGGACTCCGTATTTTTAGACCACATTTATATACTACTTTATCCAAGCTAGTATTTGATTTTCGGATTAACTCGCATGAATAGCAAATCTCCTATTTTTACTGCACAATCTGATGTTGCTCTTCGCATCCACGTTGATCGCGCAGTTCGCCATTATTTTGCACAATTGCAAGGTGAGCAACCATCTCAGGTATATGACATGGTGCTAGCAGAAATGGAGAAACCTCTTTTATCTGTAGTTCTTGAATATACACGTGGTAATCAAACCCGTGCTGCCGAGATTCTTGGACTCAACCGTGGCACTTTACGCAAAAAGTTAAAAGCTCACGGTTTAATGAGTGAATAAATGATAAAATGCTCACGACGTCGTGGGCATTTTTTTATGCTTATTGGTTTTAATCCGTAGACTTGAAATTGTTGAATTAAACATCATGACTATTAAACGTGCTTTGATTTCTGTATCTGATAAGACAGGAATTGTCGAATTTGCTCAAAACCTTGCAGCTTTAGGGGTAGAACTATTATCTACAGGCGGCACATACAAGTTGCTTAAAGATAATAATATCGCTGTTGTTGAAGTATCTGAACATACTGGCTTCCCTGAAATGATGGATGGTCGTGTTAAGACATTACATCCAAAAATTCATGGCGGTATTCTCGCTCGTCGCGGTTTAGACGAAGCAGTAATGGAAGAACACAACATCGATCCGATTGATCTTGTTGTTGTGAACCTTTATCCATTCGCTGCAACAGTTGCAAAACCTGACTGTTCACTTGCTGATGCTATCGAGAATATCGACATCGGCGGTCCAACAATGGTTCGTGCTGCTGCTAAAAACCACGCTTCAGTCGGTATTGTTGTAAATGCTTCAGATTACGATACAGTTATTACTGAATTAAAAGTTGCTGGTTCACTTTCTTATGAAACACGTTTTGATTTAGCTGTTAAAGCATTTGAACATACTGCCCAATATGACGGCATGATCGCTTCTTACCTAGGCGCTCGCGTTGGTAAGACCGAAGGCGAAGCTGATTTATTCCCTCGTACGTTCAATACTCAATTGAACAAAGCACAAGATTTACGTTACGGTGAAAACCCACATCAATCTGCTGCATTTTACGTTGAAGAAAATGCAAAAGAAGCATCAGTTTCTACGGCAAAACAGTTACAAGGCAAAGAATTGTCTTATAACAACATTGCAGACACAGATGCCGCACTTGAATGTGTTAAATCATTTGCGAAACCTGCTTGTGTAATTGTAAAACATGCTAACCCTTGTGGTGTTGCTGTTTCTTTAGACGGCATTAAAGCTGCTTACGATTTAGCTTATGCGACTGACCCAGAATCTGCTTTTGGCGGCATTATTGCGTTTAACCGTGAGTTAGATGTTGCAACTGCTCAAGCAATTGTAGAGCGTCAATTCGTTGAAGTAATTATTGCTCCAAGTATTGCTGATGGCGTGCTTGAAATTACTGGCGCGAAGAAAAACGTACGTGTTCTAGTATGTGGTGAATTACCTGCAATAGACGCGCGTGCACCACAACTTGACTACAAACGTGTTAATGGTGGTTTATTAGTTCAAGATCAAGATTTAGGTATGATTACTAAAGATGATCTTAAAGTAGTAACCAAATGCGCACCAACTGAACAAGAAATTGATGACCTCATCTTTGCTTGGAAAGTTGCGAAATATGTAAAATCAAATGCAATTGTTTATGCAAAAAACCGCCAAACTATTGGTGTTGGTGCAGGACAAATGAGCCGTGTTAACTCAGCTCGTATTGCTGGCATTAAAGCTGAACATGCTGGTTTGGTTGTTGAAGGCGCTGTAATGGCATCTGATGCATTCTTCCCGTTCCGTGACGGAATTGATAATGCGGCTAAAGCTGGCATTAAATGCATTATTCAGCCAGGTGGTTCTATGCGTGATGAAGAAGTAATCGCAGCAGCTGATGAAGCTGGTATTGCAATGGTCTTCACTGGTATGCGCCACTTCCGCCACTAATTTAAATTTAGTCCTCCCTAACCCTCCTTTCATTCAGGAGGGTTTTCCACAATAATGGAGCTAACTCTCCACCTTGAGGGATAGAGGGGGATGAAAAGGATTAAAGTTAAGGAACAAATTAAAAATGAATATTTTAGTTTTAGGTAGTGGTGGTCGTGAACATGCTTTGGCATGGAAAATTGCGCAAGATACCAATGTTACTCAAGTTTTTGTTGCACCAGGTAATGCTGGAACTGCAACAGAAGATAAATGTATTAATGTTCAACTTGATATTTTAGACAACTCAGCAATTATTGCTTTTGCTAAAGAAAATAATGTTGATCTTATTATTGTTGGTCCAGAAGCACCATTAGTTAATGGTGTGGTTGATGCTGCACGTGAAGCAGGTTTAAAAATTTGGGGACCTACTCAATATGCAGCGCAGCTTGAAGGTTCAAAAGCATTTGCTAAGCACTTTTTAAAGCGTCACAACATTCCAACTGCTTTCTATGATGTTTTCACTGAAGTAGATGCAGCTAAAGCTTATGTTGAAAAAAATGGCGCACCAATTGTAATTAAAGCTGATGGTCTTGCTGCTGGTAAAGGTGTAATCGTTGCAATGACCAACGAAGAAGCTTTTGCAGCAATTGATGACATGCTTGCAGGCAACAAATTTGGTGATGCTGGTTCACGCGTTGTGATTGAACAGTTCCTTGCAGGTGAAGAAGCTTCTTTCATTTGTATGATTGATGGTAAAAATATTTTACCAATGGCAACTTCACAAGACCACAAGCGTATTTTTGAAGGCGATCAAGGTCCTAACACTGGCGGTATGGGTGCCTACTCTCCTGCTCCAGTTGTAACTTCTGACATTTTTGAACGCGTTATGGCTGAAATCATGCACCCAACTGTAGAAGGTATGGCTGCTGACGGACATGTTTACACTGGTTTCTTATATGCCGGTCTAATGATTGACGAGCAAGGTCAACCACGTGTGATCGAGTTTAACTGTCGTTTTGGTGACCCTGAAACTCAACCAATCATGATGCGTTTAAAGTCATCTCTTGTTGAATTGGTAGAAGCTGGTATTGCTGGTAATTTGCCAAAAGAAGCTGAATGGGATGAACGCAAGTCAATTGGTATCGTACTCGCAGCAGAAGGCTATCCTGATAGCGTACGCAAAGGCGATGTAATTTCAGGTATCGGACACTCACCTGAAGATACTAAAATTTTCCATGCTGGCACAGCAACTCGTGAAGATGGTCATATCGTGACTTCTGGCGGTCGAGTTCTTTGTGTAACGGCATTGGGCGATAGCGTTCTTGAAGCACAAATTAATGCACTAGAAGTATGTGGTCAAGTTACCTTTACGGGTATGCAATATCGTAACGACATTGGCTACCGCGCAATTGCACGTGAAAAAGCTTAAAAACTTTCAAGTTTAAAATTCTAATAGAAAAGTCTCTATATAGAGGCTTTTCTATTATGTGAAACCATATAAAAAATCGTATAAATCTTTATTATATTTTTAAAGATATCAATAAATAGAAAAGAAGCACCCTATATCAACCACCCTTTTATTGATATGATTGGCATAACGTTGGAACTGTCAATAAACACTGCTGTTTTAATAATTTTCATAGCGACTTGCTCTACACATTATAACTGTAGAGAGTTTTTCTAATGTTCTAAATTTATGAACACTCATTTGGCTATTGTTTGGGATTAACTGTTTGGGGAAACAGTTTTTTGTTTATAAAACAATTACCCTCACTTACCACCAAAGTATGCAAGCAAATTATGGAACCCCTGAAAAAGATATCAGAGTTTAAACCTGTTGTAATTCCAACTCCTCCCATTTCATATAGATATAGATCAATACTTATTTTTCTATATCTCTTCAATCAGGACTTTTTTAAATGAAAAAGCTGATCAGTCTTTTTTTAAGTATGTCAGTAGTACTATTGGCAGCGTGTGGTAAACAAGAAGGTTCTCCACAGACACAACAAAACAATGATAGCTCCCAAGTACAAACGGTAGTGATTGCCTCTACAGGTTCAGATGCTGATATTTGGCGCTATATCGCAACTTTACCTGAAACCCAAGCTGCTGGCTTAAAGTTAGAAGTGAAAAACTTTACAGACTATGTTTCTATGAATGCAGCCATTGCAAACAAAGAAGTAGATCTGAATGCTTTCCAATCTTATTCATATCTTGTTGCATTTAATAAATCAAACCAAGATAAGATTGCGCCAGTTTCTACCACATATCTTGAGCCAATGGGTATTTACTCAAGTAAACACAAAAAAATTGATGAGCTCGCAGAGGGTGCAATTATTGCAATCCCAAATGATGCTGCCAACGAAGCTCGTGCTTTACTTTTATTACAAACAGCTGGCTTAATCAAACTTAAAGCTGATTTTAACCCGGCTCAAGGCAGTCCAAACGATATCATCGAAAATAGTAAAAAGATCGATATCAAACCAATCCAAATGGCAACAGCATTACGTATTAAAGATGAAGTTGATGCCGTTGTATTAGGTAACACCTTAGCAATGGAAGGTGGTTTGAACGCACTCAAAGATTCTATTTTCTATGAGCCTGTTGATCAAAGCACACGACTTAATGTCAACGTTCTTGCAACTGCTGATTCACGTAAAAATGATGCTGTTTTGCAAAAAGTTGGACAGCTATATCATAGTGCAGCAGCTAAAAAGTATGTAACAGAGCGTTTTGGTGGAACAAAAGTTGACGTAGATCAACCAATCAGCTATCTCTCAGAAGCTAAATAGTAATATAATAGCCGAAACGTGAAACAGGCAAATTCTCTTTGCCTGTTTTTTCTTTCCAGCATAGCTTCTGACGATATGATTCAATTTAAAAACATTTCAAAGCACTATCAGCTCAAAAGTCAAACCATACGCGCACTCGACCAAATCAATTTAGAGATTCCAGAGGGCAGTATTTTTGGCATCATTGGCTATAGTGGTGCAGGTAAAAGTACCTTAATCCGCCTGATCAACCTACTTGAGCGACCAACAGAAGGTCAAATCATTATTAATCAGAAAGATTTCACCGCTTTGGATGCACGCTCATTACGTCAGGAACGTGCCAGTATTGGCATGATTTTTCAGCACTTCAATCTACTACAAACCAAGACGGTTGCTGAAAACATTGAAATGCCAATGCGTCTACTGAATTACAATAAAGTAGAACGTGAAAAGCGCTTAAATGAGTTATTGGAGTTCATTGATCTTAAGCATAAAAAAGATGCTTATCCAGATGAACTTTCTGGCGGACAAAAGCAACGTGTCGGTATTGCCCGTGCTTTAGCAAATCATCCAAAAATTCTTTTGTGTGATGAGGCAACCTCTGCCCTTGATCCGCAAACAACCAAGTCAGTTTTAGAGCTACTCAAAAAAATTAATCAAGAGCAAAAAATCACGATTGTTATGGTGACCCATGAAATGGATGTCATTGAAACTATTTGTGATCATGTAGCTGTGATGGAGGCAGGTAAAGTCATTGAACAAGGTTCAACGATTGATATCTTTAGTAAACCTCAACATCCAACCACTAAAAACTTCATTCAAACTGTTTTACATCAACAGTTGCCTGTGAATATTTTAAATCAGCTCGAAAACCAGCATCATCATAGTATTTACTGTTTACAGTTTTTAGGGCGTTCTGCTCAAGAACCTGTAATTCAGTCACTGATTAAAAAATTCGATATTAGCTTAAATATTTTATTTGCCAACATGACTGAAATTAATGGCACAGTCATTGGTCAAATGTTTGTACAGCTTTTAGGTGATCCTCAGCTCATTAAGCAGGCTATTGAGTTTTTAGAACAAAATGAAGTAGGTGTAGTTCAATCAGGAGATCAAGTATGAGAGATTTAATCGTACAGTGGTTAACTGAACTCACTCAACCTTTCTGGCACAGTTCCCTTTCTATTGATCAGTTCGTTACAGCTTTGCAAGAAACCTTTCATATGGTTTTCTTCGCACTTTTGTTTGGCGGCATTTGGGGATTTATTCAGGGAATTATTTTATTAGTTACCCGTCCAGAAGGCATTTTACCCAATAAAGTGATTTATCATTTACTTAATCCAATTGTAAATGCTTTACGCTCTCTTCCTTTTATTATTTTACTCATTGCAGTAATTCCTCTTACTAAGCTATTAGTCGGTACTTCAATTGGTACATGGGCAGCTATTGTTCCATTGACTATTTATGTTGGCCCTTATATGGGACGTCTGATTGAAACTTCATTGCTTGAAGTAAATGAAGGAATTATTGAATCCGCTCAAGCGATGGGTGCTACACCTTGGCAAATTATCTCTCGTTTTATTTTGCCTGAAGCACGCAGCTCACTGATTTTAAACCTTACCACAGCAACAATCAGTCTTATTGGTGCAACCGCCATGGCTGGCGCAGTTGGTGCAGGTGGAATTGGTGATTTAGCGATTTCATATGGTTATCAACGTTTTGATACCAGCGTTGTGATTTTAACAGTGATTATCCTACTGTTATTAGTACAGATTGTACAAACGCTAGGGAACTGGCTCGCTAAGCTCCGTTAAGTCATCCATACAAAAAAGCTCTCTTTTAGGGGGCTTTTTTTTGTTTTATATAACCCTTTTATTAAAAACAGTTGAGTGCATGGCTCAATTCCATTTTCTGGTATGATCAGAATTATTCATTTACTCTTTGGATTTAGTTTCAGGATAAAACAATGCGTTATAGAATTCATTTTATTGATGTGCAGAATGCCCTCCAAAACTATATCTGGATTTTAGAAGATACTGAAACCCAAGAAGCTGTAGCAGTCGATCCAACAGAAGCACAGCTGGTAATTCAATTTTGTCAAAATCATCAGTTAAATTTAAAACAAATCTGGCTTACTCATTGGCATAAAGACCATATTGGTGGTGTTGCTGATTTAACAGCTGCCCAAAATATTACTGTGTATGGCCCACGTGATGAGCTCACCAAAATTCCGGGAATTACTCACCCTTTACAGCATGATGATCATCTAAAATTTAATGATTTAAAAGTAGAGATTATTGCAACCCCAGGCCATACCTTAGGGCACATTGTCTATTTTATTGAAGAATTAGAGGCTGTATTTTGTGGTGATACCTTATTTGCAATGGGATGTGGTCGATTATTTGAAGGCACAGCCGAACAAATGTTTCACTCACTGAGTCGTCTGGCAGCTTTACCAACCCCCACAAAAGTTTATTGCACGCACGAATACACGCTTTCAAATGCTGAATTTGCCTTAACAGTAGAACCTCACAACCATGCCCTATCAGAACGAGCTGAAGAAGTCCGTGAGCTACGTAAACAAAAATTAATCACATTACCAAGCACGATTGAACTTGAATTAGCAACCAACCCCTTTCTTCGCGCAGAAAGTGTTGAAGACTTCGCTCACCTGCGTGCGCTTAAAGATAATTTCTAAAATTAAGCTTTCAAAGAAGATACAGTTTCATTTTAAGAACTGTATCTTTTTGCTTATTACATGTTGCTTGTAATTATTTTTTACATTTACTCTATTTTTTATTTGTTTATTATTTTAAAAAATTATCAAATTTATAATTTTTCAAAACACTCACAAAGACAGTACTTTAAACAAAAAAGTTATTATTTTTTAGATATATAACATGCTCATAATTTTGTAAAAATGAAATCTTTTATTTCTTTATCTTACTTTTTTTACAAGTTGCAAAATAAAAAAAAGTTTTACCCCTTTAAAAAATCTAATTAAAACCCTATTAATAAATAAGATGTAATGCCACGGATAGAAGGAGTTCTCACGTGAAAAAGGTTGTTAAAGCTAAAAATTTGATTGCGTTTCGTATTTGGTTAGAAAAGTTAGGGTATTCAGTTAAAAATCTTGCTGACGGGAAAGGTTTTACTTTTAGTTTTAAAAAAGAATATGGTTTAGTAACCTGTGAGTTAGCAGGTAATTCATTAGCGATGCAATTAGGTGAAGAGTTTGAGGATCACTTAAAAGCATAATTTTTCACGACTTGATTTTAATTACAATATTGTCTTTCTTAAAAGATAAGTAATGTTGTAGAACTTTAGAATGGCTTAATTAAAATATATTTTTAGACATTAAACAAAAAATCTGTAGCAGGGCTATTCTCCCAAATTGCCCTTAGCTACAGATTTTTTTATAAGGTTAATCTGCTTTAGGGTTCTTTAATGCTTTATCAAGAAGATCTTTATCTAAAGCCTTATCCCAACGTGCCACAACAATTGTCGCACATGCATTACCAATTAGGTTTGTTAAAGCACGGCACTCTGACATAAAACGGTCAATACCAAGAATTAAAGCCATACCTGCAACAGGAACTGCTGGTACAACCGATAAAGTTGCAGCTAAAGTAATAAAACCTGCACCCGTTACCCCTGCCGCTCCTTTAGAACTTACCATTGCGACTAAAAGTAACGCAACTTGTTCACTAATAGATAAATCTACATTACAGGCCTGTGCAATAAATAGAGCCGCCATAGTCATATAGATATTTGTACCATCAAGGTTAAATGAATAACCTGTTGGAATGACTAAACCTACAACTGATTTTTCACAACCTGCTTTTTGCATTTTGTCCATTAAAGATGGCAAAGCTGCTTCAGAAGAACTTGTTCCCAAAACCAACCAAAGTTCATCTTTGATATAACGAATTAAATGAATAATTGAAAAACCGTTATAACGAGCTACTGCACCTAAAATTACTAGAATAAATAACACAGCAGTAATGTAGAACGTCATGATTAACAGTAATAAATTACCAATTGATTCAATTCCATATGCGCCGATCGTGAAAGCCATTGCACCAAAAGCACCGATTGGGGCAAGCTTCATTAACATACCAACCAAGTAGAAGACTGGAGCTGTTAAGTTATTTAAAAAATCTGTAATTGGACGTGCTCGGTCACCCAGAGCAGCCAAAGAAATACCAAATAGCACCGCTACAAATAACACCTGTAAAATCTCGCCACCAGCCAGAGGACTGACCAATGTTTGCGGGATAATATTCATGAAGAAGTCGGTAATATTTGTTGCGTGCGCCTTTTCAACATAAGTATTTACTTTGTCGTTGACTAAGGTAGCAGGATCAATGTTAAGGCCTTTACCTGGTTGGATAATATTTGCCACGATCATACCAACTACAAGAGCCAAGCTTGAGAAGGTCAGAAAATAGAGCATAGCCTTACCAGTCACACGGCCAACTCGGCTCATGTTTGTCATACTGGCAATACCGGTAACAACAGTTAGAAAGATGACGGGAGCAATAATCATCTTAACAATCTTGATGAATGCATCACCAAGTGGTTTTAAACTCTCGCCAAGTTCTGGGTAAAAATGACCAATTAAAATGCCCAAAATAATTGCAAAAATGACCTGTACATACAAAATTTGGTGAAATTTCTGTTTTTTCTGTACCGTTTCTTGGTCAAGGGTATTGAAATCCATTATCTAAATACCTTTTCGATGGGGATAAAAAAATAAAATATAAAGCAAGCACCACAAGCTGCTTTAACAAGGAAAAGCCATTGTAAAGAATAAAAAACACCCTGTGTTATAAATTTAAAAAATGTCAAATTCAAAAATCATGCGTTAAATTGTATAGAATACTTTTTATTTTTAAGTTTTAAATATCGAAAAAATAGTTAATTTTTTAAATAAGTCATTATTTATATTAAAATTTCATACCATAAAAAGTGATAAAACTCGCCATGAGTACTTATTTATCCACCTCAAGCCAACCATTTATTAAATAAATGATTTTATATAAAACATATGAATTATAAATTATGAAAATTTATTTTAAAAATAATAAGAAAAATTGATATATAGTTTTTTATAAGAAAAACGACTATTTCTTATTAAATATTTAGACTAGTAGGTTGCTATAAATTAATTAAAATTGGGATAGTTCTTAAATAAACGCTCTAATAAAATATGGACATAATCTAAGCCTAATGCACGATCGGTGAATAAGATTCGAAATAGCATAGGGGCAATGACTGCTTCAATAATTTCTTGATTCGAAATGGTTGGTTCATGACGTAATCTTGCTCGAGCTTGAATAATATCGAGTTGTTGAATAATTAAGGTTTCGCATTGTCGGGCATTCGAAGATTCAGCTGCATATAACACATCACGTAGTAAGACCTGTCCTACTTCAGAAGAATACTCTTCAAAATACTGTTCGACCCATGCGGTAACATCAAGTTGAAATGAACCTAAATCTTTTGGCTCCATATCAGGTTTGAGTTCATTTAGAGCAACATCTGAAAATAACTGATTAATGTCTCCCCAACGGCGATAAATTGTTGAAGGTGTTACTCCTGCCTCATGAGCGATCATGGGTATGGTGATTTGGCTTTGCTCCAATGTTTTTTGAAGCTCTTTGACTGCTTGGTGTACCGCAGTTTGAATTCTTTCACTACGGCCACCTGGTCGTAACCCAGTAACAACTTTTGCCATTAATCAGCTCTACTTCAATAAAAAAATAATTAAAATATTATTTGTATATACAAAATACACTAAAGCTAAGGATTTGCTTTAGTGTAAAAATAATGTATAAAAGCTAAATATTCGCTTTTATGTTATTCATCTTATATGAACAATTCAAGTTCGAAAGTGTCTAGATCTGTTTTTCGACTAGATTCAAAAATTGCGTTGACCTTAAACACCGTCACACTCATGACCTTTATGGCCGCATCCAGCTCTCCCACTCCTCTATATCGCTTGTATCAGCAAGCTTGGCAATTCTCGCCTGTCACATTAACCTTAATTTTTGCAACCTACGCATTTACCTTACTTGCCTCTTTACTCATTATTGGTTCTTTATCTGATTATATTGGACGTCGGCCTGTCATTCTTTCGGCGATTTTTCTGCAAATTGTTTCAATGAGCTTTTTCCTGTTTGCCTCAGATGTTTCTATGCTATTTATTGCTCGTGGTCTGCAAGGTATCGCGACCGGACTTGCCGTTTCTGCTATAGGCGCCGCCATTTTAGATTTCAGTAAGCATCAAGGGTCTCTGATTAATAGTATTGCTCCAATGGTCGGTATGGCAGCTGGTATCTTTATCACTTGTATTATTTTGCAATTCTCAGCTCAACCTTTGCAGCTCGTTTTTGAGCTTTTATGTGTCCTCTTTATATTTCAGCTCATTTTAAGTTTTTTTAACCCTGAAACTGCACAAAAAAGATCGGGCGCACTTGCTTCTTTAAAACCCAACATGGCTATTCCTCACCAAGCGAGAAGTGCTTTATTAAGTATTAGTCCGATTAACATTGCACTTTGGATGGTCAGTGGTTTTTTCTTATCACTTATGCCCTCTTTGCTGGCAAAAATTTTTCAAACCTCTTCTCCATGGTTAAACGGGATTATGTTTATGGCGCTTGCACTCTCAGGTGCAGCAGGCATTTTGACACTTAGAAAATCTACAAATTTTCGTATTTTGCTGACGGGTACCTTATCCATCATTATTGGGGCAACCGTTTTATTTTTAGCGATTAATTTTACAAACGCAGTAGTTTTATTTTTAGGTTCTATTATTACTGGAGTGGGTTTTGGTACCGCTTTTATGGGTGCTATTCGCACAGTAATGCCTCTAGCGTTACCAGAAGAACGTGCTGGTCTGATGGCTGCATTTTTTGTTGAAAGCTATTTGGCTTTTAGTATTCCGGCAATTCTTGCAGGCTACTTTGTGGGTAAAATCGGACTTATGAACAGTGCTAATATTTATATGAGTTTAATTATTAGCCTTGCTCTGATTGCACTTGTAATGATTTTTAAAAATATTAAAAACAAATAATGATTTCAAAAAAGCCTCTATTGAGGCTTTTTAACTTTACTGATCACGCCAAGGTTTTAAGAACCGCTTTACATACTTTTTAAAAGGCCAAGTAAACTGTTTTACAAAACTATTTGGGATTTTATAACCAACCGTTCCATATACACTTGCCAAATGTTTAGGCATATAGACTGTTTTAAAAATAACATCATAGAGGGGGATAAAAGCAGCATAATTTTTATCAATAGCTGGTTTTTCTGAAGAATGATGCCAATGGTGGAATTCTGGTGTTGCAATAATCCAGCGTAAATATGGAAAGCGAAAACGTACATTGGAATGAATAAAAATAGCGTGAAACGAAATAAAAACTAAATAAGCAAAAACAGCTGAAGTATGAAAACCCAATAGGAAAATCGGTAAAGTCGCAATAAAGCGAGTCATCAGTACTTCTATGACATGCAAACGAGAAGATGCTAACCAATCCATATATTCAGTCGAATGATGAATCGCATGAAAGCGCCATAAGAAATTAACTTCATGCATAGCACGGTGCAACCAATACACTGTAAAATCAACCACAATTAGTAGCTCAATAAATTGCAGCCAAATTGGTTGAGCTTGTACATAAGGTACAATCGGGTTATCAGGCAGGTGCGTAATCCAATATTGAATTGGCATAACCGTTAAAAAGCTGAATAGTTGAATCCCAACATGGCTGACCATGAAATATTTCATATCGGTCACCCAGCCAACTCTTAATATTTTTTGTTCAGGATTTTTAGCAAAAAAGCCTTCAAGCGGAATAAAAATGAACGCTAAAATGAATAGGGTTAGTACAAAATAATCGATACCTGCATAAAACGGTACACTTGGTAAAACGGGTGCTTCAATTACGCCGCAACCCAAAACTGCTGCCACAAGTGAAAAACATAGCCCGTAGAACCCATATCGGTTTTGACGAACAATCGCGCTAAATGCACCAAAACCAGCACTAATCACAATGCCAGTGATCAGACCATAATAGAAAAGATTATAGTGCTTTGCGTAAAGAGGACGAAGTTCTGGTGTCGTTAATACACTGGGAAACAAAAAACATAAAGCACCAAATAAGCAAAGCAAGCTTAATGACATTGAAATAAAGGCGCTGATTTTCCCTAAACCTGCGTTAAGTTCTAAATTTTCAAATTTTGCTCTTAATTGATCGGTCATAATTCGTATCAACAGTTCTTATTGTGTATGCCGCGAATGCTATCAAAATTTAATAATAAATTGGAAAGAACTTTAACTTCTGAGATCAAACCCAATAATCTGAAAATTGAATTTTAAATCTAACTTTCAACACAGATATTAATGGTTTTATAGAATTTAATCATTTTTATGTCTTACTTTAAAAAGTTAATCATTAAAGTCCAATAATATTTACCTCTTAGCATTTCAAACGTTAAGTAGTAAAAGCATTTTTAAAGATAGAAAAGCCTTCAATATGAAAGCTTCTCTTAAAAAATATTGGAATTCTATTGCAAAGTATCTGCTACATACATACGTAACATCTCTCCATCATCATCCTTCACCATAGTTAGAAACTGCCAACCACATTTTTCATAAAATTCAGTATGGTCTGTTATTAAATAAAGTTTTTTGATGCCGTAATTACTTAAGTCTTGACGTACAAAATCTAGAATTTTCTTTGCAATACTTTGATTTCTATACTTTTCTTCCACGAATAAAGCACATAAATTTGGTGTTAAATCCTTACGCTCATGGAAGTCATTATCAATAACTCCTGCACCAGCTATTAAACGATTATTTTCGTCTAAAACGGCATACCATTGTGGAATAACATGCTTTTGCTTAATAGAAATCTGAATACTGTCAAGATAGGCCTCCGCAGGTATTTGCCACTTCTCGGAAAACCAATGGGCAACCTTTTCTTTATACTGAGGGTGATCAGATAACCGTAATATTTGCATAAAATAAACCCATGTTTAAGCAATCTTAAGTTTAAGGGTGAGCTAATGTGTTATTAACTGGCTGTTTGGTTGGACTCTCATAAGTCGTCTCAGCAACTGGTGAAACGCGCCAAATCGTATTGCCCACATCATCTGCGACTAAAATAGCGCCAGAGAAATCTATTTCTACACCAACAGGCCGCCCATAAGCTTTATCTTTATCACTGAGGAATCCAGTCAAAATATCTTGAGGCGGCCCAGATGGTTGACCACTTCTAAATGGCACATACACTACTTTATAACCACTATGCGGTTTACGGTTCCATGAACCATGCTGACCAATCAATGCACCACCACGAAATTGTGGCATGAGTTCGGCTGCGTAAAATGTAAGGCCTAAAGAAGCGGTATGGTTACCCAGTGCATAATCAGGTTTAATTGCACGCGCAAACATTTCAGGATTTTGTGGTTTTACTCGTACATCTACATGTTGACCATAGTAGCTATAAGGCCAACCATAAAAAGCACCATCTTGAACTGACGTCATATAGTCAGGGACTAAATCACTGCCAATTTCATCGCGCTCATTAACAACCGTCCAGAGTTTTCCGCTTTGAGGTTGCCAAGCCATACCATTTGGATTACGCAGTCCCGTTGCAAATGGACGTGACTGACCACTTGCAATATCAAACTCCATAATTTGTGCTCGACCTTTTTCTTGGTCTAGCCCATTTTCAGCAACATTACTGTTAGAACCGACGGTAATATAAAGCTTTGTACCTGCTGGGTTAGCAATTATATTTTTGGTCCAGTGGTGATTTAAAGGTCCTCCCGGTAGGTCCAATACTTTGGTTCCACTTGCTGTAATTTGAGTTTCGTCCTCTTGATAAGGAAAACGCATAAGTGAATCGGTATTGGCGACGTACAGGTTGTTACCTACCAGTGCCATACCAAATGGGGAATTCAAATCTTTGAGAAATACGGTTTTTTGATCAGCTACTCCGTCTCCATTGGTGTCTCGAAGCAAACTAATACGGTTAGCACTTGGATGAGATGATCCTGCACGTCTCATCACGAAGGTCATAATTTTTCCTTTAATGCCTTTACTATCATCGGGCTTAGGCGGTGCATCAGTTTCAGCTACCAATACATCACCATTCGGTAAAACATGCATCCACCTTGGGTGCTCAAGCCCCTTAGCAAATGCTTTTACTTTTAATCCTTGAGCAGGAGTTGGCATCTCTCCTTCTGACCAGCCTTTTGCTGGCGCTATATTTACAGTAGGTAATAAACTTGATTTCGGCTCTGGGAGTTTTGGTTCAGGACCGTAACTATCAGTTATTGGATATTGAGACGATGAAGCACACCCTGTAAGTACGACTACAACAGTCGTGCCCAAAGTTGGCAATAAAAAACGGGAAAGCATTTTTTTCTCCATTTAATTTTTATCGTAATAAGAAATAGCGTAATTCATGTCTGCAATTAAACAAGAAGCTTTAATTAGGTCTTTTGTTTATTGCTTGAAAAAAACCTTCTTTATCTTTTGGTGAAATCATCACTGAAGTAATTTCTCCATTTTTCATATAATAAATTTTGAGTCGATCTAATGAGAGCGCTGGAGATGAAAGTGGATTATGAGTAGGTTCTATTTGGGTAATATTATTAATATTAATTTTCCATCGAAATACCAAGCTCTTAATAATTAATGTGTCGTTTTCTACGACATAATAAGTGTTAAAAATTGGAAGCCAAATGATAAAAATAATTAAACTATAAATAATGAAATGCGGAAAATTTGAAGCTAAAGAATAATTATGATTTGCTTCATAAATTTTCATAACGATGATGGCAGTAGTAACAATAAATATTAATAAAAGCCACCAATCAATTTTTGATCTAAATTTCAAAAGTTATTCTCCATTCTAAAATCTCATTTATAAAGGGGCTTTCTATAATTTTTAAGAAAACAATTAAACTAAAAATTAGCTCTAAATATTAAAGATATAAAATCTCGATCATCTATAGTACTAAACTCATTAGAACCAAAAAAGTTATTATAGGCAATCTCTGTTATATATTTTTGCTGGTAAGTTATAGATAACGCCGCACTTACACTCATTTGACCTTCTTGAAAGTTTTGACTAAAACCATAAACGTCATGTCGGAAACTAAGACTTGGAGTAATAACTGTAGAAGGTAAAATATCTTGATAACTTAATGCTCCACGTAAACGATATCCAAATGACCATTCATTAAAAAATCCATTTTTATTACAAAAACGTTCATTTAAGTTGTCAATCTCTGCATTTGTAAGATGAGCTGTACCATACGGCGTACATTTAAAGTGGCCTGTTTCAGGATTATAAGCACCTGTTGAAAGCTCACTACGACCAAATGCGCCTGTCCGGCCAATCCGATGATTACCAATATCTGCGATATGATTTAAGGCAAACTCTGTAGACCATGTCATCGAATTTGCGCCCAAAATATTAAATATGCTGTCAGTTGCTCCGACCGAAAATTGTGTTACAGGTAAACGTACATATCCTTGAATATATTGGCCTAATTCAACAGTTTCCCCTGGAGGGGAAAATGGTGTGCCATCCGATAACACTTGAGCATAGACAATGTCGGTACCGTTTAATTGCAAAGGTTGATTTGGCTTATGTGTTAATTCACTGAAAACTGTTGTTGTGCCAACTTTACCAGTCAGACTTAATCCAAACATTTTTATATTTTCAGGATAGATAGAAAAATAACTTGCGGTATTAAAATGCTCTGGCCCCCGCGCTGTTACTGCCGTTCCATCAAAGTTTGCATTACGGCTATGGTAGTTCGCATAGTAAATACCTAACTCAGCATTATTTAAACTTGGTAATGTCTGTTTTAAAGCAATACCATATTGGCCATTGTCCTTTGCTTTTCTACTTTCTGCACGTGGAATATAACTACCTAAACGCACTGCCGTATCAGATAACTTATCACCCCCTCCAGCAATCAGAACTGGTCCCGCGTTTTCGGGAACAAAGTCTGAAATCTCAAAGAAAGTCCCGCTGCCATCAACAACTGAAGGCCTAAATTTAAATTGATAGAATCCTTCTATTTTCAGATTTTTATTAATGCTTGTATCGAATGAAAACATTTCAGTTGGAATGATTCTTTCTTTTGCATCACCAGCCGGTCGGTTGATTGCAGCAAAATCAAATGCACTCACCGAATTTAAACCATTTTGGAAAAACTGAGATTTCCCCCAATTTAAAGTCTGTTTGCCTAATTTTAAATTTATGGTTCGTCCATCGTTAAGTTCAAAATCTTTCCATATATAGGCATTCCATAAATCAATTCCTTTGAACTTTGAGAGCCTTGGCCACGCTGAATCATTAAAGGGTTTAAAGTCTCCTTCTCCTGTCTCATAGGCATGGTCATACCAGTATTTAGTACTGATGACCGCACCCTGCTGTTTTCCATTTAGCTTAACTTCTGTTATGCCTCTAATGATCTGTGAAATGGCATCATATTTACTAAAATTCATGCGCCCATCATCACCATTCACATCAATGCTTGAGCCTTCTTTACCAATTTTGTTTGCGTCAGGCCGATAAAGTAATGAAACGGATGGATCTTGTGTACTCCAACTGGCACCAAGGCTTAATGTCGTTTTTGTATCGAACTTCCAATCTTTATCAATATCAAAACTAGCTGCATTCGCTTTAGACATAAATAAAATCAGACTTAATGAAATGCCTATTTTTTGAATATATAAAATATGTTGGTTTGTTTGATTTAAATAAACGTAATGACCCATCATATTATCTCCCTATAAATATGATTTTTCTTATTTATTGCTTATTACTCAAAGCCATCCATTGGCTTTTAAATGGTTTATATAAGCAGATGTTTTTTCGTACTACGCAGGTTGTTCCACCTGATCTAACTGTTGAATAAATTGCTCAGCTAAAGGCCAATAACCAAAACCTGATGCAGGGTTTAAATGTCCCACTTCACCTAAATTTACGAGTTGACTACCCCACTTTTCTGCCATATCACTTACAGCTTCATAGCGAGCTAAATGGTCATTGGTGCTTGCAACCAAAATGCTAGGGAAAGGTAACTTTTGCTGAGGTAAAGGGCTCCATCCTTCTTGATGAAGTACGGCTGGGCTCGGATAATTTTCAGGCCAACTTTCGTTTAAGTCAGGTGGAGCAACAAATAGAGCACCTTGAATTGGTCGTTGATATTTGGCAGCCCAGTGTATAGTCATCAGAACACCCGCACTGTGTGCAACCAAAATGACAGGTCCTTGTATTTGTTCGAGTTGTTTTTGTATAGCAGCAACTCTATTTTCACAATTGAGTTTATTGGTTTGTGCAGGTGGTACGGAGCGGACCTTCGCTAGTCTTGTCTCTAAAATCGTTTGCCAATGGTCGGGAACATGATCACGTAACCCCGGAATAATTAAAGTCGTTGCTCTGGTTTGTATTTTTTCCATTTTGACGCCTGTGAATTTTGCCATCTAGGATGCACAAGAATTTTTATAAAACTCCATTCACAATAAAGGCTCATTTCAGTTAATGGTGTACATAAGGCGTCACGGACTTTTCATTTGACGACACATCTTTTTAAAATTTCTTAAATTCATTAAAATAATTTTTGTAATTACAATTAACTTAAGAGAAGAAGTTTCAAATTATGCGTACTTAACAATTAAGCTCTTAAATAAAAGCTTTTGTAATGTGTATATTTTGGTTATAACTAGATATGAGCTGTAAGGAATATGGCTGATTAAGAACAAGGAGATAATAAAATGGTACCTCTTGCGCATACCGCCTCTTTAAAAAATTATTTGGCAGTTGCTCAACAATTAGATCTAAACCCCTACCATTTATTATCACGTGTTGGGCTTAGTCAAGCTCAATTGAATGATCTTAAACAACGCATTCCTGTAGATAAAGCCATTACCTTGCTTGAGAACTCAGCCCAAATGAGTAGCTGCGATGTTTTCGGTTTACATATGGCAGAGCAACGCGAAATTGCAGATTTTGGTGAAATTAGCCTTTTACTAAATTATCAGCATACTTTACGAGATGCCTTACAAACGATTGTTCGTTATAGGAATTTACTCAATAATTCACTTGAAATATATATTGAAGAAATTGATGATACGGTGGTTATTCGAGAAGAAGTTGTGACCACAACTTGCGGATATAGTCGTCAAGCCACTGAACTTGCTTTAGGAATTACCCATCGTTTTTGTGCAGCGTTACTGATGCAAAAATGGCGACCATTAAGTGTTCACTTCACCCATAATCCACCAAGCGATTTAACCCTGCATCGACGGATTTTTGGCTGTGCCTTAGAATTTGGAAGTGACTTTAATGGCATTGTTTGTACCGCGGCCGAACTTGATACAACAAATCCTCAAGCAAATCTGGCTATGGCCAACCATGCACAGCGTTATTTAGATATTTTACAGAATAGTAATGAATCAACCATGATTTTTGATATTCGTAAAAGTATTTATCTTCTTTTACCAATGGGTCGCGCTACGATTGATCAAGTCGCTCAAACACATGGTCTTCATGTCCGGACCTTACAGCGTCGCTTAGAAGAAGCACAGACGAGTTTTAGTGATTTAATCAATGAAGTACGTAAAGACCTCGTATTGCGCTATTTAAAAAATCTAAATTATTCACTCGCTCAAGTGTCTGATATTTTAGGTTATTCGATGCCGAGCTCTTTTACGCGTTGGTTCATTAATCAATTTGGGATGTCACCGAATATGTGGCGTAGTCATAACAAATCGCTACTGAATTAAACACGGGTGTATTTAGAGTAAAGAAGATGAACTGATTCAAAACAGCTTTAAATAAAAGAAGAAGTTTTGTGAATAACCCAGAACCTCCTCTAAAGATTTAAAATTAACTTAAAACCAAAAGTGCATTAAGGCTAAAACTAATACCACTAAAAATATGCTTTCACCGACCATGAGAAGAATTGGTTTAATCCCGACAGATGCCAATTCTTTCAACTGAGTTTTCATACCCAAAGCACTAATTGCGATGACTAAAAACCAGCGTGATAAATCGTTTATTCCATTTTGAATCATTACTGGCACCCATCCTGTACTGTTAATACAAGCGAGTATTAAAAAGCCAACTGCAAACCAAGGTAGTAATGGTGGACGCTCCCCCATTGTATCTGCACCTTGCATGCGGGTAATCATTGCTGCACAAACAATCACTGGAAGTAACATTGCTACACGCATCAGTTTAACTACAGTCGCAGTATCACCTGTTTCGGTAGACATGCTATAACCAGCTCCCACCACTTGCGCTACATCATGAATGGTAGCGCCAAGAAACACACCCGCAGCTTGTGGCGATAACTCTAACCACTTCGCAATCATTGGATAGACAATCATTGCTAATGTTGAAAGTGCAGAGACCCCAATGACTGTAAACAAGGTCGCTTTTTCTTTTTGGGGATGATTCGGAAAGGCAGCTGACAATGCTAGCGCAGCTGAAGCACCACAAATTGCGGTTGATCCACCGGTCAACATACCAAATAGTCTTTGGAAACCTAAAATTTTAGCAGCAATCACTGAAACGGCGATTGTTACAATAACTAGAGTTATGACTAAGGCTACAGGCTGCCACCCTAGTGCAGTGATTTGTCCTAAAGTTATACGCATGCCGAGTAAGGCAATACCCATTCGAAGCACAGTACGTGCGGTGAATTCGATACCAGCCTTACATTTACTTTCGGCTGCTAAAAAATTTAGACTCATACCTAGCAGTAAGGCAAATAACATGACTGGGGCACCATAGTGCTCAGATAAAAAACAGGCAGCCGCAGCAACGACTGAACTGACCACAAAACCCGGTGCTAATTCTCGTGTGCGCTGGGTAAAATTTTTCAAAACTAAGCTAGCCATGATTTTCTCCAGAACCCATCACAATAAATACTTTTTCCTCAATCACTTCTACGGGATAGGTTGCAACTTTGAGCTGAGAAGAATTAACTAAACAGCCATTTGTTAAATCAAAGCGTAGACCATGGGCACAGCACTGAATTACTCGTCCTTCTAAACGTCCGCTAAATAGCGATGCGCCCTGATGAGGACAACTGTCATCGATTGCATAAAATTGAGTCGCAATATTAAATAGCGCAAGAGTTTTATCTCCGACTTTAAAAAAAGCCCGTTCGCCTAAATTCGGTATTTTGTCTAGAGGTACTTCAAATCGAGTAGTCACATTAATTCTCCCTGAACAACAAGTGCCTCATGCATCGCTTGATAAAATGCATCTGCTGATTGCGCTCCAACTAATGCAGAGGCCCGATCAAAAATAAAGTAAGGCACACCATTACCTCCTGTACTTGCAGAGATAAAATCTTGATGATCTTGAATAAGTAAATTTTTGATTAGCTCAGGTGGGAAGCCACAACGTTTCGCGATTTTGTATAAAGTGGTGGTATTTCCGATGTCTAAGCCATCATAAAAGTATGCGGCAAAGAGCTGTTCTAACAGCATATTGCACTGCTCAGGAGTACCGATCT
Organism: Acinetobacter sp. WU_MDCI_Abxb74; assembly: GCF_025513915.1. Taxonomy (NCBI): domain Bacteria; kingdom Pseudomonadati; phylum Pseudomonadota; class Gammaproteobacteria; order Moraxellales; family Moraxellaceae; genus Acinetobacter; species Acinetobacter sp. WU_MDCI_Abxb74. The sequence goes on from NZ_JAHPRP010000001.1 coordinate 1,209,898, forward strand.
TTAAAGCTTTATCAAATAAGCGATGAGCCTTAGCCGTGTTTGGCATGCGTTTAATTTGTTCAAAATCGATTTTGAGGCCAATTTTATTTGCGGCTTTATTGACTTGTTCCTGTCTCATGTGAACTGCTGTCAAGCTACCTAATCTTTTCAAATAGAATGTTTGAAAAGGCACTCCTTCAACTGCCAAGTCTGGTATGAGCTGAACACCTCGCCAATGCACGACAACTTTGACGCTAGGGTGAAGCTGATAAAATCTATTTATAGCGATCAGTAACTGACGTTTTCCGATCAAACACCAAGGACAAATAAAGTCAAAAAATACATCAATGTGTAATTGCCGAATCATCATTTATTATTCATCCTACATTTTTGTATTTGGTTATCTGAATGATTTTTAAGTTCAGTCATTCCTTGCTGTTCAAAGCGTGCAATATCTTTGTGATAATGGCGTTTGGCATAAAAAAATACGGCAGCGGCTGCAATACTGACCAATGGCATCAGCTGAAATGCGCTGTGTAAACCGATCACATCAGATACTTTGCCAACGACCAAAGGACCAAGCGCTAAACCCAGAAAATTATTAGCTAAGGTGAGCGTTGCAAACGCAGAGCCATGAACTGAGTTATGTGTGAGATTGGCTACCATGGCACTGGATGGACCATTGGTTCCTAGGGCAATAAACATTCCAAGGCAAATTAGAAGTAACTGGCTGCGCCCCGCAGGCACAGCAAAAGCAATTAATAAAAGCACACAACTGACCAAGCAGTATGTAATGGCTAAACTAACCTTACGATCAGGACAATTACGGCCCAAATAATCACATAACATACCGCATAGAATTGTACCTACAGCACTACAGAGTACAATCACTGCTGCCATTACACCTGCTTTGTCAGTACTCATGCCGTAATAGCGATTGAGATAACTCGGCATCCAGACAATCACCGTGCCACCAACAAATAGTTGCAACCCACTACCAATGTAAGTGGCAATGACTGAACGACTTGAATATAAAGTTTTTAAAGGACTTTGAATGTGCTTGGTTTTGCTACGATTCTTATTTTGATGTGAAGAAGCTATTCTTTTTTCTTTGACTAGAACTGGATATAGAAAAGCTAAAATGAGGCCAAATAAAGCAATAGCGCCAAAAGCCCAACGCCAGCCAAAGTGCTGAGCGAGAACACCACCTAAGGCCATACCCAAAAATGAACCGAATACACCGCCAGCCATAAAAGCACTAGCAAGTGTTGCACGCATTTCCCTTGGAAAAACAGCTACAACCACTGCAATACCAACACTGCCATAGGCCGCCTCACCTACACCAACCATAAAACGAGCAATAAACATTTGCTCATAGTTTTCAGCAAGTGCACACCCTAAAGTCGCCAAACTCCATAATGCCGCCATAATGGCCAAGCTTTTAACTCGTCCAAAACGGTCTGCTAATAAAGATAACGGCAGAGTCAGTAAACCTACCATTAAGGCGACAATGCCACTGAGCAAACCTAGCTGGCTGTCACTGAGTAACCATTCAGTTTTGAGCAACGGAAAGACTGCGTTTAATACTTGCCGTGACATGTAATCTGAAATGAGTAAACCAAAAGTTAAAGCAAAAACAAGCCATGCATAACGACGAGGTATACTGATTGACGTATCAACATCGCTCATCTGATCTGAATACTGATGCGCATTCATAAGACCTCCTTGTATTTTTTATAATTTCTATTTAGCGAGTGCAGCATTGTTTCTTTAAAATCAAAACAAATAAGCTGCACTACAATTAAGGTCTAAATTCCATTAGACCTTGTTACATTAGTTACGCTGAGGAACGCCTTTGTGCCCTGCTTTACGGTTGGGTGCCATACCATTTGCGATTAGGGTTTCTTCGATACTGTTGTATTGCACCCCAATGCGGTAAATTTCACGAGCTTCTTTTCCTGATGCAATTTCACGACCTAATTCATGGGCAATCCGAACGGTTTGCTTAATTTGCTCTACAGAGGAAAAACGGCGTCCGTGATGATCAATAATCGTATCTTCGTTACCTACACGAGCATGTAACCCCATTGCCATCGACATGGTGTTAAAAGGTAATACATTTTTGAGCAGAGATTCGGATGTCAAAGTACACCCATCAGGTACGCGATGAATAAAATTAAAGAAATTAAATGGGTTTGGACCATCAAAACCACCACCAATTCCAATCCAAGTTAAGTTTAACGGCCCCATATACAACCCTTTACGCACCATACGTTCTAGGGTTTCAAGACCATGCATTCCCGTTAACTGAAAGTGTGGCTGAATATTGTTTTTACACAAGCGCTTAATATGTTCAGTTACCCATGCTGGACCAGCTGGCACGGTCATCTCAGCATAGGCTGCCTGAGTCGCTGGATGTTCCAATGAAGTCCCTTCTAAATATTCAGGATAGAGCAATTCCATAATATTCATTTGGGTGGTGTTAATAGCTACCGTGACCTGATCAGGTTTTGGTGTAAGTTCAGCCAACATATGTCGAGTGTCATCACTTAGCCATAGTGCCGCCTCACCTTCACTCTCTGGTGCAAATGAAATCGAACCACCCACCTGAATAATCATGTCAGGCACAGCTTCACGAACACCTGCGATGAGTTCATTAAATTTTGAGAGACGTTTAGAGCCTTTGCCATCAAGCTCACGGACATGTAAATGCAGCACCGTAGCACCCGCTTCATAACACTCGACCGCTTTTTGTATTTGCTCATCCATGGTCACAGGAATATCTTCGGGAAAGTCTTCAGGCATCCATTCCGGTCCATACGGCGCAACCGTGATTACCACTTTTTCCATATTTTCTGGGTGCAAAGAATCGTCAAAGAATTGCATGTGCATCTCCTTATATATTTTATGAATTTTCAATCAGATAGAATTTTTTAATCTGTAGATTTAATAGGTTACGTCACCAATAATGCCGGCCCGTTCCATTTTCCGATGACATGGCGGATAGTCCATCACGGCATAGTGTTGTGTACTGCGGTTATCCCAGATTGCAATACTGTTAGGCTTCCAACGCCAGCGCACTTGAAACTCTGGAATATAGGCTTGAGAAATTAAGTAACATAGTAGTTCAGCTGCGCCCGGATTGGCATCTTGTCCAAATCTGACTCGCTCTTTGGTGTGATAGTTACTGAAATGGGTGGTAAACGCGTTGACGTATAAAATTTTCTCGCCCGTTTCAGGATGAGTACGTACCACTGGATGCTCTGCATCGGGAAACTTTTCTTTTAATTCCAAACGCTTCTCAAGTGGCAACGCAGCGCCAAAACTCGCTTCTATGCTGTGGTACGCACGTAAGTCTGCAATCTTATCCTTGATATCGTTGGGTAAAAACTCATAGGCCATGACCATATTTGTCCACATTGTATCGCCACCTACAGGTGGACATTCAACACAATGCAGCACACATCCCATAGGTGGGGCCTTGCGCCAGCTTGCATCGCTATGCCAAGAATTTTCATAACGATCAACTGGACTTTCGGGGCTTTTATAAATCTGCAATAAACCAGGATGATCAGGATGGCTCCTGACCGCTGGATGAGCTTCTAATTGCCCGAATTTTTCTGCAAATGCGACATGATCCTGACGGGTTAAATGCTGATCTCGTAAAAACAAAACACGATGTTTAAGCAGTTGGGTACGAATTTCAGAAAATAAACCATCGTCGTAAATTGCATCAGACAGTTTTATGCCACTTAACTCTGCACCAATATTGCAAGTTAGCTGTTCAATTTGCATAAGAAATCCCTTCAAATTACAAAAATTGATGAACCTATTGTTTTACGTGCTTCTAAATCACGATGAGCTTGCACGGCATCCTTTAGCTCATAGCGCTGATTAATTTCAATTTTGATTCGTCTATGTCGAACATGATCAAATAATTCATTTGCCAGTTCTTTTTTCTCGGCAGGATCTACAATGTAATCGGCTAAAGCCGGACGTGTCACAAATAGCGAACCTTTCACGGCAAGTAATACCGGATCAAAAGCGGGAATTGGACCCGAAGCCGTACCTACGCAGACCAGCAAACCACGGCGTTTTAGGGAGTCTAATGAGCTCATGAAAGTGGCTTGACCGACACTATCGAAAACGACATTTACACCAACGCCACCTGTTAACTCGCGTACACGTTCGGCAACATTTTCATGGCTATAATTAATGACATGATCACAACCATGAGCTCGAGCTACGGCAGCTTTTTCTTCTGAAGAGGTTGTGCCAATAACAGTCAAGCCAAGTAATTTAGCCCACTGAGAAACAATCAACCCAACACCGCCTGCAGCTGCATGCAATAAAATTGAATCGCCAGCTTTAAAGTCATAAATACGGCGCATTAGATAAGCAGCGGTCAATCCTCTCATGGTCATGGCTGCCGCTGTTTCACAAGAAATTTCTTCGGGTAATTTAATCAGCGCATCTGCTGAAATTAAACGGTGGGTGCTATATGCACCTAAAGTATTTAAAAAACCTGTATAAGTGACCCGATCACCCACTTTAAGCTGAGTGACCCCTTCACCTAAAGCTTCGACAACACCAGAAGCCTCGACACCCATGCCATTAGGCATTGGAATTTTATATATTCCATTACGAAAATATGTATCGGCATAATTTAAACCGACTGCCACATGGCGTAGGCGTACTTCTCCAGCTTTTGGGTCTCCTACTTCTACATCTTCATAGCGCATTACTTCAGGCGTTCCTGTTCCATAGAAACGTATAGCTTTCGTCAACGTCATGTCCTATCCCATATTTTGGTTTTTTATTAAGTGCCTATAACAGCAATAACTCAAACTACAATAAGTAGGATATGTGCCACTTTACATTTGACGACACAGGCTTAACGATTAATGACAAAGGATATTTGAAATATTGCTAAAGAATATTCCCAGCAGTCATGCGTAGATTGGCGCTTTTAGACTTTTTATTTTCGTTTAAGCTAAAACTCACTGCCTCTTTTGCATGAATGGTAGTTGTATCAAATAAAGGAACCGAGAATTTAAGCTCACCAATCAACATACAAATTTCGGTACAACCCAAGATAATTCCTTCTGCGCCTTCAGCTATAAGCGCCTCTACAATAGTCTCGTATTTTTGCCTTGAATCTGGGTTAATCACACCTAAACAAAGTTCTTCATAAATAATACGATGTACTATCTTTCGGTCGGCTTCATTTGGAATCATCACGTCAATTCCATGCTCCTGTAATCGAGCTTTATAAAAATCTTGCTCCATTGTAAAAGCTGTTCCCAACAGTGCGACTTTACCAATGTCTTGACTCACAATTTCTTTTGCCGTTGCATCAGCGATGTGTAAGAAAGGAACCGTAATAGCATCCTCAATCTGCGATGCAATTTTATGCATGGTGTTCGTACACACCAAAATACACTCTGCCCCTGCTTTTTCTAAATTTTGTGCTTGCTCAGCTAAATATGCGCCAGCTTCTTGCCATAAACCCTTCGCTTGCAAGGCTGCGATTTCTTCAAAATCCACACTATTAATAATGACCTTAGCAGAATGTAATTTTCCTAATTTACCGTGAACCATTTTGTTAATTTGTTGATAATAAAGCGCTGTAGATTCCCAACTCATTCCACCTAATAAACCAATTGTTTTCATTATTTAACCCTTCTATTTATTCAAAACTTATCTATATCTCTTATGAGTAAAGCGCAGCTAGAATAAAATTGCTTTCTTTTAATTTCTATCTTATAAACCACATAAAATATGTTCTGAAAATTTATAGTTGATTAAAAAATAGCATGGATATTGATATATTTAATGATAATTACGAATACATGGGCGTTATTGATAAAAAATTAGCCCATCAATTGGGACTATGGCATAGGGTTTTTACTTGCCTTGTATACAACCCATCAACTCAATATGTTTATTTTCAGCTAAAAAATTCTGATAACTATACTTTCGACAGAAAAAGTTTTCTTGATATCTCTGGGCGGCCACTATGAGGCAGGTGAAACCATTGAAGATGGCATAAGAGAATGCCAAGAAGAATTAGGAATTGATGTGAGATTTAATCAATTAATTTCTATTTGAATTCGGCAAACGGCTTGCCATATAGCAGAAAATTACATTGCGAATGAATTTCAACATATCTTTTTATTGCCTTTAAATATTGATTTATCCGAGCTCAAGCCGAAAGATAATGAGATCGTAGGATTTGTAGAAGCTCCAATAAATGATTGTATTGATTTACTTCAACAAAAAACAAATTCTATTCAAATAAAAAAGAGTATGAGAGTTAAAGAAAACTTATGGGAAATAAGTACCGATGTTATTACGTTAGAGAGTTTTCCTCCAAATTATCTAGCTCTTGATAAGATAATTGAAAGATTGCTCATCGCGGCTATGAGACAGATTTCTGGTGAAAACATAAACTATATTTATTGGTGAAATAAGGCTGAATTAATAAAGGAAGTTGCCTCTTGCTTATACATTTCATTGGTCCAGGTGGAGCTGGAAAAACAAGTCTTGCTAAACAATTTGCTATAGATTTCGGTGCTATTTATTATGATTTAGATGAGCACTTTATGCTTAAAATAGGAGATATTTCTCAATTTATAACTAAATATAGTTATAAAGAATATGCTATTAAAAACATTGAGTTATATAGAAGTCTAATAACAACTATAAACCCTGATCTTATAAACATAATTATATGTTCATCAGGATTTATGACTTACCCAAATGAACTTATGGATAGTTATCATGAGATCAAAGCTCAGATTGAAGAAAGTTCTTTGACCTTTTTACTTTTACCTTCTTTCGAGCTTGAAATTTGCGTGAAGGAAATTGTAAGAAGACAACTACAAAGAGAATATTTAAATTGCTCTTCATGGAGTGAAGAAAAAAAAATTAGAAACAGATTTCCTTTATATATAAACTTAAAATGCCAAAGGTTTTTAACAAATGAAGAACCTTCAAAAATAGCATTTGAGCTATCCAAAAAAATCTTTATAGATAAAAATACTTTTCAAACCATTTAATAAGAACGCTATGTTAGAGACAGATCGCTTAATTTTAAAACCATTCCTCGATAAAGACTTATCCATCATGATTGAGATGTTTCAAAACAAAGATTTTATGGCCTTTTCGCCTTACGGTGCTTTGTCTACTGAAGCTGCAACTCGTCGATTTTTAGAAATTTTAGAACATTATAAAAATTACAATTTTGGCAAAATGGCTATCATCTTAAAAGAAACACACAGAATTATTGGTTATTGTGGTTTTGAAACGTGTGAAGTTAATGGTCAAACGGAAGCTGAACTAGGTTTTAGGCTTATTAAAAGTGAACGAAATAAAGGCTATATTGTTGAAGCTTCACTTAAGTTACTAGAAGACATGAAAAATCGAAACTTTAAGCATGTTATCGCTTTCTCAGAAGAAAATAATTTGCCCGCCCACAACCTATTAAATAAACTCGGTTTTATAAAAGTGAATTCGTCTAACTTCTTAAATATGGATGTTATCTTTTTCAGGAAAGAACTGTAAATTTTTAAAGCATTATTTCAAAAATATTTTGAGAGAGATGATATCTAACCCTTTCTAAAAAACCAGCCTCTAAACGTCAATCTAAAAACATAAGAATTCACGCAAACTTCACGACCAGCTCTTTAATTTAATCTTATAAAGTTGGCTCGGATATAGACATGAAAATTATAACCACAGCCCTCGGGCTGATTACCTTGGTAGGTTTAACAGCGTGTAAAAGTGTGCCTAGCTACTCAGGTGACTACGGCAAAGCTGAACAAAAAATTAATGGAATAACATTAAATGACGAGCAGGCGTTAGATATCGGCAATCGTTTTGTTGCCGCATTTAATACACTTGGTACTCCTTCTTTTGTAAACAATGCAGGTAGTCTCTACGCTGATCAGCTTTATATTAACGACACACTCTCGCAGTTCTCTCAGAAAACAGATCTGATCAAACATTTTGAAGGCATGAATGCCAGAGTAAGTAATGTCACTGTAAAACTCATTAGTGCAACTCACCATCAAGATACAGCCTATATCCATTGGTACATGACCTATGACTTTAAAATGTTAGGTCGTTCAAAAACCATGGCTTCTTATGGAATTAGTCAAATTAAGATTAATGATCAGCAAAAAATTATTTTCCAGCAAGATTATTGGGATCCGGCGAATGGTCTCTACCGTTCTTTACCAATCTTTGGAGGAGTCTATAAATGGATATTGCCGTTCAAAAAAGTCGAGTCTTAATATTTCTGGGAATCTTGATCGTATCTCAAGCGAATGCGGCTGAACTGAAAAAATGCAGTTCAGCACCTTTGATGGTCACGAGTAAAAAAGTGGGAAATGTCAGTTACTTTGCTGAAGATTGCTTAAAAAATTGGCAAAGTCAAAGCATCAAAATGGACTTTAGCTATAACCGCGATATTCCCGAGTGGGCTTTTAAACGTGCAGCAACCCATTATTTGAAAAAGAATATTAGTGGATTTGATGCAAAATCTCCGCTTAATCATATTAATGAACTTTATAGACCCATCAAAAATGGAGACTTATATAGTTTGTATTACCAGCAAGAAAATCAAAAACTGGAACTAAAATTAAACCAGGAGCTACTCGGTTCTTTAAACAATCCGAATGCAAATCAATATTTTAAAATCTGGTTTGGTAGCGAACCATTTAATGCTAAATTGAAACAACAATTATTAAATTAATGGCTTAATAAAATCTTATGGGTAATCATTTTATCCTCATGGTTGAGGACCATTTTGAACTTGCAGCAACCGTCTGCGAATTTCTTGAAGTGCATGGTTATATCATCGATCATGCGCGTAATTTAGATGCTGCACGGACTTTTCTCAAATCGCAGCATTATCATCTTTTGCTGCTCGATATAAACTTACCGGACGGCTCAGGTTATGACCTATGTAACTGGCTCCGCACCCAACAAGGTGTTGATATTCCTGTCCTTATGCTGACAGCAAGAGATACTTTAGATGACAAGCTTAAAGGTTTTACCGCTGGAACAGATGATTATTTGGTTAAACCCTTTGATTTTAATGAATTAGTCATGCGGATTCGTGCATTAATTAAAAGAGCAGCTGGCGAAGTCACTCATCATAAAATTCAGATTCATGACTTAATTCTTGATAGCGCAACCCAAACAGTTATTCGTGCCGGAAATAATATCGAATTGCCGCCTATTCAATTTAAATTATTAAAAATTTTGATGCGTCAATCTCCAAAAGTGGTGACCAAACAAGAACTGATGATGGAGTTATGGGGCGATGAAGAACCTGAAAGTGATGCATTACGCAGTCACATATATAACTTAAGAAAAATGGTTGATAAACCTTTTGACCCTAAGCTATTACATACAGTGGCAGGCGTCGGTTTAAAAATTGCTTTAGACAGTTCTGTAAGTTAGCTCAAATAGACCACAACAATTAAACCTGTTGCCTGTTCTAAGTCCAACTCAGGATGAGTAGCTAAATAGTACTGCCGATCAAACAACTCCACTCGCCATCCTAATTGTTTGCAAAGCTTTTGCACCAATTGCAAACCAATTCCATGGCCTTTAGCCTTTAAAGAGAGTTGTGAATCGCTGAGCTCTTGAACCTTAACATCGTTAGGTAAAGAAATTCCAATTCCATTATCCGCAATAATCAGGCTGTTTTTTTGTTGAATAATATCGATTTGTGAGCCTTGAGAATAGTTCAATGCATTACGTAAAATATTGCTTAAAACCATTTTAGTCATAGAAGGATATAACCAGCGCGGCTGTTCAGAAAGGTCGGGTTGAATATGAATATGTATTCCCTTACTCTCACTCACTGCTTGTAAACTTTCGACTAAATCCTTCACAATTCTAGATAAAAAATTCTTCTCAGACGGTAAGCTTTTTACTGTATTACGTGCAATCGCCAATAAGGTATCGACTAATAACTGCATATCCTCAATCGTATTATGAAGACGAACTAAGGCTTTATCATCTCCATATCTAGCCTGACAAAGTTGCACATTACCCTTCAAAATAGTGAGTGGAGTACGCAGCTCATGGCTCACATCTCCCGTAAACTCCCTTTCGCGTCGAATAAAATCACTTAAAACTTGATGATATTTTTCCAAGGCTTGCTTGAGATATTCTGCTTCCATGTTGCCATTGGTATTAATATCTTTAAAAGGAGATGCTTGGGTATCTTGATGTGCCCAATCGATATTTTCCAAAGCATTTGCCAAACGTGTAATTGGGGAAAAATAGCGTCTGGCTTTTCGATTTGACCACCATAAAAAGCTATATAGCACAGACAAACTAAACATGAGCGGAGCCAATCCAAATAACCAGATCAGCTTATTGACATTGCTCTCGCCAAATACCAACAGAACATGCTGACCATTACGCTCACCATAGACCGTCATACGCTCTTTACCATCAACAAAGATTCGATGTACCCCACTCTCTAAATGCATGCCCCGAAATGGTTGAGGTGCGACCTGTGTATTCCACCGATATCCATATAAATTTTTCGTATCCGGTAAATCTGCATTTGGGTCACGTTCTATGCGTAACCAGTAATGCTCCATTTCCTGTTCTAAAGCTGTTTTAAGTAAAGAGCCTTTAATGACCCATGCACTACAAGCCAACCCGACCACGATCGATAATGCAATCAGACCAATCTGCAACCAATAATATCGATTGAACATTTTGGCTAATGGATGACTAGATTTGCCATCATGTCGAGTTCTTATCATATCTTTATCGCCGAGGTAGGCTCTAGAAATTACAATGATCTCTTTCTAAATAAAAAGTGACCAATGACCCATTCTTGTCCTTGCTCAAAACCAAACAGCTCAGCACAAGCCATGAAGAAAATACGCCAACGTTGCCACCAAATATTAGCATCTTTTCCATAGATTTTTTTAAACAGAGGCTTCAATTCAACTTCTTGATTATCCATATTATCAAGCCAAGCATTTGCGGTTCTCATATAGTGCTCACCCGACCACTGCCACTGTTGAGCCAATTCTAAATGCTCTTGGAAATGCAAAAAAGTTGACGTCGCAGGCATTAAACCGCCAGTAAAGAAATACTTGGACATCCAATCATAATCTGATTTTACTTCAAAAGGATAATGTAAAAAGCGATGGCAAAAAATATGACACCAAAGTAGCCCATCTGCCTTCAACCATCCCTGAATTTTCTCAAAAAGACGTTGATAGTTACGAACGTGTTCAAACATTTCAACCGATACAACCCGATCAAATTGATCTTGGTCTAATTCGAGCACATTCACATCACATGTGAGCACTTCAAGATTCGTTAAATCCTTCAACTTAGCTTGCCCAAGAATATGCTTTTTCTGGGTTGCAGAGTTTGAAACAGCAGTAATCTGTGAGCGCGGATAGTTTTCTGCCATCCATAATGTTAGAGAACCCCATCCACAGCCTAACTCTAAAATATGTTGGCCGTTTTTAAGTTGTGCTCTTTCACAGTAAAGCTGAAGTGCAAGCTCTTCTGCCTGATCTAAAGTTGTTGTTTTAGTCGGAAAATAGCAAGCACTATATTTGAGTCTTTTTCCAAGCACTGCCTGAAAAAACTCAGTCGGCAATTCATAGTGCTGCTCATTTGCCTTGTCCGTTTCAACGGCGATTTCGCTCCGTTTCAGCATATTAAGCACATCCATATAGCGCTGTGCCCCTTGTTCAGGGTCATAACGCCCTTCTTGAATTAAGCGCTTTTTGCTTAAAGCACGGATTGCTGCCCGAATTGCATGATCTGGAATCACACCACTTTCAACAATTTTTAAAGACTGATGAACAATAAAATCCATATGCGCACCTATTTTTTGGGTTTTCGCGGAATAAACATTGATGTTTTTTGTTGATAATCAAGATAATTTTGACCGCGGCTTTTAATTGCTTGTTTTTCACTAAATGGAATACCCGTGACGTAGTATAAAAATAGCCACATCAGTAACGGATAAATCCACAATAAATACTGGCCCGCAGCTAAACCAATGATTGGATAGGCAAACCAGTGTAACCATTCAAAAAAATAATTTGGGTGACGTGAATAACGCCATAAACCCTGATCCATCGTTTTGCCATGATGTTCTGGATTTAATTTAAATCGGTATAACTGCTGATCAGCGAGCTGCTCTCCAATAAAGGCAATCACCATGATGACAGCAGCAATCACTAAAGCGATTTTATATCCGCCACTCCATGTAGTTGCCTCTACATTGAGTAGCGTCCACATCGGAAAAAAGAACAAAAGCACCAAAAGGGTTTGAAAGATAAAAAATAAGAAGAAGCCAAAGTGCTGGAACTTACCCATCGACTTACGCATGTTCGCGTAACGACCATCTTCTTTTTGTTCAGATTGATAACGTCTTAAAAGATGCCAAAATAATCTTAAAAACCATAAGCCGCTAAAAATACCGACAAAAAGTCGCACTTCAACTGGAGCAACTGAAATGAGTAAAGAAGACACAATAATGTTTACTGCCAGACAGAAACTCCATGCGGCATCTACAATTCCAGCTCGACCATTTGCAGTGGCAAGTAGCCAGCTCAGCAACATGATCATTAAATCTAGAATCAGTAAATTCCAAAACATGAGCAGTCTCCTTGCTTGATGTGTTCGAGTTAGTAATTGCTACTTTCAAACAACAAGTGAACATTGCTTATCACGCCTTCTTTAAAACCACCCTCGCAATAACATAAATAGAAATCCCACATGCGAATGAAGTTTTCATCGAAACCCAGAGCCAATACTTCCTCCCGTGCGATTAAAAACCGTGCTCGCCAGTGATGAATTGTTTTTGCATAACTTAAACCGATGTCATTTAAATACTTTAGCCTTAAACCACTTTCAGAGGCGGTTTGAGTCAATACACTCACGCTAGGAATAAAGCTACCAGGAAAAATATAACGCTTAATATAATCGACTGTATTTAATGCTTTTTTATAACGAAAATCTTCAATGGTAATGGCTTGAATAAATGCCAAACCTTTCGGTTTTAACAGCGCTTTGCACTGATCAAAATATGTTGATAAATATTGCGCGCCAACGGCCTCAACCATTTCAATTGAAACTAACTTATCGAACTTTCCTTCGAGCAAGCGATAGTCTTTTAATTGCACATCAATTCGATGTGCCAACCCAGCTTCACTTACACGAGTAACGGCTTCATCGTATTGAGCTTGTGAAATGGTAATGGTGGTCACTCTACAGCCATAATGTTGGGCTGCATAAATGGCAAAACCGCCCCAACCGCTTCCAATTTCAACCAAATGATCCATTGGTTTTAAATCTAACTTTTTACAGATGAGCTCTTTTTTAAAATCAGATGCGTCTTCGAGTGACATGTTTTCACTTTCAAAAACGGCGCTCGAATACATTAACGACGGGTCTAAAAATAATTTAAAAAAGTCATTACTTAAGTCATAGTGCTCAGCAATATTTTTACGGCTCCCGCTTATAGAGTTTTTTCTATTTTTATACCAACCCTTCAGAAAAAACTGGCTCGCCTGTGCAATAACATTCTGGTTAAACTGGTCTAATACATCTCGATTACGTGCCAGTATCTGAACCAACTCTACAAGTTGTTCGCTGCTCCAATCACCACGGATATAGCCTTCAGCTGCTCCTAAAACACCATTTTTTAAAATGAGATCCATCAGCAAAGGATTGCGAACTTCAATCACAGCATGTAAGTCTGAAACCTCGCCAACCGTACCACTCCACGCGCCCTGAAAAGTGATCTGTCCATGACGTAGTTTGAGAAGACTCTTGAGCAGTAACGGTAGTGAGTCATCTTCACCATAAAGAAATGTTTTTATCATGTCTTATCTACCTTGATCTTTTTAGGATGACGATAAAATGGAACTTTTTTTCGCCACAACTTAAATGCTTCTAAATATATTGAAAACAACATTTTAAAAGGGGCTAGGCTGTTCATAAGAGCATATCGATACTGCTGTGAAGGAAATGTGATGGGCACAAGTTCAAACCGCATAGTTGCATCAAACACTTGTTTTTGTTCTTCAAAGAGCTGCATGTGAATGACATTTTGCTGGTCTGAAAAACTAAATCGCCAGCGGTAAGTCAACTGCATGGGCATAAACGGCGAAACATGAAATGATTTTTCAAAATGAAAATCGAAACTCTGATAATCACTCATATTTCTTTGTTGTTTTGAGCAGTCATGTATATAAACTTTTCGTTCATTCCATGGGGTATTAGTAATTTCACTGACAATAAATACGGGTTTTCCGGCTTTATTTAAAACAAAATAAAATACGACCGAATTAAACCGAAAACCCAAACAACGAGGTAAAGCCAATACTCTGATTTGCCAGTCTGGTCTAATATGTAAGTTGTTATTTTGCAGTATCGCTTTTTCTACTTTTTCCTTTATAGACCCGTGATACATATTTAAAAAATCATTTTTGGATAGTTCTAAGACATTCCAATGATTGGTTGACCAAAGTGAGCAATCTTTTGCAATCTCATTTAATTGATCTGGATCGAACCATAAGTAATTTAAGGTCGATGTGAATTGATGCTGTTTGGGGCTATAGCGTCGGTGACGAATAATTGTAGGAGCTATAGCAAGTTTATTTAATAACATTTGAAAAGCTCCTTACCTATTTTTAAAAGTGTAAAATTTGCTCTACAACACGTGCTGCACTACGGGCACCATCCTCATGGAAACCCCAGCCCCAATACGCTCCACAAAATGAAGTTCTGTTTTGTCCGTTAATTTCTTGCCAACGAGATTGAGTTTGAATCGCTTTAGTATCAAATACAGGATGACGATATTGGCGTTCAACCAAGATGTCTTCGGCTTTAATTTTCATATTCGGATTTAAAGTAGAAAAAACTTGAGTATTGCAGGGTAAATTCTGCAAATTATTCATCCAGTAGGTAAAACCATAATGTATGTCAGACTCATTGCTTTGAACTTGCGATGTTGGTGTTACATGTACATGCCAACTTGCCCACTGCAAACGACTTTTAGGCATAATTGAAGTGTCACGGTGAACCACCATGTGATTATCTTGATAGCTAAATTGACTTAGTATTTCTCGTTCAAGAGATGAAGCATCTTTAATTAAACTTAGGCTATCGTCGGCATGGCTTGCGAAAATCACCCAGTCATATTCTGCTTGCCCTTCAGTTGTTTCGATAAACACAGTTTCTTGTGAACGGCTCACACCTTTTACTTCTGCAAATTTCCACTCAATGGATGGACAGTTTTGTTGAATAGCATGTATATAACTTGCTGAACCGTGTTTGACTGTTTGCCATTGTGGCCGCTCTTTTAGCTGTAGCATGCGGTGATGCTGAAAAAAGCTCACGACAAATCGATATGGGATCTGACCTACCTGCTCAACCGGAGCCGACCATAATGCCCCGCACATCGGATAAAGATGCTCATAACGGAACTCATGGCTATATTTGTGTAGGTCTAAATAGCCTTCAATAGATAAATTAGGGTCAAAATCTGCTACATCAATATTTTTATTATCATCATAAAAACGCAGCAAATCTGAGAGCATTTGTAGAAATTTACGGTTTAGAAAGTTCTGCGGACGGGCAAAGAGCGACCATTTTTTTGAGGGGTTATATTGAAGCCCACTGACCAGATTATTCACCGAAAAACTCATGTCACTGCTTTGAGTTTCAACTCCCAAATTTTTAAGCATGTCGGTAAATAACGGATAGTTGTAGTCATTAAACACAATAAAACCACTATCTACCGCAACTTTAGCGCCCTCTATATCCAGCTCATGAGTGTCAGTATGACCACCTAAATAGCTATTTTTTTCATATACGGTAACTTGATGTTGTTTTGACAATTTCCATGCAGCATAAAGTCCCGATATACCCGAACCAATAATGGCAATTTTCATAACACTTCCCCATTTTCAATTTTTTCTATCGGTAGATCTTTAATCTTTTTATATTGATAGACCTTCGCTGGTACTGGCTTTAGTCCCCACACCAAACCAAATAAAGACATCAGTTTGAGCACATAAAAGGTGATATCAATCTGCCACCAATAAAAACCTTGACGCACACTACCCGCGTAAAAGTGATGGTTGTTGTGCCATCCCTCACCTAAGGTAATTAAAGAAAGTAAAAAGTTATTACGGCTGTCATCTGGGGTATTAAACTCTCGTGAACCATAACGATGCGCGAGTGAGTTAATACATAAGGTTGCATGCGTTAAGAGAACGGTAGAAATCACAAATCCCCACACCAAAAGCTGTAAGCCATTAGTTCCGAACTCAGGGAAATGTTGCGCAAGCCACGAACCAAAACCATAAATTGCCAAAGCTGTAAAAATCACAATAGGCAAACTAAATCGGTCAAGCCAAATCAGCTCAGGATATTTCAACCAGTCTTTAATCACTTTTTTTCGAATAGCAAAATTCTGCTCATTTAAAAACCAGCCTATATGGGAATACCAAAAGCCTGCTTTCGCTGAATGTGGATCCTGATCGGTGTCGGTAAAGTAATGGTGATAACGGTGATGCGCTGCCCACCATAACGGTCCACGCTGTGCACTCATAGTTCCGATCAGTATAAAAATGAACTGGACAATACGTGATGTTTGAAAAGTTTTATGTGAAAGATAGCGGTGGAAAAAAGCAGTAATTGCAAACATGCGAAGAAAGTAAAAACCCAGCATGAAGACAACTGCAAACCAAGATACGCCCACCCAAAACATAGCTAAACAAGCGATATGCAATAAAATAAAAGGAATTATTCTTAACCATTGAATTTTCTTTTCAATGACATATTCGCTAGAAGTACCCACTTGCGCATTTTCTGAATCTGACCAGCTATCGATCCAGCGCAGAAAAAATTTAGACATTGATTCTTCCTGATCTAAAGCATTTCTTTTGGTTCTAATTTAGAAAATGCGCAATGAATTTTATGTGAAGTTCACTCGATTAAGAGATAAATATAAGAATCTTCCTAATCAGTAGCTTCGCTATTTAGACTGTGTTGTCTTAACGAGTTTAGAAACGTCGTAGCCATAGCTTTTTGCGGTTTGCAGATAAGACTGATATGTCGCCTCATCAATTTGAGGACTACGAGAAAGAATCCATAAATATTTCTGGCTTGGACCACCGACTAAAGCGACCTGATAATCTTGGTCAACTCTTAGTACCCAGTAATCGCCTTTTGTAAAAGGAATCCATCTTAGACCAGAAGGCAAAAAGCTCACTTTTAATTTACTGTTGCCCTCATTTTGCGAATAGGCCACACCTTCAGATGAAATCATTTTGCCATCTTTGTTGGTACAACTATTTAAAACACCAACGGTTTTGTCTGCGTTAATGGAATAGTTTGCAGTTGTATTGGCTACACAATTACGCTGAAAAAACATAGGTAAATGTGCAATCTCATACCACTTACCTGCGTATTTATTAATATCAATAGATTCAACAGCCACTGGTTTCGTATTTGTGTCAGCAAAGGTGCTCAAAGGAAGCATTAAGCTAACCGCTGCAAGACTGCTACTGATGACAAGTGACTTAAATAATAATTTCATAACGACCCTCTTCTATTTATTTCATATGTTTAAACATACGCCAGAGGGTTGTGAACAAAGTGTGAATTTTAAAAATTAAGGAACATTAATAAGGATTTAATTGTATTTATTTGGGGCACCTGCAATTGGAAAATCAAGCTCAAAATATACCCCTTCGAGCGTGTTATAGACCCGATATAGACCATGATGTAGATCCATAATTGAAGCGACAATCGATAAACCTAATCCACCTGTCTGGTTCTCATCACTTCGACTTGAGTGGCATTGGTAGAATCTTTCAAAAAGATGCTCAAGTTGATGATCAGCAATTGAAATACCACCCGTTACCACAGTCAGACTCACCCATTGCGTATGCTCAGTCATTTTATGTCTAGTGGCGATATAAATAGATCGCTTATCACCACCATGTACGAGCGCATTTAAAATAAGGTTGTAGACTGCTCTTTGAAATAGCTCTGGATCTGCAAATAACTTTTGGACTTCTAAGTTGAAACTAAAATGACACTCTTGTTCCTCGGCCTGATATTCAAAAATCTGGCATAGCCCATCTATAACATCTTGGACGTTTATTTCTTGTTTGTTTACAAGAACCATTTTCTGATCGGCTCTTGCTAAAAAAAGCATGCTATCAATCATACGTTTTAATCTGTGGTAATCATCCAAATGAGACACCAGCAAATCTTCATATTGCTCAACTGAGCGTTCGCCAGTTAAAGCAATTTCAGTTTGCCCAATCAGATTATTTAAAGGCGTACGGAACTCATGAGCAATATCTTCAGAAAAACGGTTGAGCTGGGTATAGCCCTTTTCAATACGCTCAAGCATGTGATTTATATCTTTTGAAAGCAGCTCAACTTCTAAAGGTGAATTTAAGAGATTTAATCTTTTCTGGAGCTGATTTACGTTAATAGAGTGTGTTTGCTTGCGAAGCTGTTGTAGCGACCTTAAACCCAGATGACACGCTAAAATACAAAGCACAAAGATTGCAAATACACCTCCTATCACATACATCAAAAGGTTCTTTTGAAAAGGTAAAATAATATTAATCCGCTCAGACCATTGTTTACCTGCAATGAGCTGATAAGGCTCGTTATTAATTTTTATGGTTTTCCACGCAATTCGCGTTGGATATTCATTGCTAGCTAAGTCTTGGAATTGGAGACTTGTACGCTCTGCAAATTGAGGTAACTGAATATGGAGCGGATTGATATTAATTAAGGTTTTATCTTTATGAATGAGCAGAAACAAATTGTCTTGGTTGCCGAGCATGTTTTGATAAAGCTTAGGCCGCGCAATGATTTGCTCTACATTTTCGCTATCTTGTAGCAAAATTTCCAAGCGATTAATTCTGTCTGCTAAAGCTTTATCTTGCTGCTTTAATAAAATTTGGTTAATACCTAAATAGGTCATAAAGCCGACTGAACATAAAATTAAGGCAGAACAGAGCGTGACCAGTAATGTAATACGGACTTCAAGCGAACGTAGAAATTTAAAGTTCATAAGCTAACCGAAATTTTATAGCCCAAGCCACGGATGGTATGAATAAGCTTTAATTCATACCCTTCATCAATTTTGCTTCGTAAACGGCGTACTGCCACATCAATAAAATTAGTATCGGTATCAAAGTTAATATTCCAGACTTCGGAACCAATTTGTCTGCGCGTCACGATTTGCTCTTTATTGAGTAACAGGTAACGCAACAAATTAAATTCAGTTTTGCTCAGCTCAATCAGGTTTCCATTACGCCATACTTTATGACTGACCAAGTCCATTTTTAAATCACTAATAGACAGTTCATTTTCCTGCAAATATTGTTGTCTTCTTAATAGGCTTTTAATACGCGCTAATAGTTCAATATAAGAAAAGGGTTTAGCCAAGTAATCATCCGCACCCAATTCCAAACCTTTGACTCTATCCATCACCTGATCTTTTGCCGTTAAGAAAATAACCGGAATTTTGGAGAACTGGCGCAGTACTTGTAATACGCTCCAGCCGTCTATGTCAGGCAACATCACGTCAAGAATAAGCAAGTCATATTGATCTCTCTTTAGCATTTCTAAACCTTGAAGCCCTAAATGAACACACTCCGCTTGATATCCAGATTCTTTTAATCCTTTAACCAAATAAGTGGCGATTTTGATTTCGTCTTCAATAACAAGGATACGCATTTTGTAGAGACTCTTTTGAAAGATGACAACTTTGTAATGTGATTGTCATGCTTGGAATTATTCAATTTGTTTAAGATTTTCAAAGCGACATAGAGGCAATCATCATGAACAAATTGAACTGGCTGATGCTAACAGCCGCGGTATTGGGTAATAGTACTTTTGCACAGCCCCCTGCTTTGAATCAAGTCTATTCATTAGATCTTAAAACTGCACGAATGCTAGCTGACAGTGCTAAAGAGGCATGTAAAAAATTAAATCAAAACATTGCAGTCGTTATTGTTGACCGTGGTGGTAACCCTTTAACTGCCGAACGGCATGAGTTGGTTGGTCCACATAATTTAATGGCTGCCGAGAAAAAGGCCTATACGGCGCTATCTACCAAAACATCGACCTTGGTTTTAAGCCAAAACAGTAACCAAAATCCCGATGCAAAAAATTTAACCACACTGGCAAATTTACTGTTGTTAGGAGGTGGCATACCTGTTCGTTTTGAGAACCAAGTGATCGGGGCGATTGGCGTTGCGGGTGCTGGTGGTGCTCAAAATGACAATCTATGTGCAAGTAAAGCCATTGAAACCATTTTTCATTCATAAGGATTCATCATGTCTAAATCATTTATTGCCTTATCTTCTTTATTTATTGCTTCGGCTACATTTGCACAGAGTAATCCACTCAGTGTGCATGTTTTAAATTTAGAAACTGGTTTGCCATCTTCTCAGGTTGAAGTGGTTTTAGAAAAAAACACAAATAACCAGTGGATTAAACTTAACCAACAAGTGACCGACTCAAATGGCCGTATTAGTGCACTCTATCCAGAAAATAAAAAACTAGAGCAAGGTGTTTATAAAGTTACCTTTAAAACTGAAGACTGGTTTAAAAAGAACAAACAACAAACTTTTTTTGCCGAAGTCCCTGTGATTTTTAAAGTGGATGGAAGTGTAAATCACTACCATATTCCGTTACTACTCAGCCCTTATGGTTATTCAACCTATCGAGGCAATTAAAATAAAAAACCCCTTTATCTGTTTTGCACAAATAAAGGGGTTGGTTAAAAGCGAGTCGTTTTACGAACAAACACCATTGCTAATAACCGCTTTTTTGTTTGAATCTAGCGCCACGATCGAAGAAGAAACAATATTAATAATTTGGCTCATGGCCTCACTTGAAGCACTTACAATGGCTTCCATTTTTTTAGCTTTTTGATCAATCGGCTGTTTAAAAGCAATTCTACAATTGAGCTGAGCTCCTCTATTAGTGATTACTTTTGCATTAGTTGACTCTAATTGAGTTGGAGGTATCTGACGCTTCACAACCCAAGACACAGCAATATTAATATTGTTGTGATCTATAATATCAAAATGAGAAAAGTCTGTAGAAACGCGATATAACGGTTGATTGTTTCCAGCAAGCCCACTGCTATAACTGTCAATTGCCCCTAGCTTTTGTTGTAAACCTGCCGACATGGTATCGCGTAATTGCGTACCCATGGTCGATGTCCAGCGCTCATTATTTAACACCGTAGACTTACCGCTACTGTCTTGTAGCACCAAAGGTGCACGGTCTAATCGGTCTGGAATCCCAACTGGCAATACTTCAATCACCTGCACAGTTGAGCTGGTGACCGGAGTAACTTTAGGGGACATCGTATAATAGTTTGGCGTTGGCGAACTCGAACATGCTGTCATGGCAACTGCCGTTAAAAACAAGCCACTCCCAAGCAGCCATTTGGCTGCTTTAGGAAGTTGAAAAGATAGATGGTTTTTATTTTTCATCATCGGTCTCTGGTGTCTTACCACGAATAATTGATTCAGGGTGTTGTTCAATATAGTCTGACATTAACTGTAAAGAGGCAGCGGCACGTGTCATTTGCTGCAATGCTTTGCGTACGTCTTGTTGCAACGGCGCATCGCTCGACAAAATAGATTCAGATGACCGTACAGTTTTACGCACATCGTCTAAAGTTGCTTGTAAACCAGGTGCAACTTTGCCGTCTAACTGTTTAACCAGCTTGTCGGTAGACTCAATCGCTGTGTTCATATTGTTAAGCGTTTTACGCACATCTTGCCCAATTTCAACTAACGGGAATTTCGTTAATTTATCTGCAATTTGAGAAACTTGTGCTTGTAAGCCACTCAGTTCGGTTGGCGTTGTCGGAATCACCACACGGTTATCACCTAAGATTTGTAATGTGGCTGGTTTGGCTTTAGGGAACCTGTCTAGCGCAATATAGTTTTGACCCGTTAGAAGGTTTCCGGTTCTCATTTGAGCACGCCATCCATGTTCAACAAAATCTTTAAAAATTTCACTGTTTGGATTAAGCGCCTGACCATTTTCAACACGTGAAGGATAAATGACCGCCTCAACACGCATACGAATCTGTTTATAGTGGTCATAAAACTCGGCATTTATTGATTTAACATTACCAATTTCAATACCCATGAAATCAATTGGTGCACCGACCGTAAGCCCACGTAATGAATGATCAAAATACATAATCACACCACGAGCTTGACCATCCGGTTCTTTTAATGCATCAGATTTTGAGTCCCAAAGATTAAAGTGACTCTGATTTGCTGCCATCGTAGCATGCGAGCCTTCAGGGAATCCAAAAGCAATACCACCTGCGACAATACTTGCCAGAGATTGAGTGTCTAAATTAAAGCCTGAAGCATTTAAGGTCACATCAATCCCACTCGCCTGCCAAAAACGTGCATCGGTGGTTACAAACTTGTCATACGGCGCGCGGATAAACGTTTGTAGTTCAACATTTTTACCGTCATCAGACAATTTATAAGCTGTAATTTGCCCCACATTAATTCGACGATAATAAATTGGAGAACCTATATCTAACGAACCAAGATCATCTGCATTTAAGAAAAATACTTTTCCGGGAACGTCTGAGGATATGACTGGCGGCACTTCTAATCCAGTAAATTCAAACTTATCCTCTTCTGATTTCCCCCCATCCACTTCAATATATGAACCTGACAATAAGGTGTCTATTCCTGAAACCCCACTCGTCCCAATACGCGGTCGCACCACCCAAAATCGTGAATCTTTCGCTGCAAAATTACTCGCACCTTTGCGCAAATCAATTCTGGCAATAACGTGTGAACGGTCATCTGAAAGATCAATCTGCCGTACTACACCAATATCCACCTGTTTATAGCGAACTGTGGTTTTACCAGCGACTAGCCCTTCGGCTGTCCGAAAAGACACATCAATTGTAGGGCCATGAGACAATAGCGCTTTTACAGCTAATGACAGCGCGATTAAAAGCGCGATCAATGGAATAAGCCAAATTAATAAAGGCTTCCACCGGCTTTTCTTTTCTTGGGGTTCTGGCAAATCATTCATGCTATCCAGTTCAACATCTGTATCACGATGATCTGAGTTACCAGTGGTTATTTCATTTTCAGACATACTCATTGTTCTTTTATTGACTGGGATTAATAGAATCATTATTCAACGGCGGATGTTCTGCCTGAATAATTGTTGTTTTTTCAGAAGCAACAGAAGACGGTTTGTTTGTACTCTGAGATGTGTAGAAGTTATCCCAAATAATACGTGGGTCAAAACTTAAAGATGCGAACATGGTTAACACCACAACCGCACCAAAAGCAATCGAACCCGGCCCTGCTAAAATTGTAGCAAGCGATTGAATCTGAATGAGGGCTGTTAAAAGTGCCACCACAAAAACATCAATCATTGACCAGCGCCCGATAAACTCGACAATTCGATATAACTTAACGCATTGCTCGGGTAAAAATTTCCAACCTGCCGATTTCTGTAGATATACCGCAAATAATAAAAAATACAAAATCAGTAGCTTTAACATTGGAATAAAAATACTAGCCATGAAAATGACCACTGAAACCAAATAGTCTCCACTTTGCCAGAAGTAAATTACCCCACTCATGATCGTATCTTGCTGACTACCTAAAAGTGAGTCAGTCACCGTCATTGGAAGTACATTGGCTGGAATATAAAGGATGGTTGCAGCCACTACCAAAGCAAAGGTTCGATTTAAACTTGCTGGTTTGCGTGAATGCAGCACGCTATTACACCGAATACAACGTAATACTTGATGGCTTTTATCTCGTCGTCTTTTTTCATTTTGAGCAGAATTTACGACACCACAGCAATGACACACAATTAATGAGAGATCTTTAGCTCGTGGATATGGCTTAACCCCCAATCCGTGTTGCGAGCTTTTTGCTTGGGTCACATTTTTTATTGTTTTCATGGCAGTGACCTATCAATTTCGTTCCATATATCGCTCACCTTTATGGAAGTAATATAGACCAATAATATGCTTAAGACTGCGAATGCCCACAAAGCAATCTCGGGAATCACCAATACCATTCCCACTAACTTTACAAGTGTGACCAAAATTCCGATTAAGAACACCTCAACCATTCCCCACACTCTCATAAAGAAAAGTGTCCGCAATGCCATCACCAAAAACGTTGGCCTTTTCTTCAATATACTCACCGTACCCAACACATAGGTAAGTAATAAAAGATAAGAAAGCGGCACAATAAAAGTAGTGATTAAGATGAGTAAGCCCACGAAAGCCCGATCATAATGAAACATCACCCACACCGCACCAAGTAAGGTGGTTTCAGAGGTATTTCCCTGTAATTCAATTTTTACGATAGGAAAGCTATTGGCAATAATAAATACGATTAAGGCAGTTAAAATCAAAGCTAACAATGTTGAAAAAGGTTTGGTGTGCCGATAGAGTTCAGCACCGCAGCATACGCAATAAGCTCTTTTTCCATAAGCAAGCGGGGTTCTACGATAGACTGTATCGCACTCCTCACAACCTGCTAATTTATTAAGCCGCATAGTTATACTCTGAAATTTATAATTTTTACTGTGTCAGAACTGCTTGCTACAACGCTTGCATAGAATTCTACTTCTAAGCAATGTGCCAAACTAATCTCATTTCTTCAAGAGAAAATTAAATACGATTTCTTCGATTTACTTTATTAAATTATATAAATAAGAGAAAAGACATAAAAAAGCGCCTTAAATAAGGAGCTTTTCATTCGCCAATTCTTAATTAATCATGGTTAAAAAATAGTTTAATAATCTATCTCGGTCATCTAGCTGATTTTTCCCCTAAAAGTTGAATCATAGCGCCATCAATCACAAATAAAAACAGGTGAGCATCTTCAATTGAAGCCGTAACTTTTAGCGTTAAAAGTAGTTTATAAATTTCTTGAATTAGCCAATTTCGATAGTCAATTACAACCTTATGGGCGGTTGGATAAAGCTTTTCAATTTTAAAAAAATTACAGTGCAGCTTTACATTCAATATATTTATCTAATCAACTAGAATTCTTGAATATAAATAGTTTAATCTTAGAAACATAAAACTTAGATTATTCACTCATTTAATATGAAAATTAATTTCGATGTTAAATTCGTTTCTGGTTTAATAGGCTCTTTAAATATTCAAATTATACCTTTGGATCTAAGAAGAAATAATGATTGTGTAGGCTCTATAGCTATTGATGAAGTGGCTTTTTCACTAGTTGAAAATTTCTTTAATCGAGATAAAGAAAAGTTTTTCCATTGGGGAATTACTTTTATTAATTCTGAAAACCTCAAAGATATTATAAAAGATTTACATGAACTTCATTCATTTATAAATCAGTTAGATACATACGATAAAACATTAAAGCTAATTTTCAAAGAAGAAACAGAATTGTTTGCAAGTAACTTCAGTTTTTTTAAGCCACAAGCACTAAACATGATTATAGAAATTACAAAATTCCTTGAGAAAGCTGAGAATGAATATGATGGCATTACATTACTCGGTGTTTAGAATATTTTTATTGTTACTCAATTAGTTAAAAGCCAAACTAAATAGCTTGGGTTTTAATAGCTTATTAAGCATTTACCTTTAAAAAGTAATCTAGCAACTGATCAGGTTCTTCATTTTGACTTGAACCTAAAAGACCAAAAATCGCACCATCAATCATAAATACAAAAATATCCGATTCTTCATATGTAGCCCTTTTTTTAGATTCTCGCAGAACCCAGAAAATTTCATTTTTAAGCCATCGCCTATAGCGAATTGCGGTTTGATAGGCGTTTGGATAAAGCTTTTTAATTTCAAAAATCGCTTTAAACAACAGATAATACGCACCTTTTAAGTCCGCATGTAAAAGGTAAATTTGTCTAAGCTTAAGAGACAAATCTGGATATTGACGAGATTCCCTTACCGCTCTCACTTTTTCTTTTAAGTGCTCTTTTTGAACCAACAAACACATTTCAATCAGTCTTTCTTTAGAGTGAAAATCATTATAAAAAGTGGATTTTGAAATTCTGGCTTCAGCAATAATTCGGTCGACACCGACCTTATGAAAGCCATGTTGATTAAATAGATCTCTTGCCGCGTGGAGCACTCTTAATGCTCTAAATGAATTTTCTAAATTTGGCATAAACATTCTGCTCAAAGATAAATTTTTGTTGTATATAAAAGAGATAGAAATGCCGTCACTCTTAAAATGAGTGCTAAAAACAGGCATGCGAAAGCTGCACAAAAAGGATGCGCTAACCTATCTCAAGCTTTATTGTTGATATGATTTTTTAGTCGTAACGATCTAAAAGCTAAACCTATAAATGTTTAAACCGTTTTAAAGACCAGTTAAGCGGTATGAATAGAGAGAGCTTGGCAAAGGCCAAAAAATAAGAAGAAATAGTACGCATGGCGGACTCCTTGTGTATTAAAGAAGAACTACCACGATTACTGCTAAATAATGGTGGCAGAACGAAAGGGGTTAGCAGACTGGTACACAAGGACCCAGCACGCGCAAGCGCGTCCCCCTCCGTCCTACCATAGCGAAAAAGGGGGACGTGAGGATCCAGTACTAAAAAGCAAGCTCTTCAGTACTCTTGTGTATAAAGGGTCTGCTAAAACCCACTGGCAATGTGACCAGCAGGCAAAGGATAATCGGCAGGGTTTAGAGTGTCAATGTGATATTGGCTAGAAATTGGTTAAATAATTATTGTTTTTCATTTAATTAGACAATCAAAATCCATTATTTTTATAAAATATTACAAGCTGCTCTTCAGCAAATTTTTTTAATATAGTATCTGATGAGTTAATATACTGGTTTAAATATTCCAGAGACCTAGGACATTTTATATTTGTACCTAAGCCAAAAAATGCTTTCCGAGCAAGTACCCTTAAGTTATCTTCCATCATATAACTTGGAACAAAATTAATAGCGTTTTTAAAAAACTCCACTAGCTTACAATTTCTAATTCTACTAACTGTAAAAACGATATCTTCATGAGCATCATGCCAATCTGAAAAAAGATATCTAATAGGCCGAAATCATCTTCTTGTAGTTCATATTCATCAAATATAAGAAATGCAACATGTACAGCATCGCTATTTTTTGATTTTTCTGCGATGTTTAGTAGTTCTTTTGCGAATAGATAGTCACTAATATCTCTAAAGTTTAATCGTCCTTTTAAAATATTTATGGGAATTACCCCCAAATAACAACCTTCAATATCCTTTTCAAAATCAGTCATGTTTGCCCTTCCAGATGAAAATAAAATTTAAATCAATACAATACAAATTGTACATTTTTTATTCAAATTCAGGATATACGAAATCATACCTATCTGTTTTTATCCTATAAACAATACTATCTGGTGGTATAACACTCCCAATTTCTGCAAATTTGTTTTCCCCTTCTAATTTTCCTACATATTGCTGTGGCTCATTAACTTTCCAAATCCACCAATTATTAGATATTTTTGTTTTTGGACTATCGCTGCTACTACGAAATAACACATCAATATTTCCAACGTCTGGCATGTTCCCAACTTTCTCCCAGAAACCTAATTTAATACCAAAAACAGTTATACAATGTGCATAGAAATCTACCTCATTATTAATAACTTCAGTTAAAACTGGGACTGTATTTGCAGAATATTCCGTTTTAAATACTCGAATTACATCACTATTTAATTGAGTTAAGTCAAAACCTACTAATTGAAAATATTTTTTACATCCATTATCTAATTTAACAGCAAATACATCTCCAATTTTTGTATTTTTTCTTTTCATTTTTGCCCCTAAATTTTAGACATATTACGTGTTAATTATTTTCCTTGACTCCGTAATATATCAAGATTGATCAAAAGTCCTAAGTTAGCTGATTTCATCCATATAGCTTGAACAAATAAATAAACCTAAAGATAATAGGTCAAACCTAATCTAAAGAAAATTTTAAAATCTTAAATTCATTTCCATGAAAAATATTAATATCTTCAAATTTATAAACCTTGTGCTGGCCTTTTTATGGTTTTATCAAGGTCTCGTTCCAAAATTTCTATTTCTTAATTCTGATGAAATTTTTGTATGGCAATGGCTAGGACTATCACTTGAAAACGCAAAACTTGCAGGCCATGCGAGTGGAATAGCTGAAATTATTTTTGGTTTATGTTTTCTCTTTACTGCACATAAATATATTCACTATTTAAGTATTTTGGGTTTGCTTGGACTGCTTCTTTTAATTGGTTTTTTAATACCCTCTACCCTGATCTTGCCCTACAACCCTATCGTAATGAATCTTTCGATGATAAGTTTATCTATTGTCTATCTCATCTTATTAAGTGAGCAAAATTAACTTACAGCCATTCATGTAACTATTTTTAAAGATTTTATATAGAGAGCGCAATGAGTTTACCCAAAACTGAAGTTTGCAGTGTGGTCATTACAGGCAGTACAAAAGGTATAGGTTTAGCCCTTGCCCATGCTTTTTTAGATCTTGGATGTTCTGTTGTCATTGCTGGACGAAATCCAGAGCATCTTAACCATGCTCTTTCTCATTTAGGAACTCATTTCAATAAAGAAAAATTCATTGGTCTGTGTTGCGATGTAACTCAAATTTCTGATGTGCAAAC
Source organism: Acinetobacter sp. WU_MDCI_Abxb74 (assembly GCF_025513915.1). Taxonomy (NCBI): domain Bacteria; kingdom Pseudomonadati; phylum Pseudomonadota; class Gammaproteobacteria; order Moraxellales; family Moraxellaceae; genus Acinetobacter; species Acinetobacter sp. WU_MDCI_Abxb74. The sequence goes on from NZ_JAHPRP010000001.1 coordinate 1,238,599, forward strand.
CCTATGGGATGGTGCAATTGAGCATTTTGGGTACGTGAATGTCTGGGTGAATAATGCAGGAAGCTGCCACCCAACCAAAGACTTTGTTGACCTTCAGCCAGAAGAGTTAAACGCGGCTGTTTCAACCAATATTTTAGGCACGATGTTGGGCTCACAAGTGGCTCTAAAGGGAATGCTTAAACAAGGTTATGGCCAAATCTTTAATATGGAAGGTTGGGGAAGCAACGGCGAATGGAGTGCAGGCATGACGCCTTATGCAACTACAAAACGAGCTGTAAGTTATTTCAGTAAAGCGCTTTATAAAGAAACAAAATCGACGCCCATTTTAACTGGCACACTCAGCCCGGGCATGGTTGCAACAGACCTTTTAGTTTCGTCGTGGACCAATGGAAATATCCAAAACTGGAAAAAGATGAAACGGTTATTTTTCTTTGTGATTGACCCGCCAGAAATTGTTTGTAGTTATTTAGCAAAACAAATGATTCAAAATAAAAAAGCCAACCGACGCATCGCTTGGATCACGCCGTGGAAGCTTTTTCTTAGATTTTTACAACCTTATTACTGGCGTAGAAACCCCGTTAAAGGCACAGCTTTAGAGCATTTGTAGTCGGGCTTATAATGTGACTAAAAATCTAATCTCACTCAGTTAAGATGGTTTATTGGTAGTCGAATCGGGTTTATTGTTCTATAAAAGTTCTTCTAAACAGAACTTTTATAGATATTTTTATACTCATCAAGAATCGTTATCTGAGCGATCTTTTTTATTTAAAATCTGCCCTTCCCGTTTTGGGCGAATCAATGGCGCTGTTGGTCGGGGATGCGTATGTGTATATTGCATACCGACTCCCGCATTTACGTCATCTGCTGCGATTTCAGTTTCAAAGCGCTCATTATCAAGATCTCGAATTTCTTCGGTAATTCTTTCTACTTCGTCTTCATCCACACCAAGTTCTTGTAAAATAACACCACCAAACTTAATCGCAGATTCAAATGTTTCACGGATCATAAAGTCTACTTTTTGTTTGACTAAATGCAGTGAGTGCTCGCGGTCATATGAACGGACTAATAATTTCGCTAAAGGAAATTCATGAGTGACGAGTTCTACAATTCTATTGGTCGTTTCCTTACTATCTACACACACCACAATCGCTTGTGCTGTTGCAGCCCCAGAAGCATGCAAAATATCTAAACGACAGCCATCGCCATAATAAATTTTAAAACCAAATTTTTCCGCGTTTTGAATCATGTCCGTATTATTATCAATAATGGTGACATCTACCCCTCTTGCCAATAATAATTGACTGGTGACCTGTCCAAAGCGCCCAAATCCAATCATTAAAACGCTACCGCTTAAACCCTCGGCAATATTGACGTTTTCTAATGAAACATTCGCTTTAAATTGAGTAAACCGTTTAAAAATAATACCGACAATTGGAGTCAACACCATTGAAAGCACAACAATAGCGGTTAAGTTAGATTTAATAGTACTGTCAATAACTTGAGCACTTAGCGCGGCAGAGAAAAGTACAAACGCAAATTCTCCACCTTGAGCCATGAGTAAGGCGCGGTCCAACGCTTCAGTATGAGGGCTTTTCGTTATTCGGGCGACAATATAAATCATGAGCGCTTTGGCAAACATTAGGGCAACTACACCACTGACAATGAGCTGCCAGTTTTGAGCAACCACTGATAAATCCAATGACATGCCAACCCCAAGGAAAAACAGGCCCAACAAGATTCCTCGGAATGGTTCAATATCAGCTTCAATTTGATGTCTAAAGGTTGATTCAGATAAAAGCACACCCGCTAAGAATGCACCCATCGCCATAGACAAACCGCTGACTTGCATGAGTAATGCCGCGCCCAACACCACCAATAATGCGGCAGCAGTCATGACTTCTCGGGCTTTAGCCGCAGCCAAGAGCCTAAATAATGGATTAAGTAACCAATAACCTGCCGCAATAAGACCTGCAATTGCGATTAAACCAATTCCTATATTTTCTAAACGTACAGATGTGCTTTCGACAACATGGTTAGGCGCCATAAAAGCGACAATAGCGAGCAATGGTACAATCAGTAAATCTTCAAATAATAAGATGGCTACAATTTTTTGCCCACGAGGTTGAGTCAAGTCACCTCGATCGCCCAATAACTGCATCACAATAGCAGTCGACGTTAATACAAATCCTGCTGCACCAATAAAAGCAACTTGCCATGTAAAACCAAATAACAGTCCGACGCCAGTCAAAGCCAGTGCGCAAATGATGATCTGTAGTGTGCCAAGGCCAAAAATTTCGCGTCTAAGGCTCCATAAATGTGATGGTTGCATTTCCAAACCAATCAGAAATAGGTACATCACAATTCCCAACTCGGCAATATGTAAAATTGCGGCAGAATCTTGAAAAAAAGCAAAACCGAATGGGCCAATAATTAGGCCTGCAATTAAATAACCTAATACCGAACCTAAACCAATACGTTTAAAAATAGGAACTGCAATTACAGCAGCCGCCAATAAAACCACGGGAGCAACCAAGCTAATTGAATGCGCTTCTGAGCTCATACATTTCTCATTTTATTTATCTGCAATTTATTCTATGTGAAACCATGTTTAAGGGCGATTATTAGTTTTGAGAAAAAGCATCCTAAAAATAAAAATTGATCCTATATGTATGAACGAGATATCTCTTTATCTTAATATTCATAAATAAACACTCGTAAAAAAAGCCCTTACGGGCTTTTTTTGATTAAACAACGAATTTCAACATCAGCTGAATGACTGTCGCATTAATTAAATCGACAAAGAATGCACCACAAAGCGGAACAATTAAAAACGCCTTATGTGACGGTCCATACATGTTAGTAATGGCTTGCATATTTGCAACCGCCGTTGGTGTTGCCCCCATACCAAAACCACAATGCCCTGCTGACAACACCGCTGCATCATAGTTTTTGCCCATTACACGGAACGTCACAAATGCTGCATATAACGCCATTGTAATGGTTTGAGCACCCAAAATTACAACAAGAGGCCCAGCCAAATCTGCAAGCTGCCAAAGCTTTAATGAAAGCAATGCCATTGCTAAATAAAGTGACAATGAAGCGTTACCAAATACATCAATCGCACGGTCGAAAATATCAACTTTCAGCACGCTTTCTAAGATGTTTCTTAAAATTACCCCGCCACCCAGCGCCCAGACAAAGGTTGGTAACTCAAACCAAGTTCCCTTACTAAAGCCTGTCATAAATTCAGCAAATGCCAAACACGCTGCAAACATACCTAGTGTAGTAATCGCATTGTCGGCTGTAATTAAACGAACTTGATGTGGGTTTTCAAACGGAGCAAGGTCATCAGAGTTTTGCTCAACATGACCATCACGCTGTTGAATTTCAGCATTGGTTTTTGGTTGTGCAAGGCTATAACGATTAATGAGTAATTTCGCTAATGGGCCACCAATTACACCACCAATAATCAAACCAAAAGTCGCACTCGCCATACCTAAAGCCAGAGCACCCTGAATACCATGCTGAGTTTCTAAAATTTCACCCCAAGCTCCTGCTGTACCATGACCACCTGTTAAAGTAATTGAACCTGCAATCAAGCCAATAAGTGGGTCAAGGCCAAGCAAAGTCGCAAGACTCATGCCTACCGCATTTTGCACAACAATGAAGGATGCTACACAGACTAAGAAGATAACCAAAGCCATGCCGCCTTCTTTAAGCTTCATAAAATTGGCACTTAAGCCAATAGAAGCAAAGAATACGAGCATAAAACTGGTTTGTAATTCGCTACTAAAAACAATGCTATATCCCCATATGGTATGGACAAGTAGCGAGACGACCGCAGCAACTAAACCGCCTGCTACAGGTTCTGGAATATTGTAGCGTTTTAAAAAATCAATTCGATTAACAAGGAAGCGGCCCAATAAAAGGACAATGACCGCGGAAATTAGTGTATAAAAACCATTAAATACAAATTCCATATATACTACTTTCCAATTACATTCCCAAAGGATTGTAAAATAATTATATTTTATTTTTTAATATGTAAAAAAAACACAAACAAACTTTACAAAATTACTCTACCAATAAATTTTCACCATTCTTTTAAAAAGCTTAATTTTTTAAATATTTTATATAAAATGATTCACTAAAATTAATTTAATTATTAATTTCAAATATTTAACCTTAAATATTCTTAATTAGAAATAATTACCCCTTGATACCTTAAACAGAAAATCCTGTCTTTTAAGTCACTGAACTTAGCTGTCATTCCATTTAATATCCTTAAAAGACCAGCTCGTTATTGCTCTGGGCAACATCTTTATAGGTTTTATATTCAATGAGTTTATTGCTTAAAGTTCGAAAGAACGTTCCACAGCTACAGTCCATTAAAAAATCTCTTCAGACAGGTGCTGGTCAAAAAATACCTCACATGCTGATCAATGCATCAGATCTATTTTTTAGAGGTCCTCAAATTGCCTTGTCAGGAAAAACGCCATTTGATGTGATTCATCAGCATGAAATTATTAGCTTAAGACATTATAGAAATGAGACGAATACTTCTGCGCAAAAACATCGCGTACCACTAGTTATTGTTCCGCCGTTAGCAGTCAACATGCTCATTTATGATTTGTTTCCTACGCGTAGTTTTGTCCGATTCTTTTTGGAGCAAGGGTTTGATGTCTATTTAATTGACTGGGGCATTCCCACCCGACATCAAGCAAAATACAATTTCGGCACCTACATTAAAGTCTTTATGCCTGAAATGTTAAAAGAGGTCCGCGCGCACAGTGGTCAACAACAGCTTTCTTTACATGGTTGGAGTTTGGGTGGTGCACTTTCGCTCTGCTATACCGCATTATTTAAAGACAAAGATATTAAAAACTTAATTATTTTAGCTTCCCCTATTGATACACATAAAGCTGGTTATATGGGTAAACTCTATGGCAGCTTAACCAAACCTGCACAATGGGTTCGCAAACATACGCCGTTTCGTATTCGCCACCATGTGCCAAGTAAGGCGTTTCATATTCATGGATGGCAAAACACTCTAGGCTTTAAATTAACCGATCCAATTGGAAATCTAAAAACGTATTGGGAACTTTTTAAAAATCTCGATAACCGAGAATTTATTGTCGACCATGCAACCGCAAGTTCATTTATCGATAACATGCTGGCGTATCCAGGTGGAGTCATGCGTGACATCATCCTTCGTTTCTGGATTGATAATGAACTATCGAATGGTGTAGTGAAATTTGGTGAACTTACAGCCTATCTAAAAGATATTAAATGTTCGGTGTTAGCGCTGGGTGGTAGTACTGATATTATTGTGACCACTGAAGCGGTTAAACCTCTCATGGATTTAATTAGCAGCCAAGACAAAACATTTAAAGTCGTGCCTGGTGGTCACATGGGTGTTGTTTCCGGAAGCCAAGCACCTACTTCAGTCTGGCCAGAAATGAGTCATTGGTTAGGTGAACGTTCAGTTTAGTTCGTTTAAATAATATTGAAGACCAGCGTAGCAAGCCATACGCTGGTTTTTATTATTGAGGTGATTAACTCTTAAACTTTAAATTAATAATTCCATATTCAAAGATGTTAAATATCCAGAACCAACTTATCCGAACGAGGCAAACTGTTACAGGTGGTAATTCGTAAATCTGGTTGTGCCTTGTATTGATCTAAAGTAGTAACGCCTTGTAGCTTATTACAGACACAAGCACGGCATAACCCTCTTTCACATCCCGATGGAATATTAACACCAGCCAAACGTGCAGCTTCTAATAACGTCGTTCCTCCATCAACCACAATATCAATACCACTCCGCGCAAAGTGGATAACATGATCTTTACCATCCGTTGGGTTCTCAACTACGGGAGGGGTAAAACTCTCTGTATGAAATTTGATTTCAGGTAATCCTAAATCCAGTAACATAGATTTTGAGGCAGCAATAAATCTTGGTGGAGCACAAACATACACTTCATGTGCTGTTATGTCTGGAACAACTTTAGCTAGTAATTCAGTACTTAGTTTCGCCTGATACATCTGCCCTGAAATCGGATAATTAGGGTCTATCTCATTACATATAAAATGCACGTCAAAACCAGATAACTTGGCAACTTCACGTAATTCATGTTCAAAAATAATAGATCTCTCATTACGGTTAAAATAAAGTAACTTAACTTGACTATGTGGAGCTTCACGTCGTGCCTTACGTAACATACTCAAAATTGGTGTAATACCCACACCGCCCGCAAGAAAAACGATCTGTTTAGGTACTTCTTTCATTATAAAATCGGGAGAGGCCTGCGGTACTCCTACCAAAATCATATGTGAATTTTTCTTAATATGATCATTGATATAATTTGAAACACGTCCCGCCTCTACACGTTTGACGGCAATTTCCAAACAATGATCAGCCTCGTGACTATCTCTTAACAAACTATATTGTCGAACCAGACTTGCACCATCGACTTCAACCCGTACAGAAATAAATGCACCAGCTTCCCAAGTTACGCTCTCCCATCCTTGAGGTTTTTCAAAACGTATCATTAATGCCTGATTTCCTGCTTGCGGAAACGCAGCTAAAACCTTAACAGGTACATTGTAAAACTGAGGTTTAGTTAAATACGTCATGTTATCTGGCAGTTTATATTGGGCTCCATATACGACTCGACGTAATAATTCCTTAGGATTTTTTAGTATTTTTAAAAAATTTCCATTTTCTTGCTCGCCTACAGGACTCGCCAATTTGAGCACATTGACCATCATCTCTGGCACAACATCTTCAAGAGACATAACATTGTAAGGCAAGCCATGCTGCAAACAGATTTCTTTAACAAAGGGCTGGATTTCTCGTTGACGATTACATGGTAAATCTGGAAACAAATGATGCTCTAAGTGCGTGTCCAATCCACCATAAAACACATCAAATGCAGGTGGATTATCAAATTCAACCTCCTCTTCCAACAATGTTTTAAAATAATGATCAAGTTGGGCATAAGGCGTAAAATTACTTGTCGCTAAAATTTGACGGCGAAAATATTCTTCTTCTGTTTCACTCAATCCCGGGTCACTAAATAATTCAACATTGGGTGAATGGTGTTCCAAAAATAAGACTGCAACCGTCAAATCATAGCCCAAAACTGTACTCAGATAATTACCAAAAAATGTCGGCAATATCCGATGAGGAGAGACCGAAAGAGGATCTTTCCAAAAATGCTGGGCAATATATTTTTTTGTCAGTTTTAAAGTTTGTTCAATGGCTGTTCGACTAAATACTTTACGACCTTCTGTTTTAGCAGCTGATGCTCCAGTAAAAAGAGAAAATACAAGATTAGGTGCTGTTAATAATAAGCCCCACAACAGTGGAAGTTGCAGAGTATGATGTCCATACCATGGCTGACCTGGCTTAATACGTAAAAATGAGTATCCCAAATCATGGTCTATGCCAACGATATTCGTAAAAGGATGGTGATTTTGATGGTGCATCACACGCCATTCATAAGGATCCACCATAAAATTCCAAACCCAACGTTCAGAATGGAAAGAACCTGCATTTGGTAAATGATCATAACTACCATGCATGATGTTATGACCAAGTTCAGAAAACTCAAGTAATGTATGCAATGCACCTAATATCGCGCCACGCATTATGGCGTTAGGTTTTCCACCTTGCTGGATCAACTCATTACTACGCGCCTTAATAGCTTGAGAGTAAGCGGCAACATTTCTGATATGTGCTAGGTCTGCATCACCAACTTTTGCCTTAGTTTGATCATATAAAGCTTTTAAGGCTGCCGTTAAACTTTCGTGTTTGCTATCTTTATCATTTAGCATTTTATATATCCCTATCGGATGTGACCTTATCCGAAAAGATATAAAGTTTTGAACATCAGCAGAATGACTTTATACTAACAAACTTGACATTTGATGACACCTAAAGCATGTCCATACAATTATATTGGGATTTCCCTCGTAGTCTTAGTGCTATTCGCATATTGCTTATGGTGGGTCAACAACATGGCCTAACGCCTGAGGTCTGTATAGAAAACACACATATTTCTTTAAATGATTTATCGCAACCTCACTTTGAGGTAAAAGCAGAACAAGAATTTTTAGTGATTCGAAATTTACTTAAATTGCTAGACCCTACACTTCCTCTAAGTATAGAAGCAGGTCTAAGGCACCATACAACGACATTTGGTGCGTGGGGTTTTGCCATTCTTAGCAGTCAGACCATGAAAGAAGCCTTATATTTTGCTATGCGATACTTTCAACTTAGTTCCATTTTTTGCAATTTAGAAGTTATTCAGGAAGGTATCTATACGTTACTGATTTTTGACCATAGTCAATTGCCTGATGACTTAGCGTGTTTTCTGGTTGAAAGAGATCTTATAACTGTTATATCAATTCAACGAGATGTCTTGCCTATCCAGTTTCCTGTAATGAGCATTAATGTTGCTTTACCTGCACCTGTGTATGCCGATAAATTTCTCGAATTGGCAGGTTATCCCATTCAATTTAATCAACCGCGTAGCTGCATTATTTTTGAAAGCCGTTTGCTTGATTTACCATTACCTCAAGCAGACCCATTTATTCGTGCACGATATGAAGAAGAATGCCAACAGCTTTGGACGCGAAGAAGTTCTCTAGGCAGCTACAGCCAAAAGGTCAGGAATATTTTACTCCTACAACCCTCTCAAATGCCTAAAATTGATGAAATGGCAGCACATCTTAAGGTCAACCTTAGAACCTTACAACGCCATCTTGCAATTGAAGGAATTACCTATGAACAGCTTATTGACGACATTCGTAAAGACTTAGCCGAAGACCTACTCAAAACAACCAATTTAACCGTTGAAGAAGTGGCCATTCAATTGGGCTATTCTGAAGTTTCAGCATTTTCCAGAGCTTTTAAACGCTGGAAAGGCGTCTCACCACGAAATTTTAGGCTACAAAAATAAATTTAGATTCAATATTCTAATGTTTATCCACGCCAGCTTCAGCAAGCAAACTCGTCGCAAAATTCATAATTAATAAGACTAAATTATTTGCTTTTTCTTCTGATTCAGCTAAGCGCCCTTCTAATAAAAGATGGGACAGGCCATGCACAAGGCTGCAACTTAACATTGCTAATACTTCAACTTGAGCATCATTTTCATCTACACCTAATATTGAAGCGGTTAATTGATGTAATTGAGTATATGTACTATCTACGGCTTCTTTTAACTCAAGTCCTTCATTCTTTTGTAATTCAGGATTAAACATCAAAGCGAAAAGGTTTCGATTATTTTTTGCAAAGTTGATATAGGCCAAACCAAATAGTTTCAAAGCCTCGGGCTGAGAATTAGCATATTGCAACGTTTGGCTTTGCTCCGTTTCTAATCTCTGAAACCCTTTTGCAGCCAGCGCTGTCAGAAAGCTATCTTTGTTTTCAAAATGCCGATATACCGCATTGGCACTTACTCCAATTTGTCTCGCCATTTCTCGAAAACTAAGACTCTCGGCATCATTATCTTTTAAGTGAACTAGTCCTGCATTTAATAATTCTTCACGTACATTTCCATGATGATAATTTGACTTTTGAGATTGTATAGACGACATGTTGACACCGCGCACATATTATAAGCATAATGTGTGCACCGAACACATTATGCTTTTACTGTAGTTTTATCCTCCCCAGAAGATAAATCCTATTTTTGTTCAGTAAGAATGCTTAAACAAAACAATTACCTAGAATCACACTCAAACAATAAGGCTGTGAAGCAAAGGATACTGGGCTCATAAAGTAAATTTTTAACTTTTCTCTTGAGCCTAATTATCTTTAAGCAAAGGAACTGATATGAACAATCTTAGAAGTATAAAACAGGCTTTGTTATTTACAATACCATTGATGTTGGTCAGTTCTCTTGTAAACGCCGAACTTAATCGCTTAGATGACAAAAGTTTATCTGGTGTAACGGGCCAAGCATTATTTAATCTAACCAATATTGCAGCTAATCAAAATGGTAATCCAAATACAGATGTAGGTTTTTATCGTCTCGGAATGGAAGCACAAGTAGAGTTAAATGCAAATATTAAACGTTTACAGTTAGGTTGCGGTGGGACTAAAGGAGTGGGTTGTGACATTGATATTGAAAATATTAGTTTAGCAGGTGTCCTCCCCGTAAATGGTAGCTATGCAGGATCAGATGCCGTTATTACTAATCCTTTTATCGAGTTTGCTATAAAATCGCCGAACAGTGCTTCTACTCGAGAAATTGTTGGCTTTCGTCTTGGAGCATTAGGAATATTAGGCAAACTTGGATTGGGATCAAATACAGATTTAACAACATTAGCGGATGACACAGCAGGAATTAACTCTTTATCTGGTGATTTGAATTTAACGCTTACTAATACTGTTCTGAAGAATGTAGTGATTGCAAATGGATTGATCTCTACAGAAGCACATATTAATGATTATAACAAACAGCTTATTCTTAACCGAGCTACATCAGCAACGCTGGATAATGTAGTAGCTAAAACTGGTCCACTAAGTGTATTAGGTATCTTAGATCTACCTTTAGGTTTAACTCTCAGTAATGCCACATTAAAAGATTATCCTCTGTCTGGTTTCCATGAAATTTTACTAGCCCAAGATGCAGCAGGAACAATTCCTACTAGTGACGCATCATTGTCCTTACAAAAAGAGGCCATCCGTTGGCAAAAAATAAGTACAGGAACTTTCGACAATACTGTAGCCGCTCAACCTGGATGGTGGCTTTCCTTACCTAAAGTTTTACTCACGGATATCGAAACACAACAGCGGATTGATGTAGGACTTGGGGAGGCACTCGGAGGGTTAGTTGGTAGAGAGTTAATTATTAATCCTATTGACTCTGGACAGGTAGGTATTAAAAACTGCTACGGAAACCTGAAATTTTGTTAAGCAAAAAGTTTCATATAAAGCTTAATATGAGGCTTAAATTAAAACAACTCATGATTTTTATACCATTATTAGCAGGGCTGAATACATCCCAAGCTACTACAGTCTATAGGTCAATAAATATGTGCTCAGCTTCTGTTAAACATATACCTAATAATATCCAGAACTCTATTTCTAAATTAAAAATGAGTTCAATAAACTCAAATACTTCAAATATTGCTTTTATTATTGCCTCAGCTATTGCTGCAAAGCACAATAAACCCATAGATATAGAACATATTACTATCTATTTACAGGCTTACCGAAACCAGCAAAATTTTTATTATTCCTTACTTGATATCAAGAAAACATTTGAGAATTTCAATATATCTGTTGAGGCCAAGAAGAATGCCTCACCTTTTGATATGTTAAAATTAACCAATGAAATCCTTATTGGTATTGATCAGCAAGATCAACTTTTTGCATTAGTTGGCTCATCGCAAGAATATGTCTATTTAATTTATGGAATTATGAATCGAAAAGCATTAATCTGCCCTCTTAAAAAATCTTTATTTATTCAAAACTTTACGACTAATAAGTTTTTAATTCTTAGATAGTTGCCACCAAATCTATTAAATAAAGGAGTTTTATTAATTCCAAAAATTAGGCTTATTTAATCATTATAAAAAAATAAGCCTTTATATTATTAAAATTAAGTTTTAGAACATAATCTTTAAAATTTAATCGACTATTGGATTTAAGTCTCGATTCATTTGCACAATATCCTGATGCGTTGGATTAGCCCCTAAGCTTGAGAAGAGTTCAGGTAAACGATCACGTTTTTTTTGAGCCTCTCCTTTTTGAGCAATAGCGACTCCTTTCCTCATCATTTGCTGATCATAATCACAGCAATATGCTGGCGTACATGGTTGTTGTCTCCAAGAATCCTCCAAACTACCTGCATCTACAGGGTCAAAACCTATGTCATTAACAAGGCTCATAACAACATTTTTTGAAGGTACACTATCTCCAGCAACCGCTATCGCTAATCTATTTTTACTTCCTTCAACTTGGCCTAATTCTGCAAGTGAATAAGCTAAAATATTATTAAAAGCTTTAATAACAGGACGATTAATCTGCTTAGATACCCAAACACTTTCTGTCATTCCATCATCAATTTCTTTAATATGCGGATCACGGAAATCAGGATAATAATTACTCGTATCTATAATAATTTTATCTGTAGGCGCTGAGTAAAATAAATCTGCCGGCAATTCTTTTATAGCTGGGAGAGGAATTGATAAAATAACAACATCTGAAGAATTAACAGCTCCATATATATCGACTGCTTCTACGTTTATTTCATCCGCAATTTTTCTTACACCGTCCACACCTCTAGAATTCGCAACATATATAGTATGGCCTGCTTCTTTTAAAAGACGTGCAAGGGTCTTTCCAATATTACCCACACCAATAATACCTATTTTCATATATCAGCCTTTTTAGAAATTTAATACAGTTAACACTTTTAAGTTTAAAGACAAGCTGAGATAATAGGAAGTACACACAAAAAAGTAAGTATATTCCTAAAAGGTAAGTATGAAAGCAGAACGTGACTGGAATTGTGAAGATCCTCAACAGCGGCTAGTATGGGCAAAAATCACCACTGAAGCCCTTAAAGCTATTGAAGGAAAATGGAAAATAATTATCCTTTGTCAACTTTTTGCAGCAAAACAACCCCTACGTTTCTCTGCATTAGAAAAACTTATCGAAGGCGTTAATCAAAAAATGCTGATTCAGCAACTTAAACAATTAGAACAGGATGGGATCATTAAACGGACCGTCTATCCACAAGTCCCCCCTAAAGTTGAATATGAACTTACTGAAATAGGGTTAGCACTAGGCCCTTCAATGGAAGCACTTATTGAATGGGCAGAATTTAAAAATCAAAAATTAAATAGCGACTCAAAATAATAAAAACTAAGCATAAAATTTATGCTTAGTTTTTATAAGATAAAAATAAGTTATTTCAAACCAAAAGTTTTTCTAATGCTTTTATCAACAGGGCCACTTGGCATGAAGCGACGTAACTTAGTTAATAAAGATGCTTGTCCAGATGGTGTACGGCGCATTTGCCAATCATTCAGTGCCGCTGTAACGATCGTATCGGCAACACCATCCGGTTGGGAGGCATGATTAATCTGATTCGATATGGCCTGTGTAGCTAAGTTACGTTCATTGTCATATTCAGGAATTTTTGCACTTATCAACGGCGCATTTTTATCCAGATTGGTTTTAGTGAAAGAAGGTTGGACAACTGTCACGCGAATTCCAAATTGACGAAGTTCATGATCTAGAGATTCAGATAACCCTTCAACGGCATGTTTGGTTGCCGAATATAGCCCCATATAAGGTGAAGGAAGAAAACCCAATACCGAACTAATATTTATAATTCTTCCATAATGCTGTACTCGCATATAAGGCAATACCGCTTGTATGGTACGAAGAATACTAAATACATTCGTATTAAATAAAAATTCTGCTTCTTTTATCGAGGTTTCTTCTACTGCACCGATCAGGCTTGCTCCAGCATTATTAATTAAAATATCAATACGCCCAGCCTTATCAATAATAGAATGAATCCCAAGCTGGACAGAGTCTTCATCAGACACATCCATTTCAACGAGCTCAACCCCTTCTATAGGTTGGGCTTTTACTTTATTTCTGACTGTTCCAAATACTTTATGGCCTTTTTTAGCAAATTTTTCTGCTGTGACTTGACCAATTCCTGATGAAACACCGGTAATTACCACTACTTGTGAGTTTGACATACGAACTCCAATAATTTTTAAATTTAAAAATCTGATCATTAAACCGCTGGTTTAGTTCCGATTTTGAACCAGATTGAATACATAGCCGGCAGGAAAACTAACGTTAAAATCGTTCCAGCAAGCGTTCCACCAATCAGTGTGTAAGCCAGCGTTCCCCAAAACACTGAATGAGTCAGAGGAATGAAAGCCAAAATAGCAGCCAAGGCCGTTAATATGACGGGTCTGGCACGTTGTACTGTGGCCTCCACAACTGCATTAAACGGATCTAGCCCAGATTGTTTGTTATGTTGAATTTGCCCAATCAAAATGAGTGTGTTGCGCATCAAAATTCCAGACAATGCAATCAACCCAACCAATGCATTGATACCAAATGGCTGCTGAAATAAAAGAAGTGTCGGTACCACACCGATTAATCCCAGCGGGCTGGTGAGAAACACCATAATCATTGCAGCGATAGATCTCACTTGAAGAATGATAATGAGCAGAGTCATTGCCAACATGATCGGGAAAATAGGAAGCATCGCTTTAGTGGCTTTACCCGACTCTTCAATAGAACCTGCTTCAATAATGCGATAACCCTTCGGTAGATTTTTCATAACGGGTTCAAGCTGTTTGGTAATTGCGGTAGATACATCTGGTGGTTGCAACCCTTCAGCAATATCTCCCCGAACAGTAATGGTTGGGACCCGATCTCGACGGCGTATGACAGGTTCTTCCATCCGTACTTCGATCTTGCCAATTTGTGCAAGTGGAATACGCTGCCCATTTGCCCCAGTGAGTGTAAAATCACCAATTTTTGCAGGATCCAGTCTTATATCACCTGCAGAACGGGCAACGACTTGTACTGTACGAATATCTTCGCGCACAGAGGTAATCGGAATACCTGTTAACAAAAACTGTAGTTGCTGTGCCACTGAGCTTGATGTCAGACCAACTGCTTGTAAGCGGTCTTGCTCCAAGGTGAAATGAAGTGCTGGTACACGTGTTCCCCAGTCGGTATTTACAGTTCTCATCATTGGGCTGGCATTCATAACATGCTGAACCTGAGCTGCAATTACACGTAATTTTTCTGGATCAGGACCTGAAACTCGGTAAGCCACTGGATAGGGTGAATATGGTCCAAAGACAAGTTGTGTGACACGTAGCTGAGCTTCGGAAGCAAGTCCATTCGAAATGGCTTGTCTTAAACGATGTTTTAAGGCTTCACGTTCCTCTTGCGTATCGGTTCGTATCACAACCTTGGCAAAAGATGGATCTGGTAACTCAGGTCCCATTGAGAAATAAAAACGAGGTGCACCTTGACCAATATACGAAGTCACAATCTTTGCTTCATTTTGCTTAGCTAACCAAGCTTCAACTTTGGCTGTCGCAGCGCTAGTCTGTGTAATGGACGTGCCATAAGGCATTTGTACTTCAACAAGAACTTCAGGACGGTCAGAGATTGGGAAAAATTGTTTTTTCACCAATGCCATTCCACCTACTGACAAAATAAATAATCCGATAACACTGCCGGCAACAAGCCATTTACGAGCAATTACACGTTCAAGAATTTGACGGAAACGGTTATATCGTGGAGTGTCATAAATTGCGTTGTGCCCACCTTCGACCTTTTTAAAATTAGGTAACATCTTCACACCCAAATAAGGTGTAAAAACTACAGCAACAATCCATGAGGCAATAAGTGCAATGCCGACAATCCAAAACATATTGCTGGTATATTCACCAGCCGTAGACCGAGCAAAGCCATTTGGCATAAATCCAACCGCTGTGACCAGCGTTCCAGAGAGCATTGGTGCCGCCGTGTGGCTCCATGCATAAGCAGACGCCGCGATACGACTAAAACCCTCTTCCATTTTTACGACCATCATTTCAATGGCAATAATGGCGTCATCAACCAAGAGTCCTAAGGCTAAAATAAGAGAGCCCAGTGTAATTCGGTCAAAGTTTTTACCCGTTGCCAACATCACCACAAAAACAATAGCTAATGTAAGTGGCACAGCCATAGCAACAACAACGCCAACGCGCCATCCCATGCTGATAAAACTTACAAACATTACCACAAGCAATGCTGCAAAGAACTTAAGCATGAACTCATCTACTGACGAGCTAATATTAACCGCTTGATCAGTGACTTTATTCAAACTAATGCCAAGAGGTAAATCTTCATTGATTGAGCCAACTTCGTTCTCTAAGGCTTTACCTAGATCTAATCCATTCCATCCTTCACGCATGACTACCCCTAACAGTAAGGTAGGTTCACCGCCATTGCGGATAATGAAAGTTGCCGGATCTTCAGAACCACGTTTAACACTCGCAATATCTGACAATTTCAAAGTACGACCTTGGGCAGTTATCGGCGTATCACGAATCTTTTGTAGTTTGTCGAAAGCACCATCTAATCTGACAAAAACTTGAGGACCTTTGGTTTCAATGGAACCCGCGGGAGTAAGTACATTCTGATTATTAAGTGCAGCAAATACATCTTGTGGATTTACGCCTAATGTTGCCAAGCGCTCATGTGAAAATTCAATATAGATACGTTCAGATTGCTCACCAATAATATTGACCTTCTTTACACCAGGCACATGGAGCAATTGCTGTCTTATGGTTTCTGCATCACGCACCAATAATCTTTGTGCTTCATTTTTTGCCTTCAGAGCAAATAATGCAAAAGTTACATCTGCATATTCATCATTAACCAGCGGTCCAATTACACCAGCTGGTAAATTGCTCATTTCATCATTTACTTTCTTCCTCGCTTGATAAAACTCCTCCTGAACTTGAGAAGGTGGCGTACTATCAAGTAAGGTCAGTGTGGTAAAAGCCAGCCCTGGTCTGGTATAGGTTTCTGTTCGATCATACCAACGCAGCTCCTGCATCCGTTTTTCGATTTTTTCAGCAACTTGATCTTGCATTTCTTGGGCAGTTGCACCGGGCCAAGCAGTCACAATGGTCATGACCTTCACTGTAAAAGCTGGATCTTCAGCTCGACCTAACTTAAAAAAAGCAACGATGCCTGCAATTGAAATCAGAAAAATCAGGAATAGCGTGATACCCCGTTCCCGAACAGCAAGAGCCGACAGATTAAAACCTTTCTCACTCATGAGCGCCCTCCTTCATGCCCAAATGAAGGATTATTTGCCTGTGATGTAATACGGACTAACTCGCCTTCTCGAAGTAAATGTGCACCTAGAGCAACAATTTGATCTCCACTCTGAATATTGCCAGTGACATAGGCATATTCATCATCAACCTGTTTAACAACAACAGAACGCCATGTTACTTTCTGAGTTTTTCCATTAATTACCCATACCCCAGCTCCCTTTCCTTTATCAAGTAATGAACCCACGGGCACTTGTAAAAAATGTTGTGAACTCTGATTTTGAGCTCCAATACGTACAGTAACGGTTGAACCTAAAGGAGCATTTGCTAAATCTCCGTCTAATACAAAACGTGCTTCAAAAGTACGAGTGAGTTGATCTGCTGTATTTGATAACTGTCTAAGTTTAGCTGGGACACTTATATTTTCTTTACCAAAGAGAGTGGCTTGACCAATAGCTCCTATTGCAGGGCGTAAGGTCTCAGGAAGCTGAATAACCGCTTCTCTTTGACCAGAATGAGCTAAACGAATTACTGTTTGACCCGCGCTTACAACTTGCCCCGGTTCAACCAGTGTTTCCATAATTGTGCCATCACCATCGGCTGTTAATTCGGCATAGTGACTGGCATTTAATGCAACTTTAGCTTGAGCTTGCGTTGAACTTAGCTGTGCTCTCGCCGTATCTGCTGCGGCCTTAATCTGATCATAGGCGGAAGCAGATATAGCTCCACTTCCACGCAAATCGCGATATCGAGCTTCATCTTTTTCTGCTTGTTCAGCACGTGCTTTGGCTGCGCCTACAGCTTCTTGCTGAGCTTTGGCAGCAAGTTCCAAATCAGCCGGATCAATACGCATCAGTAACTGTCCGCGTTTTACAGTCTGGCCAGCTTCAACAAACCGTTTGATTACTTTGCCAGAGACACGAAAACCAAGATCACTTTCTACCCGTGCGCCTATCGTGCCTGTAAATGCTCTTGAGTCAGAAGTAATTTCTTCTTGCACAGTTGCGACTCGTACTAAGGGTGCCGAAGTACGAGGGTCAGATTGTGTATTTTCAGCACAACCTAGCAAGAAAAAAGGAAATAAATATATTGCAGCAAATGGAATAAGGCGACGATAACGCATATTAGAGTCCCCCCTTGAAGAAATTAATCAGGAGACTCATTTTTAATCAAGTGACCAATTTAGTCAATAGTCACAAATTTATTATGGCGATAAACTTCTCAGTACAAGACTAGAAAGCAGTACTGGAGCATCCGTGTTATATGAAATGCTATGTTGTAAAAGTAATGGGTGTAGGTAAGGTCTCATGACTAAATAAATAGCCTTAACTGCTTCATCAATTGGCGTTTTTCTTTCAAAATCACCTGATTGGCGACCTTCTTGAATAATGTTCTGTACTACTTTAAGAATTCGATTTTCATAAGCGATTGTAGCATCCCATTTCTCAGAAGCAGCAGAAACGGCAATTTCATAGAGCTTGCGGTCTTGAAAAAATAAACGAAGGCTTGCTTCAACAATTACTTTAAATAACACTCTTAATTTTTCAGCTGGATATTCAGCTTCATTAATAGCTGTATTAACTTCATCTTCAATTTCACGCAAACAATTGGCACATATCATTTCGCCAATTGCCTGTTTAGATTCAAAAAATTTATAAATATAAGCTTTAGAAAAGCCTATAGACTTTGCAAGATCAGAAACTGTAGTTTTCTCATACCCATATCGGCTGAAATGCTCTGTAGCGGCACTCAGAATTTGATCTCTTACATCATGATCTTCTGGTCCTCGCTTTGAAACAGGATAACTACTCTTTTCTTTACTCATATTTTCAATTTAAACCTTTATCTGGAAGTGGCAGTTTAACTCTTGCGAAATGATATTGACAACTAGTGACCAAATTGTATTATAGTCACAATTAAACTATTGTTCAAAATCTCGCCTCGGGGGAAATATGTTATCTAGATCTATCGTTCTCCTACCCATCATCGTAAGTACTCTTACTGCGTGTACCGTAGGTCCTAATTATAAACGCCCTCATATATCTCTACCCGAGCAATACCTTGGCGCCCCCTTAAACTCATCAAATGACAATAGCAAAGCTGATATTGCCGTATGGTGGAAGAGCTTTAATGACCCTCAACTTACTCAATATGTCACATTAGCATTAAAACAAAATCTTGATCTGACCCAAGCATATACCCGTGTAACTCAAGCCCAAGCAGGCTTATCGGCAGCCAATGCTTCTTTACGCCCAATAGGTACTGTTGACGCGCAAGCAGCTAAAGTTTACCAATCTGTTGAAACTCCACTGGGGCAAGTTTTAAATTCAATACCTAATTTTGACCGACATGGTAGTTCTTATGAGGCAAACCTCAGTACCACTTGGGAATTAGATATTTTCGGAGGCCTTCGAAGAGACCGTGAAAGTGCTCTAGCAAACTATCAGGCTTCGAATGCAGGAGCCTCAGCCGTCCGTTTAATGGTCGCAGCTCAAACTGCAAATATCTATATTAATATTCGTGGCTTACAATCTCGACTAGATATTGTCCATCAACAATTAAAAACCCAACAGCAACTTCTTTCAACGATTAATCTTTTATACAGCAAAGGGTTAGCTTCCGAATTTCAGGTCAAACAAGCTAAAGCGAATGTTGCTCAAGTTCAAGCTGTTATTCCTGTTCTTGGAATGAATCTAGACATTGCCATGAATGCCCTCGACGTTATGCTTGGAACCGTACCGGGAACTCACCGAGCAGAACTAGCAGAAGTAAAACCAATTCCCGCTATTCCACAGATTACAGAAACTGGAACACCTCGCGATCTTTTACGTAGACGACCAGATCTCATCATGGCTGAAAGACAACTGGCAGCATCAAATGCACGCATTGGCAGTGCGATTGCAGAATATTACCCAAAGGTCTCTTTAGGCGGTTTGATAGGTAGTGCAACCACAGCAAGTGGAAACTTATTTTCAAGTGGTGCCAATCAGGCAGCTGGCTTATTAGGCTTACGTTGGCGCTTATTTGATTTTGGTCGAATTAATGCAGAAATTCACTTAGCCAAGGGCCAAGAAGCCGAAAAGCTCGCAGCCTACCAATTAGCCGTCTTACATGCAGCGGAAGATGTAGAAAACTCATTATCAACTTTGTCTAAACGGCAAGAACAGTTAATGGCTCTCCAAGATGGAGAAAATGCATTAAAGCATGCACAAAAAATCGCTTTAATTGCCTATCAAAAAGGGATTAACAGCCGAATAGAAGTATTACAAGCAGATTCAAAGGCTTTGCAATTTTCAGATAGAAAAGTACAGGCACAAACTGATTCAGCCCTTGCTGCTGTAGCAGTTTATAAATCACTAGGTGGTGGTTGGCAACCTCAAGATTTTAAAATTTAGTCATCCAGATTGAAAGCACAAAATGAGGAAGAGTAATGCAAAGTAATTCAAATTGTTATAGCAAACCGGAGTAAGTGAGATGACCGATAAAAGTAAATCTTGGGTCCTTGTGACTGGTGCATCAAGCGGTTTTGGTGTCGAGTTCGCTAAGCAGTACGCTGAGCAAGGCAGATCACTAATCCTAGTAGCGCGCACCCTAAATAAGCTTGAAAACCTTGCTACTGAGTTACGCCAGAACTTCAATATTGAGGTCATTGTGGAACAAGTGGATCTTTCCTCTATTCCTGCAGTTACTGCGTTACATCAGCGTCTACGCGAAAGAGATATTGTGGTTGACGTTTTGATTAACAACGCAGGCCATGGATTGCAAGGTCCATTCTTGGATGAGGCTCTTGATCATTCATTAGCAATGATCGATCTGGACATCCGTAGCTTGACCGCAATGACACGCCTGTTCGGCGAAGACATGCGCGCCAGAAAAAAAGGAAGCATATTGATGGTCGCCAGTATGCTTTCTTATCAAGGCGTTAAGAATTTTGCCGTGTACTCCGCCGCTAAAGCCTATGTACTAAGGTTTTCCGATGCACTCCATCGAGAATTAAAAAAGGATGGCGTCGTCGTTACAGCACTATGCCCCGGCCTGTCAGATACGGGATTTGTGGCAGGAGCTAAACAAAAGCTAACGCCAGCCTTAAAAATGGTCATGATGCAGCCCAAGCCTGTGGTTCAAGCGGGAATCCGAGCACTTCAAGCAGGCCGTATGAGTGTGGTACCAGGGTTTGGCAATAAAGCAATTACCATCCTGACTTGGGCAACTCCACGTTGGTTACATCAATCTATCATGGCTGCCGTGATGGGGGTTTAGTCACATCAGGCTAACTATTTATTCCATTTTTTTTGCAACCCAATCCTCGCTAGCTAACTCATAGCCCTAAACAAGAGTTAGCTAGAGTTTGCACATCTTATTGATTGCTAGTGCTCATACTAAATGATGATCAGAGATGAAACTTAAATAATGGATGAGCTTCATACCTACAACAGTAATATTTTCGGTTAATCGAATGCTCTAGGAAACATAAACACAAAATGTCTCATAAACATTTTCACCTCAAGGAAAGACGTAAAATGAAATTAAAAACATTAACTACAGCAATTATTTTAGTAACTTTACCACTGACAGGGGCATTTGCTGCATCTCTAGATCGTTCAGGTCAGTCTATCTCTTCATTCTTGCAACCAGGTAATTACTTTGAAGCAGGTATTTCGATATTAGATCCCAACGTTACTGGTAAAGTACGTAATGGATATTCACCAAATGCTACACCACCAAGCACTATTGGTTTACAAAATACAAATATTAGCGACATGGGTGATGATTATTACTTCCCTAGCGCTGCGCTAAAATTACAAGTAACAGACTACTTCTCTTTTGGCTTAATTTACGATAGACCATTTGGTGCCGATGTTACTTACGCACTTTCCGATACTGCATCGATCGCGGCTGGTGGCTTAGGACTATTTCATAATGGTACAGAGTCACTTGAGGTTGAAGTAAAGACACAAAGTATTTCAATGTTGCTTGGCTACCAACCTACTGAAAATTTTAATTTTTATGCAGGTCCCGTTTACCAAACAATTGAAGGCGATGCTAAATTTCGTGGCTTAGCCTTCGGTGGGAATAACAGCTTTGGCGGATATAATCTCAACATTAAAGAAACTGGCGGCGTCGGTTGGCTGGCTGGCGTTGCATATCAAATTCCAGAAATAGCATTAAAAGCATCTGTTACTTATCGCTCTGAAATTGATCACAAAATGACAATTAATGAAAGCTCCATTGCAACATTAGGGCAAAATATTGGCACTTTTATTAATATGAATAATGGGCTAGAGCAAACAAAAATTACTACGCCCCAATCTGTTAATCTAGATTTTCAAACAGGTATCATGGCAAATACAATTGCATTTGCAAATATGCGCTGGGTAAATTGGAAAGATTTTACAATCCGTCCTTATGCGTTCGGTTTAGCTTCAGAAATCGCAGGACCGTCCGTTGGCAAACCAAATGGCTTTGATCTAACTGCCTATAGTGATGACCAATGGTCCGCAAATGTAGGTTTAGGGCGTAAATTAAATGATCAATGGATGGGGAACATTTCAGTAGGTTGGGATTCTGGTGCAGGTAATCCTGTGACAGCACTCGGACCAACAGAAGGTTATTGGAATCTTGGTTTAGGCGCTCAATTCAGCCCAACACCACAAACATTCATTTCTGGTGGAGTAAAATATTTCTGGTTAGGTGATGCTAAATTACAGACTAGCGCTCAATTCGATACAACAAACTATGTTGCAGAGTTTAAAGATAACTACGCTATCGCATATGGTTTAAAAATGGGCTACAAGTTCTAATTATTAATATTGAAAAAAATATTTAAATGGCCTAAACCCCAAAGTTAGTTGGCTTGATTTAATGGCTTGTAAAGACTGAGTTCTGTAACCCACAGGTCTCAGTCTATTAAATTTATCAACGAAAATAATAGGATTAAATATATTACAGTAAATGAAATAAGGTGACATAAGCATAATTAAATCCCCACCTTGTAAATTTTTAAGAAACGAATAAAATGTAACCAAATTAAATAATAGTCACCCCCATTAAGGCGACAAACTTCTTAACACAAGAGTAGAGAGTAATATTAGTACATCAGTGTGGATGCTTAAGTCTCTACTGTAAAAGTAATGGATATAAATAAAGTTTGACCACTATAAAAATTTCTTTGAGCGCTTCATAAATTATATTTTATATATTAAAATCAAAAAATTGAATCATTATCACGTTACTTTAGGTAATACTTTTTTGCTTTCTTATTTCTCAATAAATTTCTAATTAAAAAATCCAGATTCATATTTTTTTATTTAGCCCTTTTTTTGAAAATGGCAGCTTAAAACTACCTATTTATTACTGACAATTTGTGACCATGTGACAAAATAGTCACAACCAACAATTGTTCAAACCACTTAATAAATATGTTGTCTCAAACTCTCGTTGTCTTACCAGTCTTAGCTAAGGCTTTGCAATTTTCAGATAGAAAAGTACAGGCACAAACTGATTCAGCCCTTGCTGCTGTAGCAGTTTACAAATCACTGGGTAGCGGCTGGCAACCTCAAAAATTTTGAAGGAACCCTATTACCTCTATGACAAGCAGTTTATAAAGCGAGAATTATTATGCGGGAACAATCAGTACGCCAGCCGTTAAATACACATGATTTAAATCATGCGATCTTAAACGGACCAATTCCCCAAGTAATGCTAAAACTGGCGTTACCCACCATAACTGTTTTGCTTGTACAAACCCTGATTGGATTACTAGAAACATATTTTGTTAGCTCTCTAGGAACGGATGTAATAGCTGGCGTAGCCGTAGTGTTCCCAATTCTTATGCTCATGCAAATGCTAGCGAATGGTGGATTTGGTGGAGGACTAGCTTCAGCAATTGCTCGGGCTTCTGGAGCGGGTCGATCAGAAGATGCCCAATCCCTTGTCTGGCATGGTGTAATTCTTGCTGGCATTTTGGGAGGAGTTTTTAATATTGTTATGCTTACCTCAGCCCAGATGATATATCACTTAATGGGCGTTAGTGGCTTAGCTTTAGATGCAGCCCTCAAATATTCCAATATTATTTTTATGGGTTCACCGCTCATCTGGGCTGTAGCCCTACTCTCAGCCGCATTACGCGGTGCAGGTGATACAAAAACTCCGGCCCGCATAACGCTTCTAGGTGGAGTACTACTTTTACCCCTGTCACCTATTTTCATTTTTGGTTGGGGATTCATTCCTGCATTTGGCGTCGCTGGAGCTGGGCTCGCTGTCTTAAGTTATTATATTTTTGCCATCATATGCTTAATTAGGCACATGCGAACAACGCATAGCATTATCAAATTATCGATCACGCCTATTAATTTTCAGTTCTTCAAAGATATTCTTGGTATTGGTTCACTATCCGCTATTGGAATAATTCAACTTAATTTAACTGTTGTTATCATAACAACCTTAGTTGGTCAATTTGGTTCTGATGCAATCGCTGGGTACGGTATTGCTTCCCGACTAGACTACGTGCAAGTTCCGCTTATGTTCGGTATCGGCTCAGCAATCATGACCATGGTAGGTATTAATTATGGAGCTGGACAATTTCAAAGAGCACGCCATATCACATGGGTTGGGGTTTTCATTACATTTCTTATTACTGGCTCAATAGGACTTTTCTTTAGTATTTTTCCTTCCATTTGGCTTGGTTTTTTCAGTTATGATCCATCTGTTCTTCAGACTGGAACAAATTATTTGCAACATGTTGCGCCTTTTTACGGAGCAATAGGTATAGGTATGGCTCTTTATTTTGCAGGCCAAGGTTCAAAACGATTATTAGGCCCTATCTTAGCTGGTACCATCAGAATGATTATTGCAGCTGTTCTCGGAAGTATCGCTGTTCTATATTTTGATGCAAGTTTATCAACTTTCTTTCAAGTTATTGGCCTGAGTGCTTTGATATTTGGTTTGGTGTCCTGCTTGGCAAATTTTATACATAGATGAAATGGCATCGAGTTCAAAAAATTGCTCGACTTTCTTAAAGATTCTGCACAAATCTTCTAGAACTGCGCTTACCTCTTTTGTACCGTTCTAAGGGCTAAACTTAAAAATTTATGGATAGATTGTTATGGGTAACTGGGTGGACATTTCAAAAGATACCAATACAGGTATTGAAACAATCCGCGCCCATTTTACTGGCCATGCTTATGATCCCCACTGGCATTCGAGTTATTTAATTGGTGTAACTGAATCTGGAATTCAACAGTTTCACTGTCGTAAAAAACAAATTAATAGTCATGCTGGGCAAGTCTTTATGCTTGAACCCGAAGAAGTTCATGATGGACATGCCCCTGCATCTGATGGCTTTACCTATCAAATGCTATACCTACATCCAGACTGGTTAAAACAACGAATCCAAGGCTTATTTCATAATAGCCCTGATCACTACGAGTTAGTGATTGATGCACCATTAAAATCAGATGAACAACTCGCTATTATTACTTCTCAAGCATTCCAGCATCTGCACTATAAAGAAATGAATATCGTCAAAGATAATAGTCTAGACCTACTTATTCAGTATATCGCACAAGGGAAATGGCTAAAAAAAGCTCACCAATCGTCTTATACTCACACGCCTCGAATCGCATACCAAATCCGAGATATTTTGCATGATCATCTATTTGAAGATATCGGACTTGAAGACATCGCTCGCATGATAGGCCTAGACAGATACCATATTCACCGCATTTTTAAAGCAACTTTTCACTTGGCACCTCATCAATACCTCATTCAACTTAGACTTACACGAGCGCGTGATTTACTCGCCAGAAGCATATCTCCCGCACAAGTTGCTTCAGATTTATGCTTTGCTGACCAAAGTCATTTAAGTCGGTGGTTTAAGCGCTGCTATGGTTTAACACCTGCGGCCTATAGAAAAATTTGCACAAATCTTCAAGATTAAAAATCTTAATTATTTCATCTTGTAGCCCCCTATTCGCTAAAACAGACAAGATGGAAAACCTTATTGCATTTTCATTATTTGCTATTGTTGCCTCAATTACTCCCGGCCCAACTAATTTTATAATTTTAAATTTAAGTAGCCGTTATAAAATTTCTAAAACATTTCCTGTCATTTTAGGTTCTTGCATCGGGGCTGCTCTACTTGTGCTCATCGTTGGCATTGGGCTGGGTTCAACCCTTCTGGCTTACCCAATTATTCAAAAAATTATGACTCTCATTGGTTTAATCTGGCTCACCTCGTTGGCTTGGAAATTATATAATTACAACCCTATTATTCATTTAGAGCAAGACAAAGAAAAAGATCCGATTGGTTTTCTTACTGGCTTTTTTATGCAAGCAGTTAATCCTAAAACATGGATGATAGCTTTTGCAGTGATTAGTGTCTACACAAAACAGGGGCAAGATATCTGGGTGAATATCTCAATTTTATCCTTCATTTTTTTAGTTATAGCTATTCCTTGTCTTTACACATGGGCTTTAGCTGGCAGGCTAAGCAAACGATTATTTTCAAAACCAAAGCATATGAATATTTTTAATAAAATGATGGCGCTAACACTACTCATCTCTGTATGGTTACCAATCCTATCTAATTTTTAATGTATAAATTAGAGCATATAACTTTTAATTATTAATTTTCTAATATTAATAAATACTTATTCTGATAATTTCATAAAATAACTTTTTACTGAATATTCATTTAATGAACTCATACTTTTTTATTTTGAGAAATATATAGCTCAAAACATATGTTACTTTTTGTTATTTATGTAAAACCCATCTCAACAATAAAACCAAATAACAAATTGATATATAAAGTTTTAATGTAAATTTTATTTTGTAAAATTCGTCTATATTTTATACAATTGTAGGCAATTTCTTACAACCATGTAAGTCAAAACCTACAAATTAACTCATTGTTTTTCTTATAATTAATTTCGGCACATATAAGCACTCTTTACTATTAAATAGAAAGCTGAATATTAATGAAGAGATCTGGAGAAACGGTAACATTATCTTTATTAATATAAAAATTCTTAATAATAGAAAAAGAATCTCAAAAAATTAATATGTACTATCTTTCCTCTGGAAGCAGAGGAAAGATATTTTTTTAATCATCAGATAGGATATAAAAATGTTTATTGCAAAAAATATATTTGTATATTTACTATCAATGTTAGCTTTATGCTTACTGATTATTTTCTTTAACTATTTAGGAATGAATGAGACGACCAACCTTCTGCTCTCTTCAGCACTTTTTGGAATATTTATTACTTGGTATTTCAAAGGTAGTGGACTATGTCTCGCTTTATTTAGCTTTTTTTACTGGGCAATGTTTGTGATTAGCCAAAGTTTAGAAGTGATATGGATGCTCGCAAGTTCAGTCATTGTATATCTTGTTATGACTAAAATGATTCCTAAACTCAAGACTATCCATATCGGGGTGATAGCTAGAAAGGGTTCACCCCACGCTTAACCATACCTACTTTCTTACCTGTATTAATTTTGCTTTGCTCAGCAATTGATAATTCATTTAAGAAAATTTTTAAATTCTGCTCATCAAGACGAATGGGATTAAAACTAGTTTCTCCCATACTTAAAAAGAAAGATTCAATATTCGTATTACGTTGTACATATTTCATTGACCAACGTTGAAAAGAGTTCTTCTCAATGGAATATGTACACAGCCATTTAACATTGTAATGCCTTTGATCATTTTTAATTTTTTCAAATAATTGTTCCACTAACTCTTGCTCACCTTCTAGGCATTGAAAGAAAGCATCATCAGCATAATAGAGCACACCACAAATTTGATTCAAATCATTGAAATTTCGAGCTTCTGTCAGGATATCACGTAAATCTTGTAATAAATCTTCATTTTTTTCGTTTCGTTGGCTGGCATAACACAGTCTAACGTTCATTAACAATTCCGTGAAATATAAAATTTCTTTATCTAAAGATTTTTCAATCTAGCACATATTTATTCCTGATCATTTATATTTTATAGCTACACTAAATCTATGTTTTAAAAACAACCGATGAGTGATCGCGAAGATTTATTAGACATACAAACTATTAGACATAAAAAAAGCCCTCTATAATAGGGCTTTTATAGTATTTAAAAGAACAACAGAATTTCTTTTAAAAGACTGAAATAAAAAAAAGCACTAAATAGTGCTTTTTTTCTTACTGAAATATTATTGTGGAATAATATTTACAGCATTTGGGCCTTTTTGCCCTTGAGTAACAGTAAACGTTACACGTTGACCTTCGTGCAAAGTTTTGAAACCTGAGCCAGAAATTTCTTTGAAGTGAGCAAACACATCTGGACCATTATCTTGTTGAATGAAACCGAAACCTTTAGTTTCGTTAAACCATTTTACTGTACCACTTACTGTATTAGACATGATATATCCTACTGATTTCTAATATTTTAGTATCATCTTACAATGACGCTAACATAACTTTGAAAAAAGAATAACAAATTGAGTTAAGATCTTAAAAAACGAAGGATTATGACTAAAACTACGATACTTTAAAGAAGATTTACTAACAAGACTTTTTTCTAGTTAAGAGCATGATACATGAAATAAATTTCTATTCAAGCTTTTTATTAAAAAAATTTTATAAATTATAATAAAAAACAGAAAAACAATAACTTAATAGAGCAACTAAAATATTAATATATTCTCTACTTAACCAACGACTTAGATCTGATTAGATAAAATATCAAGGAACAGAAAGGTAATCGCTCATAACTTATTCAATGGCTGAATGAAAATATGAACGAAGGCATGAAATAATTTGAGCTTTAAAAAATCTAGGCAATAAAAAAACTCCTAAAAAGGAGCTTTTTTTTAAATCATTGGCAGAGGATCAAGGACTCGAACCTTGACGAACGGTTTTGGAGACCGTCATGCTACCATTACACCAATCCTCTATATGTACGATTAAATAGCTAATGATTTAATCATAAAAAAAGCAAGAACATCGTCTTGCTTCTTTTAATGGTGGGGGCGAAGAGACTCGAACTCTTACACCTTGCGGCGCTGGAACCTAAATCCAGTGCGTCTACCAATTTCGCCACGCCCCCATCTGGGACA
The DNA here is from genome assembly GCF_025513915.1 of Acinetobacter sp. WU_MDCI_Abxb74. Classification (NCBI taxonomy): domain Bacteria; kingdom Pseudomonadati; phylum Pseudomonadota; class Gammaproteobacteria; order Moraxellales; family Moraxellaceae; genus Acinetobacter; species Acinetobacter sp. WU_MDCI_Abxb74. The sequence goes on from NZ_JAHPRP010000001.1 coordinate 1,267,536, forward strand.
TTTATTTAAAATAAATGTGGCAGAGGATCAAGGACTCGAACCTTGACGAACGGTTTTGGAGACCGTCATGCTACCATTACACCAATCCTCTTCCAAAATATAGATGAATTAACATCTACATTAAACTTTAAGATTTAACTTAAAGTGGTGGGGGCGAAGAGACTCGAACTCTTACACCTTGCGGCGCTGGAACCTAAATCCAGTGCGTCTACCAATTTCGCC